>CAWGMV010000020.1:0-60352 GCA_963823635.1 uncultured Acidobacteriaceae bacterium | reverse complement strand
GGGACGGCGGATAGCCGCGCAGTATGGGCTCGATACCGCTGGCCTCCAGCCTGTTCGGCTGGGTGAATCAGTCCGTGGTGGGTCCCGCAGGCGTTTACGCTGTAGGGGCGCGTCAGGTTTCACCCGCAATCTCCTCCGCCCCAGGTCGTCGGCTGCGTATGCTCATGGTGGACGCCCCGCGAGACCCTCCGTGGGGTGGACTACCCCCTTTGGGAGGACCACCATGTCGAAAATGGCCGAGCACACCGAAGCCCTGCGCCGGTTTACGCTCATCTCTCCACTGCTGGAGCCCGCGCTCCCTGAGGCGGAGGCCTCCGCACGCCGTCGCGTGCTGTTGACGACGCGCACGCCGGACGGGCCGCCGCTGCTGTCGGCGCGTACGCTGCGCCGGTGGCGGAGCGTATCACACGGGCGGGCTGGAGGCGTTATACCCGCGCCATCGTCGGGACTCGGGCTGGTGAAGACCGTGACCCCGGACGTGCTGGACGCCGCGATTGCGCTCAAAGAGGAACTGCCCACCCGGAGCGTGCGCGCCATCCTGGAGATCCTGGAGCAGGAAGGGCTGCTCGCGCCGGGGACGTCCCCCGCGCGACGCTCGATTGGCACCTGCGCCGGGTCGGCGTGATGACGCACCCGCCGACGCGACTGTGGCCCGCGGCGCCCGGCGCTTCCAGAAGGCGCATCGCAATCAGCTCTGGCAGGCCGATCTGAAGTACGGCCCGTATCTGCCCGATCCGACCGATCCGCGCAAGATG
Source organism: uncultured Acidobacteriaceae bacterium (assembly GCA_963823635.1). Lineage (GTDB taxonomy): Bacteria > Acidobacteriota > Terriglobia > Terriglobales > Acidobacteriaceae > Bog-257. Next base: position 59,597 of record CAWGMV010000020.1, on the reverse strand, counting down.
CGCCGCACGTATCGCATCGCCTTCATTGACGACGCCACCCGCCTGGTGCCCTACGCCGCCTTCTTCTTCGCCCAGCGCGAGTTCCAACTGGAACAGGCGTTCAAGTGGGCGACGCTGCGCTACGGGTTGCCAGACCAGGTCTACGTGGACAACGGCAAAATCTTCGTCTCCGACGCCTTCAAGTTGGCGTGCGCCCGCCTGAACGTGCGCCATGCCCACACCGCTCCCTATGCTCCAGAAAGCAAGGGTTATGGCGAGTAACTCGTTATGTAGAGTCAACCCAGTAAGCGAACGTAAAATCTCGTGGATCCCATTGATTCGCTCAACATAATCATCCACTCTGAAGACGGGTCATCCCATCATCTTTAGATTGGAGGTTAGTCCATGTTGCAACATCCCGCTATCATTCCATGAGCTCATCGCATCGGTCAAAGGTGAGCTTGAACGAGTGAAGTATACGAGTCAGAGGATCTGTCTCTACGAATCGACCTGGGACGCGCTCCACAGCTATATGCAGCGCAGAGGACTACCAGCATTTTGACATGACCGTTGGTCTGGCATTTTTGCAAGACGAATGCAACATCACCGTGTTCATCCGTTTGCCCTCGCACCAACGGCTACGTGTCCGGGCCATTAATATGTTGGGGGAATATCAGTTACACGGAATGCTACTTTCGAAAAGACGTCAGGCAGGGAAAGCCTACTCCCCGGTCGTGCATCAGGCGTTTACCGGCTTTATTGCCTCTCGCAGGCGCTATGGGATTTCCGAAAAAACTCTGCAGTCCAACGAGCTCTATTTACACCGGTTCTCGGAATACCTCGTCACCCAGCACCTTGAGACCCTTTCACAACTCACCGCCGGACAGGTAATCGGATTTGCCAACACACTGGCCGGCACATCCACTGCCACTGCTCATTGTACATTAGGCTCATTACGCGTCCTCCTGCGCTACCTCTATGATGAACATCTGGTGGACAAAGATTTATCCGTGATCGTGCCACACGTGAAACTCGATAAGACCTCACGCATTCCTTCGGCCTATAAAAAAGAAGAGGTACAACGGTTACTCGACAGCATCGATCGCGGGAACCCGAAAGGGAAGCGTGATTATGCCATGCTGTTATTAGCGTCTCGGCTCGGAATGCGCGCCGGGGATATCTGTCGCTTATCCTTCTCCCATCTCCAGTGGGCTCAGAACACGATCGAATTACGCCAGGGAAAAACGCAGGAGCCGCTCGTCTTGCCGTTGCTGCCCGATGTGGGATCGGCGATCATCGACTATGTGAAGTATGGTCGTCCCACGACCGACAGTACCACGGTGTTTGTCCGGCACACCTGCCCGATTACTCCGCTGACGCCGCCGACCCTCCATAGCATTGTCTGGCACTATCTCCAACGGGCAGGCATTCAGGTGCCTGATGGCAAGAAGCATGGCCCCCATGCCCTCCGTCACAGTCTGGCCAGCGTCCTGTTGGAGCACAACGTGCCGTTACCGGTCATCTGCAGAAGTGCTTGGCCATACCAGCACTCAAACGACCACGCTCTATTTGAAAATCGATATGCCGCACTTACGCCAATGTGCCTTGGAGGTCTCGGCATTCGCATGGAACCAAGCAGAGGGAGGTGACGCGCATGTGCTCTAACACCTCCGCCTTGACCGGCTTCGTGGGTGAGTTCGCGGAATTGCTCATCCAATTTATCCGCATGAAACAATCATTGGGATTTCAATATACCACGGAAGCTGCGATCTTAAAGCGTTTCTCCCGCTTCACGCTCGCGTATCGCGTGACGAACCCGATCCTGACCAAAGAACTGGTGGACGCCTGGCTGCAAAAGCGTCCACAGGAGAAAGAGGTGACCTGGGAACATCGGATCAATACGCTGCGACAGTTCGTGCGGTATCTCAATGATCTGGGGTACAGTGCCTACATGCCGTATCGGAAGCGAAAAATTCTTCGCAACGTCTATGTGCCCTACATCTTTACTGATGAGGAACTCCAACGGTTTTTTCATGCCTGTGACCAGATACCGCCTCACCCACTGTCACAAAAATGCCAAGTCTTCCCCGCGCTGTTTCGTGTGCTATACGGATGTGGCTTGCGGATCTCTGAAGCCCTCGCGTTGCAGATGAAGGATGTCGATCTGGCGGCCGGAGTCCTCACCATCCGTCGGGCCAAGTTTGATAAAGACCGCCTGATCCCCATGTCATCATCGCTCACCGCCTACTTGGCGACCTATGTGAAGACCGTGCATGCCCTGTCTGGAAGTGGGAGTTACTTGTTTCTGAAGAAAGACGGGACGCGCCCGCGGGCCGATACCGTCTATAAAAACTTTCGGACGATCTTATGGAAGAGCGGCATTTCCCATGGAGGACCAGGGAGAGGGCCACGGCTCCATGATTTGCGCCACAGCTTTGCCACGCACGCGTTGCGGCACATGGTCCAGCAAGGCATGGATCTCTATTGCGCGTTGCCGATCCTCTCCACGTATCTTGGCCATGCGTCCGTCGCCGCCACCGAACGCTATGTGCGTTTGACCGCCGACCAATACCCGGACCTCCTCACGACCATCAGTCAGACGTGTGCCGGCGTGTTCCCCGAGGTGCCGCGATGAAAACCCCCACGGATTTTGCATATGCCATCACCCGCTACCTCTCCCAGTATCTTCCTGGGACGGTGGGGCTGAGTGCGAATAGCATCCGTTCCTACCGCGATACCTTTACTCTCCTGCTCAAATACTGTGCGGCTGAGCAACGGATGCCACCGGAACAGTTGACCTTAGCCAAGCTCGACAAGCCATTGATCGAAGAGTTTCTTGCTTGGCTGGAGACCACACGTCACTGCAGTGTCTCCACGCGCAACCAGCGATTGGCAGCGCTCCATGCGTTTTTCAAGTATCTTCAGATGGAACACCCGCAGGCGTTGTGTCAATATCAGCACATTCTGGCGATACCGATGAAAAAAGCCCGGAAGAGATCCATCCAGTACTTGACGCTTGATGCCATGAAAAAGTTGCTGGAGATGCCGGACCAGGCGACACCGAGCGGCAGACGAGATTTAGTCCTATTGAGCCTGTTATACGATAGCGGCGCCAGAGTGCAAGAACTCGCGGACCTCAAGATCGCGGATGTCAGACTCCAGGCGCCGGCCACGGTCAAGCTCACGGGCAAAGGGAACAAAACGCGGATTGTTCCTCTCATGGCGCCCATGGCCCGTTTGCTCGAACACTACTTCAAAGAGCATCACCTGGATGCTCCACGGTGCCACGAATACCCGGTGTTTCGGAACCGGGAAGGTCAGCACCTGACGCGCTCCGGTATCGCCTTTATTCTGAAAAAATATTGCGCGGAGGCCAAGACCCGCTTCCCCGAATATGGTTTCGAGCCGATCTCACCGCACGTCATCAGACATAGTAAAGCGATGCATCTCTTGCAGTCTGGCGTCAATCTGATATATATCCGTGACCTGCTTGGGCATGTCAATATCCAAACCACGGAGATCTACGCTAAGGCGGATAGTAACATGAAGCGCATGGCTTTAGAAAAGGCCACAGGGGATGTGGTATCGGAAGAACTGCCGGAATGGCAACAAAACGCGGATCTGCTCGCTTGGTTGCAGCAGTTGGGAAGATAACCCCCATTTCGTTATGTAGAGTCAAAGCGAGAGAACTGCGGAATTGGCCGGTCAATTAACGCTTGACTCTACATAACGAGTTACTCGCCATAACCCTTCTTATGTGCAGCTGCGCATAAGAAGGGCAAGATCGAGCGCTTTATGGGCCGAGTCGACGAGTACCTGGCCGAGATGGCCCGCGTCCCGGCCTGCTCGCTGGAGAGCCTCAACGACACCTTCAGCGTGTGGCTCGACGGACGGATACAACACGCGCCGCATAGCGTCCCTCGACGGGCGCACGCCCCAGGAGGTGTTCACCGCCGATCCGCAGCCCCATCCGCCCGGTCGATCAGCAGGCCCTGCACGACGCCTTCCTGCGCGAGGAGACGCGCAAGGTCGACAAACCGGCTGTGTGAAGTTTCGCGGCATGCTGGTCGAGATCGGCGCGTCGTACGCCAGGAAAGCGCATCACCCTCCGCTATGCGGAATTACCGGACGGTCCTAATGACGTGACCGCCTTTGACGGTGACCACCGTATCGGCCGGTCTCGCCGCTCGAATGGAACCGCCCCTTCGATCCCCAGGCGGGAGACGACGATCCGTTTGCCGACGTCCCGTCGTCCACCCCGACGCGCTCGCGCTATCTGGATGCGTTGACGAAAAAAGGCGAGAAACGCCGCAAGGCGCAGGGCGGCATTCGCTTCAGTCAGTCGACGACGTGAGTCAGCGAGGAGCCGCGCGATGTATGAAGCCTTCTTTCACCTCAGCCGCACGCCCTTTACCCGTGGCCTGCCGCCCGAGCAGTTGCTGAGCACCCCGGCCATGGAGGAGGCCGGGGCGCGCCTGGATTACGCCGCGCGGGAACGGCGGCTTCGCCGTACTCACCGGCGCCGTCGGGCGCGGGCAAATCCACCGCGCTGCGCGCCTTCCTGGCCCGCTTGCCCGTCACCCGCTACACGCCGCTCTACGTGACCGACTCGCAACTCACGCCGCGCAACTTTTATCACGAGGTGCTCTGGCAACTGGGGCTGACCCCGCGCTTCTACCGCGGCGATGCCCGCCGACAACTGCACCGCGCGCTGCAGGAACGCGACGACGCCGGCAAACAACCGGTCATCGTCATTGACGAGGCGCATCTCCTCGGGCGCGCCATGCTGGAGGAGGTGCGCTTCCTGCTCAACTTCGACGTGGACTCCCGCGCCCCGCTCGCGCTCATCCTCGCCGGGCAGCCCGAGTTGCGCACCACCCTCAAGCTGGAGTGCTTCGCCGCCATCGCCCAGCGCGTGCATCTCCGCGCCCACCTCGCGCGCGCTCACCCCGGAGGAGAGCGCCCGCTACATCCAGCACCATCTCGCAGCAAGCCGGCGCCACCGGACCGCTCTTCACCGAACCGGCGCTCCGCATCATTCACGCCTTCACCGGCGGGCTGCCGCGCCAACTCAATAACGTCTGCTCCGCCTGTCTGTTGTACGCCTATGGCCAACACCGACAACTCATCGACGACGCCATCGCCAAGGAGGTGATCGACACCGAGTTCAACTAACGCAACGCATGACGCCCGCGAGCTTCGAGGAACGCCTCGGGATCGCGGGCATTTTTAGCGCAACGGCCAAACGGCGTGAGCAAATACTGGCGTGAAGCGTGAGCAGCTACAGTCAATCGGGTGAATCGGTCCAACAACCAATCTTCATCGAGTTACGATACGGGAGCGGATCGTGGATGCAGTGCTCGGCGCATCATCACTGACAGATCAAACCGTTTAAGCGTCATATATGCTATAATGAGAGTTGTTTCGAGGGGTTCTCGATCTATGTAAAAACTTGGCATCGTGAGGAGCAAAGGTGGCGCAAACGATTCTCGTGGTCGACGACGAGCAATCGATCGTTGATGTGTTGCAGTATAATTTGGCAAAGGGTGGATACGAGGTGATTACCGCCGGCAACGGGTTGGACGCGGTCAGGTTGGCGCATCAACAGCATCCCGATCTGGCGATTGTCGATATCACCATGCCGGGGATGGATGGGCTGGAAGTGTGCGGGAAATTGCGCCATGAACTCGGCACGCCGGTGATCCTGTTGACCGCACGTGATGGCGAAGTGGATAAGATCGTCGGGCTGGAAGTGGGCGCGGACGATTATGTGACCAAGCCGTTCAGCCCGCGCGAACTGGTGGCGCGGGTGAAAGCGGTGTTACGCCGCGCTAAAGGGCCGGCGGGGACGACCGCCGGTGAACTGCGTTTTGGGGCGTTTGTGCTCGACCCGATGAAACATGAAGTCCGCTTGCAGGGCGAGTTGATCGTGTTGACAACGAAAGAGTTTTGCTTGCTGGAGTATCTCATGCGCCATGCCGGATTGGCGCTCAGCCGCTCTGCGATCCTGGACCACGTGTGGGGATATGATTTTTACGGCGATGCGCGTACCGTCGATGTCCATATCCGGCGCTTACGAGAAAAAGTGGAGACGACGCCGGCGAATCCCCGCCTGATCCTGACCGTCCCCGGCGTCGGGTATAAGTTCCAGGAAACCGCTTAAAGGATATACTGCAGCATGCTTGAGATGCTCCTCACCTGGCTAGCTTCCCTTCGCGTACGGTTGATCGTCACCTATTTGGCCGTCACGGCCTTTTCCTTTGTGCTGTTGCTGATCCTGCTGATGGGCCCCATCGAAACATTTTTTCGCAATCGGGAAGAGGAAAAGCTGAAGGTTATCGGCATCACGCTGGCATCCACTATTCGTTCATCGTTGGAGTATCCCCAAACAGATTATTTCGACCAGGACCAGTATTGGACCTTGCGCCGTTGTCAACTCTATCTCTCGTCCAGTGGGGCGGACCGGGAGAGTCCTCTCCCGCAAACACATTTCCGCGTGCTGAATACGGATGGTGATCCGTTGATGGATTCCTGGTTCCAAAAGGCGCCGGATGAGAGCTATTTGCAATGCTGGGCGCGCTGGAAACTAAGCCGGGATCGGCTGCTCTCATTGCGGGAGGTGCCGGAAGTGCGGGATGCCATGCATGGGCATTATACGGCGGATACGCACCCGGACGCGATGGGAACCGCGCGACGGGGCAACACCCGCATGTATATCGCTATCCCGATTTTCCGCCATCCCGAAAACGCGAAAAACGCGCGCCTGGCCTTCATCATGTATATCGATAGGCCGCTCGATTCGGTGGAGGCGAATCTGCGGGCGATACGCCGTATCATCATCAGCTATGGGATGCTCATCAGCCTGCTGATCACGGCCCTTGTCAGTATCCTGCTCTCCAGACTCGCTCTCCTCCGGGCTGCAATCGGCCATGCGGCTGGCACGGGCCATCGCCGCCGGGCGCATGGAGCTGCGTATGCGGGAGAAGGGACGGGACGAACTCGGCCAACTCGGGAAAGCCTTCAATCAAATGGCGGATGCGCTGCAGCGCCAGGAACAGTTACGCCGCGATCTGCTGGCCGACGTCTCCCATGAACTGCGCACCCCGCTGACGGCAATTACCGGGTGCGCCGACACGCTCACGGATGGGACGATCCGGGAGGATCCGGAGGCCGCCGAGCACTTTCTCAACATTATTCAGCGGGAATCCGGACGTTTGCAGCGGCTGGTGACGGATATTCTGGAATTGTCTAAATTGCAGACCGGGACGCTCGATATCCCGCTGCGGGCGCTGCCGATATGCCCGCTCATTGAGGATGCGGTGGAGGTAGCGCGCCTGCACGCGCGGCACGATCAATTGACGATCCGCTATGACGAGCCCGTTAACCAGGTCAGTGCGACACTGCTGGTGCTCGGGAATGAAGATCGCCTGGCGCAAGCCCTGCGGAATCTGCTCGATAACGCGTGCCACCACACTCCCGCCGGTCGCGAAATCTCCGTGCTGGTCGAAGCGACGGCGGACACGGTCAGCATCCGTGTCCAGGATGAGGGGGAGGGGATTCCGCCCGAGGATCTCCCCTGGGTATTCGATCGGTTCTATCGTGCCGGCAAAGGCACAAAGAAGCCCGGCGGCACGGGATTGGGGCTGGGGATCGTGCGGGAGATTATGCAGGTGCATGAAGGCCAAGTGACGGTCGAGAGTACGGTCGGCGTCGGTACCACCTTCCGCTTACATCTGAAACGCGTGCCGCCAAACCCACCCGTGTTGAATTCTGAAGTGCCTGAGTTTTGCGTTACTGGAGATCGGGAAGGCGAGGCTACGCCGCGCTATGGCAGGTTACTGCTAATAACTCGACATTCTCTGGCTTCGGTAATGCTGGAAAGGATAAGCACCAAGAGGACGAATTGGACGTATGCTGCCGAGAGAACGTAAAGCGCACCGCTCAAGCATAATCAGTCCGATACGACCTATTTGTCCTATCCTTTCCAGCATTACCGAGGGTCGGGCGTGCTTTGCGTGGCTCGGTGGCGGTCCCCTCGATTAGGTATCAGCTAGCGCGCCGGCAGCGATGACGTCCTGACAGCGGTTTGCGATTTTACCAGCGACGCTGCCTCGGCACGACTGATCCAGCCGTGATTTTCGGTGTAATATTGCCAGCTATGTAACCGGTCAACGACATGAAATTTGTTTCCGCGGTGAAGGCATGCAAACCGTGGCGAGGCCAGCTTGGGCTCGGTGATGATGGGCGTGTGCAGGTGCGGCACTCCTTCGTAGTTGCCCAGCTCCAGCCGCTTGGGGTCCACCAGAATCAGGCGCACCTGGTCGGGTGTTGCCTTGTAGAGGATGGACATGATGAAGGCATTGATGGCCACGCTCTTGCCCGAACCGGTGGAACCGGCGATGAGCAGGTGCGGCATGGTGTTCAGGTCAGCGGTGACGATACGGCCGTTGATGTCCTTGCCCATCGCCAGCGTGAGCTTCGACTTCGTGGCCAGGAACTCCTGCGACTCGACCACCTCGCGCAGCCAGATGGTCTCGCGCTCGTGGTTCGGCACCTGGATGCCGACCGTGGACTTGCCGGCCATGCGCTCGATCAAAATGCTCTCGGCGCGTAGCGCCAGGCAGAGGTCATCACACAGGCTGGTGACACGGCTGTACTTGATGCCGGCCTCGGGCTTGAACTCGAAGGTCGTGACCACCGGACCGGGATTGATCTGCACCACCTGGCCGCGCACGTCGAACTCGGCGCATTTTTCGCTCAGCACTTGGGCCAGGTGCTTGAGTTCGATTTCGTCGATGGAGCCGTGCTCGTCGGGACGGTGCAGCAGCGCGGTGGAAGGCAGCTTGTAGCTGCCAGCCAGGCGCGGCATGGTCGTCTTGCCGCGAGGCGTGCTGTCGGCGCGCGCGCCGACGGCGATTTCTTCAACGCTTGGCTCTTCGGCTTTCGGCTGCGGTTCGGGCGCGGCGGTTTCGCCCTCGAAGGTGCGCTCGATGCCGGTCTTGGCTCCGCTGCACACCGGTTGCGGCAAAGGAGCGCTGACGACTCCAGGCTGCGGAGTTGGCGGCGCTTCGTCGGCGACAGCGCGTCGCGGCACGAGTTGTGCCGTCACCACCGGCTTGGCAGCGGCGGCTCGCTTCTTCTCCAGTTCCCTGGCGGCTCGCTTTCGAGCACGCTCAGCGCGCCAGTCGGCGAAGCGGTCGAGCGCCGCATAGACGAACGCAAAGCGCGTCTGCGACCAGATTTGCAGGGCGCCAAATGAAAAGGCCGTCGAGAGATAAAGCGCGACCGCGATGACCGCGACGCAGATCAGATACGCGCCGGCAAGATTGAAGTAGTGGATCAGCGCATCGGCCACAATGCGGCCCAGCAGGCCTTCGGGAGCGACCACTCCCATCCAGCGCGCATGTGGTGCAAGCAGCCCGAGGAATCCGGCGAGAAACGTCAGCAGCGCCATCGCTCCCAGCGTTTTGGCGTACGGCGATTGGATGGGCCTTGAGCGAAACCAGCGCAGGGCGTAGAGCAACAGAAAAATCGGCATCAGGAAAACCGCGATGCCGAAGACTTGCAGCGCCAGGTCGCTGACCATGGCACCCACTACCCCGGCCCAGTTGTGCGTGGAGCCTCCGGCCGGCGGACTGGCCGCGGTGTTGAGCGAAGGATCGAGTGGCGAGTACGACACTAGGGCGAGCGAAAGGAAGATCGCGAAGACAAAGACCAGGAAGCCGATCAGCTCATTGAGCCGCCGGTTGGCCGTCGGAGTAAATGTGCGCGCGACGAAGTTCATTTTGGCGTACGGTTTTTGCCGTCCCGCCGCGGCGGACTTGCGAGGACCCATGCTGCCTGCTCCATCCGGCGCAGACAGAAACGGCCACGCAACACGTCGCCACTGGGACGCGCCGTTACGCGGCATCCCCGCTTCGGGGCTGCTAGTACGCCAGAGCCAAATTATTATCGCAAGAAAGGCGGCTCGCGGCCGCGGAAATCAAGCCCGGGCCTGTTGCCGAACTAGTCTCCCCCCAGTTTCCCAACTGCGGAGTCGAATTCGCTCCAATAAGGCTTCCCTACCTCGCGTCGCGGTGGGATACAATCCGTCCACATGGTCACCTGCTCCGGCTGCGGGGCGTTATGTTCTGAGAACGTCCGTTTGTGTCCCTCCTGCGGACGTGCCATTTCCATTCCCGACACGCCGACCTTGGAGCCAGGTGGCGCTGCCGGACGTCCAGCTCCTGTTAAATCGCACCCACCGCAAAGCGGAGGATTCTCGCCGGGCACTGTTCTTATCGAGCGGTATCGGATCGTCGCTCTGTTGGGGCGCGGCGGCATGGGCGAAGTTTACCGCGCTGAAGATCTCAAGCTCGGAAATGTTGTAGCGCTCAAGTTTCTTCCGGCCTCGCTGCAGAACGATGCCGCTGCACTCGCAGCGTTTCACGCTGAGGTCCGTAATGCCCGCCAGGTTTCGCACCCGAATGTCTGTCGCGTTTACGACATCGGTGAAGTGAACGGGCAGCACTTTCTCACCATGGAGTACATAGACGGCGAGGACCTGTCGTCATTGCTGCGCCGCATAGGTCGTCTGCCACCGGACAAGGCCTTGGAGACCGCGCACCAAATCTGTGCCGGTCTGGCCGCCGCGCATGATTGCGGATTACTGCATCGTGATCTGAAGCCGGCCAACATCATGCTGGATGGACGAGGGCGGGTGCGCATCACGGACTTCGGGTTGGCCCTCAGCAGCGACGACGCAACGGGCCGCAGCGAAACCGCAGGTACGCCGGCCTACATGGCTCCGGAGCAGATTGGAAAGGGCGAGGCCAGCGTTCGCAGCGATATCTACTCGCTGGGACTCGTATTTTATGAGCTGTTCACCGGGCACCTTCCTTATCAGGCAAACACCCCGGTCGAGTGGCGACGGGCGCATCTGGAGTCTTCTCCCAAGACACCGTCATCGGTGGTAAAGGACATTGATCCGGCAGTGGAAAGCGCGATCCTGCGCTGTCTGCAAAAAGATCCGGCAAAACGGCCATCTTCGGTACGGCAGGTGGCAGCCGCGTTTCCGGGAGGCGATCCGCTGGCGGCTGCGCTGGCGGCAGGCGAAACGCCGTCGCCCGAGATGGTGGCTGCCTCGGGAGAAACCGAAGGCTTGCGTCCTGTGGTGGCTTGGGTTGTGCTGGCAGGAGTCATTGCGTCGGTTATCGCGGCGATTCTGTTGGGTGCACAAACAAAGCTTTTCCGGCGTGTGCCACTCGAGAAACCGCCGGAAGCGCTGGCCGAACGCGCGCGGGATATTCTGCAGAGCGTCGGCTATTCCGAGCCGCCGGTGGACACGGCAATTGGGTTCTACGAGGGGAGAGAGTTTCTACGCTACATCGCCGAACACGACAAGTCGAAGACTCGCTGGGACAACCTCGAAACCGGCGCGTTCGTGTTTTGGTATCGCGGCAGCCCTCGGCCGCTCGCGGCTGGGAGCATCTTCTCGGATGCACCCGAATCGGGGTCGGTATGGACGGACGACCCAGCGTTGGATGTGTCCGGGATGACGCTGGTCAGGCTCAATCCGCGCGGTCGCCTTACGCAGTTGGTCGCAGTTCCTCCGCAGGTTGAGCAGCCGGTAGCCGCCGCGCCTTCTCAAGACCGGGCACCGGACTGGGCGCCGCTGTTCTCTGCCGCGGGGCTCGATCCCTCCAAGTGGTCGCCAGCGCAGCCGACGTGGACGCCTCCGGTTTATAGCGACGCGCGTGCTGCGTGGACAGGATCGCTGGTCCGAGCGCCCCAATATCCCGATGCGAATCGAAGCCGCGGCATACCGGGGCAAGCCCGTTTACTTCGAATTGATTGGCCCGTGGACCCGTCCCGAGCGCACGCAGCCATATCAGCCGACCCGCGGCGAACGGGTGGGTCTGGTGATTTTGATTGTTTTGTTGTTTTCGCTGCTGGTGGTCGGCGCAATGCTTGCCCGCCGGAACCTGCGCCTTGGCCGGGGCGATCGCCGGGGAGCTTCTCGTCTGGCAGCTTTTGTTTTTGCGGCCTGGGCGGTGGCGTGGGTCTTTGGTGCACATCACGTCCCGAATTTCGACGAACTCGGGCTCTTCTTCGAGTTCTTGTTCTGGGGGCTTGGTTGGTCCTGTTTAATCTGGGTCCTCTACATTGCTCTGGAGCCATATGTGCGCCGCCGATGGCCGGCCACGCTGGTCTCCTGGAGCCGCTTGCTGGCGGGAGACTTTCGGGATCCACTGGTGGGACGCGACATCCTTGCCGGCTGTTTCCTGGCGCCCTTTTCGGCCGCTGTGGGGGGACCGGTGTGGTTTGTTTTCTCCTGGCTCGGCTATCCTCCGGGGCAACCATCTTCGGGCCCACAGTCGGTGTTCCTGGGCGCGCGGATGATAGTTGCCGATGTAGCGCTCGCGTTGATCTTTGCGCTGTTTTTCTGGCTTGGGGCTCTGTTTGTCCTGTTCCTTTTGCGGGCGTTGCTGCGCAAAGAGTGGGCGGCAGCGGTCGCTTGGGTTTTCTTGTTTACGGTTTTCTCCACAGCGGGTAGCCAGTTTGCTCCGGATGTCTTGGTGGGCGCTCTGATCTTTTTTGGTCTGGCTGTGTTTGTATTGATCCGCTTCGGCTTGCTGGCGCTGGTGGCTAATTTCATTGTCTACTATATCCTCCATAGCTTTCCGCTGACGACCCAAGGATCCGCGTGGTATTCGGGCATCAGCCTGACCGGAATTCTGCTGATCGCCGCGCTGGCACTCTACGGCTTTTACACTTCCCTGGGCGGCCGGCTAGCTTTCGGAGGCGCCGTGCTCGAGGAGTAATCTGCTATTCAGGCACCGCGACAAGGACCCGCGGATTTTCGGCATGTCCAACTGCGGACAACTCCTTCCAGATTCGCCCCACGAGTCCCTGATCCTCGTAAGCTATAGAAAACACGGCGTGATGCCGACGAGCTAGTGGCATGCAACGTGCTTTTGCTTCCAGAAATGTTCCCATTTTGGGACGTTCATTAAAATATTTTCGAAAAATCCTGTGACGCGTTTCGGCCTGATTGCGTTTATTTGTGTGCCCCCGTTCCATGCGGTTGGCGATCGCGTAGATTGGAGCACCTGCCAGGTTCTCCACGGACTCTAGGTCTATCCCGGCAGCCGAGCGGCCCACCACAGCACAAACGCTCCCAGAAGAATCCGGTAGATGGCGAAGACGGTGAAGCCGCGGGTGCGAACCCAGTTCATGAACCAGGCCACGACTCCGTAGGCGACGATGAACGAAACTACGAAGCCGATGGCCAGCACAATCCATGAATGAGCATCGCTAGGCATGGAGCCAATGGCGCTGGGCTCGCCGTGATGCGGCCGCAACGACTTGAACAGGTCGTAGCAAGTCGCGACCACCATCGTCGGGATAGACAGAAAGAACGAGAACTCGAGCGCCGCTGGACGGCTCATGCCGGCCAACTCGCCTGCCGTAATGGTGGACATCGAGCGTGAAGTACCGGGAAAAACGGCGGAGAAAATCTGGCAGAAGCCGATCCAGACGGCTTGCGCCACCGACATCTCCTCCATGTCTTCGGTGAGTTTGCCGCGCGCGAAGGCCTTGTGCTGGGAGCGCTCGTAAACTGCGTCCACAATCCACATGATGACGCCGCCGATGATCAGCGCCCAGGACATGAGGGTAAGGCTTTCCAGGTGCTTACCGATGATTTTGGTCAGCAGGAAGGCTGGAATCGCGGTCACAACAAAAGCTATGGCGGTCAGTGAAAGCGGGTGGTTGACGATGGTGCGGTCACCGCGCTTGCCCTGCGGGAAGTCGCCGACGAATTCGACGATGCGGTTCCAGAAGTACAACGGCAGGCACAAAATCGCGCCCAACTGAATGACGATGGAGAACATCTTCCAGTAGCCGTTGCCAAGATCAATACCGAGAAATGACTCGGAGATGCGTAAATGCGCCGTCGAACTGACGGGAAGAAATTCGGTTAGACCTTCGATGACACCCAGCAGGACAGACAACAGGTAATCGTTCAAATCGCCTCCGCGATTTACTCCAGATTCGGACCCCAGGTTGGCATGTTGTTCTCAACCATGTATATCAGACGTTGCGCCCGGCTGGACCAGTCGGCGTCGTTGGGAAACTGCAACACCACTTTTCTAGCGGTGCTCAAGGCGCGGGCCGCGGAATCCTCCGCCTTTTTCTGCTGGTTCTCGGTCTTGTAAATCACGATGAGCGCTGAGTAGCGCCACGCCGCCTTGTAGAGCGCCTCAGGTGCCTTGGGCGACTGCAGATGGTCCTCGGTGTACTTGATGTAGAGCTGGGCCTCCATCTCGGGACATTTCGGCGCGGCCTCCCAGTCGCCACATAGTTTGTTTTCGATGAGGTGGTAGGCAGCCAGATCGGCCCACTTGGTGCCAGGGTATTTCTTCATCACTTTCCTCATGTACTGTTCGTCGATCTGGTAATGCAGAAGCAGGTCCCGTTCTTTGGCTGAGGGACGAGAGGCGGCATCGGCGGCGTCGATTTGCCAGCGAATGTCGGCTGCGCGGTAGGCGGCTTCTGCCGCCAGCGGGGAAGCCGGAAATAACCCGGCGACGCCGGCGTAGAGGCGCAAGGCATCCTGGGCCGCGCCACGACGCCCGCCGCGACGGCTGGCCTCCAACTCCGAATCGAAGGCCTCGCCGAAGATAATCTTGTCGCCATCAGGAGTTGTGGTGGTGATAACGCCCTTGTCGATGATCCAACCCGTAACGTTACGGTCGTTCCGCTCCTCCTCGCCCAGTTCGATGGTCGTGTCGACATCCACAGTGCCCACACCGTGCACCCATCCCGGCGTGTGCTCGATGACGGCAACCTCGCGTCCACGTCCGATGTTCGACAGCTTTGCCGACGAGGTGTCGGGAGAGATGTAGATGACGCCCTCGCGCAACATAACACCACGCTCTGCGGCGACCGCCGAGATGGAGAAAACGATAATTAGGAAAAATACTGACCGGCGGTATAAGCGACATTTGTCCGACACCTGACAGCTCCTGCGTTTCCCAACAAACAATCTTATAGGTATAAGCGTGTCGTCCTAAGCGCAACTCACTCTGTTGCTACCTCATCCGCCAAAACCTGTGCCAGCAACTGCGGCTCGACGTTACCTCCGCTAACAATCGCAACTGCCCTTTTCGACTCGGGAATTTCCTGACGGTGGAATAACCAGGCCGCGAAGGTGACTGCGCCACTCGGCTCGGCGACGATGCGGGCATTCGTGATAATGCACCGCATGGCGGTGCGGATTTCGTCTTCGGTAACGGTGATGATGTCGTCCACAAAGCGGCGAATGTGCTCGAAGTTTACCGGTCCCACAGACTGCGTACGCAAGCCATCTGCGAGCGTGCTGGAAACGCGTTCGGGCGGAAGCTCGACAATCTCGCCTTTGCGGAAGCTTTGCTGCGCATCGTTTGCCAGCTCCGGCTCGACCCCGATCACCCTGGCGTTCGAGCCGCTCAGCTTGATTGCCGCCGAGACGCCGCTGATAAGTCCCCCACCGCCGACGGGCACCAGCACGAGATCGACGTCCGCGCAGTCCTGAAGAATCTCCAGACCGACCGTGCCCTGCCCGGCGATGATCTGCTCATCGTTGTAGGGAGGCACGATGGCGTAGCCGTGCTCGCGGGCAAGCTCTTCGGCCTTCTTCATGCGCTCTGTACTTGCAGGACCGACTGTGACAATCTCCGCTCCCAGTGCGGCAGTACTGTCAACCTTGAGCTTGGGTGCATTTCGCGGCATCACGATGACCGCCTTTACGCCCAGCGCACGCGCTGCGTAGGCGACGCCCTGCGCGTGGTTGCCGCTGGAGTAGGAAATAACCCCGCGCCGCCGCTCATGTTCTGGGAACGATGCG
Organism: uncultured Acidobacteriaceae bacterium; assembly: GCA_963823635.1. Lineage (GTDB taxonomy): Bacteria > Acidobacteriota > Terriglobia > Terriglobales > Acidobacteriaceae > Bog-257. Next base: position 43,750 of record CAWGMV010000020.1, on the reverse strand, counting down.
ATCTTGTTGTAGGCGCCGCGCAGCTTAAATGAGCCGACTGGTTGCAGGCTTTCGGGCTTGAGCCAGAGCTGACCTTCCATGGCTTTTTCCGATGCCAGGGCAACGTACTGGACTAGCGGTGTGTGCACCGCGATGCCACGCAACCTTTGCTGCGCCAGCTCGATCTGCTCAAGTGTCACCATGGCGGGGTTCGAGCTGTGTCAAAGATGCGAGGCGCAAGCGCCTGCGCTGGGATTAGCGGCTTTGCGGCCCCCATCTCGGTAGTTCTTGTCTCGCGGATAATCAATGCCATCCAGTGTACAAGCGCCAGCCGCTCGCGCAAGGTCGCCTTGCTTCCCACTTCCACGTGCCCAACCGCGGGGCTGATCAGAGCAACGAGTAGTTTGTCCTTGGGGAGATCGCGTTGCAGCCACAGGAGTTCGGTTGGCGGAATCACCGTGTCATCGGAGCCGTGCAGCAACAGCACCGGCATGGAAAGAGACTGGAGGCGGCCCGCGGGAGATGCAGCTGCGAGTTGCTGTCTCCGCTTGTCCACTTCGGCGAGCAGAGCTGGAGCGAAGTACTCTCGCTCGTGGTGATAGATCCACTGCATGATTTCCTGTCCGGCAGGCGTCAGGGTCGCCGCCAACTGTTTCGAAGCCTCTTCGTTTTCTGAGAGCAAGAGCCTTATTGCTTCGTGGGCCTTTGCGACATCTTGGGGAGCGAAGAAATCTGGCAGTTCGTCATAAACGACGATGAGCGGCCCGTAATCGTGGGGCGTAAGCAGCTCGACCGATCCATCCGGACGAACGGCTTCACCGGTCGCGAAGAAGCGCAATACATGCGCAAGATCGTAGTACGCTCCAACGGTTGCTACCCACGCTAGGGACGGCGAGTATTGCGGCTCGCTGGCTGCCAGCAGCGCCAGTCCCCCCGAGAAGCTGAGGGCCAGCATACCCACCGCGGGGGTGTGAAGTTCTTGCGCGAAGCTCCGCGCTGCTGTGCCGATGACATCGGCCGATTCGGCTTCGACGCGGTAGTCGGCGATTCCCGGAACCTGCGGTGTCATCACGAAGAAGCCGCTCGCCGCCAGGGAACGCGCAAAGCTTACCAGGCGCAGCTCGTTGATGCCGAGATCATGCATACCGTGCACCACCATGATCCCCGGCGCAGACCTGATGTCACTCGGCATGTACAAGCGGGCCGGAATCGACCCGCCCCTGAACTCGAAGCTCGTATCGCGCACGGCGACCGGATGGACATCGTAATGAGCAATCCATCCCGTGGCTTGTGGATCGGAGATGCGCTGCAGCAGCGAGGCCGCGCGCAGATAATCCTGGACTGTGGGATACACCGCGACGATGAGCAAGGGCAACAGCAGAAGCAACCAGACGAGCAATCGAGCCTTTGAGGATGGATTGCGGCCTTGCCAGGGAACGGTGGTCATTGCGGAGTGCGGCTGGCGCCGCTCAGATCTCCAGGATCACCGGCATAATCAGCGGCCGGCGCGAGGTGTTCTTCACGATGAAACGCTTCAGGTCCTGCCGGATCTTCTCCTTGATCATGCCGTAGTCGCCCTTCTCTTCGTCGCTGGAGGATTCGAGTGTGCTCATCACCGTCTGGCGGGCTTCGTCAAGAAAGCCGTCGTCGCCTCCGCTGGGAGAGAAGCCGCGCATCACGATCTCGGGCGAAGACTCCACCTTCCCGGTCAGCTTGTTGATGGCGATGATGGGCAGCACGATGCCGTCTTCACTGAGGTGACGCCGGTCGCGAATGACCAGGTCCTCGACCACGTCGCCCATGGAATTGGAGTCGATGCAAACGCGGCCAACGGCAATGCGCCCGGCCTTGCGCGCGCCGAGTTCGTCGAATTCCAGAATGTCCCCGCTCTCGATCATCACGACTTTGCCGACCGATCCATGCATTGCGCCCGCCATTTCAGCGTGCAGCTTCAGTTGCCGGTATTCACCGTGGATGGGAATAAAGTACTGCGGCTTGACCAGATTGATGATCAGCTTCAACTCTTCCTGGCTGGCATGGCCGCTGACGTGTACCGGCGGCGTGGAACCATCGTCGTAAATAACATGCGCATCGCGGCGGAAGAGGTGGTCCACCACACGGAAGATAGCTTTTTCATTGCCCGGGATGATGCGCGACGAGAGCACAACGGTATCGCCGGGAAGAATGCGAGCGTGCTTGTGATTGTCCACGGCGGCACGGGAGAGGGCCGACATGGGTTCGCCTTGGGTGCCGCTTATCAAGACGCAGACTTTGTCGGCCGGCAAGTCCCTGATCTGTGCGGGGTGGATCAGCAGCCCTTCGGGAATGTCAAGATATCCCAGGTCCTGCGCAATTTCCGTGGACTCCAGCATGGAGCGGCCGACGAGGGAGACTTGCCGTCCATTCTCCGCTGCCTCCTCAATCGCCAGCTTGATGCGATGGACCGACGATGAGAAGCACGAGATGAAGACCCGCTTTTCGGCACGAGCAAAAATTTCCTGGAAGCGTGCCCGGACGGCCCGCTCGCTCGGGGTGTAGCCGCGTCGCTCGACATTAGTCGAATCTTGAAACAGGGCCAGCACGCCTTCTTTGCCGTACTCGGCGAACGAGTGCAGGTCGAATAGGCGGTTGTCAGTGGGCGTGGGATCGACTTTGAAATCGCCGGTGTGAATCAGAATGCCGATAGGCGTGTGAATGGCCAGCGCGACACAGTCCACCAGACTGTGCGTGACCTGGATAGGATTGATGGTGAACGGACCGATCTTGAATCGTTCACCCGGCGTGATCTCGTTCAAGACTGCATCATCGAGCAGGCCATGCTCTTCGAGCTTGCCTTCCACGTATGCCAGGGTGAATTCGGTGCCGTAAACCGGCACGTTGAGCTCGGAAAGGACCCAGGGCAGGGCGCCGATATGGTCCTCGTGTCCGTGGGTCAGCACAATGGCCCGCACATGCTGCCGATTTTCCATCAGGTAGGTGATGTCGGGGACTACTATGTCCACGCCCAGCAGCTCGGCCTCGGGAAACATCAGCCCGGCGTCAACGACGATGATGTCGTCCCCCCAGCGAATGGCCATGCAATTCATGCCGAACTCGCCGAGTCCGCCGAGCGGTACCACTTGCAGTTTGTTGGTGGGCATCTGTAAGTTCCGATGCTAGCACAGCGGGTTCTCCGCAGCGCCTAAACGTGCCTATACTGAGAACATGGCAGATATCGAAAAGAAGGGATGGGTCAGGCTGCGGCTGGAAGATGCCGTCCGTGCCGCCTTCATGAAGGCATACCACACGGTCAAGGTGGATCCAGATAAGTATCTCGAGCACCTGCGCATCGCCTACGACCTTCCCGCGCTTACCTATAACGGTGTGTACTCGGTCGATCCGGAAATCCTCGATCACATTGCGGCGCAGACCATCCGCGGAAGCATGCGCATGGCTGCCGCCTCAGGCTCAGGACTTGGCCTGGGAGGCATGTTCACGATTGTGCCCGACCTTGGCATCCTGGCTGCCATTACACTGCGAATGCTGCAGAAGCTGAGCCTCATTTACGGCTTCCCGTATAACACTGAGGCAGAAGAGGCTGAGTTATGGATCGCGGCAGCCAGTGCCGCCGGCGTGGACATCAGCCGCGAACTGCTGGAAAAGCAGTTCGTGTCGAAATTCGTGCCGCGCGTGATTCAACGAATCGCAGTGAGGGCCAGCGGCGAAATTGTGGAGAAGTGGACGGCGCGGCTGGTTCCGGTCATCAGCTCTGTAATCGGCGCCGGGCTGAACTATTACTTCGTCAGAGTGTGGGGCGAGCGCGCCCTCGGGCATTTCCGGCAAAGGCATTTCGAAGTTCGCCGACAGCAGGCGAGTGCTGAAGCTACGGCGCCGCCCTGGCCGGCCAGCTCTATTGCAAGACGGCTTCCTTGACTACCGGCGACGGAGTCGCTGCGCCGAATTCTCCTTCCCACTTTGCCATCACCACGGTTGCCAGGCAGTTGCCGAGCACGTTCACCGCGGTGCGCGCCATGTCCAGAAATTGATCGACGCCGAGCAAAAGAAAGACCGGCTCGGTTGGAAGCCCGACCGACGAGGCTGTGGCCAGCAGAATGACCAGCGCGGCACGTGAAACGCCGGCTACTCCCTTGCTGGTGAGCATCAGCGTGAGCACGATGATCAATTGCTGTCCCAGCGAAAGATGAATGCCCGCGACCTGCGCCACGAAGATTGCCGCCACGCTCAGGTATAGGGAGCTGCCGTCGAGATTAAAGCTGTAGCCGGTGGGAATGACAAAGGCGACAATTTGCCGCGGAACCCCGATCGCCTCCATCGCTTCCATGGCGCGTGGCAGGGCAGCTTCCGAGCTGGACGTCGCGAAGGCGATGGTCACCGGCTCGATTGCGGCGCTGATGAACCGGCGTAACGGAACTCCGAACATCAGCGCAATGGGCAGCAAAACGCCAAGCACAAAAACGGCGAGCGCCGCATACAGCGTGAGCAGCAGCTTCAGCAGGCTGACTATAACGCCGACACCGGTGTGTCCCACAGTGTAGGCTACGGCCGCGCCCACCCCGATAGGCGCCATATACATGACGATGTTGGTGAACTTGAACATCGTCTCAGCCAGGCTCTCGCAAAACACGAGCATAGGGCGGCGCTTATGCTCACTTATCATGGCCAGCGCGGCGGCAAAAATCAGGCTGAAGACTACGACCTCCAGCACCGCACCATCCGCGATCGACTTCGCAACATTCTCCGGGAAAATGTGCAGAACGGTATCTTGCCAACCAAGCTTGGTAATAGGAACAGTTTCCGCGCTGGGCGTCGCGGGCAATTGAACGCCAACGCCTGCTTTGCTCAGGTTGATAGCCGCAAGGCCGAGGAAGAGAGCGACGGTGGTGACAATCTCGAAGTAGATGATCGAGCGCAAGCCGAGACGTCCAACTTGTCGCAGGTTGGAATGGCCGGCGATGCCGACCACCAGCGTTGCGAAGATCAGGGGTGCGACGATGGTCTTGATCAGCCGCAGGAAGATCAGCGCGAGCACCCGCAGATTGGTTGCAACATTGGGAAGGTCGTGTCCAATCTCCGCGCCCAGCAGCATTGCAATGAAGATCCATGCTGTAAGTGTTCGGCGAAAACAACCATAGGCGATCAGAGATGCAAGCGTGATCCAGCGCAGGGCTGGGAAGAGCGGACTCGATTCTCCAGTGAAGCGCCAGGCAATTAGCGCCGCGACCGCACACAAGATTGCGATCAGAACCGCAATTACTTCCCGTCGTTGCCTGTGCCGGATCATGGGGATTGGCATTCACCGCAGAATGTCTTCCAGTTCTACCCCCCGATCGGTGCGCTCGTCACGATACTTCACGATGACCGGGGTATAGAGCGACAGGCCCCAGTCCGCGGCCTTGCCCTTCGTGATGGCGCGCGAGCCAGGCACAACCACGGCTCCCTCCGGAACGCGAAGCGGCTCGCTCTCGGTAGTGCGATAGATCTCGCCTTTCACGATATCGAACAGCGGTGTCGAGCGGGTAAGGATGACGCCCGCACCCAGCACGGCGCGCGCGCCAACTTGTGTGCCTTCGTACACGCCGCAGTTTCCGCCGATCAGCACATCGTCCTCGATGATGACTGGCGATGCATTAATCGGCTCCAGCACGCCCCCAACCTGAGCCGCTGCGCTGATGTGTACTCGCTTGCCCACCTGCGCGCATGACCCGACCAGTGCGTGTGAGTCGACCATCGTCCCTTCGTCAACGTAGGCGCCGACATTGATGTACATCGGCGGCATGCACACCACCGACGGTGCGACGTAGGCTCCGCAACGCACCGACGAACCGCCGGGAACCACCCTCACATTGTCAGCCGTAGAGAAGTGACGGGCCGGGTAGGTATCTTTGTCAACGAAGCAGAGGACGTGCGGGTCGCCGCTCTCAGTCAGCTTGCCAATTCGGAAGCCCAGCAGGATGCCCTGCTTCACCCAGGCGTTGGTTTGCCAGCGGCCATCGCGCTTTTCGGCAGCACGAATCGCCCCTGCGGTCAGAGCGTCGCGGAATTGCGTGAATACTTCGTTTGCGCCGGGAAAGGTCGCCGCATCGAGTCCCATCGCGTAAAGGGATTCAATTTGTCGTCGGAGTTCGTGCATCGCGGGCAGTATAACTGCTGATGGCTGCCTGCTCCAGCAGAAGTGTAGGCGGAGCCGCCCTAGCCTAGTGATTCACGATAGCAAGCGCTGTGCGATGAAACGCTTTGAAAGGGCACGGCTTCACAGTTTGCTGAAAAACTAATTTCGCGGCAATTCGCGTGATTCGATGAACGAAGAATCAACAATTCACGAGGCGAAATTCGCACGGAAATCGGTCGAAATTACTGTCTTGGTTCCTTTTTCAGCAAACTGTTCAGCCGTGCCGCAAGGCGTGCAACAAAAACGCGTGCTTTAGCCCCTGAGGGAATTCGTAATTCCACGACCGCGAAGTTCCTCGGCGCCTAAAGCCATGGTTCGAGAAGCCGCTAACGGCACGGCTGAAGCCGTGCCCTTTCAAGTCCTGTGACATCATGAAAATCCAGCGAAGGCCCGCGCTACCGCGCGACGGGCTGCGATTGCAGCAAGCCAACTTGGGCCGCCACTTTTTCCAGTTTGGCGCGGGTTTCTTTTTTCACTGGCACGAGCGGCAGGCGATAGACCTCTTCGATGCGGCCCATCATCGCCAGCACGGCTTTAGCCGGCCCCGGATTCGACTCGATGAAGTTCGCCTGCATCAGCGGCAGGTATTTGCGGAAGAGCAGCCGCGCCGTGTCCCAGTTATTGGAGAGCGCTGCTTGCGTCATGCGCGCCATCTCCGCCGGAATTTCGTTCGATACCACAGAGACGATACCGGCGCCGCCCAGTCCGATGACGGCCAGAGTCACAGCATCGTCACCGGAGAAGACAAGAAAATTCTCGGGCACATTAGAGCATACTTCGGCGATCTGCGCGATGTTTCCGCTGGCTTCTTTCACGCCAACGATGTTGGGCACCTCGGCCAGGCGCAGCAGCGTCGGAGTCTCGATGTTCGTCCCGGTTCGCCCTGCGATGTTATACAACACGAGCGGTTTCGCCGAGGTCTCGGCGATCGCGCGAAAGTGCTGGTAAACCCCTTCCTGTGTGGGCTTGTTGTAGTACGGCGTAGCGGTCAAGACGTAATCAACGCCCGGCGCCGACGAAATCTCCTTGGCCTTCGCCACGGCCTCGCGCGTGTTGTTCGACGTGGCGCCCGCCATGATGGGCACGCGGCCCTCGGCGGTTTCGATGGTCAGATCAATTACGCGCAGCCACTCCTCGTGCGACAGAGTCGGCGTTTCGCCAGTGGTGCCACAGGGAACCAGGAAGTCAATGCCCGACTCCACCTGCCAGCGCACCAGGTCTCGCAAGGCAGGCTCATCGATGCTTCCATCCTGTTGGAAGGGAGTGACAAGAGCAGTACCGCATCCACGCAGTTTCATGACAACAGGATAATCCACCGCCGGGATTCCAACCGCGGATTTTCGCAGATGAACGCGGATTTGTTGTTTATTTCTTTCTTAGAGCCCATCTCATAAATCGGTTGGTTTGTATCAGGGCACGACTTCGAGTCGTGCCGGACGGAGCAAAGTAAGAGGTCCGGGCTTTAGCCCCTGCAAAAATTGGCACGCTCAGGGGCTGAAGCCCAAGTCCTTTGGGATCGACTTGCGGCACGGCTAAAAGCCGTGCCCTGATACAAAGCAATTTATGAGATTGGTTCTAGTCTGATCCGTGTTCGTCCGTGCAATGCGCGGTTCGTCCTTAGTGACACGCAATTCCAGAGACGTCTCAGAGCTGCAGAAAAATATCTTTGAAATCGTAGAAGCCGGTTTTGCCGGCAATCCACTCAGCAGCAAGAACAGCGCCCTCAGCAAAGATGCGACGCGATTTCGCCTCGTGTCTCAGCACGATGTGATCGCCAGCCGAGTCGAGATTCAGCGTGTGGATTCCCGTAACCTCGCCTTCGCGCTCAGAGGTGATATCCACGCGAACGCCCGACGCCTGCTCGAGCACGCGCTGAATGGCAATGGCTGTGCCGGAGGGAGCATCCTTCTTGTGAATGTGATGGCACTCGGTGATGTGACCGGTGTATCCGTGCGCCAAGGCCAGGGCAGCGGCCTGCGCGATCTGGAAAAACAGGTTCACGCCGTAAGAGAAGTTCGCGCCGAAGACGAATCCGGTTCCAGCCTTTTCCACGGCCCTCCGAACGCGCTCCATTTCGCCGTACCAGCCAGTCGTGCCAACCACCATCGCCTTCTTAGCGCGCAGACAGGCTTCGACGTTCTTCATGACGGCGTCGGGCACGGTAAAGTCGAGGGCTACATCGAATTCCTGTAAGTTCTCCGGCGTGAGCCATGCACCGTTCTCGTTCTCGTCAACGTCAATGTTGTTCACGTTGTGGCCGCGCTCCCGCGCGAGCTCGGCGACCAAAGAGCCCATCTTGCCCCGTCCCAGGACAAGCAAGTTGAGACTACGGTCGCTCAATCAAACACCTCGGGATCAACCTCGGCGAAGAACCTGGCATGCAGCCGTCGCACAGCCTCCGGCACGTCGGCCTCGTCAATCACGAAGGTGAGATTGATCTCCGACGCACCCTGGGAGATCATACGCACGTTGATGTCGCGAATGGCGTCGAAGACCTGCGCCGCAACACCGGCGGTCTCGCGGATATTTTCCCCGACCAGGCAGACGATCGCCTGCCGCCCGGAATACTTCACAAAGGCAAGCTCCTCCAGATCAGCGGCGATCTGCGGGATGGCCTCGTTGGAATCCACGGTCAGCGAAATGCTGACCTCAGATGTTGATACAACGTCGACGGCGCAGCGATGGCGCGAGAAGATGTCGAACACCTTGGCCAGAAAGCCGTGCGCCATGAGCATGCGCGCGGCGACGATTTCGATGATCGTGATGCGGGTCTTTGCGGCGATGGCCTTGAAGATCGAGCGCGAGCGCGGCGCGCGTGAGACGATGCGGGTGCCTTCGTTGGATGGATTGCGCGAATTCAGCACCAGCACCGGAATGTTCTTCTCGACCGCCGGCAGCACGGTCGCCGGATGCAGGACCTTCGCGCCAAAGTAGGCGAGTTCGGCAGCTTCCTCAAAGCTGATGACCTTGATGCGGCGTGCGTCGGCGCAGATGCGCGGGTCGGTGGTCTTCATGCCGTCCACATCAGTCCAGATCTCTATGCGCTCGGCGTTCAGGCCTGCTCCGACCAGTGCGGCGGAAAAGTCGGAACCACCGCGGCCGATGGTGGTGTGCGCTCCTTCGCGGGTCGCGCCAATGAAACCGCCCATAATTGGTACGCAGCCCTGCTCGATCAGCGGCCGCACGCGGGCCTGCAAACGATCGTTGATTTCGCCCACCTGCGGCACAGCCCGGCTGTGCTGTGCGTCGGTGATGATGACCTGCCGTGCATCCACCAGTGTTGCTGGAATGTCGCGCGCTAGAAATGCAGGCGTAGCAATCATGCTGGAGAGCCGCTCGCCGAAGGAGACAACGTAGTCGGAGGTCCGGGGCGTGAGTTCTCCCACCGCTGCAATGCCGCGCAGGAGTTCCTCCAGCGAGTCGAACTCTGCACCAAGATCGGTGTGCAGGTCGGTATGCAAGCCCGTGCCTAGCAATTCGCCCGCGGTGGTGTAATGGCGCTCCCGCAGCGCACGGCAGATGTCAAGCGCGTGCTCGCGTTCGCCTCGTCCGGCAGACGCAGCCAGGGCGAGCAGATGGTCGGTCACCTTAGCCATGGCGCTGATCACTACGAATGGCCGCTCCGGCAGGCGCCCCTTTACGATGCTCGCCACACGGTCGATGGCGGCGGCATCCTCGACCGATGTGCCGCCGAACTTCATGACGATCACGACCGCACCAGCGTTACGGGATATGGCAGCTCGTCGGTCACGACAAATAGCCTTGCGCCTTGAGAAGCTCCGCGTTGAGCAGGGCCGCGCCCGCCGCGCCGCGGATGGTGTTATGCGAGAGCACGGTGAATTTGTAGTCCAGAACGCCACATGGACGCAGGCGGCCGACACTTACCGTCATGCCGTTGCCGCGGTCCACATCAAAGCGCGGCTGCGGACGGTCCGGCGCATCGTCATAGATGAGCGGTTGGGTTGGAGCGAGCGGCAACTGGAGTTGCTGGGGAATCGAGCGAAATTCGTTGAAGGCCGCAATGATTGCCGCAGAGTCAGCCTTCTGTCGCAATTTCACTGAAACCGATTCGGTATGGCCGTCTTCCACAGCCACGCGATTGCAGTGAGCCGTCATGCTGAACCCGGCCGGCTCAACGTGGCCGCTGTTCAACCGCCCGAGGAGCTTGCGCGTCTCCTCTTCCATCTTTTCTTCTTCTTTGGCGATGTAAGGAATGACGTTGCCCAGAATGTCGAGCGAAGCGACGCCCGGATATCCTGCGCCGCTGACCGCTTGCATGGTGGTCACGAAGATTGACTCGATGCCGAATTTCTCGTGCAACGGTGCTAACGCGACAACCAGTCCGATGGCGGAGCAATTGGGATTGGTCACGATGTAGCCACCGGATTGCCGGCGCCAGTTCTGACACTCGAGCAGCTTGAGATGCTCCGCGTTCACCTCCGGAATGACCAGCGGGACATCCTTCTGCATGCGAAATGCGCTGGAGTTGCTGACCACGGCGCAACCCGCGGCGGCAAACTGCGGCTCCATCTCGCGCGCGATGCCTGCCTCCAGAGCGGCAAAGATCACGCGCGGCGCGCCTTCCGGCGCGGCGTTGGAAACCGGCATATTTCGCACCCGATCCGGAACGGGCGTCTTCAATCGCCAGCGAACCGCCTCGCCGTAGGTTTGTCCGGCCGAGCGATCAGAAGCGGCCAGCCACGCTACCTCAAACCAGGGATGGTTTTCGAGCATCTGGATGAAGCGCTGACCGACAACGCCGGTCGCGCCGAGGATTCCGACAGGGATTTTCTGTTGAGACATCGCAGTAAGGAAATTAGTTTACATCAGGTGTCCGAAGCGCCCCTACCGATCCGGGACGGCCCATATGTACGAAATGGCATCTTCGCGCTGCTAGAATCGAGCTTTCCTTATGCCACCACTCTCACCCCAACCAGTCGCCGTTCAGCACGAAGCTGTTCCCATGCTCGATCTCAAGCGTCAGTACGAGAGTATTGCTGACGAAGTGAAAGCTGCCATCGAGCGCGTTCTGGCGGCGCAGCATTTCATTGGTGGTGTGGAACTGGAGAGCTTCGAGCGCGAATCAGCGGAATATCTGGACGTGCGGGCCACCGTGGGTTGCAATTCTGGCACCGACGCGCTTTGGCTGGCGCTGCTGGCGGCGGGAGTCGGACCGGAAACCAGCGTCGTCACCACACCGTTCAGCTTTTTCGCTTCGGTGAGCTCAATCGTGCGCTGCGGAGCCACGCCGGTGCTGGCCGACATCGATCCTGCGACGCTGAATCTCGACCCTGACGCCGCGGAGAACACGCTCAAGCAAGCGCGTTCGCACAAAGTTCGCGCCGTTATGCCGGTCCATCTCTACGGGCAGTGCGCCAACATGGACGAGTTTGCCCGCATCGCTCGCAAGTATAAAGTTGACATCATCGAAGACGTAGCCCAGGCCTTCGGCGCTAAGTGGCGCGACAAGAAGGCGGGCGCGCTGGGAAAAGTGGCGGCATTCAGCTTTTATCCCACAAAGAACTTGAGCGCCTACGGCGATGCTGGTTGCGTCACGACCGACGACGAAGAACTGGCAGCGCACGTCCGGCGCTTGCGCAACCACGGCAGCCGGCGGCGCTATTACCACGAGGAAATTGGCTGGAACAGCCGTCTCGATGCGATACAAGCCGCAGTCTTGCGCGTCAAGCTCAAGCACCTTGACGACTGGAACCAGCGTCGCCGGATGCTAGCCTGCCGCTATCACGGGCTGTTGGGGAAGGCCGGGCTGGTGCAAACTGACGCGCTGTCCGTAACTCCCCAGGCGCCAATCGCGCTGCTGGCGTCACTTCCGGAGGCCCATCACATCTACCATCAGTACGTGATCCGCGCGTGCCGGCGCGACGAGCTGCGAAGTTTCTTGAGCCAGCAGGGCATCGGCACGGAGGTTTATTATCCCGTTCCGCTGCATCTGCAGGAGTGCTTCGGCTATCTCGGATACAAAGCGGGCGACCTGCCCGAATCAGAGCGGGCGGCCAAAGAAGTGCTGGCGCTGCCCATGTTCCCCGAGTTGCGCGAGGATGAGCAGCAGCGTGTGGTGGGCGCGATTGCGGAGTATTACAGCCGGTAAAGCAGGATTTACTTGTGCTTCTTGTGGGCGTGTGCCGGCGCCTGCTTCTGTGCGTGGTGTGAAGGCTGCGCCGCCTGATGCTTCGTCTTTTCCGCGGCCTCTTCCTCCGGGGTCAGCACCCGGCGCACGATCGGGCCGTTGAGCTTGTAGGTGATATCAAGCAACTGGCCGTCATCCGTCTCCTTCCGGATGGTGAAGGTCGGCAGGTCACCCTCTTTGCCGAAGACTTCGTGCCCAGTCTTCACAGGGAAAAATCCTTCCAGGTTGCGCTCACGGTAAGCAGTCTCGTAGTGGTGATGCCCTTTGCCCCAGGTAAAGACCCGTATCTGGTTGTAGTCCCACGGCAAGCCGTCCTTGGGCTCGTTCAGAAGCACCAGATACTGCGCGATCTGCTTGTCTCCATCCTGCACAGTGTTCAGCACAAAGTAGCCCATGATGCGCTGCCCTTCGGCGTACTGTGCCACCTCAACCGGGATGTCGAGATCGATCATGCGCAATAGTACCCAGCCGACGTGCCCGGCGGAGTTCCGCACCAGATACCAATCTTCCATCACCGGCTTGGGAGGGGCGTTTTCCTTACCTTTGGTTGCCGATGGCGAACTCTGCGCAGGCTGGGACGCGGACGAGGGCGCCGGCTGGGCGGCCTTCGCCTCCGGTACTGCTGGCGGCAGGTTCACCGGATTTCCAGCCGGGGCCCGTTGCCCGGGCGCAGATGCGCCGCTCTTGCCGGGTTGCACCGGCTTGGGCGCCTTGGGCGGGTTCTTCTCCGCCGTCGCGTGCTTCACGATGTCAACCTTCTCGCCATCTTTCAGCTGATAGAGGTGGTCGCCTTCGCGGGACGGCTCATCGTGCATATTAAGTTCGGCGCGGGTTGTTCCATGTGCCTGCACGGGCTGGTTGGCACTTTCCTGGACCAGCTTCTGGAACGCATCGTAAACCTCCTGCGACACCAGGCTGCGCTCCTCAATCCAGCCCTCCTGGCCGGCGTCTGTGCGCACGCGTAGAAAGCGCCGCTGTTTCTCCAGCACTTCTACGCGGTCGCCGTTGTGTACGGTTCCAATCTTGTTGTACATGGTGGCGACGCGGTCGCGCAGGCTGGTCTCCGGCGCAGACACATACATATACTCGTGCTTAGCAAGTGTGGGACGTTTGCAGGCTAACGCCGCCGCGAGCAAGATGCATGCGACCAACAACACGGTTCGATTGAAATGCGAACGGAAGGATTTCACCGGCAACACAGAAAACTATAAACCAGTGGTTAGGGGATAGTGGCTACTGGATAGTAACAACGCAGGCACTCTGTGTGATGACTGTCTCAATTGCTGACCGCCATCTGCGGCTTCGCCGCGTAATGCGACTCCACGTAGTCGTCGAGGATCTTGATGAACTCGGCGACAATGTGATCGCCCTTGAGCGTCAGCATCAGCCGGCCGTCAACATACACCGGCGCTTTCGGTTCCTCGAACGTTCCCGGTAGCGAGATGCCGATGTTGGAGTGCTTCGACTCGCCCGGACCATTGACCACACAACCCATGACCGCGACTTTCATCTCTTCCACACCGGCATAGCGCGTCTTCCATAGCGGCATTTGATCGCGCAGGTAGCCCTGGATCTGTTCCGCCATCTCCTGGAAGAAGGTGCTGGTGGTACGTCCGCAGCCGGGGCACGCGGTCACCTGCGGCGTGAAGCTGCGAATGCCGATGGATTGCAGCATCTGCTGCGCAACGGTCACCTCTTCGGTACGGTCGCCATTGGGCGCCGGGGTCAGCGAGACGCGAATTGTGTCGCCGATGCCTTCCTGCATCAGCACCGCCATCGCCGCCGTGCTGCTGACGATGCCCTTCGCCCCCATGCCTGCCTCGGTGAGGCCGAGATGCAAGGGGTACTCGCACCGGCGCGCAAGTTCGCGATAAACATCGATGAGGTCCTGCACGCCGCTGACTTTGGCGCTGAGGATGATCTGGTCTTGGCGCAGGCCGTACTTGATGGCCAGTTCAGCCGAGCGCAGCGCGCTTTGTACCATGGCTTCCATGGTCACGTCACGGGCATCTTTAGGCTCGTCAAGCTTCGAGTTCTCGTCCATCAAGCGGGTCAGCAGCGCCTGGTCGAGCGAACCCCAGTTGACGCCGATGCGCACTGGCTTGTCGTTCTCGATGGCGACTTCGATCATGGTGCGGAAGTTGTCGTCGTCCTTCTTGCCGATCGAACAATTTCCCGGGTTGATGCGGTACTTGGCCAGCGCCTTTGCGCACTCGGGATACTTCTTCAGCAGAATGTGACCGTTGTAATGAAAGTCGCCGATGATGGGCACGGGAATACCGAGCCGGTCGAGGCCGTCCACGATGAACGGTACAGCCTTGGCGGCCTCGTCATTGTTGACGGTGACGCGCACCAGCTCCGAGCCCGCGCGGGCCAGCGCCGCACATTGCCGGATGGTGCCGTCGATGTCGGCGGTGTCGGTATTGGTCATGGATTGCACCACAATTGGTGCATCACTGCCGACGCGGACTGCGCCTACGGTGGCGGTGTAGGTCTTTCTGCGCTGAATTTCGGCCATACAGGATGTAGAAAAAGTGTAACACGCAGCGACCGGGACGCCGCGGCGGCCATAAGTTGCTGCTAGCGAAAACGATGCTGAGGCATCTAACCTATTGGAACCGCAGCCCGCAAGTGGTTGAAAAGAGACTAGAGGCGTTCAGCCGGCGTTTCCGGTGGACTTTCCCGGTAAGACGCAGGAGAATAAAAGGTTGAGCGGAGAACAATAAGGCCCGATTTGGGTTTATAACTGGGCTAAGGGTCAATGGCGGCAGGCGCCGTGTCGCCGAAGGTCTTCTGCCCCCGGAAGGTGTATACCATGTGTTCGGCATTTCGCTACATCTCATACGCCGCCCTGGCACTCATGCTGGTCTCGGCCGGTCTGGCGCAAAACGCGGGTTCTAGCGCGAGTCCAAGTCCAAGTCAAGATACACCTCAGGCCCAGGACACGGGCCCAGGTCAATATGCCCCCGACAAGCCCGACAAGAATGCTCCTGCCCCGAGCACGATGAATAACATTGACGCCATCGGCAACCGTAATGTCGGTTGCAAAGAGGGCGTGGGCAACTGGTACTCGCTGGACAAGCAAGTCGCCATGGGGCGGCAGTACTCACAGTATGTAGAGAAAAGCGCCAAGCTGGTCAGCGATCCGCTGGTCACCGAGTATGTCAACCGCATCGGACAGAACCTGGTGCGCAACTCGGACGCCAAGGTCCCCTTCACCATCAAAGTGATTGACACCGACGAACTCAACGCATTCGCCTTGCCCGGTGGTTTTTTCTACGTCAATTCAGGTTTGATCCTGGCAGCCGACAACGAAGCCGAGCTGGCCGGAGTGATGGCACATGAGATCGCGCACGTCGCCGCCTGCCACGTGGCTCGCGAGCAGACGCGCGGCAACATCGTCAACCTGGCTAGCATCGCGCTCATCTTCGTGCCGGGTGGCTGGGGCGTATACGAGGCCGAGCAGGCCGCTCTGGGCATTGGCGTCCCACTGACCTTCATGAAGTTCTCCCGCACCTTCGAGTCGCAGGCGGATTTCCTCGGCATGGAATACATGTACAAGGCGGGCTACGACCCGCAGTCGTTCATCTCCTTCTTCGAGAAGGTCGAGGCGTTGGAGAAGAAGAAGCCAGGCACGATCGCGAAGGCGTTTGCTTCTCACCCGATGACCGAGGACCGCGTTCAGGCGGCGCAGCATGAGCTGAAGACCGTGCTTCCTCCGCGTCCTGAATATGTGGTTGATACCTCGGAGTTCCAGCAGGTGAAGTCGCGTTTGTCATCCATCGAGAACCGTCACAAGCTGCAAAACGATAAGGACAACAAGGACCGTCCAACGCTACGTCGCGCCACCGCTGACAATCCATCGAGCGGCAGCGGAAGTGACAGTGGTAGCAGCGGCAGCGGGACTCAGACCGATGATGACCGTCCAACGCTGAAGCGCAACGACGGTTCGGGCTCGGGCCAGTAGTAAGCGCGATTCAGTACTTCCTCAGTACTCCAATCACTCTTCCCTGAACCTGCACTGTGGCCGCGGGAACAACGATAGGCTGCATTGCGACGTTCGATGGCTGTAGTCGAATCTTGCTGCCTTCAACGTAAATGCGCTTTAGCGTAGCGTCGCTGCCGTTCACCAGCGCGACCACGATCTCGCCGTCGCGCGCAGTGTTGGTTTTCTCCACCAGCACATAATCGCCGTTAACAATGTGCTCGTCCTGCATGCTTTCACCAGTGACCTGGAGCACGTAAACATCCTTGGAGCGGGTGAAGTCGGAGAGCGAGATGGATTCTGGATTTTCCACCGCTTCCAGCGGCCGGCCGGCGGCGATGCGTCCCATGAGCGGCAGGCTCATGCTGGATTCGGCGGCGGCAGCAAATGCCTGCTTCATACGCCCACGGGGCTTCAACAAATCAATGGAACGGCTGCGGTTATAGTCGCGCCGCAGCAATTCCTTTTGCTCAAGGTTGGTGATGTGCTTGTGCACCGTGGCCAGCGAGTTCAGGCCGAGACCTTCGCGAATCTCGTCGTACGAAGGCGAGTAACCATTTCTGTCCACGAACTCGGAGATAAAGTCATACACTTGTTTCTGACGCCGGGTAAGAGCCATGGTCGCGCCCTCCGCCACCCATTGTCGGCGAATAAAAGGCGAATCGTCAACAGGAATCTTCCGGTCGGATGCCTGGAAGTTACGTACCCACCTTCATCTCGATCAGGATGTCTTCGACTGCTTCAATCGCTAGGGTTATTTCCTCATCGCTGTTATAGAAGTGTGGCGAGAAGCGCACGCCCGCCTTGGGACGGTAATCCACCAGCACGTCGCGCTTCAGCAATTCAGCACAAACCTGCTGCGCATTCGGCATATCAATCGAGACGGTGCCGCCGCGGCGTTCCGTATCGCGCGGGGTGTTGACTCGCCAGCCCTTCCGGTCCGCCATCTCGATGAGCAATGCCGTCTGCCGCTTCGATTTCTCGCGGATCTTCTCTATGCCAACTTCGGCAACAATCTTCAGCCCCGGCCGCGCTACTTGCAGCGCGGGAATGTTCGACGTGCCCTGGGTGAAGCGATAGATGGTCCCCGCGTAACGCGTGGGGCCGATCTCGAAGCCGAAGGGGTCCTCGTGTCCGAACCAACCGGTAAACGTAGGCTCTAGCTTCTTCGCCAAATAGGGTTCAACGTAAAGGTACGCAGTGCCTGGCCCGCCACACAGCCACTTGAGCACGCCGCCGGTGCAGAAATCCACCTTGAGCCGCTGCACGTCAAAGGGCAGAGTGCCGAGCGCCTGAAACGAATCCAGGAGCACGTAAGCGCCCACGCGGTGGGCCTTTTCGACGATGGCCTCGACATCCTGGATGAACGCGCTGCGAAAGATAACGTGCGAGATCGGCACGATAAGCGTCTGGTCATCGATGGCGTCGAGCAGCCGCTCGGTGTTGACGTGGATGCCGTCATCGCCCGGCACCATTTCGACGCGCGCGCCCCGCGAACGCTGCGCCTCCCAGAAATACATGACCGATGGGAAGTTGAGGTCGCTGTAAACGACTTTGTTGCGCCGCCCGCTGAAGTCGAAGCACGAGGCCACCGTCGCCTGGCAGGTGGTCACGTTTGCCAGGCACGCGACCGAACCCGGGGGCGCGTTCATGAGCGCCCCAATCTCATCACCCACCTGCGCCGCCAGCATCCACCATTCTTCCTCCCAGGCGCGAACGCCGCGCGTGCTCCACATCTCCGTGTAATGATGTAGCGCGTCTTCCGCGCTACGCGGCATAGCCCCGAGCGAGTTGCTGATGAGGTAGGTCGTGCGCTCCAGGATGGGAAACTGGGAACGGTAGCTCAGAAGCTCGTCAGGCATGGCATGATTGTAGCGTTTGCACAGTAGTCGTACCGTAACAGCCCTGCGACAGTGCAGCAGTAAGTAAAGTCAAACCTGCGCGCGGATTCCGGCGGAGTCCCCCAGGGCACGAGATACGTACAATAAGCCCGAGGAGAATCTCATGGCCCACGATTACCTGCTAAAGACGGAACCTTCGGAGTACTCTTTCGCCGATCTGCAGCGAGACAAGGTCACGATTTGGGATGGCGTGTCGAATCCCGTCGCTCTGAAGAACCTCCGGGGGATGGAGCCGGGGGATCGCCTTGTCATCTACGAAACAGGAGATCACAAGAGCGCGGTCGGCACAGCGTCGGTGGTTTCCGTTGACGCCTCCGACCCCAGAAATCCCGCTGTGAAGATCAAAGTTGGCGAACCTCTATCACGGCAGGTCTCATTGGCGGAGATCAAGGCCAACAAGTTGTTCGCCGATTCGCCTCTTGTCCGTCAGGGAAGGCTGTCCGTCGTGCCTCTCACAAGCGCGCAGTACAAAGCTTTGATGGGAGACTAGCGGGTCACCTTCGCCCCAAAGCGATAAACACAGCTTTTGCTGGATGCTTGTCGTAGTTGCGCAGCGTTGCCTTTGCGCCGCGTGGGACCCAGGCCAGATCGGTGAATTGCTTGAGCGTCCGAGTAGTGCCTTGCGGCACCGCCAACTCCACTTCGTTCTCGTAAGGCGAGGCCACGATAGCTGGCCCGAAGGTTCCAATCTGTGAGCCACTCGCGAGCTCCATACGGAAAACTGAGACGCGCTCATCGTCGAAGCATGGCCTGACCTTGGCATCGCCCAGGGCATTCGTGGGCACAGGGCCACGCCGCAAATCGTCAAACCCAGGCAGCAACTCCACCAGCAGGTTTCTGAACTTTGTCTCTCTCGGGTTCTCGACAACATGTATCAAACTGGCAGGCGATAGTTCGCAATCGCCATCCTGATAGGCGTGCGTTTTCGGTTCGTCGTCTCGCGGCGCGCTGACGATATTGGCATTGCCTGCCACATACATCAGGTACTCATGCGCGTGACGATGGCACAGCGTGCGGTCGCGCGGGGCGATCTCGACCGCGAAGGCCCGCACCAACTCGTTCGCGATGACCAGATGATGGCGCGGTTCCTGCTCGATAGCGACAATGTGCTCGCAGGGATATTGATCTCGGTCCACCGTTACTCTTTCGAGGGCTTGAACTCCACAATGACCAGGCGTGCGTCCTGATTGGCGAAGTTGATCAGACCACCGCCCCCATGGGGGATGTGAAACATCATGTCACCGGCATGGCTGATGTCCATACCACCGTCTCCCGCCGGTCCAATGTGTGTATCAGTCAGCAGAATGGTCAGGCGCGGAAACGGCTCGGCAATCGACATCGTCTGTTGCGGCTTGATGGTCGCCAGCGATATGCGGAAGGTATCACCGTAGCCGATCAGCTTCGATTCCGCCGTCAGCGGCGGCCAATCCTTGCCCCGGGGATCGTTCTCACAGTTCTTCACGCACACTGGATGACCATTATTCTGAAGCAACTCGATGGTGGCGTTGCGAAACGGCGTCGCGGCGTCGTCAGTGGCAACGTGAGTCAAGCCCGCTGGGGTGTAACCCACGGCGCCATCCTCCAGCACGGCATGTTTAACCGTGCCATCCGGCGTGATGCTGTCAATCTCAGAGTGGCCGAATATGACAGCCAGGTAATCGTAGCCGTGATGGTGCATCAGGGTTGAGTGATTTGGCGGCACCTCGACGTAGAAGGCGCGAACATATGGGTTGTCAATCCTCAGATGATGCGACGGCTCGGCCGTGAGCTCGACCGTGGGGCCGTACTTGGCGTTGGTAGCTTGTTTCGCATCCTGGGCCGGCGCGAGCGAGGCGACAAGGCAAAATAAGAACAGCATCGCATCAATCTTCATGCCGGAGAGATTAACACGCGGCTGTAGCATGGCAAGCGAGATTTATTCTCGCTGAAAACTGATGGCTGAGAGTTGAATTGGTCGGGACGGGCAGATTTGAACTGCCGACCCCTCGCACCCCAAGCGAGAAAAAACCAGATAAGGCCACGGAGTGCGGAATCAAGGGCTTACGCGATGTTTCTTCCGAGATGAAATTGTAAGGCAGGGGAGCATACCTCGCAACGTCCTCAGCGGTACGCGGCAAGAAAACGGCCCAAAGCGGTCACTCTCCGCGATACCACTCCCCGTTTTCTACCTGATATTGCAAGGCTCGTAGTGTGCTGCCGTCAATTTTCCTTCGTTGGAGGCGTAGCAGCTCTGGCAGGTATTCATCCCTGCACAACTGTGCGGCCCAAATCTGACTGTTGCTGACGGATGCCTCTGCAAGTGCTTGGGCTTCATCGCGGGTCATAGTTCCAAAATGTTCCACTAGCGGGGCCATCAACGTTTCGGCAGATCGGAAACTGCCCGCTTTGGAGGCGAGTTTTATGAGACCGGGCAAGATTTGGCGTGGCATGCGCTTAGCAAGCGGCTCAATGAGAAGCTCGCGCGTGATGCCTTCCTTGGAAACTCTGCGGCCTTGAACGTGAGAAATGAAACCAAAGGGTGTTGTCCCGTCTAAGGAGATCGGGGCAATCGCCACCTCGGGCCGTGAGATTATGAAGCCGACTTCTTGCGGTGCCCACTTTGATGCAAGGAAGTTCGCGCTCAGAAGAGGGACGAAAATACCACAGCTCTGTAGTTCCTTGATGATGCACGCCCGCCACTCATCCGAAACTTCCAAGTCTTCGTGTGCCAGGAATGCTTCGATGCCAAACTCGGCGAAAACAGCCTTGGCCTGAGCACCGTACTTGCGATCTTCGTGTGAGTACGAGATGAAAGCCTTAATGGTTGGCACTCTACGGCGCGAACGTTTCTTGCTGATTGCCATTTCCCCCTAGCGTATGCTCCTTCCTACCGGCGATTACCAGCCCTCAATCTTCGCCTTGATTTGATCGTGAACGCCCCAACCGTGCTCATCCTTCTTGACGGCCATCAGGAACAACGCGCGGCCATTGCTCTTGCCCGCCCACACTTCTCCGAGCAGCTTCTTTTCATCGGAATCCTTCCCGATATAGCCCTGCCCCTTGTACTCAACTACGAGCAGACGCCCATCCAACGTTTCCGCTACGAAATCAGGATAGAAGCGGTCTGTTGAGGTCTGGAGCCAAAACGAAGACTCCGGTTGCAGGGAGAGATTCCGCACCCAATGGCGAACGCCGGATTGAGCATCGAGGGCCAACGCGCAATCAAACTCTTCGCCGTCGTTCTCCAACTCGCCCACCATCGGGTAGAAGTGCTTTTCAAAACGATAGTTCCCGCTGTAGAGCCACTTGGCCGGGTAGGTGTTGGGGTCATACCGGAACGCATATTCAAAGCTAGTCTCCGGCGCGGCATTCGGGCCGAAGAGCAAGTCCTGATACCCGGCGTTGTAGGCAGAGGTCCGGCACTCATCGCGCCTCTCTGCCAGCTTGCGAGCGAGAATGAATTTCGCCCTCACCAACAGAGCAAGATCAAATCCCTTACGCTCCAGAAGTTGCCGCACGCACAGGCGGAGCCACGCAAGACTTGCCGGTTGCCGAATGTCCGGTTGGCGCAATTCCTTGTCCAGCCATCGAATCAGATCGTTCTCTGTCCACTCTCCGGCAAGCAGATTGAGGTCTAGTTGCTGCTCGCTCTTGAACGCATACACAACCTTGCCGCCCTGCACATCAAATTCAAACGTCTTCGATGTGTCGTTGAATCGGAAATCGCTCAAGTCAACCGCGCATTGGCTCAGGTCCCATGAAGCGGCGTCCAATACCAGCTCTTTATCGAAGGGTAGTAGCTCGCCTTCGTAGCGAACGCACAGCCGTGGCACCTCCAGCTTTTCACCGCGCAATGCGGGCGCAAGGTGCGATTCCTGCTCCGCGATGTACTCCGTGATCTTCCGTTCCGTTTCCGCGCGCACCGCATCCGGCACAGCGGCGAGTGCCGCCTTTTGAATCTGTGGCGTGATCTGCCCATGCACTTCAATTTCGATTCGGCCCGGAGCCTCGGATTTCGTCACGATGGATTGCCGCTCACGTTCTGACAGGCCCTCCAGCTTCAGTGGCTCCGCAACCGTCAAACAAAGCGGCTTCTGCTGGAGGAAGAGCGGCAGATTCGGGATGGACGGCTGCTGCACTTCGATGTACTGCTCTGCCTCAGCCGCTTCAAAGCCCATCTTTTCGATCATGCACGTTTCAAGCTGCTTTCGCGGCCTCTACGAAATTCGGGCTGGAGACGTGGGCGTAGGCTTTGTTCAACTCCGCTGCCTTACGCCGCTTCGCGTAGGGCATCCGCAACACGCGGCCTAGCAACTGCTCCACATCCCGGCTGCTGCCGATGTTCGCCGTGGAGCAGAACACATACGCGAAGGAACAATCCCAGCCTTCTTTGAGTGCCTGTACCGTGATGATTGCCTCAACCTTGCAGCTCGGGTCAAAGAGGTTGATCTTGTCCAGGTCCCGCTGGTCCCCGGTTGCGATGGCGATTTGCTCTTCCGAAAGATGCTCGCTGTCCAATCAGGTATTGCTTCACCGCTTCTACATTCGCGGGTTTGTCCTTGCTCTCCGCCTGAATCAGCAGAATGGGGCGGATGTAATCCGGCAACTCCCCTGCAGCCATCTCCGCAAGCCGCTTGCGAGTGCGGCAAGCATCACCCACCGCCTCTTCCCATCCACTCTCATGCACCGTTAGCGCAATGGGCAGCTTTATCATGTCTTCCGCTTTCAACTCCGATGCGGAGACACGATAAAGCACATTGCTGCCCGTGTGCGGGTCCGTGTCCGGCGTTGCCGTCAATTCGATGATGGCGGAAGGCGAGAGCCGCTTGAGCGTGTCGAACGTCAACGATGTGCGCGCATTGTGCGCCTCATCCATGATGATGAGCGGCTGATGAACCATCATCAGGTTGGCAAAGGAATACTTCACCTTGCCCGCGCCAGCGCCGCTTTCGATTCGCTCCAAGCCGCGGCAGATTCGTATTCAGCTTTGTGAAGTGGTCCTCCAGGGCCTCTTTGTGCGCGTACACATCGCGCCCTTCCGTGCTGGTGACGCGCAGAGATTGAATCGTGCCCACCACGACGCAAACGCGCGTCCCGCAAGTCTTGCGGGCGGATGTTCTCAATCTCGGAGATTTCAAACACGCGCACGCGGCCATCGAAGGCTTCATCCAAGGCCATGCGGTATGGATGTGCCGTTGTTCTTGAGCGCCTGTGCCGTTTGCGTGCGAATCGAATTGGAAGGCACCAGCCACAGCACAACCGGGTAGTCCTTTTCAATGTAGCTTTGCGCCGCTACCCGGATGGCATACGCTCCCACGATCGTCTTGCCGCCGCCCGTGGGCAGCCGCAAACAAACGTAGGGAATGCTCTCCAAGTCCGGCACCTTGCGATACAGCGGCAACCGGCCATCAGGCGGTTTCACGATCTTGAGAAATGCTGCTTCCGGGTCCCCGCTCAGGCGCGCGGCTTCCAAATACTCTTTCAGCTTCTTGAGCGTGTCTTCTTGAAAGTTCTTGAGCCGAATCATGGTCAACGCGCCTTCACATCGTAGGGTGTTTGCTTGAACGTGATGCCAAGCTGGAGCAGCGACTCTTTGCTCAGTCGTGAGCTTTCGCCGTAAATGACTTTGGGGCCATCGTGCGCGGGCAGCTCTGCCAGCAACGGCGTGTGAGCACGTTGCCGCCATCAGGCCGCTTGTCTCCGAGAATGCCATTGAAGAGCAGATAGTAGCCCACGCCCTCATGCATGCCCAATAACGGAGAGCGCCGCCTTGGATGCGGCAACGGTGTGCGCGTCTCTGCAAACCATACATGCGCGGCAAGGTGCGCGAACCGGACAGCAGGATTGATACGGCCCTCTTCATCGAAGATCGGACTACCAAGTTTGTAGAAGTGGAATCCTCCGCCGCCCTTCCAGCTCACAGCCTCCGAGATGCCGCCCTGCTCACCATCCACGACTTTCTTGAGACGGGGTACGCAGTGCGTAGTTGCATGTTCTCCCATCTCAATCCCGATGTAGCGGCGGCTCATCTTGTGCGCGACAGCAGCGGTTGTGCCAGAGCCGAGATAGGAATCCATTATCAGGTCCCCCTCCAATGTCGCCATCTGTAGGACTCTGCGAATTAGAGCTTCCGGCTTGGGCGTAACGAATGAGGCTTCGTCGGGGAAGAGTGCACGCATTTCGTTTTTGGACGTTCGATTGCTGCCTACGTCGTCTTTACGCCAGAGCGTCCGAGGTACAAGATCGGCTACTTCAGAGAGGTATCGTTTTATGCTAGGGCGCGCATCTCCGGTCGGACCCCACCATATGCGCCCTTCGCGGTCTAAAGTGCGTAACTTCTCTTCGGAAATTCGCCAGAATCTACCGGGCGGCGGAGAAAACGTCCGTCCCGTGGGACCTTTGATTGAGTACAAGCCTCTTGAGTAGGGCTTGTTAGCATAGGGGTCTCCGGGAAGCCACGGCCCGCGCTCATCATCGTCCGGGTTGGAATAAATCGCATTAGCTTCCTCAGTGCGCGGTAATCGGTGTGGTTGCCAATCAACTGCCTTCGAGTAGAGAAGGACGTGATCGTGGTCTGAGGATAGCTGGCGAGCGGAGTTGCGGGGCGAGTCTGCTTTCTCCCAAATCGCATTCGCAACGAAACAACGGCGTCCGAAAATCTCATCCATCAAGACTTTCAGGTAATGCGCTTCGTTGTCATCAATCGTGACCCAAATTGAGCCGTCATCCCGCAGCAAGTCCCTCAACAGCTCAACACGCGGGTACATCATCCCCAGCCATTGCGTGTGCTCCAGGTTGTCATCGTAGTGCTCAAACGCGCTGCAGGTGTTGTAGGGTGGGTCAATGAAGATGCACTTCACGCGGCCCGCATAGAACGGCAGCAGCGCTTTCAGCGCATCAAGGTTGTCCCCCTGAATGAGCATGTTTTCTGAAGTTGCGTCCCCATAGGAATGCTCCGGCACCGCCTCCAGGAGCCGGTACGGAACGCGGGCAGAGGTCTTCTCATCTTCGCTTCGGGTGAGCCAATCCAGTTTGGGCATGAGACGTTCTGATTGTAAACAGGCGGATAGTTTCCGGTGCGGGGCGTTATGAAGTTGAGCTGCTTTTCACCTTTGCGTGTGAGTCTGAGGCGTGTTTGCCGGTGCGAAGGATTTTGCAAGCTGCTCCAGCCGGACACGTTCGGCTGCGGTCAAGTCCTTCATTCGCTTGCCCGGATAAAGCTGCTTTAATGCCCGCTGGTTTCTACGAAAGCGGTTCACTTGGGCACGGCTCGCGCAGGTCCGAGAGCAATAATCTTGGTCCATTCGGGTCTTAGCAAATAGCTTTCCGCAACCGTCTAAGGCTTCTGGACAGACACCGACATACAGGCGTACCGGCGTGAACCGCTCACCACCCTTAGCCTTCGAGACGCTTGTTCTGACAGTCTTATCGAGCAATCGAAGCAGCCGGACAAGCACAGCTTCCAACAGCGCATCTCTGCCGCTGCTATCAGGCAAGGTGCTAACGTACTCCACGCCTTCAGCCCGTGTGAACTCCAGGCTGACGTACTTCAGACGCCGCTCGATTTTCCCGTGACCGGCTGCGGCCTTAAGAACGCGAGTAAATTCCTTTTGCGCCCAAGCTACTTCCTTCCCTGCAAGCCTGTCTTCTCTCCAAGGGTGATCGGTCATAATTGCGTTGATCTGGCTTGCAACGGTCAAGTCCTTATCGCGCCGCAAGCTCCGTGCCCACAGGAAGCAAGCCAACTCCAACTCAGCGTTCAACTGGTCTCCCGGCGTCAAAAGTGAGCGCTGCGAGAAGTCCACGGCCCAAGCCAGCCGCTCCAAGGAGCGTGTGCCGACCCGCTTCATCCCCGCCAAAATCAATGCTTCGTTCATTGTGAGACTCCCTTTCGTCACAATCGTATTACACTTCAATCATTTGCTTGAAATACTATCAGGTACATGAGATGATTTCAATAGAGCTTCTGAGGGGCGCGGCGGCTCAAAATTCAAAACGGAGTATTTAAACATGACTGACGCAGTTGATGACTTAATCGAATATCGCAAGCAGTATGGCCCCATCAGTCCCACACTGATGCGTGTGTATCGCTTCCACAAAGCCAACCGGCAGGTGCTTGATTTCGTGGTTTCAGAGATGCGCGTGGACCGAGCAAACGGATGGAAGCGCACCTCGCTTGGCAGCCTGTGGCACTACGCCCGCTGGGTCCTTACGAGAAAGCACCGGCTTCCTGGCGAGAGTTTTGCCATGAGCAACAATCTATTTCCGCACTACGGGCGAATCATTGCCGTTCTCCATCCCGACCTAAACGGCTTCTTTGGGATGGCCAAAAGCCAAGCGGATGACGATTTCGGGACGACGATTGAGCCAACGCCGAAAGACGCCCCGCGCGGGTACATCCGGCGCTTGTTGTGGAGCGACCGCACTCCGATTGAAAACGGATGGAGGCCCGCAACTCCGCATGAGCCGAAGAGGGTCAATCGCCGTGAGCGTGTTAGGAGGTACGCGCAATGAGCACCTTCCTGGACCTCGCCCATGATTGCGTCCGGCGCGGTTGGCACGTCTTCCCGTGCTTCCTACCCGGTGAGACGGACGCAAAAGGCAATGTCAAAGACGGCAAAGAGCCGCGCTATGAAGGCGCGTACAAGGACGCGACGCTTGATGAGGCTCAGGTTCGTGCATGGGCAGCAAAGACGCCTAACGCTAATGTCGGAATAGCCCCCGGCAGGTGCGGCAAGATCGTGGTGGACGTGGACACTGGCCTTGCGTGCGAAGATGACCTCCGCGCGTTCTGCGTCCGCTACGACATTCCCGAAACCTACGCAGTACGCACGGGCCGCCGCCCGGAGTTTCGAGTCCAGCTCTACTTTGACGCGGAGCGCGGGCCTGTGGAGTCCTTCAACGGCTGGCGAGTAGATGAGTACGCCGGAGACATGCGCGGCACGTGGGGGCACGTCATGGCTCCGGGCTGTCTCCACAAGAGCGGCGCACAGTACGAAGTGCTATGGGACAAGGCGATTGCGCCCGCGCCGCCGTGGGTGTACCAGCTCCCGCAACACAGGGTTAGAAAAGAGCGGGAGATTGACCCAACCGCGCCCATTAGCGAGTGGCGCAATGACACGCTCATCCGTGCCTTGGGCAAGCACAGAGCGGACGGAGCGGATGACGCGGCGATTGAGTTTCTCGCTCATCACTACAACGAGACGCGCATCCAACCGCCATTGGATGAGGATGAGCTAGGCCGTATCATCAAGAACGCTTGCGGTTGGCCCATCGGTGAGCTGGAGCCGGTTGTCACGTTAGGTGGGGGCAAAATGGAGCAGCCGCCAGCGCCGGTTGATTGGAAGACGCGCTATCTGACCTTTGAGCAAGTCAGAGATGCGAAGCCCACATCGTTCTTGATTGAAGGCTTCTTGGCTCTCGATTCAATTACCGCGCTTGCCGCTCCCGTGGCGCAACGCAAGAGTCTGATTGCCCTCAACGTCGCCCACGCGCTTTGCACAGGGGAGCCACTCTTCGATTACTTCAAGGTCTCCAAGCAGCCGGACCGGGTTGTTTATTTGTGCCCGGAAATGGGCCTGTCTTCGTTTTCGACGAGGCTCAAGCAAGTCGGATTGCTTGACTACGTTGGCCGAACACTCTTCTGTCAAACGATGGACGACCACGGCCTCAAGCTGTGCCAACTGAATGATGAATTGCCGGGCGCAGTGGTCATCATTGATACGTTGACGCGCTTCGTGGAGGGAGATCAAAA
Organism: uncultured Acidobacteriaceae bacterium; assembly: GCA_963823635.1. Classification (GTDB taxonomy): domain Bacteria; phylum Acidobacteriota; class Terriglobia; order Terriglobales; family Acidobacteriaceae; genus Bog-257. The sequence continues at coordinate 15,835 of CAWGMV010000020.1, read as the reverse complement.
CTCATCCGAGGACATGGCCCGCTTCGCGCAAGAGGTATTCCGACTCAAGCGGCTCGGAGCAACCGTGCTCTTACTTCACCACAGCATCAAGGGTGCGAATAGCGGACCGCTTACCCTGGATTCGGCAATGCGCGGCTCATCCGAATTGGCCGCATTTGTCACGTCATGTTGGGCTACGCGACTCGTGGACCCAGATGCACCGTACAAGTCGCCCTCGCTGCTTGTGAACGTCAAGCAACGGGATTTTGAGAGTCTGCCCCTTGAGGTGATTTCCGATGCTACTTGCCGGATGCGACTCGTTGGTGAGCCGGGGCAGATTGCCGAAATGAAGAGCAAGAAGGACGCGGAGGCCGAGCGAGCGTTGGCTGACATACTCAAGCACTCGCCTGGATTGGGCATCAACAAGCTGCAAGAGGCCCTGAGAGCCGCCGGGCACAAGAAGGGTGTTAAGTGGGTGACGCTTAAGCGGGCTGCGTTGGTGGGCACGGGCGTAACTCTTGCCGCCTCGTAGAGACCCATTCCCAAAATCTATTCCCTTAAGAAAAAGAATAGGGAATACCTACTCCCCCCTACTACGAACTTCGTTCTTCGTAGGAGGGGAGAGCGGATTGTAGTGGGAGAATGACCTGCCCATTCCCGGCCCGAGCCGGAAGCCGTGCTATGCTGCGCTCATGGAACCAGGTACCGTTGCGGCAGCTTTGGGAATTGTTGAAAAGGTATCGAAGGGCCTTAATTGGGTCCGCGAGAGGGCAAAGACCTCCAAAGATTCCGACTTGAAAGATAGCATCAGTGCCCTATACGACGATTTCTTAGACTTGAAAGCTGTGGTGGTGCGCTTGACCGAAGAGAACGCAGAGCTGCGGCGAAAACTGGAAGCACGGCCCCAACGCGCTCCAGGTCAAACTTGCCCAAGATGCGGTCTCCCAAGTGTCCGCGTAGCTTCCAACATGCCTCACCCAGACTTCCCAAACGACATAACCATCCGGACCCTGAAATGCGAAGAGTGCGGCTACACCGAGAACAAAAGCTCACGGTGAATACAGAGCTGCGCTTATCTGGAATTGAGCGGGCAACCATAATCTTGACAGCAGGAGCGACTTAGCCCGCCGCAGCCGCTTTTCCTACGTGGACAAGAAAAACCCAAAATCGAAAATTTCTCGTTCATGCGGCAAGAACGATTGCGGCGCTCTTTCGAGGGGATGTGTTCAAGATTTTGACCCGCCCCACACGCGGTAGCGTTTAGAGCAATTCATTTCAGGGCGGCTCGGCTAGGTCCAGGTTCCGATGAGGAGTTTCACCCCGCCAAGTTCCATCTCTTCCAAGCCGCCCCTTGTCGGCGGAAGCTCGCGTCCCTTTTGCGTAGGCACTCACCTACCGCGTTTGGGCGCTCCCGACGGTCAGGTTCGTCAATTGGCTCCCATAAGAGCGCTTAGAGTCAGCACATTGTAAGCCTTCTCTAGCCGCTCCGTAAGAGTGCGCAGTGCTAGCCCTGCGGCAAGACGACAGGTCACCGTAGCCTGACGCGGTTACCCTCTGTCATCTGCACAACTGACAACGGGGGTGTCTCATAAGAAGCCAAAAGAGCTTCTTCATGGGGCATCACCTCGCTTTCAAAGCTAGTTTAACTCCGGCGTCAATCCAAAACGGCTAAGCCCTGAGCAAACTCACCCGCTCATGCACCGCCTGTAGGTCCGTCGTCACAAGGTTCGCATACCGCCGCGTCATCTCAAGCGTGCTGTGCCCGAGCACCTTTTGCAGATGGAACACGGACCCGCCACGCCTGAGATAGTTCACTGCGAAAGTGTGTCGGAACGAGTGGAGGGTGCGCGCGGGCGGCTGGAATCCGAGACGGTCACAATGATTTTTCACGGCGCGCAACATCACTCTTCTTCCGGGTTTCGTCTCGTTCCGCGTCGCCAGCAAGAAGTTGTCCGGCTTGCGGTGAAAATCGGAGATGTAGCGAAACATTGCCCGGCGTAGCTCAAAGGAAAACGGCACAACGCGCTGCTTGCTGCCCTTGCCGTCCAGCGTGAGCAGCAGATTATCGAAGTCAATTTCTCGCACCCGAACACTCAACACCTCGCCCACTCGGCAGCCGGTGTCGAGGAGGAAAAGAATCAGCAAGTGCAGCCGCCGTTGCCAAAAAACCTTTGCCTTAGGCTTCCAATTCACAAGGCGAGTAACCTGAGCTGTGGTGAACGTGGGCAGTACTAGCTGAGGCTCTTTCAATTGCGGGATGCGGAGGTGCTTGCACGCGGGACTGCATTTGACTTCAGCGCCCGCAGTGCTCCAGTGCAGATAAGCATTGATGGCGCGAATGGCCGAATTGCAACCTGTAGCCTTCAGGCCCTTTTCACGCATCCGCAGCACAGCGCCTTTCAGTTCGTCTTCTGCGGGCGACTCCGTGCGAAGCCACTTGAGACTGTGCTTGTACCACTCCAGCGTGGCGGGTGAGACGTTCGTGAGGTACTGCCGTTCGCGGATGAACTGCTCAAATTTCGGTAGCATCGGTTTCCTCCAAGGCGAGTAGTCATCAAACGGAGGAAAACCGCGTAAGTTGTTGATTGGTCGGGACGGGCAGATTTGAACTGCCGACCCCTCGCACCCCAAGCGAGTGCTCTACCAGGCTGAGCCACGTCCCGACTGGGCAGTGAGTCCGATCCAGGCGGACCGGAGAGGCTTCGAGGTCACCCCTAGTTTAACATCACAAAAGCCCCCCGACTTCACAGATAGCTCAGCCAGGGATCACTGCGCCGTCGCTTCACTCCGGCAAACCAGCGGCACAGCGGGTACAGCATGACAACGACGATAGCCCACACCACATAGATCCACGGCAAGGTAAGTCCCCATCCCGGCGGCGGCGTGACGGGAAACTGGCCCAGCGTGGGCGACTCGAACATCCAATGCGCCTGTCCATAACGCGCATAACAAATAGCGATCGCTATCACGTGGATGAGTGGGACGTGCAGCACGTAGTAGAACATTGGCACCTTGCCGATGATGAGCGCGGGACCCAGCAAGCGGGGCGTCCAGCTGTCAACCGCCCACAGGACGAGCATCGCCGGCCCCAGAGTCATGAGAAGGAATAGCAGCGATGGCGGATACTTCGTCGTGTTAAGGAAGGACAACACGGTGAAGGCTGCCGACTTCTGCACGCTCCACCGGTTGGGATCGCCGTAGAGATTGATAGCGCGAAGTACGACAAACCCAGCCGTCAGCGCGATGCCCAGGCGCAGCAGGAAGCGCTTTCGGCGCTCAGCAGGCCAGCTATAGATTTGTCCCAAGCCATACCCCGCCGCCGCGACGCCAACCCAAGGAATCAATGGATAGGCGACGCGCACAGTGTGCTGCGGCGTCTGCAGGATGATGTTCGGGGAATGCAGAATGGACCAAAGCGGATTGGCCGAGCGCACGGAATCGAGCAGATTGTGGGTGGCGATCATCACAACGCCGAACCCCGTCACCACCGGCGCCGGCAGGTAAACCAGCGCTGCCAGTACGATCATGGCCCAGCCCAGCGCCCACAATATGAAAAGCATAGTGACGTGGTAATCGAAGTTGAACTGCCAGCCGAGCAAACGCAGCAATACCAACTCCACAAAAATGAGCCATACGCCGCGAGTGAATAAGAAGCGCGACAATTCGCGCTGCGATTTCCGGCGCAGTGAGAGATAAGCGCCTGTGCCCATGAGCAGGAAGAAAACCGGGGCGCAGAAGTGCGTGATCCAGCGAGTAAAGAACAGAGGGATCGTGGTCGTTGCCAGGTTTGTCGGGCTCTGGCCAGGTACGCCGAGAAAATCGCGAACATGGTCCAGAGCCATGAGGATCAGGACGAGGCCGCGAAGCAGGTCAACCGATTCGATGCGGGCCCGTTGGGCGGGAACGGCTTCCGTCATCGCCGGTACCAGAGGGCGCGGTGCATCAATGCGAGAGTCCATAGCGGAACCGAACGTAACTACTTCTCCTTTCGCGCGCGGTTCTTGATCCAGATGGGCGTACCGACGAAGCTGAACGCCGCGCGAATCTGATTCTCCAGGAAGCGCTGATAGGAGAAGTGCAGCTTCACCGCCCGATCAGTGAAGAGGATGAACGTGGGCGGCGACACGGCGGCCTGCGTCATGTAAAGAATTTTGACTCGCTTCGCCATCGGCACGGACGCGCGCTCGAAATCGACCCGCGCAAGGAAGCGGTTCATCTCGCCGGTGCCGATGCGCTTGCGCCGCTCGCTCGCCACCAGCTCCAACGTGGAGAAGAGCTTGTCCAAATTCTTGCCTGTCGTGGCCGAAACAAACAGCACCGGGGCATACGACAGAAACTTCAGGTGACGGCGAACCTGCTCTTCATAGACTGCGTGCTCAGCGGGAGGCTTCCCGTCGCTGCGGGCCGTCGTGACCAAGTCCCACTTGTTGATGACGATGATCACCGAGCGGCCGCTCTCGTGTGCGTAGCCGGCAATCGTTGCATCGCCGGCGGTCACCCCTTCCGTCGCATCAATCAAAATCAGCGCGACGTCGGCGGCTTCGAGGTGCTTGCGCGCCATGACCACGGACAGCTTCTCTGCCATCAGTTCGGTCTTGCCTTTACGGCGGATTCCGGCGGTGTCGATGAAGCGGTAGCTCCTGCCATCGCGCTCGACCAACTCGTCCACCGCGTCGCGCGTGGTACCGGCTACCGGTGACACGATGGCGCGCGCGGTTCCCGTCAGCGCGTTCAGCAGGGTCGACTTGCCAACATTCGGCCGCCCGATGATGGCGACCTTGGTCTCGCGCGCAGGTGCGCTTTCTTCTTCTGAGGACTGCGGCTCGGGCGTGGTCTCTTCCTGCATGGCCGGCTTTCGTTGCGGTGTCACGGCCAGTACGTGCTCCAGCAACTCCGCCAATCCATTGCCATTCTCCGCCGAGATAGGAAGAACGTCCTTGATTCCCAACCTGCGAAATTCGTGCGCGTAAGGCTCCATCTGCGGCGTGTCTATCTTGTTGACCGCCAGCAACAGCGGCTTGCCGGTGCGCATGAGCAGGCGCGCCAGATCGATGTCGGGCGCGGCCAACTCGCTCCGGCCATCGACAACCATCACAACAGCGTCCGCCTCATCCAGCGCCACGCGCGCCTGGCGGAGGATCTCAGCCGGGATAAGCTCCTTTTCGTCAGGAATGATCCCCCCGGTGTCTATCACCCTTAGCTTCCGCCCGGTCCACTCGGCTTCGCCGTACAGGCGGTCACGCGTGATGCCAGGCTCGTCGCCGACAATCGCGCGTCGCGAGCCGACTAGCCGGTTGAACAGGGTGGACTTGCCCACATTGGGGCGTCCCACAATGGCGAGGGTGCCGGCAACGGGTAATTCATTCTCGCGGTCAACAGTTGTTGATTGTCTGTGCGTTTTGCGGCTCAATCAGGCTCTTTCCAGCGGCAGTGGCCTAAACAGCTATTATAGGAACACGTCGCTCGCACCGTGGCCTCTACCTCACAACCCGCCGCGACCGCCGCTCGACTGCCGTCGTTGTATCAGTTCTTCGGACCGGGCGGGGTGCTGGCGCGCACACATCCGGCATATGAGTTCCGCCGCGGACAACTGCAGATGGCCGAGGCTGTCGAGCAGGCGCTGACCGAGCGCCGTCACCTGATCGTCGAAGCCGGCACCGGCACTGGCAAGACGCTGGCGTATCTGCTGCCGGTCATCCGCTCCGGCAAGCGGGTCATCATCTCCACCGGCACAAAAACATTGCAGGAGCAGCTCTTCTTCAAAGACGTGCCATTCCTGCAGCAGCATCTCGGCGAGCTTCGCGTCTGCTACATGAAGGGGCGCGGCAATTATCTTTGCCGCCAGAAGCTTTACGACCTCACGGCGCAGCCCTTATTGAACGGACTGGAGGAGATCAACCACTTCCGCATCATCAGCGATTGGGAGAAGACAACGGAGACCGGCGACCGCGCGGAGCTGGCGGAGCTGCCCGAGAACAGCCATCTGTGGCCGAAACTTGACGCACGCGCCGACCGCTGCATCGGCTCCAAGTGCCAGCAATTCCAGCACTGCTTCATCACCGAGATGCGCCGCCGTGCTGCCGAAAGCGACATCATTATCGTCAACCATCACCTGTTCTGCGCCGACCTCGCTATCAAGGCCGCAGCCGATCGCGCCCCTGACGCCGGTGTTCTGCCCGACGCCGGGGTGGTGGTTTTCGACGAGGCGCACGAATTGGAGGACGTTGCCACCGACTACTTTGGAGTCACGGTGTCGAACCTTCGCGTAGAGGAGCTGCTACGGGACCTGGAGAACACTTTGCGACGCGTGGATGCGCCCATAACTGAGGTCATGCCAGTTTGCGGTTACGTCCGCGACCGCTCGCAGTTTTTCTTTTCGCTGATTCCGCCGGGCGAAGGCCGCTTCGCATTTGAGAACCGCCCCGAGTTTCTGGAAGAGAATGGCGACGAGTATCTCAGCCTGCAGAATGCGCTCGTGCATCTCTACACCGAGCTGGAGGCGATTCCCAACAAGCCCGACGAGGTGCATGCCCTGGCCCGCCGCGTGGAAGAGCTGCGGGTACAACTGGGATTCATTCTGGAATCGAACGCCCGCAACATCGTTTTCTGGATCGAGCGCCGTACCGGACGTGGCGCGCAGCACAATGTGTTCCTGCAAGCCACGCCGATTACGGTGTCAGACATCCTGCAGAAGAGCTTGTTCGAGCATCTGGAGTCGGCCGTGCTCACCTCGGCGACCCTGGCTGTGGCCGGAGGATTTGACTACATCCGCAGCCGGCTGGGGGTTCAGCACGCCCGCGAGCTGGTGGTGCAATCGCACTTCGATTACCAGAGCCAGGCGCTGCTGTATGTGCCGCCCGATCTGCCCGATCCACGCCAGCCGCAGTTCGTGGAGCACGCCTCGGAGCGCGTCCGTCAGTTGCTGGAGATCACGCGCGGACGTGCCTTCTGTCTTTTCACCAGCTATGCGCTCATGCATCAGCTCTACGAACGGCTGCTCGGCGAGTTGGAATTTCCCATGCTACTGCAAGGCGACGCCCCCAAGAACGTGCTCCTGGAGGAATTTCGGCTCACGCCGAACGCAGTGCTGTTCGCGACATCGTCATTCTGGCAGGGCGTGGATGTTCAGGGCGAGCAGTTGAGTTGCGTCATCATTGACAAGCTGCCATTCGCCGTGCCCAATGATCCAGTTGTCGCCGCGCGGGTGAGAGCGATTGACGAAGACGGCGGCAACGCCTTTTATGAGTACCAAGTCCCGAGCGCAGTCATTTCGCTGAAGCAGGGCTTCGGCAGGTTGATCCGCTCGCTGCATGATCGTGGCCTGCTCTGCCTCCTGGACAATCGCATCTTGAAGAAGCAATACGGGCGGGTGTTTCTGGAGAGCTTGCCGAGGTACAGCCGGACCATGGACATCAAGGCGGTAGAAAGCTTCTTCGGACACGCTTCTGAACCATAGCGCCTATCTGGGGTAGTGGGGTCGTAGTGCGACATGAATTCCGCGCGTCCTGCAAGCGGAATTGTTTACGATAACGCCGTTATCGCCAGTTACTACCCTTGGGCCTTTAACCAGACCCGATCCTGCGTCGCGATACAGCAGTCGGCGCAATCGCTCCGTATCAGCACCTTCACTTTTTCGTGAATGTCGTCTCGGATGGCACGCACCATCTCGGGTGATTGTCCCTTAGGGTCTGGAATATCCCACTCTATGGTTTTCAATCCTGGAACATACGGGCAAGCCTCTCCGCATCCCATGGTTACGAGAACTGAGCAGGTTCTTGCCAGGTCGTCTGTGAGCCTCTGGGGCCTAGCCGAACCGATATCAATGCCAATTTCCCTCATCGCCCCCACTACCTCAGGATGAATCCGTTCCGCGGGCGCGGTTCCGGCTGAAATGGCTGCGCAGTTGCGACGATCGGCATAGATATTGAACAGTGCCGCTGCCATTTGGGAGCGTCCTGCATTGTGAACGCACGCGAACAAGTATGTCTTAGGGGTTGGTCGGACTTGTGGGGCATCAGAATATTCTCGGCAGTTTCAGGCAAAGAAGGAATGAGTTTACGAAATAGCAGCGTAGCGGCAAACGCGCCAGCCAGTTGCGCCGTGATGAACGGAAGCACGTCAACTGGACGAATCCCAGAGAAGGTATTGGAGGCGGAACGAGCAATTGTCACCGCGGGATTTGCGAACGAGGTGGACGAGGTGAACCAATACGCCGCAGTGATGTAGGCCCCGACAGCAAACGGAACGCTGTTCGCCCGAAGTCTCGAACAGCCCCATATGACCGAGAGTAATCCGAATGTTGCGACGAACTCGCTGAAGACCTGCGCACCCCCTGTGCGGGCATGTTGTGACAGCGAAAGGATCGGCTCGCCGAACATCAGGTGAGCAGTTACTGCACCCGTGAGACCCCCGACTACTCGTGCAGCCTACGTACGGCGGCACTTCATGCCAGCGGATGCCGCTTTCGAGCGCATCCATAAGGGTAACCGCGGGATTAAAGTGAGCACCCGAAATACCTCCGAATGCAAAAATCAGCGCAACAAGTGCGGCACCCGTGGCTATCGTGTTTGCAAGAAGCGCGAGAGCGACATTACCCCCTGCGAGCCGCTCGCCCATAATCCCGGAACCGATAATAGCGGCTACCAGGAAGGCCGTTCCGATGAACTCCGCTGCAGCTCTTCGCGCTAAAGTGGTGCCAGACATGACAGTGCCAAATGGTCGCATGAAAGAGCCGAAAACGACAAATCAGAATAACTGATGTGAAATCGCCATATCGCAAGTAATTGCGCGGCAAGCGAACCGCCAATCTTCGCCCTAGACCCCGATCAGAATGATCTGTCCGCGTTTAATAGATCGCATTTCTGAAAGGCAAGCCTCCAGCGCGAGGGAGAAGATCGACCATTCGGTTCGATCTTGAGCGGACGACAATGATGGCGATGCTTCGCTGGGTGAGATTTTGTTGGTACTGGATGCCTTTGTCTAGCGTCAAGGAAGACCTCAAAGTCCTGATACTCAGCAAGCGACAAAAGTTCCCCGTTCTTCTTGCCTGCGAGTCCTGCTTCCGGCACAGTCATGCATTCATGCGGTAAAACAATCTTTGAATTTGCTCGGGATGCACTCGTCGAGAAGAACCTTTATCTAAGTTGGCCGACGATAAGCGACTTGGCCAGTTCCAGCGCGGAGACCGCGGCCTCGCGAGTCACGGTGGGGAAATCATCGAGAAACTCGGCCACAGTCTGCCCTCCTTCCAGGTAGTCCAGCAAAGCCTGAAAAGGAACGCGTGTTCCACGGAAAACCGGAGTACCTCCGAGAATATCGGGGTCCTTCACAATAACACCGTTGACTGGCAGCATGGTCACTATCTTACGTCGAAACAAGCTAAAATAGTAACTTCGCTGTCAACCCGTTAATTTGCACAGTTACAGCCGGATGCTATGTACGAAGTTACTGTAGAAGACACCTTTTCCGCGGGCCACTACCTGCGCAACTATCGCGGCAAGTGTGAGAAGCCCCACGGCCATAACTATCGCGTGCGCGTCACCCTGAGCGGCGAGCAACTGGACCAGGCCGGCCTCCTGGTGGATTTCAAGGACCTGAAAGACGTTCTGCGCCCGGTGATGAATTATCTCGACCACCAGATGATGAATGAACTGGAGCCGTTCACCACAGTGAATCCGTCGGCGGAAAATTTGGCCAAGTATTTCTACGATGAGACCAATTCGCGGCTAAAGCAAAGCACCAATGGGCGGGTGCGAGTGAAGGACGTAACCATCTGGGAGACCGACACCACCACGGCGCGCTACAGCGAGTAGTCGAAATGTGAATCTGTCATCGCAAGAACGGGTGTGATTGCGACGTACCAAATGAGATGAAAGTTGGGGTGGAAGCGCTGCGCTTCAGAGTGTGCGTGACAAACTCACATTTGACTTTCGCGAGTAGAGTGTCGGGCAAAGGATCAGCGCCGTAGGCGCGGCTCAGTCTAGCCCAGCACGAAGCCGAAGGCGCAGTGCTGGGTTGAGTGGGAAATTGATCAGAGTCCCTTCAGGGACGGCACGGCTCTCACGCAGACGCTATCCGGGCTAAAGCCCGGCTCGTTCAACGCTGCTATCACCGGGCTGAAGCCCGGTGGTTCCACCGTTCGCCTGACGCCATGCAGATCATCGAAATTTACAAATCGCTGCAAGGTGAGTCCTCCTACACCGGACTGCCCTGCGTGTTTGTGCGACTGGCAGGATGCAATCTGCGCTGCACCTGGTGCGACAGCGAGTACACCTTCAAGGGCGGCAGGCGCATGACTCTGGACGAGGTTGAAACGGAGGTGCGCCGACTCTCGCCCGATGGCGGCCTGGTAGAGATCACCGGCGGCGAGCCGATGTTGCAGGAACGTGAAGTGGTCTCGCTGATGGACAGCCTGCTGACTGCGAATTACACGCTTCTGCTGGAAACCAGCGGTGAGCGGCCTCTGGAGCGCGTCCCGTCGCAGGTAGTGAAAATCGTGGACGTGAAATGCCCCGACTCGGGCGAGGGCGATAGTTTCCGCCTAGAAAACGTGAACACGCTCACGACTCGCGATGAGGTGAAATTTGTCATCGCCAGCCGTCGCGATTATGAGTTTGCGCGTGACTTCATGCGGGAACACGACCTGAGCTCACGGGTCGCTTGCTTGATCCTCTCGCCCGCATTTCGCAAAGACGCCACTGGTAGCCGCGATGCGTCGCATTGCCTGGTTGATCCGCAGAATCTTGCCGAATGGATGCTGGCAGACGGATTGAAAGCACGCCTGGGACTTCAGATTCACAAATTCATTTGGGAGCCTTCGCTGAAAGGCGTGTAGGCAGATGGAATTTGTCATCACGAGCGAAGCGACGGATCTGCTTTTGGGTGGTAGCAAGAACAGGAGATGCCTCGCTCCTCCACCCCAGCGAGTACAAAACCGGTACTCGCCGGGGTCCCCGGATCCGTTCGTCATGACAACTTGAAGGGAATCGATGGAGCCGAATCAACAAGCCCGTGTCGTGGTAGCGCTCAGTGGCGGCATGGACTCTGCCGTCTGCGCAGCGCTTGCCGTGCGCGACTTTGGCGCGGACGCAACCGCGGCCCTGCATATCAGGTATGGACAGCGCACGGAGGCCCGCGAGCAGCGATCGTTTCAAGACATCTGCGACCGGCTCGGCATTCGACGGCGTCTTCTTTTTCGTACCCCGTTTTTTCGGGCCATCGGCGGCTCTGCCCTTACGGATCGCGGCATTGCCGTGCCCGACGCCGTCCCGGAAATTGGTGCGCACATACCGGTGACCTACGTTCCTTTCCGCAACGCGCATTTTCTCTCCGCCGCGGTGAGCTGGGCCGAGGTGCTGGGCGCCGAGCGCATCTACATCGGCGCGGTGCAGCAGGACAGCTCGGGCTATCCGGATTGCCGTCCGGAGTACTATCAGGCGTTCAATGAAGTCATACGCCGGGGAACGAAAGAGGGGGAAATTCGCATCGAGACGCCACTTATCGCCTTGCGCAAATTTGAGATTGTGCGGCTTGGCCTTGAACTCGGTGCGCCCTTCGATTTAACGTGGTCATGCTACAGCCGTGAGGACCAAGCTTGTGGCACATGTGATAGTTGCGTGTTACGACTGCGCGCGTTCGCAGCGGCGGGGGCAGCCGATCCCATTCCTTACCTGTCGCCGGCGGCGGTCCAGGGTCATTCATGAACTTATATCTGGATACCGACAGCGGAGACCGGCGCCTCGATAAGTTTGGCTGCCCGGGCCCTTCCGCATTGGAGGAAAAAATGAAGAAGCATATCTGTCTCGTCCTGTTAGTCGTGTTCGCGCTGAGTTTGAGCACGATTCCACTGTGGGCGCAAGCGACAGGAGCAGTGAAGGGGGTTGTGAAGGATCCGTCCGGCAAGCCAATCGAAGGCGCAACCATCGAACTTACCAGTGGCGAAAGTGGCAAGAAGTACGACCTGAAAACCAACAGCAAAGGCGAATACTCCTCGATTGGCATCATCGCCGGCACCTATGACTTCACCTTGATAAAAGACGGCCAGCCGATTGACAAGGTCGCTAAGGTGCCGGTGTCCCCGGGAGAAGAAGCGCGAGTTGTTGACTTCAATCTCAAGCAGGCACCCGGCATGACTGAGGAGCAAAAGAAGCAGGTCGAGGCTGCTCAGAAGCACAATGAGAAAGTCAAAACTCTGAACGCCTCGCTCACCCAGGCCAAGTCGCTTGAGGCCGCCGGAAATTGGGATGAGGCCGTCAACGTATTGCAGCAGGCCACGCAGGTAGATCCCAACCAGGACCTGGTATGGTTCAGCCTCGGCGATGCCCAGCGCGGCGCCAAGAAATATCCTGAGGCTATTGAGTCTTATCAGAAGGCGATCGCCCTGAAAGATGCGAGCCCGGACAAGGCTCACCTTGGGGCATACCATAACAATCTCGCCGATGCCTACGCGAAGTCGGGCCAAACCGAGAAGGCGATACAGGAATACAATGCCGCCGCTGCCGCCGAGCCGGCTAACGCAGCCACTTACTACTTCAACGAAGGGGCCGTATTCACCAACACGAACAAGTCGGATGAAGCCATAGCAGCGTTTGACAAAGCCATCCAGGCCGATCCTACGAAGGCGGCGGCGTACTACTGGAAAGGCGTTGCTCTGATGGGAAAGGCCACCACCAAGGGTGACAAAATGGTTGCCCCCGACGGCACCGCACAGGCCTTCAACAAGTACCTTGAATTGGAGCCCACGGGGCAGTATGCCCAACCCGCCAAGGACATGCTGGCCGCCATTGGCGCTCCGGTGCAAACCACCTACGGCACTGCCAAGACCCCGAAGAAAAAGCCGTAGCCTGACGCTGTGCGCGAGGGGCGGCCATGCCGCCCCTTGTTTTCTTACGCTTTGGTCTGCCCTGGTTTCACTCCCTCCTGATCTCCACTAGAATTCAGAAAGCTGCCATGGCCTCACCCGGGACACAGTCCAGACTCCTATCGTTCGCGGAGGCGCGGCGGGTTGTTGAGCAATACGCTTCCCACCTCTCGCCGACCGAGCCTGAGATGATCTCTTTGCTCGATGCCGTAGGTCTCGTGCTTGCTGAAGACTTACTTGCCGATCGCGATTTCCCGCCCTTTCCACGTTCCACCCGCGATGGTTACGCGGTACGCGCAAGCAACGTTGCTACCATCCCAGCTTGCCTTCGTCTGATTGGCGAGATCAAGGCTGGAGCCAGCACCGAGCAGAGCAGCATTGCCATCAACGTGGGCGAAGCGGCCGAGATCATGACCGGGGCTCCGGTTCCGTCCGGCGCGGACGCCGTCGTTATGGTGGAGTACACCGAACGCAGCGGTGAGACCGTCAACGTTCGGCGTGCCGTACAGACGGGCGAAAACGTAGTTGCTGCCGGTTCGGAAGCCAGACGGGGCGAGCTGATGGTCAGCCGCGGCGCGCGCGTCACTTATAGCACAGTCGCCGTCGCCGCTGCCGTGGGACGTGCCGAGATTGCCGCGTATCGGCGTCCAAGGGTTGCAGTCCTGGCTACCGGTGATGAGCTGGTTGATATCAATCTTCCGCCCGGACCGAACGAGATCCGCAATTCGAACAGCTATTCTCTGGCAGCTCAGGTCAATGCTGCCGGCGGTGACCCGCTGATTCTGCCCGTCGCACCAGACGCGGCTGATGAGCTGGCATTGCTGCTGCGCAAAGGACTGGATGCTGACTTGCTGTTAGTCACCGGCGGCGTCTCCGCCGGCAAGTATGACCTCGTCGAGCAGGTACTCGCTTCCTTCGAAGCGCGATTCCTGTTCACCGGCGCGCGCATTCAGCCCGGCAAACCTGTCGTGTTCGGAGAAGTTACCTTGCGCGACAAGACGACGCCTTTCTTTGGCCTTCCCGGCAATCCGGTGTCAACCATGGTCACGTTCCAGCTGTTCGCCAAGCCGGTGCTGGATGGGCTATCCGGCGCTAAGCCGCAACCGCTGCCATTCGCCAAGGCTGGGCTGAAGTCAGCATTTACGACGAAGACCGGGCTCACGCGCTTCCTGCCGGCAAAGCTAAGCGGAAGCCAGGAACAGCCCGAGGTCGAACTTGTTCACTGGCAAGGCTCAGGAGACTTGATGGCCATCTCCCACTCCAACTGCTACATTGTGGTGCCGCCGGAGCAGGAGCGCTTTGCCGCTGGTGACGCTGTTACCGTACTGCTGTTCTAGAATGGCTCGGAGAGCAAAATCGGCCCTCACAAAATAAACGCAAAAGGGCCAAAGTGCGTCACAGGATTTCTCTGTAAAGTTTTGTAAAGCTTCCCAAAATGGAACGGGCCTGGAGCGAGATTCAGAACCGGCAACCTAGAATCAATAACTTACCGCGGTGAGAAGATGCCTGACTGGCCATACGTCAGCACGTGAACCTAATCGCCGCTCCCGAGCCAAGTCCGCCCAACGTCAGAGTTGACCGAGCATGCTCATCGAAATCGGACAGGTGGAGGCGATCTTCCGGTATCCCGTGAAGTCTATGGGCGGCGAACGACTGGAGGCCGCCGAGCTGGGCTGGCATGGCCTCGAGGGGGACAGACGCCTGGCGTTCCGGCGGATTGATGACCGCAGCGGTTTCCCATGGCTAAGCGCAAGCAAGCTTCCCGAATTGCTCCTGTTTGCTCCGCTGCGCCTTGAAGATGGTGCCCAGGTAGACCTTCCTACACATATTCGGACGCCGGATGGCGAAGAGATGCCTGTCTTCGGGGAGGACTTGGCCGCGCAGGTCGGACACCGGTACGGGGCTCCGGTGCAGATGATGCAGTTGAATCATGGCATCTTCGACGAAGCTTGCATCTCCGTGATCGCTTCCGATACGGTGCGCGAGATCGGACGACTCGCAGGGCGGAGCCTGGACGTGCGGCGATTTCGCCCGAATGTTGTAGTTCGTTTACTGCGATCGGTTCCCTTCCAGGAGGACGAGTGGTTGGGCGGCGTGCTCTCATTCGGCGAAGTGGACGACGCCCCCGCCATCACCGTCACGATGCACGACATCCGCTGCTCGATGGTGAACCTTGATCCCGACTCAGCCAGTCCTTCGCCGGAAGTGCTGAAAGCGGTCGTGCGTGTGAACCAGAACAACGCGGGAATCTACGGCGCGGTCAGTCGCATCGGGCGACTGGCGGTCGGACAGACCGTACTCCTCCGTGCAGCGACCGCAAAAGGGGAGCGTGGGTGATCTAGATACAATGTCTCAGAACGCCGCAATCAAAGCCGCGATGGACAAACGCAATCCCAAGCCGCAGACCCTGTCGCACTACGACGCCGCTGGACGCGCGACCATGGTGGACGTGTCCTCCAAAAGCCCGACCGTTCGCGAAGCCGAAGCTCACGCCTTCGTCGCCATGAGCCGGGAGGTCGTCCGCGCTCTGCCGAGGAACCCCAAAGGCGACCCGCTGGAAGTGGCGCGCGTGGCCGGAGTCATGGCCGCCAAGCGCACCGCTGAACTCATCCCCATGTGCCATCCGATTCCGTTGTCCAAGGTCGAAGTCGACGCCGAAGTGCAGAAGGACGGAATCGCCATTCGCACGCTTGTCCGCACCACCGCCGTTACCGGAGTGGAAATGGAGGCCCTGGTCGCGGCTTCCGTCGCCGCGCTCACCGTCTATGACATGTGCAAGGCGCTGGACAAAAGCATCGAGATTCGCCAGGTCCATCTGGTGCGCAAGTCCGGCGGTAAGAGCGGCGACTATCGGCGCCGCAAGTCCAAATAGCAAACAGGCTTTTCGGGAATCGAGAGAGCGTCACCTTTCGGATGACCGACCACTTGGGAACTATCCGGTTTGTGGCCACAAGCGCGTTTCTCGGTACTGATCTGGCGAAACTTCCCACAACAAGA
>CAWGMV010000019.1:0-119301 GCA_963823635.1 uncultured Acidobacteriaceae bacterium | reverse complement strand
CGTGCATATCCAGTAGGACAGTGGCGTGGGCACGATTCGAATCGTCTGGGTCGTCTCGGCCTTCTCCCCAATCACCAGCAGCACCTCGGCGCTGCGGCCTTTTCGCGGTGCGCCGAATCCCTTCACCTGGTTCACCGCTACCGGATTCAGGTTGAGGTGATTGACCATCGGGGTCACGTCTCCGGGCTGTTGCCCGATGATCTTCGTGCTGGCGTTCTTCAGAATGCCGGGCCCGTGGACCCGCGGCTGAAACTCCGTGCCCACGAAGTCTTCGACCGTCTGGCTGATGCCCCACACGCTTGAGTTCCGCTTGCGGGCCGTGCGGTAAAGTTGCACCACCTCAGGGGCCAGAGCCGGTGAGTCCAGCAGGAACCAGCACTCGTCGAGCACCGTGATGCTGGGACGTCCGGTTTTTCCGGTGGCGCGAGCAGACATGGCAGTCGCAATCAGCATGCTCATCGCCGTCTCAAGCCGGGGATCGGAGCTGAGTCCTTCGACGTTGAAGAACAGCCAGTCGCTGTCCAGGCGCATCGTGGTCGGCTGGTCGAACAGCTTGGCGTAGATGCCGCCTTCGGTCCACGAGCGCAGTTTGATCGCCGCCAGGTGCGCCTCATCGATCGTGCGCTGCATCTTCTCGGCATCACGCCAATTGGCGAGTTCCTCGCGCAGATCGTTGAAGGTCGGGATGGGATTGGAATAGCGAATTGAGCAGCGCTTGTAGACTCGTGTAATCGCATCGGTGAGCACGTTGTCCAGCAGCGACGTGTCCGAGTCATGACTGTCGCCGAGCATGTGCCGCGTCAGGTTCTTCAGAAATGCCGTCTTTTCGTTGCTGGGAGCCGTCTCGCCTTCGGGGAGGTCCCACGGATTCAGGGTCTCTCTGCCATCCAGATCGACATTGATCACACGGCCGCCCATCAGATCGACCAGCGGTTCGTAGGAATCCCCGCGCTCCAGAATCGACACCAGCGGCCGGGCACGCGCCATCATCAACAGCTTGAGCTGCGCGAGGAACGTCTTGCCTCCGCCGCTCTTGGCCATGATGAGCATGTTGGCGTCGCCCAGCCCGGAATCGAACGGCGAGAACGGTATGAGCTGGCGGTAGGGAGTCTCAAACAGCATCAACGGAGAATTGGGTGTCCCTTTCCATGGCATCTCCACCGGCAGCAGGTCGGCTGCGTGGAGGGTGAGAACATCCTTTTCCCGCTTGTTGATCTCACCCAGTCCCGGAAGACTGGAAAAGAAGAAGCGCTTTTGCGCCAATGTCTCCGGAATCCCGCGTGCGCCGTTCATGCGCCCGATGGCGTGCAACACCCGCTGCCGGCGATCGGCAAGAGTGCGCTCCGCTTGTTCCGCCTCAAAGCGATTGCGGGCCGGTCGTGAGGTGCGGACGGCAATGGTCAGGCTGAGCTGGCAGGATTTCAGCGAGCTCGAAATCAACTCCTGCAAGACCTTGATCAGTTGATGCTCCGCCACCTGGGCGTCCACATTGAGCCGGAACCCTCCGTGGATGTCCTTCTGTGCCGCCGTCATCTTGCGCAGCCGGCTCTTGTACTGCTTCACCGCCTTTGCCTGATCGGGAAGTACAACTTCGGCGTTGATGATGATCGGGAAGTCCATCACCACCAGTTCCCGCAACACTCCAGGGAAGGTGGCGTCGGGAAGGTCTTTCAGGCTGACGAACGAGTACAGCAGTCCGCCGATCTTGACGTGTTCATCGAGTTCATCCTCGATGTTGACGCTGGCCATCTGACTTCGCGCACTCTCGTAGACCAGCGATTCTCTCGGAGGAAGAAACGGCCGTTTGTCGTTTACCAGCGGATTGAGCGCCCGCTTGACCTCCAGGAAAATGTCGTTTTGCGTCAGCCGCTCGATCTTCATGCCGGTGGCCTGCAGCGAGGCCTCAACTCCGGACATGAGACTGTTGAACTCGGCGACCAGGTCCTCATGCTCTCGCCGGCTGCGCTCGATGCATTTGCTGGCCGACATGCTGAAGCTTGGTGCCGCGCATCTTCTTTTTCCATTCCACCTCCGGCGACTGGTGGTGGATGCGCGGGTCCCAGATGAAGTAAAAGTGCAGCATGTGTTGCAGGTAATAGCCCTCTGCGTTTTTCTTCAGCCAGACGTCGGACTGTTCGCGATCGACTGCCTGCAGGACTGCACTGGGATTCTGTTGTTCCCGGTTGTAGCGTGCGATCAGATCGTCAGCTCCTTCGGCAATCTCAAATCGCACTTGCAATCGCATCGATCTCTCCGGCAAGGAGCGGATCAGGGCCTCCAGCACCAGCTTCGTCCGGTTCCGCTCCTCATCGCTCGCGTAGTAGGAGTGAATGCCGCTCACCCTGTATCCGGCGACGAAGGACCCGTTGAGCTGGATCAACAGATCGTCGGTAAGATCACGGACTTTCAACTGCTCACACAGTGGCGGCTGGGCCAATGATTTCTGGTACTGTTCCATCGTTAACGGCATCGTCAGCTCCCTAGTCCTTGATGTATTCGCGAGTTCAGTTCCCGGTCCCGCTCCAGCGCGGAGTAAACGTGCGGCTTGGTGTGGAACAGCACCCAGTCCAGCAAGATAACCACGCTGCTTGCCGTACTTGAAGAGCATCAGCGCAGGCACGCTCAGGATCGGCACCAGGTACTGCAGCACCATGTTCATCGGCAGGCCGAACATCTCGCGGTTCAGGAACCTGCCGCAGATGTTCATCACGACCGCCACCGCGAGGATGGCGAACAAGTCCTCAGCTTCGAGTCCGAAGAAGGTGACTCTGGTTCGCAGGTTCCGGTATATCGGCGTTACATCGAGTGCCATCTCGCTCCCTCCTAACGAACCCCGCCAGTCCCCTGGAGGACGAAGAATTCAGCCAGACGAAGCAGGCCTGAAACCATGAGGCACAGGGCCGCCGTCACAAAGTGGCGCAGCCAGCCGCTGGTGGGATGGACCAGCGAGAAGATTCCCAATCGCAAAGCCATTGCTGCGACCTGGGCCGCTGCGTATACCGGCAAGATCACATTCGCCACCCAATCGATCAGGGTCACGATGGAAATCCAGTACAGATCGGGATTGTTCCAAGCCGCCTGCGAGGCGAATGTCTCAAACGCTCGCGTCAATCCTGAAACCAGCAAACAGGCCAAGGCCCCATACATGCTGTGCGAGAATTCCTGCCCCTTGGAAAACTGCAGGATGGCGATGATGATGAAGACCGCGGCAATCGTGGGCATGATCACGTTGCCCAGCCAGTTCGCCAGATGAAGGATCCCGTTATCGAAAAACATGTTCCCGAGGTTCATTCGCACTCCTACATCATCGAAATCAGCAGTCTCCAAATGGCGGAGACCGTCAGCAGCGCCAGCGCCACCGCGACCAGTCGCAGGAATGGCTTTCTGGTCGCGAAGTTCAAGATCGCTCCCACTAGCGCCAGGACGGCAGCGATCGGCATGACCGTCCCGACCAGGTGGTTCCATACGCTGTCCAACACATCGACAGTCGCGTATTGCGTTCCCGTGTTGTAGCTCTGAAGCAGGTTGTAGGTGGTCTGGGTGCCGAGTAAGAACATGGCTGCCAGGATCGACGGCAGCGGATGTTGACCCGAGGCAGCGTCCAGAATGGCGCGCAATACGAAGAATGCCGCCAGTGTCGGCACCAGTCGCTGCACCACGAAGTTGGTCACAAATTGCGCCACGTCGGCTTGAAAGCTTGCCAGCCATCCTGTAGCAATCCCTCCTCCGGGAAGCGGCACGGGTACTCCAAACGAAGTGAACCAGCTCAAGAGCGGCTGAAGCGTCAGGAACACGACTGCCCAGAACATCCACTTGGTGAACCCTCCGCCGATGGCAAACGTCATCGTTCCCTCGCGCCGCAGACTGACACCGGCAATTACCAGCGACAGCAGCGCGGCTGAGGGCGCCAGCAAGAGCAGGACCGAGATAATGTCGTTGAGCAGCTGCGGTAGTTGCCATCTGTCCTATTCCCCGAATCCGGACTCACCTGGAGAAAAAGCATTCTGGTTATAGGCAGCCCACATCGCTTCGTGCTCGTTGCGGGCTGCCAGTTCGGTTGCCTTCGTACTCGTAGGCACACGGTTAACTCACTCCCCCTACTCCGTTCGTAATCCAGAACTCGATCAACCGCGTGACACCTGAGATAGCTAGCAAAGCGGCAGCCGCGAACAACCACCGCCCAAAGCCGCGGCCCGTCAGCCACGACACGACGGCCCCAAGGACCGCACCTCCAGCGCCGACCGGTGCGATCACGTTGCCGATCCAGTTAATGAAGTTCAGGAAGGTGCCTTCCGGTTGTGCGCCGGTCTCGCCCTGAACCGCCACATTGAACTGTGGAGCCGTTGCCGAGGTTCTGAGCGGCCACAAACTGTGCAACGACCAGCAGCAGGACCGCCAGCACAACCAGAGGTTTCTTCCATCCGAGATCTATCTGAAATTTCCTCACCCAAGATTTCTCCTTTCCCAGACTGGTCGATTGCCTCGCCGCTCGCCGAAATTGGTGGCGGAAAAGTGATCGATGTGCGAGGGAAAGTAGCCGGGAAACAAAAAGCTGTCAAACGGGCGCGAATTCAGCGGGGATGAAAGACCGAGGGATCAGAGAAGCGAGTGATGGAGAGAGGAGTATTACCGGGAGCGGGTCCCCGGTGCGCGGCTATTGCA
The DNA here is from genome assembly GCA_963823635.1 of uncultured Acidobacteriaceae bacterium. GTDB lineage: Bacteria > Acidobacteriota > Terriglobia > Terriglobales > Acidobacteriaceae > Bog-257. The sequence goes on along the minus strand of CAWGMV010000019.1, from coordinate 114,639 downwards.
ACCCGGAACTGTCCAATTGAGCCACGTCCCCGCGAACCCGCTCGGTGGCCCTTTCGAAATCGGACCAATTCAGTGGTGGCAACTGGTCGCTATTGGCCATTCGATTGAAAGCCATGCGCTTTGCGGCCGTGCATATCGCCTGGAGATCCGCAGGAGCCAATCCGTTCAGCCGCTTGGCGATGTCTTCAATGGTTAGTCCTGGTTCCAGTGGAGCACCTTTGAGATAGAGCCCGAGCAGTTGCACTCTCTGTGCAGTTTCGGGAGGCGGGATCAGAATTTTCTCGGAGAACCGGCCCCCTCTGAGTACTCGCGGATCGATGTTTTCCGGATGATTGGTCGTGCCGACCAGAAACACATTGTTTTCCGGCTTCAAGCTGCTGATTTCCGTAAGGAATTGTTCCACGAGCTGGACATCGTGCTGTGCCAGGTAGCGGTTGTTCGCGGGCAACAGCCCATCCATTTCATCGAGGAAGACAATTGCGGGACTGTGTTCCTTGGCGCGCGCGAAAACAGCGGCCACACGCTTGACCGAGTCTCCGACGCCTCCGCCCAGAACGCTGGCTGCGGTTAGCGGATAGAAGCTGCGCTTGGTTTGGCTTGCGATCAAGCTTGCGATCAACGTCTTTCCGGTTCCTGGCGGCCCGATCAACAACAGACCTGTCGGAACCTGCAATCCCAGAGAATGAGTTCGAGTTGGGTCCTCCAGTAAACGAATGATGGACTTCAGGTCCTGCTCGACGGACTCTGAGATAACGACATCGTTCCATTCCACGCGCTCCAGCTGTGGCCGGTCCTTACCGCCGTTTCCGTCCAGTGCCCGCTGCAAATCCTTGGCTTCGATCTTTCGGTTGTCCGTCAGCGCGTAATTTGCTGCCTGGTCTACCAGAGCGCGCAACTTGGCTGCACTGGCTCCCGGCGTCTGGCGTGCGAATTCCTGCAAGTCGAAGCGTTTCCACGGTTTCTTGCTGAGCTGCGCTTCCAGAATCTTCACTCGGGTGGCTTCGTCGGGAAGATCGACACGCACTTTTATGTCAAATCTCCCTTCCCGGATCAACGCTTCATCGAGGCCATCCAGGCGGTTGGTCGCGGCCATCAGCACGAATCCGCTGATTTCACGGTACTGGTCGATCGCGCTCATCAGGGCCATGGTGATGTTATTGAACTCACGACCCGCCCCGCCCGGGTCGCTGATGGCGTCCTGCCGGCCACCTCCAAGCGAGTCGATCTCGTCGATAAAGAAGAGGACGGGCTTGCGGCCTGCTGCCTGCGCGAACACTCCCTGGATATTCTCTCCGGTCGCTCCAATCCAGCGGGTCAGCAATTTCGGAGCGGATACGTATTCGAAGTGCAGCCCGAACTCGCCTGCGGTCGCTCTTGCCAGAAATGTCTTTCCAGTTCCACGCGGGCCGTACAGAAGGATTCCATTTCTCACCAGCCCGTAGCGTTCGTATTTTTCCGGATTCAGATGTCCCTGCACTACCTGGCGGATCTGCTCCTTTGCTTCTTCCATGCCGCCGAGATCGGCAAACCGTTCCGCTGGTACATTGCGAACGACTTCGACAGGTTTCGGTGCCGGTCGCTGAACCGGGCCGCCAACAGCGACGGGAGCTGCTCCAGTCCTTCGTTTGAGGTCGCGCCAGGAAAATCCAGAAGAACGAAACGATCCAACCTATTGAGGTGAGTCCCAAGAGCAGAATCCAAAGCGGGCCAAGCGGCTTATTCTGCTTGGCTGTTTGAAGCACCGGATCCCACATGAGCAAGATCACCGAGCCAAGCGCAACGCAGCTAGCCGCCGCAAACTTCAAAGGCTTCTTCAACAACGCTGGTGCACTTCGCAGGGGGCCTCGCAAAAGGCTGATCAACACGAGTGCTCCCAGCCACAGCACGGGCGTGTTGAGGAACCATTCTTGAGGCAAACGCGCCACTTCATCACCAATCGGCAGGAAGACCAGCATCAAGCGGAATTGCGTCCCCGTGCCGTCCTGACAGAGCTCTAATTTAGCCCATCTCAGGGCTTGGCCGCTGGATTATGAGGTAGATGTCGGAAGCGGGCGGGGTGATCCAAATACAGCGAAACGCGAGTGCGAAAGGCGGTGGCTGACTCTTCAGTGAATGTTTATGTCCTGTGGCTGGACCTCGATCGTCAGAAGAGAAATCCCTTGTTGCTGCAATGCATTACGCTTCCGAACGATAAACTCCTCATCGTAAGGGGTGGCCAGGCTGGCATCCAGCCTGGCCAGGCAAGCCTCCATCTTGCCGAGTTCGACACCCCAGTTTCCAGGGACATAACCTCCTTTCTCTGCCTTCAGGTAACAATTGCCTGCATCATCCAAGTACAAGTACGTGCGGGTGATCCCATGCTTGTACTGGTTGATCCCGTTGACTCGGCCCATGTACATGAATCCCACGCACCTGGTCGTGCCCAGCCGGTTTTCCAAAGGAGTCCAGTTTGGTTCCACTTTGCATCGCCTTTCACTGCTGCGGCGGTTGGATCGCCGCCTGACTGCTGGCCTGGGTATAGAGCTCGTTGATTTCGCTTCTTAACTGCATCAATTGGCGAAGCTCTTCCAGAGTCGGCACCCCGCCAGTGAAGCCGGCGGTGCTGATACCGGTGCTTCGCGTCCCGGATGTCGTGCCCCCATGGTCCGAAGATGGCTTCTGGACGACGATGTAAAAGCGCGTGTTGCCCGGCAGGGTCACCACGAGGTTCTGACTGAACGCCAGGCCGTTTAGCTCTTCCTGTCCTGCGGTCGCGACGTTGTCGGCCAGGCGCTCGCGCATCAGTGTGTTGGGGGAAATCAGGCCGCTCGACGCCGAACCCTGTGGACCGACCACATACGACGCGATTGTCCCAAGCCCCGTCAGGGAACGAACCAGAAACTTCGTGCCTGTCTTTTTGCCGGAGACGTCGCCCTTGAGTGGCCCGAAATTCAAGCTCATGGCCGAGGCATCGATCTTTTCGGTTGTTCCATCGGGCATCTCTACTCGGCTGAACTGAATGCCCACATAGCCTGACGGATTCACCTGCGTCAGCCGGCCAAGAACCTTCGACCCTGCCGCCAGCACGATCTGTCCGTTGCGCTCGTAGTTGTATTCAACGACCGCCACGACTGGGGCGGCGACTGCTGAACTCACCGGCGTCTGCAGTCGTGCCACCAGCCGGGTGCCCGCCGCAAGCGCAAGGGTCTCCTCCGTGTCCTCGGGCGAGTTCGACCTGAACGTCGGTTTGGCTTCCGCCGAACGCACGAACACCAGCGAGGGCTTTTTCAAATTGGCGGTCGAGTCCGACGACGATGACGGCGGATTGGGGGTGGTAGTGCCCTGTCCCACGGAAGGGTCAGAGAAATCGACCTTGCTCAGCGCATAATCCTGCGGGGGCTTGGTCGCGGTTGCATTCGGTGCAGTTGGTCTGCGCGCCATGCCGGTTCGCGAGGTCCGGTCGATATCTTCCGGCGTCAATTGGCCAGCCAGCGCGGGATCGGTGGAACGCACATCCGCACTCAGCATTGGCGTTGCCGCTTTGGTCGGATCGTTGTTTTCCTGTCCCGGTGTAACTTTGCGGCCCAGGCTGGCTTCGCCGCGTGGGTTCTCTCCGGGCAGCGCAATCTTTTTCTTCGGGTGGGAGAAGACGCCTAAGAAGAGCAACAGCAGTGCCACGCAAACTCCCACGAGCAGGAACAGCGACTTGCTCTTGTCGCGCCCGAGTTCCTGCCGGCTCTCCGCCGGTTTCTGCTGCCGTCGCGCTCTGTCGAAAGCCGCCCGGAAAGCTTCGCGCCAGTTTCCTTTGCCAGTCTCCTCCGGCGCGGGCTCTTCGTTGGCTATTTCCGCCTCCGGAGTTGGTGGAGCTGTGTTCAGTTTCTTGTTCGTTTCCTCAGTGAGCATGGTTGGCTGCCTCCCGCAGTGTGCTGACTCCAAAACCGATGGGCGCCAAGGCCGGTTTGTCTACCGCGCCGGACTCCGCCATTTGCAAGAACAACGTTTCCATCGACCGCTTGTAGGGAGGACGCTCGAACAGCACCACGCCATCGGCGCGTTCCCCGGGTCCGATCCGCCGCCGGCTCAGGCGGAAATCGATCACCGCCAACTGCTCCGCCGTGGACCAGTGCTCGTGCTTGATCAGTTTTCCCGACTTGTCCTGGCCGCCTAGCTGGACCTGCGGTGGCATCAACAGGATGGCGTGCTTGCTGGTGTTTACCACCGAGAACAGAACAATCACTTGTTGGCCGCCATCGAGGACCTCGCTGATGCCCGCCCGCAGGCGGTCACCCTTCACCTCGTCGCTTTCCGGACGTTCGCCATAAAGCACAGGCATGGGAGCCTGTTCCTGGCGTTCCAGCAAGCTGTCGAGAGAGTCCGGTTTGGGTTGGGTCGGCACTTTTTCCACCGGAGAATTGGCCGTGGTAAGTGAGGCGGGTAACAAGGCAGCACCCGTTCCCGAGGGACTCGCAACTGACGAAACCACTGCAGCCTGCGCCTTCGATACGCTGGCGGTCTGTGCAACGAGCGCGAAAGGAACGGCGTCGGGCTCGACCAGAAAGCCACCGGATGGCTGGTATCGCAGCAGGAAATCAACCTTCGCCGAGTTCGGGCCTTCGCCACCGCTAACCAGGAGAAAGCTGATCTGGCGTCCTCTCGCGGTGGAAATCAGCAAGTTACTCTCGGCATGTTCGTTGGTCAGGGCCTTGACGAACACCAGCTCTGGCTCATGTTCGGAATGCTCCACCTGAAACAGTGCCGGGTCTCCCACCACGACTGAGTTCACCGGCTCCGGCACCCGGATCGCGGTCACAAAATGTGCCGCAAGTTCGATCGAGGTGATTTTGTTGTCCGCCGTCGGCTTGGTACGAACCTGCGGAACGATGGTTGTTTGTTGTGCTCCCGCCGTTACGGTCAGTACCGCCAGCGAGAGCCAGCCGAAAACTAGAGCGTTTCTCATCCCGTCACCTCAACTTTTTCCTCTGCCGCGCCAACTGGCTCCGTGCCCTAAGCACTCGTCGCACGCGATACCGTTGCGCGACCCGTTTGACGTACCCCTGAACATCGGGGGAGGAATACTCCAGTCCCCGCGAAGAGATTGCGTACTCGCCGACGTAGTAGGCTGCGGTGATCAATCGGAGGTCCCCGTTGAACTTCTGTTTGAGCCAGGCAAGATATGCGACTCCACCGCGAATGTTCTCCTGCACCAGAAACCGATTGCGCACTCCGAACCGCACAGCCGTTGCGGGCATCAACTGCATGATCCCCGCCGCGCCCTTCTTCGATACCGCATACGGATTCCATCCCGATTCTTCGTCGATGATCGCCGCCACCAGTTCCACCGGGACCTGGTAGACAGCGGCGTAATACTCAGCCCACCTTGCTGACACGTCTCGGGTGGGCGTGCGTCAGGCACTTGCGCTCTTGCCGTTCCCACCAGCAGCACGAGGAAACACGCCCTGGCCCACTTCACGCTGCAGCCTCCACAGCCGCCGCCGGCGAGCCCATCTTCTGGCACGGCCATCAGTTCATCGCGATACCGTTTCGAGTCGGCGACCAGACCTTCAAACCCGGCGCGCAGTAGCAAGCGTTTACGATCGGATTCGGTCTTGGCCAAGCAGCGGCAACAGCAAGTCCCGTTGCTCGTGCAAAATCTCTTCGACCCCCAGGATTTCCAGCGCCTGAGCGAGGTCCAGCATCTCCGCGATCGAGGGCGGCTTTTCCATGTTCCAGCCGCGCAGAGCGTGTGCCAGCCCAGCCAGTTGCCCGCGCAGTTGCAGGCTTTCGCTACTGCTTCGGATCGCCAGAATTTCTCTCTCACGCTCGACCGATGGGTACTCAAAGCGCAGATAGAAACACCGTCGCCGCAGAGGATCACCCAGACGTCGTTCTTCGTTCGAACTCAGAACAACAAAGGGAATGGTCGATGCTCCAATCGTTCCCAGCTTGGGGACCGTGATCTGCCAGGCGCTCAGAATCTCCAGCAACAGGGCTTCGATGTTGTGGTCGACCTTGTCGAGTTCGTCGACCAGAAGCACGCACGGCTGCGCTTCATAGCGCAGTGCGCGCAAGAGTGGCCCCTCCGCAAAGAAGTCCAGCGAGTGCAGCCGGTTCCGTATCTGGTCCCAGTCCTGGCCGAGGTTGGCGGCTTGAGTGTCCAGGAAGAGCTTCTGCAGCGCCTCATCGAATTTCCCGATGACCTTCTCTTCGGTGATTCCCACGTAGCACTGAAGGCGCTCAACCACCGTATTGGCCGCCGCGGCTACCGCATAGGCCAGCTCGGTCTTGCCACATCCTGGCGGACCTTCCACCAGCAGTGGCTTGCGCATACGGGCCGCCAGATACACCACCTCCAGCGTGACTGGATCGATGATGTAGCGTGCCGCACGCAGCTTCGTGGCGAGTTCGCTTGCAGACGAGAACACGTCGGCTTCCTTTCGTCGTGAAAACTACACCGGAAGCGCTCCTTTTGCATTTGCTGGTGTGCGGATTTTGCGGTAATCCGGCAGCCTTATACGTTGGTTCGGTTTCACGTCGGGAGCGCGGGTTCGAAGCGGCGAATACGTTTCCTTGGGTCTAAGGCCATGATTCTGTTCACTCGCCGTCTCATGCCAGCAGAGCTGCGGCTCCGATCGAACCGTGAAACTCAGAAGTCAGAGATTTATTTCACCAATCACACTTTGACTGGGAAACCGGAGGGCTATTCGTTCTGGAAGTCAGACGCCGGCGGGCGACCCGAAGACCGGTCAGTCAGTAACGCCTTCGTTCGCGACGGTGCGCGCCATCTTTATTTCACCAATCGCACTTTGACTGGGAACAAGAGTCTGTTCGCTTTTGACGAGCCGGAAGCCGCCAACCGCTTGCCAATTGTCCATTGCAGCGTGCGTCGCCAAACTTTTTTCACCAATCGCACTTTGACTGGGAACAAGAGTCTCTTCGCTCTTGACTCGGAAGCCGCCAACCGTTGCCAACGTGCCCATTGCACCTCCGTCGCCAAACTTTTTTCACCAATCACACTTTGACTGGGAGCAGAATTCTCCGCCTCTCGAACGGCACAATGGTTGGACTTATAGCTGACAAATCTCCGTCGTCGCGCTGCGTTTTGACAGCAAAGAGGTTTCGCACTACAAAGTGCCCACTGTGACGACCGACCCCATTGTGCTCAGCACCCTGTTAGCGGAACTTTCCCTACGGCAGCTCCCGTGTGGAGGCTGGGCTGCTCTTGCATCGTCTTCGCAGCCAGCAATTGAGCCGACGTGCTACTCCGCGCTCGCACTCGGCTCGGCGCCTGTAGGCGACATCGAACGTGCTCAGGACTTTCTGCTCCACACCCAAAACCCTAATGGCAGTTGGCCAGTCTTCCCCGGAGACGATCAAGAGGGTGGCTGGGTCACTTCGCTGGCCGTAATGGCTCTTCGTGATCTGGTGCCAGCAATACCGGCCAGGTTGCAAGGGCTTCCACTGGCTGCTGAACTGTGCCGGCAAGGAATCGAACTGGTTCTGGAAATGGAAGTTTCGTACCGCCGATCGCCACGTTCGTTTCGACCCCGACAAGTATGGCTGGCCATGGTTTCCGGACACGGTCAGCTGGGTTGTTCCCACCGCATTCGCGATTCTTGCTCTGAACCAGCTCCCTTGCTCTTGCGGTGGTTTGGAACACGTCCCGTTCGCGCATTGATCGTGGCATCGAGATGCTCATCGATCGTGCCTGCCCCGGTGGAGGATGGAATGCCGGTAACGGCGTTGTCTATGGAACCGCCCTTGCACCGCACGCTGACGATACGGCCATCGCGCTCTTGGCGCTGCGTGATCGCGAACAGGACCCAGTTGTGCAAGGCTCCGTCGACTACTTGGAGCGAGTTGCCCCAACTCTTACGGCGCCATGGAGTCTCGCCTGGGCGATTCTTGCTCTCGCCGCACACCGTCGGCCGATTGCTTCGCTTTCCAGCTCGCTTGCCGCCTTTCCTGATCTCTCAGGCACCGAGGACACCAGCACGCTTGCGCTGGTCTGCCTCGCACTTGATCAACAGCGCGCGCTAGAGGCATTTGGGGTGACGCTGTGAGCCTTACCCGACGAGACTTTCTTATTGGCAGCGCCGCTCTGGCGGCTGGCACGGCGGTCACCACTCCTTTCCTTCTGCCCAAGTATCATTCGGATCAACGACCGAAGCGATCCCGAGTTGCGATCCTCCATGCACAGCAATACTCACGATCAACTCGACCAGATCCTCGCCGCGGGTCTTCGCCTCTTTCCGATCAACGTCCGAGGCAAGACCGTGGTTCTCAAACCCAACTTGGTCGATTACATTCCTGGCAATGCAATCAATACCCATCCCATTGCTGGTTCTCGCTGCGGCCGAATCATTCCGCCGGCTGGGCGCCAAATCCGTGTTGGTAGCCGAGGGACCAGGACATCAACGCGACACACAGCTGGTGCTTTCACAAAGTGGCTATCGAGCAGTGTCTTCGAGACGAAAAGATCCGATTCGTCGATCTGAATCGCGACGAACTAATTCGCACTCCGCTACGCGCGAGCTATACGGGCATGAAGGATCTCTGGCTCCCTCGGACTGTGCTGGAAGCGGATTTCCTCGTGTCCATGCCGAAGATCAAGACCCACCACTGGTCCGGCGTCACTCTCAGCATGAAGAACATGTTTGGCGTTGTGCCAGGCGCGACGATACGGATGGCCGAAGAATATTCTCCACTGGAAGGGCATTCAGGAGAGCATCCTCGATCTTTGCGCCACCGTTCCGGTCCACTTCGTTATCGCAGACGGCATCGTGGCGATGGAAGGAAACGGGCCTCTCAACGGCACCGCTCGTCCCTTGGGAAAGATCGTGCTTGCGGATGATCCGGTCGCCGCCGATGCAACCTGCGCACGATTGATGGGATTCGACCCGATCGAATCGTCACATCGCGAGGGCTCGAGATTCCTGGGCAACGCTTCTCCTGCACTTATCGACCAGGTTGGAGAAGTCGTCAATGCTCCGGCGACTCCTTTTCAGGTTGTTACCGATTTCAGCACCTACATGCACGGTGAGCAGCGTGAGCGATAGAGGTAAACGTAAAACTCAATGCCAGCTACCGCCGGTTAGGTCTGAATCGTTCTGGCTGTGCATCCGGAACATTGCGCAAAGAGCCAAGGAAACCGGAAAAGAGAGTAAAGCTCCGATCATGGTGAGAACCTCGACCAGCCGCTTAGCATTCCAAGACTGTGCACATCGTCCTCGGAGTCGGTGATGCTCGCGTACACCGATAATTGCGAATTGCCGGATTGACGAACCCGATTCAATGACTTCGTTCGATTCAAGTTCATTCTCGCACTCATCAGAAGGCTTCAAACCCGCTCCTCCTTGGGCGCAGTAGTCCGATAAATCCAGCCAGCTTGGAGTCTCCTTCAATTCCTCTTGACAAGCGCGAGGCTCGACGCCTGAAGAGCATCATCTCTCGGCGAGAGGGCATCTACGAGGAGATCCGGGATGCCGTTGCAAGGCAGCTTGAGCATCGAGCGGATGTGTCAACTGGCACAGGTCCGCGGCGGGATATCTACCGCCATCTGCGGGGCCGGGCTCCAATCGGAGGAGGACATGACCTTGCGGGCGGCCATCCAGAGATCTGGCTTGGAGAACCGAGACCAATATGGTTATCGGCGGGTGCTCTGGACAGTCACCGGCAGGCAATTTGACCGCGAGCCACAAACGAGTCATCCGATTGATGCGAGAGGACAATCTGTTGGCAATCCGAGATCGCAAACCGCTTCCGGCCCCGAAACCAAGGGATGAGCAGGAAGTCTACCTGAATCTAGCGCGTCGGTTGAAGGCCTCTGGTCCAAATCAATTGTGGATCGCGGATATCACGTACGTTCGCCTGCGGAGGGAGCAAACAATATGCAGAGTTTTGCAGCTAATGGGCTGGAGGTTCGTATACCTGGCGACACTTGCGCAGTCGGTGGGCCCCCGATCTATTTTCCAATTGCCTTGATATTGGTTGCGCAACTGTCTGAAATGGCAAGCGATACAGAAACTATGAGCCTCAGAACCCGGCATTTTGAATCTAGCTCGCCCGCCATTCAAAATGTGGCTCTAAAGGTGCGTAATTCTAATTGACTTTCCTATACCGAACGGCCTCTCAATCGTTCTCGGGCAGGCACCCGTTGCTGCCGCCGTCCTGGTAGAGCCTAGTCACGCTGACCAAGAATTTCTCTATTCCCTTTCGAGAATGAAGAGGGACGAGTCATGAACTTCCCAACTGCTCTCGTGCAGTCAGTACTTTGCGCCATCCTATTTGTAACCTCTGGCTTTGCAGCCACCAAAGAAATTCAACGAAATGGCAAATTGGCACTGTCATATTCTTGAGCACGAAGAGCACGACATGATGAGGCCGCTCGTGGTGTCGTAAACCTAGGGTCATTCTCACTATCGTCACATCGGAAGAGGGGCAAGCCGTTAGCGGCGGCTTGCCTTTCACACATTCTCCCGACACCTCGTCGACGCTCGAGATGTGCCCACCCGAGCAACTAGTAGTGGATTACGGGCAACACGGCAGTTGGCCGAAAACCGGCTTCGGGGACAGTTGCCGCAGCAAGATCTCCCGAATAACGTGATGGACCATAAGCAGACTTGAACGAAGCCGTAGTACGGCGGACGCTTGCGCGTGCGTGGTCTATGCGACAGCACAGGTGAGTTGATCTAAGTTGTGTCGCAGAGAAGGAGGCATCTCTGTGACTCATCTACGCAAGATCATGCTCGAAGAACTCCACCGTCGGAACTACGCGCAGACCACCATCGATTGTTACGTTCGCACCGTCGAACACTTCTCCCGGTACTTCCACCGGTCCCCCGAACAGTTGGGTCCGCAACACATCCGCGAGTACCAAGCCGCATTGTTTAAGAAGTGGAAGTTGGCACCGAACACGGTGAACCAGCGGTTGGCAGCTCTGCGTTTCTTCTACATCCAGACACTCAAGCGGGCCTGGAGCGTGGCCGAAACTCCCTATCCCAAGAAAGTGCTGAAGCTGCCCATCATTCTCAGTCAGGAGGAGGTCGCTCGCCTGATCAACTCGGCACTGACTCCTTTTCATCACATCGTGCTGATGACGCTCTATGCCACCGGAGTGCGGCGTGCCGAACTGGCGCGCCTGAAGATCAGCGATATTGATAGTCAGCGGATGGTCGTCCACATCCAGGGCGGCAAGGGACGCCAGGATCGTGACGTCATGCTCAGCCCCAAGCTGCTGGATGCCTTGCGCGAGTACTGGCGCGGGTTAAAGCGCAAACCCTCGCAGTGGTTGTTCCCCGGGGGTTGCAGCCATACAGCGGATCATCCGATCACCCCTAAGACCGTTTATCACGCCTGCCGCCAGGCCGCTCGACGCGCTGGCCTGCAGGAGAAAAACATCCATCCCCACACCTTGCGGCATTGTTTCGCCACCCACCTCTTAGAAGACGGTGCGGATCTGCGCACCATTCAGTTGCTGCTGGGGCATCACGATTTGGAAGAAACCACCATCTACCTGCATCTGTCCAAACGCCACCTCAGCGCCACCGCAAGCCCGTTGGACTCGTTGATCTTGTCCCCGGAGAAGCAGAAACGAGAGCTCCCGCTAAAGCCTTAAATGAGTCGCCCTCTCCTGGAGATGGCCGACATCGTTCGCAGCGCGGGGCAGACATTCGTTGAGCGCAGTCGCCACTGGATCACCTGGCAACATCAGAAGGTGCTGCTGGCCATCGCACGCTGCCGCACCGCCACCCTCGGCGGACATCGTGATCAGTGTTCCCACTGCGGACATTCCGCCATCTCTTACAACTCGTGCCGCAATCGTCATTGCCCAAAATGCCAGGGCAATGCCCGCCACCGCTGGCTGCAGGCACGGCAGCGCGAGTTGCTGCCCACCTCCTATGTGCACGTCGTTTTCACTCTGCCGCGGGAACTGGCACACCTCGCCCTGCAGAACAAGAAGGTCGTCTACGACCTTCTGTTCCGCACCAGCGCCGCAACTCTGCTGGAGATCGCGCGCGATCCCAGGCACCTGGGCGCCGAGATCGGTTTCTTCAGTGTGCTGCACACCTGGGATCAGAAGCTCCAACATCATCCCCATGTCCATTGTGTGGTCCCCGCCGGTGGACTCTCGCTGGATCACACCCACTGGGTCCACACCCGCTACTCTTTCTTTCTTCCCATCAAAGTGCTGAGCCGGGTATTTCGCGGCAAGTTCGTGGCGGCGTTGAGGCGCGCCTGCAGCAAAGGGGAACTTCGCTTCTATGGCGATTTGAAACGGCTCGCTCAGCCCAAGATCTTCTCCGCTTGGCTCCGCCAACTGTTTCGGCATGACTGGGTGGTCTATTGCAAACCGCCCTTCGGTGGTCCCGAGCATGCTCTACGCTATCTCGGCGCTTACACCCACCGCGTCGCCATCTCCAATCACCGGCTCGTCTCCCTGGCCGATGGCCAAGTCACGTTTCGCTGGAGGGATTCGGCTCACAACAACAAAAAGCGTCTGATGACGCTTCCCGTCGAGGAGTTCCTAAGACGCTTCCTGCTCCACCTGCTTCCCAGCGGCTTCGTTCGGATTCGCAACTTCGGCTTTCTGGCCAACCGCCGGCGCGCGCTATTGCTGCCACTCTGTGCTCGGTTATTGGACTCAGCGCAAGAATCAAACCCCGTCAATCCGCGCCCCGCTCGCGCTCTTACTTTCTGGATCTGCCCCATCTGCGGTGGACCGATGCACGTCATCGAGAGGCTCTCTGCATTCCAGATCCAACTCCGTGCTCCACCGCTTCCACGGGAGTATGCTGCATGAAACCACAGCCCCAACCTCGATCCATCCGCGTGCTACAACACGCCACCGCTTTTTGCGCCTCGCAGGTGTCTTCCTCAGATGCTTTCTCCACCGCCGAGTGTCGTTCCCATCACGCTGCTCGCACAAAACCCGATCCCATCTCTAATCCAACCACTCCTTCGTACCACGGCACTGGTTTGCCACCCTGCTCATCTCACCCCAGCGCCATTCAAATCCCATAGGAAGCGGCTTCCTTCAAGTCGCTGTATCGAAAGCGCCCACGCACTCCAATGTGATTCATGATTCCTCGCAGGGGGCGCTTCCGATACAGCCCTAGGACTTCTGAACAACTGTCGGGCCTGCCTAGGGCGCGGGTCACTATTCGATTGCCGATGAGTCGAATGCGAAACAGTGCCGACCGACGACATCCCCGTTTGCGAGCGCAGGCGGACCCCGACAGCACACTAAAACAGGTAGATCAGATTGAGCGCGACGGTGAACTGATGCGGCACGAAGACCTCAGGGTCGCTGGTCAGAAAAACATCTTTGGTGGAATGATCGAGGCGAATATCGGCGCGAATTACGAACTTGCCGTCCAGCTTCTTCAGCCATGAGGCGACGTCAGACAGCTTCGCGGCCGTGTCATATTCCGGCGTAAAGGTATATCCCTGGAGCGTCTGGTCCACCCCGGTGCGGGTGCCTCCGCTGTCGTTGAAGACCTCCCCACGAAAAGCCACGGAGAATTTCTGCGTGAAGCCATACTTGACGTAGGTGGCCAGACCCCTCCAGATGGCGTCATGGCCGAGGCAGACGCCATTCTGCTCATGGCCGTACACCGCATCAAAACCAAGATTCAGGCGCGGCGTCGTCTTCCAGTTCCCCACAATTTCGCCGACGCTGCGTATGTCGCGATCGTCGTGTGGACGCTCCGGGCCGTGAATGAAATTGAAGTACAGAGTTGTGGCCTTGGTGGGAGTCACGGTGATCTGGCTTCCCCAGGAATAGCCGTGGTTGTAGCGCTGAACCTCGTCCCATCCATTCACCACCACGACCATGCCGGTAAGCTTGCTATTGAAGGCGTAGGTGGCCTTCACCCCGGTGTAGGTAAAGGGCACGCCGAAGCCGAAGATGAATCCACGGCTGAATTCGTCGTTGTAGCCATCGTAGCCGCCGATGATCTCCGAGCCCAAGTGACTGGCCATCTTTCCGGCGTCGATGCGCAGGCCTTTCCCCAGCGGTGCGATGTAGCTGACATAGAGCTCGGGGATGTCGAAGTGATGAGCGACATCCGTCTCCATGTTGCGGAACATTCCGTAGGCGGCTGTGACCTCGGGAACGCCGGAGCCGGCAATCATGTTGAACCGAAAACCGAACTGGTTGGGCTTCTCAACCGCCCGCTGGATTACCAGTAGCGCCATGTCCAACTGGGGCTCGTTGTCGTTGAAGTCGAAGACGCGGAATTGGTTCAGGCGATCATACGGCTGGTTGGCGTTGTAGCCGTAGGAAAGCGATGCGAAGCCGTTGGCGGTGATCGTCTGCCACCACGCTTTCGTCTCGTTGGGGCCAGGGCTAACCGACGCTGTGGGTACGGCGGGAGGGTCGTCTTGGGCAAAAAGAGGCAGGGATGACACAAGCATCATCCCTGTCAATACACTTCTTCCCAGAAACCGGCGGAAGGTCCTCAACCGTCCCGGCATAGCTACTTTCTGGGGCCGACCAGCTCGCCTTCTTCCTCTTCCTCGACCTCGAGGTGTTCGGTCGCCATACGACGATCGCCGTTAAAGAGCTCCTCGACTTCGAGAGTCTCGTAAGCGTGTTCGCCGTGCAGCGACTCGTCGAGGCCTATCTCCTCGCTCATTTCGGTCACTTTCACGGGCGTGAACATGTTAATGATTCGCAGCATGGCGTAAGTGAAGCCGAATGCCCACACCGACGAGAAAAGCACAGCGACCAGTTGCTTCATGAAGAAGCTGGGATTGCCGTACAGCAAACCGTTGGTTCCGGCGGGATTAAATGCATTATTGGCGAACAGCCCCAGCATCACGATGCCGAGGAAACCGCCGACTCCGTGAACGCCCCACACATCCAGCGCATCATCCCAGTGCAGTTTGTTCTTCATCTCGACCGCGAAGTAACAAACCACTCCAGAGACCACCCCGATGATGACGGCGGTGGTTGGCGAAACATATCCCGCCGCGGGAGTAACGGTTGCGAGGCCGGCAACCGCGCCCGTCAACAGGCCGAGGAACTTGGGCTTGCGCTCTCGAATCCACGCCACCACCAGCCAGGCCACGGCCGCGAACGACGCCGCAATGTCGGTGTTCAGGAACGCCGTACCGGTCACCGAATCCACGCGCATCTCGCTGCCGGCGTTAAAACCGTACCACCCGAACCACAACAAGCCGGTTCCGAGGGCAACCAGTGGAATGCTGTGAGGACCGCGATCCAGCACCCGGCGCCGGCCGACATAAAGGATGGATGCCAACGCAGCCATACCGGCGATGTTATGGACCACGATCCCGCCGGCGAAGTCCTCCACGCCCCAGCGTTGCAGGATGCCACCACCCCACACCATGTGCACAAAGGGGAAATAAACGAAGGTGAGCCACGCCGTCAGGAACAGACAGTAAGCCTTAAAGGTCACGCGGTTGGTGAACGCACCTGAGATGAGAGCAGGGGTAATGATGGCAAACATCATCTGATAGGCAATGAAAACCATAGCCGGAATGGTGTCGTTTGGAGTCGAAGGTGTGGAGAGATTGACCCCGTGCAGGCAGACGTTATGCAGGTTGCCGATTATTCCGTGCCAGTCTCCGCTGAAGCACAGCGAATAGCCGTACAGGTACCAGATGACGGTGGTCCAGCCCATGGAAACAAAGCTCTGGATCATGATGGCGAGGACGTTCTTGCGTCCCACCAGTCCGCCGTAGAAGAACGCCAGGCCAGGTGTCATAAGCATGACCAGGCTGGTGCAAAGGATCATGAAACCAGTGTTACCGGTGTCGAGGTGAAGCATGAAAGCCTCCAGGAAAAGGTATGCGGTAAAGGGTCGGCGTGACGCTCCAGGAGAAGCCACGCTCAATGGACGCTTTGGCAGAACTGCTGGACATTGACAGGAAACGAGGATGCTGATCTGAGACGCTTGGGGTATGCAAGCCCCGTTTCACGTTGGAGACGAGAATGAATTGAAACGAGTTCTTACGTAAAGGCAGTAGGAGCGTACTATGCCTCCCAGCAGTGTCCACCAAGGAGAAGTCAAGCTGCCGCGAGAATAGGCTGCGCTTTTCGAGTATCGGCCGTCTGTGCCACGCGTCACGCCGCCGAGTGATAAGGCTCATCCGGAATAAGTGGTTCGCAATTGGGAGTTAGCCGGAAACCGGCTTCTCGGGGATTACTCCCGATAGGTCGGCTTTTGGGAAGTGATCGCTACCGCTACCGGTCGACGGGCGATTCGGAAACTGAGCCCCTCCGCCGCCGTGATATCGTTCTGCCGTGAGCACCAGAACTGCTGCCGTCTTGACCGTTAGCGACTCTTCGGCGCGAGGCGAGCGCGCCGACATCTCCGGCCCGGCAACCGCTGCTCTGCTCCTTCAGAACGGATTCGAACTCGCTCACCAGGAGATCGTTCCCGACGATCGGGCCGCCATCGAGTCGGCATTGATTCGCCTGAGCGAGCGGGCGCAGTTGGTCGTCACCACGGGTGGGACTGGCATTGCCGCGCGCGATGTCACGCCGGAAGCTACGCGCGCCGTCTGCTCCAAGCTGATCGATGGCATTCCCGAAAGAATGCGGGCTGCAGGCGCAGCGCAAACGCCTTTCGCCATGCTGAGCCGGGCCGCGTGCGGTGTGCGCGGACGCTCGCTCATTCTCAATTTGCCGGGCAGTCCCAGCGGCGCCGTGGAATCACTGCGCGCGGTATTGCACATTCTGCCGCACGCGATCGATCTGCTCGCCGGCAAGACCGGCCATGATGAAGCGCCGCCAGCCAGAGAGAATGATTCCAAGGCCGGCGGCACAAAAGGCTGGGGCTGAAGCCCCAGATCGTTGGGGGTTCGCTTAACGCGGGCCTGAAGGCCCGCTCTACGCTGGATTTCGCTCCACCTGCGTACAATAGCTCTCTTGCCGTAACCAACACCGCTCGAGGTAGGACTTGGATCCACCAACTCATCTTCTGGTCGGCGCATGCCTGTCGCGCGCCGGCTGCAACCGCAAGAGTGCTCTGACCACACTGACGATGGTTCTGGCCGCCGAAGCCGCCGACCTGGACATACTGTGGGGCTTGAAGAGCGGTACGGCAGATTTGCAGCATCATCGCGGAATCACTCACAGCTTCGTGGGCGTGCCGTTGGTCGCGGCGGGCGTGTTGGCGTTCGTTTACGTCGTGCATCGCATCCGGCGCCGAAAACCGAGTTCCGCCAGGCAGAGCGGCCGGCTGCCGGTTCGTTGGGGATATCTTTATCTGTTCGCCGTGATCGCGGCCCTCAGCCACTTGCCGCTCGACTACAGCACCTCTTACGGCATTCGCCTCTTCGAGCCGTTCAACTATCGCTGGTATTCCTGGGACATCGTATACATTCTCGATCCGGTCATCTGGGTTGTGCTCATCGCAGGGCTGGCGCTGCCCGCGCTCTTCGGCCTCATCAATCAGGAGATTGGCGCGCGCAGCAAAGGCCCGCAAGGCCGGGCAGGAGCTATCACCGCGCTGGTCTGCCTGCTGCTCCTCTGGGGCTATCGCGATTATCAGCATCGCCGCGCGGTCAACGCCATGGACTCGTTCCTGTATCGCGGCGCGATGCCGCAGAGAGTCGCTGCCTACCCTTACATGGTCAATCCCTTTCGCTGGCATGGCGTAGTGGAAACTGCCGATTTCTTCGAGACGGTGCCAGTAAATTCGCTGGGGCCGGTGATTGAGGACTCGCGGGCGCATATTTTCTATAAGCCAGAAGCGACGGACGTGCTGAGCGTTGCAAAGTCAACTTACTTCGGACGCGTGTACCTTGACTGGGCGGTGTTTCCCTACGTGCAGCAACAAAAACTCGAGGGCGAGACGCGGGGATATTTCGTTGACTTCCAGGACCTGCGGTACACCTATCCGGAGTCTTCCGGCCGAACGGCCCTGGGCGGCTATGTCGTACTCGATCCCGAGTTGGGCGTGCTGATGCAGGGCATGAACTCCTGGACCTCGCCGACGGTCGAGAGCCTGGAGCATCAGTCGCCGCGGCGTTAAATTTCGCTGCCTGCGTCCTCGGAGCGCCCCTGCCCCTTGACGGAGACACGCTGGACGTACAGAATCAAGAGGCAGGGTTCGTATCGAGGTGACCATGCTCGCGTATCTATTTATTGCCATCGCCGTCGCCGTTCATCTGCGTTTCATCGCGCTGCCGTGGAGCTTCACGCCGGTTGCCGCGGCACTGCTGTACTTCGGCGCGCGCATGCCGCGCCGACAGATGTGGATTCCCATCGCCTTGCTGGTCGCCTCCGATGCGTACCTCACGCGAGTCACCTACGGCTATCCGCTTACGGCCGACCATCTGGTCACATGGGCCTGGTACGCGGCCATGTTGCTGCTCGGCAGTGTGCTCATCAAAGGCTTCTCTGCGATTCGCATCGGCATGGCGTCGCTGACTGCCTCGGTGTCGTTCTTCCTCATCAGCAACTTCGCGGTGTGGATGGTTTGGCGCGACATGTATCCTAAGACTTTCGACGGCCTGATGGCCTGCTACGTCGCCGGTCTGCCCTTCTTCCGTAGCGGGGTTGCGTCTGACTTGCTGTTCACCGGCGCGTTCTTTGGGATCGGCTACCTCGCCAGCCGCGAGCGTGCCGTTAACGCCCAAGTGGCGAAGTAGGGTAAAGCGGTCTCGGTGCTCTTGAGCCGGCTCAATGGGTCTATTCGAACTGCAACAGAATCTGGTCGAGCTTGACCGCGTCACCGGGCGCAACGCCCACTGACTTTATCTTTCCTGCAACCGGGGCATTGATGCTGGTTTCCATCTTCATGGCCTCAAGCACGATGAGAGGCTCGTTGGCCAAGACCTCCCGGCCGGGCTTTGCGTAGACCCGCACCACAAGTCCCGCCAGCGGACTGCGGATGATCTTGTCCTCGCCGGCTCCGGAAAGACCTACTTTGGCGGCTGCGGGCAGCACGCTCGACTGAATGGGTGGCTCCGCCGCGAGCGCAGGGTCCGGTGTTTCCTCGAGGATGTCAACTTCCACTTCGTAGGCTTTGCCCTCGACTACGATCCTCAGCTTCACGAACGCCTCCTCACAGGGCCATGGGTGCCGGCGAATTCGTAATGCAGGCGTGAGCATACTTAATGTCCACGCTGCACCAGGTTGTGGGACGCCTGAACGATTTCGCGTCCCTTGATAGACCAGGACTTATCCGTTGCGGCCTCCGCCTTTTCTGATTCCATCCTCTTCGCAACGAAGATTGCGGCTGCCGCATAGATGACAGCCAGGATTTCGGGCGCGATTGGCTCGCTATCGCTCATTCAGGCGTCTCTCTCGGGCTACAGCGGAATCAAACCGTGCTTCTTTGGCGGACGGAATTCGCGCTTGGCGTGCAAGGCTTCGAGGGCCTGCACCAGATACCTTCGAGTTTCCGCGGGCTCGATGACGTCGTCAACCAGGCGGCGTCCGGCGGCCACAAACGGATTGGAGAACGTGTTGCGGTATTCTTCAATCAACTCTTTGCGGCGGGCGTGATGATCTTCGGCCGCGTCGATTTCCCGGCGGAAGACGATCTCGGCGGCCCCTTCCGCGCCCATGACCGCGATTTCGGCGGTTGGCCATGCTACCACACGGTCAGCGCCCAGGTCTTTGCAACACATAGCAATGTAAGCGCCCCCGTACGCTTTGCGAATGACAACCGTCAGCTTGGGAACGGTGGCGGCCGAGTAGGCAAACAGGACCTTGGCTCCGTGGCGAATGATGCCTCCGTATTCCTGCTCGACGCCGGGCAGGAAGCCGGGAACGTCAACGAAGGTCAGCAGTGGCAGGTTGAAGGCATTGCAGAAGCGCACAAAGCGCGCCACTTTGTCAGAGGCGTCAATGTCGAGCACGCCCGCTAGCACGTTGGGTTGGCTGGCTACGATGCCGACGGAACGTCCCTGCATGCGAGCGAAACCGACGACAACGTTGGCGGCAAAGCCGGGCTGTATTTCGAAGAAATCCTGGTGGTCAACGATGCGCTTGAGCACGCCGCGAATATCGTAGGCGATCTTGGAGTCCGTGGGTACCAGATGATTAAGTTCGGGGTCCGCTCCCACCGCACCTTCGAAGAGCACACGTGGGGGGTCCTCCAGGTTATTGGAGGGCAGGAAGCTCAAGAGGCGGCGGCAGAGCAGGAGGGCGCCCTCATCATCCTCAGCGACCAGATGCACCACGCCCGAGCGGTTCATCTGGGCCGCCGGGCCACCCAACTGCTCGGCTGAAACGACTTCTCCAGTCACCTGCTTGATGACCTGCGGGCCAGTGATGAACATCTGCGCGCCCCGGGTCTGAATGATGAAGTCGGTGATAGCCGGGCTGTACGATGCGCCGCCCGCGCACGGGCCGCAGATGATGGAGATCTGGGGAACGGAGCCCGACAACATGACGTTGTTGTAGAAGACGCTGGCATACCCGGCGAGGCTGTCGATGCCTTCTTGAACGCGCGCGCCTCCGGAATCATTGATGAAGACGAATGGGCTGCCGGTCTTCAGCGAGAGCTGCATCATGTCAACGATCTTGGCGCAGTGGACTTCGCCGGCAGCGCCGCCCAGCACAGTGAAATCCTGGCTGGCGAGATGGATCGTGCGGCCATCGACAGTAGCGCATCCGGTGACCACGCCATCGGCAGGAACTTCCTTGTCGGCCATGCCGAAGTAGGTGGCCCGGTGGCGGGCAAAGGTGCCGATTTCCTGGAAGCTGTGACGATCCACCAGCTCCTGAATACGCTCGCGCGCGGTAAGCTTGCCTGCAGCATGCTGCTTCTTGATGCGTTCCTGGCCGCCGCCCTGTTCGATCCTCTCCCGCTTTTCGCGAAGTTCCTCGAGCTGGCTGTCGGTGCTGTTGGGAACCAGAGCGGTCTTCGTTGCCATCTTTATTCCTCCTGTGACGACCTGACGCGAGCAACCACTTCTTGCGCCCAGGCGGCACTCGCAGACAAACGCCGCCGCCTTCGAAACAGAATTTTCCAAGCTTGCTTCGGTGTCAGTGGGACGACCCGCATCATTCCTTACTGATCATTATCAATTGTGGTTAGCGGTGCAGTCTGTTACGGCCATCACGCCGTAGTGTGACCGACTTCAGCTTACGCACCCGCCAGATCCACCACCCAATGAGCGCGCCCGCGGCAAGCATAGCGATCAACGGCCGCAAATGGTGGTGCATTATGCTGCCGAGGAAGTCCACAATCTGTGGGCCAAAGCGGATTACCAGAAACGACAGCAGCACGAAGCGCAGGAAGCGTCCAAAGAAGATTGCTGCCAGGAAGTGGCTGAACCGCATTTCGGCCACCCCTGCCGACAGCACAAATAGCTTGAACGGAGTCGGCGGCGGCAGCATGGAAGGCAGCATGATGGCAAGAAATTCATGCCGCTCGAAAGACGACTTGATCTTGTTGAAGCGCCGCTCTCCGATACGTTTGACCAGCAGCACCTCGCCGCCTTTGTAACCAATGACATACCACAGAATGCTACCCAACGCCGAACCGGTGGCCGCCATGGCGCAGTACAGCGGCAGGCGATGCGGGTTGGCCCAGACATAGCCGGCAACGATGGCGTCCAACGGCATGCCGAGGAAAGCAGCGTCCACTGCGGCGAAGCCGAGGACTCCCCAAACGCCGAGCGGCTTCAGCGCGGCCAGGATGAACAGGCTCCATTTGTGGAGAAGATGCTTCAAAGGCAGTAGTCAGCAACTAGTAGTCAGTAGCCAGTTGTCAGTTGTCAGAATAACAGTTGGCAGATGTCGGTTGCCCGGTTACTGACCACTGGCTACTGCCACTGGCTACTGACATAATTGCACCATGGCCAGCAAGGATGTGCAGCACAAGATCGAGGCCCTGCGCGACAAGATCCGCTACCACGAACACCGCTACTACGTCCTTGACGACCCCGAAATCAGCGACGCCGAATTCGACCGCCTGATGAACGAGCTGAAGGCGCTGGAGGCCGAGCATCCGGAGCTGGTCACGCCCGATTCTCCTACGCAGCGAGTAGGCGGCAAGCCGCGCGAGGGCTTTGTCAAGATTGCCCACTCTACGCCGATGCTCTCGCTTGACAATGCCTACAGCGAAGACGAGCTGCGCGACTGGGAGCGGCGGGTGCACGAATTGAGCAGCCAGTCGCGCGTGGACTACGTCTGCGAGCTCAAGCTCGACGGCATGTCGCTGGCACTGCGTTTTGAAAGCGGCAGGCTGGCACTGGGCATAACCCGCGGCGATGGGACTGTTGGCGAAGACGTTACGCTCAACGTTCGCACCGTGCGCAGCGTACCGCTCACTATTTCCCCTAAGACACTGGCGAAGTCGAAGCTGCCATCCGCCTTCGAGGTTCGTGGTGAGTTACTGATGCCCCTGGCGGCGTTTCAGCGGATGAACGACGAGCGCGAGCGGCAGGGGCTGCCGAAGTTCGCTAATCCGCGCAACGCCACGGCGGGAACGGTGCGCGTGCTGGAGCCGAACGTCACCGCGCAGCGGCGGCTCGACTTCTTCTCTTACGCGCTGTTTACCAACGGCCGAACCATCTATGAGCGGCACTCGGAGACGCTGAAGGCGCTGCAAACTGCCGGATTCAAGGTGAATCCCAATCATCGGCTGGTGCACAATCTCGACCAAGTGTGGGACTTCATCCACGAATGGGAAGGCCAGCGTGACAACCTGCCTTACGAAATTGACGGCATCGTCATCAAGGTGGACCGCATTGCGCTGCAAGAAGAGCTCGGCTACACCGGAAAAGCCCCACGCTGGGCGATCGCCTACAAGTTTGCCGCTCGGTCGGGCGTAACTCAGATCGAGGACATCCTGGTGCAGGTCGGCCGAACTGGAAAGCTGACGCCGGTGGCAGCGCTGAAGCCGGTCTCCATCGGCGGGACCACGGTGAGCCGCGCCACGCTGCATAACATGGACGAGATCGAGCGGCTGGGAGTGCGCATCGGCGACTGGGTGTCGGTGGAGCGCGGCGGCGACGTCATACCCAAGGTGGTGAAGGTGCTGGAAGAGAAGCCACGCGGCACACGGCAGTTTCACATGCCCGCGCGTTGTCCCGTATGCGGTGGACATGTCGTCCGCGCCGAAGGCGAAGCCGACCATCGCTGCGTCAACGCAAATTGTCCCGCCAAGTTGCGGGAGAGCATTCGCCACTTCGCCTCGCGCGGCGTGATGAATATCGAGGGGATGGGCGATGCCCTGGTGAACCAACTCGTTGAAACCGGCCTGGTGAAGGACGTGGCCGACATCTACGACCTGACCGAAGACAAACTGCTCGCGCTGGAGCGAATGGGCAGGAAGTCGGCGCAGAACATCCTGAATGAGATCGAGAACTCGAAGAAGCTGCCGTTGGAGCGCGTCATCTACGGCCTGGGAATGCGTTTTGTCGGCGAGCGCACGGCGCAGTTTCTGGCAGAAGCTTTTGGGTCCATGGATGCGCTCATGACGGCCAGCGAAGAAGAGCTGCAGCAGGTGAATGAGATTGGCCCGCGAGTCTCGGCCAGCATCCGGGAGTTCTTCGATGAGCCAAAGAATGTTGCCCTGGTGCAACGGCTAGGTGCGGCGGGACTGACCTTCAAGGGCAAGAAGAAGCAGCGCGCGACGGCGCTCGCGGGAAAAACGTTCGTTCTGACCGGGACCTTGGAACGCCACACTCGCGATGAAGCTAAGAAGCTGATCGAGGATGCGGGGGGAAGGGTGTCGGGATCGGTCAGCAAGAAGACCGGTTATGTGGTTGCGGGCTCCGAGGCCGGCTCGAAACTGGACAAAGCTCGTGAGTTGGGCGTCGCGGTGATAGGCGAAAAGGAGATGGAAGAGTTGGTGAAGAGGTAGCGCCACAGGAAATCAGCACCGCACGTGCGCCTCCACTTGCCAGGTAAAAAACCAGACCTTGCGCTCAGGCTTATGAGGATCAATTGCTGGTCAGCGGATTTTAGCGTAAAGAACCTGGTCGAGAATGATTCCGTTCTTAACGGCGCTGCAGCGCAAGGTTCCTTCGCGCTGGAAGCCGGCTTTCTCCAGCACGCGCATTGATGCCACGTTGTGGTAAAAGGCCATGGCAAAGATGCGCGCCAGCTTGTAGTTCTGGAAGGCCCAGTCGGAGGTCGCCAGTACGGCGCGTGTGGTCAACCCTTGCCCCCAGAATGGCTCGCCGAGCCAATATCCAATTTCAGCGGTGAGCCGCGCGATGTCGGTGCCCAGCTTGAAACCCACGCCGCCAATGGCCTCATCCGCATATTCCACTGCGAAGGAGGTTTCGACCTCCGCCAAGCGCACATCGGCCAGGAAAGCGGCACCAGCAGACCGCGTATAGGGATGGGGGAACTGGTCGCGGAGATTGGCCGCGATGTTCGGGTTGTTGGCGTAGTGCACCAGCGAGTCCAGGTCGCCCTTACGCCAGGAGCGCACACGCAGATCGCCAAGATCGAGCAGCATGATTATGGGGCTGAAGCCGGGCGTGTTTGGATGCACGCACCTCATACGCTAACTCTGCGGGCCTGCTAGTTCAATGATTTTAGAAGCGGGACAATATTTCGGCACGGACAATAAAGTGTCCGGAATGGCAGATTGATAGACACACCCACTCTTAGCATCTCTCTACGAGGCTCCCCCGGCTGCTGATGCCGGTGGGACGTTGCTGTCAGACAGCAACTCTTCCAGTCTCCTCAACAGCTCCTGTGACGAGATGCCCTTGGTGATCCAAACGTCAGCACTACCAATCGCTTCGCCCGGAAGTTCGGCGAAGGCGGACAGGATTACGATCGGCACCTTCCTGATTCGCCTCAACTCCCGAGCCAGGGAAAGGCCATTCATACCTGGCATGTAGTAATCCACAATGACAAGGTCAAGGGGCTCGGATCCAAACATCTCAATGGCCTTGGCCGCCGAATTGGCGGTGAGCACGGAGTAGCCTGCTTGCTCCAGCACCATTTTGCGCAGGATTAGTTGGTTCTCTTCATCATCTACGCAGAGAATTTTAGCCGCTGTCTTTGGCATGAGTATGTGCTGCACTTTGATTACGTTTCAATCCAAGCAGTTGTCCCAAATCAGCCGGACTCAGAAACCCCCAGCCTCTCAGGCGTGGTTGTCATCCTTCCCCGCAGAACCATGGAGATCTTTTCACACAAGGTGGTCGGGCCTTCCACTTTGCTCAGGAAGAGATCGGCGCAATCGGCATCCGGCGGAATCTGGTTCACCCCTGAGAACAAGACGACGGGAAGAGTAGGCCAAGTTGCCTTGATTTGGCGCGCCAGATCAGCCCCGGTAGGGCCCTGCATGAGGTGATCCGAAAGCACCAAATCGACATGCCGCGTAGCGATAATTGCCAAAGCCTGTGCTGCGGAGGAGGCGGTAATGACGTTATAGCCTGCTTTTTCCAACACCAGTCTCCTGAGAATCAGCGGATTCTCTTCATCGTCCACGCATAGGATGACCGGCTTGTCCTGAACCATAAAACCATACCATCAGCCAGCGGCCAAGGAGGTACTAAGTTCCAGACTGCGCGGAGAAGAAAGCCCGGGGATAAAGACGGAGAAGCACGTAGCCTTCCCGGACGCCAAACGCATGCTGCGAAACTGTATTGTGCCCTCGTACTTCTGAATGATGCCCCGGCTGATCCAAAGGCCAAGCCCCGTGCCTTTCGTATCCTTGGTCGTGAAAAAGGGTTCAAAAATTCGTTTGGTATATTTTGGGTCAATACCGATACCGGTGTCGCAAATTGACACCCGCACTCCCGATCGTCTCGTACTTTCTTCCACGTGCTCATCAACCCGCACGCGCAGTCGCCCGCCCTCGGCCATCGCCTGTATTGAATTGCCAATTAGATTCAGAAAAACCTGCTTTAACTCGACCGGGAAGCCTTGTACCGTGCCGCCGTTCTTGTACAGTTTTTCGAGGATAATTCCATTCGCCTTCATGCGTCGGGCCTGCAGTTCAAGCACATTGTCCAGAAGTTCGGAAAGGGACACCGGCACTGGTTGCTGCGACTCACGATAAAAGCTGAGGGTCTGCTTGGTTATATGTGCTACACGGGCCAATTCCTGCTCGGCGAGGCTGGCGCAATACTGGGCTTCCGCGTCAAGCGATGGATGTCTTCGCAGGAGATAGAATGCGTTGGAGATGGCTTCCAATGGATTGTTGATTTCGTGGGCAATGATGCCAGCCAGGCGGCCCATGGCGGCAAGCTTTTCTGACTTAATGAGTGCCTCCTCGGTCAGCTTGCGCTCGGTCATGTCCATGCAGCTTCCGATGTAACCCGAGAAGACATTGTCGGGACCAATCAGCGGCACGCCATTGTTGATAATCCACCTGTATTCACCATCGGCTCGACGGAAACGAAATTCTGTGGAAAATGGACGGCGCTCGTCGAAAGCAGAGCGATAGGTCTCCATGCACTGCTCAAGATCGTCAGGGTAAATGCTTTCAGCCCAGCCGTCTCCCAACTCCTGTTCCAGAGCTCTGCCGGTGAAATCAAGCCAAGGCTTGTTTACATAGGTACATAGATTATTAAGGTCCGAAATCCAGATCATCACGGGCGCTTTGTCGGCCATGGTACGGAATCGCTGCTCACTCTCGTACAGTCGTTGCTGCACCAGCTTCTGCTCCGTGATGTCGGTGTTGGTGCCGAACCATCGAACTACTTTGCCTTCCGCATCTCGGACGGGATTCACCAGGGTGAGAAATTCGCGGTACTTTCCATCAGCGCCACGGAGTGGGAAAACCATTTCAAATGGCTCTCCGGAAGCGATAGAAGCCCTCCAGCGTTCCAACACGTCTGGCAAGATCGAGGGGTCGTGAAGCGTTTGCCACCCCCATCCTGCCATCTGCTCCAGAGTCGTTCCCGTATAGTTGTACCATTGCTGGTTGTACCAGAAGAGCCCGCCATCGGGATTCGCGATCCAGGCCAACTGTGGGATCGAGTTCGCCAGCGTGCGGAATTGACTCTCGCTGGCCTGTAACTCCTCAGTTCGCTGCGCAACCCGGATCTCCAAGTCGCGATTCAGTCGTTCCAGTTGCTGGGTCTTGCGGTGCAGTTCGGCAAAAACGCTTACCTTTGCCCGCAGCAAGTCCGGAATGACGGGCACTGAGATGTAATCCACAGCGCCGCGCTGATAGCCCTTGACCCGATCCAGGTCCGTCAAGTGAACAGCAGAAATGAAGATGATCGCGGTTTTCTGAAAGCGTGGGTGCTCTCTAATCATCTCGGCCAGTTGGAAGCCGTCGAGGTCGGGCATGCTGACATCCATCAACACCACCGCGACCTCGGTTTTCAGCAACTGCTCCAGTGCTTCCCTTCCAGACGTCGCTTTGATCAGGTTTTCTCCCAGATCAGCGAGAATAGCCTCATAGCTGAGCAGTTTGGCTGGCTGATCGTCCACCATCAGGATGTTGATCGCATTACTCATCGCTTATTTGTTCGTACGTATTTGTGTGTTCGAGCTCAGCGACGCAACGGGTCTCTATCTATGGAGCCACATGCGTAATGCTGACAAAAGCTGCTCGGTATTGACTGGCTTTGCCAGGTACTCGGAGGCTCCTGCCTCCAGACACTTCTCACGATCTCCTTTCATCGCCTTGGCGGTAAGCGCAATGATGGGCAGGCGTCTGAAGGATGCGTTCTGCCGGATTACCTGCATGGTTTCGTATCCATCCATCTCCGGCATCATGATGTCCATCAGAGTAATGGCGACGTCGGGCGTCGATTCCAAGGTCTCGATGGCCTCACGGCCGGTTCCCGCCGTCAACACCGTCATTCCCCGGCGCTCCAGGACACTGCTGAGGGCGAAGATGTTACGCACATCGTCGTCCACCACCAGCACCTTCTTCCCGACCAGGGCTTCATCAGAGCTGTGCAACCGGTCGAGTAGTCGCTGTTTTTCAGGTGGCAGATTAGGAATGACGCGGTGCAGGAAGAGAGCGGTTTCGTCGAGCAATCGCTCCGGCGATTCCACTCCCTTGACCACCACACTGCGCGCCAGGCTATGCAATTGCGCATCCTCCTCCGGCGACAGTTCCTTGCCGGTGAAAACCACTACCGGCAGTTCGCTCAGAGATGGGGTGTCACGCAACCTCTCCAGGACCTCGAAGCCTGACATGTCAGGGAGGCGCAGGTCGAGAACCACACAATCGAACTGCTTGTTCTTGACTAGCTCAAGTGCGTCAGCGCCAGTGTCGGCAACCGCGACGTCAATGTCGTCGTAGCCCAGCAGCTCGCGGATGCTGAGCTGCTCGGCTGGATCGTCTTCAATGACCAGCAGCCGTTTGCGTCGGGGGCTGGCATAGGCCTTGATGCGGTCCAAGGCAGCTTCCAGACCTTCGGTGGTTGTCGGCTTGGTGACAAAAGCGAACGCCCCTCGCGCCAAACCGTGTTGCCGCCCTTCGTCCAGTGTCAGCATTTGCACTGGAATGTGCCGTGTCGCCGGATCCTGTTTCAGATGGTTAAGGACAGTCCAGCCCAGCATGTCCGGCAGGAAGACATCGAGCGAGATGGCCGCTGGGTTAAACTCGCGGGCCAAAACCAGCCCCTCCGCTCCTCGCAGGGCGACCAGGACCTTGAATCCCTTGTCGCGAGCTAAATCGCACAGCGCGCGGGCGTAATGCGGATCGTCTTCAACAATCAACAGCACAGCATCACCGGTGTCGATCTGATTACGGTCGTCCACAATCTGTTCTGCTGGATGTTCCGCGATGCTCCCGCTCGCCAATTGAGGCACGGAAGAGGGGGAAGCCTTTCCTTCCATGATCGCCACGCTTGGTGCAGAAGGCCCGACGTAGGTCTCGGGGAGATAGAGGGTGAACGAACTGCCCTCGCCGGGCTCGCTGCGCAACTGGATTTCTCCGCCCAGCAGGCTGGCCAGCTCCCGGCTGATGGCCAGGCCCAAGCCGGTTCCACCGTACTTGCGGCTGGTGCCTGCATCTGCCTGCTGGAAAGCCTCGAAGATAATTCGTTGCTTCTCGTGCGGAATCCCGATGCCGGTGTCGGCCACCTCGAAGGCCACTACCGAGCCGGCGCGCTTGAGAATTGGATGATCTTCGCTCCAGCCATTCTCTGCAGGACGGACGGCAAGCCGTACTCCACCCTGCTCGGTGAATTTGAAGGCATTCGACAGCAGGTTTTTCAGCACCTGCTGTAGGCGTTTGGAGTCGGTGACCAGGCTACGATTGAGGTGCGGATCCGTGTGTACCTCAAAGCTAAGCTTTCGGCTTTCGGCTTCATGGCGGAACGGTCTCGCCACCATGTCAAGCAGGCTGGCGAAGAATACCTCTTCGGCCTCCACTGATACTGTTCCGGATTCGATCTTCGACAGATCGAGAATGTCGCTGATCAGGTTGAGCAGGTCCGTTCCGGCGCCGTGGATAGTGCGCGCGTATTCAACCTGTTTGGGCGTCAAGTTGTGGTCGGGGTTGTCACTGAGTTGCTGGCCCAGAACAAGAATGCTGTTCAAAGGCGTCCGCAGCTCGTGCGACATGTTCGCCAGGAACTCGGACTTGTACTTGGAGGTGAGTGCCAGCTCCTTCGCCTTGTCTTCCAGGGCGCGACGGGCTTGCTCAATCTCCTGATTCTTCCTCTCGACCTCGACGTTCTGCTCGGCTAACTGCTGGGCTTTCTGCGCCAACTGCTCGTTGGTTTGCTGCAATTCCTTCTGCTGAGTCTGAAGCTCGGTCGCCAATTGCTGGGACTGCTTCAGCAATCCTTCCGTCTGCATTGTCGCCTCAATACTGTTGAGCACGATGCCGATGCTGGCGGTCAGTTGCTCGAGAAATGCGAGCTGTGATGCAGTGAACGCGCCCAGGGAAGCTAGTTCGATGACCGCCTTGACGCGGTCTTCAAAGAGCACCGGCAGCACAATGACATTTCGCGGTTTGGCTTCGAACAATCCAGAGCGAATTACGATATTGTCGGGCGGTAAATCATTGATCAGCATCCGGCGTTTCTCGGCCGCACACTGTCCGACCAGGCCTTCACCTACCCCCAGCCGGCGGAGATGACCATCTTCGCTATCGCCCGCAAACGCGGAGAGCAAAGTCATGGTGGTCGATCCCTCGCCCTCCATCTGGTAAATCACTCCCTGTTGGGCATTCACCAGCGGCGCCAGTTCGGAGAGCAGCATCCGTCCGACGGTGGCCAGATCGCGCTGGCCCTGCAACATGCCGGTGAAGCGCGCCAGGTTGGTCTTGAGCCAATCCTGCTCGGTGTTGCGCTCCGTCGTCAGACGGAGGTTGTTAATCATGGTGTTGATGTTATCTTTCAACTCCGCGACTTCACCACTAGCCTCGACCTGAATGGATCGCGTGAGGTCGCCCTTCGTAACAGCCGTAGCCACCTCGGCAATAGCACGCACTTGGTTGGTAAGGTTGTCGGCCAGCAGGTTGACGTTTCCGGTAAGGTCTTTCCACGTACCGGCAGCGCCAGGGACGTTAGCCTGGCCGCCGAGACGTCCTTCAACACCGACCTCACGAGCCACGGTCGTCACTTGGTCGGCGAAGGTGGCCAGCGTGTCCGTCATGTTGTTGATGGTGTCGGCCAAGGCAGCCACTTCGCCCTTGGCGTACACCGTGAGTTTCTGTGTGAGCACGCCGTTCGCAACGGCCGTCACCACTTTCACAATTCCGCGGACTTGCTCGGTAAGGTTGGCCGCCATAACGTTGACGTTATCGGTAAGGTCCTTCCAGGTTCCGGCCACACCGGGCACCTGCGCCTGGCCACCCAGTTTTCCTTCAGTACCGACTTCGCGAGCCACGCGCGTGACCTCGGCCGCGAAGGCGTTGAGCTGGTCCACCATGGTGTTGATAGTGTTTTTTAGCTCGAGAATCTCGCCCTTCACATCCACCGTGATCTTGCGTGACAAGTCGCCGCGTGCCACAGCCGTGGTCACCTCAGCGATGTTTCGAACCTGTCCCGTGAGGTTTCGGGCCATGGCGTTAACCGAGTCGGTGAGGTCCTTCCACGTACCCGCAACGCCAGGCACGTTAGCCTGACCGCCCAAACGACCTTCGGTACCTACCTCGCGAGCAACACGCGTCACCTCAGCCGCGAACGAACGCAACTGCTCGACCATGGTGTTGAGGGTCTCTTTGAGCTGCAGGATTTCGCCGCGCACGTCCACCGTGATCTTCTTGGAAAGATCGCCGGTGGCGATGGCGGTTGCGACTTCGGCGATATTACGGACCTGGCCAGTCAAGTTATTGGCCATGAAATTGACGTTGTCGGTGAGGTCCTTCCAGGTTCCGGCCACACCGGGCACCTGGGCCTGGCCGCCCAGCTTGCCGTCCGTGCCAACCTCCCTGGCCACACGTGTCACCTCGCCCGCGAAGGCGTTGAGCTGGTCCACCATCGTATTAATGGTGTTCTTCAGCTCGAGAATCTCGCCCTTCACGTCCACCGTGATCTTGCGTGACAAGTCGCCGCGAGCCACGGCTGTGGTCACCTCCGCGATGTTTCGAACCTGTCCGGTGAGGTTGCCCGCCATGGCGTTTACTGAGTCAGTGAGGTCTTTCCAGGTGCCCGCTACGCCGGGCACGTTCGCTTGACCGCCCAGACGGCCTTCGCTACCAACCTCGCGGGCAACCCGCGTCACCTCAGCCGCGAACGAACGCAACTGCTCGACCATGGTGTTGAGGGTCTCTTTGAGCTGCAGGATTTCGCCGCGCACGTCCACCGTGATCTTCTTGGAAAGATCGCCGGTGGCGATAGCGGTTGCGACCTCGGCGATGTTGCGGACCTGGCCAGTCAGGTTGCTGGCCATGAAGTTGACGTTATCGGTGAGGTCTTTCCAGGTACCGGCCACACCTGGCACCTGGGCCTGGCCGCCTAACTTGCCGTCCGTGCCGACCTCGCGCGCCACACGTGTCACCTCGCCCGCGAAGGCGTTGAGCTGGTCCACCATCGTATTAATGGTGTTCTTCAGCTCGAGAATCTCGCCCTTAACGTCCACCGTGATCTTGCGTGACAAGTCGCCGCGCGCCACAGCCGTGGTCACCTCGGCGATGTTACGGACCTGGGCTGTCAGGTTTCCTGCCATCGAGTTGACCGAGTCGGTAAGATCTTTCCACGTGCCGGCCACACCGGGCACGTTCGCCTGGCCGCCCAACCGGCCTTCGGTACCCACTTCGCGCGCCACGCGCGTCACCTCGCCGGCGAACGCGTTGAGCTGGTCCACCATGGTGTTGATGGTCTCCTTTAGCAGCAGAATCTCGCCGCTGACGTTGACCGTGATTTTTTTGGACAGATCTCCATTGGCAATGGCGGTGGAGACTTCGGCGATGTTGCGGACCTGGCCCGTCAAGTTACTGGCCATGGAGTTGACGGAGTCCGTAAGGTCCTTCCACGTTCCGCCGACACCAGGCACCTGCGCCTGACCACCCAGCTTGCCATCGGTTCCGACCTCGCGCGCCACACGCGTCACCTCCGACGCAAACGAACGCAACTGGTCCACCATGGTGTTCAGGGTGTCCTTGAGTTCTAGAATTTCTCCTTTCACGTCCACCGTGATCTTGCGCGACAAATCGCCGCGGGCCACAGCCGTCGCTACTTCGGCGATATTGCGGACCTGCGCCGTCAAGTTGCCGGCCATAAAGTTGACGTTGTCGGTCAAGTCCTTCCAGGTTCCGGCCACGCCCGGCACTTCCGCCTGTCCGCCGAGCTTGCCTTCGGTTCCGACTTCGCGCGCCACGCGCGTAACCTCGCCGGCGAAGGCATTGAGCTGGTCCACCATCGTGTTGATGGTGTTCTTCAGCTCGAGAATTTCTCCTTTCACATCCACCGTGATCTTGCGTGACAAGTCGCCGCGGGCCACAGCCGTAGTCACCTCGGCGATGTTGCGCACCTGACCCGTCAAGTTGCCGGCCATGGAATTCACGGAATCGGTAAGGTCCTTCCAGGTTCCAGCCACTCCGGGCACGTTGGCCTGACCGCCCAGACGGCCTTCGGTACCCACCTCGCGAGCCACGCGGGTCACCTCGCCGGCGAAGCGGTTTAGCTGGTCGACCATCGTGTTCAGCGTTTCTTTGAGTTGCAGGATCTCGCCGCGCACATCGACGGTAATCTTGCGCGACAAGTCGCCGCTGGCGATCGCCGTTGCCACCTCAGCGATATTGCGCACCTGGCCAGTCAAGTTGCTGGCCATGAAGTTAACGTTGTCCGTAAGGTCCTTCCACGTACCGGCCACACCCGGCACGTTGGCCTGTCCGCCGAGTTTGCCTTCGGTGCCGACCTCGCGGGCCACGCGCGTCACCTCGCCAGCGAAGGCGTTGAGCTGGTCCACCATCGTGTTAATGGTGTCCTTCAGCTCTAGAATTTCTCCCTTCACGTCCACGGTGATCTTGCGCGACAAATCGCCGCGGGCCACTGCGGTGGTGACCTCGGCGATGTTGCGCACCTGTGCGGTAAGATTGCCCGCCATGGCATTGACGGAATCAGTAAGGTCTTTCCACGTTCCGGCGACGCCCGGCACGACAGCCTGGCCGCCCAGCTTGCCGTCAGTGCCGACTTCGCGCGCGACGCGCGTCACCTCCGACGCGAACGACCGTAGCTGGTCCACCATGGTGTTGATGGCTTCTTTAAGCTGGAGAATTTCGCCACGCACGTCGACGGTAATCTTGCGCGACAAATCGCCGCTTGCCACTGCGTTGGTAACTTCCGCGATATTGCGCACCTGGCCAGTCAAGTTGCTGGCCATAGAATTGACGGAATCGGTAAGGTCCTTCCACGTACCCGCAACGCCCGGAACCTGCGCCTGCCCGCCGAGCTTGCCGTCGGTACCGACCTCGCGGGCCACGCGCGTCACCTCAGCGGTGAAGACGCTGAGCTGCTGAATCATGGTGTTGACGATGTTGGCGGAACGCAGGAATTCTCCTTCCAGCGGCCGCCCGTCCACATCCAGTCGAACGGTTTGGGTCAAGTTCCCCTGGGCCACAGCTCCGATCGCGCGGGTCACTTCTGTCGTGGGCCGGAGGAGGTCTTCTACCAGGGTATTGACCGAACTCTCCATCTCACCCCATGCTCCGCGTGACTCATGGAACTTGGTTCGCTCGCGCGTTCTGCCTTCCTTGCCGACTACCTGCCCTACACGCCTGAGTTCGCGAGTCATCTGCTGATTGGCGGCCACGATGTCGTTGAAGGTATCGGCAATCTTTCCTGCCAGTCCGGTCCAGGAACGCGGCAGCCTCACCGAGAAGTCGCCATTGCGCATGATTTGCAGGGCTCCTAGAATCACGCTCAGATCGGCGGATGCAGTTTCTGCGGCGGCGGTGGGAATCCAATTCTCATTGGCGTTAACTTCGGCGTCGCCGTTTGTCGGGTTAGCGGCATTAACGTCGGCGTCGCCGTTTGTCTTGTCACTTACGTTGGCGTCACCATTTGTCGTCGCCGTCGCCGCGCCTGTCTCGGCACTCTTCATGCTCGCCTCCTCCACACCGGAGTTCGATCGTAACGTTTTTAATTTCGACAAAACTCTGCGTTTCATCTTTGCGGGTCGGCCACCGGTCTTAGCGCCAAAGTGCGTTACCGCGCACAATCCTCTTTTCAGTACCTTCGTCTATGCAACACGCTTCCCTACTGGCCCGGATGCGAATCGAAGGAGTTTCGTGAACACACATCGAAGCAGCGCAGACTGAGCGCAGAAGCCGTCGGGCTCCCCCGCCGAAGGCCCAAAGCATACGAAACAAATGCTTTTTATCATGCAGCCAGAAGCGAGGCCATACGGTGATTACCCTAAGGGAGTGTTGAAAAATCCGGGTACCGGATTTAGCTGCACGATGGAAGTGGTTCTTGTCTTTTGCCCCCAGAGGACGTCGCTTTGGGAGCCTCAGAAGAGCAATGCGTGCAAGGTCGCATCAATCCAATAGGCGACAAACCCGGCAACGACGAGAAGAACTCCGAACAGTAGACCGCTCATCCCGAGGATCTGTTCGTGCTTACCTCTAACCAGAGAGAACGCCAATAGCAAGGTGGGAAGCACCGCGACAACTAACGGCCAAACGGTGAGCTTGACGGATTTTTCCCGAACTGCCGGGCTTAACGGGAGAAAATCGCCAGGATCAATGGTGAGAGTAGCCACAGGCAATTGTGATGATTAATCGGCCGGGAATCTAGTATCTCAGCCGGCATTCGTCCACTCTGCCCGCCCCCAAGCATTACAGACGCTACACCGAAGCCGCAAGTGCGCCCACATGAACGTGAGCCTTCCGGGCTCAAGCCGGGATCTTTCCCTTCGTGACTATCAATTGTGACATTCCTTGCTGATAGTCTTGATGGAGGTAACGGTTAGAGTTACCGAGGCTGGAGAACCCATTCGAGCCAAGGCGTCGGAGCTTGTACTCATCGAAGGTGATTTCGTACCAGTGACTTCGACTTGGTGGCCCAGGTAGCCACGGAGCTTTGTTTTGCCAGTGGCCTGAAGTTCGTAGGTCATGCCGGGGTCTTGCTGGATCAATGTGTAATCGCCAGTAGATCTGCTGACGCAGCCACGAACGGTTATCTGCCCTTGCGAAGGTTTCGACTTGTCCGAGCTCGCGCTACTGTAATTACTGTCTTGTGCTAGAAGGAAGCTGCTTGAAAGCAGCAAAGCAAACCAGAGCTTTCTCATAGACGTTCCTTGTTCTTCTAGTGAGGATGCCCGTGCCCTCGCTGCGGTTGCATTAAGTATGAAGCAGAAAAAAAACTTCCCTGCCCTAGTGCGCCCTCTGGGCTGGCAACCACGCAGGAAGACGCACAGAAATTAACCTGCGTGCGTTTGTCGCTTCGCGATTGTGTGAACGCGAAATGCGGCGTGTGTGCGCTGCGACCAAGGTCGCTATACTGCAGTTCGCAGTCCCTTAGCTTCATCCAGGCCGGGCGCAGGCAGTCCGCTTTCCGCCTTCTTGACCGCGCGCGCCGCCACAGGCTTCAGCCATAGCAAAGCCATGAATGCAGCAACCATGTCACAGACAATCATGGCCCAAAATACCTTTGTCCACGATCCGGTCTTGGCATACATCCAGGCGGCGCCGGGCCCCGCAAAGGCCGCGGCCACTCCCTTGGCGGTGTACACGATACCATAGTTGGCAGTGGCCCATTTGCTCCCATACAAGTCACCAGTAATGGAGGGAAACAGGGAGAAAATGTTGCCCCAGGCGAAGAAACACAGGCCCGACATCACCACGAACCACACCGGGTACTTGATGAGTTGCAGCAGGGCATAAACCGCAAGCGCCTCCAGGACGAAGGAAATGAACATGGCGTTCTCGCGGCCGATGTTATCCGATACCCATCCCCAGAAGGGACGCGTTAATCCGTTCAGCAGCCGATCTACGGTGATAGCTACCACGAGTGCGGTCATGCCGAAGACCACGACAACGTTGTCCACGTGGTACGAAGAAGCCATGGGATTCAGTTGAGCGGTAACTACCAGCCCACCGAAGGCCAGCATCGTCATCATCAAATAAATCAGATAGAAGGATGGCTGGCGCAGCATTTGCAACGGAGTCATATCGACCGATGCGGTGTTTATTTTGGCCTTGATTTTGGCGGCTTTCTCTTTCCATCCGGGCGGCGCCCATCCCACCGGCGGCCGTGCCAGGAAAAGGGCCGCCGCCAGCACAACCACTCCCTGCACGATTCCCCAGACGATGAAGGTGTGCTGATAGCCCGAGGCCTTCATCATGGCGGCGATGGGAGCAATTGTGGTCGCGGTGCCTATTCCGTAAGCTCCGGCCGTCAGGCCAACGCACAGACCGCGATGGTCGGGGAACCATTTCAAGGCGTTTCCAATCGTCCCGCCGTAAACGATTCCGGCGCCGATTCCACCCAGCGCGTACCAAAAATAGAGGCTGCCAATGGTCTCGGCCTTTCCCGATCCGATCCAGCCGACGGCGACCATGATTGAACCAAACCCCAGCATGAGTCGAGGCCCAATTCGATCGACCAAGTACCCTTCGAACGGCACCAGCCAGGTTTCTAAGGCAATGAACAAAGTAAAAGTCCACTGCACCGCGACCAGCGTGACATGCAGATGAGCTTGAATGGGCTTGGTGAACAGAGTCCAGGCGTACTGCAGGTTGGCGATGGCCATCATCGCCACAATGCCTGCAACTAGCTGGATCCAACGATTGGGAATGCGCGAAGGGTGAATGAGCGTGTCCGGAGATGCAGCCATCGATCTGCCTCCATTACGGCGTTAGACGTTTATACCCGACTGAATAGTGGTCCACTCATCAAGTCACTTTTGCGCTAAGTTGTAACATCGCTCCTCCTTGAGCGTCAAGCCCGCCCACGAGAAGCTGCCTGCTAAACGGAGATTCTTTGAATGGCGCAACAAAACACTTGACTTACGCTTTCCGTGCATGATAAACCGCCTAACTGGTCGAATCTTCAGACCAGTTGTCGCCCGAACGGCACGGCAGCCCACAGGCTGCCGTGGGGACACGGCTCAGGGCGGGGCCGTCTTGCAAATCATGCGGGGAGGAAACACATGCGCTCGCTAACATGGTTTTTCGTGCTTCTGGTCGGTTCCACGGCGCCAGCTTCGCTCGCCCACGCTCAGGGCACACAGCCCGCGAGCAAGGCCGGCGGATCAAACTCGGTGAGTGCCAGTGAGGAAGAGGTAAGCCAGTTGCGGCGCGAGCTCGCGGCCCAGCGCCAGACCATAGATGAACTTAAGGCTATGGTCGGGAAGTTGGTTCAGGCCAGTGGCTCGGGAAGTGGCAGCAGCTCGCTCCACGTCGTGGATGATGAGAGCAGTGCCCATTTGGTTAACACGGTTCTCGTGGAACCGTCACCTGGGGCGGAAGCAGTGGAGCCCTACCCTGCCGCGGAAGCTATCGTCGATCAGCCCCAATCCGCGGCCGCTCCGAAGGCTGCTCCCCTTACGGCGGGTTGGAACGGGGAACACTTTTTTATCAGGAGTCCGGATGGACAGTTCAGTATCAGCCCCTACGGATACGTTGACACCGACTACCGCGCCTACACGGAAGGGCCTGCGAATACGTTCCTCGTGCGCCGCGCCCGCTTCGGCTTCCAGGGCTTCTACGGGAAAGTCTTCGACTTTGCGCTGTTGACCGACGCTAACTCCACTTCCGGTGCAATTGTCCGAGACGTCTATCTCAACACCAAGATCAAGCCCGAGATCCAATTCCAGGCGGGCCAATTCAAAGAGCCGTTCGCTCAGGAACTCTCAACCGGCGCCACCAATCTTGACTTCGTCGAGCGGGGCCTGCAGGCGCTGCTATATCCCTCTGTGGTTACTGCATTCCGCAGTCCCGGCATCACGCTTCACGGAGACATTGACCATGGCGCCATCCAGTATTTCTTGGGAGCTTTCAACGGCAGAGGCGGCGTTACTGCGGCTGTCGTGAACGAGCCGGAGATCGTCGGGAGGCTCCGTCTCTATCCATGGCGTAATACCAAAAGCGTTTGGTTGAGAGAACTCGCCTTCGGCGGGTCCGTCGCTCACGCCGACTCCAGAGGGCTTTCCAATGACGTAAGCTTCAGTGCGCTCCTTCCCGATGCCTCTTACACATTCTTCCCCCAATTGCGCATCAACGGCCCGATCTGGCGCTATGAGGGCGAGTTCACCTACATCAAGGGACCGCTCGCGGTGCGAAGCGAATATGACCAACTGCAGGATCAACGGCAAAACGTTGGCTCCGAGACACCGGGTGGTCTCGGCTTCTTCTCTCTTCCCGGTGTTGGCGCCAAGGCCTGGAACATCAGCGGTACGTATTTGTTTACGGGCGAAAAACAGCCTGAGAACGGGACGCCCCGCGTGAAGC
The DNA here is from genome assembly GCA_963823635.1 of uncultured Acidobacteriaceae bacterium. Taxonomy (GTDB): domain Bacteria; phylum Acidobacteriota; class Terriglobia; order Terriglobales; family Acidobacteriaceae; genus Bog-257. The sequence continues at coordinate 75,946 of CAWGMV010000019.1, read as the reverse complement.
GTCCGGTGTTTGGTCCGGGGACGCCCGAGGGTGGAACCGGACGAGGTTGGGGAGCTTGGGGATTGGCACTCCGCTACTCTGCTATTCAAGCCATCGCTCCGGGCACAAGCTACCTGACCTTTTACACGCCGGGATTCGTTCCAACCTATAGCTATCGCACCGACCAATTCACCTTCGGATTTAACTGGTACCTGAATTACTGGGTGAAGTACCAGTTCAACGTCAACCTGAATCAGATAGCGCAGCCTACCGTTACCGGGCAGGTGCCGGGCAACGTCTGGGTCTTCATGCAGGAGCTGCAGTACCGCTTCTGAAGGCCACGGGAGCGTTTCTGGAGAATTTGTGGCTAACAGGTTTGGTTCTATATCAGGGCTGATTGCAGCCTGCTCTAAAGGGGAAAGGCTGGAGGGGATTCGATGAGATCGAGAATTCTGCTGACTGTTCTTTTCGCAGCTCTGCTTGTAATCGAGTGCGGCTGCGGGGGCGTAGCCAACTGTCCCACGTGCGGTACACCCACCAACGTCGGTTATATTGACATCGTTAACATCCCGGTGCCGGAGCACAATCCCACGGGAGAGCCCGGCGGACCATTCAACTCCTTCGACATAAGCTGGATCAACCAGCCTACGCACTTGGACTACATCTCCGACCGCATTGGCTTAGCCGTGGTGGTGATCGATACCACCAACAACATCGCAGTGAACGCCATCCAGGGTTCCAACTCTGTTACTGGCGCGGGTAATCAGGCTAGTCCCTGCGATCCGAGCATTCCGCCGATCGTCTCGGTGTTTGGCAATTTCACGCGGTTCGGGTGCAGAAATGCGCCCTTTCACCTGGCTTCCGGCTTCGGCGCCAACGGCAATTTCGGTGGATTTCCGGGCGCTCAGTGCTGCGCATCGCGGTCCAATGGCGTGAATCCGATGTCGGGTCCGGATGGGGAAGAGGTAACTCCTGACGGCATGGTGCTATTTACCGGGAATGGCAGCTCCTCGGTAGTGGTTTTCGACCTGAGCACAATGAACTTGGCCATGAATCCGCCGACACCGCCCACGGTGCTCGCCACGATACCCACCGGCGTTGCGGCCGACTGGGAAGGTCCAATGGGCATAGCTCCCTGTATTGCTTCCTGGAATGGATTGGCGGGCTCCAGCGCGGATTGTGGAGATGACCGGGCCGACGAGATGGCGTATGACCCTGTGCATCAGGTGCTCGCGGTCATTGACGGAGATCCGGGGTTACCGTTTGTCACCTTGATTGACGTGTCGCACATCGTGAGCAAAACCGGCACACCGGCGCAGCAGCATTGTCTGCCAATCGATAACGCCACGCCTTACGGCCCATTCCCGGCACCGCCGCTTCCCATGCCCTATCCCGGGCAAGGAGCGTTGTCTGCACCGGTGGCTCCAGCCATGGGCGCTTCGTTTAATCCGCCCAGTTGCATCATTGGGCAAATCTACTACGACGGCGCCGGCGGTTCGGCGTCTGGAGGGATGGGACTTAGCACAAGTGTTCCCGTCGATACTGTTGGAGGCACATTCCCATGCCCGGATCCGTCCAATCCGCAGACGTTCGGTGGCGTTTCCGGGTCATTAGCCTCCGGGATCCCCGGTGTCGGCATAACTCCTGGTGGCGTGCAGTACACCATTCCCTGCCATCATGGGCCTATTCTCGACTCAATGTTGGGGACTTTTTGCAATCAGTCCGCGCCGGGCGGCACTTGCACTGGCGCCATATCGCCCGCCGGTCTGGGCGGGATGGCTTGGAATCCCAACACCGGTCACTTGCTGCTAACCAATCCCAACTCCATTGGCATCACAAGCATTGGGAGCATCGATGAGATCGATCCGCGGCTCGGGAATCCGAATGGACCGGTGGTCGTCAATACCTTTGTGATGCCCGATTGCATGGCTACCAGCGTCGTCCAGGGGCCCGGCGACAACTTCCTTGTAGGTTGTGCGGACCATGACGGCCAGGCATTTCCTCCCAACGAATACGTGATCAATGGAACTACCGGTTCCATCATCGCCACCATCAACACTGTCGGCGGCGTTGACGAGGTATGGTACAACCCAGGTGACAACAAGTATTACGTGGCAGCAAGAGACATGCCTACTGGTCCGGTGATGGGCGTGATCGACGCCGGCACGAATCTCTGGTTGCAAAATGTTACGACCAACACGAACTCGCATAGTATCGCGGTTGACCCTAGCACGAACCACGCGTTTGTGCCGATGCAGGCCGGTGGCATATGCACGACGCAGAGTAGCAACGGCTGTGTCGCGGTTTTCGCGGAACAATAAGCCGCAAGAAAATGCTGCGGAACTGAAACGGGTGCGATTGCCGCACCCGTTTTCTAATCTCCATCGCCGGTGAATGAGGTTGCTATTTCTGGCTCTGCTGGAAGCGGCTGTTCACTTCGGCCCAGTTCACCACGTTCCACCACTCCTTCAAGTAGTCACCGCGGCGGTTCTGGTATTTCAGGTAGTACGCATGCTCCCACACGTCGTTGCCGATGATAGGGTAGAAACCCTGGCTCATGGGATTGTCCTGGTTGGGGGTGCTCATGACCTGTAGCTTGCCGCCCTTGTCGCGCACCAGCCACGACCAGCCGCTGCCAAACTGCTTCAGGCCGGCGTCGTTGAACTTTTCCTTAAATGCATTGAAATCGCCGAAGGCGCTCTTGATGGCGTCAGCAATGGCACCGCTTGGTTCACCCCCGGCGTTGGGGCCCATAATCTTCCAGAACATGGTGTGGTTCACGTGACCGCCGCCGTTGTTGCGCACTGCGCCGCGGATCGCTTCGGGCACGTTTTCCAGGCCCTTGAGTAATTCCTCGGCGCTAAGCTTCTGCAGCTCTGGAGCTTTCTCCAGCGCCGCGTTCAGATTGGTAACGTAAGCCACGTGGTGCTTGTCGTGATGCAGGTGCATGGTTTGCGTGTCAATGTAAGGTTCAAGTGCAGAGTAATCGTAGGGCAGCGCAGGAACTTCGAATGCCATGCTGATCTTTCCTCCAGTTGGCAGTTGATGCAAGGTGACAGAAGTCGGTTGCAATTATGCGCGTGAGGCGCAATGCGTCAGCCGCGGGAAACATTATAGTTCATAGCGAAGGTCACTATGGTTATCGAGCCGCTGAGCCCGCTTCAGCGGTTGCGATCGGCATCCTTCCATTTGCTCTTCGGATAGTCGACCAACCCTATCCTCCTGCCCTTCTCCGAGTCCCCGATTAGCGTGACCAGCCGCTTGAGGTGTGTTTCTTCTCGCTTGGCGCTGACCACCCACCAGGTTGTCGTACGTTGATACCATGGAGCTTGTGTGCGAAAAAACCTCCAGGCCTTCGCGTTTGCTTTGAACTTCTTTTCGTGCGCCGCTTCGAGTCTGCAGTTATGCCTCTCGTAGGAATACTGTTGCGATTTCTGCAAATCGCGGTTCTTGAAGGCCGCAAACCCGGGATTCTGCATCCGCCCCCAGTTTGGTTAACTCTTCCGCCCGCCGGGTGTTGACTGTGCTCCAGATGCTGTCTGCCTTGCGCGGCGTGAAGCGGATGGTATAGCTGGAATTGTCCAGCGCCTTGCGCAGACCATCAATCCATCCGAAGCAGAGGGCTTCATCCAAAGCCTCAGGATAGGTGATGCCGCTTCTGCCGGATTCCTTCCGGTAGAACCCGACCCACAGCTCCCGAGTCTCGCAGTGGTGCTGTTCGAGCCATTGTCGAAACTCGGCTTGCGACTTAAAGAATGTTGGCTTCATGGGCTGTGATCCCAGCGTTGAGCTCTCATCGAGCGCGCTGGGCGCAGCTGCCGCTGTTGTTCATCTGCGCCAAACGGGATCGTGCTTGCGCATTTCCCTTGTCGGCTGCTGCTCGTAGCAGCACTAAAGCCTGCTCGCAACTACGTGGCACGCCATCTCCTTTGACGTACATGTCAGCCAGTCGCACCGGCGCTTCGGGGTTGCCTTTGGCCGTTGCCTTCCAAAGCCATGCTGCAGCGGCCGCAGCATCGCTGGCATCGCTTGCTTTGGCCAGCTCCTGTTCGCCGGGGGCGAGTTTCTTGGCTGGGCTGTCCGACTCATTCTCCAGCTCAGCCTGCACCCTTGGCTTGGGCTTGACAGCCGCAGTTTCAGCACCATTCCTGGCTCCGGGGGACACGGTCTTAGGACCCCCAGGAGGTAGCTCTGGCGTTTTCTGCCCCGTCGTGGATTTCGATCCAGTGCTGGAAGCGGAGGGGAGAGAGGCAGTCTGCTGCTGCCCGGAAGACGGTTCAGGTTTGGTCACTGCTGGCGTCGCTTGCTGGGCGTTCGCGGCGGTGTTTACCGAGTTGGAAGCGGCAGACTTCTCGGCCGACGCAGCATTCGCAGAGTTTGGGCTCGTAGCCACGTCCTGCGCCTGAGACTTGGGCTGCTCTTCAACTTGCATCGTAGGCTTGGCGGCATTGTTGTCTGCGGATCCGCTCCCCTGAAAGGCTGGTCCAGAGCTATGCCACAGGCTCCGCAGCTTTGTCTTGACGACTTCAACTGGCCCATTATTTTCCACACGTCCCTGCGCTCGCCATTCCAGCACAGCAAGCAACACAAAACACAGAAGAGCGGCCACCGCAAGCCAGGTCCATCCCCTGTCGTGGGGTGTATCAGCCTCATTCAGCGGCGGCGCGGCGGAGGGTGATGTATCACTCAGTCCCAGAAACGACGGCCCTGCGATGGCCGGCACTGCCGCGTCGGATTTCTCTGGCGCCGCACCAGGCTCGCTGAAATCCAGAAAGCCCGGGCGATCATGACGGTCCTCTTTCGGCGCCGCCTCATCCAACCCAAGCCGTTCCCGGACGTCTTCCGTCGCAGAAAGCGACTTCGGATCCTTCGTGGTTGTTTCCACTGGCACACTAGCATCGCTGTCAGGCATAGCCGAGGCCTCCGCCCGCAGCGCCTCGGCGTCACCATGCATGGTCGTCTCATCGGGTTCGGCGGGCGGAGCGTAGCGAAAGCCTTTTACATATTCTTGCAGCGGAATCTCCGGAACCATGTCCCTCGACGCGAGGACGGAATCCCCGGCCGCAGGCTGTTCCGTGCTTGGCGTTTCGCTCAAGACACCGCGACGAACCTCGGGAACGGTCTCATTCGCTTCCTCCGGCGAGGAGCGGGCATCCTCTCGCGCAGGTTTCTCATTTCCCCAGGGGACGCGGGTGAGGGTATGCGTGCCGTGTGCTCCCGGAGCCGTCAGCGGACGATGTGGCAACGGCGTGCCGCACATCCCGCAGAAGCGATTGCCAACTTGATTTTCGTATCCGCACGCGCTACAAACCACAAGACCTCCAGTCCGGATAATCCTAAATGATGATCAGTTCCTTCTAAATGCGATGCTGATAGCCCGTACCTAAGCGCCCCGCTTTTCTGAAAAATTCAACAACTTATGACCCAGAGCTGGCATCTACCTCCAGCAAAACGACACGCCTGATAGCGCGAGGCAATCCATGGACAATCGGGTACATTTTGCCGTTTCTGTTTTGGTTGTCACCATCCTGGGGATTCTAGTCACAGAGGTCACCAAGGCTTCTTCCCACCGTCCTTCCGGGCGAAGCAGCAATACGTCTGTGGTTGAGCAACAGGGTCAAGACGGCCAGGTCCCCGATCCCGGATTCCTTGGTTATGCCGGTGACGTTCTAACCTATCACTACAGTGTGACGCGTCAAGGCCAGAATACCTTGGAGTCCGTTCTAACGCCCGCCAACGTGAACTCCACCAACTTTGGGAAGATCAACTTTCTCACCTTGGATGGCAAAGTAGACGCGCAACCGCTCTATGTGTATCGGCTTCCCGGGCAATTGCACGTGCAGAACACGCTCTTCGCGGTCACCGAGCATGGCAGCGCTTACGCCTTCGACGCAGACGCGGGTACCCAGTCGTGGAAAGTGTCCACTCTGGGTCCGGGCGAAACTACCAGCGACGATCACGGCTGCAGCCAGATCACGCCGGAAATCGGCATCACGGCCACTCCGGTCATTGACCGCCAGCGCGGCCCGAATGGGGCCATGTATCTGGTGGCGATGTCCAAAGACCCCAGCGGCAATTATCATCAACGCCTGCACGCACTGGATTTGAAGACAGGCGCCGAACTGTTCGGCGGGCCGGTGGAGATTCAGGCGAAATATCCTGGAAGCGGTGACGGCGGCCAAAACGGCTTCGTCATCTTTGCTCCCGGGCAATACGCCGAACGCGCGGGTTTGCTGGAGCTGGGTGGCGTAATCTACATCGCCTTCACCTCCCATTGCGATTTCCGTCCCTACACCGGATGGGTGATGGGCTACAACGCGCTGACACTGGCGCAGGCTTCGGTTATCGATGTCACGCCCAATGGCAACGAAGGCGCCATCTGGATGGCAGGAACCGGTCTGGCCGGCGATTCCAACGGCAACATTTATTTCCTCGATGGCAACGGTACCTTCGATACCACGCTTAACGGTCAGGGATTCCCCATCAACGGCGACTTTGGCAACGGCTTCATCAAGCTTTCCACCTCGGGAGGCCTCGCAGTGGCCGATTACTTCAACATGCACAACACCGTGCAGGAATCGAACGCCGATGAGGACCTCGGCTCCGGTGGCGCGATCGTGCTGCCTGACCTTACCGACAATAATGGTCAAGTGCATCATCTGGCCGTTGGAGCGGGCAAGGATTCCAACATCTACGTTGTGAACCGCGACAACATGGGCAAGTTCAATCCCAACAGCGACAGCGCTATCTATCAGGAGCTAGACGGTGTCCTGCCGGGCGGCGAGTGGGCCAATCCCGCCTACTTCAACAATACGGTGTACTACGGCGACCAGGGAGGGACGCTCAAAGCGTTCCCCATCAATAATGCGAAGCTGGCCGCGTCGCCGAGTTCCCAAAGTCCCACTTCGTTCGAGTATCCCGGAACGTCTCCCGCGGTCTCGGCGAACGGAGGCTCCAACGGGATTGTGTGGGCGGTGGAGAACAGCAATCCCGCCGTGCTGCACGCTTACGATGCGACCAACCTGGCGCATGAGCTGTACAACAGCAACCAGGCCGGCTCGCGCGATCAGTTTGGCGCCGGCAATAAGTTCATCACTCCTCTCATCGTCAACGGCAAAGTCTTCGTCGGCACACAGACCGGAGTCGCGGAGTTTGGATTATTGCCATAGTCGCCATTAGCTGCTCGAAAATCGGGAGCGCCTCGCCCGATAGTGACCCCTCCCCCTGTGCCCTTGTTCTTTAGAATGAGCGGATTGGACAGATTTCGACTGCAACTTCTTGAGGCGTAGTGACTTATCGCATGATCTTGAGCAGCAAGCACTTAGCCGACTCGCGTCCGAGATGGAATCCCCACTCGTCCCCACGAGTTGGGAAGCAGAAACCAGGACTGAATTGTCAAAGAACGCCATGCACCGCGCCCTGGGGCGGGTGAGGGACACGTCTCCCTGCAGGTCGCAAGAACGGCCCTGGCACCAGCGTACCATCGGGTAGCAGCCTGTCAAGATTACGAAGGTACAGGTAGGGTAACTGTACTTTGGTAACAATTCGCGGATGGGGTAACCAGCGGTTGGGGGATCCATTTGGTAGAAGGCAATAACTACACAACCCTCGTTATTGTGAACGGCAAAGTCGTGGTGGGATGCAAACTCAGGTTGTGCGAAATTCGGATTGCCGCAGGCCAGTTATTTCCGCCCCTGATCATTCCCTGTTTGCGGCTGGGCTTTTGCCACGCACTTCGTTCATGTCGCCTCCGTATTTGCCGATTTAGCTCTCAGGCTCCGCCGTGCCGAGAGGGAAGGTTTCCATGCGCTGTTTTCTTTGGGCGTTTCTGCTGAGCTGTTCCCTGGCTGCTCAAGACCAATTCCCAACTCCACAAGCTTCAGCTGCCGGCAACGGTTCGTTCTACGTGAATGGAATCGTCTATCGATACGTCGCGGGCACCGATTACACTGTGGTCGCCGCCGCCCACTCGGTGCTTAACCGCAAATTTCTCGCTGTGAAGGTGCGGATCTATAACCTCGGCCGGCAATCGGTAACGGTAAAACCGGAGGACGTCAGGGTCGAGGACACGCTGGCGAGTCAGGTATTGGCGCAGCTTTCGAGTGCAGAATTGGCGCGGAGAATGCGCCGTCCCTACAATTGGGCGCGTTTGGGGGTCGCTCCGGCCGGGGGTCAGCCCGACGAAAGCTCGCCCATGAGCGAGCAGGTCAACCCCCAGATGCTCGAGATGATGCGGGCGATGGCGGCCCGGGCCAATGCCTCTCCAGCCCCGATGTTGTCGGGCAGTAGAAGTGTTCTTTACACCGACACTCCCGGCGCCCTGCCGTCGCGAACCGCAATTACTCCTCGCGATTGCGACACCATTTGCCGGCTTCGCAATCGTGAGGCTGTCAGTTCAGATGTCCTGGCCCAGCTCCAGCGGCAGACCTCGCCGGACTACGTCGAGCAAAGCGCATTCCTGGCCAATACCATCACGCCGCAGACCGACGTGGATGGCGTGCTCTTTTTCCCCCTGCCCAGACTGGAGCATGGTGCGACGGGGGCAAAGGGTGCAAGGAAAGCGGGACAGGTGCGGCTGACCGTGCCAGTTGGAGAGGAGAAATTCGGGTTGGTCTTAGCGGTAGAGTAGCCGATAGGCGGACAACCATGGCCGTGCACCTATAATGTCCGCACTGTGCGTTTTCTATCCGTGCGTCGCGGCGCCTTTCTTGTCCTCCTGGCGGCAGCCTGCATTGCTCCGGCGCACGCCGCACAGAGTGATGCACAACCACTGGAGATTGTCACGCAATCTCCGCTAACCGTTGTCGCGGGAGAGAATTTCAACCTACCGTTAGTCTGCGCAAGGTGGCATCCCCCCTATACACTTGGAGTCGCATCGCGGGCGAACTGCCACCGGGACTCAAGTTGCATCTGCACAAGGGACTCTCCGGGTGCACCCACGATTCCTGGCGAATATCACTTCACCCTCGCAGTCAGTGACTCCAATGTCCCTCATCAGCAGGTGCAGCGTGTGCTTCACGATCATCGTTGTCGCAGGGCTGACGATCGACTGGAAGCAGCCTCCCGAAGTGCACGGCAACACCATCTCCGGTTCCGCAATCGTCTCGAATCAAACCGGACACTCGCTTGACCTCACCGTCATTGTTGTCGCTGTCAACGGCATCGGAAGGGCGACCGCTCTGGGCTATCAACACTTCACGCTGGCCGCTCAGTCGTCCAGTCCGGAAATTCCCTTTAGTTCGAGCCCAGGACAAGGCACTTATTTCGTGCGCGCCGACGCTGCCGCTCACCGGAAAAGCGGCCATTACATCTACCGCGTCAGTAAGCAAACCTCAAGTAACCTGGAAATCACCCAACAGTAAACAACCTGCAGAATTGTCCATGGACTATTCCTCACGTTTAAAGGAGCTTGAACGAACGTTAATCGAGCAGGATCTGGATGGCTTCGTGGTCAGCCATCCAGCGAACCTGCGCTACCTGTGCGGCTACACCGGCAGCAACGGACTCTTGCTTCTTCTGTCGCGGCCGTCGCACTTTCTTCACTGACGGCCGATACACGCAACAGGCACGCGATGAGGTTAAGGGGACGCGGGTAGTCATTTCCAAAGGGCCCCTAATGAACGACGCGGCTAAGGCTGCTTGGCGAGCTGAATTCTGCTGCCGTCGCTTTCGAGGCCGACTACACGACCGTAGCCGTCGCCGGCCAGATGCGCAAGCTGGTCAATCGCAAAATTCGCTGGAAACCGACCACCGGCCTCGATTATGCGCCAGCGCATGATCAAAGATGCCGAAGAGTTGCGGGCGATCAGGAATGCAGTCGGGCTGGGAGCATTTGTGTACCACGAGGCGCTAAAGGTGCTACGCCCCGGAGCGAGGGAGTCGGAGGTTGCCGGCAGATTGGAATATGCGGCACGGCAATCAGGGGCGGAGGGTATGTCCTTCGAAACCATTGTGGCCGCTGGGCCGCGCTCAGCCCTGCCGCATGGGCACGCCTCCACCCAGCCCATTCCGCGGCACGGGTTCGTAGTGGTGGATTCGGGTGTTATACTGCGGGGCTATTGTTCCGACATGAGCCGCACAGCGCACATGGGCCGTGTCAGCCGCGAAGAGCGGCGGTGGTACAAAGCGGTCCTGGAAGCGCAGTTGGCAGGCATTGCAGCCGTCGCGCCGGGCAAAACCGCCGCCGAAGTGGACCAAGCGGCCAGAAAAGTTCTAAAAAATGCCGGCATGGATGATTACTTCACCCACTCCACGGGACATGGAGTAGGATTGGAAGTTCATGAGCCGCCGCGCCTCGGCAAGGGTCAGGCTGAACGGCTTGAGCCAGGTATGGTCATCACCATTGAGCCGGGAATCTATGTGCCCGGCCGGGGTGGCATCCGCATAGAGGATATGGTAGTAGTCACCAACAGCGGGTGCCAGGTGCTGACGCCCGTTAGCAAAGAACTGATCGAAATCTAGTCGTCGCTCGCACAGGTCGAACAGGATCCGATGAACCAGAAAGAAATCAAGGAACTGATCGAGCTTCTGGTGGAGAAGGACATCGCCGAGTTCGAACTGGAGCGCGGCGACATGAAGCTTCACATTAAACGGGGAGGGGCTGCCAGCCCTGCTCCCGTGGTGCATGTTACGCCCGCAGTCGCGCCGATTTCTACGATTCCGGTTTCCGCCGCACCGCCGGCGACTTCATCCCCGGAGGCGCCGGCTGAGGCAAAGCCAGCCGCAGGGCCAGCGCCGGCAGGGGAAGCGGATGCCGGACTGCATATCGTGAAATCGCCCATCGTCGGAACATTCTACGAATCTCCTTCGCCCGGCGCGCCGCCCTTTCTCAAGATCGGTGATACCGTCCAGGAGGGGCAAGTGCTCTGCATCATCGAAGCCATGAAGCTGATGAATGAAATCGAGGCGGAAGTCTCGGGCGTGCTCGCCAAGGCATTCGTTACCAACGGAACCCCGGTCGAGTATGGGATGCCGCTGTTTGGTATCCGCAAATAGCTGTCCAGCTAGGTCCAGGTTTTTTCGGGTTGCGGAATTGGTATGTACGATTCGGGGGAAGTGCGGACCTTGAGGCCCGCGTCAGCCAGCGAGAAAGGAACGCTTCCGCCGCTGAGGTCACGGACATCAGCGGCGGAAACAAAATAAACATTGCAATTTCAACGCGGGCCCGAAGACCCGCTCTACCCGATGCGCCAAACTCGAACTGCTTTGGCTGCAGCCCATCATCATGTTCAGAAAGATCTTAGTTGCGAACCGTGGCGAGATTGCCCTGCGCGTGATTTGCGCTTGCAAGGAGCTGGGCGTCAAGGCCGTAGCCATTTACAGCGAGGCCGACCGTAACTCGCTGCACGTAAGGTTTGCCGACGAAGCCATCTGCATCGGCCCTCCCCGCCTGAGCGAAAGCTATCTGAACGTTCCTGCCGTAATCAGTGCCGCAGAAATTGCCAACGTGGATGCCATCCACCCAGGCTACGGGTTGCTCAGCGAGAACGCCAACTTCGCCGAAGTGGTTCGAGAATGCGGGGTGAAGTTCATTGGCCCGCCGCCCGAGGTAACCCGCCTGATGGGCGAAAAGGAAAAGGCGCGCGCCACGATGAAGAAGTATGGCGTGCCCATCCTGCCCGGTTCGGACGGCATCATCGCAACCGCCGATGAGGCCATCGAGTGGGCGCGCAGTGTGGGCTTTCCGGTCATCGTGAAGGCCTCGGCCGGAGGAGGCGGACGAGGCATGCGGGTTATCCGCAGCGAGGAAGAGCTTCCCAATCTTTTTCATGCAGCCAACTCCGAGGCCGCCGCGGCCTTCGGCAATGGCGATCTTTACATGGAGAAATTCATCGAGCGCCCGCGCCATATCGAGTTCCAGGTGCTGGCCGATGAGCACGGCAATGTGATGAGTCTGGGCGAGCGCGACTGCAGCATCCAGCGCCGTCACCAGAAGCTGGTGGAAGAAGCGCCCTCCATCAAGATGACACCCGAATTGCGCGAGCGCACTGGCGGCCTCCTGGTTAAGACGCTTGGCAACATCGGCTACATGAACGCCGGAACGGTCGAGTTCCTGATGGATGAACAAGGCAACTTGTCATTCATGGAGATGAACACACGCATCCAGGTTGAGCATCCGGTCACTGAAATGACCACCGATGTGGACCTGGTCAAATCGCAGATCCTGATCGCCGCGGGCGAGAAGCTGAGCAGCATCATCACCTCTCCCGTGCAATCCCGCGGGCACGCCATCGAGTGCCGCATCAATGCCGAACATCCGGAGCGCTTCACACCATCCGCGGGAAAGATTACGGCATTCAATATTCCCGGCGGAACAGGTGTGCGCGTGGACACCGCTGCCTATGCCGAAGGCATCATTCCTCCCTATTACGATTCGCTGATTGCCAAGCTGGTAGTGCGCGGGCGCGACCGTGCCGAGGCCATCTCCCGCATGGCGCGCGCACTGGAGATGTTCGTGGTGGAGGGCATCTTTACCAGCATTCCACTGCACCGCCGGATCATGGCCGATCCCGACTTCCGCGCCGGCAACTTCGACACCAAGTTCATGGAGCGCTTTCTGGCGCCGGCGAAAGAGAACGCAAGGTGATCGAACGCCATGCCTGAGTCATTGCGGTTGCCCAGGCTTTACGCCATCCTCGACGTGGCGTGCTTCGCGCTACCGCTGCGCACAACGGATGCCATCGTGAAGTACGCTCGCGAACTTGCCACCGGCGGGGTAACTCTGCTGCAATACCGAAACAAGGCGGGCACTACGCGCGAGATGCTGGATCATGCGCGTGCGATTCGAAGCGCGCTGGGCGATGGTGCAACCCTGATCATGAATGATCGTGCCGACATCTGCATCGCTGCCGATTTCGACGGCGTGCACGTGGGCCAGGAAGACCTGTCGCCGCAAGGCGCTCGCACGGTGATTGGCGACAGCAAAATACTGGGCTTGTCCACACACAACCTCCAACAGTTGAGAGAAGCTGATGCCGGCCCCGCGGACTACATCGCTTATGGTCCTGTCTTTAGCACTTTCTCCAAGCAAAACCCGGATCCTGTGGTTGGCATCGAAGGCGTTCGCGCGGCGCGCGCAGCCACGAAAAAGCCGTTGGTTGCGATTGGAGGAATTACCCGAACCAATGCGCGCTCGGTAATTGAGGCCGGGGCGGATTCCGTCGCCGTCATCTCCGACCTGCTCACCGCCCCGTCCAAAGTTGCGGAGGAATTCTTGCGGCTGTTGGTGTAATCTGACGAGCATTCCATTTTCCTCTGAGGCCCCTTGGCTACTGAAGCGCAAACCGTATCGATTGTCTCCGGCGAAAATGAACTTGTAAAAGGTCTGGGCCTGACCAGTGCCACTACGCTGGTCATGGGCTCCATGATTGGCTCCGGCATCTTCATCGTTTCGGCCGAAATCTCCCGCCTGGTTGATTCTCCCGCGCTACTGATCGCCGCCTGGCTGGTCACCGGATTCATGACCATCACCGGCGCGCTCGCCTACGGAGAGTTGGCCGCAATGATGCCGCACGCCGGTGGACAGTACGTTTACCTGCGCGAATCGCTTGGCCCACTCTGGGGGTTCCTCTACGGCTGGACGATGTATCTGGTCATCCAGACGGGAACGATTGCCGCCGTGGGTGTGGCCTTTGGCAAATTTTTGGGCGTGTTCTTCCCTGCCATCTCATCCACCAACTGGATTTGGCACATTGCGCACGTCCCGCCCATCCCGATCGGACCCATGGTGTTGGGGAACATGGATGTCGGCCTGAATACCCAAAACCTGATAGCCATCCTGGTTGTCATCTTCCTCTCAGCACTTAACGTCTTCGGCGTAAAGACCGGCGCGGCGGTGCAAAACGTGTTCACCTTCGCCAAGACCGCCGCACTGCTCGGCCTGGTGCTGTTGGGTGTTTTTGTGGGACGCAATGCGCAGGCCATCGCCGCCAACTTCGGAGCCAACTTCTGGCGCAACGCCGGCTGGAGCGCACTGCATCCCGTGCAAGTCGGCGTGGGCGGCCCGATTGCCCTGGTAGGCATCATCACCATCGTTGCGGTAGCGCAGGTTGGTTCGCTGTTTTCCTCCGATGCCTGGAACAACGTGACGTTCACGGCCGGCGAGGTTCGTAACCCAAAGCGCAACCTGCCACTCGCGCTGGCTTTGGGAACAGGCGCTGTGACCCTGCTTTACGTTCTCGCCAACGTGGTGTATCTGAACGTGTTGCCGCTGGCAGGCGATCCCAACGGCGCCAGCATCCTGGCTCGAGGCATTCAATACGCCAAGGAAGAACGCGTCGCCACCGCGGTCATGCAGCAGATCTTCGGCCCGATGGGAGCGCAGATCATGGCGTTCGCCATCCTTATCTCGACGTTCGGCTGCAGTAACGGACTCATCCTTGCGGGCGCTCGCGTGTACTACGCCATGGCGAAAGACGGCCTGTTCTTCCGCGGTGCGGCCCGGCTTCATCCCCGGTACCACACGCCGGCGCGGTCGCTCTTCATGCAGTGTGCGTGGACGTGCGTCCTCTGCATCTCGGGAAGCTATAGCCAGTTGCTCGACTACATCATCTTTGCGGTGCTGGTCTTCTACATCCTGACGATCGCGGGCCTTTTCGTGCTGCGCGCAAAGCGCCCTGACGAGCCGCGGCCTTACCGCGCCATCGGATACCCTGTCCTGCCGGCAATTTACATTTTGATGGCAGTGTTTATTGATGTAGTCTTGTTGCGCTACAAACCGCAGTACACGTGGCCCGGCCTGATCATCGTCCTGCTGGGGATTCCCGTGTATTTCCTGTGGTCGAAGCGCAATCCGCAATTGAGTACAGAAGAATAAATCGCAAAAAGAGGCGCAGTTTGAATGGCCAATTTGCTGAAATGCAAGCCCCTGAACGTCCTGATGACAGAAGCATCGGAGACGGGCGAACACAGCCTGAAGCGGGCGCTGGGTCCGGTCAACCTCATCACGCTCGGCATCGGAGCCATCATCGGCGCTGGTATCTTCGTGCTGACAGGATCGGCTGCGGCCAAGTACGCTGGCCCGGCCATCGTGCTGTCGTTTGTGCTCTCCGGCATAGCTTGCGTATTTGCCGGACTTTGTTACGCGGAGTTCGCCTCCCTCATCCCTATCGCCGGCTCCGCTTACACCTACGGCTACGCCACCCTCGGAGAGTTGTTCGCCTGGATCATCGGTTGGGACCTGATTCTGGAATACGCTTTCGGCGCCGCCACCGTAGCCTCCGGCTGGAGCGGTTATGTCCTTAGCTTTCTGGAAGACTTCGGTATCCGCATTCCCCCGCGCCTTACCCTCGCGCCCAGCGAGAAACTCGTCTTTTACGGCGGACATTGGGAGCACCTCGAACGCATAAAATCCTCCCTCACTACGCAACACATTGACCCCAGCACGCTGCCGCAACAGACCGGCTTGTTCAATCTCGTGGCGATGCTGGCCATCATAGGCGTCACTATCATCCTGGTGATCGGAATCAAAGAATCGGCCAACTTCAACTCCACTATCGTGATTGTGAAAGTTGCGATCGTGCTAATGTTCATCGTCATCGCCGGCCTTTTTGCTCTCCGGCATCCAGATATCGTGACAGCCAATTGGCATCCTTTCATTCCGCCCAACGATACCGGCCAGTTTGGGCATTATGGTTGGTCGGGAATCGCGCGCGGCGCCAGCGTTATCTTCTTTGCCTATATCGGATTTGACGCTGTCTCTACCGCCGCTCAAGAGGCCCGCAACCCCGAGAAAGACATGCCCATCGGCATTCTCGGCTCCCTCATCGTCTGTACCGTTTTATACATTCTGGTTTCCGGCCTGCTGACCGGAATCGTGCCCTACGCTGATCTCAACGTTTCGGACCCAGTCGCGCTTGGCATTGATGTAACAGGAGTGGCTTGGGCCAAGTTCCTGGTGAAGCTGGGCGCCATCTTCGGCCTCGCGACCGTGATGTTGGTGATGCTGCTGGGTCAGTCGCGTGTCTTCTACTCCATGTCGCGTGATCGCTTGTTGCCGGCTTGGGCAAGCGCCGTTCATCCGCGTTTCCGCACCCCGTGGATCTCCACCCTTCTCGTTGGCAGCTTCGTCGCAGTTTTTGCCGCCGTGGTTCCCATCGACATTCTCGGTGAACTGGTGAGCATCGGCACGCTTCTGGCTTTCGTCATCGTCTGCGCCGGAGTCTGGGTCCTGCGCAAGCGCCGTCCCGATCTGCCACGACCCTTCAAAACGCCGTGGGTCCCCTTCGTGCCCATCATGGGAATGGTGGTTTCCTTTGGCCTGATGGCCAGTCTGCCGCTCGGCACCTGGATTCGCCTGCTAGTGTGGCTGGTAATCGGAATGGCCATCTACTTCGGCTACAGCGTGAAGCACAGCAAGGTGCAGCAGGGAACCGCTCAGAATGTGCCGGTGATCGGGGACTAGGGATCGTCGGATTCGTAATCTAGACTACCCTGGCCCAACTTAGACAAGAATGGTAACCACACTTTCGTGATGGTTCGACTTCAATTTGTCAATTTACTAAGCAAAAATTAGATTCTTGCAAAGTCCTTATTTTGAGGACTTTGGCCGCAAAGTCGTCAAAATATTAGACTTAGCATCTACTGTAAGTTAAATATTATGAACACTTTGCAGATTTGCTGCCAAAGTACTAAAAACATTGGGGTTACATCAAAATCTTCAAAACACTTGACTTAGTAGAAGAAGTCGCCCTTAGCCCCTGTTGTGCCGCTGGTTACCTTTTGGTGATCCCGGCACGACCCATAACCGTTTCGCGGCGCAGAGACACCAAGCCCGACTGACAACGGCAACTGACAACCGACAAGCGATTTTCAAAGATCACGACCACGCGAGTTGGTCTTTCCGCCCGTTCCGGGGCGGAGAGACACTAAGCCTCTCATTGCCAGTGTAACTCTTCGGACAAGGATGTCAACTTACGAAAGTAATGGCACGTAGGTAATGTGCAGCGATGAGGTAACCTGTGTGGAGATTGAATCGCAGCGGAAGAGTGGATGTCGGAAGGGGACGGGAAATCGGTAGCGCGCGGATGGCCAGGTCAAAGATTCCATGAGGGTGCCCCACACATTCGCGGTTCTTGTTTTTGCGAACGTGTGGGAGAGTGTGATCGAACTATCGGAAACAGTGGATACTGAGGAGACATGAGAAACGTCTCCCATCAACCCAAAAAAAGGTTGAGTGGGGCACCGAGCCATGTCGTCTCCGCAAAGGCGAATCTTAACCATTCGGGCATTGCGCTTCCCTTCCTGACGCGCCAGAATGGCTGCTGTGAAAGCCCTGTTCAACCTGAAGATTCTGTTCCTCGCACTGATCACGCTGGTGCTCATCGGCGTGCTTGGCTTCCACTTCCTCGAAGGCTGGCCATGGTTCGATGGCTTCTACATGGTGCTGACCACGATCACCACCATTGGTTATGGCGAGATTTACAAGCTATCGACCGCGGGCCGCGTCTTCAACACCTTCATCATCATCGCTGGCGTCGGACTGGTGCTGTTGTTCTTCGGCGCCGCGACGCAGGCTTTGCTGGAGTTCGAGCTACAATCGGTTTTCGGCAGGAGACGCATGGACCGCGAGATCAGCCGCTTGTCGAACCATTACATCATCTGCGGCGCTGGACGTGTTGGCCGCAGCGTAGCGCGCGAACTGGCGCGCAAGCCGCTGCCATTTGTCGTTGTTGACAGCAGCCAGGAGAAGTTGGCGCGCTATGCCGATCGAGGCTGGCTCACGCTGGCCGGGGATGCAACCCAGACGCAGGTTTTGCGCGAACTGCACATTGACACCGCTCGTGGGCTAGTGGCGGCAACTACCACCGACGCGACCAACATCTACATCATCCTGACCGCGCGCAGCCTGAACTCGAAGCTCAAGATCATTGCCCGCGCCAGCGAGGAGGACGCCGAGAAGCACCTGCTCACCGCCGGCGCCGATCGCGTAGTCTCACCCTATAACTTCGCCGGTTATCGCATTGCGCAGACTTTCATGCGCCCACACGTCGTGGATTTCTTCGATACTGCCATGCACCAGGAGAAGCCGCTGGAAATTGAAGAAGTGCAGGTGCAGTCCGGCTCGCGCTTCGTCGGAAAGACTCTCGAAGGCTCGCGCATTCGCCAGGAAATGGGCGTAATTGTGCTCGCCATCAAAGGTGAAGGCTCGCACATGCGCTTCAATCCTGCGCCCGACGAGGTGATTCGCGCCGGCGACCATCTCATCGCCATGGGCGAACCGATTGGCCTGCGGCGGCTTGAGGACATGGCGACGGAGTGCCCATGAAGATCACCACCGCAGCTGAAATGCGAGAGATCGATCGCGCCACCACCGAGCGCTTCGGTGTGCCGTCGCTCACCCTGATGGAGAACGCGGGCTCGGCCATTGCGCAGTTCATCCTGGAACAGTACGGCCAGGCGAATCGTGTTGCTGTGGTTTGCGGCAAGGGCAACAACGGCGGCGACGGATTTGTGGTCGCGCGAAAGCTGCACCGCGCTGGACGTGTGGTCGAGGTGCTGCTGCTCGCTTCGCCGTCCGAGTTGCGCGGCGATGCGTTAGCCATGTTCGAGCGCTTGCCGCTGCAGCCGACCATCGCAGGCAATCCGGCTGAATTCATCCTTCAGGTCTTGCCGCAAAGCCTGGTGAATTGTGACCTCATCGTGGATGCCATACTGGGGATCGGCTTTCAGCCGCCGGTCAAAGGCCTCTACGCCGACGCGATCTCCGCGATCAACCGCAGTGGCAAGCCGGTGATCGCCGTGGACATTCCGTCAGGCGCGGACTCCGACTCGATGACGGAGCAAGCAGGCGAAGGCATTGCCCGTGCCGATGCAATCGTGACCTTCACCGCGCCGCGTCCTGCGCATGTCTTCGGCAATCTCACGCGTGGGCCGATTGTTGTCGCGCCGATCGGTTCGCCGCCTGAGGCGATTACCTCGAAACTCAACCTTGAGGTGACCACGCCCCGTGATTTCGCCGCGCTGCTCGCTCCGCGTCCGCGCGACAGCAACAAGGGCATGTATGGTCATGCGCTGATCGTCGGTGGCTCGCTAGGAAAGTCGGGAGCTGCGGCGATGGCTGGCATGGCCGCATTGCGCGCGGGTTGCGGCTTGAGCACAGTCGCTACTCCCGGAGGCGTGCTGGCCAGCGTTGCCGGATTTGCTGCCGAGTTGATGACCGAGCCCTTGCCGGAAACCGACACCGGCAGCATCGCGATGAGCACGATTGAGAGCGGCCAGTTTCAGCAATTGGTTAAGCCGGCCAGCATTGTGGCCATTGGTCCCGGTATTAGTCGCAACAGCGAAACGGTAGAGTTTGTGCGCGAAGCGGTACGCGAGACCAAGGTTCCGCTGGTGCTCGATGCCGACGGACTGAATGCGTTTCAGGGTCACACGGATCTGCTCGACGGGAGCAAACGCCCGTTGGTGCTCACGCCGCATCCTGGCGAGATGTCACGGCTCGCCGGAATTACCATCAAAGAGGTGCAAGCGGACCGGCTCGCAGTGGCTCGGAAGTTCGCGCGTGAGCATCACCTCATCCTCGTGCTCAAGGGAAACCGCACGATCATCGCGTTGCCCGATGGAACTGCTTGGGTGAATCCAACTGGCAATCCCGGCATGGCCACCGGCGGCACCGGCGATATTCTTACTGGCATGACTGCCGGCATCATCGGCCAAATGCAGAACGACATCGCTCGCGCCGCCATCGCGGCGGTTTACATGCACGGTTTGGCTGGCGACATCGCTGCAGAGCGAATGGGCGAGCACTCGCTGGTAGCGACCGATCTGCTCGCGGGTCTTCCGGAAGCCTTCGGGCGCGCGACGCAGTGGGCAAAGGAAAGCGCGGTGCGCATAGGATGAGTTCCGATTGCCAACAGAGTTGTTCAGGAACGATCAGCTAAAATACTTATGGCTCGCGAGAAGAACGAGTCGATTCCGTAAGCAAGGGCCTGTAGCTCAGCGGTAGAGCAGGGGACTCATAATCCCTTGGCCGGGGGTTCGAATCCCTCCGGGCCCACCAGTTGCTGCAACGTCGTGCCGCACCTATTTCGCCCCAAGAAGGTGAGTTGCCATGTCAAACATTGATTCCCATCCGCCCGGCTGCTTCTGCTGGCTTGAGTTGGCCACCACCGATCAAGCCGCTGCCAAGTCGTTCTACTCGTCGCTCTTTGGATGGACTCCATCCGACTCGCCCCTGGGACCGGATGCGGTTTACACCATCTTCAAGCTCGAAGGCCGCGATGCCGCGGCAGCCTACACAATGTTCCCTGAGCAGCGGGCGATGGGAATTCCGCCGAACTGGATGTTGTACGTCTCGGTGGCTAACGCCGACGACGCGGCGAAACGCGCCAAAGCTGCCGGTGGAACGGTCCTCAAAGATGCCTTCGGCGTGGGTGAATCTGGCCGAATGGCAGTTTTGCAGGATCCTACCGGCGCCGTGTTTGCCGTCTGGCAACCAAACAAGCACCCAGGAATCGGAATCGCGCACGTGGATGGAACCTTGTGCTGGGCTGATTTGAGCACACCCGATCCAAAGCGCGCGGGCAAGTTCTACAGCGATCTTTTCGGCTGGCAGTTGATGACGGAAGAAGAAGACCCCGAGCACGATTATCTGCACATCAAGAGCGGCGAGCACTTCATCGGCGGCATTCCGCCCGCCAAGTTTCACAACCCCAAAGCTCCAGCTCACTGGCTGGCTTACATCCTGACGTCCAATTGCGATGCGACCGCCGACAGAGCAAAACAGCTCGGTGGCCAACTTTATTTGCCGCCCACTACAGTAGAGAACGTTGGACGGATGGCCGTGGTCGCCGACCCGCAAGGCGCTGTGTTGGCGCTCTTCCAGCACATACCGCGGGATTAATAACAGTTGGCGGGTAATCAGCGGCTGCCAACGGCGGTCAGTTGCGGACACATTGTTACAGCGGCTTGCCCGAAAATGGGACGATCGCCGTTGGTCTCGTTGACCCTGGGACGAATTCTGCTACCAATTCTCTTTCGGTATCGGTCTAATTCAGTGACGGGAACGGTTTGCGACCTGGGTTTTTCCTGTCTCCACACGGAACTATTTACTCTCTCCGCACGTAGAAAACAACAGAGCGAAATTCGGGCCAAGTAGGGAGGCGTCTGTGGCTAACGGCAACGGCAAAAAGAAAAAGAAGCGCTGGCTCATTATCACGATCGTCTCCGTGGCGGTGGTCGCCCTGGTCATAGTCGCAGTGGCCGCGACTCGAGGCGGCACGAAGATTGATCCCACCAAGCTGGCCAAAGTCGAGAAGGGCGATCTGGCCAAGAGCGTGGTTGCGACCGGCAAGGTCACGCCGATTACCAAGGTGGAAATCAAGTCCAAGGCCAGCGGAATTGTTCAGAAGCTCTACGTGGATGCCGGTGACAAGGTCAAGGAAGGACAGGTACTGGCTGAACTCGATCGCGTCGAGATCGAGGCCCAGGTGAATTCGGCGAAGGCGCAGTTGCTTTCGTCGGAGGCCAACCTGAAGAGCGCTGAAGCCGACCTGAAGCGCGCCGAAGTGGACGCCCAGGGGGTTGACATTCCCACCTTGCAGCGTGCCTACGAACGGGCGCAGGAAATGTCCAAGGACGGTGTCGTGTCGCAGGCCACGCTGGACGACGCGCAACGCAGCTACATCATGGCGGTCAACAAGCGCGATGTCGCCCGCGCGCAGTTCACCGTGAACAAGGCCAAGGTTGCGCAGGCACAGGCGCAGGTGGAGAAAGACCGCGCGGGGTTGAAGCAACTGGAAGAGCAGCTTAGCTACACGACGATTACGGCGCCGATCGACGGTGTCGTGCTTTCGCGCGACGTGGAAATTGGCGATGCGGTCAGCTCCATTCTTGTTCTCGGCTCTGGTGCCACTCTGGTCATGACCCTGGGCGATACCAGCGAGGTCTATGTCAAGGGGAAAGTGGACGAGAGTGACATCGGCAAGGTGTATCTCGGGCAGCCAGCCCGCATCCGCGTGGAGACGTTTAAGGACAAGACCTTCACCGGGCATGTGACGAAGATTTCGCCGATGGGCGTTGAGAAAGACAACGTGACGACATTCGAAGTGCGTGTGTCCATCAACAATCCCGGCGGCGAGCTGAAGGCAGAGATGACGGCCAACGCCGAGATTCTTCTCGACGAGCACAAGAACGTATTGATGATTCCCGAAGGCGCCATCCTGTACGACAAGGACAAGAAGGCGTCAACCGAAGTACCCGACCCCAAGGCCAAAGACGGCATGCGCAAGGTCGCGCTCACCATTGGAATCTCCAATGGCGCCAAGACTGAAGTCCTGTCAGGTTTGAAAGAAGGCGATCAGGTGGTCTTGCAGCAGTAGCGTAATGCTTTATCGGTGGGCTGTCGTCGTTCTCGGCAGCCCATTCTTGTGAACGCCATATTCGCTCTTTGTGAGGCTTTATGACGAGAAAAAGCGTAACCCTCCTCCTGAGCTTCCTGTTAGTCCCGGTGCTGTTGCACGCCCGTGTCGAAGGACACTTCGACCGCACGCTTTCAGTTTCGGGCAGCGTCCATCTCGATCTCACCACGGGCTCGGGCGACATCACCATCAAGAGCGGAAGCTCGAACCAGGTGGTCGTTCACGGAACAATCCACAGCAACAACAACTGGTTTTCCAGTGATGACAGCGCAGTGCACCAGGTCGAATCCAATCCCCCCATCCAGCAGAGTGGCAATGACATCAGGATTGGCTATAACCTGCCAGACGATGTAAAGCGGCACGTCTCCATCAGTTACGAGATAACCGTCCCAGCGGATGCAGCGGTGCAGGCGCACAGCGGCTCTGGCAACGTCAGCGTCGAGGGCGTTCGCGGTGAAGTGCAGTCGCAAACCGGATCCGGTGACATACAGTTGCGCAATCTGGGCGGCCGTGCGCATGTCCAGACAGGAAGCGGCGGCATCCGCGCCCAGGATGTTGCGGCCCCGTTTTATGCCCACACCGGCAGCGGGGATATTGATGCGGCGCTAACCGGCCCGGGCGACGTTGACATCCAGACTGGATCGGGCACGGTTCAGCTCCGCGGCGTCAAGGGCGGATTGCGCGCACGGACTGGCAGCGGGAACATTGGCGCCGACGGAAGCGTGACCGGTCCATGGCAACTTCACACCGGCTCCGGGAACATCCGCATGGCCCTGGGTTCGAGTGGCGGCTTTAATTTGGACGTGCACACCTCGTCTGGCTCCATTCACTCAGACCTGCCGATTACGGTGCAGGGTTCGCTGGGCGGGCATGAATTGAAAGGAATTGTGCGCGGCGGCGGCCCGGATGTGGAAGTCCACACGGGCTCGGGAGACGTAGAGATCCGCTAAAAGAGCGGCCCAGGCATTTCCTGGGCCTCCAATCATCTTACGGCAAGTGCGCTGGACAAATGTTATTGACAGCTCTCACTATCTACTGCCACGTCCAGCACCGTCATGTGATCTGCACCGTTGGCTGACTTCATGTGATGGCTTTGTGCCTCAGTGCCTGCCACCGTCACGGTGCGCCCAACGTAGGGTGACAAATTGACGTACTCCCCCGGCTTCAGGTCCCAGGTGGCTCCATTTTGTCCCGTAAGCGTGTATTGCCCACCGTTATCCTGCAGGCAGCCCGTGATTTCCCCATTGCCCGCACGAGCTGCGGTTTTTGCGCTGCTGAGAATTGGCGATCCAATAAACAGGAAGAGCGCAATGGTTGCGAGTGCGACTTTGATTCTCATTTTTTACCTCCCAACGCGAGCGCCCCTCTCGCGTTGCTCTAGTTGGTTAGACGCAGGAAGCAACGGCGAGGGTTTTCCCAATCTTGCTGCGCAAATACGCAATGGGTTGCTGCCGATGAAACAGGGCCGGCTGAATTGAGACGACGCAAGCGCGAAAGCGCAGTGGGTTCAACAGGCAGTTCGCGCGATACGTTAGTATCTTCTTTCGGATGCTTGGAGGACGCCGGTGCCACTGCGCAAGCTGCTTATTCTGTTGGTAATCGGCCACCTCTGTTCTGCACGGTTACCGGCGCAGACTCCATTTGCGCCGAAGGTCTCGGGGCCGTTGTCGCAAAGAGTCGTGGCTTACCAGATTGATGCCAAGTACGATCCCGCGCATCACACCGTTGATGCCACGGAGACGCTCACTTATCACAATCTCACTGGCCAGCCGCTGATCCGCTTTCCCTTCCATCTGTATCTCAACGCATTCGAGCCCAAGTCCACCTGGATGCATGAAGCGCACCGTGATGGAAGTTTCCGCACCAGTCAATTCGACTCTTGGGATCCGAAGGAGTACGGCTCGAACGAGGTTACCTCTTTCGAGGTGGTGGGCATGGGCAACCTGACGGGGCAGATGAAGTTCGTCTCACCCGACGACGGCAATCCCGACGACAAGACAGTGTTCGAAGTGCAGTTGCCACGTCCGGTAGCCCCCGGTCAGGATGTGCAGTTCAATATTAAGTTTCGTGCCAAGTTCCCCGAAGTCGTAGCCCGCACAGGCTACAAACGCACCTTCCTGCTCGCCGGACAGTGGTTCCCCAAGGTGGGGGTGTGGTGGCACGGAGCATGGAACTGCCATCAATTTCATGCCATGACGGAATTCTTTGCCGACTTCGGCACCTATGACGTCAGGATCACGGCGCCCAGGAACTACGTCATCGGCGCAACCGGCGTACAGACCAGCGACAGCGACAACGGAGATGGAACCAAAACCGTCGCCTTCCACGCTGAAGACGTCCACGATTTTGCCTGGACCGCCGATCCAAACTTCAAGGTGATTGAAAGCGAGTTCAACGGTAGCGTAGGGCCCGTGAGAATTCGGCTGCTTAGTTACACCAGCCACAAGGGTTCGTGGCAGCGCTACCTGGACGTTATGCAGGGTTCGATGCAGCGCTTCGATCAATGGTACGGGCCGTACCCATATGCGCAGATTACAGTGGTCGATCCTCCACATGGGGCTGATGAAGCTGGAGGCATGGAATATCCGACCTTCATCACCGCCGGAACCAATTGGTTTGCCTTTAAGGGCGATCATGACACGGAGGGGGTTACCGAACATGAATTTGGACACCAATATTGGTATGGAATGGTTGCGACCAATGAGTTTGAGAACGGCTGGCTGGACGAAGGCATCAACAGCTACAGCGAAGTGAAAGTTCTCGATAATATGTACGGCCACAACGCAAGCGGTCTGAACCTGCTAGGCGCCCAACTGGGTGACGCTTCGCTCCTGAGGAGCTACTACTTGCCGGTCGGGGACACGGATTCTCTTGCGCGTCCCAGCTACACCGATCTCAGCGCCTCGTCCTATGTCGGGGTCACTTACGGCAAGACAGCTTGCGCGCTACTAACGTTGGAAGCTCTCGTTGGCGAGCAGACGTTGAGGAATGCGCTTCACGTCTATTTCATGAAGTATCGGTTTACTCACCCCACCCAGGAAGACTTCATGCGCACGGTAAACGAAGTAGCCGGCCAGGATCTGAGCTGGTACTGGCAACAGGCTGTCTATGGAACACAAGTCTTCGATTATGCGGTACGGCGCGCCGTTTCGATTCCGACAAACTGGTACGAAGACAACGCAAGAGAAAAGCCGGGCGAGACAATGTACGAGACGCAGGTCATTCTGCAACGCAAAGGAGACTTCGTCTTCCCCATCGAGGCCGAAATCAAGTTGGACAACGGCGAGAACATTCGCGAGCGATGGGACGGCAAAGACCGCTGGGTGCGCTTCGTGTATCACAAGAAGGCGCAGCTCGCGTCAGTCGAGCTCGATCCCGACCACAAGATAACGCTCGATGGCAACTACTTGAACAACAGCTATATAGCGAAGCCGCAGCATGGGGCAATTCATAAAATCGCTGCCTACTGGATATTCCTGACGCAGATGCTGGCCCAGATCCTGAGTTGGCTGGTGTGAGAATGGCAGACGACAGCAAAGGCCCCTTCGCAGCAGGTGTGCGCCTGATGTCGCGCCACTGGGCCCTCCTCTGCTGGCTATTCGCGGCAAACCTTGCGTTAGCGGCGGCGGGCACTTTGCCTGCAGCGAGGCGGCTTCACATCTTGCGGCACAGCCTCGCGGGTGAACAACTCTTCAAAGGCTTCGACCTGGGCATGTTCCACGAGGTGTTGCGCTTAGCGGACGTAAACCTGATCCACTTCCCATACGGCCTTCATGAGTTCACATCGTTGTCAGGTTTAACAATGACCTCCTGCATCTTTGCGGCACTGTTTGCGCTGTGCATGCTGTTCGTTAGCGGTGGAATTCTAGAGGTGTATCGTCGGGACCGTTGGCTTAATACAACTGAATTTTTCGCCGCGTCGGGCGCATTCTTCTGGCGGTTCGTGCGCTTGGCGCTGATCTCGCTGGTCCTGTTCGGGATTCTGGGTAACGGCTACCTCAGCGTAGAAAAGGCAGCAGATTACTTCGGCGACAAAGCCGTCGCCGATCAGGTGGGCCTTGTTATCTGGCTGACAGGCGTCATCATTCTTATTCTGCTCGGACTGTTTGTGCGCCTGTGGCTCGACATTGCCAAGGTGAGAGCCGTGGCGCAGAATGAGCATTCTATGTTGCTCAACACGCTGAAGTCACTCGACATCTCTCAGCGGGGCTTGGGATCTTTGCTGTGGATATATCTGCGCATCAGCCTCGTGGCGTGGATAGCTACGATGATTGCATTCCTGATTTGGATGAAAGTGCCTCCGACGGCAATCTGGGCAACGTTCATCCTGCTGCAGGTGGTCGTGCTGGTGCAGTTGGGCGCGCGTCTTTGGCAGATGGCCGCTGTTACTGTTTGGTATAAGCGCTACGCGGCGGCCATTCGCGCAGAGTACGCCGGCTTCATCACTCCCAAACCCGAGGAAGTCATCGAGCCTGAGCCGGAGTTATCGCTTTACCCTGATACGGAATTGCCGCCGGCAGATGCCTGACAAAAAACGGGGCGCATTACGCGCCCCGCCTCATCACACTCGGCAACCCTACAGTTTGTCTTTAGTCGACCGCACCAAACGACTTCAGGTCTTCCGGTCCATCCACCAGTGCCACTGCCTCTTTGCCCTGAACCATGACCCGGACCGATTCCACCACGTCAGGATTGGCCAGAGTCGTGATATCGCCAGTGTTCATGTTGTTGGAGAGGGCCGCCAGAATACGGCGCATGAGTTTGCCGGACCGTGTTTTCGGCATATCCGGAACAACCAGAATCCGGCGCGGGCGGGCAATTTTGCCAATCATGGTTTCAATGACCTGGCCGACCTTGTCCACAACCGCCTGCTGCGACTTCGCGTCCGTCGGCACATCCGGTTGCAGGACGATGTAAACCTCGGGCACGCGGCCTTTGATTTCGTCCACCACCGGCACCACCGCCGCTTCTGCCACCTCCGGAACCGTCAGGCACGCGGACTCGATTTCCTTCGTGCCCAGACGATGGCCTGCCACGTTGATGACGTCATCTACGCGTCCCAGAATGCGGAAATATCCGTCCACGGCCAGCACGGCTCCGTCCGCGGCAAAATATGGCCAATCCTGCCACCTCTTGCTGTTGGTATCCTTGCAGTACTTGGCGTAATACTGCGAGACAAAGCGCTCGCGATCACCCCAAATAGTTTGCATGATTCCGGGCCAGGGATTCCGAATGCAGATGTTTCCCGCCTTCCCGGAACCCGCGTGCACTTCCTCTCCCATTTCGTCGAGGATCATGGGGTAGATGCCGGGCATACCGGGCCCTGCGCTTCCCGGCTTCATGGGATCCAGTGCCGGCTTGGTCGTGCACAGGAATCCTCCGTTTTCGGTTTGCCACCATGTGTCCACGATCACAGCTTCGCCTTTGCCCACCGTCTCGTAATACCAGCGCCAAACCTCCGGCTCGATGGGTTCTCCCACCGTGGTCATGTGCTTGAAATGGTAGTTGTACTTGGTGGGCTCATCGTGGCCGGACTTGCGCAACATACGGATGGCCGTGGGCGAGGTGTGGAAGATGTTGACATCCAGGCGCTCGGCGATTCTCCATACCCTGCCGGCGTCGGGGTAGGTAGGAACACCTTCGTAGAGTGACGCTGGTGGCCGCCAAAGCCAAAGGTCCATAGACAATAAACGAGTGACCGGTAATCCAGCCGATGTCGGCCATGCACCAGTACACATCTTCAGGGTGGATGTCCTGGATGTATTTGGAGCAGCCGGTCACGTAGGCGAGGTAGCCGCCAGTGCGATGTTGACAGCCTTTCGGCTTTCCCGTGCTGCCGCTGGTGTACATAAGAAACAGCGGCGCCTCAGCATCCATAGGAACGGGAGGAACGATTTCACCCGAGTAGTTCGGGAGGATCTCGTCGACCCAGAAATCGCGCCCTTCCACAAACGGTGAAGCGGACGCATTCTGGCCGGGGTGACGTCTCCAGACCAGGACCTTCTCAATAACCTGACCTTCCTGTTTGGCTATGTCTATCGATATCTCGGAAGCCGCTTTGTGGTCGAGCAGCTTGCCGTTGCGATAATAACCGTCCATCGTGATCAGGACCTGGCTGCCCGAATCGGCAGCCCGTCGGCCGCAAGCTTCGCCGCTGAAGCCCCCGAACACAACGGAGTGAATCACTCCCAGGCGGGCACATGCCAGCATGGTGATCGGCAACTCGGGAACCATCGGCATATGAATGGTGACGCGATCTCCGGCTTTCAAACCGCAGAAGTCGCGCAATAGCGCGGCGAATTCATTCACTCTCACGTAGAGTTCGCGGTAGGTGACGGACACATGCGCTTCGGACTCCGGTTCCGGGACAAAGATGAGCGCCGCTTTGTTCTTGTACTGGGCGAGGTGCCGGTCAATGCAGTTGTAGGAAGCGTTGATCTTGCCGCCCACGAACCACTTCCAGAACGGCGGGTCACTGGTGTCGAGCGTGGTGTCCCAGTACCGGTCCCAGTGCAAAAGATCTGCGTACTCCCGGAAGCATTCGGGGAAATTCTTCTCGGCGAAGCGTTCGTTGATGTCAGGATCGGTCAGATTTGCCTGGCCGACAAATTTCGCGGAAGGATAATAGTATTCTTCCTCCCGCCAATGCACCGCGATCTGAGCCTCGCTGGTCTCGATCACCGCATTCTGTTTCGGAAGAGGTCGAGCCATATTCAGTCACTCCTTTGAATGGTTGTGTTTGCGTTAAATACTCTACTCCATTGCCTGGTCGATGTGACCCATCCCTGCCCATCCCTGAAACAGTATGGGTTGTGGCTTACATGACCCGGCCCGCCATGTTAGTGGGCCGGGAATTCCATTCCAGCCTGGCTCACTGGCTCTTGGCAGACCCCACGGTCTGGGCCAAGCCCGGCTGGTTGTCCAGCGCCGCTCGCATCTGGTGCCACGCGTGACGGGCCTCCTCGACCGAGCCTTCGTCTTCGATGGTGGTGATGTCGCCGGGGTTCTTCTCCTGAGTAACAGCCTTCAGCACGCGGCGCATGATCTTGCCACTGCGCGTCTTGGGCAACATGTCCACGAAGTTCAACTCGCCGATGACAGCCACCGGCCCCAGTTCGCGGCGCACCTGGTCGAGCAGCTCCTGCTTCAGTTTCTCCGATGGTATGTGGCCTTGCTTGAGCACCACGAAGGCGGAGATCACTTCGCCGCGCAACTCGTCGGGACGGCCAATGACGCCCGATTCCGCCACCGCAGGATGGCCGAGCAGCGCAGTCTCCACCTCGATTGTGCCGATACGATGTCCGGCGATCTTGATGATTTCGTCCGCGCGACCTGCAAACCACACGTAGCCGTCGTCGTCGATCTGCGCCGAATCTCCCGTGTAATACACACCGGGAATGATGGACCAGTAATCGCGCCCGTAGCGTTCGGGTTCACCCCACAGGGCTGGAGTCAATCCGGGGAACGGCCGCTTGATCACCATGATGCCTTTTTCATTGACGCCGCACGGTGTGCCGTCCATCAGCACAACCTCGGCGTCGATGCCGGGCATCGGCACTGTCGCGGACCCCGGCTTGATAGGCAACATCCCGAGGCCGTAGGGATTGCCAAACACCGGCCCGCTGGTTTCGGTCTGCCACATATGATCGATCACCGGAATCTGGTTCTTGAAAATCTTCTTCTGCAGCCATTCCCATGCCGGCGCATTCAAAACTTCACCTGCGCAAAACACGCGTTCCAGGTACTTGTAATCGACGCTTCCGAACGGGCCATCGCCGTAGCGCATAAGCAATCGCACTGCCGTGGGCGAGGTGAAGATACCGGTGACGCAGTACTCCTCCATCAGCGCCTTCCACGTGCCCTCTGGTGTCGGATAGTCAAGCGCGCCTTCGAAGGCAATCGTGGTTGCGCCTACGATCAGCGGCGCATAGACAATGTAGCTGTGGCCCACGATCCAGCCGATGTCGGAGGTTGACCACCACACATCGGTCGGCTTCAGGGCAAACAGCCACTGTCCCATACTGTGGATGTGGACCTGGTATCCGCCATGCGTGTGGATGGCCAGCTTCGGCGTCGCGGTCGTTCCCGAAGTGGCGAGGATGAAGGCCGGCTCATTGGCTTCCATCGTGACGTAGTCGCCGCTTTCCCCGGCGCCATGCTCTAGAAACTGTTCCCATAGCAGGTCACGTCCGGCACGCATTGGAGTTTCCCCGCTGGTGCGCTTGAGGACGACAACATGCTCAACTTTGTCCCCAGCGTTCTGCAATGCATCGTCGACAATTTCTTTCAGCCGGGTGTCCTTGCCCTTGCGATAGGTCACGTCGGCGGTAAAAACTAAGCGCGAGCCGCTGGCCTGAATGCGATCGCCCAATGCTTTTGCGCCGAATCCGGCAAAAACCACAGAGTGAATCGCGCCGATGCGCACCGTCGCCAGCATCAGAATGATGGCTTCGGGAGAGGTGGGCATGTAGATGGTCAAACGATCACCTTTCTTGATACCCATACCGCGCAGTGCCGCCGCTACCTTCTCCACTTCGTGCAGCAAATGCGCATACGTGTAGACGCGGCGCTCGCCACGTTCGTTGATGTAAATCAGCGCCGTGTGTCCGCCCCAGCCGCGCTTTACATGATGGTCGAGCGCGTTGTAGGCGAGGTTGGTCTGAGCGCCGACGTACCACTTGAAGGTGGGCGGATTCCAGTCCAGCACCTTGTCCCACTTACGAAACCATGGCAACTGATCGGCCGCGCGTCCCCAAAAGCCTTCCGGATCCTGCTTTCCTTCCTCGATCCACTTTTGCGTCACCGGACTCACCAGGTGGTGCGTGGCGGCATGAGCGGCGGGCTGCTCAACTGCTCCTTTTATTACGTCCTGGGCTTCCAATACTTTCGTTGCAGTAGCCATGGTAAGACTCCTTGCCAATTAACAACTTCTAACTGTCCATTAAAGTCGAGCTTGCCATAAAAAGGCCGGACGGTCTTAGCGTCCGGCCACGACCTCACACATGCTTAGGACGGCGCGCCAGGCACTCGGAGATCAGCGCCACTAACGCCAGAACCGCGGCTGTGTAGAACGCCATCTGGTAGTTGTGATACTTGTCAAACAGCTTGCCGCCGATGCGCCCGCCGAGAAGGCCAGCCACGCCCCACGCGGTAAACAGCATCCCGTAGTTGATTCCGGCGTTCTTTGTGCCCCAGAAATCGGCCGCGGCAGCGCCGTTTACGGATAACTGCGTGCCATAGCACCAGTACACAATGAACAGCATGACGAAAAGGCCAACGACGTTGCCGCCCACGGCATAAAGAATGGGCATAGCCACCATGGAGATGCCGATCATCAGGCGCAAGACGTTGATGCGGCCCAGGTGGTCCGACATCCAGCCGGACAGAATACGTCCCGAGGCATTGCCGACCGCGCCCACTACCAGACCGAGAGAAGCCAGCATAGTGCTGGGGATACCGACGCTCTTGGCGAAAGGCACCAATTGGCTGATCACCATCAGACCTGCGGTGCAACCGAGGGCATAGGCAATCCACATGAAGTAGAAGGTCGGGGTGCGCAGCGTTTCGCCCGGGGAAAAGTCATAAGTAGTCGCAGCGGATTTAGAGCTCGGAGCGGCCGTCCAGCCAGCAGGCCTAAAGCCGGCAGGAGGATTTTTCAGCAGGAAGGCGCCGATCACGGTCATGACCAGGAAGATCGCACCCAGGATTTGGAAGGTGGTGCGCCAGCCGAAGTTTGGGATCAGGTAGCTGGCGGACAAGGGGCCGAAAATGGCCGATCCGGCTCCATATCCGCCGACCGCTAGTCCCACTGCGAGACCGCGCTTGTCGGGAAACCATTTGGACATGACCGGAATCGGCGTGGAATAACCGAAACCATTACCCAAGCCCCCAATCACTCCGAAACAGATAAAGAGGTAATTGAGGCTGCTGGTATAGGCGCAGAGGAAGAAGCCCAAGCTCACCAGAACCCCGCCGGTAAGCGAAATCCAGAAGGGGCCGAACTTGTCCTGAAGCCGTCCGGCGACAATAAACGTCAAAGCGAAGACCGCGACGGCGATAGTGAAGATGGTTGAGGTGTCGGCGCGCTTCCAATGAAACTCCTTCTCCAAGGGCGCGACGAAAACGCTCCATGCGTATAGCGTGCCCAGCGCGAGATTCATGGACATCCCGCCGATGACACGCCACCAACGGCTCAACCCGACGCTGCCAATCTCAACCGACTTAGCGCTTCCTGTTGTTGCTGTTGCCATCTTATTTCTCCCTTCCTAACGAGCAAGAACGTTAACACCGCGGTTTCACTTGAGCAATAAAATTGCACGTCGACGACTTAGGGAATTGTGCGAGGTATGCGCCAGCTGTTCCGGGGTTCATTAGCCATCACAAACTCGACCTCCTCACGAACGTACGCTGCGTAACACCCCTGCTTGACCTGGGCAAGATCAGAACGGCCAATAACTCTCGGCGGGAAGCGATTTGGGGTAGAGGAGAGTGGTCTATTCCTCAGACTGCCGGTGCGCCGTCGCAAGCTGAAACTCAGAATCCCAGCCTCCTAACCGTGAACTTGGGTTCGCCGATCAGGCCCCGCAAGCTAGAGTATTGGACCTTCGCCTCCCGCCTGATTGAGCCGTTGTGGGCGGGATTTTCCTTCGCCGCGCGGGCCGAGGTCTGTGACCTGGAATACGTGTGCTTGTGATGTTCGTCACCTTGGCGCGGGTTATTGCTGGAACGGCAGGCCGGCAGTTTTGCCGCCTGCTACCAAAGGGGTATGCCCAGGGAGGCGCCTGCGAGCCCAAACTCCGCTTGCAGACATCTATATGGTGTTAACATAATAAGTCTGTCGGAGGAGAAAGCGTGGGAGCGCCTTACGGCTTCGAACTTGTAGAAAATTGTCTGATCTGCAAACTTAGAACCGACAGCTTTTTTTGCTCCCTTCCAAAAGCGTCGCTCGAAGCTTTCGATCACATCAAGTACACCGCTTCGTATCCGGCTGGTGCCGTGCTGTTTGTAGAAGGTCAGGCGCCGCGCGGGATTTACATGCTGTGCAAAGGTCGTGTCAAGCTCTCCACCACTTCGGCGGAAGGCAAAACTCTCATCTTGAAGATCGCGCAGCCGGGGGAAGTACTGGGCATGCACGCCACGGTTTCGGGCACGCCGTATGAAATCACCGCCGAGACCGGTCAGCCTTGCCAACTGAACTTCGTCAAGCGCGACGACTTCCTCAAGTTCCTGCAAAATCACGGTGACGCCTGCCTGAAGGCAGCGCAGCATCTCAGCAAGGACTGCCAGACCGCTTACCAGCAGATCCGCAGCCTCGGCTTGTCGCATTCGGCCCCCGAACGGCTGGCGCGGCTATTGCTGGAGTGGACTTCGTCAAGTCCGCAGCAGGCGGAACCCAAAGTGAAGCTGGCTCTCACTCACGAAGAGATCGCACAGATCATCGGCACCTCACGCGAGACTGTCACTCGTGTGCTGGCCGACTTCCGCAAGCGCCAGATCGCGGTTCTCAAAGGCTCTACCCTCACCGTTCGGAACAAGGCCGTTCTCGAGCGACTGGTAGGCGCGTAGATTCAGTTACCAGTGATCAGTGTCCAGTTGTCAGTTGGAAACGACCGCGTGTCATTGCCCGGCCGGAGGGTTAGACTCGTCAATCGCGCCCATCTGTCTTAAGTCTTCGAAAGTACGCATCGCTTCGACTTCATCAACCAGACTGATGGCAAAGCCGACGTGCACAATAACGTAGTCGCCAACGGTGGCTTCGGGGACATAAGCCAGGCTGACTTCTCTCACGATTCCAGCAAAGCTGACTCGGGCGCTACGCGCAAAATCCTCACCCTCGATGGTCAGGATCTTCCCTGGAATAGCCAGACACATGCCGACCTCAGCATCAGCTTAGACGGGCTTGTCACATCTGTCTGTGACGCGTGACCGCATGCGATGTTCGCCCAAGTCACAAATATCACGGCTGTCATCCGGGAGGAATTCGCCCGCGCAGCGGGCGGCCGACGAGTTAACGGCCTGCCCTGAGCTTGTCGAAGAGGACGTGCTTCTTTCTGATTTCTCCAGCGCCCTTGGAAATCACGAGCTTAGTTTCTTACCCGGCAGCCCCACTGGATTTTCGTGCGTGCGCTCGCGGAATCGCGCCTTCATCCCACTGGCGAGTGAGACGGCATCCTCCCCAAACCGATCGCGCAGCCGGTCGGCCGCTGACAGCGCCTGGTTCCACTTCTTATGCGCCGGGGCGCCTGGCAGTTCGAGTTGCTCGCTCTCGTCATCTAAGTGCGAAGCTTGCACACCCAGCAGCCGCACTGCATCGCCATTCCAATTCGTGCGAAACAGTTCGCGAATGGTGGAAAGCACCTCCGCATCCACAGAGGTCGGCTGCTCCAAAGTACGCGCGCGAGTGATCGTCCGGAAATCGGTATAGCGCAGCTTCAGTTGCAGGGTGCGAGCGTGCAGCTTCTGTTCGCGCAACCGCCGGCACACCATCTCAGTCAAACGTGCCAGTATCGCCTCCAGCTTCTGGCGGTCGCTGGTGTCGTGCGAGAACGTGTGTTCGTGGCTGATGGAACGCGCTGCCACGTCCTCGCCAATGTCATTATCGAACCACGCGCCTGCGTCCAGCCCGCGTGCCTTTCCCGACAGCGCCAGCCCTAGCGCACCGAAGTTCTGCTCCAGCCAGCGCTCGTCGCGCTCCGCCAGGTCGCCAACTTTACGAATGCCCTGCTCCTGGAGCCGCTTTTCCATCACCTTTCCCACGCCAGGGATTTTGCGCACATCGAGCGGCCCGAGAAATTTCATCTCGGCGCCCGGCAGCACCCACAACACGCCATTCGGCTTGGCCTGGTCCGAGCAAATCTTGGCCATCAGCCGCGAGGCGCCGATCCCGATCGAGCAATTCAACTGTGTTCGCTCCTTCATCGCAGCGTGCAGCGCGTGAGCCGCCCTCAGAGCAGGACCATGCAGCCGCTCCGTGCCGGTCATGTCAACATAAGCCTCGTCAATCGAAACCATCTCCAGCTTGGGCGAGAAGCGGTTCAGCACTTCGTAAACCTTCGTCGAGTACTGACGATATCGCTCCGGATGCCCATCCACGAAAACCGCGTGAGGACACATCTTGGCCGCGGTCCGCAGCGGCATGGCCGAATGCACACCGAACTTCCGCGCTTCGTAAGACGCCGCCGACACCACACCACGCTCATTACGCTGCCCGCCAACCACCACCGCCTTCCCTTTCAGCGACGGATCGAACAACTCCTCCACTGAGACGAAGAAGGCGTCCATGTCAACGTGAAAGATGGTGCACTGCTTTGTCATTGCTGAAGCGATTCTATTCCACTCCCCAGCACGGATGCCCTATTGAAGCTTGCCACCCAATTGGCCCATGATTCCGCAGCATATAATCTCCTGCCACACCATCGAGGTGTTCTATGCCGGCCTTGAAATCGCGCCTTCTATCACTGCTGTTGCTCTGCTCCTCTATTACGCTGGCGGCCCAGTCCTCCATCCCCGGTCAGCCCAACCAAATCGCTTTCATGACTGATTTTGGGCTGGTAGATGATTCCGTCGCCATCTGCAAGCAGGTCATGTACAACATCGACCCCACGGTCCGCATGCTCGACATCAGCCATGACGTCACGCCCTTCTCCATTCTCGATGGGGCCCGCTACCTCGAAGGGATGAGCAACTATGTTCCACTGGGCACGGTGTTCGTGGTGGTCATCGACCCAACGGTCGGCACCTCGCGGAAGGCCATTGTGGCGAAATCAAAGAAGGGAAATTATTACGTGCTACCCGACAATGGGCTGCTTACTTACGTGCAGAACCATGAAGGTATCGAAGCAGCGCGTGTCATCACGAATCCCAGGTGGATGCTCGGCGATGCTATTTCCTCCACCTTCCACGGCCGGGATATTTTTTCGCCCGTCGGCGCGCACCTGGCGCGCGGCCAGAACTGGACCGACGTCGGCCCGGAAATGCCGGTCAGCGACCTGGTGCGTTTGTCGCTGACAGAACCCGCGATTATCAATGGCATGTTGCGAGGGCAGGTCATCGGCACCGACGGGCCATTCGGCAATCTCATCACGAATGTCAGCCGGGAAGAGTTCGCCAAGCTGGGTTACAAATTCGGCGACACGCTGCACCTCACGCTCGGCGCGCGTGAATTCGACATTCCATTTGTGAGGACTTTCGGTGATGTCCCTGTCGGCAGTCCGCTGGTGTTCATTGATTCGCGCGGGCGTCTCAGTTTCTCACTCAACCAGACGAACTTCGCGAAAACGTACAACATCAAGCCCCCGGTGGACTTCAGCATTCCGGAAAGAAGGCCGGTAACTGGCAACTAACAACGGTTCACAATCGCCAGCCGACCACGAACCGATCAGCGGCTTTACGGCGTCATTTCGAAAACGACGCCGAAGCCGCTTGCACCGCCGGCGTCAGCGGTGCCGTAAAGATTACCCTGCGCGTCAAATATCAAACCGCTGTACGGATTTGCCCCGTCGCTGCCGCCGGTAAAGTTGTGCAGCGCAGTTCCGCTCCAGCCGCCTTGGGATGGCGTTAATTGGAAGATGTCACCCACGTTGTCTGGACCACCGTGGGAAGTGGTGCCGTACACATTGCCATTTGCATCCATTGCGAGCCTGCTATAAGGAAAGAAACCGTCGCCCTGCGTTCCAAAACTGTAGAGCTTGGTTTCCACCCAAATGCCGTTTGCAGACGTCAGCTCGAATGCGACTCCGGTACCTGCGACGCCGCCATTCACCGTGGTGCCGTAGATATTGCCCGACGCGTCAAGAACCACGCCGGCCGCAGGTTGAAAACCGTCGTTTACGTCAAAGCTGTAAAGAACATTTTCTGTCCAGCCGGATCCGGCCCTGATCAACTGGAAAACGGTGCCCCCGTTATAAAGGCCGCCTACGGACGTCGTCCCATACAGGTTGCCGTTACCGTCGAAGATCAGGCCAGCGGCGGAAGCTCCGCCGTCGTTTCCTCCCGTGAAACTGTAGAGGATGCTCTCGGTCCACGAGCCATTCGACTTGGTCAACTCGTAAACCACACCGCATGTGTAACTGGTATTACAAGTCCCCGTGCCACCCAGCAGCGTCGTACCGTACAGGTTGCCTGCCTGGTCGAAGACGATCTCGGAAAGCGGATTGGCTCCATCCGCCCCTCCGGTAAAGCTGTAGAGTACGGTTTCCTTCCAGGCACACAGCGCGGTCTTGCAAGCTGACGGTCCCGGCGCGACTCTAAATACCGTGCCGTAGCCACTGCCACCATACTGGGTTGTGCCATAGAAGGCTCCGTCCGGCCCGATAATCACTCTGGCTTGAGGGTTAGCGCCGTCACTGCCACCAACAAAACTGTAAAGCGGCTCGAAGATCCAGTGGGAATTCTTAAATACAAGTTTGAAGACGGTCCCGTGACCGGCTCCGCCGTAAGCCGTCGTGCCGTATAGACTTCCTGCTTTGTCCATGGTCAGGCCGGCAAACGGGCTACCCCCGTCCTGCCCGTTGGTAAAGTTGTGCAGCACGGTTAATGTCTGGGCCTGCGTTGCCTCGCTGGCGAAGACCGCCACTGCCAATAGGAAAGCCATTGCTACGGCGGAATTTGCCCGGCGCACCCTTACCCCCACCCTGACATGCTGGATTCTACTGCTGTAACAGTCCCGTAACTCACTGTAACAGTCCCGTAACTCATTTGTAGCACTTTCCTCCAGCCGATGGTGCAAGTCAAGCAAATACTAAGGAGGAAGGTAGGCATGTCACAAAGGTGCCGATGACGACCTGTAAGTCGCGATCCGAATGCGTTCTGATAGCGCTTGGAGCTCGAGGTTCCGAAACCAACGGACTCGCTGGCGGGGGAGCGTGACATCACTCCGGAGGTTCAACATGTTTGAGCACGGTGTGAACACCATTGAATTCCCCACGCTCAATGCGCCATCATGGCCAATGACATCCAAATTAGACAGAGGTGACTTATGGGGCACACGACTGCGATACCGACGCGTAGCTTTGGGTTCTATCTCAACGGCGACTGGGTCACACATGGCCGCGACGTCGTAGTGACGTCACCCTATGACCGCAGAGCGGTGGCCGTCGTTTATGAAGCGGAGCGAGACGATGTCGAGGTTGCCATCGAGTCCGCGGTTCGCGCCTTTGCGGTCACACGCAAATTGCCGTCCTACCAGCGCGCCGTTATTCTGCGCAAGATCGCCGACGGCATCATTGCGCGTCGCAAGGAGTTTGCGCAAACCATCTGCCAGGAGGCCGGCAAGCCCATCAGGACGGCTCGCATCGAAGTGGACCGCGCCGTCAACACCTTCTATGTCGCCGCCGAAGAAAGCACGCGGATTTACGGAGAATACATTCCGCTGGACACGCTGGAATCCACGGCCGGTCGCTGGGGCCTGCTGCGGCGCCTCCCTCTCGGACCGGTTTTCGCTATTACGCCGTTTAATTTTCCGCTGAACCTGGTGGCCCACAAAGTTGCGCCCGCCATCGCTGCCGGATGCCCGCTGATTCTGAAGCCGGCGCCGCAGACGCCGGTTTCGTCCCTTCTGCTGGCCGAAATTGTGCACGAATCGGGTTGGCCGGAGGGCGCATTCGCGGTGGTGCCGCTGTCCAATGAAAACGCGGCTCTGTTGGTCACCGATGACCGCATCAAACTACTGACTTTCACCGGCAGCGCGCCCGTGGGATGGCAATTGAAATCAAAGGCCGGCAAGAAGCGGGTGACGTTGGAACTGGGTGGCAATGCCGCAGTGATCATTCACAGCGATGCAGACCTGGCACACGCGGCCCACCGTTGCGTGGCAGGCGGGTTTTCCTACGCCGGGCAGACCTGCATCTCGGTCCAACGCATTCTGGTTCACCAACCCGCGTTTGAGAAGTTCACTGGCCTGCTGCTGGACGGTGTCAGCAAGTTGAAGGTGGGCGACCCCATGGAGGAGGACACTGACGTTCCGCCGCTTATTCGAGAGCAGGATGCAGTCCGGGTCAGCGAATGGATCGAAGAGGCGCTCAAAGGAGGGGCAAGACTATTGTGTGGTGGCGCCCGCAAAGGCGCGGTTGTCGAACCGGCGGTCCTTACTGGCACATCACCCAGCATGCGCGTGAACTGCGCAGAAGTTTTCGGCCCGGTGGTGACGGTCGAACCCTATGACGAATTTTCGGAAGCGGTGCGCCAGGTGAACGACTCGCCATACGGGCTGCAGGCGGGCGTCTTCACCCGCGATGCGGTACGCATCGAGACGGCGTTCGAGGACTTGGAAGTCGGCGGCGTGATCGTCGGCGACGTGCCCAGCTTCCGCGTGGACCAGATGCCCTATGGCGGCGTAAAGGATTCAGGCCTGGGCCGCGAGGGACTGCGCTATTCGATTGAAGACATGACGGAGCGAAAATTGCTGGTGATGGCCTTGAAATGAGAAAAAAAGTTTCGGGTTTCGAGTTTCAAGCACAAGACGACTCGAAACCTGAAACTTGAAACTCGAAACTGCTTCTCAGGACTTTGGCCGATAGTAGAACGAATCGTGGTATGGGGTTCGATGGTATTTGCTATCGATGTTCAAGGTGGTTTCGGCCGAACCCAGGAATAGGTAGCCCTCCGGGCGAAGCACTTGACGCACTTTGTGGAAGATGGCTTTGCGTGACTCGGCTGAAAGATAGATGAGCACGTTGCGCAGGAGCACAATGTCAAAGGCTTTCATGGGTGGCCATGGACCGGAGAGATTCAGAAACTGGAACGACACCATCTGGCGAATCGCCTGGTTCAATTGCCACTCGCAACCAACGGGATCAAAATATTTTGCCAGCATTCCAGCAGGCAATCCTCGGTTCACCTCCCACTGGCTGTAGCGCCCTTTGATGGCCCGCGCCAGGACCGCATCGGATATATCGGTCCCCAGCAGGTACAGCTCCCAGCTCAACAAGCGCGGGAAATTCTCGCAGAGCAGCATCGCTATGCTGTAAATCTCCTGCCCGGTCGATGATCCCGCGCTCCAAATGCTTAAAGCTCGCTGCTGCTCTCGCTGAGCGAGCAGGTCGGGCAACACCACTTCTTTCAACGCATCGAAAGGATAGCCATCGCGGAAAAACCATGTCTCGTTATTGGTAATGGCATCGACAACTCTGCGATGCAGCGGGCTGAAACGATCGCTGCGTAAGACACAAGTGAGGTCTTCGAGGCTGTTCATACCCTCCTGGAACAGGAGCGGCGTCAAACGGCTCTCGATTACGTAGTCGCGGCTGGGATCGAGCACGATGGACGACTGGTCAGATACCAGACGCGCCAGATACTCGAAAGTTGCAGGCGCTATCTTCAGGGCTCTACCACCAACACGCGAATGGGATTCATCAGCGCCGCCAGAGCAGGGCCCGCCCAGCCATAGGACCTCTATGGCCTCTATCGTCCGTTGAGCAGTAGCCCTTTAGCAGAAGACGAGACAGTTTCAAGGTTCCAGTTTCCAGTAGAGACCGGGAAATTGCAGGGCTGCTGCTGTCTTGCAGCGCAATGCTCAATTTGAACTTGGAACTGGGAACTTGAAGCTAGAAACCGGCTTCAGGGTTGGGTCCCGCCCGCGCTGTCGAATACCGTCGTCTCGGTTGGTTCGTTAGCTTCCGAGAACCGCGACACTCCATCCGAGCGGTCGCTGTATCGGTCATACACGACAACGTGCAGGACCGGTTGCCGTTCTTCGATGGGATCGACCATGCCCGCTTCCTTTAACGGAAGGAGGTAGTTCGTGATCCAGGCGTACTGCACCGGGGTCAGACCGCGACGCGAGAGGTCGAAGGCCACGCCTGCCAGGTGGGTCGATTGCGTATCGCCCGCCTCCGGAGCGGCAAAGCGGTTATGGTACCGCAACCGGTGCTGCTGTTCCATGGTGCGGACCAGGGAGTTGACCGTCAGCGGAGCGTGGAATTGCTCGTAAAACGCCTGGCTGAAATCCTGCAGGAAATCGCGGGTTGCAGGACGGCAGTATTTCCGGTTTCCTTCCAGATTGTCGGCTAGCTTCAGCGCTTCGGTCTCATTGACCGGAACCAGGTCTTGGGAAAGCTCATGCTGGATAAGGTCCACATCGTTTATCACCCGGAACGATTGCGTGCGGTCCAGTTCCTGGTTTTGCTGGACCAGCAGTTCGTGCGAACCGGGGAAGATCGGGTTCCATTGCCTTATGCGCCAGTGAAAGTTGGAAGGAAGAGCGGCGTAGTGGGCCGTCTTGTGGGTCGCGCTTACAGTCCTGACGCTCCTGTGAGTCGTGCTCGCACCCTGAGGTGTCTTGTGGCTCATGCCCGCCACCTGCGCTGTCTTGTAGCTGGTGGTTTTCTTGGTGGTCGAATCTGGGGTCAATGCGTACCCGGGGAGGACGGCAATCCACGAGACCGCAACCAGCACTGCCACGTTAAGGAGGCTAGCACGCCAGCAGCGTGGCGCAATTTCCGGCGCTCTTCGGCTAGGAAATGCAAAATTGCGGAGCGACAAAAATGGAATGGCCATCGTTAGTTCGAAATGCGAAGCGACTGCTCTATTACACCACAGAGCCACCAGACGGCAAAGGCCTCTTGCGCCCATCGGCCTGAAAGTGGAATGCGGACTAGCACGATTTAGCACGTAGCAGTTAGCAGTTGGCATTTGGCAGTGGTAAGCGTTAACTCCTTGCACCAATCGCTAGCTCCTTGGCTTCATACCGGAAGCGCGCCAGCAGTTCGTGCAACTCCTCTGCCATACGCTCGACCACTTCGGCAGACTTTTGCGTTTCCACCACTCCGGTCGCTCCGGAGCGCGCGGCCTCAGCTACGGCGGCAATGCTCTTGCTGATGGCCACGCCGCCTTTGGCAGCTTCTGCGAGATTGCGTGTGATCTCGCCCGTCGTGAGGCTCTGCTCTTCCACCGCGCTGGCCACATTGTTCTGGATATCGCTGATCCGCCCGATTACCGAACCTATCTCTCCAATGGCCGTCACCGCCCCGCTGCTATCCGCCTGGATGCTCTCAATCTTTTTACTGATGTCCTCAGTCGCTCGTGCGGTCTCCCTGGCCAACTCCTTTACCTCGTTGGCGACCACCGCAAAGCCTTTTCCGGCGTCGCCTGCCCGCGCCGCCTCGATGGTGGCATTCAGCGCCAGCAGATTAGTCTGTTGCGCGATGGAAGTGATCACTTTAATCACCTGGCCAATCTCGGCGCTGCTCTGCCCTAGCTTGGCGATGGTCAGGTTTGTGGACTCCGCAGATTGCACTGCGGCGGTCGCGACCTTCGAGGCTTCCGCGGTGTTTCTGGCAATCTCTCTGATGCTGGCGCCCATTTCGTCTGCCGCCGTTGCCACGGTCTGAATGTTCCGGCTCACCTGCTCCGAGCCCGCTGAAACCACATTGGCCTGGTTCGCAGTGTGGCCGGTATTGCGGCTGATCTCCTGCGCAATGCGCCCCAGCTCGGCCGCGGCTTGCGAAAGCGGTCCGATCATCCGCGCCACGCGCTCCATGGTCGAGCGAAAAACCTCCAGCATCTCATTCGCCGATCTCATCAATTCCGCATAGGCGCCGTTGAACTGGCTGGGATCTCCCCGGCTCAACAAGTCACCCTGTTTCGCCGCCAGAATCAGACGTCCCAATTCATCCTGCAACTGGACGATGTTGCTCTTGAGCAGCACCAGCCACTCGTGGATCTGATCCTGCTCCGACGCTCTCTGCATGCGGGCGCTCATATCCCCGTTGGCGATGCGAGTCACGTAATCGACCAGACCTTTCAGCCAGTCATGCACGCCGTTGATGGCG
This sequence comes from uncultured Acidobacteriaceae bacterium, assembly GCA_963823635.1. Classification (GTDB taxonomy): domain Bacteria; phylum Acidobacteriota; class Terriglobia; order Terriglobales; family Acidobacteriaceae; genus Bog-257. Next base: position 32,841 of record CAWGMV010000019.1, on the reverse strand, counting down.
TTCTTCATCTTCTGATGGTCACCCTGGCACTCGATCTCCACCCGCTCGCCCAAGTTGCCAGAGCAAATCTGGCGCAGTACCCGGATGCCCTCCGCCATGGGCAGCAAGGTGGCGTCCAGCATCTGGTTGATCTTCTCGAAGAGCTTGCGGTTCCTGCCCTCATACTTGCTGAGGTCGGCACGAACCCCCAGCCGTCCCTCGATGCCAGCCTGGAGCAAAGCTTCGACATCCGCCTGGCGCTGGGTAATCATTTCGATTTGGCGGTTGGCACTTTCCTTCAACATCTGGTAATCGCCCTGATATTCCTCGCGAATCGCCCACGGAAACTCGCCCTTGCTCAGTTTGTTCAGCACATGAGTAGCTACGCTCAGGGGCTTACGCAGCTCTTCAAATGTGCCGTTCAGACCCTCAATCACCGCGCGGAAACTGCCAAGATAGCGGCCTGCGTCAGCCCTTACGTCGAGCTTGCCGGTCCTCGCCGCTTCCTCCAGCATGGCCGCGTCCTGCACCAGCGACTTCACGTTGCTTACACACAGTTGCAGGCTCTTGCCCAACACATCGCGTTCTGAGGCAACCTCCACGCTGACGTCCATGTCTCCCGCCGCAATGCGCTGGGTGACGCAGGCCCGGTCTTCGTACATTGCCGCCACCCGACGGAAGGACCTCGCCAAGGCCCCCAGTTCGTCACAAGAGTCCACCGCAATGTGCACGTCCGGGTCGCCCACCGCCAGCCGGTGTGCTGCACGGCGCAATTCTCCTACTGCTCCCCCGAGAGTCGCCACCATGAGCCAGATAAGCGCCCCTTCCATCATCGTGCCCAGAATGGCAAATGCAATCATCAGGACGTAGCTGCTGGCGGTCACCGCCTGGGCCTGATCCTTGGTTAGTTTCGCGGCGGCTGTGACCTCCGTCGAGATGCGATGGATCAGGTCCACCTGGGTGTCGGCCAGGCGCTTCAGTTCCCCACGGTCAAGCAACTCCCCGGCCTGCTCACGGTTTCCCGACAAGGACAGCTTTTCGAAGCGGTCGATCTCAGCCGTTAGCGCCACTCGATTGCTGCGAAACTCCGCTATCAATTGCCGGCCTGCCGTCGAGTTGACCGTTGACTCCAGCGCATCCAGGCTCTGTCCTACCAGGCTGGAGCAGGCTTTGCGCAATTCCACCTGCTGCCGCATGGCCTCGGAATTGCCGCTGCGCGCAACGTCGCGCAAGGTTACCAGCACTTGCTGGTAGGCAGTGGACAGGTTGGTCACCTGGTCCAGGGAGCGGGCGCCGTGCTCGTAGAGCGCGGCGTTGCTGCCAGCCATCGCTCGAATGGTGACCACCCCGCAAATGAAAATCGCTCCTCCCATCACTCCGCTGGCGGCAAAGGTGAGAAGCAATTTGTTAACTATCCTGAGATTGCGAAACCAGTTCATCTGCGCGCTTTCCTGCGGCGCCGGCGCCAAGCCCTATGGATTGCGGTTGAACGCCACACTTACAGGGATGCCGACATCTCACTCCTGCAAGCTCCATCGGCGTAATGCTTGCATCTCCTTCAAGACTTCCGGACTCGGCCGGCTCGTACCTTTGCAGAATTCTGTCAAGATCCAGCACCGGCAGCAGACGCCCGGGGAACTTGCACACTCTGGGCAGCAGCTCCCGGCACTTGCCCCGCAGGTTCGACGGGGCCGCTTCGAATACGTCGTCCGACGGCTCGACGACTTCGCCTATCTCATCCACCAGCAATGCCAGCTGCACGCTTTCGTTGCGCACCACCACCATTGCCGGCCAGACCGCGACCGCTGTCTGCGGGAAGTCGAGGCGGCGGCACAGATCAAATGCGGTAATAATCTGTCCCCGCAAGTTGACCAGTCCCGCCACGCTGGGCAATGCCAAGGGAACCGGAGTGAGGATCGGGGTCCAGCTCACCTCTTGCACCTTCTCGACAGCAATGCCAAACCAGAGATGGCGGAGCCGGAATGTGCACAGACAGCAATTGCTTGCCATCAGACGGCTCCGCCGGTGCCTGTCGCGCTCGGATGCCCGCCGGCGCACGCCAGCACGTTCTTGAGGTTCAGCACGTCGGCAACACGTTGCCGGATCACCGCCGTCCCCGCCAGCAGATCGGTGCTCTCGTCGCGGCGCACCTCCACCGTCTCCTCCACGATGTCCTCAATCCAGTCGAGCACCAGAGCAGCGCTATTTGTGGAATCGCGAATCACGGCCACTGGGAGCAACTTTCGCGCCTGCTCGGGTTCTTGAAAGAGCCTCGAAACATGAAGCAGGGGCAGGACCTCACCGCCATGCTGGATGACTTCGTGTCCCGCGGAATGCTCGATGCTCTCGGCGGGGACTTCTTCCAGCCGCGCCACCGCCGACAGCGGCAATGCAAATCGTGATCCGGCAGTGCTGCGAAAGACCAGCCATTTCTGGTCCATCCCAAGCCCTGCGCTCTTGACTTCAACCATGTCGTCTGGCGGCTTTTTATGCGGCACGGCAGCGATCCCCGCCATACGCGCCAAACCGGTTACATCCAGAACAAGTACCACTCGCCCGTCACCGAGGACCGCAGCCCCGGCGTAGCAGGCGAGGGCCTGCAGGGGCTCTCCCAGCGGCTTCACCACAATCTCCTCGGTGTCCTGGATCGCATCCACCACCAGCCCGAACTGGCCTCCGCCGATCTCGACCACCACCACGTGCAGGTCAGCCGCGTCGCCGGATGCGAGGCCCAACTCTCGCTGCAAAAAGCACAGCGGCAGCAACCTGTCCCGCACGCGGTAAACCGGCGCACCGCAGACCGCTTCCATCGAGCCAGCTCCCGGGAGGCGCGCCACCTCGATCAGATTGGCTTGGGGAATCGCGAACCGCTGTCCCGAGCTGCTAACGATAACCACCGGAACAATGGCCAGTGTCAATGGGATCGTGAAGCGCAAATCGGTTCCCTTTCCCATAGCGCTTTCGACGTCCACTGTGCCGCCAATTCTCTGGATGTTGGCGCGGACGACGTCGAGTCCAACGCCGCGGCCGCAGACATTGGTCAGCGTCTCAGCGGTGGAAAATCCAGGAAGGAAAACCAGGTTCGCGATTTCACGCTCGCCCATTCTCCTCGCCTGTTCCGGCGTGACCACTCCCCGTTGCAGGGCTCTTTGCCGCACCCGTTCCAGGTTGATGCCGGCGCCATCATCGGAAATTTCGATGTGGACCTGACCTTCGCGATGAAATGCGCTCAAGCATAGACGACCGGTTGGCGCCTTCCCCGCCGCGACCCGTTGCTTAGGAGTCTCTATGCCGTGGGCAATGGCGTTGCGCAGGATGTGGGTCAACGGGTCCTGGATGGCCTCCAATATTCCGCGGTCTAACTCCGGCTCCGAGCCATGCATCTCGACCCTGACCTGCTTACCGCAAGCCAGCGCCAGGTCGCGCGCCACCCGCGGAAACTTGTTCCACACGCTGCCGATAGGTTGCAGGCGCGTCTTCATCACCGCGTCCTGCAGCTCGGTGGTAACTCGCTTCAGCCGCTGCACGGCCCGCAGGCCGGCACTGTCGTTCTGAGCTGCGCTGAACCGCAGGACTTGATTGCGGGCCAGCACCAGCTCGCCGGCAAGGTCCATCAGCTGGTCGAGCAGACCGACCTTCACCCGAATGGTGGCGGCGGCGGCGGTTTTCTGGCTCTCACCGGCGGACACGTCGGGGAGCACGGTCCGCTCTGGGGGCTGCTCAGGCGGGTCCTGGAGAAGTTGTTGCAACGCGCACACGATCCGCTCGTAGTCGTCGCCGGTTCCTTCGCTCCCGGTCTGCTCGATGACGCGCAGCAATCGCCGCAGCTCGTCCACCATAGCCAGCAATCCGCTGATCGTGGCCTGATTCAGTGCCAGCTTCTCATCCCGCAAAGCCCCCAGCAGGCTTTCGCCGGCATGCGCCACCGACTCCAACTGGAGATAACCCAACATGCCGCTGCTGCCCTTCAGGGTGTGAACCGCCCGGAAGATTTCTGCCAGCTTCTCGCGCCGGTTGGGGTCATGCTCCAGTTCAACCAGATGGCGGTCGAGCACGTCGAGTCCTTCGGCAGTTTCCGCCAGGAATTCCTTGACGATTTCTTCCATGCCATCGCTGGCTGCGGACACAGGCTTCCCCCGGCGCTCACCACCGGCATGCCGCGGCCTGGCCGCCGCACAGACGCCGAAGCGCGCAAAAGCTCTCAGTGCAAGGGGATGACCAGTTTGATTAGAAGGGGCTTACGTCGAGGCTAGGCAAGATTTCCGCCGGATCCGTTGTAGACCATCTCGGTGATCGTGCAATCGTCGGTTAACGGCGTCTCGCCACGAAACCTGGTTACTGCCTTCTCGATGGCCGCAAACCCATCACGGCAGCACTCCTCCAAACGCTCGGTACCGAAGAACTCGCCCTCCGCGTCTTCGGCTTCGGTGACGCCGTCAGTCACCAGCAGCAGTCGGTCACCGGGTTTCAACTGCAAGCGAGCGGCGTGGAACTCGACGCCGGGAACCAGGCCCACCGGCAGATTACCTTCCTCCAGCTTAGTGATGGCGTCCCCGGAAACCAGCAGCGGCGGCACGTGTCCGCAGTTAATCAACTCCAGCTCGCCGCTCTCCAGCAGACGGGCGACTACCAGCGTGGCATACTTCTGGCCTCCTACCTTCTCGCACAAGAAGCGGTTCACGGCAGCAATCATGTCCGGCAACGCCGAGTCCCGGGCCAACTGCGAGTACAACATTCCCTGCAGGATGGAAGCCACCACCGCCGCCGAAACTCCCTTGCCGGAAACATCGGCGACGATGAGCGATAGCCCGCCGGCCGTGTACACCAAGTCGAAGAAATCTCCGCCGATGTCCTTGCAGGCGTAGCTGACGGCGTTGACCTTAGCGAAGGGCACATCGGGCACCGTCACCTTCATCAAACCCTGCTGTATCTCGGCGGCAATCGCCAGTTCCTGCCGGTAACGCTTGGCCGCCTCGTCGGCCTGCACCAGAGCAGCATTCTCCACCAGCGCAGCCGCGCCGTTGGCTACCGTTCGCAGGATGTCATGGCTGACGGAGGACAGCTTCCCCGACAGGAAATGGGCGTCAAGGTACAGGACTCCCAGCACGTTGGAGTCCGCTGCCTGACCCTCTTCCCTGGCTTTGTCCTGAATGACGGTCTTGCGCAGGGGAATACAGATTACGCTGTGCAGGTTATGGGCGACCACGCTCTGGCGGCCGACGAGTTTGCCGGAGTCGTCGGTATCGGTAACCAGGAACTCGGAGGCGCTCTTGGCCGCATCGCGCAGCACGGAACGGGAAATGGTACTGTCGTCGGTGATTTTTTCACCGGCCTTGTCGCGTCCGGCCGCCAACCGCAACTCGCCATCAGGCTGGCGCAGGAAAACGAACCCTCTCTCCGCGTGAGTCAATCGCAACGCCGCTTCCAGCAGAGTTTGCAGAACGTCATCCAGTACGCCGCTGGTGTTCAGCTTGCGCGCCGCCTCGAGGAAAACATTCAGCATCTCCAGGTCGGAGCCCGCTCCACTGGCCGGCTTCCAGGTGGAGAACTGGCTCAGGAACTGCTGCGCCGCGCTGGAGGGTGAGCGGTCCGGACTGAACACGACATAGGCTGCGCCTTGGGCGCCGAACTCTACGCGATCGTTGCGTCCCAGCTTCTTGCGGGTAACTTTCTCTCCGTTGACAAACGTGCCGTGAAGGCTGCTCTGGTCAACGATATAGACGCCATCCGTCTCCCGCACAAAGTGTGCGTGGTCGCGCGAAACACGAGGGTCAGCAATGACCAGGTCTCGGTCGGTCTTACGGCCAACAGTGAAGGGAGAGTGATCGAGCACCAGGGTACGACGGTCGCTGCCCTCCACCACTACCAGCACCAACTGCTCGCCGCTGGAAGAGGGCTCGACTTTTCGTACCCACATGCCGGTTGTGCCCATCGGCCTTGTCTCCTCCAGAAGTGCTGTAGCCAGTCGCAGAGACGAGTTTATTCTAACTGCGGATTCAGTATCCAGCACTGTTCACCTCGGGTTGGGAAAAATCGTGCTCGACAGCGGAAACGGCAACGGGGCTTCCGTGCACTGACAGGCAAGCTACTGTTGCCAGGGTGGCTTACGGCTGAGGAATCGGGAACAACCGGGGCCGCATGAATAAACGCAAATGGGCGCAAACGCGTCACAGGATTTCTGTGTAAAGTTTTGTAAAGCTTCCCGAAATGGAACGCCACAAGTGCGAGGAGTACAAGGTTTGGTGTGCGCCCAACGCCAGTAGCTTAAGTTGTGCGGCCAACCCCAAAAGCTTCCGACGCAGGCCATAACCTATGCCTAACAGCCCGGGGGCCCGGCTCGGGAATCGGCGTCCCAGAAGCGCTGAACATTTCTGAGAGGATCCAGCAAGTTCGCAGCAATATTGCAGCGAATAATGGGCACTGCGGCCCGCCAAGTGAGACAATAGAATATGACTTATTATAGAGTTGAGTTTCTGACCGGAAGCAACACCCCTCGCCAGCCGAAGCGATTTCGTACCGAAGAGAAGGCGAAGCAGCACGCCAGGAAAGTGCTTGGCGTCAAGGATGAAAGCAGCCTGGTGTCCAAGGTCACTATCCTGCCGGTCAGCAGCAAGCAGATGCCGCTCTGATACGGAGCCGTACCGAACAGATTTGAAGCAATGTAAGCGCCCCGGACTGGTGCGAGCTGTCCCTGGTTACGAACCGAAGAAGGAAGTGTCTGGCCAATGACGTGCCCCATCTGCCATAACGAAATGTCGAGAACGTGGCAACCGCAACACGTTTCCAATCCTTTGCCTGTTCCCCATGTGCAATGGGGTTGCAGCACTTGTGGCGGGAAGTTCACCAGAGATCAGTTGAAACCGGCGCCGAAACGTAAGTCGAATGTCGCGCCGGAACCCAGCCTTTCCTGAGGCTTGCGTTTTACAATTTTTCAACTGCATCGGCAACGCAATCGCACAGCGTGCGACAGCTGCTGACCAGCGCGGAGAAGTGTCCGGCTGGAATCCAGCGCAGCGTGCTTCCCGGCCAATGCTGATGCAGTCGCTCGGTCTCGCTGCGCAGGACGTAACCGTCGCGCTTGCAGCCCGCAATCACGGCGGCGTCGGAACGCATTGGCGCGGGAAAACATGTGACATCGGCCACGGTGAACAGATGCCGCAACCGTTCTCGTGCGGCAGCTCTCTGAGTAACGCCGCCGCCAAGCGCTGTGCCCAAAGCCGCATAGTCCACGCTCCACGATAGCAGTCCGCGGGTATAAACGGCACTGCCCGAGGCTCCAGCCGCCATCGCGGCGCAGGCCAGCGGGAACGGCGAAACGGCGGCGGTGATCGCGGCCATATGTCCGCCCATGCTGTAGCCGGCGACAGCAACCTTCTCGTAACTGGTGCGCAGGTACTCCAGCAGGGCGCGTGCTTCCCACACCATGCCCAGGACCATCAGCCCGTGGTCGCTGACGGTGATGAGCGACGGCCCTCCGCGGGTGCGACGAAGGCCATAGAACGGGTTCTCCATAAAGTAGAGGTCGACGCCGCGCCGGACTAGCGGGCTGAAGACGCGCTCGCGCACCTGGTAGCCTTCGTCACGCGAGGCCGCCAGGATAACGCAGGCGGCGCGGTTGCCGGCGCGCGTCCAGGCGCGGACATGCGCCGTGCTCGCGTCTTGAGGAAGCAAGGCAAGTGGTGACGGAAAGGCGCCATCGCGCTGCACGATCCCGCCGCGCTCGCGGCGAGAGCTCCACGTAACCGAGATGGAAGGCGGAGGATCGTGGTACGAAACGCGGCTGGTCAATGTGGTGATGAGGGACTCGTCGCCCCATCCGCGCGAGAACAGTTTCGACCAACGAGACATCAGCGCGATGGCAAGGTCGAGGGGGTGCGCCTCGGCGATGGAAATATCGCCACCAATCTCGGCCGAGCGATTGGCAGTTTCCTCTTGCATGGGCGCGACGAGGGTAGTTGATTGATATCCTACACGGAAGATGCGGGAGAGATAAGTGAAATCGTACGCTTATCCGCTCGATGCGAACCGCAGTCTCCGCCACTCGGACTGGAGTCTTTGACAACGTTAGGTGTGCCGGCGGGAAGAAATCATTTGCATCGCGCGCGCCTTTAGCGAGACAATGTGCGGACTTGGGCCGAGTTGGGCGGCTAGTGACCTACGCAGCCGCAGTGGGGGATCATGGAAGCTTCGTCGCACGACGTTCTTCTCGTGGGAGGTGGAGGCGCGGGACTGCGTGCTGCCATCGCAGCGGCTCAAGTCAATCCTAAGCTCAGCATCGCTGTCGTCTCCAAGGTCTATCCCATGCGCAGCCACACGGTTTCCGCTGAGGGCGGCGCCGCCGGGGTGGCCAAACCGGACGACAGTCTGGATGAGCACGCCTACGACACCATCTCGGGCGGCGACTGGCTCAGCGACCAGGATGCGGTCGAGGCGTTTGTCAAAGAAGCGCCGCTGGAGCTGTTGCAACTGGAGCACTGGGGCTGTCCATGGAACCGCGAGCCTGACGGGCACATCGCGGTGCGCGCCTTTGGCGGCATGAAGAAGCGGCGCACTTGGTTCGCCGCCGACAAAACCGGCTTCCACATGCTGCACACCCTGTTTCAGACCAGCCTCAAGTATCAGCCCATCACACGCTATGACGAATGGTTCGTCACCAAACTACTGGTGGACGATGGCCGCGTGCAGGGCGTGGTCGCCATCGAGCTGATGTCCGGAAAGATCCAGACGATCCTGGCGAAGGCGATCATTTTGTGCACCGGCGGCTGCGGCCGCGTGTTCCCGTTCACCACGAATGCCGCCATCAAGAACGGCGACGGCATGGCGCTGGCCTATCGCGCAGGCACGCCGCTGAAGGACATGGAGTTCGTGCAGTACCATCCGACCGGACTGCCGTTCACCGGCATCCTGATCACGGAAGCCGCGCGCGCCGAAGGCGGCTACATGCTGAACAAGGATGGCTATCGATATCTACAGGACTACAACCTGGGAACTCCGGAGCCCAAGCCAGTGCTGCGCTCGATGGAGTTGGGGCCGCGCGACCGGCTGTCGCAGGCCTTCGTGAAGGAACATCAGAAGGGACGCACCATCGAGACGCCGCATGGACACGTGGTCTACCTTGATCTGCGGCATTTGGGCGAGAAGTTGATCAACGCGCGGCTTCCGTTCGTGCGCGAACTGTGTCTGAAGTATCAGAACATCGATCCGGTCACGGAACTGGTTCCGGTGCGACCGGTGGTGCACTACATGATGGGCGGCGTGAGCACGGACATCAATGGGGTGACGCCCCTGCGCGGATTGCTCGCCGCCGGCGAAGTAGCATGCGTGAGCATCAATGGCGCGAACCGGCTGGGGTCGAATTCGCTGCCGGAATGTCTGGTATTTGGCGCGCGAGCGGGCAGAGTTGCAGCAGAATATGCTTCGCAGCAGAAGCCTGCCAGTGGAGCAGTTTTGACGCAGGCGCTGGAGGAGGAGAAAAGGCTGGAGTCGCAATTCCTGCACAAGACGGGCGGGCGGGAGCGCGTGGCCACCATTCGCGGCGAGATGCAGGCGACCATGGAGAAGAGCGCGGGCATCTATCGCGATGGGCCTTCGCTGGCGGAAGGAGCAGCCAAGCTGCGTGAGTTGCAGGAGCGATACGCGGACATCAATCTGGATGACCGCAGCCGGACCTTCAACACCGAGTTGGAGTCGGCGCTCGAACTGGGCTACATGCTGGACGTAGCGGAGTCGATGGTGCAATGCGCGCTGCATCGCACCGAGTCGAGGGGGGCGCATCAGCGCACGGATTATCCCAACCGGGATGACGAGAAGTTTCTGGCGCACTCGCTGGTGTATCGCAATCCGGATGGCTCGTCGCGAGTAGAGTATCTGCCGGTGACGATCACGCGCTGGCCGCCGGGAGAGCGGGTTTACGGGCAACAGGGGACACAGAAGCAAACAGTGGCTTAGTTTTCCCACGCAGCCGAAGGAGGGTTGGGTGGGGCCTAGAATGGCGAGACAATGACAGCACAACGGACCAAGTGATGGCTGACAAGATCATCCTCGAGATCGCGCGCTATTCTCCGGAGCAGGACCAGCAGCCGCACTTCCAGAGCTTCGAAGTGCCGGTTTACAAGGAATGGGTGGTGCTCGATGCCCTGAACCACATCAAGGATACGGTGGATGGCACGCTCACCTATCGCTGGTCGTGCCGCATGGGCATCTGCGGCAGTTGCGGCATGATGGTGAACGGAGAACCGAAGCTGACGTGCGCAACATTTCTATCCAGCTACGCAAAGAATGGGCAGAAGATTCGCATCGAACCGCTGCGCTACTTCCCGATTGTCCGCGATCTGGTGACGGAGTTGAGCGACTTCCTCGCCAAGTTGACCAAGGTGAAGCCGTGGCTGATGCACAAGGATGAGCCGCCGCTGGCGCAGGGCGAATTCCTGCAGACTCCGGAGCAAGTGGACCGCTATAAGCAGTTCAGCATGTGCATCAATTGCACCTTGTGCTACGCGGCGTGTCCGGTCGTGGGATTGGATCCGGTGTTCGTAGGGCCGGCTGCGATCGCGCTGGCGCAGCGCTACAACCTGGATTCGCGCGACCAGGGCGCTGCGGAGCGTACGGCGATCCTGGCCCATCCTGATGGGGTTTGGGGCTGCACGTTCGTCGGAGAGTGCACGCGGGTCTGCCCCAAGCATGTGGATCCGGCCGGCGCGATCCAGCAGTACAAGATTGCTGCGGTGTTGGATTGGCTGAAGTCGTTCGTCACGCCGAGAGGTCAGAGTACTTAGGATGGCCACAATGAATGACGGAACGACAAAGGGAGCCTTCACTTACACGCCGTTTCATCCGCGCTGGTACAGGCCGCACGTTTCCGTGTACTGGTGGCTGGGAGAATGGCACTATCTGAAGTTCATTCTGCGCGAACTGAGCAGCGTTGCCGTCGCATTCTTTGTCATCGAAACCCTCTTCATGCTGAGCGCTCTGCGGGACGGGCCCGAGGCGTATTCGCAATTCATGCACACGATGGGCAATCCTCTGCTTATCGTGCTCAATGTCATCAGTTTCCTATTTGTCCTCTTCCATACGATTACGTGGTTCAACCTGGCGCCCAGCGCGATGCCGGTGCGGATGGGCGGTAAGCGGGTTCCGGGCGCGCTGATTGCCGCCCCAAGCTACGTGGCGTGGATCATCGTGTCTGCGTTTGTATGCTGGCTGGTCTTGCGGTGATATATGGCGAAACCGTCGAATGAGGCTTTCTTCTGGATGCTGTTCAGCGCCGGTGGAGTCGTCGCTGCGATGCTGATCCCGGTGCAACTGTTTCTGTTTTTCATTGCGTTTCCGCTGGGATGGCTGCAAGCGCCAGCTTATGAGTCTTTGATGGCTCTGGTACGAATGCCTATCGTGCGCATTTATCTGTTCCTTCTGTGCTCGCTGCCGCTGTTTCACTGGGCGCACCGATTTCGCTACACGCTTTATGATGGGCTTAAAGTAAAGCATCTTACCGGGCTCATCTTCGTCCTATGTTATGGAGGAGCGGTACTGGGAACGGTGATTGCGGCGTACTTGCTATGGACGATTTGATGTGGGGAGGACCTTGTGGAACTGAAACTGAAAACGATTTCGCAGGATGGAATTGCTGAGGCCATTTCGAAGGCGGAGCACTATCGGCATTTAAACGAACCGGAAGAGTCGGAGTCGATTTGCCATGACATCCTGGCGGTCGATCCGGAGAACCAGACCGCGTTGCGCATCCTGGGCTTGGCCATCACCGATGAGTTCACCGGCGAGGTCTGCGACCGATACTCTGAGGCGGAGAGTGCGTTTTTGCGCCTGACCGATCCCTACGAAAAGCAGTACTGCATGGGCCTGCTGTGGGAGCGTCAAGCTAAGAAGCAAATGCAGGCTGGACGTCCGCCACATGCTTTGACGGCGCTGTTCCACGAGGCAATGCGGTACTTCGAAGACGCGGAAAAAATCCATCCGCCCAAGAATGACGACGCGATCCTGCGTTGGAACCGCTGCGCGCGTTTGCTGGAAAAACTACCCAAAGTCGAGACGCCTGAGCCACACGAAGCCTTCGAGGACCATGACACAGCCCCGGTCGGAGTCTCTCCCTGGAGTGCTAAGTCATCGAGGTAAGCGCGGCTGACTGCAGGATTGCTGGCGGTATCGAGTCCGCCTTCATCCGCGTAACTCTGTGGTTGCTTCTTCTGTCCTGATACCTGCCATCCAGACCAATGCGATCCACGCCGTAATCAAAAGTATGTACGCGGCGAAGAAGCGCAGGCCCATGCTCCACGCTTGTTTGCGGAGATCGCCCACGTTGGGGATCCACCAGATGAGTTTGCAGGGAAGATAAACGCCCAGCAAAACAAGCACGCAGAACCAAACCCAGTACATCGCGCGCTTCAACACGCGCCACGAGCGAGCCAAGCCCTTGGCGAATCCGCGGGCTGCAACGGTAGTCGCAACGGGCAACCAAATCTCCGGCACGATCACCAGGATGAAGAACCACAGGAGCCAGCCAGCAAATTGCGTGAACTGGCGCGGGCTGGCGAGCCGCAACGCTGTCGGCAACTTCTGCCACAGCCACACGCCGAACTGCGGCGGATAAGTTCGTAGCCAAATCAAAAACCACAGCGCCGCCGCCAGCACGATGGCCCACAAGGCCAGGGCGACGACATGCCTCAGCGAATGGCGAAAGGCTCGCCATACCGCTCCCGTCTCGCGAAACTCGGCGATCCGGAAATACGCAAATGTCCCCGCGCGCAGCCACACGACCAGCACGATGATGCAGGCCGCCGCCAGCACCGACCCTGCCACCTGCCAGCCGTGCGCGTCCGGAACCAGCAGCCAGAAGTACCAGGCCGCCAGAGCGGCTGCGTTGCCGACGAAATTCAGCAGCCACAGTTTGGCCACTCCGCCGCGATTTGCCTGCATTGTCATTTCACCGTCACCGTCAGCGCGTCGCTGGTTGCGAGGTACTCGGGCTGATACATCGGTTCCACCCGCGTCGGGCTCACGCGGAAGACGCCGGGATTGACCACCTTCAGCAGGTAGACATATTCATGCTGTCCCTGCGGGAAGTTGAGGTTGAAGAACGTGGTTCGGTCGTCGCGTAATTCGCGATAGCTGGCCCAGCGGCCCCACCAGTCAGGCTTCTCGTCCAATTCGTACAGATCGTCACGCGCAATCGACTCCGTGCCCGACGGAATCGGGTCCTCGATCATCAGGTACTTCCAGTCATTGCCGCCGACGGTGATGCGCACCGCCAGCGTGTCGCCTACGTCGACCGGGCCGGCGAGCTTATCGAGGTGATACACGATCTTGTCGCCCTGCTGCTGTGAGGTCAGCTTGTAGTATTCCCGCGCGACGCTCAGTTTGAAGCTGCCGGTATTCACCACTTTGGCTTCGTTTGAGTAGTATTCGCCGCGCAGTGACCAGTACACGCGGCCGTCGCCGGTCTTAGCGATGCGCACCTGATTGTTGCCGGTAGCGAGTTGCGATTCGTTCAAGGTGACTGTCGTCGCCGGAGCCAGTGCGTCGGCGGTGGTGAATTTCCTGGTCGCCACCGTCTTACCGTTCACCTGCACGTCGACGCTATAGTTGGGCTTCAGTTCCTGCGTGCGTGCAAGGTAGTCGGTCAATCCGTAGATCACCATCGCAGTCTGCTCGGTCGAGTCCCAGTAATATCCCTCGTCGCGATGGTTGACCAGATAGACGGCTGCCTTCGGCACCAGCGGACTGTTCGGCGCAGTATGCGTCAGCAGCTTGAGCACGTAGGCGGTGGCTTGCGGCGTGGTGTCGCCGGAGAAATCCATCAGGTAGTTCATGTCGGTCTGCCACCACGCCTGCGAGTCGTCCTGCTTGGCCTCACTCTCGAGCTGCTTTGTCAGGTCGCCAGAGCGGGGATCGTTCATCTCCAGCATGGCAAGTCCAAGGAGCGCCTTGCCATAGGACGTCAGCGTCGCGCGCTGGTTCCACACGGAGTCGAGCACTGCAGTCTCGCGCGTTCCGCTTAACACCAGCGAGTAGGACATATACGCGCGCAGGTCGGTCTTGACCTTCTGCGAGCGATCAAAGTATGGCTTCAGCCAATCGCGACCATGATCGATTGCCTCCTGCTTTACCTCGAAGCCGGCGGCCTTTGCCTGGCTGAGTCCGGCGAGAACGTAGGCGGTCATGAAAGGATGGCTGTCGTCGCTCTGCCACCAGCCCCATCCGCCATCGGGATGCTGGTAGTTGTAGAGCCGGTCGAGTCCGGCCTGCACCTGCTTCTTCAGCGTCTGCGGGTCGAGGTTCGACTTGGGTCCCAGCTTCTGCATGGCGTTGGCGACCAGCACATCGGGAAGAAAGCTTGACATCGTCTGTTCGGTGCAGCCGTAGGGATAAGAAGTAAGGAACTCCAGCGCCGCAAAGACGGTGCCTGCAACCGAGGGCGTCACGCTGATGGTTAGCTTGCGGGTACCTGATTCTGCGCCCGGCGGGAAAGTCAGCGGCTGCACTGTGTCACTTGTGCCGCCGCCCGCTATGGAGCCGGACTTCGCTATCGCCAGCTTCACGCCGAAGGGGACGACAGGAAGGGTCAGCTCCATCGCGTCGCTTTCAACGTCGGTGAGCGCCTTGCCCAACACGCGGGCTGAATCCACGTTGAGAACGCGCACACGATAGTCCACCTTCATCAGGCCGCGGCTGGGAACGTTCACGTCTTTCGTCCCGCCCTCGATCACCTGGAGGCCGTCGAACTCCATGGAGACGCGCGCGACCTTCTCCGTCGGCAAGTAGTTCTGCACGATAGTCGAAACCGTGATCTCGTCCCCGCGGCGGAAGAAGCGCGGTACCACCAGCCGCACCATCAGGTTCTTGCGCACGATGGTGTTCACCACCGCGCCACCGACCATAGTGTTCTGGGTCATACCGCGCGTGGTGGCGCGCCACGACGTGATGGCGTCGGGATAGTTGATGCGCACCGTCGCCTGGCCGTTGCTGCCGGTGTTCACGTCGGCGACCCAATACGCCGTGTCGGGAAACGCCTTGCGTACCTTCGGCTGCACCAGACGTTCCGGCTTGAGCTGCGCCAGACCGCGCGACGGACGCGCATTGGCCAACTGCATCGCGCGCCTGCCCGCCTGTCCGCTGAAGTAGTAGGTCAGCGAGGTGTCGGTGCTTACCTTGGAGTACACGTGGCCATAGAAGGCATTCATGATGTTGGGCGTGGTGTCCGGCTTGATGGCATAAATGGCCTCGTCCACCACGCCAAGGCTGAACTCCGCTCCCGCAACCGGCTTGCCACTTGCATCGGTCGCCTTGATGGTGTAGCTCGCAGCCTCGCCCGGCTGATACTGCGGCTTCGAAGGCAGCAGTTGCACCTTGAGTTCGTGCTGCGTCGGTGGCACGGTAAGGCTGTTTGAGCCCTGGTACAACTGGTTCGCGCGAATGAATACCGCTCCGACGTAGAAATTCGGCGCATACTCCGGCTTGACGGGGACATCCACCGTGACGCTGCCGCCGGTGCTCTTGATGACCTGGCCGGAATAGAGTCCGTTGCCTTCTGCAGTCACGAGCACTGATGCCGGATCTTTGCCGGTGACGATCAGCACATGCGCGGTATCGCCTGGCTGATAGGTCTTCTTATCCGGAACAATCTGCACGCGCTCCTGCGCCGGGCCGCTCCACCACAGACTTTCACCCGGGGCCCACAAGTACGCCGTGGTTTCGACTTCGCGCTTCTCTGGCGTGGTTGCTATTACGCGCACGCGAAATTCGCCCGCGTCAGGAATGGCAAGCTTGACCTGGGCCTTGCCACTGGCGTCGGTCTGGCCGCGTGCGGTGGTTATCACTGGCCCTGCACCCTTGCGCCAATCCCAGCGATTCATCTCGACACGGAAGGGCGTCTGCACCGGCTTCTTGTCGTAGTCCTGCGCAGTGATGGTGATGGTCGCAGTGCCGCCTTTGGTGTAAACGAATGAATCCGGCTCGGCGGTCAGAAAAAAGCTGCCATAGGTCGCAAGCGCAAAGCCGTGCCCGGCGATCTCGCGGTTGCCGGCGTCGGTCACGCGCGCCTCGATGCGATACACCAGATCCTGCTTCTTGCTGTCTACGCGGGTGGGGAATTCGATCTGTAGTTTGCCGTCGGCATCCAGCGTTCCGCTCATCTCGCTTTGCTGCTCGCCGCCGTCAGTGTCACCCTGGTCCGCGTCGGGATTCTCGCCGCCCTGGAATTCGCCGGCCTCGTCATCGCTCTCCGGCCGTCCCAGCGGCCAGTAGGTTGAGGTGTGCACGACCCACTTCACCTTGGCGTTCGCCACGGGCTCACCGAAGTAGTAGCGAGCGTCGATCATCGCTTTGATGGGTTGCCCTTCCAGCACGCGTGGCGTCAGGGCGGTGACCTTTACCTGGTATTCCGGCTTCTTGTAGTCCTCGACAGAGAAGCTCGTGCCCTCGACGTAGCGCTCGCCCATCTGCATGGAGAGGTAGTAGAAGCCGAGATTGGCGCCGGCGGGAATCGCATAGTCCCATTGTGCGGTGCCGAGATCGGAGAGCGACACGGTTTGCTGCCAGATGGTCTGATAGCTCTGCGGATCGCGCAGCTCCAGGCGCAACTCGCGATCTTGTGGGATCTGGTAGCCGCTCATCGACTCTGCACGCACGATGGTCTTGAAGTGCACGATGTCGCCAGGGCGATACACGGGACGGTCAGTGTAGGTGTAGCCTTTCAGGTTACGGTCGGGACCGGTGCCGAGATTCCACGCGCCCGGTGTATTGATGGCGAACTGGTCGCCACTGGTGGCCAGCACCGCAACGTTCTCCGGTTTAGCCTGGTTGAGCGATGTGTCCAGCAGGCCCTGTTGGTCAGTGGCTTTGGCCGCAACCTCCTGCTGATCGATCCACACACGGGTCATTGCTCCTGGGATCGGATCGCCGCTGCGGCGATCGACGACGAAGCTCATCAGCCGCCCGGGTGCGGCTTTGGTAATGATCGCAATCTCGGTGATAACGATGACGGTGTAAGCACGGAGCTTGCTATCCGTGGCCTCGACCAGGTAAACGCCCTTTTCACTAACTGGGATGTTGACTGTCTGGCTTTCCCATTGCTGATGCGGCGGCACCGTCCACTTCCACACCGAAACCACCTGCTCCTGGTTCAGCACGGGCACTTGCGCGTAAGCTTCAACCTTAGGTCCTGCCTTTTTTTCCTCCCGGCCCATTCGCCACAGGCGGATTTTGTGGCGCGATTCGGGCGAAAACTGCGCACGAATGAAGTCTCGAAACCATGCCCAGATGCGATGTTTCCAGGCGTGGAACTTCTCCAACCAAGTGCGGGCTTGCTTCGGCATCGCCGGGCCCCGCCCGCCAAAGCTGTGCAACTCCTGCATCTGGCTGAAGAACTTCAGGGGATCGTTTACGCGATAGACGCGGAACTCCAGCGAGTTGACGTTGTGGCTGTAAACGGAGACTGTCGGCTTTTCGCCGGGAAGATACGTGCGCTCGCTGGCCAGCGAGAAAAAGGCTTCAGTGTCCTGGTCCTGCGCGCACAGGGGCAGGGCCAAAGAACAGCACAGCAGGGCCGCGATGATGGTCCGAGTCACTCGCCGCCTCGCAGAATATTCCAGCGATATACGCCCAGAAAGACAGGGTTGGACGGAATAGGCCGCCAGCGCGCGTCGGGATAGTTAATAAGCTCTGCAACTGACCACCGCCGGATTAATCCCGGCGACTTCCCCCTGGCTCCCGTGTGATAGATGACGTGCTGCTCGTTGCCGGCTTCGATCTGGCTGCGGCCTAAAAAAATCATCGCGTGGAAGGGCTGTTTCTGGCCGTCCTGGCGAAAAAACAGCAGGTCGCCCGGTCGAGCGCGGGTGAAATCACGGCCCACCAAAAACGTGTTGTAGCGCCAGAGTGTCCTGGCATCGGCGAACTGGGCAAATGCTCCGTCGCTAAGGTCGGCGGCAGCGAAGCTTCCGCCTTGCACGCGAAAGAGGGCTGCGGCCAGCGGAGTGTAGGGGTACTCAAATTGCCGAACGTTAACGGCTGAAGCTGCGACTGGCAGCGCCGTTGCACGGGCCCATGCAGCATTGTGCTCGCGCAATGCTTCGCGATAGGCGAAGCGCAGCAGCGCTGCGCAATCATCAATTTCGGCAGGCAGGGCCCCCTCGCGGTAATACTGCATCTCGGCCATTAGGGTGAACCACCGGCGAAATGCCGCACGGTCAGCTGGATCGTGAAGCCGCAGAAAGTCGGGTGTGCCGTCACCGAATACGTCGGTGGTGTCGAGTGCGGTCTCGAGCGTGACTTCCTGAGGGATAAAACCGGCAGCGGAGACCCGCAGCTTGGTCACGCCCGGCAGCACGCCGGCGCGCAATACCGCTGTAGCAGAATCCTGTTCGATCGCGACCCATTCAACTGATGCTGCTCGAGGATTCTGCACCTTCACCTGCAGATCTCGCAGGTCACGGCCGCTGGAAGAACGCACCTTGAGTTCCTTGGAACTGAATCCATCGGCGGGAAGTGTGTCATCAGAGAGTTGCAGCACAAATGTCCCCGGCGCGAGCGCGTGATGGGCAGTGAACGCGCAGACCGTCACCGCTATTGCGACCACGGACGACACTGCCAGCCAGCGATGCACGCCGCGCATTCGTTTTCCCCGGGGACGGGCGGATTATAAATCAGGGACGAGACCTGTTCGGAATCGAATCTCCCCGGCGTTCATTCTGCGCGGCACCATGTCTGCGGAGTCAAGTGCGATGGGCGCGTCCCGTCTCCATTTCCGGGCAGCTTGCCACCAAAGTGGGCGACAAACAAAACCCTTGACCTAGCGATGGTGACCTTCGGTTATAATGCCCCCTTAGCCGATCCCTGATGCCCACCATCGCCGATCGACGCAGCGTTTGTCTTGCAGTGAGCATCTCTTGTAATTGGCAGATCCGGGCCCGCAGTCTAACCAGCTCTACCACTTTGACTTCGAAGGAGCGCCAGTATGCCGATGTCTATCAAAGCGACTGATCACGTATGGCACAACGGGCGTCTGATTACCTGGGATGAGGCGACGATCCACGTGATGGCGCACGTGGTCAACTACGGCTCATCGATGTTCGAGGGGATCCGCTGCTACCGCACGCCGAAGGGCCCTGCGATCTTCCGCCTGCGTGACCACATGCAGCGCCTGATCCACTCGGCAAAGGTTTACCGCATCGATCTGGACTACTCGTTGGATGAACTTTGCCAGGCTGCGGTAGCACTGGTCGCGGCCAACAAGGTTTCGCCGTGTTACATCCGGCCGATTGTGCTGCGCGGTTATGGCCAGGTTGGCGTTAATCCGTTTAACTCGCCGACCGAGGTTTACATTGCCAACTACGAGTGGGGCAAGTATCTCGGCAGCCCAGACTGCGATGACGGTGTGGACGTCTGCGTTTCCTCGTGGACGCGCCTGGCTCCCAACACCATGCCCACGATGGCCAAGGCTGGCGCCAATTACATGAACTCGCAGCTGATTAAGATGGAAGCCATTGTGAACGGCTATTCTGAAGGTATCGCACTCGATGTCAACGGCCATGTCAGCGAAGGGTCAGGCGAAAACATCTTCCTTGTGCACAAAGACCGTATTTACACGCCGCCGCTCGGCAACAGCGTGCTGCCGGGCATTACCCGCAACTCGGTGATGCACCTGGCGCACGAGCTGGGTATTCCGGTGGTCGAGCAAATCATCCCGCGCGAGATGCTGTACATCTGCGACGAGCTGTTCTTCAGCGGCACCGCAGCCGAGATCACGCCCATCCGTTCGGTCGACAAGATCACGGTTGGCCGCGGCATTTGCGGTCCCATCACCAAGACCATGCGCAAAGAGTTCTACGCGATCGTGAACGGCACAACCGAAGATCGCTTTGGCTGGTTGACACCCGTGCCGGTAAACCAGCCTGCGCCTGTCACGGTCTAAATTGGAGTCGGCATCACGAAGTAGCCGCCGGAGATTTCCGGCGCCTTTTGTTCTTGGCGCACCCGTTATTTGCTCTTACCAGCAACCGTATATGGATCGGTCATCTCGGCCAGCGGCAGTACCTGGTAAATGGCAAAGTTGTAAACCGGGGACATGGCCAGCAGATGGTCGAGTTCTTCATTTGAAGCCACGTTATAGATCCATGCCCCGCCGTGGCTGCCGACGACGTGATAGCGGCACTCCAACTTGCCGTCAGCTTCGAGCTTCTCGCCATATTTGGGCTGCTCGGCGATCGCGCGGATCACCTCGGGGGTCAGCCGGCTCACATCGAAATGCCACAGGACGAGAAACTTCATAAGGCCTCCCTGCTATCCACATATATGCGTAGGGGATTGTACGCCTTTGCGCCATTACCAAGCACCATTTCAGATCCACTGCCGCCACAGATTCAAGTGGCGTGGAGTGTCAAGTCCAGCGGCTCCGGGGACAACCCAAGCCTGTGTGACGGTTGCACGTGAAGGCTGTGACGATGCCCATCGGAGAATTCCCGGTTTGGCTCTAGAATAGGCCTCATTGTGAAGAACGGACCGCTGTTCTCACATGGCGGTGGCAGCGCCGTTGTGGATACAACTGGAGGCTGGTTTTCTGCTGCTGTCTTTTCAAAAATCCGCAAAGGAGATTCTTATTCATGAAGCGTTTTCTAATCGCATTGGCAGCATTCACACTGGCATCAAGCCTGGTTTGGGCGCAGGATGGAGCTGCCCTCTATAAAACGAAATGCGCCGGATGTCATGGCGCAATGGGCGAAGGCAAAGTAGGCCCATCCCTGCAGAAGACAACTTTGACCCAGGCGCAGATTACCGACCTGCTCACCAAGGGTGCAGAAGGCAAGAAGGCGCCGCACGGCAAGGCTGTGTCTGGCTTGACGGTAGACCAGGCGGCGGCCATCGCAACCTACGTCGGAACACTGAAGAAGTAGAACTTCTTCCACCTGACAATCCAGCCGGCTCCATGCGGGCCGGCATTTTTCTTCGCAACCTAGAAAGTGACTCTGACTCCGAGTTGCGCCGAAAATGGGATTCCCACGGTAGTTCCCGGCCCGAAGAAATCCCCCAGCGCGCCGGCAGGAACCAGCAACTGATTGGGATTGGTGATTGGCACGCTGCATGCCGGTGTCGGACACAACGCGGTGGCGTTGTAAAGGTTGTTCACCGGCGTCGGCAGCGAGGCGATGTTAGTAACGTAGTTGGCCCCAGGATTGTTGCGGTTGAATAGATTAAAGAACTCGACAAATGGGGAGATCTGCCAGCGTTCCCCGATGTTGAAGGGTCTTGTGACGCGCAGGTCCACCTGAATGTAGGGCGTTCCACGAAACTGGTCCAGGGTTGTTTGGACACCGTTGATCACCGCGCGATCATTCGTTGGGTCACCAAATCCGTTGACGTCTACCGGAGTCGTCAGCGTAATTGGACGCGCGCTTTCTGCCTGGATCAGTGTCGAAAGCTGGAATCCACCGGGAATGTACACGATGCCCGCAAGCGTAAACCGGCTGGTGACGTTCTCGCCGGACGGTCCGTAATCACCGGGAGCAAACGGGTTCAGCGGATTGCATACTCCGTTCACATAGTCAAACAGTTCGCCCAGTACGCAACCCCAGGTCTTCGCGCTGGACAGCACATAGTTGGCGGTCAGGTTGAAGCGGCGCGTAATGTTGCCTTGCAGGTGCAGCATCATTGCGTTGTAGCTGGAGCGGTTGTCGGACTTGAATACGGAGATATCGGGAACGTTGGCCTGTTGAGTCGCCATATCTTGAGCGAACAGAGGTGAGGACAAGGTGTATCCCGAGGTGTAGTCGTAACGCCGATAGCCGTGCACACCCTGCTCGTGGATGTAGTCGCCGCTCATGATCCATTTCTTGTGCCACTGGTACTGGACACCGCCGCTGACGTGCAAGGCATAGGGCGTGTGATAGTTGGGATCGATGATTTGTCCTGTGCCGCCATTGGCCGAGCCGGGCAGGCATCCGGGATCGCCGGGCATGGTGCATGGCTGAAATGCTGACGGCGTGTTTACTGCCTGAAACGCCGTTGCCCAGCCATTCTGCGCAAGATCGTTGTAGTAGAGACCGATGCCGGCACGAATGACCAGATCCTCGATCTGGTCGGGGTTGTAGGCAATGCCAAGCCGTGGCGCGAATGCCTTGCGGTAGTCGTGCGGGATGCCGGTCGGTAGAGGCAGTTGCAAGCCACGGATAGTCTGCAACGCGGGGTTGTAGTTCTGGTTTACACCCGAGGCGTCAAACAGTCCAAAGGTCGTGTCCCAGCGCAAACCGTAGTTGAGGGTCAATTCCGGCGTGATGCGCCAGGTGTCCATGGCATACAGGCCGAGCCTCTGCACATTCTGCGAAAAGGTACCACTGCCGGCGGGGGTCGAGGTCGTCTGGCAGGCGTCGCCGGTGAATGGCGGGAGACAGTCCAGCTCTGCGGTGAATTGAGCTGGATTGGTCAGGTAGTAGGTGGGATTCTCCGTGAGGATGTAGAGGGTTTCCGCTTGCCCGGGAAATGCGCCGCTTAACACCGGCTCATGGATGAAGTCCACGCCGAACTTAGGCGCGTGCTTCCCGGTCGAACCGCTGATGTCGTAGCGAACCTGATACTTCTCCTGGTTGCGAATGACGGGGAACGCGGTGATCGGAGTAACAAACTGGTTATCGCCGTAAGTCTCAAATCCTGAAATCGTTTTGGAGGTCGAACTGAAAGGAAACGCGAGCGCAAAGCCAAGGTATCCATTACGGTCGGCAGTACCGTGCAGGTAGCTGGTACCTAGAGTGAAATTCCCCACCCACGAAGGGCTGAAAGTAAACGTGTTGCTTATGACACCATTCTGGTAGTTGCCGTGTTCGGTCGCACCTGTAGAAGGTAGCGTTCCCTGCTGCACCAGGCCATTGTTGGTGGTGTTGTTGTCGAGGGAATAGCGTATGAACCACTGCGAGCGTTGGGATTGCGCCCAATCGAAGCGCATCATGCCCAGATAGGACTGAAATGGGACTCGGACGTACGGAGGCACCTTTATGGAACTCGTGTTCGGGACCAATCCCTCCTGAGCCAGTTGGTTCAAGGCGTTGAATTGCGTCAGGCTGTCGGGGCTGTAGTTGATGCTGGCGTGCTCATTGACCATCTCGAAGCCGGTGAAGACCCACACCTTGTCTTTGACGATCGGCCCGCCGACGGTTCCTACATAGTTCTGCCTGGAGAAGGGCTGCTTGGGCTGAGGCGGCGGGTTGTCGATGGGGAAGCGTGCATTCAGCGCAGCTGCGCGCTCAAACACCGCGAAGTCGCCGTGCCATTCGTTAGTGCCGCTTTTTGTACTGATGATCACCGCTCCGGCAGTAGTGCGCCCGACGTCAGCGTTTTGCTGAGAGGTCTGAAACGCAAACTCGCGAATCACATCTGGAGAAAAGTTCTGCAGAAAGCCGCCAATGTAGTCGTCGGAGTTATCGATGCCATCCACCGTCAGCTGATTGTTAAGCCCGGAGCTGCCCCCGGTGGATACAGCGGTGATGCGCGCCTTGGTGGGATCGGAAGGCTCAACCGGTTCCGTGCCGGGAACCATGTAAGCAATATTGGCGAAGCTGCGGGCCGCCAACGGAATGTTCTGCAGGTCTTTCGTCGAAACCACGCCGCCGTTGACAGCATCTGTGGTGTCGAGTTCCTGGGTGGTGATCGAAGACGGAGTGGCTTTGACGTTTACCGTCTGCTGGATTTGCGCCGGACGTAGCGTCACCAACAAGTCCCGTACGTTACCTACCAGCACCGTAACGTCAGAGCTTGCGTCAGCGAATCCGCTCGCGCTTACAACTACGTGGTAATTTCCCGGCAGCAGGTCGGGAAAACGAAATTCTCCGCGGCTGTTCGCGCTCGCCTGGCGCGTGACGCCGGAAGCTTTGTCAGTCACTGCGATGCTGGATGACTTAATACGCGCGCCACTGGCATCCTGCACTTCGCCTAGCAGCGAGCCGGTCGCATTTTGCGCATATAAGGCCACAGGAGATATCAAGAAGACCAAAAAAGCGAAAAGCATTACTGCAAGAAAACCTAGGAGTTTAACGACAAAGCGCATTTTGATTAACCTCAACAAAACGGCGGGAAGCCTGGGGAGTGGCCAGGTGCCGGCCAGTGGAGAAGCAAGCTTGAGGCTACCTTGCGGTCGTATCTACTACCATTGGTAGTACTGACTCACTCAATACTGGATATGGCTTATAGGCGTGGAGCATGCACAGCGAGCTTCAAGTTGAGCGCTCGGAGCCGTCCACGAGCTCGAATGGAGGATCAGGATAAGCCGACGCGACCACCAGTATATTTGCTTCAACGTGAGCGACTTTGCTTGAGCCTTCGCGAAGAATTTACCGGACAGCCCATCCAGACCAAACAAAGCCCCAGCCCGGATGAGCCGGACTGGGGACTCTTAGCACAGCGGATGCCGAACGCTACGCCCCGATCACACTTACCAGTTCCTTGACCGAGTCGGCGCTCTTCTTTAGGGCGGCGTGCTCTTCCGGGGTCAGCTTGATCTCGATGATCTCCTCGATGCCGTGGGCTCCCAGCTTGCAGGGTACTCCGACGAACAGTCCGTGGATGCCATACTCGCCTTCGAGATAGGCGGCGCACGGCAAAATCTTCTTCTTGTCCTTCAGGATGGCCTCGACCATCTCCGACACGGCCGCCGAGGGCGCATAGTAAGCGCTGCCCGTCTTCAGATGCTTAACGATCTCGGCGCCGCCGTCGCGGGTGCGCTGCACCAGACGGTCGATGGTGGCCTCGTCCATCAGTTCGGTGATGGGAATGCCGGCGACGGTGGAATAGCGGGGCAAGCGGAACCATGGTGTCGCCGTGACCGCCGAGAACGAAGGCGGTGACGTTCTCTACCGAAACCTTCAGCTCCATGGCGATGAAGGCGCGGAAACGGGCCGAATCCAGAATGCCGGCCATGCCGATGACGCGGTTGCGCGAAAAGCCACTCAGCTTGTAGGCCGCCTGTGCCATGGCGTCCAGCGGGTTGGAGACGATAATGAGAATGCAGTTGGGCGAGTATTGCACAACCTTGCCCACAACGTCGCTCATGATCTTGTAGTTGGTGTTAAGCAAATCGTCGCGGCTCATGCCGGGCTTGCGCGGAATGCCGGCCGTGATGACCACGATGTCGGAATTGGCGGTGTCGGCATAATCATTGGTGCCGATGACACAGGAGTCGCGCTTTTCGATGGGCATGGCCTGCAGCAGGTCGAGACCCTTGCCATGTGGCACGCCTTCGATGATGTCAATGAGTGCGACGTCGCAGAGTTCCTTCGACGCCAGCCAGTGGGCGGCAGTCGCACCCACATTACCCGAACCAACTACAGTGACCTTTTTACGCATGAGTCCTCACAATTTTTGGTGGTATTCAACAGCAAGATTCCGAAAATGGCGCGGGCAGAACCCGCCGCCTTGCAAAAATGATGCGCTCGACGAAGTGCTGAAGCCCTGCTCTCGAAGCTTACCTTGCGGCCAGTGCATCCACCGGAGCCATGTTGTGGATCATGTGGCTCGCGAACTCACTGGTCTTGACCTTGGTCGCGCCCTCCAGCATGCGCTCAAAGTCATACGTGACCTTCTTGTCCAGAATCGTGCGCTCGAGCGACTCTTCGATCAGACGCGCCGCTTCACGCCAGCCCAGGAAATCGAACATCATCACACCTGACAGCATGACCGAGCCGGGATTGATGACGTCTTTGTCCGCGTATTTCGGCGCCGTGCCGTGTGTGGCTTCAAAGATGGCGTGCTGGTCGCCAATGTTCGCCCCAGGCGCGATGCCAAGCCCGCCGACCTGCGCGGCGGCGGCATCGGAGATATAGTCGCCGTTCAGGTTCGGGGTGGCCAGCACTGAGTACTCATCCGGCCGGGTGACGATCTGCTGAAAAATGCTATCGGCGATCCGATCGTTGACCATCAACTTGGTCTTCCACCCGCCCTTGCCGTGCGTGGCGTAGATGCTGTCAAGGACACCCTTGACTTCCTTATACAAGGTTTCGCGGAAATCCTGCGGCGCAAACTCCAAACCGGGTTCTACCATTCTGGCGTTGTCTTCGACCGACAAACCGGGATTGCTGTCCTGGTTGTCGATGATCCAGCTCTCACGCTCGGTGACGACCTGGTCGCGGAACTCCTGGGTCGCCAATTCGTAACCCCACTCGCGGAAGGCGCCTTCGGTGAACTTCTGAATGTTGCCCTTGTGCACCAGCGTCACCGACTTACGGTCGTTGGCCAGCGCGTACTTGATGGCCATGCGCACCAGGCGCTTGGTGCCGGTGATGGAAATCGGCTTGATGCCGACGCCCGAATCTTCGCGCACCCGCTTGTTAGTGCCCGCCAGCATCTTGTTGTTGATGAAGTCAATCAGCTCCTTCGCCTGCGGCGTGCCCTGCTTCCACTCGATGCCGGCGTAAACGTCTTCCGTGTTCTCACGGTAGATGACAATGTTCATCCGCTCGGGATGCTTTACTGGCGAGGGGATGCCCTGGTAGTACTTCACCGGCCGGACGCAGGCATAGAGGTCGAGAATCTGGCGCAGGGCGACGTTCAGCGAGCGAATACCCCCGCCGACGGGGGTTGTCAGCGGACCCTTGATGCCGACACGCAGATCGCGAAACGCATTCACGCTGTCGTCGGGCAGCCAGGTCTTGAAACGATCCATGGCCTTTTCGCCGGCGAACACCTCGTACCAGGCAACGCGGCGCTTACCGTTGTAAGCGATCTCGACCGCGGCATCGAACACGCGCACGGACGCTTTCCAGATGTCGCGTCCGGTGCCGTCGCCTTCGATGAAAGGAATGATGGGGTTGTTTGGGATAACAAGCTGACCGTTTTCGTAGGTAATCTTGGTCCCGCTGGAGGGTAAAGCAATTCCGTTATATGAATCCGCCACGAAGCACCTCAAGGAGAGTTGAAATAAGAACCCTTAGCTGCAATTAGCTTTGTCGGGATGGGAAGCAGTAGCAGAGCCGGCGGCTACGCCAGAAATCGAATCATTGCGCTAAGAAACGACTCGCGGCCTCACCTTTCGGCAACTCATGCCGCGTCCTCCCGAACCTTGTTTACGTTATCACCGGCGGCGGTGAGGTTCAACGAAAACCAATGTTCATACGTCACACATATGTGTGAGGTCGATCCTAAGGCACTTCCCCCGGCCGCCAATGGCTGAGAAACACCTCTCTGGTTTGCTGCAGTATCTGTTTCAACCGCTCTTCGGGATCGAAGCTCTCCTGGGCTCCGAGAACGCGCCAAAGCAGTTTCTGCATTGATCGACGCGGATGGTCGGCAACCGGCAGCCATTTTCGCGCGCGTCCAATCACCAGGCGTACGAGGTGTTCCAAGGTGCGAAGAAACAGGGCACTCTCCGCCAGGCGTTCGAATTCGTCAGTCTTGAGCAAGCCTGACTCATGCAGCAATTGCAGGCGCTCTCGCAGATTTCC
The DNA here is from genome assembly GCA_963823635.1 of uncultured Acidobacteriaceae bacterium. Lineage (GTDB taxonomy): Bacteria > Acidobacteriota > Terriglobia > Terriglobales > Acidobacteriaceae > Bog-257. The sequence continues at coordinate 5,434 of CAWGMV010000019.1, read as the reverse complement.
TGTCAGCCAGACTTGATGGCGGGCCTGCAGCACTCCCGCCAGATAGTCGAGGTCATAGATTCCGCCGGGACCGGTCTTGAAGTTGGCGCTGGTTTCGCTTCGCTCCAGCCGCATACGAACCTCATGCAACTCTGTTTCGAAGCCCGATCGCGCGGCAATTCGCACAACTCCTTCCCTGACCGCCCCTAGCGCCCGATCAGCAACCTCGATGTCCCCGGCCACATGCCGCATCTTGAGATACGTCAGCGCCTCCCACGGCTTGGCTTCATCTGCGAAGTACCCCGCCAATTGTGAGGGAGTGACAATCAACTCGCCTTCACGGCCGTGGGGGCGCAGCCTTGCGTCCACGGGAAAAACGGTGCCGTCGCGGGTATAAGCTGTGAGGGCCTCCATCAGGAGTTCCGCAACCCGGCGCATCTCTTCGTTGTCGGAGCGCTCGTCGCGAATAAATACCACATCAGCGTCGGACAACAAATCGAATTCCCATGCCCCCAGTCTGCCCAGTCCGACGACCGCGAATCCCCGGGGAGATCCGGCCATGGCAAGTGCAGCCTGGATGGCGGCGTCAGCCGCGACGGTGTTGTCGCGCAACGATTGGAACACCTGGCGCAGCAGGAAGAGATCGCGCGCGCCGGACAAGAATATGCTCCGACGATGGTGTTGTCGCAAGATCGACATGGCCTCCGAACGAGCCGCTTTCCCTTGCGCAAGGTAAACAAGTACAGCGTCAGGTGTCGCTTCCGCCTGTGCGGAACTATCCTCGAACCAGGCCGGCCGCTTCCGCCCTTGGGCGCTCCCCGACTTGCTCCAGCAGTGAAACTTCGGCTGGATACCGCACCAGAATATCGGTCAGATACTCACTGAATTCGAAGATTTCCAAGGCGCGCTCCACCGCTTGCGGGGAGCGCAGCACCGCTCCGTAGCGCTCGGAAGTGGTCCCTGCCGAACTTAGAAATCTCTCGAAATTACGGCGTGCGTATTGTGACAACTCGGGACGCGCGGCGATTTCCCGCAAAGGAGGGGAGTCGCTGGCCAGACGCTGCACCATCAGGTTGTAGGAGTTCTCGGGTGTTACCGGAACTTCAGGCTTCAACTCGAATTCCTGCTGATCAACGCCACGATCCTGGTTTTGCTCCTGGTAGATAACACGCTGGTAAATTTCCGCCACGGCTGTCATTCGGCTGCTTCACCTGCCGCAGGAATTCTTCGGGTGGCGGCGCAGTTGTTCCTTCCCGGGCAAGACTTCGCGCCAAGGACGACAACTCCACGTGCGACGACGGTAAGCGGTGGGTTTGCCGGCCGTGCCGCAACTGCAGGCGGTGCTCCAGGTTCCGCAGAAACTCGTAGGCACTGTTCAGGCTGTGAAAATCCTTGCTGCTTATGTGTTCTTTGTCGTAGAGCTTCTGCAAAGCAAACATCGTCCCGCGGGAGCGCAGCCACGGTTCGCTTCCACCATAGACACGCTGGAGGCATTGCACCAGAAACTCAATATCGCGGATGCCTCCGCGGTCAATCTTGACGTCAATACCATCCTCCGTAAACTGGGTCAGAAGGCGCCGCCTGCGCTGGCTTCCGATCTTCTCGCGCGTCTCAAGCGCTGTCTTGATGGCCGCAAAGTTCAACGCGGCGCGATATACGTACGGCTGGATAGCCCGGCTGAACTCACGGGCCAAACCTACGATCGCCGGCTGAATGCCGGGCCTTGATCATGGCCTGGAGCTCCCAGTCATGTGCAATATGGGAGTAATAGTGGACTGCATGCAGAAGCGCCACTGCCGGTTCACCCTCGTTGCCCTGCGGCCGCAGACGAAGATCGATTCGGAAAACCGGCCCTTCGCGGGTGTGGCGGGAAAGCACTTCGGTGGTCTGCTGCGCCAGGCGAATGAAGTATTCGCGATTGGAAATTTCTGCCCCCGGTGGTTCCACGCCACCGTTATGGAGATACAACAAATCGATATCGGAACTATAGTTCAGCTCATTGCCTCCCAGCTTGCCCAACGACACAACCGTGAAGCGCGAGTTGACCAAGCGGCCTTGAGAATCCAGCTGTTGCGGGGTTCCAAAGCGGCGTTGAAGGTGCGAATTCACTTCGGCTATCGCCTCCTCGATCAGAACATCCGAGAGCGCAGAAATTTCAGCCGTCGTTTCCGCCAGAGTGGCGATGCCAAGTACATCGCGCAGCATGATGCGCACATACTCCCGCTTCTTGAAACGGGCCAGCAGTGTAGCTGTGTCGGTTTCGAACGAACGCGAGCGGAAGCGAGCGAAACTCTCCTGAAACTCTTCCCGCGAATGGATTCGGTCCAAGCTCCTCTCCCGCGCGAAATTCTGCAGCAGGTCCGGGTTGCGGATCAGTGTCTCGCCAAGCCACGAACTGTATCCGAATACCACGATGGCGTAGTGCACCAGGAACGGATACCGGTCCAGAAGGCGCGATAGCTCGGGTGACCCGCTTTGGACCAGCCGTTCGAAGTGATTCACCGCCGCGTCGGGATTGGGCGAGATCATGAGCAACGGCGTGAGCGTCTCGAAAACTCCCGGAGGCACGCGCCGCCTTATCTGCGCAAGGTTACGCGCCGCTGTGTCCGGATCGTGGAAGCGCACATTCAAAGGAAGCGACTCGGCATCGGCTTGGGAGCTGGTCGGCATAGAAAAGATCGGTTTCGCGTTCCACTTTCGAGTTGGAAGTGCTACTCCGAAACTGGGGCCTTCTGACAACTGTAAACTCGAAACCTGAAACTTGAAACTTCTGACAACTGATAACTGATAACCGACAACTGGCAACTGCTTTTTCCACTGCGACGCTGCAAACTTCCGGCGCATCTGCTAACGTACCTGACGAAGGCTGAGGCTCCTATGTACCATTACGACCCGAGGACAGCCCTGGAAGAATTGAACGAAGACGCGGTGCTGCCCAATCCTGTTCACTTGCGCGACATGATGCTACGTGCCCATCTCGACGCCGATCATTCGCTCGAATATAACCGCCTCTTCATCGAGTACCAGCAGCGATTCGGCGAACTGCAGAAGGTCGGAAAACAGTTGCTCGAGGGGCTGGAAGAGAATACCTAGGCTGCAGTGACGATTGCTGACGTTCGCCGGCCTGACGGTGTCTTAAGGAGAAAAGGGTGAAAGTCTTGATGTTGTCCGGGATGATTTGCCTTCTTGCTATGACCAGTTTCGCCGCAGATTCGCAGTCGGTTTCCTACAAGAGCGGCGACGAAACGGTGAACGCCCTTCTATACACGCCGAAGGGTAAAGGTCCGTTTCCTGCGATCGTCGTGATTCACGAATGGTGGGGCCTGAACGACTGGGTGAAGGAACAGGCGTCCAAGTTGGCAGACCAGGGTTACGTTGCGCTGGCCATCGATCTCTATCGTGGGAAAGTTGCCACCACGCCTGACGAGGCACACGAAATTATGCGCGGAGTTCCCCAAGACCGGGCCACCCGCGATCTGCTGGCTGCGACCAGTTATCTTCGCTCGCAGAAGAACGTCGATCCTAAGCGCGTCGGTTCCATCGGCTGGTGTATGGGTGGTGGCTATTCGCTCGATCTCGCCCTCAACGATCCCCAGCTAAGGGCGGCTGTTATTAACTATGGCCATCTCGCCACGGATGATGCCACGCTGAAGAAGATTAACGCTGCCATCCTTGGCATCTTTGGCGGGCAGGACCGAGGCATTCCCGTGGCGGACGTCAACAAGTTCGAGTCGCAGTTGAAAGCGCTCGGCAAGAAAGTTGAGATTCACATCTTTCCCGACGCGGGGCATGCATTCGAGAACCCGAATAACAAACAGGGCTATCGCGCCGACGATGCAGCGCAGGCGTGGAAGTTTACCGAAGATTTCCTGGCAAGAAACCTGAAGTAGAGGTTAAGAACTTTGCGGCACGTAACGAAAGTTCTGTGGCTCCTGATTGCAATCGCGCTGGCCTCTGCACTCTGGGCACTGGACGTGGAAATTACCTACGAGCACAATGTGCGGCACATCCCTACCAATTTCCGCCAGTGGCATCGAAGTACGCCCCATCGCTGGAGAGCTTGAATCTGTTCGCCTGTGAATTGCGAGCGTTCTCAAACCCTTCGCTGAAACTTCGGCAAGTCCCAATGTAGCCGAATTGCAGGTACCCAAACCGGCCCCCGGTCCCGGTTATATCCGGGGTTGGCGATGAACTGCAGATCAAAGCTGGCCGAGACGCCCTTCGAAAAACTGTAAGTGGTGTAGGTTTCGACTACCGTTTCCCGCCCGTAGTTGAGACGCCCATCTCCCAGTAGGAACCCCATTCCGCCAGCCGCCAGGTAGGCCCTGTGAGCGGCAGAGATTCCTCCCGTCTCAGCGGCCAGCCCGGTCTTGAAATGGCGCAGGTAGCGCATGTCGGCTCCCGCGGCGACTGTGCTGTTGGCTTCCGTATAGACGAATGATTCGTGCTGTCCTTCATTCCATCCCAGCCGCGCAAACAATCTCAGGTCGTGGGTCAGTGATTGTTGGAGATTGAGACCAAATCCGTACTTTACGGTTCCTGGATGGCGATACAGCGTGATGTCCGGTGAATGCCCAGGCATGCTGTCGGTAACCGCTTCCCGATAGTCGCCCATATTGGCGTGGTTCACGAAACTTAGAAGCGTCACCGAGCCGTCGTGACCAAGTAAAGACGTGTGCCGTTCGACTTCAAAGTTTTCCGCACGCGTATCTCCCGACCAGCTCAGAACAAGGCCATTGGCGACCGTTGGCATCATCATCTCCGCAGCACGCAACTCCCATTTTTCTGTGGCCCATTGCACCATCACCCCGCGGGTGTAGCCGCGGGTGTCGGCAGCGTAATCGTAGGCTGCATTGTTATCGATCGCCCAGTTTAGGAACTGAGTGTGACTGTCGCTGCCAACCGGGTTGACATCGAAGAAGTCCACGGTGCTGAATTGGCCGGCGTAAACCTCCAGCCGCCGCTTGACGCCGGAAAGAAACAAATGGTGCAGCATGGCGCGAGCCAGATAAGGCTTGGAGCCAAGGGCTGGGTTGCGGACAACATCGAGATTGACATAAGCCGCCAGTCCGAGCGCATCTCCAATTCCCGAGCCTCCAGCGCTCTCGATGTCAACCTCAAGCTCGGTGTTCGCTGGCAGCTCGAGTTTGGTGAAGAGGGTCAGGACTCTGGAGCTCGCCAACTGGCCATCGCCGGGCAGGCTGTTCGCACCGCTGTAAGGAGAATGAAACTTCAAGCAGCCCTGGGTCACGGAGTTGATCTGCCCCGAGACTTCCACCGAGGCGCGCGGCATCTGCTCCTGGGCGGTAAGGCTGCAAGAGAAGGCAATAACGAATAAGAAGGCGCAACGCATGGCATAACTCAATTATGAAAATGAAAATCAATTTCATAATTGAGATTAAGCCGGGCGCGGTGGGCTGGATGTGATGTCAGTCACGATCGGCTGTGACTCGAG
>CAWGMV010000018.1:225000-292858 GCA_963823635.1 uncultured Acidobacteriaceae bacterium | reverse complement strand
GGGGCTCCCGCCGTCAATGTTAAGCTCCTATTATTTCGGAATCTCCAGATGGTTCAACTTCTTCTAGTGCGTGGTTCCCAATCCAAAGCGTTGCGAGTGCCGGCACTGATGTGCGCCATCCTGCTCGCGCTTACGCCGGCCATGGCGGCGGGTGGGAAGTCGAAGAAGGCGACCGAGGTAACGGTGCCGGTGCTGCTGCTGCCGGAGGGACGCAAGCTGATCTTCGAGCGCAGCTTCAGTTCGCAGCGGGAGATGGGAATCAAGCGCGGCTTCTGGAACAAGCTGGTGGACATCATTGCCGGGCCGCCGGAGTGGCATCACATGGAGCGGCCCTACAGCGTGGTGACGGATTCGCATGATCGCGTCATTGTGACTGATCCTGGGGCGCTCGGCATTCATATCTTCGATTTTCAGCAGCAAAGATACCACTTCATCTCGCATACCGAAGGGAAGGATCCGCTGCGGTCACCGCAGTGCGTCGCGGTGGACAAGCAGGACAACATCTACGTCACCGATTCGGAGGCGGGGAAGATCTTTGTCTTCGATCCCGGCGGCAAGTTGCGGCACGTGATTGGCAGCATCAAGGGCGGGGAAGGATTTTATAAGCGGCCGACGGGAATCGCGGTCGATTCCGACGAGCAGCGGATTTATGTGACCGACACGCTGCGCAATAAAGTCTTTGTCCTCGACATGCAGGGCAGCGTGCTGCAGACGATTGGGAAGAACGGCAGCGGCGAGGGCGAATTCAACTTCCCCACCGAGTTGCGGCTGCACGGCAGGAACCTGCTGGTAGTGGATGCGATGAATTTTCGCATTCAGGAAGTGGACCGTTCGGGACAGTTTCAGTTCGCCATCGGGAAGCTGGGAGACAGCGACGGCGACATGTTCCGTCCTAAGGGAGTGGGGCTGGACTCGGAAGGACACATCTACGTCGTAGAGGGGCTGTCGAACCTGGTGCAGGTGTTCGACCAGCAGGGACAGCTGCTGTATTACTTCGGCAGGAAGGGAACAGGCTTCGGAGACTTTCAGGCGCCGGCTGGATTGTTCGTGGATCACAACGATCGGGTGTTCGTAGTGGATTCCTACAATCGGCGAGTGGAGGTATTTCGTTACTACGCTGTGGCAAAAAAGGCCGCCGGAGGCATGCAGTGATGTGCAGGCTGTTATGCGTCTGCGGAGTAGTTATGCTGCTTGCTGTTGCTTTGGCGGCGCAGATTCAGCAGGATGTGCTGGGCTCGCATGATCTGTCGCCCAGCAGCTCTTCACCGGTACATGGCATCGCCTCGCAGGCGTGTTTGTATTGCCATGCCCCACACTCCGGATTGGGCGGCAGTATCCCGTCTCCGCTGTGGGATGAGCAACTCTCGACCGCGACCTACACGCTGTATGAGAGCAGTACCTATGTTGAAAAGGGTGCGCAACCTATGTTGGGCGCGGATAGCAGCCTGTGCTTGAGTTGCCATGACGGCACGGTGGCGTTGGGACAGACGATCGCTTACCAGAAGATCCCGATCACCGGGAACATGAACAAGCCAGACATCTTCGGAACTGCGCTGCAATCTTCGCATCCGTTCAGCCTTGTGCTGCCGATGAAGGATTCGCCAGACCTGGTGGCGAGCCTGGTGTCGCAGGGGAAGACAGGCGATCCCACGGGCAAAGTGAGGCTGGTAAAGGGCAACATCGAATGCACGAGCTGTCACAATCCGCATGTGCAGGCCGGGGACCCGGTCAATCTGAATTTCCTGGTCATCGACAGCTCGAGCAGTCAAATGTGCCTTGACTGCCACGATCCTAATCGCGTGATGTCGGGACAGGTGAACCATCTGGCAGGATGGACAAACGCCATTCACAACACGGCCACCAACAAGACAACCAATCAGCCATACGTCGGGGGATACGCAACGGTCGCGCAGAATGGATGCAACGGCTGCCACATGCCGCATAACGCTCCAGGACCGGCACGGGTGCTGCGAGGTCCCAACGAGCAGGACTGCATCGCCTGCCACAACGGTGGCTCGAATCTCTCGCCAACCGCCCCTAACGTTTTTGCGGAGTTTGCCAAGATCAGCCATCCGTTCACGACGGGAAACAACACGCATGACGCTGCGGAGAGCGCATTGCTCAATCAGAACCGGCACGCCACCTGCGCCGACTGTCACAGTGGACATGCCGACCAGAGGGTTGCAAGCTTCCCGCCTCCGCCATTAATTCGTGTTTCGCAGACCAATGTGACCGGCATCAGCGCGAACGATGGAGTGACGGTCGTTTATCCCGCGATCAACCAGTACGAGAGTTGCCTGCGTTGCCACGGAACTAGCACCGGGAAGGTCAGCAATCCGATTTTCGGATATCTGCCGATATGGGCGGTTTCCGCGCCTGATCCCCTCAACGTAATTCCCCAATTCAGTCCGAATGCGACCTCGAGCCACCCGGCCTTCCATCCTCGCAACAGCCCGTTTCCGCAGCCCAGCTTGCGCCAATACATGACTAATGTCGACGGCATCAGCCAGGGGCGCGCGATGGGTACGCAAATCTTCTGCAGCGATTGCCACAACAGTGACGACAACCGCGAATTCGGCGGCGCCGGACCGAATGGACCGCACGGATCGAAGTTCACGCACATCCTGGAACGCCGCTACGAGTTCTCGCAGGCGCCTGCGCCGGGGCAGCCCATCAGCAACCTTTTTCCCAACCCTGATCTCAGCGTGAATGGTCCTTACGGGTTGTGCGGGAAGTGCCACGATCTGAGCGTCATCGTGACGAACTCAAGCTTCACCCAACACAGCCGGCACATCAACGACGGGTTCACCTGCTCCACCTGCCACACCGCACATGGAATGGGCGCAACCAGCCCCTACATTTCGGGTCAGCGCCTGGTGAACTTCGATATCAACGTCGTGGCTCCCAATGGCAGCACGCCCATTTCCTATAGCCACGCCACCAACTCCTGCACTCTGACCTGCCACGGTCATGCCCATCAGGGCACAGGCTCACCGGGATTAAAGCGCCATTGATGGACGCACTGCTGATTCGCCCCACCATCCTCGGGCTGATTGGCGCGTTAATCGTCGCCGCGCGCTGGTTTCAGCTTCGCAGGCAGGTTCCGAGGTGGACTCTGGCACCCGCGATTTTGTGCGTAATCTACGTTTTTTTTCGCGCCTGGGCCTTCAGGCGAGCTTCTTCTGCCGGCGACTGGTACACCTTCGACAATTACATCTATTACGCAGACGTCAGTTATGGATTCAATCCCAGTGTGCTGGCGAACCACTGGGTTGAGCGGCTGCACCTGTTTCCGTTGATTAGCGTGGTGTACGAAAGTCTGGTGCTGGCGATTGCCGCCACGTATGCGTACTTGCTCGGGCGGCGCGGATTACCGATACGCGTCCTGGCCCTGATGGTTCTGACCGGGCTGCTGGGAATGCAGGCCTATCATTTGCTACCTGCCTGCGGCCCGGTTTACCTGCTGGGATCGCCGTGCTACTTAGGCGAAGAGCCGCCAAGCTGCGCGGCAGTATCAGCGGCTGATCTCCATCCGGTGCAGTTGGACCCAGCCTTTCCACGCAACGCGATACCCTCGCTGCACGTCGCGTGGGCGCTATTGGTGTACTGGCTGTGGGGCGACTCGCGCTGGCATTGGATGGTGCTCGCCTATTTGCTGCTGACTATCCTGGCCACACTCGGAGGTGGTGAGCATTACCTGCTGGATGTGGTGGCGGCCTTCCCTTTCGCCTTGGCGGTGTGGGCCTTATGCGGCACGCCATGGATGCCGGAGCGGGCCATCACATTGATGAGCAGCGTACTGGCGCTATTGCTCTGGATAGCAGCTATCCGCTTCAATCCTGAACTGTTTCATTATTCGCCGGCAATTCCGTGGCTGCTATCGGCGCTGCTGGTCGTGGGGAGCAGCTTTGCCGCGAATCGACTCAGCATTGGCTCGGCCGCGACAACGCGTGCTGAGATTGGAGCCTCCGTCGGACGGTGAATTGGCGCGCGTTTTTATACGAATTTGAGCCCACGGAGCGGCGCTACATTCCTTCTAGTGTCGCTCTTGTGTCGCTGGCTGAAGCCAGCTCGGAATTCAAATAACACGCCTACCCAGCGCTCCCGCGCTGGGCTAAATTCTGCGCCGCACCTCCGGCGCTCTTGCGTTCGCAATCTTGAACTGATTCTACCCCGAGACTCCGCCACAATTAGGAGCCAAACCAACGCGACCTTTGTGCTGTGGCGGAATTTCCAAATCGTCATCGCGGGCTCTACCGGCAACTGACAACCGGCAACTGCCTTACCCGCAGGTCCCGCCAACAGTCAGCCGATCGACCTTCAGCGTGGGGATGCCGACGCCTACGGGAACAGATTGGCCGTCTTTGCCGCAGGTGCCGATGCCTTCGTCGAGCTGAAGATCGTTGCCGACCATGGAAACCCTGGTCAGCACGTCGGGCCCGTTGCCGATGAGCGTCGCGTTTTTCAGCGGCGAAGTAATAGTGCCGTTCTCGATGAGGTAGGCTTCTGAGGCGGAGAAGACGAACTTGCCGTTGGTAATGTCCACTTGTCCGCCGCCGAAATTCACCGCGTACACGCCGTACTTGACCGAGCGGATGATGTCCTCGGGCGCGTCCTGCCCAGCCAACATGTAGGTGTTGGTCATGCGCGGCATGGGAATGTGCTGGTAGCTCTCGCGGCGGCCGTTGCCGGTGTTGGGAATACCCATCAGGCGCGACGACAGCTTGTCGGAGAGATAGCCCTTGAGGATGCCGTTCTCGATGAGAACCGTATTCTCGGTCTGATTGCCTTCGTCGTCAACGTTGAGCGAGCCGCGGCGTCCCGGCATGGTGCCGTTGTCCACCACGGTGCACTTGTCGCTGGCCACGCGGCGCCCCAGCATGCCGGAGAACGCCGAAGTTTTCTTGCGATTGAAGTCAGCTTCAAGGCCGTGACCAATGGCCTCGTGCAGCAGAATTCCCGGCCATCCCGGGCCGAGCACGACTTCCATTTCGCCGGCCGGAGCTTCGCGCGCATCGAGCTGGATAATCGCCTGCCGCGCCGCTTCAGTGGCGAAATGCTCCGGAGTTTTTTCGTTTAGGAAGTAGTCAAGCCCCACGCGTCCGCCACCGCCGGCACTGCCGCGCGCCGAACCTGCATTCTCGGATTTCGCGATGCAGAAGACATTGAGGCGTGCCATCGGTTGCATATCTTCGGCAAAACTGCCGTCCGAACCGATCACCAGAATGCGGCGCAGCTCGTCGGCGTAACCGACGCGCACTTCGTGGATACGGGGGTCGTAGGCGCGCGCGGCTTTATCAGCGCGATTAACCAGCTCGACCTTGGTGCGAACGTCCGCTTCCACCGACGGCAACGGAACGGGATAGAGATTGTGCGCCGCGTTGTCAGTCATGCCAACCACCGGCTGCTTCGCCGGACCGCTGGCGATAAGCGCAGCCGTGCGCGCGGCATGGAGGATGCGCTCCGGTGAAAGGTCATCAGTGTAGGCGTAACCCGTGCGCTCGCCAGAAAGAACGCGCACGCCGCAGCCCACGGAAATACCTTCGGTCGCCGACTTCACCATGCTCTCGTCGAGCGACACGGAGGTCGAGGTTTGGTATTCGAAGTAGAGGTCAGCGTAATCGCCGCCGGCCGAAAGCGCTGCCGCCAGATAACGCTCGACGTCGGCTTGCGCCAGGCTGTAGCGGTCGAAAAAGAACTTTTTATCCATGGTCACCTTTATTGGATGTCGATATACCCCGGAAGTCGCCGCGAGGAATGGGGCGGCCAGTTGTGGTATCAGTGGCCTTCCAAGTTCTTGAATGCCCTTTGATTATCACACAGGACTGTGCGCTGGGCCGCAGCGGCGAATGCGCCTTTCCGGTAATCTGCACCTGATAGACACTCATGCAACCCTCCGCCATTTCTGCCGATTACCTGGCCAAAATGCTGGAGCAGTTTTTGGCCGACACCCCACACGCCGTCGCCATAGAAGCCGGCGAGGTTTTGCTTGACTTCGGTACGACCAAGTACTCCGTCTCCGGCGAAGGCAAGTGCATTCTGCATCTCTGGTCGGAGGAGCGCAACACGGTGCGCCGCGTTCTCGACGCCGAGGTGAAGGGCCGAACCTTGCGCCTGAACGTATTGCGCTTTGGGCAAGCCCAGCCCAAGCTAATGGAAATCTGCGCCGGCCGCGACCGCCGCGCCGGCACTCTGAAGCGCTCGCTGCGAAGCCAGTACCAGCGCGTGCTTGAGCGCGTCCTGCTGCGAGAATATCGCGGCTTCAAGGTCGAGCACCTCAGCATCAGCCCCGATCTCGAACATTCCTTCAGTCCTGTTTATACCCGCGCCGTGCTGCGCGCTGGGCAGTCGGCCTTTGCCGTGCTGGGCGTCAATGCGGAGGAAACTCAATCGTCCGTTGATGCAGCGCTCTCCTTCGGCATTCTCTGGATGGACTACCAGCGCCAGCATCTTGCGGGGCGCGCGCACGTGGAAGGGTTGAAGCTATTTCTGCCGCCCGGCCGCTCGGAAATCGTGCGCCAGCGCGCAGCGCATCTGAACGCTGAAGCGGCTAAGTGGCAGATCTTCGAACTCGATGAGCGCTCCGAGATCTGTGAACCGGTTGATTCTGCCGATTCCGGCAACATCATGACCCGGCTTGCTCGTGCGGTCGACGGCAAGGCTGCGCGAGAGCGCTTCGCTACGTCCATTGAGCGCATACGCGCACTCGCGTCCGCGGCCGAGATCACGATCGAATCGGCATCGGAAATCGTCTTCCGCCTCTACGGCTTGGAATTCGCGCGCGCCCGCATCGCTCCCGTCTCCGGCTCCTTCCGAAATGCTGAATCGATCCTGTTTGGCGTTGGACCGGCAGAGTATGTGCTCGACGAAAATAGCGAAGGATTGTTTCGCGAGCTGGTACAGCGCATCACAGAACAGCGGCACGCCGGTGGGTCGCACACCAACCTCTTCTTCCGGCTCGCTCCTGAGCGCTGGCTGGAAACCCTGATCACGCGCGATGTTCGCACCATCGACGAGCGGCTCGATGGCCGCTTCGTGTACTCGCAGGTGCCGGCATTCACCGCCTCCGACCGCGCCATGCTCGACGTGCTCACCTGCACCCTGGATGGTCGCCTCGCTGTCCTCGAGCTCAAGGCTGACGAGGACATCCACCTGCCGTTGCAAGGACTCGACTATTGGGCGCGCGTGCACTGGCACCAACAGCGCGGCGAATTCGCCCGCCAGGGCTACTTCGCCGGACGCGAACTCTCCAGCGCGGCGCCGCTGCTCTTTCTGGTAGCGCCTGCTCTGCGCGTGCATCCTGCCACCGACGTCCTCCTGCGCTACCTTTCGCCCCGGATCGAATGGACGCTTGTGCAGGTGGACGAGCACTGGCGTGACGGAGTGCGAGTAGTCAACAAGAAACATCCGAGAACAGTTTCAACCGCCGATTTGCAAAGGTGAACGCGCCTAACCGAACATCGTGTTTAACTCGGCATAGTTCGCCGCGTCTTCTGCGAAGGTGAACGTGCCCCGCTCTCGCATTTCGCGCGCGGCGCGCAGGAACGCGCCCATCGCCGCTCGTGACAATGCGCTGCCGACGCTCACTCGTTTCACTCCCATCTCAAACAGTTCCGCCAGGCTCAGTTGCACACCCTGCAGACCCATGATGACGTTCACTGGCCGATCCACCGAGCGGACTACGGCGACAATGTCCTGCTTGCTCTTCAGCCCCGGCGCATACAGCACGTCGGCGCCGGCTTCCTGATAGGCCTGCAGCCGCGTAATCGTGTCGCGGAGATCGGGACGTCCCACGAGGTAGTTCTCAGCGCGCGCGGTCAAGGTAAACGGGAACGGCAGGGAATGCGCAGCTTCTACCGCGGCACGAACACGCTCGGCGGCCAGCGGTAGCTCGTACGGCGTCCGTTCGCGACCGGCAGGTAGATCTTCGATCGAGCAGCCCGCAAGTCCAGTCTGAGTTGCCAGGCGCACCGTTTCAGCAACGCCGGCGGGATCGTCTCGGTAGCCGTTTTCCAGGTCCGCACTGACTGGCAAATCGCTGGCTGCCGCCAAGGCTGCGGCATGCGCCAGCATCGTTTCGCAGTCGATAGCCCCATCGGGCTTGCCAATGGAGAAGGCGAATCCAGCGCTAGTAGTCGCCAGTGCCTCAAATCCCAGCAATTGCAGCAAACGCGCCGTGCCGATATCCCAAGGGTTGGGGATGATGAACGCGCGATCGCGTTGGTGCAGCGCGCGAAAGGCTGTTCCTTTTTCTGCTTGGGTGGGCATCAGAACGGCTCTCGTGGTGCCGACCATGCTAGCACGAATTCGGCGGCATCAATCCGTGGTTGATGTGGCTTACGTAAGCCCAGCTTCGCCTGCCCGAAACCGCCAGTAATCCCCCGCGGTCTCGCTCAAGTCGCCCACTGGATTCTCACCGCGGAAGACGCGCGACACGCCGCGCACGACACGCCGCATCGGCAACTCACCAGGGCTGTCCGTGAGAAATAGTTCGCCGGTCTTGACGCTGCGGTAATACCACCGCTTGAGCAGTGCGAGGTGTTCCATCCACTCCAGCGCGCCGCGCAGCTTCGGAGGTTCGACGGCAGCGAGCGCCTCAGTGATCCGCGCTTCCATCGACTGCGGTTTCGATGACAAATGCGAGGCCTCGGCCTGCTTGCCCACACTGAGCGTCACGGGATCGCAGATCCGTCCGCTAACGATCTTGAACAGCGTCACGGATTCGCGCTCCGCTGAGAGTTGCACCATCACGCCGTTTAGCTCGTCGAGCCGGCGGACGATCTCCGGCGCTTGGGAGGCCGCAGCCTTTACCTTCTCCAATCGCGCGTGCAACGCCGACGCGTTCTCGAAATCGAGATTGGCCGACTCCTCATCGCGCTGCCGCTCGATCTCGCGCACCAGTGATTGGCCGCTGCTCTCGAAATATTGCTGCACGCGCGCGACCTCGGCTGCATACTCCTCATCGCTGCAGCCCTTGAAGCACGGCGCAAGGCACATCTTCATCTCGGAATAAATGCAGCCCGGAAACGCGGGGTCGGGATTCAGATCGAAGGTGCAGCGGCGCATCTTGAACAGGTCAAGCGAGTCGTTGGCAAACTTTTCGGCGGCCGCCCGCGTGGAAAACGGCCCGAAATATTGCGCCTTGCCTCGCAGGCCGCTGATGCGCGTGGTGACGGTCGCCCGCGGATAAGGATTGTCGAGGATGAGCTTGACCAGCGGTGCAAAGCGCAGACGCAGGCGCTTGTCGTAGGTCCGCGGGAACACGCGGCGCAGGGTTTTGTAGAGCAGGAACGACGCCTCAAAGTCCGAGCCGGTCGGTGTCCATTCGACCCAGCGGACGCGATCGCGCAGGTTCAGCTTGCGGCTCTGGTCGCTCGCGCCGAGCAGCCGCTGCAAGCGCCGGCGCAGGTTTGAGGTTTTGCTGATATACGGCTCACTGGCTTCATCCACTCCGCGCAACAGGAAGACTGCCGCGCTCGCGGGAGCTGAGGCGAAGAGCTCGGAATCACGCTCGGAGTTGAATTCCAGGCGATATGACAGCACGAGGGAGATTGTATTGCACGTGTAGAGAGCGAAGGGATCGGGGAATAGCACCTGGAGATTGATCTGGGCTAAACTGTGTCACAATCCGGCGGGCCGCGCCGCAGCAGTAAAGAAACTTTATGCCTTTCCCTCTCGTTACCGCAGAGCACGGAGTAAGGCGTACCGCGATCCGAGGAAGAGGAACGAGCACCGAGAACCAGTTCAGTCGGTTCCTGATCAGATATTTCTACTTCTCGATGTCGCTGCTGTTTGCCACTCTGGTGGTGTGGGGTTTCAGCCGTACGGTCGGCGCCAGTCTCTTCCACGCTTCCCCTCCGAGGCCCTTCCTGCTCTGGATTCACGGGGCCGTGTTCGCGGGTTGGGTGGTCTTCTTCATTGCTCAGTCCATGCTCGTCTGCGCACGCAAAGTGGGCTGGCACCGTTTCTTAGGCTGGTTTGGAGCCGGACTGGCCGCGGTGATGGTTCCGCTGGGCATTGCTATCGCCATCATCATGGCGCGCTTTGACGGCTCTGTACTGCATCTGAGCGACGCAGATTCTTTTCTGGCGATCCCGTTCTACGGCATTACTGCCTTTTGCGTGATTATCGCGCTTGCCATCTATTGGAGAAAAAGGGCGGACTTCCACCGTCGGCTCATGTTTATCGGAACCTGCGGGCTCATGGACGCAGCCCTCGCCCGCTTTGACTTTGTGTTCGACCATCGCCTCTTCTTTCTCGGGGTGGACCTGCTGATCGGACTCGGCGTCGTGCGCGACATTATTGTGGATCGGCGCGTACACAAGGTGTACCTCTGTGTGCTGCCAGCGGTGATCGTCGGCCAGAACCTCGCGCTATACCTGTGGCGTATCAACCCGTACTGGTGGCGGGCGATCGCCCACGCAATCCTGGGCTAGTGCACGGACTCGGGAATTGTTGTAACCAGCCTTTATAAAACGCAATCATCATCGGCGCGGAATGCTTGTGATACGGCAGCCTAGCCATTCCTCTTACCGTTGCGCAGCGTCAGTCTCGTGGGTGCTTGCAGGCTCCGGAACTCGGCGCGCTTGGAATGCTGGCGGTAATCCAGCCCCTCCATCTCGACCTTCCTGCACATCTCATGCAGGCGCGACCACATCCGATGTCCAACTCGATCTCCTAAAGTGTCGCCCCGCGCGATGCGTTCTGCGGTCGCTGGGCTGCGCAAATTGTCCACCTCGAAGCTCGCCTCCGGGCCATCGGGGAAGTTGGTGGTGATGATGGTGGTCTTGTTATCGTTGTAGCGGCTGTTCAGGACGTAGTTGACGGTGTCGAAGACCCACTCGGTGCTGCGCACCACGCCCAGTTCGTCGAGCACCAGCACCTCGGCGTCGAAGACCGGTTGCAGGATATCCATCTCGGTGGCCTGCACCTGCGGGTTGTAGGAGTTCTGGATGGATTTCAGCAGCTCACGGTAATCGCAAAACAGGCAGCGGATGCCCTTCTCGCGCATCAGGTCCTTGATGATGCCGACGGAGAGATGCGTCTTGCCAACTCCGACCGAGCCGACGAACAGCAGGCCGGTTTTGTCGGTCGGATACTCCTCGACGAACCGCCCGGCGAGGAAGCGGGCGTCGCGGATGCTCTTGTGCCGCTTGTCGTCAGGGTCGCATTGGAAGTTGGCAAGCTCGCAGTGCTGGTAGCGCGGCGGTATGTGCGCCGCGGCCAACAGACGCTCGCCGCGGTCCTTCACCCGGCACTCGCAGCGCACAACTTCGCGCTCTTTGCCGCGCTCGATGGTCTGCCATCCCGTGCCGCCGCAGATGGGGCACGTCTCATTCGCTGTGGTCACGATTCTGAATCTACTGCCAGGTAGAACGCCGCGCAACCTGATCAGCGGTGGTTCTGCACCGATCGCCGAGACATTCCGGAAGAATCCGTGGGCATCTGTGGAAATCTCGGCTTCATCTCGGGCTACAACATGTGCTTTGTATCAGGGCACGTCTTCAGACATGCTCTGCAAGGAAACTCAGCGCGTTACGGCAGCCACCTGTTCTTTCACCGTCGGAAAACTGTCATGCACATAGTCATGCGCGGCCAACATGCTGGGCTTGAGCATGCCTGCCTGCACTCGCTGCACGACCTTCTCGCGCGAAAGATCGAAGATGGCCTCCAGGATTTGCTGCCGGTCCTGGTCGCTGGCCTCGCCCACCACGAACAGCACGCGCGCGCTGTGCTGGATGTATTTCGGTGAAAGCAGTTGCCGCTTCAGCAGTTCCATGATGACCGGCGCTTTCGCCCGGTCAAAGCGGCCCGGATCGCCGTGCCGATCCAGTTCCGCGAAGAACGCCGCAGTCCATTCGTTGTGATAATCCCAGACCTTCCGGAACAGCTCCTTGGTGAAGCGAGTTCCCGCCTCGACTTCCTCGCAGCTCGGCGCCAGCACCATTCCATCCTCGGTCAGCTTCGCTCGCTGGAAATGACCGTCTTTGGTGATGACCGCCTGATGAAACACGAGCGTCCACAGCCATGAAACGTCGATGCGGTAGGTTGCCAGGTCGTTCATGAAGCGCTGCTTGAGTTCGTAGTCGTCGATGGCGGCGGCGAAGTTGCCGTTCAGGATCTGGAAGCCGTAGTTCGCCGCCATGTAGAACGCGTGCTGGATGTGCTCGATGGTGACATCGCCCTTCGGCACGTCGTAGATGGCGTCCCATAACTCCTGCGTAAGGAACTTCTCCGGCGCGTTCAGTGCGCCCTTGCTGATGATGCTGGGAGTAATCTTGCCCTGCGCATTCAGCAAGCCGCGTGATTCGAGCAGCGCCCGCTCCGATTCCACCAGACCGCTCGCAACTGTCGGCACAGCTTTGCCGTTCGCATCTACAGTCTCGCGCGGCGCATCCAGGACTGCCTGCAATTTGGCCAGAGGCACGCGCAGCGGCCCATTTCCCGCAGCCACATACGCGGGCTCCGGGCTGGCAACCCAGCTTTGGCGATACGTGTCGTAAAGCCGTCCGCGGACACGCCCGACGAGGATATCGTCGAGCGTAACCTGCCGGCGTGCGGTGACAGGCTCGTCGGGCACGAACATCAGTCCCAGCAGTCGCTCGCGGAGCTTGTCCACGACGATCGCGCGCATCGCCACTGGGTTATACCGCGCGCGGCCATAAGCATCGCTCGACTGATAGATCATGACCGCCGCCATCCCGCCGATGGGCCCACCCTGCGTGAGTTCGCCATTCTTCATGCCCGCCATGAGCATCAGTGAGCGCGTTGTAGCGCTGGTAGGCGATCATGTTCGGCGAAGCCATGCCGATCGTTTGCGGATCGGGAAAAACGCCGTTCGGGTCGTCTTTCCACATCTCGATCAGGCTGCCGAGATAGTCCCAGCGGCCGACATTGGTTCCCAGCAGCCGGCGCCGAAAGACCCAGGCGATCGCCGGCAGATAACGGCCGCCATTGCCTTCCTCGTAGAGAATCTTGATCTTGAACGTGCCGGCGGCAACACCGATGATGCCTTCCACCCGCGCCAGCAGCTTCTCCACGATGAGGGCTTCTCGCGGAGTCTGGATTTTCGGGATGTAGAAATAGACGCCTGTGCCGGCGCGCTTCAGCGCGTCGTAGTTGTTGAACACCCAGAGAACGGTGATTGCGATCAGGCCGGGAGCGGGTTCGCCATCGACGGTGATGTGCTCGTACAGCACGTGGATGCTCGGCGGGCGAACCAGCCGCGTCGGCCACTGCTGCGGCGGTCTGTCAATCTTGTAAGAGCGCTTCTTGTCCTTCTTCACGACCTCGTATGGCTTCGTGGTCCAGCGTCCTTCAAGAATCTCTTTGGCATTCTGCAGGGCGGCAAGCGTTCCCACTGGTTGGCTCTTCGGCGTGCCTTGCGGCTGGAAGTGCGAGGGCGAAGCGTCTTCAAAATCTGGCATGTTCATGGGTGCGTTGCTATTGAGAGCGTTGAACGCCATGTCCAGCGGATGCCACGGACCAGTCAGCTCCAGTCCGGGGTTGTCCAAGGGATGCACGTCGGCGGGAATTGGCACTTCGTCGTTGAGACGCCAACGCCATTCGCTCTCACGGCCCAGGAAGTTGTCAATCATGCCCTGAACAATCTGGCGAAAGATCCACGAGCGTCCCGTAACCGGATCTTCGAATGGCTCGTCCCAACCTGGCCAGGCGTATTTCCTCCGCACAGGCTCGGGACTTTCGAGCAGCGCCCGGCGAGCATTCAGTGCCTCGGCAATGGCCGGGCGCAATTCGCGGGTGAGCGTCGCAATCGTCTCCTCAACGTTGACGTCGCGACCGTTCACCTTCTTTGCGCCAAACAACTGTGGGAATTGCTGGAGAATATCTTCACGGATCATTGGGCTCGCCTCCCCCGCGCGGACTTACAGCCAGTGTAGTGCGCGGCTTCTGACCGGTCAAAGTGCAGGAGATGCAGGCTTTGTGTGGGTTACAATCGAAGTTTATGTCTTCGACTTCTCAAGCCGTGACCCGAACTCCCGCCGAAGTGGTGCGGCTGGCGCCGGTGTCACAAGCTGCCAATGGCATCTGCTACGCGGTCATGGGAGAAGTCACCACCGCCATCAACGACCTGGAGCGCATGGTCAATGCGGTTCCTGGCACCATCGCTGCTGCGCTCAACCGCAAGGCGTACTACTTCGTCCCGCTCACGCTAAACTTGGGCGACGAGACCATGATCGCCGACCGCTACGATGTGCAGCTCTCCGACAGCGCCATCTGCCATCGCAATCACACCCTGGGGGATTCGCAATGCGTCTTCATCTCGACGCGGCTGATGGAGGACAGCTTCGCCATTGCCTTCGAGTTCTTCATCAATGTGGGGCACAACTTTGTGGAGCACGTGGGCGTCTCGCAGGATTTTGCCGACCTGGTGTGGAAGCAGGTGGAAGATAAGGTCCGCGGCGAGACCTCACTCGACGCGTACGAGCTGCGTAAAGTCGCCACCACCAACGGCCCCGAAGCCGAGAAGGCGAAGCACGAGTATCTGCTGGCCACCTTCGCTGATGCCATCGCAGTGTACGTGCTGTCGCTATATCTCGATCTGGATTACCAGGACCTGCGCGAACGCGATTATTCTCTATTAGCGCCGAACGCGCTGGCCGAGCGCTTGCGAAAGATCAACGACCTCTTTCCCCCGAATCCTGGGTTCGAGTTCGCGGTCTATCACCGAAGACGGCAATGAGTGGTCAGCCGTAAACTGCCCACGATCATTGCCGTTCTCACTCAGGCGGTGGAGCGGGGACGTCGTACTCGTTGTTGCCCAGGTTGGCTTCCGGGACGCTGCCGTCGTTGACCACGATCTTGGCAGGAGGGATTGGCACTTCAATGCGGCCCACGCCCTTCTCGCCTGCCTTCACCAGTACTCGTACGCTCTTCTCGCCCGAGGAAGTTTGGATGACCACCGGCACTTCCGCTCCGGCGTGACCGCGGTTCTCTATGGTCGCCGTGACCATGTAGTTCTTCTGCGCCTCGCTGAGCAGAAGCCGCGGATATACCGACTCCACGTGGAAGTCCGGCAAGCCGCGATCACGGTACACCCAATCGTCAAAGAACCACTCCAGTTTGTACTTTGAGCTGGCCTCTACCAGCCGCTGCAAATAGGTCGGCTCCTTGTCGGCGCCCCCACGATAGGCCGCAATTGCATGCTGCAGGGGTTCGTCGCCGACCATGTCGTGCAGCATCCAGAAGACAAATCCTCCTTTGCCACGCAGATACACCTCATCGTTGGTGATTAGCAGAGTATTGTCGGCGGCGCTGCTGGCCGCGGCGTTCGCTGTTGCTGGATGCGCGCGGGCCTCGGCCTGCGCCAGCGGCTCGCGGTACTGGTCGAGGAACTCCAGCGCCGCACGCCGGCCGGAACGGTTTTCGACGCTTTTCACTTGCAGAAATCGTGCAAGGCCCTCCTGAATCCAGGCGCGTGGAGAGTGAAACCGCGCCGCGACCTGTGCCGGCAGGATCAGGAGCTGCAGGGTTGCAGTCGGCGCCTCCCGCAGCGGCGTAAACAATACGGCGCCATTTTGCCAGGGATTGGCATTCGGGTCGGTCAACTCGATGACGCGAGTCTGGTTGGTTCCGGCCGGTTCGGGCAGCCACTCGTGAAGCAGCGGATCGTTGGCTTCTGCTGCGAGCGCATAATCGCGCGCCAGTGAAGTGTGGTCCGGAATGTGTAACAGCGTGATGGCTGGCCGTGACAGTTCGACATAGCTGGCGACGGCAAACGTTGGCACCGCTTCTCCCATGCCGTCGAGGCGCAGAGTGTTGGTTAGCTCTCTGCCCTTGCCGGTTTGCGCGTCGCTGACTTCGCGAGCTTCGCCGCAGCTCGAAGCGGACGCGTTGGATGCTATGCATAACAGGGGCAGCGAGGCGGGTTCAATGATGGTGATCCGCGTGTTGAACTCGCTGAGTTGGTGCCGCTGTTTCCAGCGCGCAATGGCGTCGAACAGGGCGTTGCCCTCGTTCAGGCTGACTGCCTCGATGGCCACCGGATACCACGCGACATAGCCCAGACCGCGCACGGCGGTGAAGGAGTCGCTGATCTGGTCCCAATCGTTGCGCGCAGCCACGTCTTCGGGCACTCCAGTGCGGGTAAGGCGAGTTGCGTCCTGCGTGACGGTCCCGCCGTATTGCAGATCGAGCGTGACCGTAGTCGCAGGCGAGGCTTCTTTGGGCAAGGTCACGATCGCCTCCGACAGGCTGCCGGTATGGTCAATGTCGGAGGTGTAGTTATCGCCCAGCCACTGCAGCGGCTGGCCGTCGAGAGCCACGCCATTCCAGGCCAGGGACGACGAAACCTGTAACGTGACCAATTTTTGCGGCTTGTTGGAATCGTTACGGACTGTGAGCTTGCCGGTCACGGCCATTACGTGCGTTGTCCGGTCGACCTGCACCTCGAGTTGATAACGGGTTATGGTGAATGCCTCGCGATCAACAGCAAAGGCCGACGTGAACTCCGTCAGAGAAAGAAGGAACAATAAAGCCAACCGCTTCATTTGGACGATTTGGCCTTCCCGACATTGTGCGCGGCACGGCGTTGGCGCGCGACTTCGTACATAACGACCGCGCCTGCAACAGAGACGTTCAACGAAGGCACGTGGCCCATCATGGGAATGGATACCAGGAAGTCGCAGCGCTTGCGCACCAGGTCGTGCAGCCCTTTGCCCTCGGCCCCGAGCACGATAGCGCAATGCATGTTGTAATCGAGTTCGTCATAGCTTTGCGTCCCCCGCTCGTCGAGGCCAACGGTCCACACGTTGCGCTCTTTCAAATCATCGAGCGTGCGCGAGACGTTGGTGACGCGCGCAATCGGCAGATGCTCCGAAGCTCCGGCCGAAGCCTTCACCGCTGTCCCGGTCAGCCCCGCAGCGCGTCGCTCGGGGATGATGACGCCGTCGGCGCCGGCGCCGTCAGCCGCACGAATGAGAGCGCCGAGGTTGTGCGGGTCCTCCACGCTGTCAAGCACAACCAGAAAGCTGTACTCGCTGTGGCGCTGTTCCAGCAGAGTGTCCACGTCGGCGTACTGCTTGCTGCTGGTGACGGCGATGACGCCCTGGTGAGTGTTGGTATTGGCCGTGCGATCGAGCTGCTCGCGCGGCAGGAACCGGACCTGCACTCCGCTAGCACGGCAGTCGTCGATGAGGCGCTGCATCCGCTGATCATGCCGCTCACGGGCGATGCCGACATACTCGAAGCTGCGCGCGCCCGACTTCAGGGCCTCGCTAACTGCATGAATGCCATAGAGGACGACCATCCTCTTTCAGTGTACGACAGGAATAGCCGTCAGGAATTGAGCTCGCACTGCACGAGAGTCCTCGCCGATGGCTGAGTGCTGACCGCTGACAGCTATGCCTTCAGCCTGCTCGCAAACTTCTCCCGAATCTTCTTTACCTTGGGCGAGATGGCAAACATGCAGTACGGCTGATAGGGATGGTTCTTGAAGTAGTCCTGGTGGTACTCCTCGGCGGGATAAAAGGTGGAAGCGGGCTCAGCTGTGGTGACGATCGGGTCGGAAAACGCACGCTCCTTCGTCAGTTCGTCGATCACCTTCTGCGCGGTCTTGCGCTGTTGCTCATCGCGATAAAAAATCACCGACCGATACTGTTCCCCCACGTCATTGCCCTGGCGGTTAAGCGTGGTGGGATCGTGCGCGGTGAAAAATACCTCCAGCAGGTCTTCATAGCTGATGACCGCCGGATCGAAGGTGATTTCCGCCACCTCGACATGCCCGGTCTTGCCGCTGCAAACTTTCTCGTAGGTCGGGTTCTGGATGTGTCCGCCCATGTAGCCCGACACCACGCGTTGCACACCCTGCAACTGGTTGAACGCGGCTTCCACGCACCAGAAGCATCCGCCGCCGAGGACCGCTGTTTCCGTCATGAGTATAGCCCCTGAACAAGATACAACAACTGACTCCAGCTCTCTGGTGCTAGGGCTTGGAAGGCGCTCCGTTAGCGCAACTGGGCCCGTTAGGCGTGTACTTAGCTTTGTTCTGCGTGAAGCACCAGTTGACCTGTTGCTGACTGAACTCTTTCACCACGCTATCCGGAACATCAGACTGTTTTAGCTGCTTGAACTCAAAGCTCATGGTGCCGTCAGGAGCAACCGTCGCCAGCAGATATCCATAGACATCGGTCACGGCCACTGTCGAAGGAGTGTGCTCCGGCGGGAGGCGGTACCAGACTGCGCCGGCGCTGCCCATGATCCATCCGTCCAGAACTTCGTCTCTCGGATGACAGGCGGTGGCATAGATGTTATTGAGCGCAAAATGCGAGTGGCTGGCCAGCACGTAAACGTTCTTCTTCGTCGCGCGCCGGAAGGCAACCAGTTGCGAGTAAACAATCCGGCCGCTGCTCTGCTCCTGCGGCGAGTCGTTCATGCTGTGCCCGGCTGAAAGTCCATCCGGCAGAGAGGCATGCATTCCCAGCACCACGGTGCGGATGGCGGGATCTTTCGCGTCTTTCGCCAGCACGTTCTGCAGCCAAGTCATCTGGGCAGCGTCGAACATGTCGGCCGAGGCGTTGTCCAGGGTGATGAAATCAACCCCGCGCTGGTTCCAGTGGTAGTAGGTCTTCACCCCATGATCATCGGGATTGTCGGCCAGGCGCTGCTGCCGGATTACCGGTTGATCGAGCCAGGCGGCGAATTGCTCAATGTACTCCGGTCGCGTCTTCGGCGCGATCAACTCATGGTTTCCGATACCGAGGAAGACCTGCAGGTCGCCAAATGGCTTCATCTGGTGCTGGATGAAGTCGGGCCAGGCGTCGGCGATGTAATCGTCCATGGTTGCATTGGGATGGATACGGCGATAATCCTCATCGGAGTCGGACATTCGACGATAGTCGCCCAAATCCCAATAGAAGGCAGCGCCATCGCTCCTCACGCGCTGAGCGATCGCAGGCATCACGATGTCGCCGCAGTTGCGCGAATCGCCGGAGACCGCGAACTTCCAGCTACGGTCCGAGGTGCTCTTGTTTTGCGCTTGCAGCCGCCCGGCTGCGAACAACGTCAGCAGAAGAAATAAGACACAGAGGTTTCGATTCGCGAATAGAGGCTGGTCATGGCAGAGCTGTAATGTCATTTCCCCCCTCGAAGTGCTAAATCATACCGCAGGCGTTGAAGCCTGGCGATGAACGGGACTCCTGACCCGCGTTGCTATTCAGCGCGTGAAACGTTAAGCTGCTTTTTCAGTTCTGGAAGCTTTCCTCATGGGGCTAATCGTGATCCGACGTGGTCATCGTTTGTTGTTTCCGCTGCTGCTGAGTATCTTTGCTTTGTTTGGCTCGCCCGCATTTGCCTCAGCCAAACAGGATGCCAACAAGCCCGACGAGTCTCGGTTGAAGCCTGCCTATCGCCTTCAGCGTAACGGGTGGGTGTATGTCCACCTCGAGGGCTCACCGTCGGACATTGGCTACCAGCATGGGTACTTGCTCGCGCCCGAAATTGAAGACGGATTCAGGACAGTCAAGCTAAAGGACGTGCATCGTACCCAGCGTGAATGGGAGTTCTACCGCCAGACAGCGCAGAACCTCCTGTGGCCGCATATTGACCTCGAATATCAGCAGGAATTGCAGGGCATTGCCGATGGTCTCAAGGCGCACGGTTCGGCTATGGATTTGTGGGACGTGGTCGCCTTGAATGCGATGGAGGAGATTCCCGACTATTACGTCCCGTGGCTCAATCGGCAGGAGAAGCGCACCAACGCGCCCGATTTGAAAGCGCCGGGCAACTGCAGCGCCTTCGTCGCCACCGGCTCCTGGACGAAAGACCACAAGCCGGTGATCGCCCATAGCAATTGGACCGACTACGCCACCGGCAAACGCTGGACCATTATCTTCGACATCGTGCCCACGCACGGCTATCACATGCTGACGGACGGCTTTCCGGGCATCATTGTCAGTGATGACGACTTCGGTATCAACTCTGCCGGGCTGATGGTCACCGAAACCACCATCACCGGCTTCACGCTGTTCGATCCCAATGGCAAGCCCGAGTTCATGCGCGCGCGTAAAGCGCTGCAATACGCCAGCTCCATCGACCAGTATGTAGAGATCATGCTTGACGGCAACAACGGCGGCTATGCCAACGACTGGCTGCTGGCCGACAACAACACCGGCGAGATCGCGCGCTTCGAGCTGGGCCTGAAGATGCATCGCGTCTGGCGCACCAAGGATGGCTACTATGTAGGCGCGAACTTCCCCAGCGATCCTGCATTCACCAAAGCGGAAACTGACTTCGATCCGAATAATATGGCCAGTTCTCCCAACGCGCGGCTTAAGCGCTGGAAAGAGGTCATGCCGCCGAGTAAAGGCCAAATTGATGTCACGCTGGGCGAGAAATTCCTCGCCGATCACTGGGACACCTACGAGAACAAGGAAGATCGCAATCTCCGCGGCTTGTGCGGACACGGCGACACTTCTCCGACGGGCGACAAGGTATGGGCAGAGCCTCCGTATGCTCCCATGGGCGCGGTGACGGGTCAAGCAGCCGATGGCACAATGGCTCGCAACATGACCCTGCAAGCCCGCGCCGGACATCCTTGTGGCGAGGACTTCATCGCTGACAAGTTCCTCAAGGAACATCCCGAGTTCGACTGGCAGCGCCCCATTCTGAAGGACATGAAAGGCAATCCCTGGACGGAGTTCAAGGCGGGTGACAAACCCTAAATCTGGTTGAGGAGAATGCCCTATGTTCCGCAAGCTGCTGGCAACCTCAAACGAATTTACGCTGACCCTTATTCGGCTGGTGCTGGGTGTGGTGTTTTTCGCGCACGGCGCGCAAAAGATGCTGGGCTGGTTCGGAGGCTACGGCTTCCACGGCACCATGGCATTCTTCACCCAGCAGATGGGTATTCCGGCCCCGTTGGCCTTTCTCGCCATCTGCGCCGAATTCTTCGGCGGTCTCGGCCTCATCTTTGGGTTACTCAGCCGTATCGCCGCGTTGGGCATCATCACCAACATGCTGGTTGCGGTTGCCAAGGTGCATGTCCATAACGGCTTCTTCATGAACTGGACCGGCCAGCAGAAGGGCGAAGGCTTCGAATATCATCTGTTGGCAATTGCCCTGCTCCTCGTCGTGCTGATCAAGGGCTCGGGTGCGCTGTCCATTGATCGGGCGCTCGCCGGCTCAGATAGAGACTGAAGCGGCAAATGTTTCCTGGCGTACGTCAAACGCCGAAACCGGTTCCATCAATACTTCCTCGGCAAAAGGTTTTCTTCGGATGGCCGATAGAAAATGTGGAGGGCTGCGTCCGTCAGGCCGCTGCCTGCCAGGAACGGGCAACCATGTTCGCGATTATCGGAATGCTGGTGGTGCTCGCGGCCGTCATTGGCGGGTTCCTCATGGAGCACGGCCCCATCCGCGTGCTCATGCAGCCGTCAGAGCTGATCATCATCGGCGGCGCTGCTATGGGAACTCTGCTGGTCGCCAACCCCTTGCACACACTGAAGGGAGTGGTCAGCGGCATAACGCTGGTGATGACCGGGTCGAAGTTCACCAAACAGCGCTATCTCGATGCCTTAAAGATGATGTACGACCTGTTTGGCAAGATAAGGCACGACGGGCCAGCGGCGGTGGAGAGCGACGTTGAAGCGCCGGCGGAAAGTAAGTTCTTTTCCACCTATCCCAGCTTCCTGAAAGACCATGGGACGCGCGACTTCGTCTGCGACACCATGCGAATGGTGATCATGGGCGGGGTTGAGCCTTTCGACGTTGACCAGATGATCGAAGCTGACATGGACGTTCACGCGCACGAAGCTACCCAGCCGGTAACGGCGCTCAGTAGCATGGCCGATTCGCTGCCGGGTCTTGGGATTGTGGCCGCAGTGCTTGGTGTGGTGATGACGATGAGCGCGCTGGGCGGCCCTCCTGAGGAAATCGGGAAGAAGGTTGCCGCCGCGCTGGTGGGAACGTTTCTCGGCATTCTGCTCTGCTATGGATTTATCGGGCCGATGTCGGCGAATTTGGCCAAGCTCGCGCACGAGCAACATGAGTACTGGCATGTCCTGCGGGTGACCATGATCGCATTTATGAAAGGTACGTCGCCGCTGCTGGCCACGGAGATGGGACGCAGAGCGATCCCCGGCCATGTGCGTCCGTCGTTCCAGGAATTCGAAGCCAACTGCAAGCGGTCGGTGGCGGCAGCGGTTGCAACCGCGGACCCTGCTTCAGCCCCCGAATCAGCCGGAGCTGCTCAGCCCGCAGCAGCATCCTGACAGGCTTGAATCGCATGGCCACAGCAACCCAGCCCATCATCATCAAGCGCAGCAGCGGACACGGCGGTCACCATGGAGGCGCGTGGAAGGTGGCCTATGCCGATTTTGTCACCGCCATGATGGCGCTCTTCATCGTTCTCTGGCTTATGAACTCCAGCAAGCAAATCCAGGAAGCGGTGGGAGGATACTTTAAGGACCCCACAGGAACAGGCAAGATGGCAGGCGCAACCCAGGCCGGACGGGGCGAGCAGGCCGCGGTCTCCAAAGACAACATGGCAAAAATCAAGGAAGAGCTCCAGACTGTTCTTCGCCAAGTGACTGACTTCGACAAGCTGAAGAGCCATATCGAAATCACCGTCACCTCAGAAGGACTGCGCATTGAACTCATGGAATCAGAGAAGGGGACATTCTTTGAGAGCGGACGCCCTGAGCCGACCGCCTACGGCCGGGAGATGCTGATCGCAATTGCCAACGAAGTCGGGAAGCTGCCCAACAAAATCTCTATGGAAGGCCACACCGACGCGCGTCCCTACACTGGATTAGCGAACTATAGCAACTGGGAGCTTTCGACTGACCGTGCCAACGCCAGCCGCCGTTTGATGATGCAGAACGGTCTGCACCAGGACCAGGTGGTTGAAGTGCGCGGCTTCGCGGATCAGCGCCTGCGCAATCCCAACAACCCTGCCGACGCTGCCAATCGCAGGATCTCGTTGATCGTCCGTTACCTGGAGGGACAAGGGCCGACGGAAGAGGCGCCGGTCGTCGAGAAAACGGCGAAGCAGCCCTAGGTTAACCGCGCGCGTGCTGATGGGGTAGCAGAACTTTCACGACACATCCGCGTGCACCCTGACGATTGGCCAGCTCGATTGTGCCGCCGTGGGCCTCGGCGATCTGCTGCGAGAGGACCAGCCCGATGCCGGAGCCGCCCGGCTTGGTGGTGTAGAAAGGCACGAAGGCGTTGCTTGGATTGAGCAGCCCGATTCCGTTGTCCTCCACCATGAGCGCGAACTTGCGATCGAACTGCTCCCAGCGAATGGAGACTTTCGGGCTCGGCAGGCTGGGAACCCACCTGCGGCGACTGCGCCTGCTCCAACGCAGCATCCACGGCATTGCGAACGAGGTTAATCAGCATCTGCTCGATGAGGTCGGGATCGATCATCAGCACCAGGTCTGAGCCGGGTGCGATTTCGACATTCAGCCGGGTTTCGAGGACGGCGACGCGTTCCAGCAGCGGCCGCAACTCCACGGGCTGCAGCGTTGGCGAGGGCATCTGCGCCAGTCTGCGGTAAGACTGCAGAAAGCGATGCAACGCGGCGGTGCGGGATTCGATGATGTCCAAGCCCCGCTGAAAGTCGGCGTTTTGCCCCTCCGGCAATTCAGGCAACGGCAGGCGCGACGCCAGGCTGCCGGCAATCGAAATAATCGGCGCTAGCGAATTGTTCAGCTCGTGGCCGAGAACGCGAATCAGTCGCTGCCACGCGCTGCGCTCTTGCTCACGCAGGGCGCGGCTTACGTCGGACAGCACGATAAGCGTGTGCGGCACACCGTTCTGGCGGAAGGAACTTTGGCGCACCATCCAGCGCGCATTCGGTGTCGAGTAGGGGAGTGCGACCAGCGTCGCGTTCCTTGCCTCGAAGCAGGCGCTGAGTTCGAGCTCGGTGGCTGTCAGGCCAAGGAGCCGCGCTGCAGGCTGCTGCAAAAGGCGTTCGCCCGCCGCGTTCACCAGCCGCAGGATGTGATCGGGATCGAAGGTAAAGAGCGGGGCATCGATCTCATCCACCACCCGGCGAAGAAGCGCTGTGGCTTCGATGGTCTGGATGCGCTGCTCGGTGAGGATGTCGGCGAGTGCGTTGATCTCCAGCGCCAGCTCGCCGAGGGCATCGTTGGGTACAGCGCCGCGTGCGCGAAAGGAGTAATCCTCTTCGCGAAGCGCGCCCACAACGTTAGCCAGAGTCTGCAATGGGCGGACAATCTGATCGAGCAGCACAACGGTTAGTACAAACCAGAGGAAGAATTCCAGCCCGGTGAGAGCGAGCTTTGTGTCTCGCGTCCACGCACTGTTCCAGATCAGGATTGTGCCAAGGGTGACGCCGGGTAGCGCCGCGAGTACTGCGAAGAGCGCAATGCGTTTTTCGAAAAGGAGTCGGGAGGGACGGAATCGAACGCGACGCGGTCGGGATGCTGACTTCGGTCTTCCGCCAAGGGCGATTCTTCCAGTCGGTGGAGAGGATGGATCGGCGTCTCCGCCGAGCGCCACTTTTGCGCCCGTTGGCGTGAGTAGCGAGGGTTCGCCGCCGGAACTAGAGACCATAGCGTTCCATCCGGCGATAGAGCGCGCCACGACTCAAGCCCAGCGCCTCCGCTGCCTGGCTCACGTTGCCATGAAAGCGTTGCAACGCCTTGCGCACGAGAATGCCCTCCACCTCCTCGATGCTGAGTTCTTCGAGGTTCTGGCCTTGCGGACGCTGCACATTCAGGCCGAGGTCGGACACTTGAATCTCGTCGGCGTGGCACATGAGCACTGCGCGCTCCAGCGTGTGCTCCAGCTCGCGCACGTTGCCTGGCCAGCCGTATTGCAACATGGCCTGCAGTGCCGGCGCCGCGAATCCGTTCACCGCAGCACGATAACGCGTCGCATAGCGCTTGAGGAAGTGCGCGGCCAACGCCGGGATATCTTCGCGG
Organism: uncultured Acidobacteriaceae bacterium; assembly: GCA_963823635.1. Classification (GTDB taxonomy): domain Bacteria; phylum Acidobacteriota; class Terriglobia; order Terriglobales; family Acidobacteriaceae; genus Bog-257. Next base: position 267,947 of record CAWGMV010000018.1, on the reverse strand, counting down.
CGCTCGCGTAGCGCAGGAACATGAATCTCGACCGTATTCAACCGGAAGAGCAAATCTTCACGGAATTGTCCTGCCGCGATGGCTGCCTGCAGGTCCGTGTTCGTTGCTGAAATCAACCGGACATTGATGCGCTTGGTGCGCGACGACCCGACGCGCTCGATCTCGCCGGTCTCAATCACACGCAGCAGTTTCGCCTGCTGGCGAATCGGAACGTTCCCAATCTCATCGAGGAAGATAGTGCCGTTGTCGGCCAGCTCGAAGCGGCCGATGCGATCGGCGCGCGCATCGGTGAACGCGCCTTTGACGTGGCCGAATAGCTCGCTCTCGAAGGTGCCTTCGGGCAACGCGCCGGTATTCACGGCGACCAGCGGCATGTTGGCCCGTGGCGACAGCGCGTGGAGCGTCTGCGCAACAACTTCCTTGCCCGTGCCGTGCTCGCCGGTGACGAGCACGTTGGCATCCGATGGCCCAATACGCGCGATGGTCTGCAGCACCGGCTGCATCGCAGGCGCAGCCGCGATGAATTCCGGCCGCCCTTCGGCACGCAGCAGGCGGGCTTCCGCCTCGAGATGCTCCGTCCGCTGTAGAGCGCGGTGCAGCTCAACCTGCGTCCGCAGAATCGCCAGCAAGCGCTCGTTCTCCCACGGCTTTTGAATGAAGTCGCGGGCGCCGCGGCGCATGGCCTCGACCGCGAGCCTGACATTGCCCCAGGCGGTCATCACGATGACGGGAATGTTGCTATCAAGGGCAACAATTTCCGAAAGCAGGTCCAACCCCTCCTGGCCGGAAGTTGTGTCGCGCGTGTAATTGAGATCGATGAGGACGGCGTCGTAGAAATCGCTGGCGATGGCCTCGCGTACGGCTGCTGGCGACCTCGCAGTATCGACGGCAAAGCCCTCGGGCCGCAGCAGCAGCTCAATGGCTTCTAGAATGTGAGGCTGGTCGTCAGCGGCCAGAATGCGGGCGGGGCGGGGCCGCTCGCGAGTCTCGGAGATATTATCGCGCGACGTTCCCGGGTTGCTTTGCGTTTGAGTCCGCGGCAAAGTGGTCTCCGTCATGGCGCGGTGCCGTTGACCGCATCCTGAATCTGAATGCCATTATCCTCCAGCGTGGTTCCGGTCGCGCGCTCCAGTTCCAGTTTCGACTTCTGATAGGCCGTCGTCGCATTTACCAGGTCAAGTTCAGCGACGGCGAGGTCGCGCTGGGCAGTCAGCGTCTGGAAGCTCGATCCCGCTCCCAGCGTCTGCTCCTTCTGCGTAATGGTAAATGTCTTGTCGGCGAGATCGCGCGCTTGTTTCGCGGCGGCCACGCGCGCACGTCCCTGCTCCAGCGCGTATTGCGCATTGCGCACTTCGATACGGATTTGCTTCTTCAACTGCTGCAGGCGTAACTCAGCCTGCCGGTACTCCAGCTCTGAGCGGTACTGATCGGCTTTCGCCACGCGGTTGCGAATCGGCAGGCTCAGGTTCCCGCCAATAAAATAATCAGGCGAGGAATTGTTGAACGCGTTGCTAAAGGCGCCTCCAAAACCAGTAGGCAGGAGCGTGCTGTTGGTGGTGTAGTAAAACGGATTCAACTCCCCGGCCAGTCCTGTGCCGCCATAGTAGCCCACCAGCGCCAAGGTCGGCAGCAACGCATTTTTGGCGGCCTTGCGCGTGATCTGCCGGTTCTGCAGGTCAATGTCCGATTCCGACAGCTCGGGCCGATCCTGTAACGCGGTGGCGATCAGATCTTCCAGCGGTTTCGCCGGTCCAGAGTCGGTTGGCTCCAATCGATCGGTGGGCACTACCGGCATCGACTCCAGCACAGGATCGTCAAGGTTCTTTGTCAGCGCGTTCTTCAGCAGCGATTCCTGTAGCTGCAGGTTCGTCTTGGCGATGGTCAGGTCCTGATCGCGCCGTGAAACCTCAGCCTCAGCCCGCATCACATCCATCGCCGGGACCGCCTCAAGCTGCAATTGCTTCTTCGTGCTCTCCAGGCTCTGCTGCGCGAAAGCGTACGACTGCTCGGTCACGCGCTCGCCCTCGTAAGCGCTTACCAGGTCCCAATAGATATTGGCTATCTGCGTGATGGTGGCGATGACCTGGCTCTTAAACGCGATATCAGAAATCCTCTTGTTGTTCGCCGCAATGCGTATGTAGCGCTTGTTGGGCCCAGTGCCAAATCCTGCGAGCAGTTGTTGGGTGAAGGTCACGCGATAATAAGTTCCCAACGCCGGAGTCAGGTTGCTGTAGATGCTGTTGGTCGCCTGCCGGTTGTTGTCAACTTCAAAGCTGAAGCTGGTTCCGGTGGCAAACGCCTGCGAATAATTCACGTTTCCCGTCGTGGTGTTCAGGTGCAATTGCGGAACACCGTAAATCTGAAGATTAGCCAGCGGCTGAGTCAGGTGCTCGAGGCCGCCGATCGCGCTGACGATGGGATCGTAGGACTGCACCGGCGTTCCGATGCCGAGGGTGGATTGCACCAGACCGGCAGCGCCTGCGCCCGCTCCGCCCGCTCCACCGGTCGTACCGCCGGCCCCCGCTCCCGGCGCGCCGGTTCCAAAGCCACCAACGCCTCCGCCCGGGGTGCCTTGCACGATGCCGGTGTTGACGCCGCGAAACGTCCCACCTGCTTTCGTTCGTTCGATATCAGTGTCGGCGATCGGCAGATTGTAGCGGGCGATGGCGAGATCGAGGCTGTCTTCCAGCGCCAGCGCCAGGGCGTCTTGGAGTGAGATGTAAAGCTTCCCATCGCGAATAAGCCTTTGCAGGCGCGTCGAATTCGCCAGCTCCGGCTCAGGCACAGAGCTGGGAGCGTAGGCGTCGAGCGGGTTGCGCGAATGAGGAATAGCCAGCGCGGCGGGCGTATGTATCGCAAGCGCCGGCGGCGACGGGTTTGCCGCCTGCGGTGTCGGAGCGTTGGGCATCTGCTGAGACGACGGCGGCGGAGGTGCCTGGGTTTGCGTCTGCGCTTGCGCATTGACCAGGAGCACGCAGAGCAGCAATGCCAGAATCGGCGACCGTATCCCGCGCACCCTCATGACCGGACGGCCTCACCCGTAGGGGCAACGGCGGAGTTCGCGGTGTCACCCACCAGCCAGCCATCGCGCAGTTGAATGATCCGCGACCCGTAGGAGGCGTTGACATCGGAGTGTGTGACCTGCACGATGGTCGTGCCCTCGCGGTTCAGCTTGGTGAACAGCTCCATGATTTCCTTGGCCTGGCTGGAGTGCAGGTTGCCTGTAGGCTCATCGGCCAGCAGCAGGGCGGGCTTGTGAATGACGGCGCGTGCGATGCCCACCAACTGCTGTTGCCCGCCGGAAAGCTGGTTGGGATAAAGGTCCTTCTTGGCCACGATCTGGAAGTGGTCGAGCGTTTCCGCCACCATCCCTTGCCGCTGGCTTCGTGGGATGTCCTTGTAGGACAGAGGAAGATCGATATTCTCCTGCACCGTCAGGTCGTCGAGCAGGTGATAGCTCTGAAAGACCATGCCTATCTTGCGCTTGGCCAGCCCGGCGCGGTCTTTGCGCTTCATCGGATGGACTGGCTGCTCGCCGAACCAGTACTCGCCGCTCCATTGGTCATCGAGCAGCGCGAGCACGTTCAGCAGCGACGACTTGCCCGCTCCCGAAGGTCCCATGACGGTGACGAACTCGCCTTCCTGGATGGTGAGGTCAATGCGGCGCAGCACCCAGGTCTGGCCGGCTCCGGTCTTGTAACTGCGTTCGACGTTTTTAAGTTGGATCATGGTAGCGATTAGCCGTTAGCAATTAGCATTTAGCTCTAGCAATCAGCAAAAGCGGCGGCTTGCCAAAAGCTAAGTGCTAAATGCTAAGTCCTAGTTGCCAGTTACTGCGGCGTTTCCTGCATCAACCTCCGCAGTTCTTCCTCGGCGACGACCTTACCGTCGAACAGATGGACCTCACGCTGAGCGTGCGCGGCAAAACGCGGATCGTGGGTCACCATGCAGATGGTCGAGCCTTCGCGATGCAGCTTTTGCAGCAATTCCATAACGGCTTCACCATTTCGCGAGTCGAGGTTTCCGGTAGGCTCGTCAGCCAGCAGGATCGACGGCGAACCGGCAAGGGCCCGCGCTACAGCCACACGCTGCTGCTGACCTCCGGAGAGCTGCGACGGGTAGTGCCGCAACCGATGCGCCATGCCGACGCGCTCCAGCGAATCCAGCACCCGCCGCTTGCGCTCGGCCGACGGCATGCCATCGCGGTACGTCAACGGCAGCTCGACATTCTCGTACACGGTGAGATCACCAATGAGGTTGAAGCTCTGGAAGATGAAACCGATTTCCCGGTTGCGGATACGCGAGCGAGCAGCGAAATCAAGGTTGTCAACCGGCTGCCCGTTGAGCTCGTAGTTGCCTTCGGTCGGCGTGTCCAGCAGCCCGATGATGGATAGCAGAGTTGACTTGCCGCAGCCCGATGGTCCAGACATGGCGACGTATTCGCCCTTGCCTATCTTGAGATGAACACCGGAAAGCGCGTGCGTCTCAACCTCATCGGTGTAAAAGACCTTAGTAAGGTTCTCGATTTCAATTAGTGGAGTTTCAGTGTCGGTCATGTTCGTTCCATCCTCTTGTTGTGCTGTTCGCTGTTCGCCTCGCTCTTTCTCTGGCGAGAAGCGAAGAGCGAATAGCGAACCGCGTCTTATTCCAGCTTCACGCGATCGGTATTGTCCCAGCGCGACATATCAGAAAGAATCACCGTGTCGCCCTCTTTCAGCCCTGACTCGATCTGGATAAGGTTCACCGACGCGCGGCCCGTCTTCACCTGCACTCGCGTCGCGCCATTTCCACTCGGATCGAGCTTGAACATCGATATCGTGCTGCTCTCCTGGCCGAACGCCGGGCGTCCCACGTAGAGCACGTTCTCCAGCTTCTCGAGGTCAATGGTTCCATCCACGCTCAGATCGGGCCGTGCTCCCTTGGGCAACTCGCCTGTTAGTTTTACGTCAACCGTGACGGTTCCGTTCTGCACCGCGGGATCGACCCGACTCACCTCGCCCGCTATCACTCCGTTGTGCGTGTCGACGGAGGCGGGCTCGCCGATCTGGACATCACGTGCCTGGGTTTCGGGGATCTTCAATTCCGCCATCAGATGATTCGGCTGAACGATCTTCGCCAGCTCCGTGCCGGGCAGAACATGCTGGCCGACCTGCAGCGGCAGCTCAACCAATACGCCTGCGACACAGGCCTTCACCTTCAGGCGCTGCAACTGCTGCTGCTTGAGGTCGGCAAGAGCGCGCAGCTCATCGACCTTAGCCTGCTGCACTGCGAGCTGCGAAGCGATGGCTTTCTGGTTGATGTCCAGCCGCTGATCTTCAATCTTGTTGCGTGTAACCATCTCGTGGGCCTTGTCCTCGGAAGCCTTGGCGGTCAGCCCGGAGATGACACCGAGATCGTAGAGCGCCTTGTCGGTCTGCGCCTGGCGCTCTGCCTCGCTGTACTCGGCATTGACGGTAGCGGCGCCGGCGCGCTGCGTCATCAGGTCGCTGTCAAGCTTCACCTTCAGGCTCTGATACTCGGCTTGCGCAGCCTTCACCTGCAATTGCGCGTCGAGCGCCTCCTGCTCGAGCTGCGGGTTGCTCATCTCCACCAGGACGGTGTCGGGATCGACCTGCGAGCCCGGTAGCTTGACAATGCGAATGACGGTGGCTTCGGTCTCGGCAGGGATTTGGCGAACATCCTCATGGCTGGGAATCAGGGAGCCGAGACCGCGGACCTGGCGCAGCATCGAACCGCGCTTGACGGTGTCGGTCCAGATGGTGCTGCGGTCCACCGTCGGCGCGGCCGGCTTCAGCCGGGAAACTCCGACCGTCAAAGCGACCAGGACGACCAGGGCGACGCTTACCCAGATGATCCGGCGGCGGCGCTTCTGGCGTTTAATTTCGGGGCGGGCGATATCCATCTCGGTGTGAGTAGTGCAGGCGGAGAACCAATCTTGGACTCCGTTATCCCGCTTGTTTACATTGCCTTATGGGGGTTCTCCAGGCCGCTTTTGTCCTAGCATGGATTGTTGTGTCCATATTCGGACAGCGTGGGTTGTTTGTGCAATACCCACTTAAGTGGCTCTTGTTCCACGTGGAACACGCGCATTACTTCCCCGTGAATTTCGTGAAGCTGCGACTCGGTCTGTAGAATTCCGGTGACGTGGCTACCGTAGCGCCAGCGCGGCGGGGACATGAAGAGTCGTCCGTCGTACGTCCGCCAGCCGAAGGCCGGCTGGTTTCGCTGGACGTCTTTCGCGGAGCCACGATCGCGGCCATGATCCTGGTCAACAACCCGGGCAGCACCGCCGCCTACTGGCCGCTCCAGCACGCCCGCTGGAACGGCTGGACGCCCACCGACCTGATCTTCCCGTTCTTCCTGTTTATCGTCGGCGTTTCCCTGGTGTTTTCCTTCGAGTCGCGGATGCGCCGGGGTGACTCGCGGCGAGCGCTGGTTCTTCACACGCTGAGACGCAGTGCAACCATCTTTGCCATCGGGCTACTGCTCAACGGGCTGCCAAACTTTGATCCGGCGACGTGGCGCATTCCCGGCGTGCTGCAACGCATCGCAGTCGCATACTTGGCTGCCGCTCTCATCACTCTCTACTCGCGGACGGACGCGCGCATCGCATGGATTGCTGCACTCCTACTCGGTTACTGGGCGCTGATGCGGTTCGTGCCCGTCCCTGGCTACGGAATTCCGCTACGCGACATTCCGCTGCTACATCCCGAAGCCAATCTCGCAGCGTACTTGGACCGCAAGCTGATGCTCGGCCATCTATGGGAGGACACACGCGATCCGGAAGGCGTGCTCAGCACGCTGCCTGCAATTGCCACTGCGTTGTGCGGAGTCCTGACCGCAGAATGGCTGCGCTCCAACCGCAGTCCGCTGCGGAAAGCGGCAGGCATGCTTGCGGCCGGCGTGGCCGGGATTGCTGCCGGCGAAGTCTGGGGACTCTGGTTCCCCATCAACAAGAACCTGTGGACCAGTTCCTACGTGCTCTTCACCGCCGGCTGCGCACTGATTTGCCTGGCTGCTTGTTATTGGGCGGTTGATGTCAAGCTGCATCGCGGGTGGTGGACGCGGCCGTTCATCATCTTCGGCACGAATGCAATTGCCGCGTACGTCATCTCAGAGGTGCTGGGCGGAACGTTCAGTTGGAAGGAACACGTATTTCAGCACACGTTGGCGCAGATCCGGCCTCCCGCCTTTGCATCGCTGCTCTATTCGCTGGCAGTTGTTGCTGTGTGTTTCCTGCCGGTGTGGTGGATGTATCGCAAGCGGATCTTCCTGAAAGCTTGACAATCTCAGTCCGCGGTCTTGGGGGTGGCCTCGTCGCCCTCGCGCTTCACCTCAGACCTGAGATCAAGGTTGCGTATGAGCCGATGCAGATAGTTGGGATGCAGTCCCAGCAACTTCGCGGCCTCGGTATAGTTGCCTTTCTTCTGAGCCATCGCATCCACGATGAGCTGCTTCTTCAGTTCATTGACGCGGTCGTGGTACTTCATGCTGTCGCGTCGGGTGGACTGGGTCTCGAGAAGCGCTTCGGGCAGATCTTCCAGGGCAATTTCATCGCCGAGCCCGAGGACTATGGCATGTTCAATGGCATTCTCCAGCTCCCGCACATTTCCCGGCCAGCTATATCTCATCAGCAGCGAACGCGCTTCGGAGGAAATGCCTTTCACCGGCCGCTTGCACTTCTCCGCGTACTTGACCGCAAAGTACATCGCCAGCAGAGGAATGTCATCCGGACGCTCGCGCAGCGGCGGCACCACCGTCGATACCACATTCAAGCGGTAATAAAGGTCCTGACGAAATTGTCCGCTCTTAATTGCCTCTTCCAAATTACGGTTGGTGGCGGCGATCACGCGGGCATTGAACTTCAGCGGGCGGGTGCCTCCTACGCGATCGAACTCCCGCTGCTGTAACACCCGCAGCAGCTTTGCCTGCAGCGGAGGCGCGAGTTCGCCGATCTCATCCAGAAAAACCGTTCCACCTTCGGCGACTTCCAGCTTCCCTCGTTTAGTCCCAACGGCGCCGGTGAACGCGCCTTTCTCGTATCCAAACAATTCGCTTTCCAGCAACGCCTCCGGAATTGCCGCGCAATTAATGGCCACAAACGGTCCGTCCGCTCTCCCGCTGTTGCGATGAATGGCGTAAGCCACTAATTCCTTACCGGTGCCGCTTTCGCCGCGAATCAAAACGGTGGAATCGCCATTAGCCACCCGTTTGATGAACTCCTGCACCTGCTGCATGGCCTTGCTTTCACCGACGATGGCGCCTTCCAGGTCCAGCTCGGCCTGCAGGCGGCGATTCTCGCTGCGCAGCGATTCCAGTGCCAGTACGTTTTCCAGCGTGACCGCGGCAATCTGTGCGGCTGAGCTAACGAAGTTCACGTGATCTTCTTCGAACGCCGCCGGGTTGGACGCGACAAGGTAAAGAACACCAATCGTCCTCTCCACGGCGACCAGCGGAACGCAGAGAACGGCCTCGGTGTCCTTCGACTCCGGCGACGGACGACTGAGAATCACCGCGCGCTCCCAAAGCGCGCGCTGCACCAGATCGCGCCGAATGTTCACCTGCGCAGCTTCGCCGGTCTCACGCTCCCAGGTGCAACTAGAGGTTGGCTCTTCGTCCGGCTGTTGCGTCACCAGGATTGCGCCGGCATTGGCGGGGATCACTTCGCAGATCAGGTGCAGCAGCTTTCGCTCCAGTTGTTCAAGATCGCGAATGGAATTGATGGTGTTGGCAATCTTGAACAATGCGTTCAAGTCGCGGGCCATTCGCCCGACGTCCGTTCCCAGCATCGTCCATGACGGCGGCATATGTTTGCTGACCGTGGTTCCACCGTCGAACAGGGTCTCGTCGTCGGTGTACTGCACGATGCGCGAAACCAGCAGCTCGTCTTCAGTGATTAAGAAAACCATCTCGCACTGGCCCACCCGGACGGTATCGCCGTGCCCGAGCAGCTTTCGCCGCACTGGTATGCCGTTCACAAATGTTCCGTTGTGGCTCTCGAGATCCACCAGATGAAAGCCGGCGTCGGTCTCACTGATGCAGAAGTGCTTTCGTGAAACAGCACGGTCGTTGAGGCTGAGCTGGTTGGCCGGGTCGCGGCCAACGCATAGCTGGCCGCCGGTCACCCGTATGATGGTGCCCTTCGAAGGTCCGGAAATCACAACGACTCTCGAATCCACCGACTCTCCACCTGTGATTAGTTTAGCTAATTTTGGCCGACCCAGGGGAACAGTCGGGGGAGATTGTAACTGCGAATCCGGAAGCAGGCTAAGAATCGCGATCGCATCAGCGTTGTCTGCGAGGTTGCAGTCTTGGAGAAATCTAGCGAAATCATTCTTGTCGATGGCTATGCCCGGGAGACTGTCGGGATTCAGGTTCTCATCGTTCTCGGCGACGTGATCCAAGAAGACTGCTGTCTCTTCATCAAGGTTGATATAGCCGCCTAACTCAAACTCGTGCATTTTGATCCTCGGCGAACGTCAGTTCGATCCCGTCACAGTTCGCTATGCGAATACCCTTTCTCCAGAGGATGTACCTCATCAGGATCGACGACCGGTTTGAAAGCCGTTTTCTTGAGCTATCGAAGAACGCGATGTCGGAAGGACACGCCCGTATACTCCCGCGTTTACTGTCAGTCTTCCATCGGAAAGTGGCATGTAGATGGAGATTCCCAGCGAGAAAGTCGCGAACTGCCTTCTCTCCCCGATGGCTGTCAATGCGCCATTCCACAGCATCTCGCAGATTTATAGGCGCCAGGATCATCTCCTCGGACACAAAACTGGTCCCGGTCGTAAGCGTACTCTTCCTAGCCAGCTCCACTGATCCTGGCCTGACCTCCAAATCCATCGCACCTAGCTTGCCCCCGAGTTCGGGAACCAACTTTCGAGCGCCTGTGACCTCTCGTCCAGAACTTACTTCGTGCTGCACCACAATGCTGCTCGGACCCGTGTGGTCAACGAGGTCAGCGTCAGGAGCTCTCACAACAACGGTACCCCCTGTCGTTCCGACGTAATAGTTACTCCGCTCAAGCAACCCTCGTCGGATTACTATAGGTTGGAAGACCACATTCAACTGCAGCCTAAGGGAGTCACCGGCAGGGGCGTCAGCGTCCAGATCGAGGAGCATAACGCAACGAACCCGCTCCTCGTAAGGCATCGACGACAAAAGCCTCGGCGGGTTGATTAGCAGAACTGGTTTCGATGCCGCTGTCTGCGGCTTTTGGTCCGGGGTCGCCATTTTGTCCAGCCGTTAGCTCATTATGCCCATCCATTCCTCGGGAAAGCCAGATATTTCTCGGTTTTTTCTCTTAGGCGAATCCACGGACATCAGCTAGCCGAACAGATAGCTCGCAATATCCATCCAGATAGCTTTTGCAGGCGTAAAGGAAACCAGCATCCCGCCCGCAATCTATCGACACCGCTCTATGCCTTTGCAAATACATGGAAATCAAAATTGGCGGATGAGCGGCTGCAGTTGGCACGCGTCGTGCTCTGTATATCCACGTCGCAGCAAACTCTGGAAAGCAAGAAAAATGCCAACCGAGTTTCGAGGCGGCCAAATTCAATTCGGGTTCCGCACCAGGAGCCCCCAGGAGGATATATGAAAAGCAACGTCTACGGGGCCCTCATGATTCTGGCTCTAGCTGTGATCGTTGGCGCCGCCCCCATCGCCCAAGCACAATCACAGGCCCGCGCCCGGGCAACCGTGCCTTTCGAATTCAGTCTGGACCAGAAGTCGATGCCCGCAGGCACCTATGAAGTCAGCCAGCTCAACGACAAAGTAATTGCCGTGCGGAACCTGGAAACGAGAGATTCCCGCTTGCTGATTGCGTCCATGACTGTGCAGGCCGATGAGGGCGCTGGAATCCCTCACGCAAAGCTGGTGTTTGACAAGTACGGTGACCAGTACTTCCTGCGGCAGATTTGGTATGGAGACAGCCAGCGCGGCATCGCCTTCCCCGAATCGAAGCGCGAGAAGGAGATGCAATGGGCTAGCGGCAACCATCAGCCTGAACTCGTGGTCCTGGCAATGAAGTAGAAGTAACCCGACGCGAGGAGCAAGAGACCCGGAGTGGGAGCGCTCCGGGTCTTTTCATTTTTTCTGACATCCTGCTTTGAAGGGGCGCGCCTTCCGGGCGCGCCGTTCGCCCATTATCTTTGTGATTCCGGGCGGGCTCCAGCCCGCGCGGACCGCACCGGGGAAGACCTTTGCTCGGTGCTAGAATGAGCAGCATTCTCACTGATTTCCTTATCGCCAAATGAGCACATCTGCCATGCCCGTGACTCTTGATTGGGCTCCCGAAGTTCGGGCCATTGCACCCGCCGGCCGCACTGCCTGGGTGTGCGCCGGCGGAGCCATGTTGATTTTCTTCGCGCTAACCATCGCGGAGTCTCTTACCCAAAGTCCGTGGATGGATGAGGGTATGTTCTCCGACATTGCCTTTAACTTCCGGAACTTTGGTCACCTGGGCAGCTCCGTACTGGCTCCTTATGGTTATCAGGAATTACCGGGAGTGCACCAATACACCTATTGGCAGTTTCCCCTCTACTTTATAGGGTTGGGAGCGTGGTTGCGAGTTGTCCCGGGGACTCTAGTATGGGTAAGACTCTTCTCCGTAGCCTGGGGCTATGTCTTTCTGGCTTCCTGGTTCGTCATAGTCCGGTCCCTTAGCCGCAAAGACTCGCTAGCCTTGTTAGTGGCGTCGCTGGTTGGCCTTGACTATGCTGTCCTGGTTACAGCTTCCAATGGCCGGATGGACATGATGTGCGCCGCACTAGGGTTCGCTGGCTTGGCAAGCTATTTCTGGTTCCGAGACTCGAACTGGTCCGCAGGTGTTGTACTTGCCGCCGTTTTTGGCGCCGCCTCATTGTTCACTCATCCCATGGGCGCCGTTATGAATGTGGCTATTGCCGTGATGGTGTTGCTGGATTGGCGGCGGATAAGGTGGGGTGGTATCGTAGCGGCCAGCGTGCCCTATCTCATCGGTTTAGGCTGTTGTGTTTACTATATTGGAAAGGCCCCAGAGCTATTTCACGTTCAGAGTACGGCTGCTTCACAGTACCGCGTCAGCGGGTTGGGAGCTATTCTGCGGAATGTACTTAATGACGTGCCTGGAAGGTATCTTCGATACTATTTCGCAGCCTATAGCGGCATTGGCAAGTCGAAGATTATAGCTTTGCTCTTTCCAATCTGGGGGTTGGTAGGTTTGGTGCTCGATCCCAAGCTTCGAGCGCAATTTATAGCGAAACGGCTGCTGCTCTTGCTGATCATTACCTATACAGGAGTTGCAGTTGTCGATAATCAGAAGTTCGGAAACTATCTCGTATTTTCTCTGCCGGTGGTGACCGCCCTTGCAGCTATCTGGCTTTATGCACAGTGGCAGGAGGGTGGGGCGAAACGGCTCTTAGCGGTCGGCCTGGTTGCACTTTCTGTGACCGCAACGCTCGCAGGCATCGCCTATAAGATTTCCAGAAATGAATACCATAACTTGTACGATCCTGCGGTTGCCGCCGCACGCGCTGCGCTGCCTCCGGGTGGAACGCTGATGGGAGGATCGGAGCTGGGTTTTGCCCTGGGTTTCGGTCCGCCGCTGATTGACGATCGATATCTTGGCTTGGTCGAGGGTACGCTTCCCGAAGTGTTCGTCATAGACGATCACTATGGACCAATGCGCTCGTCGCCCCGCCTCACCAGCGCCTGGGAAGCCTCTCGAGTGACGCTGCGCAACCAATATCGCCAGGTATTCAAGAACAGTATGTACAGCGTTTACGTGCGCAACAACGTACCAGCTTCGGCAGAAGCGCCACGTTGACCCAGTCTGCAGACCGTTGAGGGAGCTGGTGTCAATATGGGAAATACGCCCGCCGAAAACGCCGATCCAAGGCCAAAACGGTGACATGGCTTTTGATCCGCGTGTAGAATTGCCTTTAATTCCCGCGAGAGGAAATTCATTGGCAACTGAAAATGTTGTGGTAGTGGGCGGTTGCGGCCACGTCGGACTGCCTTTGGGCATCGTGCTGGCCAGCCATGGCTTGTCGGTTTCTCTGCTGGACATTGATGCGGCGAAGGTCAAGGCCATCAACTCCGGCATCATGCCCTTCCGCGAGGACGGCGCTGAACCCGTTCTCAAGCAGGTGATGGGAAAGACTCTCCAGGCCACCACCGATGCTGACTGTCTGCGGTCCGCCGACATTGTAATTACCGTCGTCGGCACGCCCGTCGATCGCCACCTGAATCCGACGGTCAATGAACTCTACCGGAACCTGGACAATGTGTTGCAGTACATCCAGGACGGCACTCTGCTGGTGCTGCGGAGCACGGTGAGCCCCGGCGTCACCAGGCTGGTGTATCACCGAATTGGGGCGCTCGGCCGTGACATTGATCTGGCTTTCTGTCCGGAGCGTATTGCGGAAGGCAACGCCATGGAAGAGCTGGTCAAGCTGCCGCAGATCGTCTCTGGATTTGAGCCTCGGGCAGTGCGCCGCGCGCGCGAGCTGTTTCTCATCATCGCGCCCACAGTCATCGAATTGGACCCCCTGGAAGCGGAGCTCGCCAAGTTGTTCACCAACAGTTGGCGATATTTGAACTTCGCCATCTCCAACCAGTTCTACATGCTGGCCGAGACCTACGGGCTCGATTTCTATCGCATTCACGATGCGGTCACGCGCGAATATCCCCGCATGCGCAGTTTTGCCCGCGCCGGCTTTGCGGCCGGGCCCTGTCTGCTGAAGGACACCCTGCAGTTGTCGGCTTTCTCCGGCAACAACTTCTTTCTGGGTCACGCTGCGATGCTGGTGAACGAGGGATTGCCGAACTTCATTGTTTCTCAGTTGAGGCAACAGGACCTGGCCAACAAGAGAGTCGCTATTTTGGGGATGGCGTTCAAGGGAGAGTCTGACGACATTCGCGACAGCCTGTCGTACAAGCTGAAAAAGTTGATGGATGTTGAAGCCAGGGAAGTGCTGTGCACCGATCCCTTCGTACCGGACCCGGCCCTGGTTCCGCTGGACGAGGCTGTCCGCAAGGCCGACGTCATCATTCTGGGAGCGCCACATTCGGCTTATCACGACCTGGAGATTCCTCCAGGCAAGATGGTGCTCGATATTTGGAACTTTTGGCCGGAGCGCCGCCGCGAAGGCATGCCGCGCGCAGTGGCGGTTGCGGCGGGAGAGAAGCACTCATGAAAGTGCTGGTAACTGGTTCTGCCGGTTTTATCTGCGGTTATCTGATCGAAGAACTCCTCCAGGCCGGTTACGACGTCATCGGCCTCGACAACTTCAGCAAGTATGGGCGGGTGGAGAAGTCTTACGACAAGCACCCGCACTACCGGTTCATCGAAGCCGACTGCAAGAACATCGATCTGCTGAAGGAATTGCTTTCCGACTGCGACCATTTTGTCGCCTGCGCCGCGATGATCGGCGGCATCAGCTACTTCCACGAGTTCGCCTATGATTTGATCGCGGAAAATGAGCGCATCACGGCGGCCTCCTTCGATGCTGCGCTCCACGCCCACAAACACGGGCAACTGCAGAAGATCACGGTGATGTCGTCCAGCATGGTCTTCGAGAGCACCTCGGAGTACCCAACTCCCGAGGGCGCGCAACAACGCTGCCCGCCGCCGCGTTCAACCTATGGCTTCCAGAAGCTGGCGACCGAGTACTTCGTCAAAGGCGCATGGGAACAGTACAAGTTGCCGTACACCATCGTGCGGCCGTTCAACTGCGTTGGCGTCGGCGAGAAACGTGCCCTGCACGATCACGACATTTACAGCGGCAATGTGAAGCTGGCGATGTCGCACGTTGTCCCCGACCTGGCGCAGAAGGTGCTCAAAGGACAGGACCCGCTGCACATTCTCGGCGCCGGCAACCAGGTTCGGCACTACACTTACGGCGGCGACCTGGCCAAGGGCATTCGCATCTGCATGGAGCATCCCGCGGCCCTCAACCAGGACTTCAATCTATCCACGCCGGCGCGCACCACTGTGCTTGAGCTGGCCGAGATGATCTGGCGAAAGGTGCACGGCGACAGCAAGCCCTTCCGTTATGTCTCCGATCCGCCCTTCGAATACGATGTGCAGGAGCGCTCGCCCGACGTGAGCAAGGCGAAAAAACTGCTCGGATTCGAAGCTCGCACCAGCTTGCGCGAAATCCTCGACGAGGTGATTCCCTGGGTGGCGGAACAGATCGAGGTTGGCCAAATCTAGTGGGAACACCTGCAATTCGCAGCGATGACCAGCTCACGCTGGTCATTCCTGTTTATAACGAGGGCGCGAACTTTCCCGCCCTGTGGGACGCCGTCAGCTCACAAATCCGCACGCCCTTCCGCGCGCTGGTGGTTTATGACTTCGACGAGGACAACACCGTCCCCGTCGTGCAGCGAATTATCTCCTCCGGCGAGCCCCGGCTGGTCCTGGTGAAGAACGATGTAGGGCGGGGCGTGGTCGGGGCCATCCGCACCGGCTTCAATCACGTGGAGCACGGGCCGGTGCTGGTGGTGATGGCCGATCTCTCCGACGACCTGTCGCAAGTGGACGCCATGTTGGATCAGTACCGGCAGGGCTACAAGGTCGTGGTCGGCAGCCGCTACATGCGCGGCGGACAACTGCTGGATGCGCCTCCGCTCAAGGGTCTGATGTCACGCTGCGCGGGCGTAACCCTGCACTGGTTTCGCCGCATCCCCACGCACGACGCGACCAACGCCTTCAAGCTCTACGACAGCCAGATGCTGAAGAGCTTCACCATCGAGAGCAAGGCCGGCTTCGAGCTCAACCTGGAACTCACGGTGAAGGCATTTCTCGCCGGCCACGCCATCACTGAGATTCCCACCACCTGGCGCAACCGCACCCAGGGCGAGTCGCGCTTCCGCGTCTGGGCCTGGCTGCCGCAATATCTGAAGTGGTATTTCTACGCCTTCCGTCCCAAGCACCGCGCCTGAGGCACTAGATCTCTACCCCTCCCCCTGCGCCCGCTCTAACCCCCATGCCTGTTTTTCCGTCTTGAAAGGTTGGGCTATAAGCCGTATAGTCCAGTCGTCACCTGGCCGAACGCCACGACTCAATGAGCGCGCCACAATGGAAGATAGGCTCACAACCTTCTTGCGCTACCCCGGCAGCAAGCGCCGAATGTTGGATTTTCTGTCACCACGTCTTCCTACCCGCAGCGAAATTAAGGGACGCTTCATCGAGCCATTTGTCGGGGGCGGAGCCGTTTTTTTCTCCGTGCGTCCGAAGAATGCTGTACTCGGTGATCTGAATTCCGAATTAATCGACCTCTACAGAGGCATCAGGATCAATCCCGAGCGTGTCTGGCGCATTTACAGGGCTTTTCCGGGTACCAAGGAGAATTACTGGAAAGTGCGCGACAAGAATGTCTTGGAGTTGTCCTTGGTTCAACGGGCCGCGCGGTCGCTGTATCTGAACCGTACGTGCTTCAAAGGAATGTGGCGACACAATCGGAAGGGAAAGTTCAACATCGGCTATGGAGGACAAGACCGACGCTGGGCCATAACACGGGGTGATCTGTTTACCATAGCAGAATTGCTTAAGAAAGCATCACTTCGGTGCGGAGACTTCCAGCACATCTTGGAGCAAGCCACGGTCGATGACTTTCTATTCTTAGATCCGCCGTATAGGCCCGGAGAGCGCGAGCAAGCGCATGCACACTATTCGGCCCACCAGTTCGCTTTCCAGGACCACATCAGACTGGCAGATGCCGTCAAAGCGGCTGACAGACGTGGCGTTCGTTGGAGTATGACAATCAGTGCGCATCCGGACATTCTCGGGCTCTACCGCCGGTTTCATGTCCGAGCGATTCCTTCGGGGACGGGCAGGAGCATAGGCGCTCTGGCCAGCGAGGCTGGCGAAGTATTGATCAGCAATATGAGGTAAGTTCATGAACAGTTTTTTTCAATCGGCAGCCCTGCAAAACCATCCGCTACGAGCTCTGGAAGAGTTCGTAACGGCGGAAGAGTCCAATGAAAAGGCAAAGAAATACGACTGCCTAAAATTTGTCGGCTATGTTATGGACATTGGGTTTGATACGGTAACGATCATAACTGCCGACAAGTTCAAGGTGATAGTTGGAGGAATACCGCGTAACTCGCTCCTGATAATGGTCCCCGCCGCAAAAGTGGACGGAGCACCGCCGCACTTCACCCTCCTTCGCGTTCTTGAGGCGGCATCAACGCCATTATCACGGGAAACGCAGCAGACGTATTTCGAGCTGCAGAAGAAGTCGATGCCAGAACTCGATGTCTTCACACAGAGCGAATTGCAGTGGGGCGCCCTCAAAGCCGGGGTGTTAGGAATGTTTTATCCGCACCCGGAAAAAAAGGATCGCGTGGAGTTTTCTGGGGACGTCAATAACTTCGTCAGTGCTCATAAGTACAAGGTTTACGCACCCGATGACAAGCTCTTAGACCTCGTCATCAATACGCTCGTCCCGGATGAAAACCGATTTGAACTCGGCGACCTTCGGCTCACTGAGTGCAGACTACCGCTTCCCGGGAAGGTCAGATCGATGGTGCGCGTTAACGTATCGACGACCGATTTTCTGGGAGCCAGGACAGCGATGTTTGGCAAAACACGCTTGGGTAAGAGCAACATTGTCAAGACTATTGCGCAAAGCGTTCTTGAAACGACGAAGCAAAAGAAAAACGTAGGCCAGCTGATATTTGACATCAACGGCGAGTACGCGAACGATAACCCACAAGATGGCAACGTATCCCTCGCAAGCGCATACAAGGACGATTGCGTCGTCTACGCATTGACAGCAAAAGCAGGCACTCCTTCAAAACCATTGAAACTTGACTTTTACGAGCACCCGGATGCCTCCCTGAGAATTCTCAACAGTCTGCTTGCGGAAGTCGGGAAAAACACATCGAACTACGTTAGTGCGTTTCTCTCGGTCGAACTCCCCTCCATTTCTGAGATCCAGCAAATGAAACCCGGTGACGATGTTCGCGCCAGAAGGAAGGCTCTGATGTACTGGGCTATTCTTCACCGCGCCGGGTATAAGGCAGATGAAAAAAAGCTGAGAGACTTGCTGAAAGGTTTCGATCCACGATTCAGCAAGAACGCGAAGAAAACTGTCTACGGAGATGACGAGGCAAAATGGCCCGCCATCATTTCGCTGGACGGCCTAGCTAGAGAACTCGAGACCTTTACTGACAAAGATCGTGAGGTCGGCGGCCTGCCATCGTCCTCAAAAGACAAGGCGCTTTTTGATGCCGATGACAAGGCACTCCTTGGATTTTTGAAGCCTCAATCAACCGTCGGCAGCGGGCCTTCGACAATCAAGAGGTTCAACGCTTACCACGATTCCAGTGCTGGCAATTTCGTTAGCGAAATTATCCAACTGCTTAATGCCGGCAAGACCGTGATCCTTGACCTCGGTAATGCCCCGCCCGAGCTGATGGAGTACTTCTCGAATCATCTTTCAACAAGAGTGTTCCACGAGCAAGTCGACAAATTCACGACCAACACGCTCGGCGACCATTACTTGCAAGTGTACTTCGAAGAGGCTCACAACTTGTTCGCTCCAAGCGACGAAGACGAGAAGACGAGAATCTATCGGCGCCTCGCCAAGGAAGGCGCCAAGTATCACATCGGCATGGTCTACTCCACTCAGTCGGTAACAAGCGTAAGCAAAGACTTATTGGCCCAAACGGAAAACTTCTTCATCGTTCATCTCGCTTCTCAGGACGAAGTGAATGCCCTGGCAAAGGTAAACATCGCATACGATAGCTTGAAGGAAGATATCATGCTGACGAAGACGATCGGTTATGTGAGAATGCTGACTCGGTCACACCGATTCGTTGTGTCCATGCAGGCGCGTAAGTTCGAAGCGGCCGTACCGATGGAATTCAGGAAAGCCGCCAAAGCGTAGGGGTAATCAACATGCCATTCCAGGCGGGGGCTCGACTTCCAGGCGAACGAGCCAGCAAGCTGGGCCATCTTGATGTACTGAAAAGCCCTTTAGTCAAAGCTCTGTGCGAGTCATTCGAGGATCCCAAGTTCACTAAGCCTAGAACTTCCGCTCAGTGGAAGACGTTTCCACCGCCGGCAACACCACTATCCCTCGTCTTCGGAGTCGACGGCTCTCTGCAAGTAATCGAATCTGAGGTGAAGCCTCATAAGGCGCTAGGATTCGTCAAAACAGCCCTTGTCAGCCTGGATCAGAAGGCGCTCGATGGACTGGATAAGGACGAGCCGCATCCTTTCGCAGTTCGGGATATTTTGGAAAAGTCACAGCTTTATCACGCAACGGTATTTCCATTGCGCTACGTGCAAGTTCCGCAGAAAAGTGTGTACCACGCCATCAGAGAAGTACTTTATGACTCAGTGAAGGACCCATCGTTAGACGGTCAGATAATGGACACCCTGAAGTGGCTGGCTTATGAGAAGTGGGACCCACAGAACAGGAATTTGCCGGCATTCGATTGTCCTCATTGTCGGCAGGAGATCGCGACACTTGCTTTCGATGCCGAGATGGGCGAGTGTCCCGCATGCAGCGGTGACCTGTACATCACCGACATGCTCGGATTCCACCAAATCATGGCCGAAGATTCAGCTCCAGACAGTGTCGCAAGTGATTACATGGGGGTACACGAAACATTGCTGTTGTTTACGGGCATCAGGTACTTCTGGGAGAATAACCCCAGCGTTCTCGCAGACTGCATTTTCATCAAAGACGGCCCACTTTCCATCCGCGCTCAGTACTCCAAGCTCGTGAATCCCATCCGTAACTTTCTAAACACTGCGAAAGCTGGTGGCGTGGAAGTGTGCATTCTTGGTCAGGAAAAATCGGGGGCGTTTTGGGATCACTGGCAACTCATCGGCGATGATGCTCCTGTGGGAACATACTTCGTGCCCACACATGATTACATTCGAGAGGAGATACAACATCGACCGGTTGGTGGTGCTAATTATGGCAAGGACACAAACTATGGCGCAAAGGTCTTTCTGAAACTCGACGAAAGGCACAAGTTCGTGTTGAACATCCCGAACGGCGACAGGAATGACCCTCAAAATCCCACCTTGATCGGGATAGGGCGAATCATTTCTACCTTGCCTAAGATTCTTAGCGCACGATTTGAGGATGCACTGATGCCCGTTGAAATGGCGCACTCTGTAGCGTCTCTCTCCACTTACCCTTCTGCACGCGTCCTTTCGATGTTTGCTGAAGCGTCGAAGGTCGGGTCCGCTAAATCTGCGGCGTCACCGTGATCCAGTCTTTCGGCACGGCTAGGTCACGCCGCTGAGTCGGTGGGGAAGCTAAGTTATTGATTCTACGTGCAAGGGGCCGCTGTTCTTCGCTGCGCGGACGTCCCATTTCGGGAACTTTACAAAACTTTACACAAAAATCCTGTGACGCATTTTGGCCCAATTGCGTTTATTCGTGTGGCCCCGTTGTTGCTATTCTCCTGCCACCGTCATGCCGTCGATGCGAAGCGTGGGTGAGGCGATGGCGCTGCGGAACTCCAGGTCGTTGCCGATCTCAGCGATGTTGAAGAGCATGTCCTTGAGGTTGCCGGCGACGGTGATCTCCTCCACCGGAAACGTCAGCTCGCCATTCTGAATCCACAGGCCGCTGGCGCCGCGCGAGAAGTCGCCGGTGACGAGGTTGACGCCGAAGCCGAGGAATTCGGTGACGAAGAGGCCTTCTTTGATGCCGGCGATGATCTCCTCCGGGGTCTTCGTCCCGGGCTGCAGGAAGAAGTTCCCCGGCCCGATGCCAGGAGTTCCCGCCAGCCCGCGCGAGGCGTTGCCGGTCGTCTGCAGGTTCAGCTTCTTCGCGGTGTAGGTGTTCAGCAGGTAGGACTTGAGCATGCCGTTCTCGACGACGACGGTCTTGCGGCTGGGCACGCCTTCGGAGTCGAAGGGGCTGGTGCCAAAGCCGCCGCGCATGGTGCCGTCATCAACGACGTTGATGTTGTCGCCGGCAATCTTCTGGTTGAGCTTGCCGGTAAGGAACGACGCGCCGCGATAGATGGAGTCGCCATTGACGGCTTCGAAGATGTGACTGATGAGGGCTCCGGCGACAGTGCGCTCGAAGACGATGGGAACTCTGGCAGTCTTGACTTTGCGCGCGCCGAGACGCCGTAGGGTACGCTGTGCTGCGATCTTGCCGATCTCCTCCGGTGATTGCAGCTTCTTCAGCGTCATCGCCACGGAGTACCAGTAGTCGCGCTGCATAGCCGAGCCTTCAACCTGAGCGATGGGTACCGCTGACACCGAGCAGTAAGAGCGCCAGTAATCGCCGATAAATCCGTGGGAGTTGGCCAGCACTTTGTAACCAATGGCGGCATCGAAGCTGCCGCCTTCAGAGTTGACGATGCGCGGATCGGTCTCGAGCGCGGCCTTCTCAGCGCGCCGCGCGTAGTCAATGCGGTCGGCGTTGGAGAGCGAATAGACGTCGTCGGAGTAGAGATCGAGTTCGCCTTCCAGCTTGCCTAGCTGCGACGGTTCAGGAATGCCGGCAAAGGGGTCTTCGCTGGTGACCTGTGCCAACGCCAGCGCCGAGTCCACGAGCTGACGGATGCCGTCGGGCGTGAGGTCGCTGGAGTAGGTGCTGGCGGCGCGCTTCCCGAAAAAGACGCGCACCCCGATGGCCTTGGAGCCGGATTCCTTCAAGGTTTCGACTTCGCCAAGACGAACCATACTAGAGAACTCGCTGCCGTCCATGGCAACGGCTTCGGCGGCGGTGGCTCCGCCCTTCATGGCGCGGCGCACGACATCGGTGGCGATTTCCGGCAAATCGGTTGCGGTTGCGGGCGCAGTGACCGTTGTTTCCTGAGTATTGTTCGATGATGGCATTGTTGATTTTGTCCTGCGATCCGATTGGTCTGTTAGCAGGATACGAACTGCGCGCGTAATTGTCACCCGCTCGAGACGTGGCGTTGACGCCGATGCGCCGGCGAAGCTCACAGCCGTAAGGTGACCACTGTCACATGCGAGGGTGCAGTAGGTCACAGCCAGATGTTCGCCGGATTTGGAATCGTGGAATGTAAGCCATGGTGTTCCGCGATCTCATCAACGGCCTCGATTCCACGGCGAAGTGCAAACCCCAGCGCGCACTGATCAGAGCATTCCCGGCGCTGCCTGGACTTGTCTTGCTGTTGCTCCTGTCACCGTGCTGGGCAGCGCAAGGGCCTACCAGCGACGACTGCCTGGCCTGTCATAGCGATAAGTCGCTATCCACCAGGCGCGGCGGACGGACCGTCTCGCTCTTTGTGGACCAGAAAAAATTTGCCGGCTCCATTCACGGCTCGCTGCAATGCACCAACTGCCACGCCGACCTGGAAGGCAAGGAACTGCCGCACTCCACTCCGCTGGCCAAGGTCAACTGCGGCACCTGCCATAGCGACGAAGCCCAACAGCATGCCAAATCGCTGCACGGCAAGGCGGTCGCTCACGGCGACGCTCTGGCGCCGCGTTGCGTCAACTGCCATGGCAATCACGACATCCTTCCGGTGAAGGACCAGCGTTCTTCGGTAGCGCCGATGAAGGTTCCCTTCGTCTGCGGGCAATGCCACCGCGAAGGCACACCGGTGCAGATGAACCGCAACATCGAGCAGCACAACATCCTGGAGAACTATACCGAGAGCATCCACGGCGAAGGCTTGCTCAAGAAAGGGCTCTGATCGTCGCCGCCAACTGTGCCTCGTGTCACACGGCGCACATCATCCTGCCGCACACCGATCCGAACTCGTCCATCAACCGGCGCAACATCGCGACCACCTGCACCAAATGCCACGCCGAAATCGAACTGGTGCACCGCAAGACCATCCGCGGCGAGCTCTGGGAAAAAGAGGCCAATGTTCTTCCCGCCTGCATCGATTGCCATCAGCCGCACAAAGTCCGCAACGTTTTCTACTCTCAGGGCATGGCCGACGCCGATTGCATGCGCTGCCACGCCAATCCCAGCCTCAAGTCCTCCGATGGACGCGGCATGTTCGTGCAGCGTCACCGAGGTGTCCGGCTCGCGCCACGTGAAGGTGGCTTGCAGCCAGTGCCACTCCGAAGTGAATGCCTCGCGCGTGCGCCCCTGCGAGACCATCACCCATCCGGTGGATTGCAGCAAGTGTCACGAGGAAGTGGGACAGCAATACCAGCGCAGCACGCATGGCCAGATGCAGGCCAAAGGCGATCCCAATGCGCCCGTTCTGCAAGGATTGCCACGGCACGCACCATGTGCTCGGCAAGCACAATCCGGAATCACTGACGTTCGCTACCAACGTGCCCGATCTCTGCGCCAAGTGTCATCGCGAAGGCCAGAAAGCGGCCCTGCGCTACACCGGCACGGAGCACCAGATTATCCCGCGCTACACCGAGAGCATTCACGGCAAGGGGCTGTTGAAGAGTGGCCTGACTGTAACCGCGACCTGCACCAGTTGCCACACCGCGCACCGCGAGCTGCCCGCCTCCGATCCGGAATCGACGGTCAACCCGAAGAACGTGCCTGCGACCTGCGGCGCCTGCCACCACGGTATCGAAGAGCAGTTTGTGCAGAGCATCCACTCGGCGTCGGTAACCAAGACGAACCAGCCGCTGCCGGTATGCAACGACTGTCACACCGCGCACTCCATTCGCCGCACCGATCAGGACGGGTTTAAGCTTGACATCATGACCACCTGCGGCCGTTGTCATGGGGAAATTGCCAAGACCTACTTCGATACGTATCACGGCAAGGTCTCCCAGCTGGGTTACACGAAAACTGCTAAATGCTATGACTGCCATGGCGCACACGACATTCTGAAGGTGACCGATCCGAATTCGCATCTGAGCCGCGCCAACGTGGTCGCAACCTGCCGCAAGTGCCACTCCGATGCGACCCGGCGCTTCGCCGGATATCTCACTCACGCCACGCACCACGATCCCAAGAAGTTTCCCTTCCTGTACTACACGTTCTGGGGGATGACGATTCTGCTGGTGGGTACTTTCACGGTGAGCGGAGTGCACACCATTCTGTGGTTCCCGCGCGCGCTGCAGATGCGCCGCGAACTGCGCGCAGCCGAAGCCAGGGAAGCCGAAAGCGGCGAGGCCTCCGCAAGACCTCCTGCCGGGCCGGAGACGAAGGATGGCAACGATGGCCAACACTAAACACGAATTCAGCGCTACCGTGGGCATCGCGCCGTCACCGGTGGGAGTGCAGGAGCCACCGCCGATTGCCGACCCTACGCCCGCCCCAGTGGCGACCGTGGACCGGCGCGAGTTCGTGCGCTTCGCCCGAGCCTACCGTGCGCTTCATGCCTGCATGGTCGTCAGCTTTCTGACTCTGGCTGTGACCGGCCTGTCTCTGAAGTTTTCCTACACCAGCTGGGCCGCAAGACTGTCCCACATCATGGGCGGATTTGAAACCGCCGGTTACATCCATCGCTTCGCCGCCCTCCTGATGTTCGGAACGTTTACCGCCCACATTGTGGGACTAATCCGGCAGAAGAGGCGTAGCGGAAAGACCTGGGGCGGGATCCTCTTCGGGCCGAATACCTTGATCCCGACGAAACGCGATGCCCAGGAGTTCGTGGCCACCATGAAATGGTTCGTGGGGCGGGGGCCACGTCCGGAATATGGGCGCTGGTCGTATTGGGAGAAGTTCGATTACTTCGCCGTCTTTTGGGGGATTGTGGTCATCGGGTCCACCGGACTGACCCTCTGGTTCCCGGTGTTCTTTACCCGCTTCCTGCCAGGATCGTTCATCAACGTGGCCACCATCATTCACAGTGACGAAGCCCTGCTGGCCACCGGCTTCATCTTCACCGTGCATTTCTTCAACACTCATCTGCGGCCGGAAAAGTTTCCTATGGACACCACCATCTTCACCGGCCATATGCCTCTGGCAGAGCTGAAGCGGGACAAGCCCCGCGAGTACGCTGCCCTGGTCGCGAGCGGTCAACTGGAAGAGCGTCTTGAGGAACCTCAGCCCGAGATTGTGGTCAAAGCCATTCGGTTCTTCGCGTGGATTGCGCTGACCGTCGGCTTCAGCGTTGTGGTTTGGATCATCTACGCGATGCTGTTCGCCTACCGGTAGACGCCCCGCTTCGCGTGGCTATATCCGCAGAGAAAGCCTTTGAAGCAGGAAGAATTTTCCTGCAATCTCCTAAATTTGCATCGCACGCCTGCTGGCGCGTAGTCGAGCCATCCGGAAATCAATGACATAGCTGGTCGCGCCTTATTTTGGCATCAGGCTTGCCGGAAGCTTCAAGAGGGTTCGAACCTCATGGAGGTGTGTCTCATGAAGAACGGCAAAGTTTTTCAGTGGTTGTGGGTTTTGGTCGTGCTGACACTTGCTTTGATGCAACGCAGCGTCGCTGCTGTGGCGCAGGAGCGGCCTTCCCCAAACACTCCTATGACCCCGCAGCAGTATCCCGACTCAATGAGTCAGCAGCAAACTAGTACGCTTGACGAATCAGAGGACTTCACCACTTTGAGTGGCAAGATCCTGAAGTCAGGTGACAAGTTCGTGCTTCAGGACAGCATCGGCGAGTCCACCTATCAGCTTGACGATCAACAGCGAGCGAAGGACTTCGAAGGCATGAATGTCAAAGTTACTGGAGCCATCGACAAGGTCTCTAAGAGCATCCGCGTTACCAAGATCGAGCCTGAACAATAGTCGGAGGATGCGCGCGAGCCAACGTATCTGTCAATTTAGGCATCTCTCTTTTTGGGGGAGTCGTGCGTATTCTTAGCCTCCGTCTGATCGTTTCCCTGGTCCTCGGGATCACGCTGGTCTCTGTGTTGTCGTCCTACTACGAAGTGCAGGTGGAAGAGCACAATCTGCGCCGGGACCTGGAACGCCGAGCCTCAGTACTGGGTGAGAGCTTGACGAGCAACGTAGAGAGAGGCCTGGAGCAGGACTCCCGGCGTGAACTACAACGTCTGGTGGAGCGTTTCGGGAATCGGGAACATCTGGCGGGAGTTGCCGTGTATGACGCGGCGGGCAAGCGTATCGCGGTCACGACGAAGCTGAAGGACGACCTCAGCGATGAGCCGGCCGCCGTAGTGAGCGCTGTCCAGGAGAATCGTGAACTAGGGCAGTACGTACGCGCAGGCACGTCATCGCTCTACATTTACGCGTTGCCGTTGCACAACCGTGAGGACCAGGTCGAGGGTGGTCTGGCGATTGTGAATGATACGGGCTATATCAGTGCTCAAGGCAGGCAAGTTTGGCGGGAGAGCTTCGCGCGCGTGCTGGCCGAGATGGTCATCATTGCGCTGGTTACACTGTTGATCGTGCGCTGGAGCTTGAGCGGGCCAATTGCGCGCGCGGCACAATGGATGCGTGCACTGCGTACGGGAAGAGCTTCCGCCCGCCCAACGGTGCCTGATTGGGACGTCTTCCAGCCTCTGGCACGCGAAATGACGACGTTCGCCGAAAGCCTGAAGCATGCGCGTTCGGCGGCGGAAACTGAAGCCCAGTTGCGCGAGGCAGCAGAATCCGTCTGGACAGCGCAACGCCTTGCGGTGCACGTTCGCAGTAAATTAGGAAACAGCCTTTTGGTTGCGGTATCCAACCGCGAGCCGTATTTCCACACCCGGCGTGGCAGGAACCTGGAAGTGGTTGTCCCTGCCAGTGGATTAGTTACCGCTCTAGAGCCGGTGCTGAAGGCTTGCAATGGCACCTGGATCGCGCATGGCAGCGGCGACGCTGACCGGGAAACAGTGGACCACAATGACCGGTTGCGCGTACCTCCTGACGATCCCCGCTATACACTGCGGCGCATCTGGCTGAGTCAGGAAGAAGAAAACGGCTATTACTACGGCTTCGCCAATGAAGGGCTGTGGCCGCTGTGCCACATCGCTCACACCCGGCCTCTGTTCCGTGGTTCAGACTGGAACTATTACCAGGAGGTGAATCGCAAATTCGCCGATGCGGTCGTCGAGGAAACCAGGGGGAGCGAGCAACCAGTCATTCTGGTGCAGGATTACCATTTCGCGTTGCTGCCGCGCATGGTCAAGCAAAGCCGGCCCGACGCCCGAGTAGCAATCTTCTGGCATATCCCATGGCCCAACCCGGAGGCTTTCAACATCTGTCCCTGGCAGCGAGAACTGCTGGATGGATTATTGGGCGCCGATCTGATTGGCTTTCACGTGCAGGCCCACTGCAACAACTTCCTGCAAACCGTGGACCGCGCTTTGGAAGCCCAAATCAACTGGGAACACTTCACGGTGAAGCGACGAGAGCACAGCACCATGGTGCGACCGTTTCCCATCAGCGTTGACTTCAATGAATATGAAGCTCAGGCCACGCCTCTGCTGAGTGCTGAGGCAGAGCGTGCTGCGGTATTAAAGGAAAATAACGTAGAAGCCATATTCCTGGGTGTGGGCGTTGACCGGGTGGATTACACCAAGGGAATCCCCGAGCGATTTCTGGCGATTGAGCGGCTGTTGGAACTGTATCCAACCTTTCAGCAACAGTTTACGTTTATCCAGGTGGCTGCCCCCAGCCGCACCCACATCCAGCGTTACCACGACCTGCTGGATGAAGTTGAAGCGGAGGCCAATCGCATCAATCAGCGCTTTCAGACAGCCAACTGGAGGCCCATCGTCTTCCGCAAGCGCCAGCACAGCCACCAGGAGATTCAGCGCTATTACCGGGCGGCCGACGTTTGCATGGTCACATCCCTGCACGACGGCATGAATCTGGTGGCCAAAGAATTTATCGCGGCCCGCTACGACGAAGACGGAGTGCTGATTCTGAGCCGCTTCACCGGAGCGGCACGTGAATTGCGCGACGCTCTGCTGGTGAATCCTTATGACGTTGACGGCACGGCAGATGCCATTCGGCGGGCGCTGGCCATGGATCCCGAAGAAAGGAAATTGCGCATGCAGCGCATGCGTAAGTTCGTGAGTGAACATAACATCTATCGCTGGGCGGGCAGCCTGATTGCCGAGCTCAGTGAAGTACGGACCGACGTCAGCGAAAAGAAAACTGATGAGCTCGGTGCCCGCATCCCAGCAGCTTGAACCCTTTCGTCTGCAAGGAGGCCCCATGCTCGATACCGATATTGACACTGATGCCAATCCTCATGGTGTGGATCTGTTCTTCGACGAACTGGGCCGGGCGCGTGACTCTGCTTTGCTGCTGGATTATGACGGCACCCTGGCGCCCTTCCGGCTGAACCGTGCTGAGGCTATTCCGTACCCTGGCGTGCCTATGCTGCTGTCTGAGATCATGAAAACCGGACACTCACGCGTGGTCGTCATTTCCGGACGGCCCGCCCACGAAATCATCCCGCTGCTTGGAGTTGCGCCTCATCCCGAGATTTGGGGGGTGCACGGCCTGCAGCGGCTGAAGCCAGACGGCTCCTGCGAAATGCCGGCGTTGGACGAAAGCTTAACCCGGGCGCTCGCCGAAGCTGGCTCGTGGCTTGACGGTCTGGGACTGCAGGATCTGGCGGAGTACAAGCCGGGTGCCCTGGCAGTGCACTGGCGTAGGCTGCATGCCGGCGAGCAGAGCGACATCCGCAAACTGGTTACGCTCGGTTGGCTCCCGATCTCTTATCGGGAGGGAATGGCTGTGCGGGAATTCGACGGTGGAATTGAGTTGCGCGCCGCAAGTCGCAACAAAGGGGACGCAGTTCGTACCATCCTTAGTGAGTTGGAACCGGATACTCCGGTGGCGTACCTCGGCGATGACGAGACGGACGAGGATGCATTTCTCGCATTGTCAGAACGCGGCCTGCGAGTCTTGGTGCGCCGTGACTGGCGCAAGACGGCCGCCGACGTATGGCTCCAGCCTCCTGCCGAGCTCCAGGTGTTCTTGTGTGACTGGCTGGACGCCTGCCAGAGAGCACGAGGACAACGACTACGCCCAGCATGCTGAGGCTTAAGACTGTCTGTCCCCCAGGAGAGCAAGATGAGTGTCATGGAAGCTGGCATGGCCGTCAACGCAACGCCGCCGGCAGTGCCCAAGCCGTTCTACTTCAATACCTCGGCCCACGTGCTGCGCATCGGCCGGGAGCGCGCAACTACGTTGTTGGGACTGCTGCAGGCGCTGCGCACCTGTTCGGAAGGCTCCATCTTCCAGCATACCTTCAGCACGCTACAGGAGCATCACTTTATCCGCGAGGGCTATTCCAATGACTTCGCTCACTGGGCATTCAATGCCTGCAATGAGCGGGGGTTGGCGGAGCGCCTGGCCGGCATCGACGTGCGCGAGTTTACCTCTGTTCAGGCTGTGCGCGAGCAGTTGGTGCGGATTGTTGAGGAGTACATCCAGAACAATCCCCAAAGTGGTGACCGCGCCGGACGCGAGCCATTCTATTTCTGCGCCTCTGATACCGTTGTCATGCCAACTCCCTTCGTGGCCCACAACCTGCCCGAGTTTTCCGATGCCATGGCCCGAGTCACCGTACACTCCATTCATCATCACTTTATCGAAGCGCGGCTGCGGCTCCAGCTCCGATCCAACGACTTCTCACTTTGGCTGGCAGAGGAGGCTGGCTTGAAGGACGCGGCGCGCAGGCTTGAGCGTATAGACATTTACACCGCCACGATGGAGGACGTGCGCCGCCAGATCCTCCGCATCATTGAGCACGCCAGGAACTAAGGAAGAGACATGAATGGTAAAGGACAGAACGTAATTGAGGCGCCATCGGCTCGCCAGGCTGGAGGTAATGGATCTACTTCGTCAGCGCCCGTTGCCGATCCAACCGCACCGGCTCCCGGGCGACGGTATCCACGTATCTCGGAAACCCCGCCCGCTCCTGCTCCGCCACCCCTGCTTGCGGACTATGAACCGCTCATCGGCAAGGGCGAGCTTGACGAACTACGGTTCCTGGCTGCCGATCTGCAAGGAAAGACGGTAAAGATGGTCAACTCCACCGCTGTGGGCGGTGGCGTGGCCGAGATGCTCGACCGGCTGGTGCCGCTGCTGAATGAAGTCGAGGTACACACGCGCTGGGAGGTCATCACCGGCGGCAATGATTTCTTCGAGATTACGAAGGGCTTCCACAATGCACTGCATGGCGGCGCCTACGAGCTTACTCCGCAGGTCAAAGAAGTCTTCCTGCGCTATAACGAGCAGAACCGGCAACGAATGCGCTTTGATGAGGACGTGGTTGTCATCCACGATCCGCAGCCGGCCGCCCTGGTCTGCGCCCGCCAGAACGAGCAGAACGGTCACAGCAAATGGGTCTGGCGCTGCCACATTGACCTTTCGAATCCCAACCCCGACGTCTGGGGCTTCTTACGGCCCAAGGTCGAGAAGTTCGACGCGGCTATTTTTTCCTCCTCGTCGTTTGCGCAACGGCTCGCCATCCCGCAGTACTTGTTTTATCCCTGTATCGATCCGCTCTCTGAGAAGAATAAGCCGCTGGACGACAGCTACGTGCAGCAGGTTTGTGACGACTTTGGCATTGATCGCTCGCGGCCCATAGTGACTCAGGTCTCACGCTTTGACCGCCTCAAGGATCCTGTCGGCGTGGTGCAAGCCTACAAAATGGCGAAACGATATGTGGACTGCCAACTCGTGCTGGCCGGAGGCGGCGCTACTGACGATCCGGAAGGCAACGTCGTTCTGCAGGAGGTGACCGAGGCGGCGCAGGGCGATCCCGACATCATTATCCTCAACCTTCCACCGTGGTGCGCGCTCGAGATTAACGCACTTCAGCGCGCTTCCACCTTGATCGTGCAGAAATCATTGCGCGAGGGTTTTGGGCTTACGGTCACCGAATCTTTGTGGAAGGGCAAACCTACCATAGCGGGCGCTGTGGGCGGAATTCCAAATCAGATCATTCACAAGTTGACGGGTGTGTTGGTGTATTCGGTCGAGGGATGTGCTTATCAGATCCGGTATCTCCTCACCCATCCCGACTTTGCCCGGCAGTTGGGCAAGAACGGCCAGGAGCATGTGAAGGAAAACTTCCTGATGACCACGAATCTGAAGCGCTGGTTGCTGTTGCTGAGAATCCTGTCGAACGGTTCAGGTAAGTAACTGCTCCCTTGTCACGATCTGACTGCCGTTTGAGGTTGCAAATTGCAACCTCAAAACTACTGTTCTCCGCGGACTCGAACGGCGACATCGCTAGCCTTCACCGCTGCGACGTTGCGCTGCGAAAGCCGATCTGGGGAACACGTCGCGATGGCGGCCTCATCACCACTACCGCTCAGTACGAATACCCGTCTGGCTGGGAAACGGCGCCGACCTCCACTTCGTTGTCAATGTATCCGCGCCCGGCCGCAACCGCGAGTCTGTCCAGTGCGAGGAGTTTGGGATTCGTCACTGTATCCTCGAGTACGCCAATGGCTGACTCCGCAGGCATACATTCCGTTTCTTCCAGCAGCGCTCCGAGCATGACCACGTTGGCGACCTTGGCCGAACCCATCTTGTCGGCGATTTCCGACGTGGGCACACACACCACGCGTGCCTGAGTGGCCTTGAACCCCTCCGGCAGTTTGGTGTGGTTGTAGAGGATAAGCCCGCCAGACACAACGCGGGAGGCGAACTTATGCAGCGAGAGTTCGTTCATCGCGATCAGCACTTCAGGCTGGGAAATGAGCGGCGTTCCGATGCGCTCGTGTGAGAGGGTGACGTGGCAATGGGCGCTGCCACTGCGCATCTCCGGGCCATACGATGGCAGCCAGCAGACTTCCATGTGCTCGCGCAGGCCCATCTCGGCGAGCAGTTGCCCCATCAGCAGGATTCCCTGGCCGCCGAAGCCGGCAATCTTTACCGTCAGATCGCGGGTGTGATGATGACGGTGCGTCACTGGAATTTCCGGCACACTTTCGTCCACTTCCAGCGCCTCGGCGAGTGTCTTGTGCGGGACCTTGGCGTTGGGCGGCAAATCAGGCTTGCGATCGCGGAAGACGCCCAGGGGGAAGGTCTTCATCAGGGTTTCGCCAACCCACTTGCGCGCGACGACGGGGTCCATCTTGAGGATGGTCGGACAAGGCGAAAGAATCTCAATCAGCGAGAAGCCGCCGCCGTCCTTTTGGATTTGTAGCGCCTTCTTTACCGCCTTCTTCGCCTTCATGATGTTCTTCATGTCGTTCAGCGCGACTCGCTCGATATAGGTCGGCGTTTCTAGCGCAGCCAGCAGCTCGCAAACATGCAACGGCAGACCCTCGTTGCCGGGACGGCGTCCCCATGGAGAGGTGGTGCTTACCTGGCCTACCAGCGTCGTGGGAGCCATCTGTCCGCCAGTCATGCCGTAAATCGAGTTGTTGATGAAGAATACGCAGATGTTTTCACCGCGATTGGCGGCGTGAACGATCTCGGCCGTTCCGATCGCTGCGAGGTCGCCGTCACCCTGGTACGACATCACGATGGACTGCGGATGCGCACGCTTCAGCGCCGTGGCCGCAGCGGGCGCGCGTCCGTGGGCAACCTGCACATTGCCAACGTCGAAGTAGTAGTAGGCGAAAACCGAACAGCCGACGGGGCTGACCAGTATGGCGCGGTCCTGCAGGCCAAGTTCGGCAAGTGCTTCGGCGATCAACTTGTGCGCAATGCCGTGCCCGCAGCCGGGGCAGTAGTGTGTCTGCTGCTGCAGTTCGCCCTTGCGTTCATAGTGGTCGTAGAACACCTGCGACTTTTCATGGATGACTTCGTACCCGTTCACAAATCCTCCTCCCGCAAGCACCCACCCCTACCCTCGGTGGTTAGAATCATGAGGTTCCGAACATTTTTCCGGCAAACTCTTGATTCTTAAAGTGTTATAAGCAACCTCAATTATTTCAACATTTACAGCAACCTGTCAGGCAAAAGTCCCAAAGGCCGAAGCCCGGCTCCTCCACCTACACCAGCGCCGACATGCGCGCAAAGACCTGCGCCGTAATCTCCTCTGCCATGGGCACGTTGCCGCCGGCGCGCCCGTAGAACTCCACCGGCAGCGAGCCGTCGAGCGTCAGCTTTACATCCTCGAGCATCATGCCAGTGTTCAGCTCAACCACCATGACTGACTTCACGTGCTTAGCCGTCTCGCGCAACTCGCGCGCGGGGAATGGCCATAACGTAATAGGACGGAACAGACCAGCCTTCATTCCTTGCGCGAGGAGCTGGTCTACGGCAGTGCGCAGGACGCGCGAGACGATGCCGAATCCCACCAGCAGCACATCAGCATCTTCGGTCAGATATTCCTCGCGCCGGGTCTCGAGTTCTTGCGCGAGTTGATACTTGGCTTCCAGCTTCTGTACGTGCGCCTCCAGAACGTCGGGCTCAAGGAAGATGGAAGTAACCAGATTTTTCCTGGACTCTGCCGTGCCCATGACGGCCCAATCCTTCGCCGGTGGTTCGATGTTGCGTAACTCGATGTCCAGCGGCTCCATCATCTGGCCGACGTAGCCGTCCGTCATGATGAGCACAGGGTTGCGATAGCGGTCAGCGAGCTCAAAGGCCAGCACGGTGAGGTCGAACATCTCCTGCACCGACGACGGCGCGAGCACGAGGTTGCGATAGCAGCCGTGGCCGCCGCCCTTCACTATGGCGAAATAGTCGCTCTGCTCGGGAGCGATGTTGCCCAGCCCCGGCCCACCGCGGACGACGTCAACAATGACGCATGGCAGCTCGGCGCCGGCGATGTAGGAGATCCCTTCCTGCATCAGGCTCAGGCCCGGACCCGACGAAGCGCTCATTACCCGCACGCCAGCGGACGCCGCGCCATAAACCATGTTGATGGCCGACACTTCGCTTTCTGCCTGCAAGAAAGTACCTCCCACTTCCGGAAAAAGGAGGGAGGCATATTCGGCAATCTCGCTGGCAGGAGTGATTGGATATCCGTAATAGGCCCGGCAACCCGCCAGCACCGCGCCTTTTACGACGGCGACATTGCCCTTACAGAGTTGCCGCATGGGGCACCTCCTGCGCTTGCATCACTGCCGCGCTCACTTTGGCCGGTGGAATGAGCCGGTACACGATGATGGCTCCCGGCTCAGGGCAGCAGTAGAAGCACGCCCCGCAGCCGGTGCAGTCCTGGCCGGTGTATTGCGCCGGATGGACGCCGTATCTGCTCAGTTCCGGCGCCAGAAACAGGCACCTGGGCGGGCACGACTCGACGCACAAGCCGCAGCCTTTGCATTCTTCTGGATCGATGGTTACGTTACCGCGGGGTTGCGATGCCATTCTTAGTCTCCTTACCGTTGCACCTCTTGTATCTCTGCTTTATCGGGGTCCCCAACGATTGCCGATTTTGCCCTCGTCGGGGTGATTGCATAAGCGTTGCGCCGGAACCAGCGCTGGCGCTCGCAATATTCGTACAATTCATCCCGGAACTTGGGATGAGCAATCTGGATGAGGGCTTCAGCCCGCTGCCGGATGGTACGTCCGTGCAGGTAGGCGACGCCGTACTCGGTGACGACGTAGTGCACGTCGCCGCGCGTGGTCAGCACGCCTGCGCCATGCGCCAGGCGGGGCACAATGCGCGAAACAGTTACATTCTTCGCGGTTGAAGGCAATGCGATGATCGGCTTGCCACCCTTGGAGCGGGCCGCGCCGCGAACGAAATCGAGCTGCCCGCCAAAACCGCTGTAGAAATTCGGCCCGATGGACTCGGCGCAAACCTGCCCCGTCAGGTCGACCTCGATGGCCGAGTTGATGGCTACCATGCGATCGTTCTGCGCGATGCGGAACGGGTCGTTCGTGTAAGCCGAGGGGTGAAATTCGAAAATCGGGTTTTCGTCAAGAAAATCGAACAGGGTTCTCGTGCCGAGCACGAAGCTGAGAATGATCTTGCGCGGCTTGAAGTTCTTGCGTGCTCCATTGATCACGCCGGACTCAATCAGCGGAATGGCGCTGTCGGACAGCATCTCCGTGTGCACGCCCAGGTTCTTGCGATCGATCAGGTTGGGCAAAATCGCGTCGGGTATGCCGCCGATGCCCAATTGCAGGACAGCGCCATCGTCAATCAAGGAAGCTACTTGGGTTCCGATCGCGCGAAACAAATCACTGCTGGGCTGCTTCGCCAGTTCGCAAAGCGGGCGCGACACTTCGACAATGGCGTCAAGGTCGCTCACATGAATGAAGCTATCGCCGTACGTGCGCGGCATCTGAGCGTTTACCTGGGCTACCACGCGGCGGGCACATTTTGCGGCGGTAAGGGTGCACTCCACTCCCACGCCAAAGCTGCAGTAGCCGTGCGAATCGGGCGGCGATACCTGGATAAAGGCAACGTCAATGGGCATCTCGCCGTTTTCGAACAGTGCCTCGACTTCGCCCAGGAACACCGGCGTGTAGTCGGCTCGGCCATCGTTGACGGCTTCGCGCACGTTGCCGCCGACGAACAAAGCGTTATGGCGGAAGTGCTCTGCCATCTCGGGAACACAGTAGGGCGAAGTTCCCATGGTGAGCAGGTGCATGACCTCGACGTCTTTCACGAAGGGCGCGCGCACCATCAGGGCTTCTACCAGGGCTTCCGGTTCAGCGCAGCCGGGGTGGATGTACAGCCGCATTCCCGACTCCACGCAAGAAACAGCTTCACGTGCAGTCATCAGTTTGCTGCGGTATTGGTCGGTCCACGACATGGCTCGGTCCTCGTTACGCGGTCACAGTTTCCGTCACCACAGTGAGGCCGGCTGTCGCGCGTTCATGGCCCAGCGCCGCGTAGTAGATGGCCAGATGGAAGAATTGGTCGAGCATTTCCAGCAGCTCGATCTCGCCGAAGATCTCCGCCGGATGTTCCAACTCGGCATGTTTCTGCATGTAATCCCACAGATTTTCGCGCACCAGGCAAATCATCCACACAACCTGGCTGACCGGGACACCCTGGGCTGCGCGCTGTGCGCCGATTTCCAGATAGCGGCGCTCCACGTCGGCCTCGGTCTTGCCCAGCAGCCACTCGCCCAAATGGCGGTACACGTCGTACACCTTCTCGATCAACTCGCTCTCGGGAACGCTGGCGTATGCCGAGCATTTGCTGCAATTCTTGTATCGGTTATGCAGGCTGCGGGCCAGCCCGTCGGAATGAGTTTCAATCAGCCTGACAAGGCGGTATGCGTGTAGCACGACTCACCTCTTTCTCCAGCCCTGCGGCGGCAAAAGGCAGGGTGCGGCTCGCAGGGCGGTACCCCTGACACTTACAAGCTAGTGTCGCTCTTTCACGGGCGGAGAGCCGTGATTGGAGTCACGTGGACTTGTGACAAGGGTCACTCGGAAAGAAATGTTTCAGCATCGCGTCGGCCCAAGCTGGACCGGATCGCAACAAGTTGTTGAAACAAGATGACTTGCGGAGCGAGGCGGGACCATCCCTGTGGCGAAGAGCGAACCGCGGCCTCCGTGACATTTGTCATCCAGAATCGCTGACAATCCACACTACCTGCCACATGCGCCATGTCCAATGATGGTTCCGTGCTCGAAGGGAAATCGGGAGCACGGGAGTGAACGATGTCAGCCTTAGTTGAAATGCCACACAGCGTTGCAGTCCCGCGGTCAATCAGCGTGGCCGTAACCCGCAACCTGACCAAGAGCTACGGAACGATTGTGGCTCT
Organism: uncultured Acidobacteriaceae bacterium; assembly: GCA_963823635.1. Lineage (GTDB taxonomy): Bacteria > Acidobacteriota > Terriglobia > Terriglobales > Acidobacteriaceae > Bog-257. Next base: position 231,523 of record CAWGMV010000018.1, on the reverse strand, counting down.
TCGTAACCTTAACCTCGATCTCCGTGCGGGGGAGTTGCTGGCCCTGCTCGGCCCCAATGGAGCCGGGAAGACGACCTTGGTTCGCATGCTGCTTGGTCTGGCCCAACCTGACTCCGGCAGTGTCTCGGTGTTCGGAGATGATCCTCATCATGGGCGCATACAGCCTCGGCTTGGCGCCATGCTGCAGGTGGGGCGCGTGCCTGAAACCCTGCGCGTGCGTGAGCATATTGACTTGTTTTCTTCCTACTATCCCCAGCCGCTGCCACTGGAGGAGACGTTTCGCATCGCCGGCATCAGCGATATCAAGAACCGTCCCTTCGGCGAGCTTTCCGGCGGCCAGAAGCAGCGCGTGCTGTTCGGCATCGCAATATGCGGCAACCCTGATCTGCTGTTCCTTGACGAACCCACGGTCGGCCTGGACGTGGAAGCGCGACGGCTGATGTGGTCGCAGATTCGGACCCTCATCGCGCGCGGCAAGACCGTGCTGCTCACCACGCATTACCTTAACGAAGCCGATGCTCTGGCCGACCGCATTCTTGTGCTCGATAAAGGCGCGATCGTGGCCGAAGGAACACCGGCTGAGATCAAGGCGCGCGCCATGGGCAAACAGATTCGCTGCACCAGCCGCCTCTCGCTGGAAGAAGTCCGGCGAATTCCTGGCGTACTAAGCGTGAAGGCGGACCGCAATGCCTTCCAGCTGCAAGTGGACGTTGCCGAACCGGTGGTGCGCGAGCTGTTGCAGCGCGACCCATGGCTCGCCGAACTGGAAGTGACCAACGCAGGCCTGGAAGAGGCGTTCCTGGCGCTGACGCAGAACGGCAACGCCAATGGGAGGAACTGACATGGCCACTACTACTTTCCTGAACATCGCTGTTGCGCCGCGGCGCTCGCTGTCGCGCACCATCGCTCTCTACTTGAAGGAAGCGAAGTATGAACTGCTGAAGAACACCCGCATTCCGGTGTATGCCATCTCTACGGTTGCGTTTCCGGTGATGTTCTACGTCCTCTTCGGGATCGTTCTGGGCTCAGGCAATCCGGTCAACCGCAACGAAACAGCAACCTACATGCTGGCCACGATGGGATGCTTCGGTGTAATCGCGGTTGCGCTGTTCGGCTTCGGCGTAAGCCTGGCGCTCGAACGCGGCCAAGGCTGGCTGCAAGTCAAGCGCGCGTCGCCCATGCCGGTTTCGGCCTACTTCCTGGGCAAGCTGTTTTCGGCTGTGGTCTTCAGCACGGTCATCATGTTGCTGCTGCTCGCTATCGGATTTACTTTCGGCGGCGTGCGTATGCCGATCGCAACCGCGGCCAAGCTGGTGGGAATTCTGGTCGCCGGTTCGATTCCGTTCAGTGCGATGGGCATGGCGATTGGCTATTTCGCCAAACCGAACTCCGCGCCTGGGCTGGTCAACTTGATTTATCTGCCCATGTCGTTCTGTTCAGGGCTGTGGATTCCGCTGTTCCTGCTGCCCCATGGTTTGCAGACGCTGGCCAAAGTGCTGCCGCCGTATCACCTCGCCCAGTTGGCGCTGAGCACCGTGGGAATGATCAGAAATCCGGCGCCTGCTTGGGCGCACATTGAAGCCCTAATCGCCTTCACCCTGCTCTTCCTGGGTCTGGCGGCATGGGGGTTCTGGCGCGACGAAGGCAAGACGTATGGATGAAGCAGTAGTCAGTAGTCAGTCGGAAGCGGAAAGCGAATAGCGAAGAGCGCGACTGAAATGGAGGTACAAAATGCTCAGCAAGAACAAACAATGGATTCTGTGGGCCATCGCGATGGTGGTTTTTCTGACCTTGACGCTGACCGGCCACACTATGCTGCTGGGACTGACGATCACGGCGGTCGCCGTAATTTGGTACACGGTTGTGCCGCCAGCCCATCCGCACGACAATAGATAGGACCCAGAGAACCATGACCCCTCTTAAAGCAATCTGGTGGAAGCTTTATCCCAGCGATGACGAGCATCGCTGGATGCCTCTCATCTGGCTTCCCTTCATGATCTGGTTCTTCCTCAATCCTTTCTGGCGGCATGCTGGACCGCTGCTGTGGATTGGAAACACACTCTATGGTCTCGTTCTTCATTTGGTTGTACCTGTACTCGTTCTCCCGCCCTGAACCTCGTCGTCTTTACGCAGTAGCGGCGATGATGGTGATGGCGGCGCTCGCCATACCGATCAACGAAAACGGGGCCTGCCTGCTCGTCTATGCAGTCGCCGCGGGATGCTTTACCACAAGCCTTCGGCGGGTGGCTCTGCTCGTGACTCTGGACGTTGCCGTCCTTGGCTGTTTATTCTTACCGGCTTCACCTGCCGTTGCCTTCTGGGTCTCGATGCTGCTGCTGATCATCATAGTGGGATTCATGACCCATAACGGCTGCGTCAGCCACTGCGCGGCAGAGAAGCTTCGAGTCGCGAATGACGAGATCGAGCATCTGGCCAAGGTGGCCGAGCGCGAGCGCATTGCCCGCGACCTGCACGATCTGCTGGGACACACGCTCTCGCTCATCACGCTGAAGGCGGAGCTGGCGCGCAAGCTGGTGGACCGCGATCCGCAGCGCGCCAAACAGGAGATGCAGGACGTGGAACAGACCTCGCGCGCCGCACTGGCCGACGTGCGCGAAGCTATCAGCGGGTATCGTGGACAGGGTCTCGCGACCGAACTCATGCGCGCGCGTCAGACGCTGGAGACCGCCGGAATCGCTGTGGACTGCGCAGCCTCAGAAGTGCCGCTCAGCCCGGCGCAGGAGTCTGTGCTTGCCCTGGCGCTTCGCGAAGCAGTGACGAACGTCGTCCGCCATGCGCAGGCGCAGCGCTGCAGCGTTCGCCTAGCCGCGACCAGGAAGCTTGCACGCTGGAAATCGCCGACAACGGACGCGGCGCCGACGCTCCCGAAGGCAACGGTCTGCGTGGGATGCGCGAGCGCCTGGAGGCCATTGGCGGCTCGCTGCAGCGCCAGACCGCGGCCGGAACCCGCCTGGTCATTCATTTGCCTCTCGCGCCCGTTGCCTCCGCTCTGCGAAACTGAGAGCGTGCCGGCTGCCAAGCGTGACAAAATCCGGGTCGTTCTCGCCGAAGACCAGGCCATGGTGCTGGGTGCGCTGGCCGCGTTGCTGGAAATGGAAGACGACATCGAGGTCATCGCCCGCGCACGTAACGGCGACGAAGCTCTGCGCACGGTGCAGCAGGCGCGGCCCGACGTTTTCATCACCGACATCGAGATGCCCACTCTGACCGGCCTCGAAGTCGCGGCCGAATTGAAGCGCCGCGCGTGCCGGTGCGCGTCATCATTCTTACCACCTTCGCCCGCGCCGGATATCTGCGCCGCGCGCTCGAGGCTGGTGCGTCAGGATACCTGCTTAAAGACATGCCTGCGGAGCAGCTAGCCGAGGCTGTGCGCCGTGTGCATCGCGGGCTCGCGCGTGATTGATCCGCAGCTCGCCGCCGAGGCCTGGACGGACGAAGCCGATCCGCTGACCGAGCGTGAGCGCCAGGTGCTGCGCCTCGCCGGAGAAGGCATGGCCAGCTCCGACATCGCAACCGAGCTGAACTTGTCCGAAGGAACCGTGCGGAATTATCTCTCCGAAGCCATCAGCAAACTCGGTGCCGCCAACCGTACTGAAGCCGCGAGAATTGCGCGGACCAAAGGATGGCTATGAATCCAGCCTGATAAGCGGTAACGCTTGCAAGTTGCACTACTCCCAGCGGTCAGTCAATTCGCAGCCGTGACGAATTTACCTGCTCGCTCCGTTTCCTACCTAGATGATGGGTTCAACGATAAATCCGAGCCATTGACAACAAACGAGTTAACCAAGGTTTTCCGACCACAAAGTTTGGCAGCCTCAGTTGTAAGTAAGAAGTGTACTTGGCGCTGCACCCGTTCCTGGCCGCGGGCCGCATCTTGGAGTTTCGAGAACATTCCGGAGGTTTAGTAATGAAGGTCCCCGTTGCCTGTATCTTTGCGCTGGCTCTTGCCTTGGCTTTGCCGGCGATGGCCCAACTTAATCCTGGCGACAGCCCGCAGCCGCCTGCACCGCCGCCGCAGACCAGCTCGCAGCCAGCTTCCAGCGATAGCAACAGTTCGGCGCAAAATCCGCAGCCTGTCGCTACGAGCCCTAACTCGGATGAGAATATGTCGGCGCGGCAGCCGCTGGAGCCTGAGTACCGTCAGGGATTCTGGGGCAAGCTCAATCCCTTCGCGCGCAAGAAGTATGTGCAGCGCCAGCTCAGCCCCATCCGTAACCGGGTGAACGAGCTTGACGATCTCACAGCTGCCAATTCCAAGGCGATCAAGGACGTCGATGTTCGCGCACAGCAAGGCATTCAGATGGCCGACGCGAAAGCCACCCAGGCTGACATGCACGCCGTCGATGCCGGCAATCGCGCGCAGCAAGCAAACGATACGGCAACACAGGCCAGCACTAGGCTGAACACTGTCGAGACGGTCGTCGGCAACATCGACCAGTACCATCCCGCCGCCGAGACCGAGATCCGATTCCGCGCGGGCCAGACCGCGCTGAGCCCCAAGGCGAAACAGGCGCTCGACGATATGGCCTCGGACCTGAAGGACCAGAGGGGCTACATCATCGAGGTGCAGGGATTCTCGCCATCCGGAGTGCAGAGCTCGCAGACCATGGCGAACTCCGTGGTTCGCTACCTGGTCGAGAAAAACGAAGTGCCGCTTCACCGCATTTTCGTGATGGGACTGGGCAACGCCAAACTGCCGGCTGCAGAAGGTAGCGATGCCAAGCCGGCACACGGTAATAGAGTTGAGATCAGCTTACTGAAAAATGACGTTGAACAGCTCGGAGCTGGGAACCAGTCCCCAATGCTGGGCGCAGCCGGGCCACAATCGCAGAGCGGCTATGCAACGTCGCAGCAACAGCCTTCGAACAAAACAAACATGAACTCTGAGCCGGCAAACAACACGCCGCCGAAACATTGATTTAGGACCGGAGTCCTGCTTGCCCAAAACCCCTTGCTGCGGCGAGGGGTTTTGTTTGGAATCGGAGGATGTTACTTGTGCGCCTTACCCAGGATCTCAGCGCGGAAGGTTCGCTCATCCACTCGATGCAGGCGCTTCGATGCTCCCCTCGGCAGCAGTTTGTAGTGAGGAATGTCCAGCAAGTGGTACACGATGAACCAGATTGGTTTTTCCGTGGTCATCCACTGCTGCTCATCGAAACGCGCCAGGTTCACCGGACGCGAGAAGGTGCGCAGCGAGCGCTCGCGGCGCATGTTGAAATAAATGTTGAAATAACTCATGGCCAACTCGCGCAGTGAACGGTACACCGGCTCGCGATAGCGGCAGCCGGTGTAGTTCGACTTGGCCACCGCGCCCCAAAGCCCTTTTACGCGGTAGACCGCAAGCACGTGGTCGGTGTCGTGCTCGGCTTCGAAATCGACGATCAGAGGCGGATGTCCGTTGGCGCGCAGCGCGGCAGCCGCAAAGATCGCCCCCTCCATGCAATGGGATGTTCCCTCGCGCAGCACCCGGCGCGGCGACCACGCCGTGTTGGCCAGATGGTAAGGCATGTCGTCCAATAATCGCTGGATGCCGTAGGGATCCTTCAAACTGAGCAGCTTGCGCAGTTCTGCCGGGGTGAAGCCGAGGTGGTCACTGTTCATGGTTGGATGGAATGCAGTTTACAGCATGGTTAAAATCCGGCCTGTAATCACTTCGAAGTAATCTGCCAGCTCAGGAATCGTTCGCTGACTTTTCCGCATCTCTCTTTCATTGCTGCAAAGTTGCCGTCCGGCAGTTTGAGCTTATGACAGCAACTTGCTTAACGAAACCGGATGGCAAGCACGACAATTGCCGGCGCTGGTGGCCTATCAATCTCGCGGCCAGTCGTTAATCCCTGGCTGATTGCGGTTTCGGTCATGCTGGCGACGTTCATGGAGGTGCTTGACACCTCCATTGCCTCGGTCGCGCTGCCCTACATTGCCGGCAGCCTCTCGGCCACCAATGACGAAGCCACCTGGGTGCTGACGAGCTATCTGGTGGCCAATGCCATCGTCCTCCCCGCAAGCCCGTGGTTTTCGCGGAAATTCGGTCGCAAGCGATTCCTGATTTCCTGCATTATCATATTCACGGTTTCTTCCTTCGCCTGCGGCGCCGCGACCAGCCTGGGCATGATCCTGCTGGCACGTGCCATCCAGGGCGCTGGCGGCGGCGCATTGCAGCCGTTGTCACAGGCCATCCTGCTGGAGAGCTTTCCGCCGGAGAAACGCGGCATAGCGTTTGCGGTCTTCGCACTCGGCGTCGTGGTGGCGCCCGTCCTTGGGCCGACGCTCGGCGGATATCTCACCGACACCTACTCCTGGCGCTGGGCGTTCTACATCAACATCCCCATCGGAATCTTTGCCATCCTGATGATTGGCCGCTTCGTGGAAGACCCTGAATACATCCGTAACGCTGTAGCCGGCAAGATTGACGCTATCGGACTCGGGCTGCTGGCCATCTGGCTGAGCTGCCTGCAGATCGTCCTCGACAAGGGCCAGGAAGACGACTGGTTTGGTGCGACGT
>CAWGMV010000018.1:0-220000 GCA_963823635.1 uncultured Acidobacteriaceae bacterium | reverse complement strand
TGAGCTGAGGGTAGGGGTGAAAGGCTAATCAAATTCCGTGATAGCTCGTTCTCTCCGAAATAGCTTTAGGGCTAGCCTCGTATGATTTGCAGCGGTGGTAGAGATCTGGATGGACTAGGGGGCTTTCCAGCTTACTGAATCCAACCAAACTTCGAATGCCGTGGACAACTAGTACGGGAGTCAGACAGCGGGGGCTAAGCTTCGTTGTCGAGAGGGAAACAGCCCAGATCGTCTGCTAAGGTCCCCAAGTCTCAGCTAAGTGGGAAAGGAAGTCGGAACGCCCAGACAGCCAGGAGGTTGGCTTAGAAGCAGCCATCCTTTAAAGAAAGCGTAATAGCTCACTGGTCAAGCGGTCCGGTGCCGACAATTCAACGGGGCTTAAGCTGAGCACCGAAGCAGCGGATGCATGGCGTCAAGCCATGCGTGGTAGGAGAGCATTCCCAACAGTTTGAAGCGGGATCGTAAGGACCCGTCGACGGTTGAGAAGAGACCCTGCCGGCATAAGTAGCGATAACGGAGGTGAGAACCCTCCGCGCCGAAAGTCTAAGGTTTCCTGAGGAAGGTTAATCCGCTCAGGGTTAGTCGGTCCCTAAGGCGAGGCCGAAAGGCGTAGTCGATGGACATCCGGTTAATATTCCGGAACTCCCTTTCGTTCGTTATCACGATGGGGTGACGCAGAAGGATAGGTGCAGCCTGTTATGGCTATCAGGTTCGATGCGTGTAAGCCGGTTTCTCCAGGCAAATCCGGAGAGACATTAACGGTGAGACGCAAAGGAGTAGTCCGTATGGACGAAACGCACTGAGTTCACGCTGCCAAGAAAAACCTCTAAGGAGAATGGAAGAGAACCGTACCTCAAACCGACACAGGTAGACGAGGAGAATATCCAAAGGCGCTCGGGAGAACGCTCGTTCAGGAACTCGGCAAATTAACCCCGTAACTTCGGGAGAAGGGGTGCCCCGCTAGGGTCTAAAAGCCCGAGGGGGCCGCAGTGAAATGCGCACGGCGACTGTTTAACAAAAACACAGGTCTCTGCAAAGTCGAAAACGACGTATAGGGGCTGACGCCTGCCCGGTGCCGGAAGGTTAAAGGGAGAGGTCAACCGCAAGGTGAAGCTTCGAACTGAAGCCCCGGTGAACGGCGGCCGTAACTATAACGGTCCTAAGGTAGCGAAATTCCTTGTCGGGTAAGTTCCGACCTGCACGAATGGCGTAACGATCGTGCGACTGTCTTAACGAGCGACTCGGCGAACTTGTAGTACCGGTGAAGATGCCGGTTACCCGCATCTAGACGGAAAGACCCCGTGCACCTTTACTATACCTTCACTATGAACTATGGCACTTGCTGCGCAGGATAGGTGGGAGGCTTTGAATTCAGGCTCTCGGGCTTGGAGGAGCCAACGGTGAGATACCACCCTGCGAGTTCTGTGGTTCTAACCTATCCCCGTTACCCGGGGAGGGGACATAGTGAGGCGGGTAGTTTGACTGGGGCGGTCGCCTCCTAAATTGTAACGGAGGCGCGCGAAGCTACGCTCAGGCTGTTTGGAAATCAGCCGTCGAGTGCAAAGGCATAAGCGTGGTTGACTGCGAGTCCTACAAGACGAGCAGGTGCGAAAGCAGGCCTTAGTGATCCGGTGGTTCTGTATGGAAGGGCCATCGCTCAACGGATAAAAGGTACGCCGGGGATAACAGGCTGATCGGAGCCAAGAGTTCATATCGACGCTCCGGTTTGGCACCTCGATGTCGGCTCATCGCATCCTGGAGCTGTAGAAGGTTCCAAGGGTTAGGCTGTTCGCCTATTAAAGCGGTACGTGAGCTGGGTTCAGAACGTCGCGAGACAGTTCGGTCCCTATCTGATGTGGGCGTAGGAGATTTGCGAGGATCTGTCCTTAGTACGAGAGGACCGGGATGGACGAACCTCTTGTGTTCCAGCTGTCATGCCAATGGCACGGCTGGGTAGCGAAGTTCGGTTGTGATAAACGCTGAATGCATATAAGCGTGAAGCACTCCTCAAGATGAGATCTCCCAACCCGAAAGGGATATGAAGGGCACACGAAGACCACGTGTTTGATAGGCTGGATGTGAAAGTGCAGTAATGCATGAAGCTTACCAGTACTAATCGCCCGTTCGGCTTGACCATAAAATTTACTTGGCCCATGGCCCATGTACGACGCGCAGAATTTGGCGCGTCCTGACGGAACCCTGGTGCGGCGAACCTGCCGCACGCGGACCTCGACGGAGGTCCTGGCCTCTTGCCTCGTAACCCCAATTGCTATTCAGTTGTGAGAGATCGGTGGAAAAGCGGGCCTTCAGGCCCGCGTCCCGCGGATCCTTTTTGATTTGTCATCCCGAGGAGGCCTTCAGGCCGACGAGGGATCTGCGTTTCGCTCTTTAACAAGATTGCGCAAGTGGACTCAGAGGTCCGCGATAAGCGCATCAGCTTGCCGGTGATCTTACCGCGGGGGAAACACCCGTTCCCATCCCGAACACGGAAGTTAAGCCCCGCCGGGCCGATTGTACTGCACGCGAAAGTGTGTGGGAGAGTAGGTCGTCGCCGACATAAATAAAGGCCATCAAGTGAAATCTTGATGGCCTTTTCCTTTTGTGCTGTCAGCTTTTTGGTCTGTCATCCTGAGGGAGGACGCGCCCAACAGGGCGCGTCCGAGTCGAAGGTACCTTTTCCCAGCGTGTGAGTCCAACCGGCGGATGCAGGACTGAACCCAACACACATTCGCGCTTCATCATTGATGTGGGCAGATCCTGTTTCTCAGGAGAAATCAATGAAGCGGCAGATTTTCAGGATGATCAACGCAACTGGCTTCGCGCTGGTTGTTTTACTGGGCGTGGCATGGCAAGCGCAAGGACAGGACGCCAAAACACCTTATCCGAGCATGGCCCCGCTCGAGCAATACCTGATGGCGGATCGGAATGCTGAGATAGCCCTGGCGCGGAGTGCGGCCCCGGAATCCATCTCACACGATGCCGAGGTTCTGGTCCTCGGACGGCATGGTTACGAAACTGCAGTCAAAGGTAAGAACGGTTTCGTATGTATCGTGGAACGATCATGGACTGCTGAAAGCGATAATCCAGACTTTTGGAACCCTAAGCTGCGTGCTCCCCTCTGCCTTAACCCGCCAGCTGCGCGATCCTATCTTCCACTCACCATCAAGAAGACTGAGTTGGTATTGGCTGGACAATCCAAAGCTGAAATGTTCAACAGTATGAAAGCCGCTTTCGACAAGAAGGAATTGCCGACGCTGGAACCGGGCGCGATGTGCTATATGCTGTCACGGCAAGGGTATCTGAACGATAGCGTCGGGCACTGGCATCCCCACCTCATGTTTTTCGTTCCGCAAGCGGACGCTGCAACTTGGGGTGCAAACCTGCCAGGCTCGCCGATCTTGGGGACTGACGTCCCTCAAGACCGATTGACGATATTCATGATTCCCGTCGCCAAGTGGTCGGACGGCACGGCCGATCAGAAGGATGAGCACTGACGACTCGATCTCACCGATTCGTAGGCATGTGATTGCCGGGTCCGCGGCAGTCCCGCCCCGCGGGACGAAACAGGATAGCCCAGCATGAAGCGCTCTGTTTTGGCGCGGAATGCTGGGTAGGCTTTCAATTGAATCATGAGCCCCTTCAGGGGCGGCAGAATTTTACGTGCGAACCTGTTCCCACCCTTCGCCAAAGGCAAGCGAAAGGGTGGGGCACCCGGCCATCAAGAGAAACCTTGGCGGCCTTTTCCTTTTGCTAGTGTTCGGCGCTCCGACAGTAGGCGCGCGAGTAGTTGACGTGTCTCATCTGCTGCCAACGGTTTGGCCTGCCAGCGGTTATACCAATTTTGGTATCCGCTCCGTACAGGCGTTTTCAGCACGAGAGCCGTAGTTATCGCAGTCCCCAACATTACTTCCCTCTTAGTGGGCTCCATCAAAGGCCCAAAGAGGGCTTCACAAATACTGACCGCCGCGATGCCGGTACACCCCGAGATTAGTGCGATCGCTGCATCCACTACATGCGACGGTGATTGGAGCGCCGAAACACCTCGAAAATTCTCGTGTTCGAGTTGTTTCGCAGCCCAGTCGTCGACTTTGAGTAACGCGGCATTAATATCCTTCTCTTCTCCGCCCTCTATTGCCGTGCTCAGCACAATGGCCGGGTTGAAACTTAGAGTTTCATCCCGGAGACTCACGAGCCCTTCGGAAAAACCTACGGGATCCGGGTGCCAAGAGGTTTTCTCTAAGAGCTGCAAAAAGATATCACCCCATAGATACCAGAACGGCCTGTATGGCCTCTCCGGTTGCTCCTTGTCTAGAGCGAGCTCCCGCATCCAATGAACAAAGTAGGAATCTGCGGTCTGGCCATAGAAGGCTCCCTTTGCAAAGGCGAAGAAAGCATACGCTGCGGGAACCTTCGACAACTCGAGCTTCTGGTACGCTTCGTCACAGGTTCGTTTTGCAATTCTGTCGATGTCGATGGACAAGAGAGAGGCAATGCCAGAAGTATCGGTGCAAAGATAACGTAATGCTGCAATCAGCTCTTCTACGGTGTTACCGCCCCCCCAGAACACATCAGCATAGATATCTTCGAAAAGTTGATACTCCAGCCAAGACTTGACACGCCTGTGATCCTGGCGCACAAAGTTAACAAATTTCGAGGCAAGTTGAGGGTACATTGAGAGCTTTTCTTTGTTCGAAAGCACTCGTTGGGTCGAGGGTGGAGTGATCCTCGCTGACGCTGTTCTCCAAGCGTAAAGTAGCGGTATTGGCTTCTCCACCACTCCGGGAGGTCTGGAGAAGGCGATCGTCGGGTGGTTACAAAGCGTATTGATCGTTTGGGCGAACCACGCTCGTGCCTCTGGATCAGGCCGTCCTGGCGCGACAAGAAGTGTGTCACCAGCTAGAGGCCCGGTCGAGTCTAAAGTCAGGGGAGGCCCTATTATGAAGTCCACACAAAACCTCGCACAATCAGTGGTTGCCGCTGCCCCGATGGACGTCTTGAGACAATTGTATAAGCTCTCGTTAGACTTCGCCTCGCTCACGCCGCAATGCGGTTCAAGGCAAGTCCCGCTGGGCCGATTGTACTGCACGCGAAAGTGTGTGGGAGAGTGAGGTCGTCGGCGCCATAAATAAAAGGCCTCACGTGAACAGCATGGGGCCTTATCTTTTGGCACTTGAGTTTTTGGCCAATTGTGCTATTGTACTGATGACCGAGAGTTCGTTTCTCTTTGTGGCTAGGCGGGTTCAATGCCCGACCGGCGTAAAGGGTGGCGATGATCGGAATTCACCGACGGCTCGAGTGAGATCGAGACCGAGGAGAAACAAAATGGCACGTAAAGGTAGCGGTTTGCCTTCTCTTTCCTTGCCTGTTCACCTAGGCGAGAACCCAGTTAACAACTTCCAAGCCCGAATCTACGCGCAGGAATCCTCACCCAGCATCGTTGCCGTGTGTCTTGAACTCACCGAGAATGCTCGGGATAACGCAACCGAAGTGACTCTGACGATTGACGTCGACTCCTCGGAGCAGAGGGGCGGAATTCACTATCTGACTCCGAAGCGGATCATCTGCGAAGATAATGGGACTGGTCTTTCCCATTCCGAATTCCTCAATCGATTTTGCGGGGCTTTTTCGGATTCAGATGTTCACAGGGAAGTGGACCGTGCCGGCCGGAATGGCGTAGGCACAAAGACATACACTTCCATTTCCGATCGTGTGATCGTGACTACCACTACAGCGCGAAACACAGAAGGGCTCTCAGCTCTGCTTCCTGGTTCCGACACGTCTCACCGCGACGAATTGCAGAGGAACGTGCCCAGTGGCATCGAAGTCCCTGGGGACGGCGACCCTGACACCGTGTGGCGGGCATATGAATTCAGGCTTCACTCTCGAAGCGCGCTGCCGCAGCTCTGGACGCCGGCGAGCCCCATGGAGATGGGAACGCGAGTAGAACTCGTCGACATCCGACAAGGAACCGAGATTCCGTGGGAAGTACTGCTAGAGCGCCTCTCCTATGCGCGCGAGTGGTTGCAGAATAGCTCCCACACGTTCACTTTACAGGTTACTGGCAACTTGCCACAAACGCTTCCGACCGGAAGGAGAATTACGCTTCGCCCATGGACTCCACCGATGAAGAATTGGCTCATCGAAGCGAAGGGTTCCTCTGATCAGGAATTAACGATCTTCGATCCGACAACGAAAGAGCCGGTTACAATTCCCGCAGCGGTGGGCTTAACAGAGCCGATAGCCTTCGACTTCAGAGTGGTGGGACGGGCTAATGACGGCCAAATGCAGAACCTCGACAAGCCTGCGTTACTACTCGAAATTTGTGGGGCTCTACCGTATGCACCAAGTCTCGAGGGCGTTCTTAGCGCCAGAACATTGCCACTCCTTACCTTCTTGGGCCTTGAGCACGCGTCGTCGATTGGCGCATTCTGCAATGCGGTGTGCGGCTATGGCCGCATTAACTCGCTACCGCTCAAGGACGCGCTACGCAACAACAAAACCACACTCGCGTCTGGTCCAGGAATGGAGTCGGTCGAGGCGTTGCGAACATACTTGCATTCCATTTTCCGTGTGCTGCATCGCGCGTGGTACAACGCCACCCGTTCCAGCCAGGACGAAGCGGCCAAAGACGCGATCCGAGAGGCCGAAACAGAAGTAAATCTGGCGATCAAAGGTGCTAATCGCAATCCGTTCAAGGGCGGCGAGATTACGCACTCGACGGCGGCAGGGAAAGAGACCAGAACTCCTCCTCCCACTCGTCGTCACCGTTGGGAGTGCGGCGAGTGCGAGAGGCGCTGGCTTGCTGACGCTGGTTTCAGTCCAACGCTGTGCGCCGAGAGTCGCTTGGGTGAAGGTGCTGGCGAGGGGTGTGGTTCTACGAATATCGGTCTCGCTAAGAATCAGCCGCGAGTTGGGGACTGCCGTATTAGGATCGAGCCGCTCGGCGACCCCAAAGTGCCCGCATCCTTCCAATTCGAACGGGAAGGGGATGATCTCGACTTGCCAGTCGTGCGGGTGAATCTTGCGGGTCCTCGGTACATTGAATTGCGCGGACCCGGATCGATGTCCGGTCAAGCACAAAAAAGGTTGAAACAGTACTTGGTCGATGTTTCACTGATAGCGATCGCTGAGTACAACGCGGACACCAAGGGGACGGCGTTCTCGCAGGAACTAGGGGAGCTTTACTACAGCCGGATGTTGCGCGGTGTTGGCATAAAGCAGTATGAAGCTCAACTCGCCAAACTCCTTGAGGAATCGAGTCCGACAGTAGAAGAATCGGCTCTCGCGTCCGCGTAGCCGTCGACGTTATTGCTAGACGCCGCGTGCCCACCCTTGTCCGCTTCGTTGCGGACAGGGTGGGAGCGAACAGAACTTCCAACTGCTCTTGCGGCTACATCTTTGCCGGTGCGCCTGCAGCGAGCGTGTACTCTCCGCTGCACGAGTATTCCGTACCGCCGTCGGGGGTGCCGCTAAGCTTGCAGGTGCCCGAGCCTTTGATGCCCTTCATCTTTCCGGTTCCACCGGTAATCTGGTACTTATTCTGGCCGGTCTGGAATGCGCCATCCTTCATGGTCCCGGTGGTTTGATAGTTATAGAAAACCTTGTCGCCGCTATCGAAGGTTTCCACGAAGACGCCCGAGTTCTTCATGTGGGTTCCCATCGCCTCTCCATGCTCGGTAAAGGTGCCCTCTTTGCCGGCCGCGCCACCAACGTCGCCCATGGCGGTGCACTTTCCCTGCATCAGCATGAAGGCATGGCCCGGCTGGTCGCCCGTCGGGACACTCTGCTGGACGTCAGGCTTGCTGCATTTGCCGGACAGCGTAGATTTGCTTTGCGCCGAGGCCATCGCAACGGCCAGGGCAACGATCGCACAGACACACACAACCCTGTAGTTCATTCGCAATCTCCTTTTGTTGAATGCAAGTTCTTCTTGATTCCCGGGAAGGCGAGAATTGTACACCGTCAGCCGCCTTGCTTCTGTCGCCGGGGCACGTTTGAGCGGCCCTTGTCCGCACTCCGCTTCTCAATCTTTGCCCACGTATCCTTGAGCGGCACAGTGCGGTTGAACACCAGTGCACCCGGCTTGGAATCGGGATCGGCGCAGAAGTATCCCAGCCGCTCGAACTGAAAGCGGTCGCCGGCCTTCGCACTCGCCAGAGAGGGTTCCAGCTTGGCATTAGTCAGCACCTCCAGCGAATTCGGGTTGAGATTGACGGTGAACTCCTGGCCTTCGGGAACGTCGTTCGGGTCTTCCCTGGTGAACAGGTTCTCGTACAGCCGCACCTCAGCATTGATGGCGTGTTCCGCCGATACCCAGTGAATGGTTGCTTTCACCTTGCGTCCGTCAGGCGCGTTGCCGCTGCGAGTTTCTGGATCGTAGGTGCAACGTACCTCGACAACGTTGCCAGCTTCATCCTTCAGCACGCCGGTGCACTTGATGAAGTAGCCGCCGCGCAGCCGGACTTCGCGCCCGGGCGAGAGGCGGAAGAACTGCTTCGGCGGGTCTTCGCGGAAGTCGTCCTGCTCGATGTAGAGCACGCGGGAGAACGGCACTCTCCGCGTTCCGGCGGCGAGATCTTCCGGATTGTTCACCGCCTCCAATTCCTCGACCTGACCTTCGGGATAATTCTCGATGACCACCCGCAGCGGACGCAGCACCGCCATCGCTCGAAGCGCGCGCTTGTTGAGGTCCTCGCGCACGAAGTGTTCCAGCATCGCCAGCTCGATGATGCCGTTAGTCTTGGAGACGCCGATGGCAGCGCAGAAGTTGCGGATCGCTTCCGGCGTATAGCCGCGCCGCCGAATGCCGGACAGAGTGGGCATTCGGGGATCGTCCCAGCCACGCACGTAGCCGTCGCGCACTAACTGCAGCAGCTTGCGCTTGCTCAGCAGCGTGTAAGTCAAGTTGAGACGGTCGAACTCGATCTGCCTTGAGGGGAAGATACCCAACTGCTCGATGAACCAGTTGTACAACGGACGATGGTCTTCGAATTCCAGCGTGCAAATGGAATGCGTAACCTGCTCAATCGAGTCCGACTGGCCGTGCGCAAAGTCGTACATCGGATAGATGCACCACTTGTTCCCGGTGCGGTGGTGCTCAGCATGAAGAATGCGGTACATCACCGGATCGCGCATGTTCACATTGCGCGAGGCCATGTCGATCTTGGCGCGCAGAGTGCGCGAACCATCAGGAAACTCGCCCGCTCGCATGCGCTCGAACAGCGCCAGGTTCTCGTCCACCGAACGATTGCGATAGGGGCTTTCTCTACCCGGCTCGGTCAGCGTGCCGCGGTACTGGCGCACTTCCTCGGCGCTCAGGTCGCATACATAGGCTTTGCCGGCCTTGATGAGCTCCACCGCCCACTGATGAAGCTGGTCAAAGTAGTCTGAGGCGTAGAAGAGCCGGTCCTCCCAGTCCGCACCGAGCCAGCGAGCGTCGGTGATGATGGAGTCCACATACTCCTGCTCTTCCTTCTCCGGATTGGTATCGTCGAAGCGCAGGTTGGTCTTGCCGCCAAACTCCGCCGCCAGCCCGAAGTTGAGGCAGATGGACTTGGCATGACCAATGTGCAGGTAGCCGTTAGGTTCGGGCGGAAATCGCGTCTGTACGCGTCCGCCATATTTGTCGGTCTTCAGGTCTTCGAGGATGATGTCGCGAATGAAGTTCGACGGCCGGGCGGAGGACTCGACTTCTCCCCGCACTGCGGCGGCTTCCCCATCGCGATTTGAGCCAGCCATGATTGCCTTTGCCTATGGATTCGGAGAACGGCGCCGACGAGCGCAACTCGCCAGCTACTCTATTTTACGTTGTTCGAACACCCTTCATTGCTTCGCAGCCAATGCCGAGCTGAGCTCGATAGGTTGTGGTCCGAGCCGGATGCGGTTCGTCGGCATCGTACTTAGCTCTTTGCCAGTTGGGGCCATGAACGACCAGAGGAGCAGCATGTGGTTGTAGTTGGTGCCAAACATGGTTTGCGACATGCGCTGGGCCAGTTGTTCTCCTTCCGCGGGCGCGGCGATGGTCCCATGAAACACCATGAAGAGTTGTCCCGACAAAAATACCAACTCATGCGAGGCAACCTGGCCGAACTCCATCAATGTTTCCAGACTCACCCCAACCTCCTCCGCAGTTCTCGCCTCGCTGAGTGCAGACGGGGTCCGCATGGAGAGGCAAGTCGGATCAAGCGCGCGCAGGATGATCATCGGCGGGCGGTCAGATCCGGCGGCATCTGCGGCGCCCGATTGCTGGATTCGCAACAAGGTGCGTGAACACGCATGAAGAAACTGAAATTCCCGCAACCAGGAGAGGTCCGCCGGCGGGTTGCCGCCGTTGTGCGTGGGAAGGACTTCCCAGCCTTTGGGAATCTCGTACTCAAAGTCCAGGGCAGAGTTGCGGTACACCCTATCGGCGACTTCGCCGGGAGGAATTGCCAAGCCGCGGTTGGTTTGGATGGCCGCATCGGCGCGCCAGGTAGGAACGGTTGGCCCTTCGTAGCGCTCACCTTCCGGCGCCACCAAATCGCCTTCCTTGGTGGCGAGTGTTCCATCGTCCGTCGTGCAATAAAAGCGCATGGCCGCCATTGCCTGCTTGGACTTCTGCAGGAAATCCTTGTCGTTGGTGGCGATCAGAACACCCACGCGGTAGTTCTTGATCTCTGTCCGATACAATGCCGTATAGTTTTCTCCCTTGTGCCGTTGGGAGAAGTGGAAGCGTTCGGCTGGGGGCTGAAACTGCCGGGATGCAAGCTGAGGCTCAGGCGCAATCAGTGTGCCGTGGGGTGAGATTTGCGGCTGGGCCGATGGTTCGTTTTGCGTTCCGGACTGACCGTAGAGTGGCAGTTGCTGCTGCCTGGTTGAGAATCCCTCCAAACCTTCGCGAGGGTCGATGGCGTTGATAGTCAGCGAACCTGAACGATCTCCATTCTGGAATGCGATGGCCAGCAGAGCATGTTGCCTCTCGGGCATGAGCGGCAGCCTGACCAGGTGCCCCTGGGACGCCATGGGAAGATCGAGCGCAAAACCGAAGAAGCTATTGGTGTAAGTGCTGTTCGAAAGGTAGCCGGACTCAGGCATGAGCGGCTCGCGGAGAGGCTCGCGAGCTGGAAGTTTGGCGGCATCGCCTCGCAGAGGCGCACATTGCGTCCATGCCGCAACTACCGACCAAGCTATCAGAATGACGGTCGCAGTGAGCTTCGGAAGCGATACCCGCACTACTCTGAAGGGCAACATCGAGCTAATCCTAACCGACGCGGAGGGCCGCGGTCAGTCTGCGATTTGCGCCATGATGGCAGTATTCGCCGTGCGGTGCAAGCGGGCCCGGGCACCGCTACGATTTCGCACATTTTCCCGAATTAGTTTAGTAATGCAGCAAGGAAAACACGTCATATCCTTGAAGCTTGGCGCGGCCTTTGAGAGCGTCCAGTTCGACCACAAATCCCAGGCCGCTGATATCGGCGCCAAGTGACTTGGCCATCTCGGCTGTGGCCTTGGCAGTGCCGCCGGTGGCCAGCAAGTCGTCGCAAATGACAACGCGCTGTCCCGGCTCGATCGAATCCTTATGGACCTCCAGCGTGTCATGGCCGTATTCCAGCTCGTATTTCCACTGCAGGACTTCAGCCGGCAGCTTCTTCGGCTTGCGCACCGGAATAAAGCCCGCGTTCAGACGATAGGCCAGTGCCGGTCCAAAGATAAATCCGCGCGCCTCGATGCCGAGCACCAGGTCGATGTCCCGATCAATGTAGTGCTCGGTGAGCGCGTCAATCAGGCGGGCAAAGCCGAGC
Source organism: uncultured Acidobacteriaceae bacterium (assembly GCA_963823635.1). GTDB lineage: Bacteria > Acidobacteriota > Terriglobia > Terriglobales > Acidobacteriaceae > Bog-257. Next base: position 208,220 of record CAWGMV010000018.1, on the reverse strand, counting down.
TTGTCTTTGAGCAGCGTCGTGATGTCATAGAAAAGAATTCCCGGCTTGGGGAAATCCGGAACTTCGCGGATGAGCTTCTTTAGGTCGTCACAGTTATGCTGCGGCGGCATGGCTACCAGACTCCTTCGATGCGGAACGATTGCGACTCCAGCAGCGGAGCGGCCGAGTCGTGGACGTGATCAACCCGCGCGGCGCGAGGGCCCGCCTGCAGTTTGCGGCGCAGAGTGTTGTGTTGCTCGTGTGTGCCAGTTGCCATCACCTCGACCTCGCCACTGTCGGAGTTCCGCACCCATCCGGTGACGCCGATTTGCGCCGCTTCGCGCTCCACAAACCAGCGGAAGCCGACGCCCTGCACGCGTCCGGAGATGAGATAACGACGGGTTTGAAGATCAGGCATCTTCAGCTATCGTTTACCGGATGATTCTTGCATGATTTGTGTCAGGGCATGGCTTCAGCCGTGCCGTAGAAGGCTTCACAACAGTTGGGCTTCAGCCCCTGTCTTCAGCGGCTGAAGCCGTTATTTTTGACCGCAGTTACGGCACGACTGAAAGTCGTGCCCTGATACAAAGCGATTCTTGAAACACGCTGACAGGCTCCAGGTACCAGCAAGTCCATCACGCCCTCGACAAATACGCCCCTTCTGATGTATCCACGCGAATCTTCTCACCTTCGTTGATGAATGGCGGCACCTGTACGACGAGCCCGGTCTCGGTCTTGGCCGGCTTGGTCACGCTGCTGGCGGTCGCCGATTTCAATCCCGGCTCCGTCTCGACCACTGTCAATTCCACCGTTTGCGGCAACTCCACGCCAACTGGTTTGCCATCGAAGAACTCCACCTTGATCTGCAGATTGGAGATCAGGTAATCCACCGCATCTCCCAGAATGTCCTTGTTGAGGTGAAGCTGCTCGTAGTCCTCGGTGTTCATGAAGTAGTAGTCGTCGCCGTCGGCGTAGAGAAACTGCATCTGGATTTCGTCCACTGTGATCTTCTCGAGGGCGTCGCTGGAGCGAAAACGGTGCTCGAACATGGCTCCGGTGCGCAGGTTACGCAGCTTGGCCTGGATGAAAGCGCGCAGGTTACCCGGAGTGCGGTGTTCCACCGAGAACACCGAGTGCAAATCGTTGTTGTGCTTGATGACCATCCCCGGACGTAATTGTGTGGCTGGAATCGCCATTCCTATTAACTCCTTGGTTCGCTTGGGAGAGCCGCGGACGCGAGAACGACCCAACGGGACTTCATTGACGCGCAGCTCGAAGGGTAAACAGTTGATTTTACACCAGTCTGATCGCTTGATGCGCCGGGTATTGGGCAACAAAACCCCTAGCAACCGCCTTCTAAACGTCCATGGAGAGACATTGTCCCTCAATACGCCAACGGCCAATCACGCGGGTCTAAGGCAAGCATCCCGCTCAATATCGCGGTAATATTGCACCAGGAAAGGTGGTAGTGATGAGTAGAGAAGATCGCGGGTCCGGCAACGGACTGACCATGCTGTTCATCGGACTGGCGGCGGGCGCCTTGATCGCCCTGCTGCTGGCGCCGCAAACCGGCAAGCAAATGCGCAAGACCCTTCGCCGCAGGTACGCAGACGCTCGCGACGCGATGGAGGACTTCACCGATCAGGCGAGCGATTGGATTGACAAAGGGTCAGAATTGGCCGACAAGGCGAGGAGCAAAGTCGCGCCGCTGGCCAAACAGTTTCGCAGGTAAGAACATTTCAACCACGCATTGACACAGATTCTCAGAGAGAATGCCCTGATTAAGAATCGGGAGTAGATCCCTTGAAATCTGCCCGGATCCGTGGTTGGCTTTTGCGCGATTACGAAGGTTAGTACAGCCGGAAGTTCACTTCGACGTTGATCATCACCGGGACCGGCTGACCATCTTTTCTGGCCGGCTCGAACTTCCATTGCTTCACCGCCTCGATGGCCTTCTCGTCAAGGCCCATGCCCAGCGGGCGCTGGACGCGAATTTGTTGCGGACGGCCGGCTGCATCGACGACCAGCCACAACACCACCGTGCCTTGATACTTCGCCTTGCGGGCCTCTTCTGAGTACTCGGGATCAGGCGCGTACAACGCTTTCGGAGCGCTCACGCCACCGCCAACCCGATAAGCTCCGCCGCCGTATCCGCCGCCGTGGCCGGGACCAACGCCAGGTCCCGTCCCCGAACCAACGCCGCCGCCGCTGCCGCTGCCGATGCCGCCACCAGATCCGGTTCCGTTGGAGGGTGGCCCCATCACCTTGGATAGCGGATCACCCAAATTAGCCATCGCCGGGAACTTGATTTCCGGCGGCAACACCACTGTCGGCGTCACTTCCAGCTTCGGATGATCATTGCGGACCACAATCGCCGGAGGCACGATCTGGTCCTTAGCCGACTTGGGCAGGGCGCCCTTCGGCGCATTCAGTTTGTCGCGGTCGCCACCACCGCCGCCGCCGCCCATCTTGTTCTTCGAAACCGGCAGCGGGATGTAAGGGCTGATGTCGGTGGCCAGCGAAACCACCTGCATCTTGATCTCTTCTTTGTGTTCGAAGGCCCAGTGTGTGGACCAGATAACCAGGGCCGTTGAGAGAATGACGATCCCATACGAATACAGGAACATCTCTTTGCGCTGAGGATAAAGGCCATCGCCCTCAAACAACGAGGGCAGAACCTGGTCCTCCGGCGCAACCGTAGGCACAGTTGGCGGTGCCTTTTTTTTGAACACTAAGCGGGTCGCCATCGCTCTCTACAGTATAGACCCATCAGCATGAGATAAGTTCCAGAAAAAATACAAGCAACCGCCACGTTGGTCCCGACGGCCGCACCGTTTCATCCCTGCAAGCGCTTCTCTTTAGGACGTTTGTGCCTGTCATTCGTCAACAATGACGCGCAGCGCATTGCGCCGAACACTCAACTCGACGGGCGCCCGACAAATGTACTCGCCGTCGGCATAAAGTTCCGTCACCGGCTGTGTCCGAATCCGCACCCGTGACGCCTGGAAATATTCCACTTCTTTCAAGCCGATGTGGCCGCCGCTATAAACCAGGCGAAACAGATGCAGCAGCCTCAGTTTGCTGAGCGGCCGCACAAAACACACGTCGAGTAAACCATCGTCCATCTGCGCCCGGTGGGTTAGACGCATTCCATGTCCATATCGTGGTCCGTTGCCCGCAGCAATCAGAAATCCCGGCTCATCAATCCGCGTTTGCCAGTGTCCGTCCACTTCCACCGACAGCGTGATGTGCGGCGGCCGAAAACCTCCCAGCACTCGCAGCAGCGCGACCACGTAACCGCCGTGCGACCGTAGCCAACGAGGCTGCCGCAGTGTCAGGCGATTCACCGCTGCATCCAGTCCCGTCCCCGCGATACATGCAAAAAATGTTGTGCGCGCCACCTCGCTTTCCGCCTCGCTAAGGCGGCGCAGTTGCGACTGCATGATGCGGTCGCCCATCTGTGGAAGGTCGTGACGCGGACCGTCGGGGACGAAGTGCAACGATTCCAGGGATTCACCCTGCCACGCGACAGGAACATCGTCCTTCGCGTCGTCGAGCGCCTGAATTGTCCCCAAATCAATCGCGCGGATGTTGTCTCCGGCGGCGCAGAAGCGCTTCCACGCTGCAAGCGCCTTCCCAACCGTCTCAATTCCGATGGAATGTGCGAAGTCGTTGGCGCTTCCCATGGGAACGATGAGCGCCGGAATCTGCTTCAGTGCCAGTCCGCCAATGTGACGGTGCAGGGTGCCGTCGCCGCCGAAGATGAGCGCCGCGTCCGGCTGATCCGTAGGATCGAGGTCGTTGCCTGAAAACAGATTCACGCCCGGCAACTCAAATGGCCGGAAGTGCCGCTCGGTGGCGATAGGTCCAAGAAGGGCGACAGCGCGCACGCCGCTACTTTCGCACACGCAGTGGGAAATTCAAAACGAACTCTTTGCTCTTCGCTTTTGTGCGAACCGCAGGTTCCCTCCGCTCGTCCCGCCTCTTCTGCAGAACAGGCGGAACTCGGTCGGGATGACAACTCGCCAGGGCGAAAAGCGGCTTTACGGCTGCCCCAGCGTCCGCAGCTTCTGTGCGGCGAGCTGGGCGACCGGGCTGGCGGGGCTTTCCTTTTGCATCTGCTGATAGAGGGCGCGCGCCTGGTCGGGCTGGTGACTCTCTTCGTACAGCGACGCCAGCAGCAACTGCGCTGTGCTCTTGCCTACCGAGGCGGTGGGATGATCGGCCAAGTCCTTATAGAGCGCAATGGCCTGCGGGTCGCGGCCGCTGTCGTGATAGATACCGGCCAGCGCCAGCTTGGCCAGGCTGGCAATCTCCTTGGAGCGGCTGCCGGCCACCATCTGCAACGCCTTCTCCGCATCGGCGTTGTCGCCCATGTCGTGCGCAGTGATGCCGGCAAAGTAGCGGGCTATGCGTCCCGACTGGGTAAACCCATACTTGTCGGCAACGCGAGTGAAGTCGGCGTTGGTGGCCTTGGCGCGCTCCTGCGCCGAAGCAAAGCTCACTTCGCCGGGCACCGGCGGCTGGCCCGCCGGACGGATGGGCGAGTTGTAATTCTGCATGGCTGCCGAAAGCTCGGTTTGGGCCTGCTTGTCGCGATAATCCACATACCACCAGCCGCCCAGCACCACGGCTACAATTACGGCGGCTGCAATGCCAGCGACGACGAGGTTGGAGCGGTTTTCTACCGCCCAGGAAATAGTTTCAGTGGTCTGCGCGCGAAATGCGTCCTGCTTAAGTTGATGTCGAGTATAACTGCGCACGAATGGTCCTTATCTGTGTCTGGTATGCCACAAGGTGGGAAAGAAATATTGTAAAGGCTGCAGAATGGCGGGTCAAACGCCGACCAGGATACGCGCCTGCCAACGCGAATATCCCAGTTGTTTCGACAGCTGTTCGCAACTCGAGGTAACCGGCTATATAAGAGCTTGTCCTCTCGTGGTCCCAGTCAATTATAACTGCGCCCTTTGCTCGGGCAAACTTGACGCGGCTCGTATAATAGTACCCCTGCTACCAATGCCAGGGCTCACTGACGCAGACACGGAGCACAGACGATGAAACATCAAGATCCGCTCTCGACCCGAATTCGATGGTTTGTGGCGTTTTTTCTCTCCCTGGGCGCCTACCTTGTGGCGCGTGAGTACCTTCCCTCCTCCGTTCTTCGTCCGGTGGTGCTCGAACTTCTTCTTGTACTTACGGTTATCATTTCGGTTCACCTGCTCGAGAGATTGTTTCTTTGGAGAACGATTCGAGCTTTCCTCGCGGGGGCCGTTCGTGCAGCAGTCAAGAACGCCACCGAGCTGGCAAAAGCCGCCGACCAGTCTGGCCTAGTTGCCATTTACCCGGATAGAAAGAGCGCTGAACACGACGTTAGGCAGGCCCTGGACACCGCTAAGAAAAGGATATGGCTGCTCGGGGTTGCTTTTTCTCAAGTAATAACTATCGACCGATTACTTGCCAATCTGGAAGAAATCCCTGAAGAAAAGCGTCCCGAACTGCACGTACTTCTTCTCGACGCTCTGCGGAGCCCAGCGCTATTCCGGATCTTCTTGGAGAGCCCGCTCACCATGCTCAAGACCATACTCGAGGCAGATAGAAATCAAACTTTGCCCCGGGACCCGATTTGCATTACCAGTCTTTATGATCAGTGCCAACACGCATCAAACTCATTTAGCCTTAACGACTCCTTCCGCGATAGCGTTAAGTTTTATGCCCATAGTCCGATGTGTTGGATGGTCATTGCAGATGATGTGTGCTTTTATGAGCCGTATACCTTTGGGCGTCCGGGAAGAGCGCAGGGGAGCATTGGCATTGGTATGTATATGCCGGTGTTTAAATTCAGGAGAACGGAACAGCCTAAGACGTTCGACATATTGGAGGATCATTTTCAAAAGCTATGGCTGACCACTGATGTGCAGCAGCTCGGATTCGGGGCGCGTCTCGCCGATACACAACGCCTAACCAAGCATATTCTTGATCAGCGCCACTCATGGTTCCGCAGAGTGTATGAGGCTTTGGAACGAAACTCAGCCGGCAAGCCGGAACGACGCCATAGCCCACGTAGTCCGTGCGAATCGGATCCAAAGACCAGAGTTCCGCTCGAGTGGAAAATGGATGGCACCGAGCATTCCAACATGGCCACTGTCATTGACTTCTCAAGTGGAGGCCTTGGGGTAGAGCTTGAGGATCGAAACCAGCTGCCGCCGGTGGGCAGTACGGCTTTTCTAGTGCCCTCAACCTCAGTTCGTGGCAATTACTCCAGGCACCTCCTCGAATACTTTAGAGGGCTGCCGCTCCAAACGGTTCGGGTCGCGCCTGAGACTGGCTTTGTTGGCTTGAGGTGCCTCGCAGATGCCACCACGATAGCTGCAGCTTTAGTCAACGCACCGCTCGCTTCCAGAACATCCACCTCTGGAGCCCCTCTGACTGAGGGTGAGGCGGGGGGCGTCCTCTGAGAACGGGAGCCTGGCGCCCCCGGTTAGCGCCCTTATTTTGGGCGCTAATCCGTGGGACCTCTACGCCCTCCTAAATGGGTGATCTTGTAAATGGCGCGTCCGTCGCATCTGCCCTTGGTCCCATAGCACCTTGCACTCGGACTGCTCCCCGCAAGACAATTACTCTCACTGATTTCACCCGTGCGCCCAGCGTGGGGAGGGGAGGCAAAATGTTTCGCGTTAACATCATCGGCGCCATAATTCTGGTATTGGCAACTGCCTGCTCGCTGGCCGTCCCTGGCGCCGCCGCTGCCCAGAGTATATCTGCGAAGAGTGAAGCGCAGGCGGCCCCTTCGCCGCCACCGCAAGGACAACCTTTGTCCGATCAGGACATCCAGATGCTGCGCCTGAACCTGCGCTCGCAGCGCAAGCAGGTTATCGCCGCCAACCTGAAGCTGACCGACGCCGAAGCGGAGAAGTTCTGGCCGGTTTACGACCAGTACATTGCGGAGTTAGTCAAGCTTAACGGCGCCAAGTACGAGCTCATCAAGCAATACGTCCAGAACAACGGAGTGCTCACTGACGCGCAGGCTGACAGCGCTGTGACGAAGTGGCTCGATGTGGATCAGGGAGTCTCTGCCTTGAGATTGAAATATGTTCCAATGTTCCGAAAGGTGTTGTCGCGGCAGAATACGGCGCTGTTCTACCAGTTGGATCGGCGAATCCAACTTATGATCGATCTGCAACTGATGCTGGCATTGCCGCTCATCGAACCGACTCAATAGTAGGCAGATGGCCGGTTGCCTCCGTCTTGCCTGAGGTTGGGCGAAGGGTGGGACCCAAGGCGATTGGGCTCCACGTTCACCCCCCGCCAAGGCCGCTACATTTAGACTGATACCACCCTTGCTATTGCAAATCGAAAAGCTGGTCTATGGTGGTGACGGATTGGCGCGCCTGCCGGCGGACCCGAACGGCCCCGGCAAAACTGCCTTCGTGCCCTTCGTCATTCCCGGAGAACAGGTGGAAGCCTCACTGGTTGAGACCCGCCCCGGATTCGTTCGCGCCAAGCCTGACGAAATCCTGAGTGCCTCGCCGCAACGCGTCGAACCAGCCTGCCCTTATTTTGGCCGTTGCGGTGGATGCCACTACCAGCACATCAACTATGACGCGCAATTGAGTTACAAAGCCGGTATCCTGCGCGAGACTCTGCGGCGCACCGCCAAACTCGAACTTACGCAAGAGATTCAACTTCACCCGTCATCGCCATGGAACTATCGCAACCGTACACGTATGCGAGTGCGGCACACGCCCAGCTTTGCGCTGGGCTATCTGCGTCACAATTCCCACGATGTGCTGCCGGTGGAGAACTGCCCGATCAGCTCTCCGCTTATCAACCAGGCGATCGCGGCGGTGTGGAAGCTGGGTCGAGAGGGCGTGCTCCCGCGGTCGGTGCACGGATTGCAGTTCTTTGCCAACCACGACGATACGAAGTTGTTGGTAGAGGTATATCTGAGGCGAGAGGGAACCGACCAAGGTGTGTGTCAGGGCACGACTTCAGTCGTGCCGTATCGGGGTCAGAGAACCCCGGCTTTAGCCGCTGAGGTTCTTCGTCCTGCCTCGGGGAAGCGAACGCCCTCAGGGGCTAAAGCCCGTTTCCTAAGCCCCCAAACGGCACGACTGAAGTCGTGCCCTGACACAAAGCTCATGGGATCCGATATACAGCCCTTCGCCGCCGCGCTGCATGGCGAAGTGCCGCAGGTAGTCGGGGTCGTCGTCTTCCCCACGTCTGCGCTGGAAGACGAAAGTGGCCAATATGCGCCGCTGGCTGCCATCCATAACGAAGCTTCGCAGGCGATTGGCGACAGCTCGTTACTGTACCACACTGTGGGACACGACTATCGCGTCAGCGGCGGCTCGTTCTTCCAGACCAACCGGTTCTTGACCGATAAGCTGGTCGAAATCGTGATCGCCGGACGGAAGGGGCGCGGCGCAGTCGAGCTATACGCCGGCGCAGGGCTCTTCACCTCACATCTGGCGCGCAACTTCGACACCGTGCTCGCGGTCGAGTCCTCTCCGCATGCCTTCGCCGACCTTAGGCAGAACGTCCCGCACAACGTGAAATGCATTCGCTCCACGACCGAGAAGTTCCTTGCGGAGCGCAGCTCCACGCTTGCGCCTGATCTGGTTGTCATCGATCCTCCGCGCGCGGGATTGGGTGAGAAGGCTGCCAGAGCTTTGGGTCGTATGACCGTGTCGCGTGTGACGTACGTCTCATGTGATCCGGCAACCCTCGCCCGCGACTTGCGCGTGCTGCTAGAATTTAACTTTCGGGTCGAGCAGGCCCATCTGGTGGACATGTTTCCCCAGACCTTCCATATGGAAACCGTCCTGCACTTGGCGCGCTGACTCGACGACCCTCACCGGAAATGGAAACCCTGGGTGAAAGCGCCGGGCTTTGGCCCGGCGATTTGAGCGGAGAAAAAGCGGGCTTTGAGCCCTGGTTCCAAGCACCGCGGCTGAAGCCGGGACTTGGAGCCGAAGAATATTCACCGGGCTAAAGCCTGGTGCTTCCACCCCGAAATGAAAGGGATTCTAAATGTACGCGCTCGCCATCCTTCGTTATCGCAAACCGCTGGAAGAAGTGCTGAAGCACATTGACTCGCACCGCGCCTATTGCCAAGGCCTGAAGCAGGAAGGACTGCTGATCGCTTCGGGTCCGCTGGTGCCGCGCAATGGCGGCGCCTTCCTTCTGCGCGTTCCCGACGACGAAGCCCAGGCGACGCTGGACAGCATTCGCGACAACGATCCATACACGCGGTTCGGACTGGCGCAGTACGAAATCTGGCCCTGGGCCCTTGCGATCGGCGCAGAGGACCTGGACCGCTTATAACCCTCCCGGGTATCTGAGGTAGCGCGACTGGCTGACTGGCCGTGGCGACGACCTCATTTTCGACCGAAGCCGTGCGAGTGCCTGCGCCCGCAACTCTCTACTGCGGCGGCCAGGAGCCGGTTTTTCTTCTCGCCGTCGCGTTCTCCGGCGGCATCATCGCGGCTAATTACCTCTGGCGCTCTCCTTTATTATGGCTGCTCGCATTTCTCGCGGCGATGGCTGGCGCTTCGCTCGTTTATCGCCGCTCTCCGCAATTTGCATTTGTGTTGGCACTATTGGCGGCGGTTCCGCTGGGCGGCTTCTATCTGCAGGCGCGCGATGCCGCCCAGCCGACGATTGCGCAAAGTCTTCAGCCCTTCGCCACCGGGCAGGACGAAGTCGAGGTGACCGCGTATGTTATTCGCGAAGGTCTCGTCCGCGAAGGCCAGTATGGCGGCAAGCAGGAATCGGTTGACGTTAAGACTGAGCGCCTGCAAGCCGGCGAGCGCGTGCTCGACGCGGCTGCCGGTGTCCGGCTGACCATCTACAGCAAGCAGACGGAGGAGGACGAGGCCCGCGATACCGGCGCCGAATCGCCGTTGCGCGTGTACACCTACGGGCAGCGCTTGCGCTTCTTCGCCAAGTTGCGCCTGCCGCGGAATTACAGAAATCCCGGCGCGGCCGACATGGCCGGCTATCTCGCGTCGCAGGGAATCCGCCTGACCGGCTCAGCGCACGCCAGTAGCGTAGAAGTGCTGCCCGGATTTGTTGGCAGCCGCATCGGACGGTGGCGCAGCGCGGCGCGGCGCAGCGTGCTGGCGCACATCGTGCGGCTCTGGCCGGGAGAGCGCGGCGCGCTAATGCAGGCCATGCTGATCGGAGGCCGCGCCTTCTTCGGCCGCGAAATCAAGACTGACTTTCAGCGCACCGGCACCTATCACATCCTGGTGGTCTCGGGAATCAACGTTGGCATTCTCGCCTTCGCGGCGTTTTGGGCATTGCGCCGCCTGCCGATGGGTGAGACGTGGGCGACGATCACGACAATTCTGCTGTCGTGGGGCTACGCATTCCTGGCCGATCTGGGATCGCCGATTGTGCGCGCGACTGTCACGCTCAATATTTATCTTGTGACTCGGTTGCTCTTCCGGGACCGCGCCGCGCTCAATGGACTGGGCATTGCCGCGCTCGGGATTCTGCTGGTGAATCCACGAACGCTGTTCGAAGCCAGCTTCCAGCTCACATTTCTTTCCGTGATCGCCGTCGCCGGAATTGCGGTGCCGATTCTGCGGCAGACACTTTATCCCTTGCGCAACGCGGTCCGAAATTTCGACTCGCCTGCCTTCGACTTCTCCCTGCCGACGCGGGCGGCGCAATTTCGCTGTGATCTGCGAGTGATTCGCGATCAACTCGGCAACCTGGTCGGGGAGCGCGCGTCAAGCTTCGCGATCGTGCGCGGCGTCAAGCTTTGTTCTTGGAGCGGGCGAGCTGCTGTTCGTCTCCACCGTCATCCAGCTCGCGCTGGCGCTGCCCATGGCCTGGTACTTCCATCGCGCCACCACCATGTCGCTGCCGGCCAATGCGCTGATGATTCCCATCGCGGGGGTGTTGTTGCCCGCCGCCGTGGTCGCGGTCGCGCTGTCGTATGTTGCGGGTTGGCTGGCGTACTTGCCGGCCGTGATTAGCGCTTACGCGTTGGACGCGCTGACCGGAACCGTTCGTGTCATTGGACACATGCGGATCTCCGACGTGCGCGTGCCCACCCCGACGGCGGCGGTTTGCTGCGCAGCCGCGGCTGCGGTAGTGATTGCGGTACTACTGTCGCGTCGGCGGGCGGCCGTCGCGGCGATCGGCCTTGCCGGGCTGCTCGTCTCGGCGGGGTGGATCGTCCTTTTTCCGCCGAAGCCGCAGTGGCACCCCGGCATCCTGGAAGTTACAGCCATCGATGTCGGCCAGGGCGATTCGCTGTTGCTGATTACGCCGGAGGGCAAGACGCTGCTGCTGGACGCCGGAGGCGTGACGCAAAACTCCCGATCCGAGTTCGATGCTGGAGAAGAAGTAGTTTCGCCGTACCTCTGGTCGCGCGGCATCCGGCGCCTCGACGCGGTTGCCATTTCGCACGCGCACACCGACCACCTCGGCGGCATGCGGAGCATCATCGCCAACTTCCAGCCGCGCGAGATGTGGTGCGGGGTCGACTCGCCGAGCGTTCCGTTTCGAGAGCTGGTCGAGACCGCAAACTTGTTCCACGTGGAACAAAAGGCGCTAACCGCTGGCAGCACTTTTGATTACGGCGGCGCCCACTTTCGTGTGTTTAATCCCGAATCGGGAATTCCGCCCCACAACCCCCCGCAGGACGACGAGTCGCTGGTCCTGCATATCCAGTACGGAGCAACCGCGGCGCTTCTGGTGGGCGACGCGCACAAGCGCATCGAGAAGCTGCTGCTGCGTCAAGCGCCGCAGGCTGACCTGCTCAAGGTGGGACATCACGGCAGCGCCACCTCCAGCACGCCGGAGTTCCTGGCCGCGGTTCAGCCGCACTATGCCGTGGTTTCGGTGGGCTTTTACAACTCTTTCCGGCATCCTCGCCCGGACGTGATGCAGCGCTACGCGGCCGCCAACATTCGCACTTACCGCACCGACCTGGCCGGCGCGGTCACCTTCCTGCTCGACGGCAAGACGGTCACGGCAGCTCCTGCTCCTCGCTGACCTCCTCGTCCTCGTCCGTCGTGGGATTCTCGCGATACGCCTCGATGGTTTGCCGGGCTTCCTCGGCCTGATCTTCGCGCACCAGCACAACCGCGCCACCCACAGGAAACGCGTCCTGCGCTTCAAGGTTCTGCAGCATGGCATCAATTCCCGCCGACACCAGCAAACCCCGCACCACCATCGCCTCCGATTCCTCTTCGCAGTCGAACACTTTCACCAGCTTCTCGTTTGCCTGTGGTGCCTCTGCCATAGCTCCTCCCGTGAATTCGATGCCAAACGCTGCTTCCGTCGTCGTCGCAAAACCGAAGGCTGCAAAATCCCGGTTTCGTTGTATGATGCGGCCACAACCATCGCGCGCAACGGTGGGGTGGCGTTGAACATCAAATTGTAGTCGCACCGCGAGTGCAGCGAAAGGTGCGCCTTCTGCCCAGGTGAGCGTCCAAGGGACGGACGCGAACCTGGGGCACCAGCAGCGCTGGGGCTTATCCAAGGGGAACTCCAAATGGGGTTATCGGAACACGAAGACGCGAGCGGGCAACAACCCGCCAGCAGCGAGCAACAGGAGCAGGAAGAAGAGCGCCGCAAACTGCGCCGGCTTCAGGTAATGATGAACATGGTCATGTCCGTCATCAGCCAGGATCAGGGGATGACCGTGGAGGAGGCCGCCGAGCTGGTAGCCAACACCAAACGCGCCGCCCTGGCCATGTTCCCCGATAAGGAGTTCGCCTACGACATCCTCTACAAGCCGCGCCTGCAGCGCCTGATGGCCGAGCGCTTCCGGCTGCAGTGAAGGATAGTGGATCGCCCAATCGTTTGTCAAGTTACCAAGATTTGCCGTTACTGCTTAAATGCCGGATCAGATGCGGCGTCGGGCCGTGGCTTCCAGTCCAGCGAGTAGTATTGGCCGCGGTCGCGCGCCCAGGGATCAAAGGCGTTGGTTACATGTTGCAACTCGGGAGTCAGCTCCGGAATATTTCGCATCAGCACACGCTTGAGGGGCAAGACCGGCTGCTGATGGCCATTCGGCGCTCCCGCTTCCATCATTTGCGGCCCTGGCCCGTTATTATTGACCCAGTTAACGCCAAGCGTGGTGTAGAACTCAGGCCGGAAGCTGGAAGTGAAGAAACGGTCGCTGAACAACCTGCGCGACGCATTGAGAATGAACACCACGAACTGCGTTTCGGAGATGGCAAATCCATGCGGCCGGGTGTATTCGGCCAGCCAGCCCACCACGGTGTCAACATCTTCGATGTTGTCCACGACTGATGCGTTGGGGTGACCCAGACAATCGTTGATCGGCGTCCCATCCTGGTTCAGTTGGGCGTCGGTGATGATCTTCGAGGAATCGCAGACGTGGGTGCCGTAGATCTCGCGCAGTTGGGCGATCGTCTCCATCTGTTGCTTGCGGGCGGGCGAGTCGGCGGGGAGGGTCTGATCCGCAAAGTCGTCGTAGCTGGTCAACTGCCGCAGGCCATACTGGCGGCGGAACTCATTAAAACGCGGCACGCCGTGCTCGCGGTCACGAATCAGGTCGAGGGCCGCGATGTCAAGCTGCTGGGTCGGCGTATCGAGCCGTGGCAAGCGAATGTTCTGCAGAAATTGCGGATGGTTGTTCAGGGTGAGCAGTCCCAGCCGCTGCCGTCCCATGCTCAGTCCCCAGTTGGCCATACCGCGTAACCGCATGGCGTCCGTTGCTTTGCCTTCGAAGGTTTCAATGACCGCAACTTTCTGAACGATCTGGTTCGGATCTTTGACGTCGCGATACTCGATCAGGTCTGGAACCAGCGGATGGAGACGATAAACCGTGACGAACTCTTCGGGGAAGTTAAAGGGCGATCCGAAATGATTCACGCCGCCATTGACGTCATCGGGATTGGAGATGTCGTAGTGCGAAACCTTGCTACCGAGTCCGACGATGCCCGGTCCTGAGGCAAACACGGAGTACCACTGGGTTTCTTTCTTGACGTTCTTCGACGTGCCGAAACCGTGGGCCACAATATCGGAGAGCGCCTTGGAAGCATCCGGATCGCCGGTGCCCAGCAGCCCGCTCCAGTTGGCGTTCATGGCTTTGTAGAGGGGTTCATCGTAAAGCAGTTGTGGCGTCCATTCGGTGGTATGGATTTTGGCGATTTCAGCCGCGACCACAAGCCGGGCTACGTTGAAGAGTTCCTCCACGGTAACGTCCTGGTTACGGATCACGCGCTTGGGGTCGGAAGGATCGCGCAGGCCGCTATCGGCGTTCGGGTTCTGTGTCGTTTGCCTGCGGAATTCATCTACAAACGAATTGTGCTCCCGGGCGAACAGGTTGTGAAAGAAACTCAACCCGATAGACCAGTTATCGGGAAAGGCCACCGACTCTTGTCCCATCCACTGCGGCTGCACGGGGTCAGTGGGAAGCAGTATGGGCAAATAGCCCGGACCAGGCATTCCAGTAACCGGCTCCAGCAGCATCTTTGCAGGATCTTTGGGATCGCGTTTCACGCGCTGCAGTGAAGTCTCGTCGAATCCGTAAAGCTGCGAGGCATCCCACCACGCCGTGTTGTTGTTGGCAAACGTCTTGGGCGCGCGTGTCAGATAGGTACGGCCGCCGTTGGTGAATTGGTCCGGCGCCGAGCCCTTGAGTACGTAGGTTTTGTCCACCTGGTCGCCAGGACGGCATCCCAACTTCTGGATCTCCTCCGGCGTGAGCTGCGTCTCGACGTTGTTCACTAATTCCATCTTGCAGCCCACCTCCATGTATCCCCCGGGTGCGTTGTGCCCCTCATCCATGTGCGAGAACCAGTCGTGGGTCATGAACTGGATCCAGTAGGCGGCAAGGACATTGAAGAACGGCGCCTTCTGGTAGTCGCAGTTGGCGTTGGGAGAATTGTTGGGAAGCCCGAAACCGGCATTGCAGGAGGCAGGGTTTGACTGCTGACGAGTGAACAGCTTGCGGCTGATTACCTGCGGGTCCGGAGTCAACAAGTTTATCCGGCCGCCGTGGCGATTCTTGGTAAAGGCAGTCTGCGCGAGGTCAGGAAACGTGGTTTCAAATTCCACGTTGCGCGCAAAAGGCATGCCCGTCGAACCCATCAGGGGGTTACGAATGTCGTTGCAGATCCCGGTGAGAGTGCGGGCACGAATCAGTTCGCCCTTGCATATCTGCTCGCCGTCGCCCCCGACCGCCTGATAGTCAGGATTGTCCTTGGGCAGGCGCATCTCCGCCCAGGTCTTCACGGCAGGTCCGCCGACGCCGGCGTTGCCCGCAACGTAGGTCTGGTAGGTCCCGGAATTGTCGAACAAATTGAACTTGATCAGCTCAATTCGTTGGTACTCGAGATCCAGGAGCGCGCCCGCTACTCCTCGTAACTGTGGCCCCTTGACAGAAAGAAAACCGACCGGCAGAGAAGAGGTGTCGCCGGCTCCCCAATAATGGCTCCAGTCAACCCAGGGCGTGAAGCGAAACAGAACTGCCTGCTGGCCTCCCCGGCAACGGGCAGTCGGCACAGTCACCTTCCCCTGGAAACGCTGATCTCGCGTGTTCGGGATCTGGAGAAAGCCTCCCAGCACCATTTGTGCGCAAGCCTGCAATTCCGCAGCTTCTTCCTGCTTCGGACTGAGCTTCTGGTCAGCAGGACCGGCCGCAGAAGATTGATCGCCGGGAATGCCCATGGAGGGCAGGGAAAACAGCAGAATCCCTAACAGGACAACCGAGAGAGGGGTTTTCATAGACATGGTGGAATTCCCGTGGAACTCAAAAATACCTGGATTAAACTTTCTGTTCCCTCAGCTTCTTCAGGACCTCAATGCCGCCCTCGGCGATGGGTTCTCCGTGGCCGACGCCCACGATCTCCACGTCGCCGAAATCCGAGAGCTTGCCGACTGATTGCACATTCTGCTTCATGTCCATCGTCAGGCCCGGCCATCCGGCTTCTACGTACGGCCACGTCACAATCACATCGCCGACGAACAGCGCCTTTTTCTCCGGCCAATAAAATGAAAGACAGCCGGGCGTATGTCCGGGAGTCGCAACAATCGTCAAGGGTCCCACGTGGTCCGCTTCTTTCAGGGATTGATCAACCAGGCACGGTTTATGGCCGTTGAAGCCTAGCGCAAGGCCGAATTGCGTGTAGTAAGCGGCCAGTGGAGGTTTGGGCCATATCGAGCACCTGGTAGCCTTTCGCTTGCTCTCGATGATGCCAACCTCCCACTCGTGAGCATAGACCCTGGCGTTGCTCAGGCTTTTGAGGTTTGCCATGCCGCCAATGTGGGAGCGGTGCGCATGGGTAGCGATGATGTTCTTGAGGTCAGACGGCTGCCTTCCCATGGCCTTGATTTCGTCAAGAATGCGATGCGGCTCGGTGTCGTAGAGGGCGTCAATCAGGGTTATGCCATCCCCGTTATCCAGCAGGAAAGCGTGAACATGGCCGCCGAAAGTCTGGCGCACGTAGTGGATACCGTCGGCTAGTTTCAATCGTCGCCTCCTTCCAATCGGGGGCTGGATTTTGGGAAGTATGCTAAGGGGGATTTCCCGTCTGGCACCCTGAGTGCCCAACACTATACACCCAAAACGCTTCCGCGCTTGCTGCGTTCCACCCTAAGCGGCCCGACGGCTTAGGACTTTAAGTCCGGCCTGTGACGGACGGCCTGGCGGTGGTTCAGTCGGGCGCGCGACGAGCCTGGATTCGAAGCAGGGCGAGCTTTGCCACGTGGGATATAATCGTGCCTCCAAGGGAGGGCGGATTTGATTCAGGTTTGAAGAGCAAGTTCAGTCCTCGGCCCCGATGCGCCTCCATTCACCCATAAAGTGGGCAATTTTTATCAGCCTTCTCCTTGCAGTAGCAACGGTCGCGCTTTACTCCCCAGCCCTGCATTACCCATTCTTAAATCTCGATGATCCGGGCTACGTAGTTGAAAACGAGCATGTGAAATATGGCTTGGACTGGGATACGGTGCAGTGGGCCTTTACCACCTTCGACAATACCTTTTGGCATCCCGTGACCTGGCTTTCACACGCACTGGATTGTCACCTTTATTCCCTGGATGCCGGCAAGCACCACCAGACTAATATCCTGCTGCATGCCGTTAACGCAGTCCTGCTGTTCTGGGTCCTGCTGGAAGCCACAGGGTCCATGGGCCGCAGTGCGATGGTGGCCGCCTTGTTCGCCCTGCATCCCATCAACGTGGAATCTGTAGTTTGGATTTCCGAACGCAAGAACGTGCTAAGCATGCTGTTTTTCTTGCTCGCCTTGGGTACGTACCGGTGGTACGCGTCCAAGCCCCGAGTTGGCCGGTACAGTTTGGTATTGCTGCTGTATGCCTTAGGGTTGATGGCCAAGAATCAGGTCATCACGCTCCCGTTTGTTCTGTTGCTGTGGGACTACTGGCCGCTGCGTCGCATGTTCGCCGGGGGGCTGGAAGCTTCGGTGCCGGTGACCACCGCGGCCATCCCGCCTAAGAGCCTCCGCTGGCTACTGCTGGAGAAGGTGCCGTTGTTCATTCTCTCTGCCGCCAGCGCTGTTATTACGCTGGAAGCGCGGCGGGCGGGTAACATGATGAATACCCTCCACCCTTACCCGTTTGTGACTCGGCTTGGAAATGCGATCGTTTCCTACCTGCGATACACCGGCAAGGCCTTCTGGCCATCGCACCTGGCGGTGGTGTACCCGTATCCAGGGAACTCGATAAGAATGTGGCAAGTAGTCGCGGGAGTTCTTTTCCTGCTAGCTGCCAGCACTCTGGTAATTATGGCCAGGCGTCGCCGCTATCTCGTCGTAGGATGGTTTTGGTTCGTGGGCACGCTGGTACCCATGATCGGCCTGGTGCAGGTGGGCGTCCACGGGATGGCAGATCGCTATGCGTATCTTCCCATGGTGGGCCTGTTCATCATGATCTGCTGGAGCGCGGCGGATTTCGCAGAGCAACGCCATATTTCCACCGCCTGGCTGGCCGGGGCGAGCACCGCCGCCTTGCTGGCACTGACGTTGGTGGCTCATCGGCAGGTCGGCTACTGGAGGGACAATGTCACGCTGTGGTCGCATACCGTCCAGGTCACGCAAGGCAACTGGTTTGCCGAGGAGTACCTGGGCGCATCGCTGTTAAGAACGGGGCAACGGGAAGATGCCATGGCCCACCTGCGAACGGCGGCAGCAATTTACCCTCAGCAGGCGCAGATTTACTTCTTCATGGGCACTTGCGAGCAGGAGCGGGGAAACCTGCAACAAGCCATTGAGCAGTACGGGAAAGTAATAAGCTTGACGCAGAACGACATCCCGACCAACGCCTGGCTGCGATATCTCGCGTTTAAGAACATGACCGAGATATATCGCAATCTGGGTGACACCGCCCACGCTTGGGAGAGCTTCGAGTCGGCCAAAAGCCTGTTCCGGCAGTATAACGAGAAGTCCAGAGATTGATGATTCGCACAGTAATATGAGCACCATCGTTGATCACGGAATGAGTTCCTTGAGCCTGTTGCCCGCCACCGCGCTTGCGCCCGTACAGATTCTCAGCATCACGGTCTTCGCGTTTGCCGCGGCAACCATGTTTTATGTCCTCTTCGGCTACCCGCTGCTGCTGAACTGGCTGGCGGGCCGCGCCAGCAATCCCGTGCGCAAGGACGACAAGCTCCGCGCCGTGTCTTTTGTGATTGCGGTTTACAACGGAGAAAAATTCCTCGAGCGCAAGCTGAAGACGATCCTGAGCCTGAACTATCCTCGCGAGTTGATGGACATCCTGGTCGTCTCTGACGGCTCGACCGACCGCACCGACGAGATCGCGCGCAGCTTCGCACGCGAGGGAGTAATGTTTATGCGCGTACCCCATGCCGGCAAGGCGGCGGCGCTGAACGCGGCTGTTCCCTGCGTTTCCGGCGAGATCCTGGTTTTGTGCGACGTGCGCCAGACGCTTGAGCCGGATTGCCTGCGCAACGTCATCGCCTGCTTCGGCGATTCCAAGGTCGGCTCGGTCAGCCCCAAGACTATCATCGTGGAAGGCGACAGCCATGAGGAGGCAACCACGAGCGCGTATTGGCGTTACGAGGATTGGATTCGCCAGCGCCATACCCTGATTGATTCGACCTTCGGTTACAGCGGTGCCTTCGCCGCCATGCGACGGTCACTGTGGGTGCCGCTCCCGCCGGGCACACTGCTCGACGATGTTTATGTGCCCCTGCAGGCGTTCTTCCAGGGCTACCGCATCCTCTATGAGCCGAAGGCCACCATGTACGATTTCCCCACCGTGTTGCAATCGGAGTTCCGGCGCAAGGTACGCCTGCAGGCGGGTCTGTACCAGATGCTCCAGATGATGCCCGAGCTGCTCAGCTCCCGCAACCGCATGAGGCTGCATTTCCTGTCGGCGAAATACGGGCGCATTGTGGTGCCCTATTGCATGATCGCAATCGCGTTGGCGACCTTCGGCCTGCCTGCTCCCTGGCGGGCCTGGGCAGCCTGGGGACAAGTCGCGTTCTATGCCCTTGCCGCTCTTGACCCGCTGGTGCCTGACCGTTTTCCACTCAAGAAGCTGACTTCTCCCATTCGGACGTTTGTCGTGCTCATGGCCGCCTCGCTGGCCGCCGTTCGCGTGTACTTCGTATCGCCCACCAGCCTGTGGAAGGAAGCATCGTATCGGAGCGCGACGGCGGAGCCGGTCACGCGGCAAGCAGAAACCTCGGAGCCAAAGATACCTACGGCTTCGCGATAGGAGTTCTTCTCCTGCGGGTCGCATGGCTTCTTCGCAGAAGTTCGCGTGACGCGGTAAAATTAACCAACGCACGATCATTTCGCGATTTCAGGTGGTAGGCATGGCAGCCCGCCTGATCAGGTGTTAATGAAGAAATTTGTTGTTCTCTTGTTCGCAATATTCCTTGGCGTGCCCTGGCTCCTCGGGCAGGATGACACCGTGGTCGAGGAAATCATCGTCCGCATCAACAGCAGCATCGTTAGCCGGGCCGACCTGCGGCGTTCTCGTGAGCAATTGCTCTCGGAGATGCATGAGCACGAACCGGGCGCCACTGCTCAGGAAGTGAAAGACCGCGAGAAGGACCTGCTGCGCGACCTGATCGACCAGCAACTGCTGCTGCAAAAGGGTGAGGAGCTCGGCATCAACGTGGATGCCGACGTGGTGAAACGGCTCGACGACTTACGCAAGGAGATGCATGCCGATTCCATGGAAGATCTGGAGAAGGCTGCACAGTCGCAAGGCGTCTCGTTCGAAGAGTTCAAACAAAATATGAAGAACGGGTTGATTACGCAGCGCGTGATCGGCCAGGAGGTCGGCGGCCACATTACCGTGACCGAGCAGGAAGTCCAGCAAGTCTACGACCAGCACAAGACTGAAATGGAGCGTCCCGAACAGGTGCGCCTGAGTGAAATCCTGGTCTCCACGCAGACCGCGCCGCCGGTGAGAACAGAAAAGGGAAAGGAAGTGCTAGCCGCCACCGCCAGTCCGGAGAACGTTGCCAAGGCACAGGCCAAGGCCAACCAGATTTACGCGCTGCTGCAGAAGGGTGGCAAGTTCGACGATCTTGCCAAGCAGTATTCGGATGGCCCTACCTCAGCCAACGGCGGCGACCTGGAGTACTTCAAACGCGGCACCATGGCGAAGGAGATGGAGGAGCAGGTTTTCGCGCTGAAGCCCGGTGATTACACCAAGCCCATCCAGACCAACCAGGGCTTCGTCATCTTAAAGGTGACGGAACATCAGCAAGCCGGCATTCCTCCCCTCAAAGATGTGGAGGGAAAGATCCAGGAACAGGTCTACATGCAGAAGATGCAGCCCGCCTTGCGCGAATACCTCACCAAGCTGCGTGAGGATGCGTACATTGACATCAAGCCAGGCTACATCGACACTGGCGCCAGCCCCAATGAAACCAAGCCGGTCTATACCACAGCTGCCACGCAAGACACCTCGAAGCCGAAAAAGAAGAAGAAGCTGGGGCTGTTCTAGCGATCTGACTTAATCACAGAGGCAGAGACACAGAAAATGCAACGCGAGTGGGTACCTGTATGCTCCTGTGGTGACGAAAAACCCCCCTTAAAGTGCTTCACCGTGGAGCACGAACTTTCCGCAATTCTTCTCTGTGTCTCTGTGGTCAGTTTTACTGCCGCAGCTTCCACGCGACCTGGCGCAACATCCCCAATAAGACTTCTGCGTCGCGGGCATGCAGGTTGAGGCGGCGAATGAGGCGCCGCAGCTTCTCTTCGGTAGCCTCGCCGGCAATGGGATTCACGTAGCCGCTCGCGCGTAAGGCTTCCATCGAAACGGCTGTGATGCGCTCCAACTCGCCTGCAGTGGCCGGTTGCAGCTTCTTTGTGGGGAGCTGGGCGGGTTTGGGATTTCGCACCAGTTCATAAAGGCAAACCGCGACGGCTTGGCCGAGGTTCATCGAGATGTGCTCTTCGCGAGTCGGAATGCGCATAAGCCAATCGCAATGGCTGAGGTCGCGCTTCGAGAGCCCAACCTTCTCCGAACCGAAGAGCAGGGCGACACGCCCCGATGCAAGCTGTTTGCGGATGAGACCAGCGCCGTCTTCCAACCGCCGCACCGGGTGCTGCAACTCCCGGTGACGCACCGCGGTGGTGCCGACGACAAGGCTGCAGTCCGCGACAGCGTCAGCCAGGTTCAGATATTCTTCCGCATTTTCCAGTAAAACCGATGCCCCGACTGCCGACCGCGCCTCGCGAAAGGCGGGTTCGTACGGCTTAACCACGCGCAGGTGCGCAAAGCCGAAGTTGCTCATGGCGCGGGCGGCCGCTCCCAGGTTCAGGGGGTTACGCGTGGCCACCAGAACGACGCGAAGGTTGTCGGAGAGATCCGGCACGCGATAATAGTCTATCCTTCGTCACTCAGCCTTACGCTGTCTGCAAAACGCGCGACAGGCAATCCTCGCAAAAGCCGCTGTCCTTAATGTCAATCCACTCGACAGCGTGCGATGGCGCCATCGCACATTGGTAGTCATGGCAGTGCGTGAGGCGTAAGGTGTGTCCCAACTCGTGTACCGACTCGATCAATAGTCGATTGGACAGCAGATGAGGGTCCGGCGGCAGGCCGTAAAACTCCTGTTGCAAGCGATGATAAGAGACCACAGCTCCACTGCCGCCAAGCTGCGCTTCTCCGAAGACGAAGGTCAAAATCGGAATATAGAGATCGAATGCAGTAATTCCCAGCAGTCGCCAAGTGTTACTGGTTACGTAGGTCTGCATCTTGCTGAGGATTTCCGAAGAGTGATACTGCTGCCGCTCGGCATGAAGGGCAAATGAGGGATCGAGCGCTGGCGAAAGGATTTCTGCGGGCACACGAAATTTCTCCCGCAGCGCCTGGCCTAGCCATTCCAGCAGCCGGACGTCAACCACACTAATCGGCAGGAGTTGCAACTTCTTCATGGCAGACAGCAACTGGCAACTAGCACTTGGCACTCAGCATTTGGCATTTAGCCAAACCATTCGTTCGTCGTGACCACCCTGCCTAGTATCAGGGGACGGCTTCAGCCATAGCATCATCCTGAAAGCGCCTATCTTCATGACGCCAAGTGCCAAGCCGCGAAGCGGCGGTTTTGCCGTGAGGCCGGGGTGCAAACCCCGGGTCATCGGGCTAAAAACATTGCGGAGCCGCGTAGCGCCCGTGATGTAACAACCTTACGCCGCCACATCCACGCCTAGTCGCTAATTGCGAGTTGCTCCTTTTCCTTCCGTGCCCATCCGTACTTCTTCAGCTTATGGTGCAGGGTAACGCGGTCGATGCCCAACACGTCGGCGGCGTGCGTCTGGTTGCCGGCGCACTCGTCGAGTACACGCATGATGTGCACGCGCTCCACATCTTCCAGGCTACGAACATCACCCAATCCAATGCCGGCGCCGTTCTTCGTCTTCAAGGTGAAATCCTGCTCGCGCAGTTCGGGCTCCTGGGCCACCACCATGCCACGCTCGACGGCATTCTCCAACTCGCGCACGTTTCCTGGCCACGCATATTGCTGCAAAGCGTTCATCGCCGCCGGCGCGACGCGCGTTATCTTCTTATTCATTTCATCAGAAAACTTGCGCACGAAGTGGTCTACCAGCAGCGGAATGTCTTCCCGACGCTCGCGCAGCGGTGGAATTTCGATGTGAAAGACATTCAGCCGATAGAACAGATCGGGCCGGAATTTTCCTTCCTCGATCAGTTGTTCCAAGTCCTTGTTGGTGGCGGCGACGATACGAAAATCTACCTTGATGGTCTGGTTGCCGCCTACGCGGGTGATCTCCCGCTCCTGCAGCACACGTAGCAGGTCCGTCTGCGTTTTGAGGCTGATGTCGCCAATCTCGTCGAGAAAAACCGTGCCGCCCTCGGCAATTTCGAACTTGCCCTTCTTGCGGTATTGCGCGCCGGTGAACGCGCCTTTTTCGTGGCCGAACAGTTCGCTCTCGAGCAAGGTCTCGGTCAGCGCGCCGCAATGGATGACGACCAGGGGATGGAAGCGCCGCGGGCTGGAGGCATGAACGGCGCGCGCCACCAGTTCCTTGCCTGTTCCGCTCTCACCTGTGACCAGCACCGTGGCATCCGTGGGCGCCACGGTTTCGATGGCATCGAAGACCTTCTTCATGGCCGCACTTTGCCCGATGATGTCAGACGGGTGCGCGATTTCCGCAACAGTCTCTTTCAGCCGCACATTTTCCTGCTGGGTGTGCCGATGCGACATGGCCTTGGCCACCAGATGCGCGATCTCGTCGGGATCAAGCGGCTTGTTGACGTAGTCGTAGGCGCCGTTCTTGAGCGCCGCGACTGCGGTCTCCACCGAGGCGTAGCCGGTCATGATGATGACCAGCATGTCGGGACAGATTTCATGCAGCCGCCGCTGCAGTTCGATGCCGTCGGTGCCGCGCATCTTGATGTCCACCAGCGCGACATCGAACGCGGTCTCGGCCACGCGTGTGAGCGCCTCGTTGGCACTCTCGGCAGTGCCGACCTCATAGCCTTCCTCGGTGAACCATTTGGCCAGCGAATCCCGCACGCTGAGTTCATCGTCCACAATAAGCAATTTGCCTTGCGTCATTTCTCTACCTCACTTCGGTGGAAGCGCCGGACTTTAGTCCGGCGAATAGAGCGCCCTTTAGTTATTGCGGGCTTCAGCCCCGGTGGCGCGGGATCAAGCTCTGCGTCGCTTGCCGCCGACCCATATGGATAGGCGGCTGCGTTTTCCGCCAAGCGCGCACGCACCGGATTCTCGCGGACGTAAAGGGCGTGGTGTTCATAATCTTTTGCATTTTTTACCCGATGCTCAGTGAAGCCTTGCTGCCAGACCTCAGCGTTCGATCCCAACTCATGCTTCACTCGAAAAGAGAATCCACCTTTGAGTAATTGCATAGTCTTCTCAAGCGATACCTCGGGAGCTGGTGTGAGGAGCAGGTGGAAGTGATCCGGCATCAGAACAAACTCATGAATCAGATAACGCCCCTGATCTCGGTAGTGGGCAAGCGTATCGAGAAATAATTGCGCCATTGGATCTGCCCGAAAGAGGGGGCGGCGCTGCCATGTCACCGCGGTAACAAAAAAGGTCCGGACTTCTTGCGGAGCATGCCGCATTTGGTTTTCCTTTTCCGGGGCTAAAGCCCCTGACCCCTTTCTTCCCCCTTTTCGCCGGACTAAAGTCCGGCGCTTCCACCCGGGGCTACAGCCCCAATCTTTTCCTGCTCGTACTCGCCGGGCTGGAGTCCGGCGCTTCCACCGCCGGCACTATCCGACACTCGCCGTTGCCGCATGCTCTTCCTCGCCGGCAACCGCGGCTCCCTGGCTGTCAACCGGAAGCAAAATCTTGAACGTTGTTCCTTGGCCCACAACCGAGTTCACCTCGATGGTGCCTCCATGCCGCTCCACAATGTTCTGGCTGATGGCCAAGCCCAGCCCGGAGCCGCCCGATTCCTTCGTCGTGTAGAAGGGCTCGAAGATATGCGGCAGATGTTCGGCCGGAATTCCAATGCCGTCATCGCGGATCACGAGCTCGATTTCAGAATCCCCGGTCACGCGGGTGCTGATCCACAGGTTGCCTTCGTGCGGCATGGCATCAATGGCGTTGATGACCATGGCCAGCACCACTTGCTCGATCTGCGACGGATCACAATGCGCCATGGGCAAATCGGAGGCGAGATCAAGATTGAGCTGGATGCCTGCCATCTCCATCTTGTGATCCACCAAACGAACACAGCGATCGATCACCTGGTTCAGGTCACCCCACGCAAGATTCATGGGTGAAACTCGCGAGAAGCTCAGCAGGTTCTTCACCAGTTCGCCGCAACGTTTGCTTTCAATGGCAATCAAGTCCAGCGAGCCCTGCATCTCCTCCTGGCGGGGGACGCCCGTGGCGTTCTTTTCGATCCAGCGCTTGATCAGCCTGGAATAAGTGAGAATGCCGGAGAGCGGATTGTTGATCTCGTGCGCCACGACTGCGGCCATCTTGCCGATGGTGGCCATCTTCTCCACGTGCAGCATGCGCTTGTGGGCCTGCTTCAACTCCCGCGTCTTCTCGGCGACGCGGTCTTCCAGGGTGTGGGCCCAGGCCGTAATCTCCGCCTGCGCGACTTGCAGCCGGTTGCTCATCTCGTTAAAGGAATTCGCCAGCTCGCCCACCTCATCATTCGAGCGGACCGGGATCTGATAGCCAAGGTCGCCGGTCGCAAGGCGCTCTGTCCCGGTCTCCAGTTCGCGCAACGGGTTGTGGACCTCAATCCACACGAACAGGCCACTAAGAGAGACAACAGCCAGCAGCGCGACACCCATATACGCCAGCATCTCGCGGCGCTCGCGCGCCAGGCTGTCATCAACCTTGGCGAGGGAAAGATTGGTGTCGAGAACGCCCAGGATCTGCGTGCTCCGTGGATGGGCATGGCACGCAGCATTCGAGCAGGCAGGTTGGTTCTCGATGGGTGTGATGACTCCCATAATGCGAGTGTGGTCGGCGCGATAAACGCGGAAGCGATCGGAGCGGTTCAGACGCGTCAGCGGTTGCGATTGTGCGTGGCAGCCGTAGCAAGCCTCGGCGCCTTTGTCCACCATGGTTCCTACTTCCGCAGGCGCCGTGGAGTAGCTGATCACGCCCTGCGGATTCAGAATGCGGACCCGCACCACTCCGGGCTGGTCCGCCATGTTCAACATCATCTCGTAGAGACCGGTGCGGTCGTTGTGCAGCATGTAGTGCGAAGCGCTGCGGCGCAGGACTTCGCTCTGCTGCTCAGCGCTCACCAGCGCAGCGGCTTCCAGGTGCTTGCGATGGAGTTGAGTGCTGAAATAGCCCAGCAGTCCAAAAATGATCAGCATCACCAGGAAGATGGAGACCATCAGCTTGGCGCTGACGCTGCGTCCCATTCGCTGTATCCAGTGCGGACGGAAGACAAAGGCATCCTCACGGTCGTTTGAGAACGGGTCCGATTTGTCAGTCTCCAGCATGGACAGGCACCGCGACTTCTGCATAGGCCGGTTCGCGGAGTGCCGGGATGTGCGCCGTCTTCTCCTCGGGGAAGATGGGCAGGTATTTCGCCGCGAGGCCGAAGATGGCAAACCCGAGAGCGACGAACATCGCGGTGATGACCACCTCGGTCCACTTGGGGGTGTAACGGCCGCCGACGGCGTTTTCGACTCCAGTGATGGTTACGTTCAGACGATTGGCGACGAAGCCGAGCAGCGTCAGCACGGCCGCCAGATAGAGTCCTTGCGCGCTTTCGCGGACCTTCGGAATGAGCAGAAGGCCAAGCGGCGCAAGTACCGAGAGAACGATTTCCAGCAGGAAGAAGCGCTGCTCGTAGCTCGATACGAACACCAGCCCAAGAGCGCCACGGTGATACAAGTCCTCAAACTTCAGGATGCCGTAGAGTGCCAGTACCACCACCAGCACGCGTCCCAGGTCGCGCAGGATGGGCAGTTCCAGCTCACGCCCGAAATACTTCGAACTCATCGAAGACTCGAAGATGGTCATGGCCAGGCCGACTGCGATCGCCGATATAAAGAAGAACACCGGCAGCAGCGGACTCCACCAGAACGGGTGCAGCTTGTTGGGCATAATCAGATATAGCGTACCCAGCGAAGACTGATGCAGAGTCGAAAGCAGCACGCCGAGAATCACGAACACGACCATGAGGCTGCGGACAACTTGCAATGTTCGCTTCAGCTTAAAGTGCTCCAGCACAATCGGCGAAAACTCCAATGCCAGCACCGTGGTGTACAACATGACGCACCACGCGACCTCGAACATCACTGAGTGCGGATTGCGCATGACCAGCGGATGCCAGATGTTCCACGGCAGCCCTAGGTCGTACATCAGCGCGGCGCACACCAGCAGATAGCCCAGGAACGCCGTAAGAATTGTGGGCCGTACGATGGAATGAAAGCGCTTGATGTTGAAGATCTCGACGGCCGCCGTCAGGGTGAAGCCGCCTGCCGCCAGCATCACGCCGCACATCACGTCGAAGCCTATCCACAGTCCCCAGGGGAATTGATCGCTCAGGTTGGTGGCCGCCCCCAGTCCGCGGAAGAAGCGGAGATAGGTGCAATAGATGCCCGCCGCCATGATGAACAGGAAGATCGCCTTCCAGAATGTGAACCGGACTCTTGGGACGGTCATCGCCCACCGCCTTTCTGCCGTTTCTCTTCGGCCTCAGCTTGCGCCACGTCTTCGCGCCGATGGGTGATCCAGTACACCCCGCCCAGCAATACGCCAAACAACGGGACGAAATCTGGAATGCGGGACAGGACCTGGTAGGTGTACATGGGCAGGGCGCGCTCGGTCAGGTCAGTCTTATAGCCGAACAGGTTGAAGGGAATGGCGGACAGCAGGATGACCGACGTGCCGCCGACTTCGGTCTCGCCGAAGACATGGTTGAGATAATTGCCTGGATTGTCATGAATGCGCTTCTTGGCTTCTTCCAGCAACTCATCGCGGTCACCGAACTTGGTCGCTCCCGTAGGACACGCCTCGGCACAAGCCGTCCGCTTCCCCGCCGCGACGCGCTTACTGCACATAATGCACTTGCGCACGCCCGGAATGGCTTTGTTCCATTCGTACTTGGGCACGCCAAAGGGACAGGCAGCCATGCAGTAACGGCATCCCATGCAGCGGCTCTTGTCGTAGGTGACAGGGCCAAGAGCGGTCTTCTTCAGCGCGCCCACCGGACAGACCGATGCGCAAGCCGGGTCGTCGCAGTTCATGCATAAGCGGCGCATGAACTTGTCATCTTTGGTCAGGACGACAGTGTATTTGTGGGCCGATGTGACTTCCTCAGCCGCAATTTTGTCGTCGTATGGCAGGCCGTTTTCGGTGGCGCAGCCCTGCTCACACTGCCTGCACCCGATGCACAACGTGGCATCGTAGAGGATTCCCTTGCTCATTGATTTCTCTCCAGGTCGCCCTGGCGGCCTAACCACCCCAAAACGCGCGGCGCGTTTTGGGGGCCCCGGCGCCGATCGGACCTTGGCAGGTAGGAAGCGGCGCCAAACGAGAGCGCCGTCGGGCGACTGCAGACTTCGGGGGAGGACCGCTCCAGATCGCTCTTCGCTTTTCGCCTTTCGCTTTTCGTCCAAGAACGAATAACGAAGAGCGAACAGCGAAGAGCGTCTCTGTTGCGAATCGTAAATGCCGACAAACTACTTCAGCGTCTTCACGTAGGCAGCCAGCTTGCTGGCATCGGCTGCACTCACACCCTTGTTGGCGAAAGCGTGGGTAGCCTTCTTCTGCGGCCCACCGTTTTCGATGAAGTCAGCGATTTCGGTGTCAGACATTTTTTGCACCGCGGGAGACGAAAACGGCTGCGCTCCCATCTTCGTGCCAGCGGCAGTACCTTTACCGTCGGCTCCGTGACAGCCCGCGCACTTCGCCTTGTAAACCTCTTCGGTGCTCTGCGCCCAGGAAAGGCTGGGAAGTACCAGGAACAGGGCGACGGCGATGAGCAGCACGGCTAAGATGACTTTCTTCATGATGGCTCCTATAAACTCGCTATTCGCTTTTCGCCGCTCGCTTTTCGCTTGGGCTCGGCAGCTTTTGGCGAAGAGCGAAAGGCGAATAGCGAACAGCGGCCTTTACTGCAACTTCCATGAGTACGATCTCATTGTGGAATATGGCTTTAGATCGTGCTGTGACGGGGGTCACCGGTCGCCGTGATGCAAAGCGCATCAGTTCGGACGAGCGTTCCAAAAAGTGTGGCAATTTGCTACACGTTTTGGCGAGGATTAGGGCCGGAACTGTGAGGAAATTTCATAGTCCCGCCGCGAAGCATCGATGAGATTTTTATCAGTGTGGCGATTCACATCAGCATCGAAGATCTTCAGCGTGAATTCGCGAAGCTAATCGCCGCTGGCGGTCGGTGCCAGAGTAGGCGCTCGGGCCGCCCTCCGCTGACTCCGGGCTGGAGAGAATAAGTACAACACTCCGCAGATGGCCCAATATCCCAACGCGACGCCGAAAGCAAAGGCGAAAATAATTGTGGACAACAGCAGGACTGAAAGCATGAAGGCGTTCATAAGTTCTTCTTTATGCCTGCTAATTCAATCTAATACGGGAAGTCCTTAGCCCTTCTTATCGGACACTGCGGTGACCGCGTGAATCCACCGCGCCGACTCATCCATCTATTCTGATGCAACTTCGAAGCATCGGAATGGGCTGCGGAGATTCCGCTGTCCGCAGTGCAAGCGAACCTATACGGAAGCGCACCGACGCGTTCTCGACGCTACGTATGTCAGCGAAGATCGTATCGTGCTCGCGTTGCAACTCCTACTCGAAGGCAATTCGATTCGGAGCACGGAGCGCATCACGCAGCTAGACCGCAACACGATCATGCGGCTGTTGGTTCTCGCCGGAGAACGGTGCGAGAAGTTGATGGACGCGAGGATGCGCAACCTCAAAGTGAAGCATTTGCAGATCGATGAAATCTGGACATATGTACAGTAAGAAAGCTCGCCGCGTTCGCAAGGGTGACTCGCCCGAAGTTGGCGACCAATGGGTTTTCGTCGCCATCGATGCCGACACAAAACTGGTTCCCGCGTTTCACATCGGCAAGCGCCATCGGCAAGACACGCGAGATTTTCTGTGGAACCTTTACGAGCGCATCAGCGGCAGGACGCAGATCACCACTGATGGATTGCATCACAGGCCGAGGGGAAAAAGGGGCAGCACTCCATTTATCACCTCGTCAGCAAAGTCGCACTCACGCAAGACGAGATAATACAGGCCAGCTTTAGGAGTAAGCACGTTGCCTGCAAGACCCGTGCAGGTGCTGAGGATTCCCCGTTGGCGACTGACCTGCTCCTTGAATACGTGGATAAGAAATAGGTTGCGCCTGTCCGTTCATGGTAAGCCAGCGATAGTATTGCCTCAATGGTTTAGGAAACCGAATGCTCAAGGGCCTGAGAGTTTTCGTACAAGGCGACAAGCAGGATATTATCTGCCCCGATCATCCAACAGCACCATTGGAAAAGGGAGACACAGAGGGCGGTCAGATATTCTGGAAATGCTCGCAATGCCACAACTCCGCACAGTGGCCGGACGATGCTGCCCGCGAAGCCGAACTCAGAGAGTTAGCGTCCAAGGCAACTTCTCGCCGATAGCATCAACGCACATTTCAGACACTACCCAACTTTACATCGCGTTGACTGCCTTGGGTGTTGGCAAATAAGATACGTGAGTAGAGTTGTGTTTCTCCTCTCCCGGAGTCTCCAGAGCAGCCCGTCGACAATTGATTCATGGCCATCACCAGCATCACGGTACGCGGGGCTCGCCAGCACAACCTGAAAAACATCAGCGTTGAAATTCCCCGTAATACGCTGACGGTGATCACCGGCCTCAGCGGCTCGGGCAAGTCGTCGCTGGCTTTCGACACCATCTACGCCGAGGGTCAGCGGCGCTATGTGGAAACGCTTTCCGCCTACGCCCGTCAGTTCCTGGACCAGATGGAGCGGCCGGACGTGGATAGCATAGACGGCCTCAGCCCATCGATCGCCATCGAGCAGAAAACCACCAGCCGCAGCCCGCGATCGACGGTAGGAACCATCACCGAAATTTACGACTATCTGCGCCTGCTGTATTCGTCCATCGGAGTGCCCCATTGTCCGCAATGTGGCCGCGCCATTTCGCGGCAATCGGCGGACCAGATCGTGCAGCGGGTGATGGAGCTGAAACCGGAAGAACGGGTCATGATTATGGCGCCCATGGTGAGGGGCCGCAAAGGGGAGTTCAAGAAGGAAATTGACAAGCTGGTGCAGCAAGGCTTCACGCGCGCCCGCATCGATGGCGAGCTGCGCAGCATCGCCGACGAAGAGATCATCCTTGACAAGCGCAAGAACCACACCATCGAGCTGGTGGTGGATCGCCTGCTGGTGAAGCCGGGAATCGAACGCCGTCTGGCCGGGGCGGTCGAGCTGGCGATGAAGATGGCAAACGGACTGGTGCAGGTTGCCATAGTCGGCGGCGAGGAACGGCTGTACTCTTGCAAGCTCGCATGCCCGGATTGCGGTGTCAACGTGCCTGTACTGGAGCCGCGCTCGTTTTCTTTCAACAGCATGTATGGCGCTTGCCCGGAGTGTAACGGTCTGGGCAGCAAGTTCGATTTTGATCCTGCCAAAGTCATTACCGATTGGTCAAAACCCTTGCTGGAAGGCGCTCTGGGACCAGGATCGGCCTCGCGAAACCTTATCCATATTCTGCAACTGGCAGCGGCAGCCTACGGCTTCGATCTAACCACACCGTTCGAACAATTGCCGCGCAAGACCCAGGAGCTGATTCTCTACGGGCCGCCGCGAGGCGAGCAAAAGCGCGGCGGCTTCTTGGGTGTCTTCGCGTATCTGCGCCGTAACCTGGAAGAAAGCTCGTCGGAGACATATCGCGAATGGTTACTCGATCACATGTCGGCAACCGTCTGCCCCGTGTGCCACGGAAAGAGACTGCGCCCCGAAAGCCTTGCCGTGAAAGTGAACGGCATGTCCATCGCCGACTTTACGTCGCTGCCGGTTGCGCGCGCGGTGGAAGCAATCGCACAGATCAAGCTCTCGGAGCGCGAGGAACTCATCGCGGGACGAATTCGCAAAGAGATTGCCGAGCGCCTGGGCTTTCTGAATGCCGTCGGACTGGGCTACATCTCGCTTGACCGCTCGGCCATGACGCTTAGCGGCGGAGAAGGCCAGCGCATCCGTCTGGCGACCCAGATCGGGTCGAAGCTGCGCGGCGTCTTGTATGTACTGGATGAGCCTTCGATTGGCCTGCACCACCGTGATAACGAGCGGCTGCTGCAGGCTCTGGAGGAGTTGCGCGATCTGGGTAACACCGTGCTCGTAGTTGAGCACGATGAAGATACGATTCTGCGCGCCAACTACGTAATTGATCTGGGCCCAGGCGCAGGCCGGCATGGGGGCGAAGTCGTCGCTAGCGGGACACCGCAGGAGATTGAGGCCGAGCCGCGCTCGCTCACCGGACAGTACCTCTCCGGCGAGAAGCAGGTCACCTACCGCTTCGCGCGCCGGCAGCCCAATGGGAAGGCGATTACCATCCTGGGTGCGAGTGAGAACAATCTGAAGAACCTGGACGTAAGCTTCCCCCTGGGCGTGATGACGCTGGTGACCGGCGTTTCCGGCTCGGGCAAGTCAACCCTGGTGAATGACATCCTGTATCGCGCGCTGGCCAAGGCAATTTATGGCTCACGCGAAGAGCCGGGCGCCCACAAAGCCATTACCGGGACGGAGCACATCGACAAGGTTATTCAGATTGACCAGTCGCCGATCGGGCGCACCCCGCGTTCCAATCCGGCGACCTACACGGGCGTCTTCACCCACATTCGCGATCTTTACGCCATGCTGCCGGAGTCGCGCGAGCGCGGCTACAAGCCAGGCCGCTTCTCTTTCAATGTGGCCGGCGGACGCTGCGAAGCCTGCCAGGGCGAGGGCCAACGGCGCATCGAGATGAACTTCCTACCTGATGTGTATGTGCTATGTGAGGTCTGCGGCGGAAGGCGCTACAATCACGAAACTCTGGCGGTAAAGTACAAGGGACATTCCATCGCCGATCTGCTGGAGATGCCGGTGGCGGATGCGCTGCCGATCCTGGAGAACTTCCCCCAAATCAAGCAGAAGCTGCAGACGCTGGTGGACGTCGGACTGGGATATATTCATCTTGGGCAGTCGGCCGTGACGCTGTCCGGCGGCGAAGCACAGCGCATCAAACTGGCGCGCGAACTGAGCAAGCGGCAGACCGGCAAGACGCTTTACCTGCTGGACGAGCCGACCACCGGCCTTCATTTTGATGACGTCAGTAAGTTGCTGGAGGTGCTGCATCGGCTGACCGACCTGGGCAACAGCGTCATCATCATCGAGCACAATATG
Source organism: uncultured Acidobacteriaceae bacterium (assembly GCA_963823635.1). Classification (GTDB taxonomy): domain Bacteria; phylum Acidobacteriota; class Terriglobia; order Terriglobales; family Acidobacteriaceae; genus Bog-257. The sequence goes on along the minus strand of CAWGMV010000018.1, from coordinate 174,929 downwards.
GACGTCATCCGCAACGCCGACTGGATTATCGATCTCGGGCCGGAAGGCGGCGAAAAGGGCGGGCGCATCGTCGCGTTGGGGACGCCGGAACAGGTTGCCCGGATGAGAAAGTCCTTCACCGGCCAAATCTTGTCAAAATTACTGGCCCGCGCGTCCAATATGCAGAACGCCGAGGAAGAGGTCGCGGTTGCAGTGCCTGAGGTTGCGGGCTAATCATGTCTCTGCCGTCCAATCCGCTGCCAGAGCCGGACGAGAGTTTGCCGGAACATTCGCCGGCCGAAGAGCTGCGCCTCCAGCCCGAACTCGTTCCTCCTGCTCCGTGGCAACCGGTGCTGATCCCTTCTCCGCCGCCGCGTTTCCCTGCCTGGTCGTGGTGGGACGTAGTGGCTGTCCTGGGATTCACTGTCTTCGCGGTCTTCCTGTTCAGCATGTTTGCGCTATTCATCGCGCGTCATCTTCCGCAGTTACGACAGGTGCCGCTCGCAGATCTCGCTACCGACACCCGCATCGTGGTTGGCGCGCAGGCAGCGGCTTACCCGCTGGTTCTGGTATTCATCTTCATACTGGTGCGCGGCAAGACGCGCGAACGCTTCCGGGAAGCCATTCGCTGGAACTGGCCGGGAAGCTCTGCGCTAGCTTTTTTCCTGGGAGGAACAGTGCTGGCGATTGTGGTGGAAGGCCTGTCGCGTTTCTTGCCCATCCCCAAATCACTGCCCATGGACAAGTACTTCCACGATGCGCCCAGTGCGTATCTGCTGGCGGCATTTGGGATATCCCTCGCACCACTGCTGGAAGAAATATTCTTTCGCGGTATGCTGTATCCGCTATTGCGGCGCGCATTCGGATTGGCGATCGCTGTGGCACTGACAGCAGCCGCATTCGCCGCCATTCACGGGGCGCAACTCGGCTACGCCTGGGGACCCGTCCTCAGCATCTTTGTGGTTGGTCTGGTCTTGACCATGGTTCGCGCATGTACCAATTCCGTTGCCGCCTCGTTCCTGACGCATTGCGGCTACAACTCTGCCCTGTTTGCCGCGCTTTGGATTGCCAGCGACCACTTCCGCCACCTCGAAAAGGCCTTGGGATGAGAATGGTATCGTTTCTCGCATGGAGGTTAACCGCCGAGGCACAGAGGTCACAGAGAAAACTTTTTCGTAGACGTTACACCGCCGGGTCTTCGTGGCGATTCTCGCCCCAGCAGAGTGAACGGCGAGAACACGAGCCCGCGAAGCGGGCGGCCGTCAAGATAGCCCAGGGCGGAAGCCCTGGGTAACCGGCATAATTAAACCCCGGAGCCGGCTTTAGCCGGCGATACAAATCCGCGAGGGCGTGAGCCCGAGCGTTCGCATAGGATGTCAACTAAGCGCGCACAACTGCTCTCGATGCTGGCCGAAAAATCCTTTCGCCTGGGTGAATTCAAGCTTTCCAGCGGCGGGACCAGCGATTACTACGTCGATTGCCGCCTGACCACCCTGGACGCCACCGGTGCTCTGCTGACCGGCGAGACCGTACTGCAAGAGATTCATGACCGCGGCTGGCGACCCGATGCTATTGGTGGTTTGACCATGGGGGCTGACCCGATTGTGGTTGCGACCTCATTAATCAGCGCGCAACAAGGCAAACCGATGCACGGATTTCTGGTGCGCAAAGCCGAAAAAACGCACGGCACCGGCCAGCGCATTGAAGGCTTCCGACAGAAACCGGCACGAGTGGTGATTGTGGACGACGTCTGTACCACGGGCGCTTCGACCATGCAGGCGATTGAGGCGGCGCGTGAGTTTGGATTCGATATTGTCGGCGTGCTGTGCCTGGTGGAGCGGGAGGAAGCCGGTGGCCGCCCGAACGTCGAGAAGGCCGCCACGCCTGCTCCGTTCGTTGCCTTGTTTACGGCAAACGATGTTAGGGAAGTGCACTTGAAGCTTGTACTGTGAGTACTTTGTCATCCTGAGCGAAGATTCGTTCCCGCAAAGCGGGAAGGAATCGGAGTCGAAGGATCCCTATACTGGAAGAAAAGTTTCCTCGCTTATAGGGGTTCTTCGACTCGTCGCTACGCTCCTCGCTCAGGATGACACATCGATCGCACTCGACTGTAACTGACAACCGACAACCGGCAACTGACAACTGATGATCAAGACCCTGGAATGGACGGACGCTGGTGTGCGCTTCATCGACCAGACGAAGCTGCCCACCGAAGAGACATACGTCACCTGCAAGAGCTATGAGGAAGTGGCCGATGCGATTCGCACTATGATCGTGCGCGGCGCACCTGCCATCGGCGTGTCGGCTGCCATGGGTGTTGCTCTTGGCGTGCGCGACTCCCAGGCGGAGGATTTCGCCGGATTAAAACGCGACTTCAACCACATCTCTGAGGTGCTCGCCGCCACCCGGCCCACCGCCGTCAATTTGTTTTGGGGCATCCGCCGCATGAAGGACAAGTTGGAGCAGCTCAGCGGGCAGCCCATTCCCAGGATCAAGCAGGAACTCATCGCCGAAGCCCAGCGGATGCTGGTGGAAGACCTTGCTGTCAATCGGGCGATGGGGAAACACGGCGCAGTTCTGCTTCCCGCCAGTGGCGGAATCCTTACCCATTGCAACGCCGGCGCGCTGGCGACCTGCGGCGATTACGGCACCGCCCTAGGCGTGATTCGCGCCGCGATAGAATCCGGTAAGAAATTGCACGTCTTTGCCGACGAAACCCGTCCCTTCCTTCAGGGCTCGCGTCTGACAGCGTGGGAGTTGATGAAAGACGGCATTCCGACCACCGTCATCTCCGACAACATGGCCGGCGCGATCATGCGGCAAGGCAAAATCGACGCTGTAGTGGTGGGCGCTGATCGCGTCGCGGCCAATGGCGACGTCGCCAATAAGATCGGCACCTACACCGTCGCCGTGCTGGCCAAAGAGCACGGCATTCCGTTTTACGTCGCGGCGCCGTTCTCAACCGTTGACCTGGAAACCCCCGATGGCAGCCGAATCCCCATCGAACAGCGCGCTGCTCGCGAGGTAACGCACCTTGCCGGCAAGCAAATCGCGCCTGATGGCGTACAGGTGGAGAATCCGGCATTCGATGTGACGCCGCACAGCTACGTGACCGCCATCATCACCGAACGGGGAGTGGCAAGGGAGCCGTACGTGGGCTCATTACGCCGCTTGGCTGAATCCCGGTGACGTCCCCGGGCAGCAGTACTTCGATGGGCCGCTTACTGTCCATGGAAATACTGAATCGCCTGGATGTGTGGGACGGCCGCTGGGATTGCGGCAAGCGCGCGTGCCAGCCGCTCGTCAGCGGTGATCATTTGGGTATCGAGGCGGACGGCCAACGCGAGGTACAGCGCATCATACACGGTGCACCCCGTCGCCGTGGCGAGGGCATACGCGTCATCGGCAAGCGGACGGCAGGGAATCGTCTCTACGGCGATCTTTGCCAGGTCTTTCACCAATCGTTGACCCTGTGGGGGCGAAAGCTGGTTCTGCCGGACCTTCTTCCAAATGGCATTCGTTGTCTCCGCAAAGAGCAGGTCTGGGGCCAAATACTGGTGGTCAAGGTCCAGAAGGCGGCAAGCGATATCGCTGTGGACCTCGGGAACGAACCACTTGATCACTACGCTGGCGTCAACCACGAATACGCTCACCGTGTTCCCCGAGCTTCGCGGATGAGCTGTGTGCTGTCCGACTGTGAGGATGCGCGCAGCCGTCTGAGCCATTGTGCGGAAAGGCGTCGAGTTTCCGCCAGGTTGCGCGTGCCGGCGCGCCGCAGCGCCTCGTGGATTTCCCCTTGCAGAGACCGACCATGCGCTTTCGCTGCCAGTTTCAAGCGGGACAACAAGCGGTCGTCAAGATCGCGAATTAAAAGGTTCGCCATGAACAACTCCTCGTAAGATGGTATCAAAGCGATACCATTGCAGGCCAGCAGGGGTGAATGTCGAGAACCTCGCATTCGATGTGACGCCTCATAGCTACGTAACCGCCATCATCACGGAGCGGGGCGTAGCGCGGGAGCCGTATTCGGAGTCGCTACGGGGGCAGAGAGAGACCATCCCAGTCTGAAACTCATTGCCGGTTTGGGGCGGCTGATCTGTGTCTCGAAAGCGCTCGTCTGAGGCGAAAGATTAAAATCCAGAGTTTAATGTATCTAATTGATAAATAGTCATTTAATTTCGCGTGCATCTTTCGTTTTGCAAAATTTAACCTTTTGCCTTAGAATGAGCGGAAGTTGGAAGCTCGAGTTGAAGCGCGTAGTACCGAGTTGAGGGAAGGAGGTTACGATGAAGAGTTTCGGGGAGGTGCTGAGAGAATGCCGACGTCAAGCGCGGAAGACGTTGCAAGAGACAGCGGACTTCCTGGGCGTTTCGGCAGTGTATGTATCAGAAGTCGAGCGGGGCAAGAGACCGCCGTTCAAGAATTCTAGGCTCGAAAAACTGGGCGAGTTTTTTGAGATCGACCCGTTCAAACTGATTATTGCCGCCTGGAAGCAGAAGGGCTTACTCGAGGTCGATCTGGCGAACGCAAGTTCTGCCCAAGTCGCGGTTCTCTCCGGCCTAGCCAGAGGAGGTCTATCTGACGAGTGCTGGAAAGAGATCCACTCGTATTTGATTCAAAAATACCGTGAAAACTTCAAGGAGAACTGCGATGAATAAACAACTCTCCGGGGTTCGTGCCGATCGAGGCCACAGCTATAAGTCTCTGGAGGAAATGGCGTGCTCCGTCAGAGAGTTTTTGGGGATCGCTCCGGATCAGGAGTTCGACGCCTCTGATTTTTTTGAGTTCGGCGACTTCAGGATCGACCACCGGGGAGGTGAGATTCCGGTGATCACCGGGATTGACGCCTTGCCCGGATTGACCGAGGCGCTAACCCGCTACAACCCTGAGTCAGGTGCAATTGAACTGCTCCTGTCAGAAGATAGCTATTCGATGCTGTGCAACGGAAACCCCAGGGGTAAATACACGGTTTCGCATGAACTCGGTCATGCGGTACTCCACACCGAAGCCCTGATGCGGCTAGCCGAGTTGAACGTTCCTTCCCGCGCGGCTTTTCACCGGGGCAAGGCAGATCATCCGGCGTACCTCGACACCGAGTGGCAAGCCAATGCTTTTGGGAGTGCGCTCCTGATGCCCGCTGTCGGGATCTTCCGTCTTGAGACTAAGTTCGCGGGGAAGCTTTCGGCCTACGACGTAGCCGATCACTTCCGAACTTCCCGCGAATCCGCCACCTACAGGTTGCAGGTGTACCAAGGGCACAAGGGCCAGCTTATGTAGGAATGACGACTTTAAACGTGAGCGCCGACCGTGGCAGCAACCGCGGTCGGCGGGTGGCAGTAAATCTGCCGGCTACTTAGCTTTGCAGCTAGAAGCACCTTGAGTCTACGCTGACTCCGGGATTGTTTGCAAACTCTCACCAGTAATAGGGCAGGTACGGAGCGGCTCCGCGCCGCGTAACGGAGGTTCCCTCATGGGGACATCTGTACCGCCCTATCCTGCACCAGCGGGATTTCGCTGGGTTTTCACTACCCAATTTGTCCACTGGCGTTCACGAAAGGTGATCAGAGCGGAGGAGCACGGCAAAAAGTGTTTCTGCTTTCTGGTTCGTGACCGTCGAGCGTAGTCGATGCGACCACGCAATACCGTCCTGCCGTCTTTTTTTGGCGGCAGGGCGCAAACATCTGGGAGGAATAGATGAAGAACATGGTGGTGATTTTGGTGCTCCTTTTGTCCGCCCTAACGGCGTTCTCTCAGGATCGTGCTGCCGTGCAAGTGGATAACTCAAACACCCGTTTTCACCCAGGGGACCCAATCGCGTTCAGGGTCAAGCTGAATGCACCGCTTCCCGAGGGAGCGTACTTTCAAGTTCGTGTGTCCCCCCGGAAGGCCGATCAACAAGTCAGCTTTAGCTCGGCGGAGCCCATCGATGCTTCACGGACGACGTTCGTTGTTCGTGGCACGCTTCCGATAGGGGCCCTCCCCGGCGAGTGGCGGATTTCAGTGATCTATCTCTTCTTGTCCGGCACGAGCTGGACTGGTAACACGATTCAACCTAATCCCGTGATGTTCGTTGTGGAGGGTAAAGATTTCTCGATTCCAACCACAGCCGAAGTTACGGTTACAAAATAGTTGCGGCAACGAGCGCCGGCCTGCCCACCGTCCAACTGCATGTCGGTCGGTGGGCGTCGGCTACGCCGACGGAGAGTCGCCCTGCCGACATCAACAGCAAGCTCCTCGCTATTCCGTCGCTCTTGCGTCGCATGCTGGTTACCTTGTCCTCCAAAAGTTACGAAAGTACAGTTACCCTACCTGTACCTTCGTAATCTTGACAGAACGCTGTTTGGCGGTAAGCTTTTGGTTGGGGCGCAGCGGTGTTCGTGTCCCCTCACCCGCCCCAGGGCAGAGGTGCTTTCGCTCTTTGACAAGTAGCCGTCAGCTGTCAGCTATTAGCCGCCAGCTAACAAAGACCCTCGCCGGTCAATAAGTGCTTATGGCTCATGATCGTGTTGTAAGTCACTGTGGTTCAGTAGCTTGCCGCCGAAATCCGCCCAACGCACTCATTCTAAAGAACAATCCACAGGGGAGGGGGGTGCCATATACTTCGTGGTCACACTGGTGTTTCAGCGGCGAACATAGTTCCTAATTGTTGCAATGATTGGTCTTACGTGTAACCCTTTGGGCATCAATAACTTGCCGGCAAAATCTCCGTAAGTCAATGATTTAAAAGAACCGGCCAGAGGGGGTCTGCTATGGCGGTGGCTGGCGATTGGCGGGATTCAACTGCTCCTGCATTTGCTGCTGCTGTTGCTGCATCTGCTGTAGCTCCTGCAATAACTGCTCCGGTGTCTTCGCGCCCGGCTGCGTATTCTCTGTGCCATTTTCAGGAGTCGGCTGGGGCTGCGGTTGCTGGTTGAATCCCTGGGGCACGCGACCTGGCATATTCGGCGGGTGATGGAACTGCGAAGGCATTGGCCGCTGTGGCCCAGGTTGCGGCTCCGGCTCGTTATAACTTTCCTCATCCTGCGGTTCCTCCGGCTGCGGCGTGCTGTTGTTCTGTGCAGTGTTCACCGGGGACGCCGGCTTGGCCGTGGTCAGGATCACTTTCTGCACCGCGCCGGGATTTCCGGTTACGCCCAGGATGATGTAGTTGAATTTGGAACCATTCAGCAGCGCATTGAGCACATTGGTCGGCTCCCCAGGACCGAACTGCCCAACCACTCGCTCATTGGATGCGCCCGAGGGCATCTCGACCGACGCCCCGGTCAGCACTTGCACCGAACGCAATACCTGGGACAAGGTGGAGTTCTGGGCAACGACGGTGAGTTGCATATTGTGGTACGTCACCTGCGGCGCGACCGGAGCCGACTGCTCCAGCGTGGGCGGAGCCGCGGGCGCCTGAGGAAGAGGAGGGTCAGGCGCGGCTTTCTTGCGCCGAGCATGAGTCTTGGGCTGTACGGTGGATGGTGTCGTGGCAAGTGACGCGCTCTTCGGCGGCGCATTTTGGGCTACAGCTTCGCCAACCGGCAGGCAAAGCCCTGCTGCCAACAGAAACGCTAACCCCAGACTTGCCTTGCGGCGTACCATAACAATTGGACGGACTTGCGCAAACAACGTATCCGCGCCCTTATTCTAAACCCCAGTGGTATGTCGGTTGTTGTTTTATGCGGCGCAAGTTTGCCAACCGGAATTCGATAAGACATGAGCTATCCATCATTCAAATCGCCTGTAATCCGCGGCGTCCGGCGCCTTTTTCTGGCAATCCTGACGTGGCTTCTTGTCTCGTCTGCTGCCTGGGCGCAAAGCTGCTTCAATGGTCCCGACCTTGAAGCTTCAACCCGGAACGCGATCGAGACCGCAGCACGGCGGTATCTGGACATGTCGGCTCATGGAGATGTTGCCGGCTTGAGGGCCAATGCCATTCCAGCCATTACCGGTGATTTCAGCAGCATCGAACAGGCGGTGGTGACTAACAAGCAGTTTCTTGCCGAAGGCCAGCCAACGATTACTGGAACCTACCTGCTCGATGCCTCACAAGCCAAAGGTCCGCTGGCGCGGGCTGACTTCTACTGTGGCATCTACAACTCTCCTGACCGCATCGGTTTTTTCATTCCCAACCTGCCGCCGGGACGATACGCCGTCGTCTTCCAGAAAGTCGCCGGTAAAGACCCCATCACGCTCACCCTCATCCTGCAGGAGCTGGCGGGCGCGTGGAAGCTGGCGGGATATTATCCGCGGCTGGACTCCATCGGGGGTCACGACGGACAGTGGTATCTCGCGAAGGCCCGCGAGTTCAAAGGCAAAGGGCAATCGCACAACGCCTGGCTCTACTATCAGACAGCGTGGGACCTGCTTGCTCCTGTCAACTTTATGAGCACGCCTCAGCTCGACAAAGTTGCCGATGAGATGCAAGCCGCGCGCCCCAGCGACATTCCCGCCGCCGCATCTCCTTTGAGTTTGTCTGCCAATGGCAAGACATTCAAGGTGACCGAGATGACAGCCGTAACCGTCGCGGACAACCTTGACGTGCGGGTGCAGTACCAAACGCCGGATGCGGCAAACAGCGGACTTGCGTTTCAGGACAATATGGCCGTGATCAAGGCGCTGGTGGCGAAGTATCCCGAGCTACGCGATGCCTTCTACGGCGTCGTCGCCCGCGCCGTGGACGACAACGGCCATGAGTTCGTTTCCATACAGCCGATGAAGGATATCAAGTAGGCTGCTACTCACTTTACCGGCGGCAGGTAAGGCGTGTAGCGCGCAAACAGCCAGCACAGAAAGAACACGATCGGAATGTGAACAGCCAACTGCAGCACACCATAGCCGACAATATCTCGCGCCTTTATCCGCAACATTCCCAGCAACGGCAGCATCCAGAAAGGATTGACCAGGTTGGGCAGGGCCTCGGCGGCGTTGTAAATCTGCACTACCCAGCCCAGGTGCACGTGATGTGCATTGGCAGCCTGCATGACGTAAGGCGCTTCAATTACCCATTTGCTGCCACCCGAAGGAATGAAAATGCCTAGCACCGCGGAATAGCATGCGACGAGGAGCGGATACGAGCCAGGCGTGCTAATGGCGGTGAAGAGCTTGGCCAGCCAATCCGTGATACCGGTGCCAACGATCATTCCGAAGATCACCGCGTAAAAAGGAAACTGAATCAACACACCGCTGGTGGCGGGGACGGATTCGCCTACTGCCCGGAGAAACCGTTTTGGCCGCCAGTGCAGCAGAAGCCCGGCGCAGATGAACATGAGGTTGTAGGTATTCAGGTCCAGCGCGGCCAAAGCGCCTTGCGGCGACGAACGGAAAACGTCAATCAGGTACCACGCCAAAAGCGCCACCACCAGGACTGTCAGCAGCGGACTGTATTCCAGCCACTCACCCGGCTTGGTTCTCGGCGCCATCTTGGCGTCCATCGCCTCGTATTCCAAGCCATAGGACTCCGCCGTCCGGGCATTTTCGGGGGCCGGCGCCGACAAATAAGCAACGATGACCGAAACCACGATCAGAACCGCTGCCATGACCAGGCTCTGCCACAGGAAAATTGTCTGGCGCAGAGGAATCAATCCCGTGATGTTGAATAGTGCAGGCGGAATGGTGGATTTGGTGCCCATCATCATAGCCGCCGACGAAGATAGGCCAAGCGCCCATACCGCTCCCAACCCCAGATATCCTGCGGCACCCGCAGCGCGGTAATCCATGCCCTTCACGCGATGGCTGAGTTCGCGCACAAAAACGCCGCTGAATATCAAGCTCAGCCCCCACGAGATGAGCGATGTCAGCATGGAAAGCAATGCCACCAGGGCGATGGCGGATCGCGGAGTCTTGGGCACACCGGCCAGAACACGAATGCCTCGATAGACGGCAGGCGACGAGGCGACGACGTAGCCGCCAATGATGATCATCACCATTTGCATGGTGAAGGGAACCAACGTCCAGAAGTTCTTCCCACCCTGCACGGCGAGCTTGGCTGGGCTCTGTCCCAGGATGAGCCCGAAGACGAAGACCACCACTACGCCCAGCAGCGCGAACACCAGCGGATCGGGAAACCAGCGTTCGCTCCAGGCCGCAAGAGCTAGCCCCAAACGGCTGAGGCTGCCTTCTTCGGTACTGCGCGATACACCGGCTGGTGCGCTCATCGTCGCCTCCAAGAGAAAGGAACATTTTGGCTAAACCCTGCATGATAGTCCGCGAGACGGCGGAAGAAAACAGTCAATTTCAGGAGATTGCGGAGGAGCCTTAAGAGAACTGGATCTTTCGGAGAGTGCCAGATGCAGAGGTTGTCCGCCACTTCAGGCGACACCTCCAGTGGCGGCTTCGGTGTCTAAAGGACGTTCGAACCTGCACTCGTCCGGCTTCTTGTCGAACCTAAGCCCTTGGAATACCGGTGCGCGCATCTTGATCCCGCCGCTCTGCCCTTCGTGCGTCCACTCGGTAAACTTGATCTCGGCCACCAATTCGGGCTTCACGAAGTGAACCGGCCTCGTACTTTCCACCTTGCCGAAAAATGGACTGCGCTTGGTTTCCAGCGCGTGCAGGCGCTTCCACAACTCGGCGTGCGATTGTACGGTAAATCCACTGCCGGCGTGGCCCACATGGATCAGCCGGCCTTGGTCATCGTAGAGTCCGAGCACAACCGAGCCGAAATTTTCGCGGGCGCCGCGTGGATCGGTGTAGCCGCCGATGACGCACTCCTGCTGCTTGACGATCTTGATCTTCAGCCACTCGCGGCTGCGCTTTTGCACATACTGGCTGCTCCCGTGCTTGGCCACGATCCCTTCCAGTTGGCGCTGCGCTGCCGCTTCAAACAGCGCTTTGCCGTTGCCGATGTAATGGTCGGAGTAGTGGATGAGATCACTTTGAGCCAAGATCGAAGCCAGGAGCGCTTTGCGCTGTGCCAACGGCGCTGACATCAGGTTGTAGCCGTCAAGATACAAAAGATCAAAGACGTAATAGACCACGGGAATGTCGTCACGTGTTCGGCGGATACGATGGCCGCCGGAGCCAACGCCGGTGCGCTGCTGCATCAGGCCAAAAGAAGGCCGGCGTTGCTCATCGAGCGCGACAATCTCGCCATCAAGGATTGCGGTGTGCGCCTTGACGTAGTCGCCGGCGGAGTGAAGCTCGGGATAAGCTGCGGTCAAGTCGTTCTGGTTGCGCGACACCAGGCGGACGGAACCGCCATTAAGATAGGCAACGGCGCGATAGCCATCCCATTTAATCTCGTAGAGCCACTGCGGGTCGTCGAAGGCACGGTCCACGAGAGTTGCAAGCATGGGATGAATGACATGCGGCATCGGCGCTTTATGACCGAGGCGCCCTGCCTGGGGATTTACTCCTTTGGGCTGCTCGTCAGCGACGGTTCGAGGCTTTTTTTTTGCGCGCTGCTCTTAGCGCCCGCTCGTGGTGACTTACGTCAGCTTCTTCGAAGTATCTTCTGCTGGCGCGGGATTTAATTCGAGGCTGCTTTGCACCGCAACGTGGTCCCCTTAGCTCCTGCAGATTTCCTGGCTTCCTTTGCCTTTCTTGCGTCGAGTTTGGCAATTGAGTCCGCTAGCCACGTGCTCTTTTGCGAAGTCCCCGCTCTCGATGCCGGACGGCTGCTCTTCCACTCCGCCGAGCCGGCGTCGCCTGCAATCTCATCCATGGTTCGCTTGGTCAGCACAGAATAATCGTAGTCGTCGATGTCATAGCCCGGCTGATCGTAGGCATCACGATGCTTGATCAGCAGCCACTCGGTGCCCTTGGTTCCCGGACGGCGCGACTTCATATGTATCAGCGCAAAGTCGCCTTTCAGCTTCTCCCCGTTCAGGCGGAACTTCAGGTCACCCTTCTGCAGCATCTCAGAAGCGTTCCCCTGCGGCTCCCACGTCCCCATGTCCCACACCATTACCGTTCCCGCGCCGTAGTTGCCGGGCGGAATGATGCCCTCGAAATCAAAGTACGAAACCGGGTGATCTTCCACTTGCATGGCCAGTCGCTTGTCGGCGGGATCGAGCGACGGCCCCTTTGGCACTGCCCACGATTTCAGTACACCCTCCATCTCCAGACGGAAATCGTAGTGAAGACGGGTGGCCCGATGCTTCTGCACCACGAAACGGCGCTGCCCAGCTTTGCCCACCTTCGGGGGCGGCTCCGGCGTCTGCTTGAAATCGCGTTTCCGTTTGTATTCTTCAAGGGCCATATGAACCTGATTGTAACTGCAGATCCCAACCATCATCTGCTACGCGAGAAGCCCCTCATGCTGCGCAGGCCATCGCTGACCTCCTTGCTAATCAAGCCCACTGTCTTATCTGGTAGTCTGCATGACTGGGATTTCTCACCTTCAATTGGAGGACTGTACCTCATGCTACGGCGTTGCTTCCTCGCCTCTTGCGTTCTCCTCGTTACTGCAGTTGCTCTGCCGTTCTACGCGCCGGCGGCCGACAAATCGAATGCCAAGAGCGGTAATGCAACTCAGCCGTCGTATGAGATGCCTCAACCGCAGGGTGAGACGCTTGATTACGGCATGTAGATCGAGCCCCTCAAAGACCTTGGTGTTACCACACTGACCATGCGCGACACGGGAGGTACAGACTACGAAGCATTTGACGGTGTCGGTATTCCCGGAGTTCAGTTCATCCAGGACCAGCTCGATTACGGGTCACGCACTCACCATTCGAACATGGATACCTACGAACGCCTGCAACCGGAAGACCTTGCTCAGGCGGCCGTAGTGGAAGTCATCTTTGTGTATAACGCCGCTATGCGCGACCAGATGCTGCCTCGCAAGCCGCTGCCTCATCCGGAACTGGAAGAGCAGCACAAGGCGCCTCTGAAGAACCTCATGCCGTGGGCTGACGCGGCGGAGAAGGATGCCAAGGAGAAGGTGGACCAAACGCCGCCTCAGGAATAGAGCGCTTCAAGGTGCTGACTCGCCTACGAGCCGCAGTTGAATTGCAACCCGTTGCATGACGGGTTACGATCTTTGGGCGCAGTTGCATTCGTACTCCTTTCGAACCGGCTAATGCAATGTTTTCCCCTCAGCTTCGGCAGGCTCTGCGAGTTTAGTTCGGTAGTTATCTTTCTTTACTCCCTTCTTCCGCTGCACGCGGCACAACCAGTCAGGCAACAACTCAACGCCGAATGGGAGTTTCGGGCCCTCAACGCAGCTAGCCATCCGGAGGTTAGCGGCTGGCATACTGCACAGGTTCCCGGCGTGGTGCAGACCGACCTTCTCGCTAACCACCTTATTGCAGAACCGTTTTATGGAGACAACGAGTCGCGCCTGCAATGGATCGGCTTGACGGATTGGGAGTATCGCACCACGTTTCAAATTGAACCTGCAACACTGCAACATGAACATGTGGACCTCGTCTTCGATGGACTGGATACTTACGCTGACGTATTCCTGAATGAGCAACCCGTGTTGAATGCTGAAAACATGTTCCGCCGCTGGCGGGTCAACTCTAAGCCGCTGCTGAGGGTCGGGCCGAACACGCTGCGGATTGTCTTTCGTTCGCCGATCGCATCGATGATTCCCAAGGTAAAAGCGCTGCCCTACATCCTGCCCTCGGTTTCGACGGCAAACGCTGGAAATGAAGAGAACGTCGCCACGGCTCCATACACTCGCAAAGCTGCTTATCAATATGGCTGGGACTGGGGACCGCGCTTCGTCACCATCGGAGTCTGGAAACCTGTCTGGCTGGAGAGTTGGGACCGAGCTCGCATAGAAAATTTCCACATCCATCAGCTCAAGGTCACGGGCGATGCGGCAGAACTTGCCGCAGAAATAGAGATTGAAGCCAGTCATCCGGTGACGGCCACGGTCACTGTCAACTACGGCAACGCAGCCACCGGTGTGCTAAACAGCCCAGTCACGCAGACTATTCAACTTGATAGTGGCACAAGGAATATCTCCATTCCATTGCGAATTCCCTCGCCAAAGCTTTGGTATCCCGCCGGGTACGGGGCGCAAGACCGCTATCGCTTCTCCGCATCGGTAAAGTTGGGCAAAGCTACGGTTGCACAAGCGGAACTCAAAACCGGCCTGCGCTCGGTCGAGTTGCAGCGCCAACCGGACCAGTGGGGTAAGAGCTTTACCTTCGTGGTGAACGGAATTCCAGTGTTCGCGAAAGGGGCGAACGTCATTCCGTTCGACAGCTTTCCCAGTCGCGTCCCTGCCGCACGATACCGGGAGATCTTGCAGGCGGCGCGCGACGCCAATATGAACATGGTTCGCGAATGGGGAGGCGGGATCTACGAAAGTGACGAGTTCTACGAAATTTGTGACGAACTCGGGCTGATGGTTTGGCAAGAGTTCATGTTCGGCGGCGATATGGTTCCTGGCGATCTTCCCTTTCAGCAGAATGTCCGGGGGGAAGCAACTTACCAGGTGAAGCGCTTGCGCGACCATCCTAGTATCGTTCTGTGGTGTGGCAACAACGAGATAGAAGCGGGATGGTTAGCGTGGGCGGATCGCCTTGCTTTCAAGGAATCCATTTCTCCACCACAACGCGAGCGCGTCTGGCAGGACTATGTAGTCCTGTTTCACGACATCATCAAGAGCGTCGTTGAGCAATACGGGACCCCAACACCATACTGGCCAAGTTCGCCCAGCGCCAACTTCGAGGCGCCACCCAGCAACCCGGACAATGGCGACATGCATTATTGGGGAGTGTGGCACTCGCTGGAGCCGATCGAAAACTACAACCTGCAAAATCCTCGTTTCATGTCGGAGTTCGGCTTCCAGTCGTTTCCCGAGATGCTAACTATTCTGAGCTTTGCTCAGCCGGGCGACCTGACCATCGATTCCGAAGTAATGAAGTCACATCAGAAGAATCATGGTGGTAATGAGCGCATCCTAACCTACATGCTGCGCGAGTATCCTGAGCCCAGGGACTTCGCTTCGTTCGTCTATGTGAGTCAGGTGCAGCAGGCGGAAGCCATCAAATTGGGAGCGGAAGATCTGCGGCGAAACCGGCCACGCACCATGGGCGCCCTCTACTGGCAACTGAATGATTGCTGGCCGGTTGCCTCGTGGTCGAGCATCGACTATTTCGGCCACTGGAAGGCATTACAGTACTACGCCAGGCGTTTCTATTCCGATCTGCTGATCTCGCCCTTTGCTCATGACGGCGTTGTGGACGTGTATGTCATCTCGGACAAACTGCAACCAGCGAAAGGGCAGATTCGGACGCGCCTGCTCGACTTCAATGGTAAGACCCTGCTAGACAAAACACAGGACGTACAAATTCCGGACCAATCCAGCACAGTGTATTTGAGCATCAATGAAAGGGAAGCCCTCGGGTCCGCCGATCCTGGCCATGCCCTTCTCGTTTTCGACTTAAAGGTTGATGGGGAACAGGTTTCGCACAATGAGCTGTTTTTTGACAAGATGCGTAACCTGAAATTGCCGCTTAAGCCGGATATCAACAGCACTATTACAGGAAGTGCACCGAACTACACGCTAACCCTGCATTCGACGGTACTTGCGCGCAGTTTATACGTCTCATTCGGCGACCTCCAAGTGATGCCGTCGGACAACTATTTCGATCTGCTGCCTGGGGAAGAAACCGTCGTCAGTCTCACTACTTCTGCAACGCTCGACCAATTGAAACGGGCACTAAAGATCATCTCCCTTACGGACGCTTTTCTCGACGAAAGACCCACCTATCGCGGCCGGAATGCGTTTCGGCCGTAAGTTCATAGAGCATCCCTCCCAGACACCTGGCTATGTTGGGAATGTGCAGTATGACCATCGAGGCCTCTTTGGACTGAGCCTGACCGCCTTAGGAGTCGACACCATTCCCAACGGTGCAAGCTCAGCCAATCAGATGACCGAATTCTTTGAGTGAATGACACCTGTCGGTCCCAAGCCGGGGTCGCTATCGTGAAACTGAAAAATTTGCTACGCTTTGATACGGTGGGTTTCGAGACTGGGCGCTTAACTCAGCGGTAGAGTGCCATCTTCACACGGTGGAAGTCACAGGTTCGAATCCTGTAGCGCCCACCATCTAAGTTACTGTAGCAACCTAGTTTGGCCGATTCCGAGTTTTGCAATTCCTGCGAACTCGTCACCATTCGTCACCAATTGCGACAGTTTTTCTACCGCCTCGCGCTGATGCGCGGGAACCGGGATCGTGTAAATTCCAAGCGTGGTTGTGATTTGAGAGTGTCCGAGTTGAGCCTGGGCGTCTTTGGCCGATCCACCCGCCAATTGCAGCAGGGTGGCGTGAGTACGCCGGAAGGTGTGCCAGCTTATCCAGGGCGCACCAATCAGCTTGCCAGCCGGTTTCAAAACACGCAGAAGCAAGTTTGTGTCGTTGAGGACCGTGCCTTTCCGGGATGGAAAGACCAAGCCTTCGGGAGCCATGCCGTGCGCCAGCTTCCTGAGCGCCAGAGTCACGCCCTGGGGCAGTGGAATTGTGCGCTTGCTGCCTCTCGTCTTCGGAGAGCCCAAGCAGCCCCGGTAGACGGCCTGCACCACTCGCAGCTCGCCTTCATCCAGGTCCACATCCTGCCAGCGCAAGGCCAGGATTTCGCCAACCCGCAAGCCGGTAAGAATTGCTAAGAGCACCATCGTTCGAACAGGCCCCCGTAGCTGCGCGAGCAATCGAGCGATCTGCTCTGCCATGAGCACGCGCTTTTCGCGCACGGGCTTCTTCTCGGGCAATTCCACCCCTTGGGCGGGGTTGTCCCCGGGGAAGAAGTTCCACTTCTTCGCAGTGGCGAAAATCTTCGACATCAGGTTGCGCAAGTGACTGCAGGACTCCCATCCCAAGCCGTGCTCCATCCTCTGCAGAACAAAACGCTGAAGATCGAGGGTCCCGATGTCGCAGAGCCGTGTGTCGCCAAAGGCAGGTAAGAGGTGAACGTTGAGGGTGCCGTGGTACCGCCTTCGGGTGGAGAGTTTGAGGGTGGGAAGAACATTGGGAATGAAATGCCGCTCGACGAATTCCCCCAACTTCAGGTTCGACAACGGCGTGACCTTGCCCATGTTCAAGGGACGGAGATGCTCCCCGGCAAGCTTGTGTGCCTGCCGCCGCGTAAGCTCGGACGCATAACCAAGAATCGTCGATTCCCGTCTGCGTCCGAGGCTTCCGTCCGGATTGATGTAATCTGCCCACCACTGCAGCTGCCATACCGGATTGCGTTTGCCGCGCTTCCGGATACTTCCTTTCTGATAACGTCGGCGAGCCATATCTTGCCAGCCTCCTAACTGGGCTAGCCCGCCTTGCTTTTCCGTGATGGGCGGTATAGTCATTGCGCGAAAATCTTCAACCCCTTAATCAGCCGCCCCGCAGACATAGGATTTGCTGCGTCCGCAGCCAGTGCCCTCCGTACTCTGGAGACCGGCACCCTCAACGCCTCGGCGATCTGGCGGAGCGACTTGCCCTGCGCTCGCTGGCTCCTGACCTCTGCCCCATTGATCCCTGCTCGCGGGCGGCCGATGTGCTTGCCCAACGCTCGGGCATGGGCGATGCCGGCGCGTACTCGTTCTGCGATCAGGTCGCGCTCGAATTGCGCCACCGCACCCATGATGTGGAAGAGCAGCTGACGCTGGGTGTGGTGGTGTCTACGTTCTCGGTGTAGCTGATGAAATCGATGCCCAAAGCACGGAATTCTTCCAGGCTGTCCACCAGATGCTTAACGGAGCGAGCAAAGCGGTCGAACTTCCACACAATCACCACATCGAAGACGCGCTTGCGGGCGTCATTCATCAGCGCGTCCAGCCGTGGTCGCTTGCGCTGAGTGCCACTAACGCCGGTGTCGACATACTCGCAGTAGCGACCAAATCGCTGGCCTGCATAGCGCCGCAGGTCCTGCAATTGCATTTCGCAGTTCTGATCGATAGTGCTAACGCGGGCGTACAGGGCCACGGTTTTCTTTAGGCAATCGCTCATCGCACGACCCTAGATGGGGTGTCTCCCGTCGGGGGCATCAAGATCTTCAACTCAGCCAGCACGTTTCCTACGCCAAAAAGCTTGCTTCGCAGTGCTGTCTGATTGCATAAATCCCATAGCAAATCGAAATCAATAGGGTTGCTGTGTATTAGGTGCCAAAGTGCTTATGAATGAGTATTGGGGATTTGGCTTCGCTGAACAATGGCTTTATCTGCGCCGGATCCACTCATGGACGTCACAGCCATTGCGCGAGGAAGAGGTACCCGAATTTCTCAATTGGTTACTGGACGCACAGGCGATAGCCCGCAGAGAGGGAAAGCGCGGACGAAGGCAAAAGAACTTTTTTCGTGGGAAGCACGAGTGCCTCCAGGGGAAGTGGCCGTTTCGCGAGTCTAATTTTACTCAGCGGCTATACGTCGGTTTCCAGGCGTTAACACAGGTTGCTGGAAGGGATCCAAAGGTAGCATGCATCGAGCTGCTGGAATTGCCTGCAGTTCAGAATCATTTGGGGCGGTCAGGTAGGGGCCAGCACAGTAAGCGCAACTTACCAAGGCTGGATCGTCAGGTCGAAACGGTGCGCAGCTTGTGCAACCGATTTAAGTCTCCATTCCAAGACCAGCTGCTTGAGATGCCGCGTCGGGGAGTATCGGCTTTTTCAGATGCATGAGGCCGAGGTAGCAGAGTGCGCGCGAGCAGTGGAGCAAATGCGAAAACTGATGTCCGAAGGGTCCTGCGTGCCGTACAGTCCGACTCCCGCATCCAGACCCACGGATCTTGAGGACGAGGGATCAGAAAAACACTGACAAACGGCAACAGTTTTCCCGGGAATGACACTTTATTGGATTTTACGAAGGTAAAGTACAGTACCGTACTGTGCACCGCGAATCTTGTTGCAGCCGCGGCCCATTTCTGACCCGTCAGGCGTGGCGGGCGGTTTTGTACCTGAACTATCAAAGAATTGTTCTTTCGGGCCACGGATTATCCAACCAGTTGGCTGCGCCGGCATGCGCACTTCACTCCGGCGTGGCATGGATAATTGCTTCACCACAACGTCAAGTTATCTCATAAACAGCACGAGAGAGAGTGCCAACCCCGGCACTTTTGCACACAAAACATCGCTATTATGCACAGTAAACGTGAATATTTCGCACAGTAAACGCCACTTTGGGCTCTTGTTGCGGGTTTTGGATTCTTATAATATAAGTTAAGATTCGGTATTGTAGTGTTAGCAAGCGACGCGAATTTGGCTTTGTCCACCGTTCTGCTGTCCGACACCCTTCTTCCCTCGAAAGGAAGCGGAACACAAGCAAGGCGTTTGCCTTTGTAGACGCCCGCACTAGTCTCCCTCTCTGTCTCCTCCTTGTGTTTGGTAGTGCCTCAACGGCCTTAGGAAATGCCCTCAGGCCGCCCCGGGGGATTGAAGGCTGTGGACAGAGCGACGCCAGGATCTTCCTTCGCAGCGGGGCAATGGTTTCCGGATCGATGCTGGTGTCGTGATGTACGCGCGTGGATAGGCAGATCAAGGAATATTGCGACTACGAACTCGCGATCTTGACAAACTGGACGAACAGGGATGGCTATCTTGGCCGAGAAGAGATTACGCGTGGCACTCGCCCGAAGGCGGGAGCCGAGGGCACAGCCTCCGTGAACTGTGCCGAAATCCTCCAGTGGCCTTTTGAACCGCGTTCTGGGGCGAGCTGTACGTCAGCGCAGACCGCCATCAAGCATCTGCGCTCCTCAAGTACGCAATGTCCCTCTGGTTACCGGTGATCCCCGCCGGGCAGAATAATCACGGCAGCGGTTCGGACCCTAGGCAAATCTTTGAAATACCTTCGCTTCCTACAACCCCGTTTCTGGGCCGCTTGACGAGCAAGTGCTCAACGTTCCTGCCTGTTCAAATAGGTTACGGAATGGGCTGTTATCGGCAGCTATCCGCGAAACGTCCACCTTCCTGAATACCCGTCAGCTGGCCGAAATGGGCATCGCTGAGAGTCGCTAGAATTCCGGCAGGATCGGCGACGACGCTCGTTTCCAGCAGGATGTATTCGATGCTCTCCGGACGCGCAAGCCCCGGGTTTACAAGCGAATCATTTCGGTGTGTCTTTCGTCGCCGCCGCTTTCTCTGCCGCCTCTTTCTTCAGCACCTCCTGGTTCGCCTGCTTCTGGCGCCAAGCCTCGCCCATGCTGTTCAGCATGGCGGGCGGCATAGTTTGTACCGGGACCACGAGGTCGGTTGACACGGGCCACACCGGCAGCAACTGGGGATGGTAGTCCTTCGGGTAGTACAGGTTCGGATCGATCTCATGCTCGCGCACGAAGGGCTCCTGGATCTCCTCTCGCGAGGTTGGCGGATGCGGAACGATGAGTTGTCCGTTGGAGAAGTCGAACTGGGGCGCTCGTGAGTTGGGGAACTTGGGAAGGATGCCTTCTCGCACCCAGACCTTGTCCTTGGTTACGTTGACGACAACCCCATCGGGCGCTCCGAAGTGGTACGGGCCTTGGTAGTGTGTGCGTACCTCGGCCACCGTCTCTTCGTTGAGGTAAGGGTCGAACGGCATATGCGTCGTCATGAATAGCCGGGGTTTGATCTGGTTAGCCAGGTAGCCCGCCGCGTACGCGGGAGTGTGGTGCGTGTCAACGGTATAACGCGCGAGGAACGGCGGAACGCCCTGAACACCGGAGCTGATCTCGCAGAGCTCGGTCTGCGCCTCGGTGACATAAACGTCCACGCCCTTTGCGTATTTAATGTCGAGGTCGCTGGGACGCCCATCGCCGGTCCACACGAAGGACAGACTGTTCCAATCGAGGCGATAGCCCGACGCCCCGTCCTTGGCGTGCGAGCGCTGCCAGTGAATTATCCGGACACCGTTCTTTTCGTAGACGACTCCACCATTGTCGCGGAAGTCGAACTCGTGAACTTCGATGTCGTGGCCTTTGCCGACCGGGAACACGCTGAAGGCGTCGTCATGCCACGCCAGCATCTGCTTCATGCCTTTGACCATGGCGGTGGTGCCGTACTCCGGCGTGCGCCCCGACGGGCCATACACCTGGAAGACCCTGTCCCAGCGCCCAGCCCATCCACCGAATTCGTACATGTACGGCAGCGAGCCGAAGTAGTCGATGTGGAGGTGCGTGATGAAGACCTTGTCGAACTCGTTCAGCGCGAAGCCCGCCGCGACGTAATTCGCGACCGACCCCTCGCCGAGGTCGAAAATGAAGTTCTCACCGTTGCCGAGCTGGACCAGGATCGAGGTGTTCATCTGACCCGGACGGATGAACGGCGCACTACCCATGAAGATGATGCGCATCTCATCGGGTTGTACGTTTTCGGTGCGCGGGAACCAGTTCGCGGCACTCTTCAGCCACGGCTGGGGTGCGATGCCTTGGAATAGGAGCCCTTCCTTCCAGCGCCCCATGGGAACGCCGCCGAAGAGAGGCGCCTTGATGTCAGCCTCGGAGCTCGGCTGCTCCTGCGCCGAGGCGATGGTGAGGCCGCCGAATGCTAGGAACACGAAAGCGAGTGCCGCTGCGAGGATGCATCATGTGTTTTTCATCTTTGGGACTTCCTTTGCTCCGTTGAGCATGTTGCGTCGGCTTAGGTCGGTTTGGGGAGTATTCGTCGTGCCGTTGTCGGTTGCCAAAGGTGTTCTCCTTAAGAACGTTCGCTGAAGCGAATCGAGGGGCTTTGCGACGGCATGTCCCTTAGCCAATCCAAAGAAACGTTTTGGGACCGGTCGATATGCCCCAACGAACTTCAGCACGCTGCTGCCTGCTGCCGCTTTAGTAGTAGGCTGAGCCGGCCTCACTAGGCTTGACCGTCCGGGCGCAATCGAACTTCAGCCGTAACCCACAGGGGCAGCTCTCGCGGGCTGACCCCGTTTGTTGCAACTCGCAACTGAAACGTCACAACAACCGGCGAAGAGTGAAGCGATGTCGGCAGAGACAGCTGTTGTGAAATCGCCATACCGTAAGTAATCCCGGCTGAACGGCCCGTTCGGCTCAAGATCGCGAGGTGGCGTGTTCACGACAGCCTATCTGCGGACAGCCGACCTCCGGTTTGTCCGTCATCCGCCCCGAATCCGAAACCAGCCAGTCTGGGGTCCTGGGGCGCAAAGGCCTGTTGTCGATAGCAATCCCTACTTGGGTCTAAAACCGAACCCCATTTCCCATAGTAAGCTGTTGCGATGGAGATCCCATGACCGTCAGACCATTCTCCATCGCATTCGTCTTGTTGTCATCACTTCACGCTTTCGCCCAGCAGAATCAGCCTTCGATTACGTGCCCTGCTACGGAGCGGGCGGTGCGCGAAGTAAGCCACCAGCTTTGGGCTTCTTTTCGCAGTCGCGATATGGCTGACCGCCCATTTGGGATTGGTTACGGAATGGCCTGATTACGCGAATAGATCGCTCTTCCTACGGGAGAACACCAGGAATTCGGATGTAAAGTTCCATTTTTCGAAACCGGTAACGGTTAACGGTTCCATTCGTGAAGGAGACCACCATGACGAACCCAGCGGGAAATCCCTCGGTGGTTCTCCGCAGCCTGCGCGCACCGACTTTGGCCCTTTCCGTGATTCTTGCGTTGATCGTAGTTACAACCCATCCGGCGCAGGCGCAAACCGTCACAGTCCTTCACACCTTCACCGGCGGTGAGGACGGGGAACTGCCGGGGTACGGCTTGGCCATGGATCGGGCGGGCAATTTCTACGGCATATCGAGTGAGGGTGGGTACTATGGCGGAAGCGACTGCGTGACCTATCGCTGCGGCACGGCTTTCGAACTATCCCACAAGGGCTCTGGCTGGGTATTCAGCACTCTGTATACCTTCCACGGCGGCAATGACGGTGATGGTCCAAGCGGCGAAGTTCTTGGGCCCGATGGCAGCCTCTATGGCACAACCTCGGTCGGAGGAGGACTCGGTCAGTGCGGAGCCCGCGATGGACGTCGGCTTAGCTGCGGGATTGTGTTCAAACTTTCCCCTGCTCCGACAGCCTGCAAAACGGCACTCTGCCCGTGGAGTGAAACCATACTGTACCGCTTCACCTGAGCCGGTGACGGAGGCAGCCCTTTCGGGGGACCCGTGTTCGACGAGGCGGGCAGAATTTACGGCACCACACAACTGGGTGGCAACAACGGATGCAGTGGATATTTCTGCGGCACGGTTTTCAATCTGACACCATCAGGCTGTGGCTGGGCAGAAACCGCCCTGTATGCATTTACTGGCCACAGCGATGGCTATTGGCCGGTCAGCGGGGTGACCTTCGATCAAAACGGCAACCCGTATGGCACGACGGAAGAGGGCGGTCAGTCCTACTACGGAACGGTATTTCAGCTCACCCAAGATGGCGGTGGCTGGACGAAACGTTTTCTGTATCAATTCGACGGAGCAGAAAGTGGAGGAAATCCGGCCGGCAAGCTACTGCTTGATCGATCGGGAAACCTCTATGGCGCCACATGGAGTGGCGGCAGCGGATGTGGGACAGTCTACGAACTGACGCCTTCGGGCGGAAGCTGGGTTTTCTCGGTGATTTACAGCTTTCCAGGAAACGGCGGCTCATGTGGACCGATGAACGGCGTGATTACGGACACGGCCGGTAATCTCTACGGCACGACCGAGCGGACGGGTGCTTTCCAGAATGGCGTAGTTTTCAAATTGACTCCTACTGCCAGTGGCTGGATCTACAGCTCCCTGCATGATTTCACGGGCGGTAGCGACGGGGCCGGGCCAGCGGCCCTGATCATGGATGCCAATGGCAATCTTTATGGTGAATCCAGCATTGGGGCAGGAGAAGGGTGTAACGGCATCGGCTGCGGAGTGATCTTCGAGATCACGCCGTAGCTAACCCTGGCTGGTATACAGGCCGGGCAGCCAGCTCGCCATCATAGACCATCCGCCGGACGCCTCGCTGTTCGAGATCATCGAAGACTGCGAGCGCCGCATCATTAGCGACATGCTGGAGAAGTGCAACTGGAACCAGACCGAGGCCGCTGACCGCTTCCACATCCCGCTCTCCACCCTGAACCAGAAAATCAAGCGGCTGAACGTGGGGATTGGAAAGAACCACAAGGGGCGGGAGTAATCGGTCGGGTAGAGTGGCCTTCAGAGACTGTGTCGCAACCCAGAGCAACCTGCTCATCCAAAAATGGGTTTTCTGGTGAGCGAAGAGGCGGCGCACATGTACGTCCTCGCCCATGGAGCTAAGCCTCCTGGCAACAAGCATCATTCATCGAGTACGCCCAAGCGCGCGATCTGATAGAGGACTCATGGTCCTTGTCGGATCTGAAATGCTGTTTCCGTGACATAAGTCATCGTCACGCTCACCCCCTCCTTATATCTTTCCCTTTTAGAACGAGGTAAAGGCCAATGAGCCAGATCACCACCGACACCAGCGTGTCCGAGATTGTGCAGCGCTGTCCTAATGCACGCCGGATTTTCGACCGCCATGGGCTGAAGGGCTGTGGCGGCGAGCACGGACCCAGTGAGCCACTGTCATTTTTCGCAGCCGTACACCATGCCGACATCGATGAACTCCTGCGGGAGATCAATGCCGAGATGGAACACCCATCCAACCAGCCCTACGTCTACAAAGAGACGCTTCAGGACTACATCTACCGCCGCTTTTTCAAGGCCGGCATAGTGATAGTGCTAACCGTCGGTTGCCTGTGGGGCGCGATCAACCTGCTGCAGATCGCGATGGGCAGCAGTTTCCTGCAATTGCGCCTGCTGCCCTCGATCCACGCCCACGCCCACGCAATGGTCTTCGGCTGGGTCGGGATGTTTGTCATGGGCTTCGCCTACCAGTCATTCCCGCGATTCAAGATGACGACCCTGTGGCGCCCGGGATTGGCAAATCTCAGCTTCTATCTGCTGGCGGCGGGGATTGTGACGGGAATGGCCGCTGACATGTTACTGCCCTCGCTCTCCGCTCTGGCCCTGGGCGCCTTCTCTGCGGCAGCCGAGGTGACCGCCGTCGTACTCTTCCTGCTGGTGCTGTACCGCACGGCGCAGCAGTCGATTGAGCCACACAACCCGTATGAGAAGTTCATCGCCAGCTCTCTTCTGTGGTTCTTGCTGGGAACAATCCTGAATGCCGCCTTCTTCTTCGCCAAAGCGACCGCGCATGGCGAACAGGACCTGATCATGCGCATCGCACTGATCGATGGCCCGCTGCGTGATATCCAGTTGCTTGGCTTCGCCGCCCTTATCATTGCGGGTGTGAGCCAGCGTTTTGTGCCGCAAGTGTACGGCTTAACGCGGCCTGCGCGCGACCGCCAGAACCTGATCTTCTGGTTAATGAACGGCAGTCTGGTGCTTAATATCGTCAGCTATGTTCTGCTGCTCACGACGCAACAACTCTACCTTGTGTTCGGCCTTGAGCTCGCCTACCTGCTGATGCCGGTCTGGGCAGTGCTGCTGGCGCGACAACTCGGAGTATTTACTTCGCCCTCGGAACCGGACCGCACGTTCAAATTCATTCGCGCGGCGTACGTTTGGCTGATTATCTCCTGCGCCATGATGCCCTTGTTCCCACTCTACGGCGTCCTCACGCATCAGGTGTTCGCACACACATATATGGGTTCGCATCGCCACGCTTTCACGGTGGGTTTCATCAGCATGATGATCCTGGGCGTCTCGTCGCGCGTTGTCCCCATTGTGGCGGGTGTCGACTCGAAGCGAATGAATTCGTTGTGGGTGCCTTTTTTACTGCTAAACGTGGGTTGTGCCGGACGTGTCTTGCTTCAAGTCCTGACCGATTTTGTGCCCAAAGTCGCCTATCCACTTATTGGCTTCACTGGATTCATCGAGTTGATTGCCCTGTTGTGGTGGGGTATTGAGCTGTGGCGCACGATGGATGCAGCCCGGACAAACCGCCCGAAGATGCTGACGGCGCGGTTTCCGCTGGCAGCAAGATAGTTGCTCTCCGGAGCAATCTAGCTTCGTCTGAGTGCTCCGGTACAATAGCCACCGTGCCGGAATCCACATCCACAACTGCGCAGATCCTGCAGAAGGTTGCTATTTTCTCCGGGCTGGCAGAAGACGAACTGGATTTCCTTGCCCAGCGTGCGGTCGGGCGGCATTACGCAGCGGGGACGATCATTTTCAGCGAAGGCGAGCCATGTTCCGGACTCTACGTTGTCGAGTCCGGCCATGTCCGAATTTTCAAAAGCTCGGCCGGCGGACGCGAACAGGTGCTCAGCATTGACGGACCGGGCAGTTCTATCGCTGAACTTCCCGTCTTCGATGGGGGATCGTACCCGGCCTCGGCGGCCGCGATCGACGATGCCGCCCTGCTTTTCGTAAGCAAACAGAATTTCCAGGCATTGTGTCTGGCTCATCCCCAGGTTGCACTTAAGGTGCTGGCGATGGTGGGCGCTCGCTTGCGCCGACTGGTCGGCATTATCGAAGAACTCTCATTCACCACCGTGCGTCATCGGCTCGCTTCCTTTTTGCTACGTCTTGCTCGAAAGGAAGGAAAGCGCTCTGCTGAAGGCGTGGAAATTACCCTCCCAATCAGCAACCAGGAACTGGCATCGCAGATTGGCACGGTGCGCGAACTAGTTTCCCGCAACCTTTCGCGGCTGCAGGCGGAAGGAATGCTCAAGATCGAAGGCCGCAGTGTAACGATTTGCAGTTTGGAAGCGTTGGAAGCGGAAACACAATCTGCTTAATGACTCTCAAGGCGTAGGATTTTTTAACCTCTGTTCCTCATCTCGGGTCCGCTGTGCATTCCGGATGATGTTCATCCCTCACCAGAGCGTTCGCGATGGCTGTGACAAAAGTCATCGGCACGCCGCCGCTGCTCCGCTAACCTGAAAACACCAAGCGCGGCCATCAAGGCATGGAGCCGGGCCGCGAGGAGAATACGATGAGCGTGACTACCGAGAAAACCGTCCGGGAATTGGCCCTGGAAAATTCTGCCGCGACCCGTGTCTTTGAAAAGCTGGGTATCGACTATTGCTGCGGTGGTGACCAATCCCTCGAACAGGCCTGTCGCGCAGCTAAGCTGCCGATAGACGAAGTGCTGGACTCGCTGGCAGCGGCGAAATTGGCATCACAACCGGGCGGAAAGGACCGCGACTGGCAGCAGGAACCGCTTGCCGACCTGATTGCCCACATCGCCAATACTCATCACAAGTACACCCGCGAGGAGATCACCCGGCTCGCTCCACTGTTCGATAAAGTTTGCTCCGTGCATGGTAAGAACCATCCCGAACTCCAGATCATCCAAGCCAGCTTCCGCGGTCTCGCCGATGAGATAAGCATGCACCTGATGAAAGAAGAGATGATGCTGTTTCCCTACATCGTGCTCATGGAGGAATCCGTCCTACAGAAGGAACCCATCCTGCCGCCGCCTTTCGGTAGCGTACAAAATCCGGTTTCAATGGTGATGCACGAGCATGATTCCGCCGGGGCAGCATTGCGTGCCATGCGCAAAGCCAGCGGCGGTTACGCGGCTCCGGCCGATGCGTGCGTCAGCTATCAGACACTCTACAAGGCCTTGGCTGAACTTGAGACCGATCTGCATCAGCACATTCACTTGGAGAACAACATCCTGTTCCCCCGTGCGATTGCCATGGAACAGGCACACTAATGCGGAGCGGCCCTCCCCGGCACCTCCGCACCTTGAGTAACTGGGCCGGGCAGGCCGCCACAAAGTCTTAGACCCCGCAAGAGTATCGTACTACGATAATAAAGAAGGGAGAGTCTTCAAATGCAGAACCGGTCTTCATCAGGACTTCAGCTCGCACTCGGCACCGGCGCGTTTGCCCTGTGCTTTGCCGTCTTCGGTTCGATGTCGGCGATGATGCCGATTATCAGCAAGCACATGGCCCTGACCCCCGTGCAGAAGAGCGTCGCCATTGCCATCCCGGTGCTGCTGGGTTCGCTCGGACGCATCCCGCTTGGCATCCTCACCGACCGCTTCGGTGGTCGCATCGTTTTCAGCCTGGTGATGGTGTTCTCCATCATCCCGGCATTTCTGATGGGCGGCGTCAGTAACTACGCGCAACTGCTCGCCTACGGATTCTTCATCGGCGTCGCTCTGGCCAGCTTCTCGGTTGGGGTTGCGTTTGTGAATGGATGGTATCCGCCGGAGCGCCAAGGCTTCGCGCTCGGAGTCTACGGCGCTGGCAACATCGGCCAATCGCTGGCGGCGTATGGATCGCCGGTGCTGGCAGCGGCGATTGGATTCAAGTGGGGCTTCTGGACGTTCGGCGTCCTGCTCTCGATCTGGCTGGTGATCTTTGCCACTGTGGCGCGCAATGCTCCCAACCGCGGGCCGGCAAAATCCTTTGCCGAGATCGTCCGTCCTCTGAACGACAACCGCAGTTGGGTGCTGAGCCTGTACTACTTCCTGACCTTCGGCGGGTTCGTGGCGATGGCTGTGTACCTCCCTACGCTGCTTACCGAAGTGTTCAAGCTCACGCCGCAGGATGCGGGCTTCCGCACTGCCGGCTTCGTCGTGCTGGCGACGGCCCTGCGTCCGGCGGGCGGTGTGCTGGCCGACAAAGTTGGAGGGCGCACGATCCTGAAATGGGTGTTTCCCGCCACTGCGGTGTTTGCCGTCTTTCTGGCGTGTCCATTGATGTCCACCTTCACCATTGGCGCACTGGGCATGGCAGCTTCCATCGGTCTCGGCAACGGCGCGGTGTTTAAGCTAGTCCCGGAATACTTCCCCAAGTCGGTGGGCGGCGTGACCGGACTGGTCGGCGCAGCCGGCGGACTGGGCGGCTTCTTCCCGCCGCTGGTGCTCGGCGTGATCAAGCAGCAGACGGGGACGTTCACTTTCGGCTTTGTTCTGCTCAGCGCGTTCGCTCTCGCGTGCCTGCTGGTTTTGCTGCGTGGCTCGGCTGCGCGTAAGCTGGCAGTCGCAACTGTACCTGACCTATGGATGGCTTCAAGCCAATTAATCTTTTGCCGCGGGGTTCCGATACGGCGCACTCGTTGGCCTGGGGCCTGATCGCCGCTGCCGCGCTCATCGTCGGCATTGTAGTCGGCAGCCGCGGCTTCAAAGACTTCGATCCCGCGCTGGTCTCCTATGCCGGAGCGACCGTCTTTTCGGCGTTCGGTCTCGGCTATCGCTACGCGATGTGGCTGCGTCGCCCTCCGACCCGCCTGTACTGGTTTCGCGGGTGGCAGATCTTCCTGGAACCCAAGCGGCTTGCTGCAAACTTTGCGCGCCTCGGGCGCATTTTCTGGAACAATGTCGTGCTGCAACGCTTCATCGAGAAGCGCTCTAAGACGCGCTGGACGGCACACTGGTTTCTGGCGTGGGGCTGTCTGATCGCGGCTGCGGTTACCTTTCCGCTGTCGTTCGGATGGATGCGCTTTGAAACCGCCCCCGACAATCAGCAGATCTATCGGGCGTTCGTTTTCGGCATTCACGTGGCCAGCTTTCCGCTGGACAGTGTCCTCGCGCCGCTGGCATTCAACATTCTCGATATCTGCGCCGTGATGGTGCTGATCGGCGTCTTCGTCGCCATGTGGCGGCGCGGCCGCGACCGTGGCGCCATGAGCGTGCAACAGTTTTCCAACGATCTGCTGCCGCTGATTCTGTTGTTCGCGATTTCCGTGACCGGCCTGTTCCTTACGGTGTCTACCCATCTGATGCGCGGCTTGTACTACGTCTTCCTCTCGCAACTGCACGCGGTGACCGTGATCTTCACGCTGCTTTATTTGCCCTTCGGAAAGTTCTTCCACATCTTTCAGCGCCCGGCTCAGATGGGCATCGATTTCTACAAGCGCGCCGGAGAAGAAGGCGGGCAGGCAGAATGCGCGCGTTGCGGCCAACCCTTCGCAACCCAATTGCAGATTGGCGATTTGAAAGCAGTGCAGAGCGCGCTTGGCATCTGCTACCGGATGGAAGACGGCACCCACTATCAGGATGTTTGTCCGCAATGCCGCCGTAAGAATCTGGCGCTCACGCAAGATGGGCTGTGGCGCACTCCCGAGGCGGAGGTACAGCGATTCGAAGGCTTTTGATCTATGGCAAAACTTCCAGTTGAAATTCCGGAATTGGTAAAGCAGTTCGGCCCGACGCTCAATCGCGTTCCTGCCGGCGGCTGGGTGGCGAGCGAAGAAGAAGACAGGATGGTCAAAACCCATTGCTGCTTCTGCGGGCAGCAATGCGGCATTCAGTTGCGTGTGCGCAACAACAAGGTTGTGGGATGGGAGCCCTGGGAGGATTTTCCCTTCAACCACGGCAAGCTCTGTCCCAAGGGCGTGAAGCGCTACATGCAGGACGAGCACCCCGACCGGCTTAAGCAGCCGCTGCAGCGGGTCGCGGGAAAAGGTTTCGAGCCCATCGGTTGGGAGGCGGCGCTCAGCCGCGTGGTCAGCGAGATCCAGCGCATCCAGCAGACCTACGGCAACGATGCATTTGCACTTCTGACGGGCGCTTCACTCACCAACGAAAAAGCATACCTGATGGGCAAGTTCGCGCGCGTTGCGCTGCGCACCGCCAACATCGATTACAACGGACGCCTGTGTATGGTTTCCGCGGGAGCTGCCTCGAAGAAGGTCTTCGGCATTGATCGCAGCGCAAACCCGTGGTCCGACATCCCGAAGGCGAAAGTCATTCTGGTGGCGGGTGCGAACATCGCGGAATGTGCCCCGATTACCACCGACTATCTGTGGCAGGCGCGCGAGAATGGCGGCAAGCTGATCATCCTCGATCCGCGAATGACGCCGATCGCCCGCAACGCCGATCTCTTCATCCCGGTGCGTTCCGGCGGCGACATCGGCGTCTTCAACGGAATGCTGCACGTCATGATCGAACGCGGCTGGATTGACCGCGACTTCATCGCACAGCACACCACCGGTTTCGAACAGCTGGCCGAGAGCGTGAAGAAGTACACGCCCGACTACTCGGCCAAGATTGCCGGTGTGCCGCCGGAGATGATCGTCCGCGCCGCCGAGATGTGGGGGCCGGCGCCGACCAGTTTCCTGCTGCACGCGCGCGGCATCGAGCACCACACCAAGGGCGTGGACAACTGTATCGCTGCCATCAACCTCGTGGTCGCCAGCGGACGCATCGGCCGCGAAGGCTGCGGCTACGCCATGATCACCGGTCAGGGCAACGGACAAGGCGCCCGCGAGCAGGGCCAGAAGTGCGACCAACTGCCCGGCAGCCGCGACATCTCGAACCCTGAGCATCGCAAGTACATCGCCGGCGTGTGGGGCGTTCCGGAAGAATCGATTCCCGGCAAGGGACTCTCTGCCGTTCCGCTGGTCGAGGCGATTCACGAAGGCAAGATCAAAGGGCTGATTTCCATCTGCTTCAATCCCACGGTTTCGCTGCCGGACGCGAACTTTACTCGTGCCGCCCTGGAGAAGCTGGAGTTCTACGTCAACATCGAGTTCTTCCTTTCCGAGACCGCGCGCTACGCCGACGTGGTGCTTCCGGGCTCGCTGATGGAGGAAGACGAAGGCACGACGACCAATGTCGAAGGCCGTGTCATCCGTCACCGCAAGGTGGTCAGTCCTCCTGGCGAGGCGCGCGAGGATTGGAAGATCATCTGCGAAATCGCGAGGCGCCTCGGCCAGGGCGATAAGTTCAACTACGGCTCGGCGCGCGACATTTTCGAGGAACTGCGCGTCGCATCCAAAGGCGGCGTCTCCGACTACTACGGCATCACCTGGGAACGCATTGACGACGAATACGGAATCTTCTGGCCATGTCCGGAGGTCGGTCATCCGGGCACTCCGCGCCTATATGAAGGCGGCAAGTTCGGACACCCCGACGGCAAAGCGCACTTCATTCCCATCGAGTGGCGGCCTTCGGCCGAGATGCCGGATGACGAATATCCCATCATCCTCACTACCGGGCGCGTAGTGTCGCACTTCCTCTCGGGGACGCAGACGCGCCGCATCGGCGGACTGCTGGACCAGTATCCGCAACCGATGTGCGAGATGCATCCCCGGCTCGCCGAGAAACTTGGCGTGCAGGATGGCGACTTATGTGAAAGTCGAGAGCCGCCGCGGAAGCGTTGTTGTACACGCGCAGGTCGTCAAAACCATCCGGCCGGACACGGTGTTCATTCCCTACCACTGGCCGCTTGACCGCTCGGCGAACAACATGACGATTCGCGCCATCGATCCCGTGTCGAATATTCCGGAGTTCAAGATTTGCGCGGTTCGCGTGAGCTAAGACGGAGACAACCGACCGATGCTATCGCGCAACTCGAGGTGCAGGCCGGAGGCATTCGTTGAGCGAGCGCGCCTTCTACATCGACTACTCGCGCTGCATTGGATGCCAGTCATGCGTCCAGGCCTGCGCCGAGTGCGATACGCATCGCGGCGTCTCGATGATTCACCTGGAAACCATCCAGCGGCGCGAGAGCGTGCAGACCGCGCCGCAAGTCTGCATGCACTGCGAAGACCCGATCTGCGCGCGAGTCTGTCCGGCCGACGCCATCAAGAAGACGCCCGACGGAGTGGTGCAAAGCTCGCTGAAGCCGCGCTGCATTGGCTGCTCCAACTGCGTGCTGTCGTGCCCCTTCGGAGTGCCCAAGTACCAGGTCGAGATCGACCAGATGATGAAGTGCGACATGTGCTACGACCGCACCAGCGTGGACAAGAAACCGATGTGCGCGACGGTTTGCCCTTCGCAGGCGCTGACCTTCGCCACCGCGGAAGAGATCCAGCGCACCCGGCGCGGTATCGCCATCAACCGTTGGAAGTTCGGCAAAGAAGAAGTGACGACCAAAGTGTTCGTGATCGTGCCGCGTGAGGTCGAGCGCGTGAATGTCGAGTTGGTGCAGATTTCGCCGACGCCCGCCGCCTTGCCGGAAGACCCTTATGATGTAGCACTGATGTTGGAGAGCGTGGGATGAACACTGAGTCTGAACAAGGCTGCTCGGGGCGCGAAGGCACATCCCAAGTGGCGGCAGGACTTTCCCATCGAATGGGAAGGCGACCATTACGTAAGCCGCCGCGAGATGGTGAAGTTTCTCACCCTGGGCTCGCTGCTGCTGGCGGTCGGCGAACTGGGCGACGGCGCTGGCCAGCAGGTTCTTACATCGCGGTTCGCACGCCGAGCGCTACATCGGTTCCGCAGCATCGCTGGAGCAAAGCGGCTCGATGCTGTTTCGTTATCCCACAGATGAGGACCCATGCATCGCCGTGCGCACGCCGGAAGGAAAGCTGGTAGCCTATTCGCAGGTATGCACGCATCTTTCGTGCGCCGTGGTGTACGACAAGGCGGGGAACGCTGTTCTGTCCGTGCCATCACGGTCTGTTCAACCTTGCGGGCCAGCCGATTGCCGGTCCGCCAACCCGTGCGCTGCCGCGCGTGCAAATCGAGCAGCGGGGCGACAAACTCTTCGCCGTTGGAATGGAGGCGTGATGAGTCTGCGGCGGCAGGGAACAACGCTGTTTTCGGCCATTCTTGCGCTCGTCGCTTCAGCCGTCGTGCTGCAGCTCTGGCTGCTGACGGTCTCCATGGAAGCGCTGCTCAGCGGAGAATACAAGACCCTGGTTCCCGCTGCCGCCGGATCCACCGTGTTGCTCGCGGTCAACGCCGGACTGTTGCGGTACGTGTTCCGCTTCGACCGCGATGCCCATGGCGGATGAAATCCATGCGCCGCTGATTAACAACACAATCGGCCAGCGCCGGAGGCCCTGGCCCGGATGATTCAACAAAATAGCTTGGTTGCGGGGGCTTGCAACCCTCCGAACGTACCCTTACTGTCCTTCTGCTTTGAACTCCACCCGAATCATTTGAAAGGCAAGAGATAGATCTAATAATGTTGCGAAGAGCTTTGCGGCACAGGTAAACCTCTGCAGATTGGCTGTTTGCCGACATCCAGCTGGTTCGTGTCGAAAAGAAACGGTTTCGGCCCAGCTTCCCAGAAGAAGACTTCTGGACAACGTGAATCCATTTCTACGGTAGGGCGTTTCCCGTCAAGTTGACTCCGAACAGGCCAACTTCCGGGTGGCCCGTCATCCTTCATCTTGGCCATTGGCTTGGTAGGGCGCAGAACATGCCCATTGAGAACCCTCAGCTTCCACGGCAAACGTGCGATTAAATTGTGCTCGGTAATTTTCCCAGCAGATAGCCGCATCTAACTCCACGAGTTCACGTTCAGAAAAATGTTCTTCTGAGCTCTCCGTAAAGAGATCGGAGGGCTACGATGGAATAACGAGGTAATGCCTCTGGCTGCCTGTTAACCGCAAAGCCGCTCTGAGCCTATCCACAGTTGAGCCAGATCTCTGAGGTTGTCTTTGTATTTACGCGTTACCAAGTATTCCTTCCCGCCTTTTACACGCAGCCTGTACTCTCCCGTCGGTAAAGGTTGGATCTCCTCCACCGCCGAAATATTCACGACGACCGAGCGGTGGATGCGAATAAAACCGTAGGGTTTGAGCTTCTCCGCCATGGACGTGAGGGACTCGTGCACTAAATAGGGATTAGGTCGGTGTTGCAACGAAACGTAATTACCTTCGGCTTGCACTGCCAAGATGTCGGCTAAATCCAAGAGTAGGATGCTACCCTTTGCCTTGAACGCGATTCGTGGCGCCTGTCGTTTTGCTATGACCTCCAACTGCCGCAAGACTCGCGTGAGGTTTGCAGCATCATCTCGGATTACCGGAAGCAATGATGTATCTGCAGCTTCGCAGAACTCGTCCGCTGTCGATTCAAGAGTGTAATCCCTTCTACTCTTGGTGGAGCAAATCCTAGCTCCCCGCAGTGGGCTAGCCGAACCGTCCGCATTAACCTGAGCAGCTTGTTGAACAAACATCTCACGTGCAATGGCCTTCTGATCCTGAATTTCGCGGGCGCTCATGATGGAACCCCTTGCTCTCTCGTTTCGACTTCCTGCTACCCGAAGTGAGAATGACGAGTGCACTGCTTCTAGATGAAATGGTCCTACATAACCGGAGCAGCGGATCCGTCTGACCACCTGCCCCACGGGAACGACAAACACGTCGATGGGTCGAGCGCTTTTGAATTGTGGATCCAGCATCACCGGTGATTTCGGCAGATTGGCACCCCACGCCTTACCTTCCAGGCCCGTGGGTTACTTCTGCCCAGTGCTCACCGCTGACGGAAAGCTGGATTGCGCGCCGAAATAACACTCAATGGATTGCAACTTTCCGTTCTCGATTCGGAGATACTCCACGTTCCGGAACGATTTACCGTCCTTGGTGTGGCAAAGATACTTCACAAAAGCATCCTCCGCGCCAGTGGTGATTCGCTCCAGGTCAAAATGTCCAATGAAATCGATCTGTGTTTCCCAGCATCGCGTTTTGAAAGTGCTCTTGCTGATGTGGTCGTCGCCGGCCGCGCTTGTAAAGGTGAAGTTATCGGCGAGCAGGCTATCCACCGGGCCCCAGTCTTTCTTCTCCCAGGCGGCGTACCACTTCCGGACTACCTCCTCGTTCGTTAAGTTCTGCCCTCCCAATGCGCTGGCACTTGCCAGTCCCGGCAGGCTCACGGCACCAACCAGCGCGCAGGTTCCCGTTGCGAGCAGATTCCTGCGCGACACTGCGATCCTTGTCATTGTTCGTTCTCCTTTTCAGGATAAAGTTTGAAGCGCTTCGCCCGATCGCGATGCTGATTGTCCGAGCATGCGAACCGGTAGTGTCAAACCACCCCGTTGGGATCGACGGCGATCAGCCCCGCTTGCGGTTGCCCAGCGCGCGAAGAGACCTCAGCCACCCCACGATATTTCTGATTCCCACTTCCCACACCGTCGCATCTTGGGCATTCTTTGCTAACAAGGTGTAGCCCTCGTATGTCGCGATCAGAAAGCTGGCAGTCTCTTCTGGAACCAAGTCGTGGCGAACCGTCCCTTGAGACTGTCCCCGCCGCAAAGCCGTGGCAATGCCTTCTTGCCAGCCGTTGAAGATCCTCTCCAATCGCTTGCGGAATCGTTCATCCAGAGGAGACATCTCCTGCGCCAGGTTGAGCAGGGGACAACCGCTCCGCACGTCCCTTGGCCGAACTGAGGTAGCTTCAACAATGTCGATCAAAGCATCGATAGGGTTTTTGCTGTGCTGCAGAGGACGCAACCACTTGTCGCGAACAGTTTTTGCGATGATCTCTTCGACGATGGCATATCCTAGTGCTTCCTTGCTCTCGAAATGGTAGTAGAGCGCCCCCTTGGTGACATTGGTGGCGGCCAGAATCGTATTGATGCCCGCACTCTGGAAGCCTGATCTGTAGACCTCCCGAAATGCCGCTCGCAGCAAGCGTTCCCGTGTACGCTCTGGATCACGGAACCTTCGCTTTCTCTCGCGACCGACTAACATACCAACCAGTATGTATGTTAACCATTTGAAAGTCAATCGCAATGATCTGCCTGACTCCTGGCTGCTCCGCGTTCTCGAATTTAGTAACCTCTCGCGAGTGTGTGTATGAAAAGTTGAAGAAACAGTCGCTCTAGCCGTTTTGGGGTCGTCCAAGAAGGTTGTTAGTCCGCCACTCGTTTTCGAACTCTGAAGTGTTGGGCCTGTTGTCTCACGTAATCGTTGTGAACGTGGAACACCACATGCTCAGTTCTAAGGTACGGAAAGCAATCTCTCACAGTCCTACACAGAACAACGAAACACTAAACACTGCTTCCAAGGAGTTCCAGTATGACCACCCATTTCCAAATCAACCCAGGAGGAGTTATGAATCGACTGCAGCTTTGCAAAGTAGTAAGCGTCCTAGTTCTTGCATGTGGTTTAGCAAGCGCTCAACACATCACCACCTTCGAGGCTCCGGGCGCAGGTACAAGCTCCGGGCAGGGCTCCTCGGGCATAAGTATCAACCTGGAGGGGGCCGTTCTGGGATTCTACGCAGACTCAAACAACGTGGTTCACACCTTCGTGTGCGTTTCGGGGTGCACATCGCCCCGCACCTTCACCACCTTCGAGGCTCCGGGCGCAGGCACAGCCGACATCGGTGCCAACTGTTTTGTCCCCCAGACTTGCCAGGGCACTTACGCTTTCAGCAACAACGCCTTCGGGGTGATTGTGGGTTTCTACCGTGACTCCAGCAACGTGATTCACGGCTACGTGACCGCTCCGCCTTACAGGACCTTCACCACCTTGAACGAACCGGACGCGGGTACAAGCGCCAACCAGGGCACTTTCGCGACGAGCATCAACCTGGAAGGGGAGATCGCCGGAAACTACACTGACGCGAGCGGTGTGTCTCACGGCTTCGTGACCGCTCCGCCTTATACCACCTACACCTCATTCGATCCCACGGGCTCCGTATTCACCCTTACCGCAGCGGTGCTCGGCATCGACGTGGAGGGGGCGCTCACGGGAACTTACTTTGACGCGAGCGGCGTGCTTCACGGCTACCTGCGCGCTGCCAATGGCACAATGACCGAATACAACGTGACGGGCGCAGGCACGGGCTCCGGCCAGGGCACCGAGAGCTCAGGCATCAACGACCTGGGGGTGATCATGGGACCTTACATTGATTCGAACGGCGTGCTTCACGGCTACGTGCGCCTTGCGAACGGCGCTATCACGACCTTCGACGCTCCGGGGGCGGGAACAGGTTCCGGCCAAGGCACCGAGCCTGAGGGCAACACCCTGTTCGGGGAGGTAATTGGAAATTACATCGACTCGAGCGGTGTGAATCACGGCTTCGTGCGGAGCCCTTCCGGTGGCATCACCACCTTCGACGCTCCGGGGGCGTCAAAAAACCCCGCTCAGGAGGGCACCATTCCGGAAACCCCCAACCTGTTTGGGGAGATCGCCGGATTCTTACAGGACGCGAACGGGGTGTTTCACGGCTTCCTGCGGACGCCGTAGGCCCGCTCTGGGGTAAACCGGTATCACCAGTTGACGGTTAATTCTGCGGCACCGGGACGCAGGAAACCTGGATGTCAGGTGGGGGGATATACGGACCCATAGGCAAGTCGGTTGCAGACATCGCACCTACACACCCGCATTCCAGTTTGCCGCGAACGTTGGCAAACAGAGTTTGCAGAGATTCGGACTCGTCCACTTCTGGTGATCACAGGATTCGTCCCCGAGTATGTGCATGGGCCACCCAACCAGCGAGCTTGGTCCCGAGACCTGATCTACCGTACTAGCCTCGGGACCGGTGTATTCGGTCTGGGTTCACCGCGAGTGATGGCATTCGGTCTGCGCGAGACCTTCTAACACTCGATAACCCTGCCGAAAACTTGAGCCGTCGGTTTCGAACCCGGCGGCTCTTTCTTGATGCTCGCGCGCTTCGGGCTGAGGATCTAGCCCCGCGACAGGTTCTTGGCAATGAAGAACTCGATGTCCACGAGTTGCAACGGTTTGATAACTAGCGATAAATCGCCATTACACTCACAGTTGCAGAGTCAGCAGCTCACCCGCCAGGCCGAAAGCAATCCACTTGAACGTATAGTTGGCTATGCGCGGAAGTGCCAATTGTCCGCAACTCCCCAGACACCGGCTTGTGGGAAGTTGGCAGAAGCGACGTGCTTTGCGACTGGAATGCGCGGTCCGAAACCATGTGATTCCGGCACGGTCCAACTTTCCAAAATCTTGCCCGTAGAACCTGTGGTTTGAGACGCCTCTCCAGCAAGGATTTTCGGCACACTCAAAGGGCGTTGGGTTGTCGAGCGCGTTTTCCAAAAACCTTCTGCACGGGTACCGCACAAACACTTGACTTATCGCTGCTAACGTCCCGCGTTTATGCCTTTCCAAGCGTCTCAGTTTCCGGGTTGCCGGGTCATTTGCTCCCAATCTGCTAATCTCTTCGGTATATGCGCAAAAGAACCCGCCTCGTTCTACGTTTTCTTTCGCCCTTTGCTTGCTGCCTCTTTAGCGCGACGTTGCTGGGACAAACTGCAACTGATGGGAATTGGCCCTATTACGGAGGCACTCCGGCGGGATGCGCTATTCCGGACTTACCCAAATCAATCGGGGAAACGTGTCGAAGCTCAAGGTTGCCTGGACATTCCATACTGGAGACGTCTCGGACGGCAAACATGGCAAGCAGCGGAGCGGATTTGAGACCACACCGATTCTGGTTGATGAAACTCTGTTTCTGACGACCGGCTTTAATCGCGTTATTGCGCTTGACCCTGAGACGGGAACTCTCCGGTGGGCCTACGATCCCAAGATCGACCCGACCTGGGACTATGGCGACGCTCTCGTGAATCGTGGTGTTGCGACTTGGCTCGATCCGATGGCCGCTGCAGGGACCGGAAGGCCATGCCGCCGCCGGATTTACGAAGCCGCACTTG
Organism: uncultured Acidobacteriaceae bacterium; assembly: GCA_963823635.1. Lineage (GTDB taxonomy): Bacteria > Acidobacteriota > Terriglobia > Terriglobales > Acidobacteriaceae > Bog-257. The sequence continues at coordinate 135,874 of CAWGMV010000018.1, read as the reverse complement.
ATGCGCGCCTAATCGCGCTAGATGCTGGCACTGGCATCCCTTGCGCTGACTTCGGCGAAAATGGCCAAGTGTCTCTCCGCAATGTGGCGCGTTATGTCGCCGGCAAATATCACATGACCTCGCCACCTGCGGTAATCGATGATCTCGTAATCGTTGGTTCGGCGATCAATGACAACAATCGAGTTGACATGGCCAGTGGGGTAGTCAGAGCTTTCGACGCGCGGACTGGAGCTTTGCGGTGGAGCTGGGATCCAATCGGGCAGAACGATGAGTCTCCCGGCGCAAGCAACGGTACAGGAAAGGCGTGGCAAAGTGGTGCAGGCAACGCCTGGAGCATCATGGCTGTGGATACTGGACGCGATCTTGTATTCATTCCCACGGGCAGCGCCAGTCCCGATTACTACGGTGGGCTACGTCCCGGCGACAACAAGTGGGCGGATTCAGTTGTAGCGCTCCGTGGGAAGACGGGAGAGTTCGTCTGGGGATTCCAACTCGTACACCACGATCTTTGGGATTACGACACCGCTTCGCCACCGTTATTGGCAACTCTGCGACGGGACGGGACGGATGTCCCGGTTGTTGTACAGGGGAATAAGACAGGTTTTCTCTATGTGCTGAATCGTGATACTGGCGTGCCGGTTTTCCCGGTACAGGAACGGCCTGTGCCGCAAAGTGACATCCCAGGCGAAATGACGTCTCCGACGCAGCCATTTCCAGTTGCGCCTCCGCCACTCACTCCACAGACGCTCTCTGCCGACGCGGCCTGGGGCGCTATCCCCGTAGATCGTGAGACCTGCCGAAATTGGATTCGAGGGTTTCGCAATGAAGGCATTTTTACGCCACCTAGCCTCCAAGGCACGTTGGTAATTCCTGGAAACATCGGGGGCATGACTTGGAGCGGTTACGCATTTGATCCTCAGCACAACTTGCTGGTGGTGCCGACGAATAGTATTCCTGCAGTGGCGAAGCTGATTCCACGCGAGAAATTAGAAGATGCTGCGCGCAGCGGCGAAGATGGAGACTATGCACGCCAAACAGGGGCTCCATATGGAATGTACCGCCGTTTTCTCCAAACCTCGTCCGATCTACCGTGCAGCCCTCCACCATGGGGTATGCTCAGCGCCGTGGACATGAAAGAAGGCACAATCAAGTGGCAGGTTCCGCTTGGGTCAATGCAGTATTTCGGGGGTGGGCACGAGCCCATTCCACCGGGATCGATTGGATTCGGTGGTCCGATCGTGACCGCCAGTGGCCTGGCATTTATTGCTGGCACCTTTGATCCCTATATTCGTGCCTTTGATGTCGAGACTGGAAAAGAGTTGTGGAAGGCGCAGCTTCCAGCGAGCGGCAACGCCACTCCAATGACCTACAGTCTGAAAGGCAGACAATACGTGATTATCGGTGCAGGCGGGCATCCTAAGATCACGGAGGAGGCCCTGAGTGACGCGCTTGTGGCCTTTAGTCTGCCATAACCGCACAGGCGGCTTCTCGCCCTGGATGCCGGACAACGAGTGCTCTGCCTTTATGCGTACGATCGTTCTGGGCGGAGCGTCGGCAATCCGGACACTGGCTTTCCGAAATTGGTCTCTTCCAAAAACAAGTAGTTTTGGAAAAGCCGGAACGCCGGACGCTAGCACCGAACAGTCACGTGTTTGTGCAGCGCCCGTGTAGGACGTTCTTGGAAGAAGCTGCTGGACAACCCAACGCCCTTCGAATGTGCTGAAAATCCCTCCTGAGCGGGGCGTCTAAGTCACTGGTATTAAGGGCGAGATCTTGGAAAATTGGATTGTGCTGAAATCACATGGTTATGACACTCCAGTTTGCCCGCTATCGGGCTGGGAGGCGCCCCGTTGCTCAGGAGTCGGCGGGATTACTTCCGGATAGCCCGTCGCTCTGGACAAAATCTGGTTTTGAACCCCGATAGGCCCTCATCGCTTCTCTTACCGAGGATCCACGGTGTCCGCGGCGATCATGCGTAGCGCTGTCATGCTGGGCAGGAAAAAATAGTCTCCGCCGCGCAGCTCCACGAAGTTCGGCAGACCGCCGCAAATAAACGGCGGATTTTTGGGGTCTTCCGTTCCCTGGATCGTATATCGGTCACGTCCTTCGTGGTTGCCCATCAGCACGTCTTTGTCATTGCCAAGACGAGCATCGTTGCCGTACTCCACCCACTGCTGCTGGACAAACTCAAACTGCCGGAACAGGCTCGCGTTGAGCGCCATAAAAATGATTCCGTGCTCGCCGGCGTCGCTTACCGGCTGGACCTCCGGCACGTACGGCCCATACGGCAGACCGCGACGCGTGATGCGGCGGCGGTTAATCAGCCGGCCGTTGAAACCGAACGTGTCCCGCGGATTCATGCGGCGTACATGCGCGCCAATGGGGCAGCGCGTGCCATCCTGATCGTTGCCGAAGGTGAAGTTTACGTTCCGTTGCTTGTCTTTTACGATTTCTGGATTGGGTGCGTCGGGCGAAAGCTCGACTGGCGTTCCATCACGCCAGCGGCCGATAAACTTCGAAGCCAGCTTCTCCGTTCCCCCTGAGTAGAGCTTTCCCTTCGCTTCCAGATACCGGCGGAACGTGGCAACGTTCTGGTGCAGCTTGCGGTACACCATGAATGTCCCGTTGCTGGCGAGCAGGTGAGGGATCGGCGCCACAGGAAGTTCGCCCGCTTCATCCGCATATCCCAGCAGAAGTTCACCCGTGGCGAGAGGAGCCCAAGTGCCATCGGCGTTCAGTTTTCCCTGGCCGGGTTGGGTGTCACGTTCCACGCCAAGGAAATCGGGATTGCCGAACCCATCTGTGTAGCCGAAATGCTCTTTGGGACTCCAATGGCCATCGATAAACAATGCCCCTGCATCCTGCGAGTCAAGTATCCTGGCCCCACCCGTTTCCCCCATCAGTCTTTGCAGATCGGCACACACCGCATCCAGAGTCTCTTTGGTTTTGGAATTCACGGCCAGCCAGATGTCGATCCGGCCGTCGCGCCAGACTGCGTCCCACTTTTCGGGACCGTTCCTACCCGTGTCGGAAAGAATTTCTCCTCGCGCCTTCATGCCTTGAATAAATTCCACCGGAAAGCTCAGAAGCGAGGCATCCGGTAGCTTCAAGTTAACCAGGCCCTTGTGGGTGAAAGCGATGTTCAGCGTCCAATCGGGCTTGCCCGCATCCCAATGTTCGCCGGTCGTGATTCGATCCAGGAGCCGACCAATGAAAAGCTGCCCGCTGTGAGCACCAGCAATCTCGAGAAACATATAGCGTGCGAAGGGGAGGCCGTATCCCCGCAGGACGAATCCTTGAATGTCGGTCGCGTCTAATTTACTCATTTGGCGTTGCCCACCCTGTCCCGGCCTAATTCCTGGTTGCCCACTTCATTCTTGTCTCGATGCGAGGCGGCCCGCCAGTTCCGGGGCGACCGGGGACGGGTGGGGGCGCGGCGTGCAACATTTGTAAGAAGTCGGCAAAGGATTTCTGCAGCTCGGCGGGGGGCCTGCCTTGGTTATGTTCAATAAATTCCGCAACTGCAGCCTGCGTTTGGAGTGCCTTCAATGTTTGCTGAACTGTTTTGTCGTTTACGTCAGCAAAGTAGAACGTAGTGGTGATCTGGCACTTCTTCATATAGGAGATAAAAGCTCCGACGTCCTGTACTCCCGGATAACCCCAGCAGTGCTGCCATATCCCATCGACTTCCGTTGGGATCTCGCGCGCCATACGGGCCAGGTAGGTATCGAGATCACCGTCAAAATTCGTTTCGAAGACAAGATACTGCGACTTCAGATGTTCCTCGCAGGAAGGCATGCCCATGTACACCACGTCATCCATCACTACCAATCGCGCCATGTGGGTGCTTGACACTCTGGCAAAAGGGCTGAATTCATCGCGAGGCAGCGTCGCCAACTTCATTCGGATGGCGCAATTGTGTGAAGTTTCGGCCTTTGAATCATGCAGAATAGGCGAAAGAATGGTCAGCCCGTACACGTTTCCGCTTTGATTCGCCATGCTGCCCTCTTTTCTATTCCTATGTACCTACCGGCGCCTTGCCAGTCTGCCCAAGATCGCGTTGGACTGCCACCAGGAAGGTCAGATAAGAACGCGCAAACTCCTCCGGCGATTTACCCGCGCTCTCCCGTTCAAAAGCCTCAAGCGCCGCTTGTACCCGATGTGCCGCCTTCACGTCGTTGGTGGTGGCGTATGGATAGGCAGTGTAGTAGTAATCTGTATCGAACTGCCCGCGCGCGATGTATTGCTTGAAAGGCGTCACCGGAACCGAGCCAGGGAACTTTTCACTCCAACGCCAGATGGCATTCAATCCACGGCTCAAGACAGCCGAGAATGCGTCGATGTACTGGTTCCAGGTGCCGTTGAAGTTACTGAAAAACAGCAGATAGTCGTATTTCAGCTCCTCCTTCGGCTGCTGTTGGGCGGCATGGGGAAACTTAGTGCGTTTAATGATGACCCATCGGGCAAAATGAATGAACGATAGTTGTACCACATCGTTTCGCAGCGATTTAATTGCCCCTAAGCTGAGAAGGATGACGCGCACGATCCACGTCTTCCACCACTTCATGGGAGTGATCGCGTTCATCGCGTAGGCTTTGTAGTGGATGTTGGCCATGGCCCTCTCGGTTCCGTCGCCGAAGTGCCGACATTATCGACTCGCAAAATCAGAAATGCAAGGTAAACGATTTGTGGCTCCCAGATTCGGAGCGGGCGTCACACTCGCAATGTTCGACAGATGACAGGGACCAGGTTGGAGTAGCAAGATCGGCCAAATCGCGTGGCCGGGCACACTTGAATCTGAAATGCGAACTGCTAAACCGGATTCCTGTCGTATTCTCGGCAAGCTGGAGGTTGTGCGGAAACCGTTTCCTTTCCGCCACGCAGGTACGTAGGCAAGCTAACCCGTTATGAATTGCCACGATTACGCCTATGCCAAAACCTGGGCTGAACTGATTCGAAACAGTGGTGAATCTGCATCAGATAGGAGTCTGACGGGTTCTGGATCTATTCAAGCGTCTGAAGATCGGCTCCCAGCGCGCTTTACTGTTTGCCTGCTAGCTCTTGTTCTAAGCGATTGCTCCCCAATGCTCGTCTCGCAGCAGAACCTTTCTCCCCCGCAGATGCGGCAGACCCTGCGGCATGGGCGATGATGTCGAGAATGATGTAGATTCCATGATCGTGGGCAGCCTGCACGAAATCACGAAGTTCCTCGCGTGTCCCAAAATGGGGGTCGACATCAAGAAAATTCTGGATACCGTAGCCGTGATAGGTGGGTTCGAACGAGACCTGGCGAAGGACAGGACTCACCCACAGCGCAGTTACGCCAAGGCGCTTCAGGTAACCTAACTTGCTCTTTAATCCCTTGATGGTTCCACCCTGCCAGGTGCCGCCAGTTCGTAACCACTCTTCATAGTCAACCCTATTGGTGTCGTTCGTATAGAGAGGTGTGGTTCCTAAGGCACGGGATTTCCGTTGTTGTCCCGGTGGCCGCCGCGTTCGTTCCCGTCCGAAAACCGGTCCACAAGCAAGAAATAGGCCACTTGGTCTTCCCTCGCGGCGGGCGAGGGGTTAAACTTCCTCGCCGTCAGGGCTGCAAAGTCGATGTCCAGCAGACTCTTCTCGATCTTTTCACTCATTCAGCCCTCGAAATAGTCGCCGCAGCGCGTATCCGCAAGACGAACGCCACCGACTTGCTGAGCGAACGGCTACCATGACCTGACATTGCTAAACCAGCAGCTAGCGTAGGCCAGTAGACGTGCGCCGTCACTTCTCACAAAGGGAGCTTGAACGTGGGTCAGATAAGGGTCACTTAAAATTCTCCTCCATGCAGCTGCTTGATTTTTCAGGTACCCGCGAGCGGTCATCTGCGTCACTAAATATTTGAAACTACGGCATCCCGCGGTGCTGGGAACGCAGGAGCGAAATTGATTGTCCAAAGGCGGCAGATCGGCATCTTAAGCGGCTGAGGGAAACGTATGTGGATCGTTCGATTAGCCTTACGTCGCCCCTATACGTTCGTCGTGGTGGCCATACTCATCCTCGTGATGGGGTTGGTTGCCATTTTTCGTACGCCGACCGACATTTTCCCCAACATCGACATTCCAGTGGTCAGCATCATCTGGAACTACAACGGTCTCATCCCCAAGGACATCAGCGACAGGATCGTTTACGTTACCGAGCGCTCGCTTACCACCACCGTCGATAATATCGAGCACATCGAATCGCAGTCGCTGTATGGAATCGCTGTCGTTAAGATTTTCTTCCAGCCCAGTGCGAACATTGAGCGCGCAATCGCGCAAGTCGCGGCAATTTCGCAGACCCAGTTGAGGCAGTTGCCGCCGGGAACTACCCCGCCCCTGATCCTGGCGTACAGCGCATCGAGTGTACCAGTTTTGCAGCTGGCGCTTTCCGGACAGGGGCTCTCGGAACAGCAACTCAATGACTACGGCCTCAATTTCATTCGCACTCAACTCATTACAGTCCCGGGAGCTGCGGTGCCGTATCCCTATGGCGGCAAGCAACGCCAGGTAGAAGTTGACCTCAATCCAGAAGCGCTCCAGTCCAAAGGCCTGTCCGCGCTGGACGTCGTGAACGCAATAGCCCTGCAGAACCTGATTCTGCCCACCGGAACATCCAAAATCGGTGGCACGGAATACCAGGTCAACGTTCCAAATGCTGCGCCGCAGACTATGGAAGACCTGAATCGGATTCCGGTCAAGACGATTGGGGACACGACCATTTACATCGAGGATGTTGCCTGGGTACACAACGGCTCGCCGCCGCAAACCAACATTGTCCGTGTCAACGGGCAACGGGCGGTGCTGCTGATTATTCAGAAGGGCGGCAATGCTTCCACCCTGAGTGTGATTTCAGGCATTAAGGCGCTTCTTCCTCAGATTGCCACCACCGTTCCGCCGCAGTTGAAGATGCATCCGCTCTCGGACCAGTCCATTTTCGTCAAAGGAGCAATCAGTGGAGTGGTCCGCGAGGCGCTGATTGCGGCCTGCCTGACCGCTTTCATGATTCTCGTCTTTCTGGGCAGTTTGCGAAGCACGCTGATCATAGCCACTTCGATTCCTCTCGCTATTCTCACGTCCATTATCGTGCTCAGCGCGCTGGGCGAGACCATCAACATCATGACCCTCGGCGGCCTGGCGCTGGCTGTCGGAATCCTGGTTGATGACGCCACGGTGGAAGTCGAGAACATTAATCGCAATCGCGAACTGCACCCTGACCAAACCATGGATGACGTGGTGCTGGACAGCGCCATGCAAATCGCCACGCCCGCCTTCGTGTCCACTCTGTCCATCTGCATCGTGTTTGCTCCAATGTTTATGCTCTCCGGAGTAGCGCGCTATCTGTTCCTGCCTCTTGCCGAAGCGGTGGTTTTTGCGATGCTGGCTTCGTATCTGCTGTCGCGCACCATTGTTCCAACCATGGCGAAGTATCTGCTCCGACATCAGAAGGTGGGCGAGGAAATTGCGCCGAGCCGTAATCCTCTAGTCAGGTTGCAGCAGCGCTTTGAAAGCGGGTTCGAGCGTTTTCGTGGCGGCTATCACAGAATTCTAGATAATGTTCTCCATCACCGGCGCGTGTTCCTGTTGGGTTTCATCGCAGCGTGTCTGGGATCTCTGGCGCTTTTGATTCCCTGGCTGGGTCAGGACTTTTTTCCCAGTGTGGACGCAGGCAGCTTCAAGCTTCATCTTCGCGGCCCCACCGGGATGCGCATTGAAGATACGGCTTTCCTCTGCGACCTGGTCGAGAGTTCGATTCGACAGCAGATTCCGGCAGCTGAGGTGTTGAGCGTTCTCGACAACATTGGCTTGCCATACAGCGGCATCAATCTTTCCTATAGCAATTCGGCTCCTGTTGGAACCTCGGATGCCGACGTTTTTGTGACTCTGGCGCCCAAGCACCATCCGACCGCAGATTATGTTGATCAGCTTCGGGTCACGTTGCCGAAGCAGTTTCCAGGCGTGACGTTTGCTTTCCTTCCTGCCGACATTGTCACGCAAATTCTGAACTTTGGCCTGCCTGCCCCGATAGATATCCAGGTTATAGGCCGGGACCTCGAGGGCAACCATGCCTGGGCCAACGAGGTGCTGCGGCAGATCCGCTCCATTCCCGGAACAGCCGACCTGCGGATTCAGCAGCCATTCAATGAGCCCTATCTGAACCTGCGAATCGAGCGCACCAAAGCCCAGGAGCTTGGTTTTTCGGCACGCGATATCGCGCAAAACTTGTTGGTATCTCTTAGCGGCAGCTTTCAAACGGCGCCGACATTTTGGGTCGATCCCAAGACTGGTGTCAGCTACAACATCGAAAGCCAAACCCCACAGTACAACGCCGATACGCTGCAGGACCTGGTGAATATTCCGGTCACGGGGACAGACCCGACCGCAGCTCCGTCGCTGATGGCGAGCCTGGTGGCCATCCAGAGGGCAACCGGAATGGCCGTGGTGTCGCACTACAATGTTCAGCCGGTCATCGATATTTTCGGCACGAACTCGGGGCGCGATTTGGGAGGGGTTTCGCGCGACATCTACAGGATTATCGATGCGAATCGCAGTCATTTGCCGCGCGGATCGCAAGTTATCGTTCGCGGTCAGGTGCAGACTATGCGCTCCTCCTATATCGGCCTGCTTGTGGGGCTGATGTTTGCGATTTTGCTAGACTACCTCCTCATCGTCGTCAACTTCCAGTCCTGGCTCGACCCTTTCATCATGATCTCCGCATTGCCGGCAGCATTCGCCGGCATTGCCTGGATACTGTTCGTTACGCATACCCGGCTCAGCGTTCCTGCCCTCATGGGCACGATTATGTGCATGGGCGTGGCGACCGCAAACAGCATCCTGCTGGTGAGCTTCGCGCGAGAACAGATGGCGGAGGGAAAAGACGCCATCAGCGCTGCGCTCGAGGCGGGGTTCACGCGTTTCCGTCCTGTGCTCATGACCGCCCTGGCCATGATTATCGGCATGTTCCCGATGGCGCTTGGAATGGGGGACGGCGGGGAGCAAAATGCACCGCTGGGGCGCGCCGTCATCGGCGGTCTCCTGTTCGCCACGGTATCGACCCTGCTCTTTGTTCCTACTTTTTTTAGCGTGCTTCACGGAAGGCGCCCGCATCAGATAAACGAAACCGCGCCACCTTCGGGACCGCAGGAAAGAACGTTATGAGTAATACCGCAACCAAAGTTTTCCCAGGTGATCTCGAGACGGCTCCGCGGGGCCCGTTCCATCAAAAGCAACCGCGCAAAGGGTGGTTAGTACTGGCTCTCGTGGTCGCGGCTTTTGCTACGGTCCTGATTTTCGGAATTCGCTCGCGAATCAAGGCCGAGGCGAAGCTTAGGGCGGTAGCCATGCAACTTGCTGCGCCTTCGGTTTCGGTGGTGCAGCCAAAGCGCGGTGCGCCTGCTCAGGAAATCATCCTGCCCGGGAACATACAACCGTTTATTTCCTCGCCGATATACGCGCGCACCGATGGTTACCTGAAAAAGTGGTTCTTCGATATCGGGGCGCACGTCAAAGCTGGGCAATTGCTGGGCTACCATCCAGGCGCCGGAGGTTGACGAAGAATTGGCGCAGGCGCGCAGCACGCTTGCCACCGCGCAAGCCAATCTGCAGTTGGCCCAAATTACGATGGACCGTTATCAGGGATTATTGAAAAAGCATGCGGTGTCTCAGCAAGACGTGGACAACGCCGTCGGGACCTACGCAGCGAACAAGGCGATCGTCGATGCGGACATGGCGACGGTGCGCCGCTACGAGGCGCTCGTCTCCTATGAGAATGTCGATGCGCCATTCAACGGTGTCGTCACGGCGCGCAATACCGACATTGGCGACCTGATCAATTCTGGCAGCAGTACGGCCCCGAGAACCGATCTGTTTCACATTGCTCAGACCGACACCCTGCGTGTCTATGTGAACGTTCCGGAAGAGTATTGGCGCGGCATCAAGCCCGGAGAGACCTCAGCGGACATCGTGCTCGCCGAGTTTCCGAGCGAGAAGTTTCCCGGAAAGGTGGTGCGTACTTCCGAGGCGATCAACGGCACAACGCGCACGCTTTTGACGGAAATTGACCTTCCCAATCCAAGCAATACTCTACTCTCCGGCTCCTATGCGGAAGTACATCTGAACGTTCCGTCTGAGAATCCCACCTACCTGGTCCCTTCCAACACATTGATTTTCCGTTCGCAGCACTTACAGGTTGGGGTGGCGAGAAACGGAAAGGTGGTCCTTACAGACATTACGCCGGGCCATGACTTTGGTAACGAAATTGAGGTGGTCGCCGGGTTGAAGGCTGACGACCAGGTCGTTGTAAATCCGCCTGACTCACTGGTTTCGGGACAGGAAGTGACCATCGTGCAGGCGTCGCTGCCGGGAGATTCGCGGTGATGGGTTCGCGCGAGATTCTTATGGATGCGCGGCGCGCGGGCAAGTTCCTGCTTGCGCTGGCAGGCATGTGTGAACTGCTCGGCTGCGCCGTCGGTCCGAAGTACAAGGCGCCCACCGCGCCGACTTCTCCGGCTTATAAAGAGATGGGTAATTGGAAGACTGCTCAGCCCAATGACCAGCACCTGGGCGGAAACTGGTGGGAAATCTTCAACGATCCTCAACTGAATGCTTTAGAAGAACAGATCAACGTCTCCAACCAGAACCTGAAAGCCGCAGTTGCCCAGTACCAGGAAGCTCGGGCCGCTCTGCGTTACGCTCGTGCCGATTACTATCCGACCATCACGGCCTCGCCATCAGCTACGCGTGAGCACTACTCGCAAAACAATCCCGTATCCGGGCTTCGAGGCGAGACGCTTACCGATCTGGTCGTGCCGCTGACTCTCTCCTACGAGACCAACGCCTGGGGACGGGTGAGCCGCAATGTCGAGCTTTACCGCGAGCAGGCACAGGCCAGCGCTGCCGATCTGGCCGTAGTGAACCTGACCATGCACGCCGATCTTGCGGTGGACTATTTTGCCACCCGTACCCTGGATGCGGAGGAGAAACTGCTTCGCGACACTGTTTCGGAGTACGAACAGGCCCTGCAATTGAATCTGGACCGATATCAGGGCGGGCTGGCGTCGGAAGTAGAGGTCGAGCAGGCGCGAACGGTACTGGAAACCACTCGGGCAGAACTAGTCGATGTCGGAGTCGCTCGCGCGCAATATGAGCATGCGGTTGCGGTGCTGGTCGGCAAGCCTCCCGCTGAATTCACGTTGCCGCCGCTGCCGCTGACAACTCCGCCTCCACCTATTCCTGTTGGCGTTCCCTCAGAGCTGCTGGAAAGACGTCCCGACATTGCGGCTTCCGAACGCATGGTCGCATCAGCCAACGCCCAGGTTGGCCTGGCTAAGCTCGCATATTATCCGGTGGTGAATCTCTTTGCCTCGGGCGGCTTCGAGGGCAACACCATTACCACATTGTTTCAGGGGCCTAGCGCGATCTGGTCCGTCGGCGCCTCGGCAGCGTGGACCGTCTTTGATGTTGGCCGGCGCCGTGCTTTGAATGACCAAGCCAAGGCCGCCTACGTTTCCACCGTGGCTTCTTACCGGCAAACCGTGCTCAATGCTTTTCAGCAGGTCGAAGACAACTTGGCCGCTCTGCGAATCCTGGAGCAGGAGGCAGGCGTGCAGGCCCGCGCCGTGGACGCCGCGCAGAGCTCGCTGTCCCTATCTAACATACGGTACGACGGTGGCGTAACCAGTTATCTGGAAGTAATTACCGCCGAAAATGCGGCTCTGTCCGATGAAGTGACCGCAGTAAACATTCTGGGACGGCGCATGGCCAGCGCGGTGCTACTCATCGAGGCCCTGGGGGGCGGTTGGGATCGCGCCAGCTTGCCGCAACGGCCGGAGTGCTGCGGAAAGCTGACCATGAATACCGACTGAGTTTTGGAGGATGAATCATGAACACGAAAAAACTCTCTGCAAGCCAAGCTGGGGAAGTTTCCCTCGGCAATGAAATTTCGGTGCATCGTCTTGGTTATGGCGCGATGCGGCTGACGGGTGAAGGCATCTGGGGTCCGCCGAAGGACCGCAAATCTGCTTTGGCAGTTCTGCGCCGTGCCGTGGAGCTGGGTGTCAATTTCATCGACACGGCAGACTCCTATGGCCCCTATGTAAGCGAAGAGCTGATTGCGGAGGCGCTGTTCCCGTATCCGCCGCATCTGGTGATTGCGACCAAAGGCGGATGGAATCGTCCCGGGCCAAATCAATGGACTCACGACGCAACTCCTGCTCACCTTCGCGAGGCGGTCGAGGGCAGCCTGAAGAGACTGCGCCTCGATCGCATTGAGGTCTATCAATTGCATATTCCCGATCCTGTGGTGTCTTTTGACTCTTCAGTCGAAACGCTTGCCGAACTGAGATGTGAGGGCAAAATCCGCATGATCGGACTGTCCAATGTCACCCAGGAACACCTTGAGCGAGCCCGCCGAATCGTTCCTATCGTCTCTGTGCAGAACCGCTATAGTTTCGCCGACCGCGAGTGGGATTACGTCGTCGACTATTGTGAGCGAAACCGAATCGTGTTCATCCCCTGGTTTCCACTTGCGGCGGGCAGGGTGGCCGGCGAGGTTCTCGACCAGATTGCACAGGCGCATCATGCTGCCCCAACCCAGATCGCTCTTGCTTGGCTGCTGCGGCGGTCCCCGGTAATGTTGCCGATACCGGGAACGACATCCATTGAACACCTGGAGCAGAACGTTGCGGCAGCGTCCCTGCGCTTAGGCGAGGAAGAGTACGAGAATCTGGCTCGTGTTCCGGAGCTCATCGCATCGCGTTGAGGAGGCGGCGCGATTAATCCTTGCGGAGGCTGCTCCTTGGCTTGAACCAGAACCTGAATTGAACGGGATGTCGAAGGGGGGCGAAATGACGACACGGCGGGAATTTCTGGAATTGGCTGCGGCAACGGCTACAACTGCGGCTTGGGGTAGCACAACGATCGTCCCTGAGAGCAAAGGGGGCGTTCCGTATCGCACTCTTGGGCGCGCCGGAGAAAAGGTCTCAGTTATCGGTATCGGCGGATATCACCTTGGGAGGCCCAATGTCGATCCGCTGGAAGCCATACGTATCGTGCAGAAAGCCCTCGATGAAGGTATCAACTTCCTCGACAACTGCTGGGATTACAACGGTGGTGAAAGCGAAATTCGGATGGGGCGCGCGCTCAGCGGAGCGTACCGGAATAAAGCATTCCTTATGACGAAAATCGATGGACGCGACAAGGCAACAGCAGCGAATCAGATCAACACGTCACTGAAACGTCTCCAGACCGATCACATCGACCTCTTGCAATTTCATGAAGTAATCCGCGACTCCGATCCCGGCCGTATTTTTGCCGCCGGGGGCGCCATTGAGGCAGTGCAAGATGCGAGGAAAGCGGGAAAGACTCGCTACATCGGGTTTAGCGGCCACAAGAGTCCGGATATCCATCTGCTAATGCTGTCGACGGCGGCCGCTCACGGTTTCACGTTCGACACCGTCCAGATGCCACTTAACGTGATGGACCATCACTACGACAGTTTCGAAGCCAAGGTGCTGCCCGTTCTGAACCAACAGAACGCCGGCGTGCTGGCCATGAAGCCGATGGGTGATCCCTTCATCCTGCAAAGCAACACGGCCAGTGCCATCGAATGTCTTCACTATTCAATGAATCTACCGGTCAGCGTGTGATTACCGGCTGCGATTCCCTGAAGATATTGGATCAGGCCCTGAGCGTCGCTCGCAGTTTTCAACCTATGAGGAAAGACCAGGTCGCGGCCGTACTCGCGAAGACGGCAACCGCAGCCAAGTCAGGCGAGTACGAACTGTACAAGACCAGCCATCATTTCGACGGCACATACCAGAACCCCCAATGGCTGGGTTAGCCCAGACGTTCACTTGGGTCCGTTCCTAGATGCTCAGCCGGTCGAGCATCGGGGTCTTCGAGTCGAACTTGCTTGCCCTGAAAAGGCTGGCGTCGGCGGTTCGATTCCGTGCCTGGCCACCATTTCTTCCTTGTCGTTCCCACAAGCCGCTGAAAATGCCACGCAGAGCCCATAGAAGAGAGACGCTCATCGACAAAGTTCCAGCCCGCGCGTCGCCCCTCTCATTCGCCGATGATTTTCACCAGCACTCGCTTCTTCCGCCGGCCGTCGAATTCTCCGTAGAAGATTTGCTCCCATGGGCCAAAATCGAGTTTCGAGCCGGTGATCGCTACAACCACTTCCCGCCCCATGATTTGCCGCTTCATGTGCGCGTCCGCATTATCTTCGCCTGTGCGGTTGTGCGCGTACGCCGCTGTGGGCTCATGAGGAGCCAACTTCTCCAACCACTGCGCGTAATCTCTGTGCAGCCCGGATTCGTCATCGTTTATAAACACCGACGCAGTAATGTGCATCGCGTTTATCAAAGCCAATCCTTCCGCAATTCCGCTTTCGCGCAAAAACGCTTGCACGTGCGGGGTGATGTTCACGAAGCCACATCGCGAAGGGATTTCGAACCAAAGCTCTTTTCGATAGCTCTTCATGCGCGTCCAATGGGCCGTATCGTTGGCTTGGCCTCCAGCAGGGGTACAAGATTGTAGGCTGGTTTTGGACTCGCTCCTGGAGGACTGGCCTTCAGATAACGCGCGCATTGAGTATTCTAACCCACAATCCAACCCACAAAAAGTGATGTCTTTATACGACTTGCGTGTACTTAGGCAGCCTCCACGCACTTGTACGTCGTTGTAAAACCTAACCTGATCAGGTTCACACGGTGGAAGTCACAGGTTCGAATCCTATAACGCCCACTATTTCCCGGGTGTCCTTCTTGCATTGGTGTCAAGATCTACTGCGATTCGGCTTTCTGAGCTGGCTGTGCGCCGGACAGGGACTGTAGCTGTTGCCGAGCGTCAGCATTACCCGCTGCCGCCGCTTTTCCGTACCACTGCTGTGCCTTCTCGTAGTTCTGCGGCACTCCTTGGCCCTGAGCATAGAGATAGCCAAGGTTGGCCATCGCCGTAACATTTCCCGCAGCCGCCGCTTTTTCGAACCACTGCTCAGCCTTTTGATAGTCCTGCGGCACTCCTTGACCTCGAGCGTAGAGGCTTCCCAAACTGGTCATCGCCTCAGCAGTTCCGGCCGCTGCCGCCTTTTCATACCACTCCTCAGCCTTCTGATAATCCTGGGGCACTCCCTGACCCTTTCTGTACAGGTAGGCAAGATTGATCATCGCGTCCGTGTTGCCCGCAGCCGCCGCTCTGTCGTACCACTTTTTGGCCTTCAGATAGTCCTGCGGCACTCCCTGACCTTGGTGATAGAAATAACCGAGACTGTTCATCGCCCCAGCGTTGCCGGCGGCTGCCGCTCTTTTGTACCACTGCATTGCCTTCGAATAATCCTGCGCTACTCCCTGCCCTTTTTCATACAGAAGCGCGAGAGTGTTCATCGCGTCGGCCTGCCCGGCGTCGGCGGCTTTTTCGTACCACTCGGCCGCCTTCTCATCGTCCGGTGGCACCCCCCGGCCTTGTTGGTAGAGAAAGGCTAGATTGGTCATGGCCGGAGCATTTCCGGCGGCCGCGGCCTTTTCGTACCACTGCATTGCCATCGCGTAGTCCTGCGGCACTCCGAGACCGTGGTCGTACAGAAGGCCTAGACGGTTCATTGCGCCGCCGTTTCCGGCGGCGGCCGCCTTCTCATACCACTCCTTCGCTTCCAGATAATCCTGCGGTTCACCGTGACCGCGTTCATACAGATTGCCGAGATTACTTAGAGCTATAACATTTCCGGCGGCGGCCGCCTTTTCATACCACTCACGCGCCTTCTGGTAATCCGGCGGTCCGCCCTGCCCGCGGTCGTATGAGTAACCCAGATTCACCATCGCGGTAGAGTCACCGGTGGCCGCCGCCTTTTCGTACCAATTGAGGGCCTCCTGATAGTCCTGTGGCACTCCGCGACCCTGCTGGTACAGGAAGGCAAGGCTGGTCATCGCCAGGGCGTTCCCGGCGGTGGCCGCCTTTTCATACCATTGCTTCGCTTTTGCATAGTCCTGCAGCACACCACGTCCGCCCTCGTAGAGATTCCCGAGGTTGGTCATGGCGTTCGGGTTTCCGGCAACCGCCGCCTTTCGATACCACAACCTCGCCTGACGATAGTCCCGTGGCACGCCCTGGCCTTCGTAGTACAGAATGCCGAGACGGTTCATCGCAAGCGCGTTTCCTTTGGCGGCCGCTTTCTCGTACCAGTGCCTTGCCTTCCGATAGTCCTGCGGCACTCCTTGACCGTGGTCGTAGAGATAACCGAGGTCGGCCATCGCCGCAGGGTTTCCGGCCGCAGCCGCCTTTTCATACCCCTCCTTCGTCTTGGGATAATCCTGCTTCGATGCTTGGTCTGCAGCGTTTGCAACCCCGTGCTTGGCGTCAACAGACGATGCCGGAAGCGGCGTGGGGTAGGCCGCGATGAAGACCAACGTCAGTGACGAAATGAAGGCGGCGGATCGGAGAAGTACACGCCGAACGATAAGCCGGGTCCGATACCAGGGGCGCGCCGGGCGAGGCTGCATGGACTGCAGTATCGGCGCGAGCTTACGCGCCGCAGCATCGCCATCAAAAGGGATGAAGCCCGGGTCTTGCACTGTATTGCATATTGTGTGCTCTTACGCGGATAAGGATAAGTGACTAAATTGGTGACAAGGATCGGAAATCGCTGCCTGGGGTATTCTTGCATCCATGCAGGTTCGTGTGCTCTATCTCGGGATGTTGCGGGACATCACAGGACTCGACCACGAAGCGGTGGAACTTGCGGAGAGAGCGCGGCTGGGCGACCTGTATGCCGAACTCGAGCGGCGCATCCCGAGGCTGCAAGGCTTTCGCAATTCGATCGCGCTCGCCTTGAACCAGGAATACGCTGAGGCAACTGCCGAGTTGCACGACAACGACGAAGTTGCCTTGATTCCTCCGGTCAGCGGCGGCGCATTGGACGGAGATTCAACCGGCGAAAATCCTCCGCCGCTAGTCTCCGAACACGCCCGGCTTGTAATCGAGCCGATCAACTCCGCCAGTATCGTGGCCACCATCAAGCATCCGGAAGACGGCGCGGTGGCAGTCTTCGACGGCATTGCGCGCGATAACTCACGCGGTAGGCGAACGTTGTATCTCGACTACACTGCCTACGAACCGATGGCGCTGCGCCAGATGGAGGAACTCGCCCGCCAAGCCCTCGCCACATATGCCATTCGCGATTTGCGCATGGTGCACCGCCTTGGCCGGTTACAGATCGGCGAAAGCAGCGTCTATATTGCAGTTGCATCCGCGCATCGCGCTGCCGCCTTTGACGCCTGCCGCTGGTTGATTGATACATTGAAGAAGACGGTGCCTATCTGGAAAAAAGAGTACTTTGAGGACGGTGCGGTCTGGGCCGACGGCGAGTCTTTTCCGCCGGACGTTCCGCGCGCTGGCGGTCGCGCGTCAAAGTAAGAGAAACAGGGTTCTATCTAACGGATGTCCAACAACAACAAGGTCTTTCTCAGTGCTTGGCTGTGCGCGCTTGCATTGCTCTGCGCTGCCTGCGCCCCGCCACTGTTGGCGCAAAGTTCGCAAAGCACGGTTCCGCATCCACCGGACAGCCTGAAGCCGCAGTCGTCGGGCACCGTTCCGCATCCTCCCGATCAGCAGAAGCAGGCGACAGAATCCCAGCCTGACGATCAGCCGGGCACAACCATCAGAGTCAACGTCAAGCTCGTCAATGTGTTCACCACCGTTACTGATGGCAGTGGTTCTCCGGTGTCCACGCTGAAGGAGGAGGATTTCCAGGTCTTTGAGGACGGCAAACCGCAGAAGATAGCGGTATTCCATCGCGAGTCGGAATTGCCGCTTTCCATTGTCGTCGCCGTTGACACCAGCCTCAGCACCCGCAGCAATCAGAAGCTCGAGCTGGAGTCGGCGCGCCGCTTCGCGCACGCCATCCTGCGCCCCATCGATGGCCTTTCACTCTTCACGTTCAGCGAAATCGTGGACCAAGTCACGCCCTTCACCTCGGACGAGCGGGCGATTGATCGCGCCATCAACCGCATCCGTCCCGGCGCCGCGACTGCACTCTACGACACGCTGTACCTCGGCTCCGACGCGCTGCTCGACCGGCGCGGACGCAAAGTTATGGTGGTGATTACCGACGGCGGCGACACGGTAAGCAAGACCAATTACCAGGAAGCCGTGCGCGAAGCCCAACAGGCCGAGGTCATTCTCTACAGCATCATCATCGTTCCCATTGAGGCCAGCGCCGGCCGCGACATAGGCGGAGAACATGCGCTTATCCAGCTCTCGCGGGATACGGGCGGAAAGTACTTCTATGCCAGCGGGCTGCAGCAGCTCGACGAGGCTTTCCGTAAGATCAGCGACGAGCTGCGCACGCAGTACCTCATCGGCTACTACCCGAGCGCGCGAGTTGCGGATTCCAGCTACCGGCGCATCGACATCAAGATTGACCCGAATACCAAGGACTATCCCAATCCGAGTGAACTTCAGGTTCGCCATCGTACCGGCTACTACACCATGCCCTCCAAATGACGTGGCCGAGAACTGCTCGCCATTCAGGGTTGAGCCACCATCACTGCCTATTCGGTATTGAGCATCAGTCCTTATCGACTGGGCTGCGAGGTTTATAATCCAAAGTTTGTGACTTCATCCTGAGGCGAAGCGAATATGGCGCAAGTGACGATGGCCGCAATTCCCGCATTAAAGGACAGTTTTGCTCAGCTTAGAACTCGCATGGACAAGGCGGTGGAAGACTTCCGCAAGGAGATGGCGGCCACGCGCACCGGGCGCGCCTCAGTGCACATGCTGGACGGTGTGACCGTGGATGCTTACGGCTCGCAGATGCCCCTCAACCAGCTCGCCAACGTGAGCGCGCCGGAGCCGCAGCTCATCACTGTACAGGCGTGGGATGTGAGCCTCATTGGCGCAGTCGAGAAGGCCATCCGCAGCGCTGACCTGGGCTTGAATCCGATGAACGATGGCAAGCTGATCCGCGTGCCGGTGCCGGCACTTACGGAGGAGCGTCGCAAGGAGATGGTGAAGCATCTGAATAAGGTATTGGAAGAACATCGCACCGCGGTGCGCAACATCCGTCGCGACGGCAACGAGCTAATCAAGAAGGCGCTCAGAGACAAAAAGATCACCGAAGATGAAGAGCACGGCGCGCTGGAGCAGATCCAGAAGCTCACCGACGACGAGATTAAGAAGATGGAAGAGCTGGCCAAGGCCAAAGAGAAGGAAGTGCTGTCGATCTGAGGATGGCAACGGTTTCAGGAGACGATTGTGAGACAAAAGGCAGGCGGCTGGACATTATTTCTAGGATGCCTGTTGCTTCTCAGCTTCGCAGCGACAACTTCGTATTCCAAAACCGCAGATCTTGCGCTCATCTCTGTGCGCCTTGCCATTGTGATTATCCTATCCATACTCCTTGTACGTGAGCGTTGGCGGCATCGCGATAATGTGCGTCGACGCAGTGAAAACGGCTCAGGCGCGAACGATAGCATGCTGCAGCGCTTTCGGCGCTGGTATTACGACGAGCAGAAACATTCCAGCTAGGCATTCAGACTGCGACGCCGAACAGAAATGAGTAGCGCTGACATAGCAAAAGGCGCGGCCGTAGCCGCGCCTTCGCACAATCCAAATCTCAAATCACAGATTCTTGTCTAGCGCCTCTTCGATCTTTTCGCGCGAAACGTAGCCGACAATCTGCTCGCGTACCTGCCCGCCCTTGAAGACCAGCAGCGTCGGAATGCCGCGCACTCCGTAGCGCTGAGGTGTGGCGGCGTTCTTGTCAACGTCCATCTTGCCGATTGTCACGCGGCCGTTGTAGCTCTGCGCAACTTCGTCCACAATTGGGGACAGCGCCCGGCAGGGACCGCACCAGGTCGCCCAGAAATCCACCATCACCGGGTGCTCAGACTTCAGCACGAGCTGATCAAAATTAGCGTCCGTCACTTCTACGATTGCATCACTTGCCATTCTTCCTCCTGAGGGGTCTTTGGCCGACTCCACCCCGGCCACCCTTGGCGCATAGGGTCGTAATTCATCCTAACATCCCCAATGCGGATTAGATGCGTTACCGGATGGTACGACGCAGAGACCTGAAGCGCTGCTGTCTCGCCGATGGGAAAACGGTAGCAGCAGCAGCAGGGATGGTGTCAACTTACCCGCAGAAACCAAGAGCGCTCTGCGGGTTACGCAGAGCGCTCGGAAGGCAGCCCTCCCCCAGAACTGCCTGACTGCGGAAATGATTGTGCCGCGATTCTTCAGTTTTGTAAATAGTCTTTTGGTAATAAATTAGTAACCTACGACCCCGATAGTAGTGGCACAACGGTAACCTCTGTTACTGCAGCGTACTCGCCAGCAATTCGGCGGGATGAAATACCTCGCGACCCATCCCGGCCAAAAGTTGCTCGTGACAGGAGATTCCGCTCGCCACCAGGGTGCGCGCGCCGCCTTCCTCGTCGGCCCGCCGCACTTGCGCGAACAAGTCCTCGCCAACGGCCATGCTGAGTTCGTAATACTCGCGCTTGTAGCCGAAGCTGCCAGCCATGCCGCAGCACTCCACCGACGAGGTGACCACATCGAAGCCTGCGGCCCGCAGCACGTCGATGGTTTGCGTGGCGGAATTGCAGGTCCGTTGCTGGCAATGCGAGTGGTAAAACAGCCTCGTCCCGTGCGGACAGCGAGCTGCGGGAAAAATCTGCGCCAAGTCGAGCCGTTGCTCCTGCGCGATCCGCCACAGGTATTCCAGAGCCTCGAAGCTGTTCTCCGCCAGTAGCGACTCCGTGTCATCGCCGTCCAGCAGGTGCTTGAAGTCGCGTCGCAACATGGCCAGCACGCTAGGTTCGAGGACGACGATCTTTCGTCCTTCGTCCACAAAGCGTCGCAGCATAGGCGCCAGCGCGCGCGCCTCACGTCTGGCGGTTTCTATCATGCCCTGCGACATCGCCGCCCGCCCATCGGGCATCGCCGGACTCAGCGCAACGTCGAGGCCAACCGCCCGCAACACGCGAATCGCGGCCATACCACGTTCTGGCGCCCCGTAGTTGGTGAATACGTCGGCCAGCATTACCACGCCGGGCTGGACGTTACCTGACTTGCCATTCCTTTCTTCGCGGTACAACTGCTCCCAGGTTTTCTTTGGAAACGCGGGAACTGCGCGTCGGCGATCGACGCCGAAGACACTCTCCATCACGCTGCGTGCACCGGGCACGTGCAGTGACGAGTTGGCCAGCGATGCGAACCGTGTGCCCCATTTTCCGAACCTGTCATAATTGCCGAAGAATTGCTTCTGCAGCGGCGCCGTGGAATCCTCCGGCGCGCTGCCCGTCATTTCACCGAAAAGAAACTTGACTGGTGACGAGCCCTGCGCTTGGTTCATCCTCTGGCGCAGATTTTCATTCAGCCACGGAATGTCAATGCGCACCGGGCAGTTGGGCACGCAGCGCGAACACGCCGTGCAGAGATCGCTGAACCGCGCATTGAAAAGCGTGCCTGTTCCCGCTTCCCATGCGCCGCCAATCCCGCCAGAATACGTCTCACCGCCGAATGCGTGGCCGCCCACCGTTTCGAAATTGGCGCAGGAGTTCAGGCAAGCGCTGCAACGGATGCAGTACAGCGCTTCGTGCAGCACCGGGTCGTCGCGCATGCGGCTGCGGCCGTTGTCGATAAGCACCATGTGGAACTCGCGCTCCTTGGCCGGCGCCTTGCCGGGCGCAGCGAAAGTTGGCGCCTTCAGTGGCGGGTGCAGGATGCTGACATACGATGTCAGCGGCTGGCCCGTGCCGCTTCTCGGAAGCAGTTCGATGAAGGTGCCGAAATCAGTGCGCGAAGGCACCACTTTCTCGATACCGGCAATCGCGATGTGCAGCGGAGGCAGGGTGTAGGTCATGCGGATGTTGCCTTCACTCTCCACCAGCATCAGCGAACCGGTGTCGGCGGCGATGAGGTTCGCGCCCGAAATGCCGGCATCTGCGGCAATAAACTGCTCGCGTAAAATCTCGCGCGCAAACTTCGTCAGCTCCTCACCGGTGTCGAGTGGCAGGTCCGTGTTGAACTTGCGCTTGAACAGCGCGGTGATGCGCTCCCGTGAATAATGCAGCGCCGGAGCGACAATGTGCGAAGGCTGCTCGTCCGCCACTTGCAAAATGAATTCCGCCAGGTCGCTCTCCGCCACCTTGATACCCACCGCCTCGAGCGCGTGGTTCAGCTTGGTCTCCTCCGAGGTGATGCTCTTGCCCTTCACCACCAGCTTGACGTTGTGCTTCGTCAGCACGTCGCGAATGTAGGCGTTGGCGTCAGCCGCGGTCTTTGCGAGATAGAAGTGCCCTCCGTTGGCTCGGACGCTGGCCTCAAGCTGTCGCAACAAGGCAGGGAGGTTGGCAATGGCGTTCTCTTTTATCTTGCGCGCTTTGTCCTTCAGTTCGTCGTAATCAGGTAGGAGCGCGATCGCGGCGTAGCGGTTGTTGTTGAAAGTCTGGGTGTTGTGCCGAATGGCGGCGCTCTGCACACCCAAGGTCATGCGGATGGCGTCGAGCAGAGCCTTCTTGTCGCTCTTGTTCGCTACCTGGCGGGGGGTAATGTCGGCAGGATTAACGGATGTGGCCATGCTCACCTCAACACGATGATATGCAGCTTGTGCGGTCCGTGGACCCCGCGCACCAGCGGGCCCATATCGGCGGTGGCGCTGGGGCCGGTGACAAACACGAAGTCGCGAGTCAGGCCTTTGCCGTCAAGCACCTCGGCGCGGAAAAGATCGCGCGGCTGCGGCACGATGGTCTCTGCCGCAACCACGGCGATTTGCAGCGGCGCCAGCAGGCTAACCATTCCGGTGCGCTCATGGCTGACATTGACGCAGACAGATCCAGTACTCGCGACCGCAGCAAAGGCCTCAGTTAGTCCGGCGGCAGAGTGGACCATCTCATCGGGATTAGCATCAGCCACGACCCGCGGGTCGCTTGCGATTTCGCTGAAGAGCGTAACTGGCAGGTCATGCGGGCGTGCATAGAGAATACGGTGCGCGTCCCCGGCGGCGCGCAGGACCGCATTGCGCAAGGCGGCAGGCGAGCGGTCGATGACCTCAACCGAAGCGACAGCGGCCTTCGCAGAACTCGTGAACTTCTCAAGGAGGGAAACCTGTTCCATTGCCTGTACTGGCTGCATAGCACCGCAGCTTATACCCTCCGAATGGCAAAATCACGGTTTTCCGTCACACAGCTTAGTGCCCTATCACTGTTCTAGTCGAACCGCGTTCTAGTCGAACCGCCCGTCGGTGGGTCCGTGCCGTAAACGCGCCACTGTTCTCGGGCAGGGTCCACCTTGAAGCGGGGTCCCATGCCGTCCGTCTTTAGTCGCAACACGTTTGAAATACGGGACATGATAAGGATGCGGCAGAAACTCAGCACCTTAACTTTTCCCTTCGCGTTACGTCCAACCACTTCCGGGGTTTGTAGATATAGTCGCGGTGCAGGAATTGTCGGGAACTTTCCCCATTGCTGCCCGGAAACGTCTAAAATAAGAAGACTCAGGCGGGGTGGAGAGCATCCAATCGCAATTGAGCAATGGTTCCTTTTGAATGACCCTAAAACGTCTCTATTTCTCCTTAACGGCGCTGTTGCTGGCCGGCTCTCTTAGCGGCATTGCGCAAGACTCTACCCCCACACAAGAATCAACCCCCACACAAGAATCAACACCTACAGCCGTTCCACCGGTAGTGGAGCAGAGTCAGCAACCGGATGCTGCCGCCCAAGAGGAATCTCCTGCTTCTGAGGAACCGGCGGCGGCATCCGAACCAAAGCAGCCCGACCAGGCCGCTGCCTATTATCACTTCGCCCTGGCGCACATGTACGAGGAGATGGTCTCCATGTATGGCCGCTCCGACTACGCCACCAAGGCGATTGAAGAATATCGTCTCGCCATCGCGAACGATCCTAACTCCGACTATCTGAACGCCGCCCTCGCCGAGCTGTACGCCCGCACCGGCCGCATTCGCGACGCTGTCACGGAAGCGCAGGACATCCTGAAGCGCGATGGCAACAACCTTGAGGCGCATCGTCTTTTGGGACGAATTTATCTGCGTTCGCTTGGCGACATGCAGGCGGGAACACAATCGCAGGAAGTTCTGAAGCTGGCCATTGAACAATATGAGCAACTGGTCAAGCTCGATCCCAACAGCGTGGAAGATCATCTCCTGCTGGGCCGGTTGTACCGCCTGAACAATGAGCTCCTGAAATCAGAGGCCGAGTTCAAAACCGCGGTGAAGATCGCCCCGGACTCGGAGGAGGCTGTTTCAACTCTCGCCTACCTGTACAACGAGGAGGGGGATTCCGCGCACGCCCTGCAGGTGCTGAACGCGATCCCGGAGAGCGCCCGCACCGCCAAGCTCTACTCCGCCCTTGGCTACACCTACGAGCAGCAGAAGCAATATAAGGAAGCCATCGACGCCTATCGCCGCTCCACCGAGCTCGATCACGACAACCTCGATTCCGTTCGCGGCCTGGCCCAGAACCTGATGAACGACGGCCAGACCGAGGCGGCGCTGGAGCAATACAAGATCATTGCCGATGCCGATCCGTCGGACCCGCAGACCTACATGCGCATTGCCGAGATTGACCGTCGGAATGGGAAGTTCGACCAGGCGATGGATGCGCTGAAGAAGGCCAACTCGGTGGTGCCTGACTCGCTTGAGGTGCAGTACAACATCGCCACCATCGACGAGGCCCAAGGCAAGTACGATGACGCCATCACGATTTTGAACCAGCTCCTGCAAAAGACGGAGCATGCCGACGGGCAGTATAGCGTTCCGGACAAGAACAACCGCTCTGTCTTCTTGGAACGGCTAGGAACGGTTTACCGTGAGGCTAACAAGCCGCAACTTGCTGTGGACACCTTCCACAAGATGCTTGACCTCGGCGACGAGAACGCCATCCGCGGCTACCAGCAGATCATCGAGACCTATCGCGACAACCGGCAGTGGCAGCAGGCCACCGATGTCGCCGTGGAAGCGGCCAAGAAGTTCCCCGATGACCGCGACTTGCAGATGGTCGCAGCCTCGCAGCAGGCCGACATGGGCAATTCGGATGTCGCCATCGCGCGCGTGAAGGCGATGCTGAAGGGCACACCTGACGACCGCACGGTTTACATCGCGCTGGCACAGATGAACAGCCGGGTGAAAAACTGGAAGCAGGCTGAAGAGGACATCACCAAGGCGCTTGAGCTTGCCACAAGGCAGGAAGACAGGGACTACGTAATCTTTGTCCAGGGCTCGATTTACGAGCGGCAGAAGAAATACGACCTGGCAGAGGAATCTTTCCATAAGGTGCTGGCTGACGATCCCAAGAACGCCATGGCCCTGAATTACCTGGGCTACATGCTGGCCGATCGCGGTACCCGCGTGGAAGAGGCGCTGGGTTACATTCGCCGCGCCGTGGCGCTCGATCCGCAGAATGGCGCGTATCTCGATTCGCTCGGCTGGGCTTACTACAAACTCGGCAACTACGACCTGGCGGAGGAAAACCTGCGCCTCGCCTCCGAGCGAATCGGCAACGATCCGACCGTGCAACAGCATCTGGGTGAGCTTTACCAGAAGACCGGCCGCCTGAAGCTGGCCGCCATGCACTTTGAGCGCGCCCTGGAGGAATGGAACAAAACCATTCCTGCCGAGGTGGATCCTGATGATGTTGCAAAGGTGCAGAAGGATCTGGAGACGGCCCGCGTGAAGCTGGCCAAACAGAACGCCGGCAAGCAGCAATAATAGGTTTTGGTAGGCTGACAAAGGCGCTGCTACGGCAGCGCCTTTGAATTTTCCCTGCTACACTGCGCTTATGCTCGCCAGCTACGCGGTGCGCGTCGAGGATTCACGCGGGCGCCGCTATCCCGAGCCATCCCATCCTTATCGCAACCCCTTTCAGCGCGACCGCGACCGCGTGGTCCATGCGCGCGCCTTCCGGCGTCTCGAGAACAAGACGCAGGTCTTCACCCGCCGCTATTCCGACCACTTTCGCACACGCCTGACCCACACCATCGAGGTAGCGCAAATCTCGCGCACCATCGCCGCAGCGCTCAACCTGAATGTGGACCTGGTTGAGACCCTGGCGCTCGTCCATGACCTGGGGCATCCTCCGTTTGGACATGCCGGAGAGCGCACTCTGGACCTGCTGATGCGCCAGCACGGCGAATTCTTCGATCACAACCTGCAAGCGCTGCGCACGGTGGAGGACTTTGAGTTGCGCTACGCCAGCTTTCGCGGCCTGAATCTGACGTTTGAGGTGCGCGAAGGCATCATCAAGCACTCGCACGACTACAATGCCACCGAGCATCCTGAGCTGGCAGAATATCTGCTCGACCAACGGCCGCCATTGGAGGCGCAGTTGATTGACCTCACTGACGAGATCGCCTACAGCACTGCCGACCTCGATGACGGATTCGAGGCAAAGTTGCTGAGGTTGCCGCAGATTCGCGAACGGGTTCAAGTGTTTGAGAAGTACTTCGCTGAGGCGGAGGCAAAATATCCGGATGCGCCCGAGAAGATGAAGTTCAACGAAGCTTTGAAGCGCGTGCTCAATCGTTTCGTCACCGATTTGATCGAGAACACCCGGCAGCGCGCCCAGCAGGCAGGAGTCGCCAGCCTGGACGAATTGCGTCACTATCCCGAACGGCTGGCAGCTTTCAGTCCTGAAGTGGAAGCAGAGCGCCGCGAAGCCAAGCGTTTCCTCTACGAAGCCCTCTACAACTGCAAGCCCTTGCAGCCGGAAAAACGGTTGGCCGAGAAAGTTCTGACCGAGGTTTTCGAGCACTTGATGGCGCATTCTGAGGCGCTGCCGCCGAACTACCGCGAGAAGGCCGAGACGGAATCGCTGGCGCGCGTGGTCTGCGACTACATCGCGGGCATGACCGATCACTACGTCGAAGACTTGCGGAAGAAGCTGATGGCGGGGAAGAAAATCGAATCGTAGAAGCTTGAATCGTAAGTTCGTTGAATAAGTTCCCTGCTCACCCGATGTTGTACTTCATCGTCACGCCGTTCAGCGTGTAATGGCCGCGGTCGCTGGCGGTTCCGTTGGCCTTCCAGATTCCGAAGAACGCCTCGCTGTTGGAGCCGTCGGCCGGACCCTTCCAAGGCTCATCGTAAGCCGCGAACATGACCGTCTTCACGCCATTCGAGTTCGCCCAGTCCACCATCGCTTTGTAATGCCACTGGGCATTGGTCACGTTGGCCAGGAATGCGTTCGGTTGGTCTTTCTGTGATCCCTGCGTGGGCCAGCCTGTCTCGCCAATGCGAATCTCCAGCCCAATATTCTGGTTTGCAAAAGCCTTTTTCAGGCCGTTCAACTGGTTGGTCATGCTGGCGGTCACGGCCTGAGTGAATGACGCCTGCGTGGGATTCTGCCCGATCTGGCCAGCAATGTCTTTGTCAAAGTACGCGTACATGTTGCCGTAAACGTGGCTCTCGCACGCGGCCATTAGCGCGAGAAGCTTTTGCCGCATCGCGGCGTAGCCCGGACTGGTGTTGTCCACACCGCCGAGCACGCCCCATTGCTGACGAGTGGTGATGGGAAGGTTGGCCGCCGTGAGCGGAGCGCGCTTGCCCTTGGCATAGTTGATGAGGTCAATGATGGCCTGCGCCGAGTTCGGTCCCCAGATGCATTCGTTGCCAATGACGAGGTCAATGACGTTGTTGTAGGTCTTGGCCTGCTGGATGGCGTAGTCAATCTCAGTCTTCGTCCACTCGACATTAATGGTGTCAGTGTTGGAGTCGGCGCCCTGCTGATAGCAACCTGCCGAAACCTTCAGCCCAGCCGTACTCGCAGCCTGAGTGTTCAGCCGATTGCCGTCCTGCACCTTGGCTTGTCCCTGCCATACGAACGTACCCTGACCGTAGGTCGTGATCAGGGAAAAGTGCTCGGCGACCGGCTTCAGCAACTGGTTCACCTGGTCCAGGGTGTAAACGTTGTAAAGCACAGGGCCATCACCAACCCAAGGCCCGACGTAAGGCTCAAACGCCACTCCATAGATGCTCATGATTTTCCTCTGCGCAGTTGGATTGTCACGGCGGCTTATTTAGCTTTGGAGGACTCAAATTCTATACCAAGGACATCAGGTATCCCAGGGCGACCGACCCGACCATCCCTGAGTCGTTCGGCTCAGGTTAGAATCTAATACCGAAACTGAGAGCCATTGCTCGTCCTCTTCCCTGCGGAAGAATCGCGATTCGTATGAGTCATTCGTTTCCACGCGCTCGAACCCGCCTTGACGCGCTCGCGTCAAGCATCATCCTCGCAGGGGTTGTTGCGTCGATTCTTCTCCTCGGAGCATGCAGCCGGAGTCGGGCTGCTGCGGAGCCCCAAGGACCTCCGACAATGCCGGTTAAAGTCCAGACCGTTGCGACCCATGACATCGGCGACACGGCCGAATATGTCGCCACCATCAAATCGCGCAACTCCGCGACCATCATGTCTGACGTCGAGGGCTGGATCTCCGCCATTCATGTGCATTCTGGCGACCTGGTGAAAAAGGGTCAGACCTTGATGGAGGTCGATCCCCGTCGCGCGCAGGCCACGCTTTCCAACTACGACTCCCAGCTCAAATCAAAGCAGGCGAACCTGACCTGGGCGAAGCAGCAATTTGCCCGCGCCCAAGCGCTTTGGGATTCCGGGGTGATGAGCAAACAGGACTACGAACAGGCCCAGACCAATTACAGTGCAGCGTTGGCCGACGTGAACTCCATGGACGCGCAGGTCAATCAGCAACAGGTGCAACTGAAGTATTACAGCGTCTTTGCGCCGACCGACGGAATTGTCGGCGACATTCCTGTCCACGTCGGCGATCGCGTCACCAACACCACGCCACTGACCACCATTGACGAGCGCCGCGGCCTGGAAGTGTACATCGCCGTCCCCTCCGAGCATGCGCGCGAGATCAAGTTGGGCGCTCCGGTGGATGTTCTCGACAATAGCGGCAAGGTGTTGCTGCAGACCAAGGTATATTTCATCTCGCCACAGATTGATACGGCCACGCAATCGGTGCTGGCGAAGGCGCCGGCCGACCAGGCTGCGGACGTCCTCCGGGCCATGCAACTGGTGCGGGCGCGCATCACCTGGAACACGCATCCCGGCATCACGGTGCCGGTAGTAGCCGTTTCCCGTGTGAGTGGACAGTTTTTTGCGTTCGTCGTGGAGCAGGAAAATGGCAAGGCGGTGGCTCATCAGCGTCCTGTGGAATTGGGGTCAATAACGGGGAATGACTATGTTGTCCTCGGCGGCCTGAAGGCCGGTGACCAGGTCGTTGTCTCCGGCGGTCAGAACCTCGCCGACGGCATGCCAGTGAAGATTGAGCAATGAAGGTGGAAGAGCGGGCATCGCCTTGTGGAAATGATTCCGCGAAGATGTGTTGGCTCAGGGCCAATGGGAGTGCTGATCAGCGGTAGACCGTGCGGCGAAGAATCTGCGGTCGCATGATAGTTTGTGCGGGAAAGAATCTGCGGCCGCACTTGCGAGAGAACGAGTCCCGCTTGCGGGACGAAAGATGATAGCCCAGCGCTTTAGCGCTGGGTAGGCGTTACGTAGAATTCGAGTCCCGCAGGGACGGCACAATCCTGCTCTGTCGTCCCCGGGGGACTCGGCCTCAATCATTACGGCAACCCAGCGCTGAAGCGCTGGGCTATCATCTTTCGCGCCCTAGGCGCTCGACTTTGGCCGCCTCCAGCCTTGATATCTGTTTCAAACTTGGTTGTTTACGGGCGAGGCAAGATTCACGACGAATAAATAAGTAGCCAAGGGTTTCTGCTTGTTTGCCGACTTCTTCATCCAGCGTCCAGTCTTCTCCACGGTCACATCGCTGTTCATCGTGATTGCGGGTGCGGTGTGCATACCTCTCCTGCCGATCGCACAGTTTCCCGAGCTTGCCCCGCCGCAGATCCAGGTAGCCTGCGTTTACACCGGTGCCGACGCAACCGCCGTCGAGTCTTCGGTGACCATCATCCTGGAAGAAGCCATCAACGGCGTGGAAGGCATGCGCTACATGACTTCCAGCAGCGGCAACGATGGAAGCAGCGTCATCACCATCGTCTTCGAGTTGAGCCGTCCGCTCGATATCGCGGCGGTGGATGTACAGAACCGTGTCTCCGGCGTCCAGGGCCGCCTGCCGAATGAAGTCAAGAACACGGGCGTCACCATCACGAAGGTCTCGACCTCGTTCATCATGGCGGCCGGCTTCTACAGTCGTAACAACCGCTATGACAATGAGTTCATCAGCAATTACATCGACATTTACGTCAAAGACGCCCTGAAGCGCATTAAAGGCGTCGCCGACGTGCAGATCTTCGGCGAGCGCAAATACTCCATGCGCCTGTGGCTCGACCCGGCGCGGCTGGCTGCGCGTGGGCTCACCGCCTCGGACGCGGTTTCCGCACTATCGCAGCAGAATGTGCAGATTGCCTCCGGCCAGGTTGGCGCGCAACCCGCCGATGCCAATCAGATGTTCCAGATCAGCGTGCGCGCCGTTGGCAGACTGGTCGACCCGCACCAGTTCAACAACATCGTTCTCAAGTCGGGCAATAACGGCGCGCTGGTGCGTTTGATCGACGTTGGCTACGCGGAACTGGGAGCGGAGGATTACAGCGCGCGACTTCGCTTCAACGGCTTCGATGGCGTCGGTATCGGCGTCACCCAGTTGCCGACCGCCAATGCCCTCGATGTGTACACGGCTGTGCGTGCTGAGCTGGACAGGCTGGCGAAGAGGTTCCCGCCCGGCTTGGAATACAAAATCGCGTTTGACACTACGACTTTCGTCAGCGATTCCATCAAGGAAGTCCTGAAGACCCTCGCGGAAGCCATCTTCTTCGTCATGCTGGTGATGCTGGTCTTCCTGCAGGACTGGCGGAGCACCTTGATTCCCGGAGTGGCAATCCCGGTTTCGCTAATCGGCGCGTTTGCGTTTATCAAGCTGTTGAACTTCTCCATCAACACCCTCACGCTGTTTGGCATAGTGCTGGCAACCGGGTTGGTGGTGGATGACGCCATCGTCGTCATCGAGAACATCCAGCGCCATATGAGCCAGGAGCACAGCGACTCGCACGCCGCCGCCTCGGTAGCCATGAGCGAAGTGACAGGTGCGGTGGTCGCCACCTCGCTGGTGCTGGTTTCCGTTTTCGTTCCTGTCGCATTCTTCCCCGGCACCACCGGGTTGTTGTACAAGCAGTTCGCGCTGACCATCGCATTCTCCATCGCTATCTCAGCCTTCAACTCGCTGACCTTCACTCCATCGCTTTCTGCCTTGCTGTTGCGACCGGAGACGGGACGCAAGAACGTCTTCTTCCGCGGCGTGGAGCACCTGATCCATCGTGGCACCGCCTATTACGTCGTGGGTGCAAAGAAGGCCATCAAGATGAAGTATGTGATGCTGGTGGTCTTCTTCGCCGGACTGGCGGCAACCTTCCTGGTGTACAAAATGGTGCCAACCGGCTTCGTCCCTGACGAAGACCAGGGCTGGTTCATGGTGACGGTGCAGGCGCCGCAAGGCGCTTCGCTCCAGTACACCGCCAACGCGGTGCGCGAGATCGAGGCCATCGCCAGCAAGGACCCGGACATCATCGGCACATTCAGTGCCATCGGCTTCAGTTTCACCGGTAACGGCCCGAACAAGGCCATGGTGTTTCTCACGCTGAAGAACATCAACAAGCGTCCCGGAGCACAGAACTCGGCCGCTGCCATCCTCAACCGCATGCGCGGACCACTGCTCGGACTGACTGACGTCCAGGCCTTCCCCTTCCTGCCTCCCTCCATTGCCGGCGTCAGCAGCCTCGGCGGCTTCACCTTCGAGGTGCAGGATGAAGGTGGAAACACCGTGCAGCAGCTTTACAACGTCACGCAGAAACTGGCCCGGGATGGCAACTCCCGGCCCGACCTGGCCGGACTTTTCAGCCCATTCACGGCCAACGATCCGCAATTTGTAGTCAACATCGACCGTGCTAAAGCATCGAGCCTGCAGGTACCCATGCAGCAGGTCACCGACGCCCTGCAGGTTTACATGGGTTCGGCCTACATCAACGATTTCACCTTCAACAATCGCGCCTATCGCGTGTACCTGCAGGCCGACCAGCCCTTCCGCCGCGACCCGCACGACATTCGCAATCTGTACGTGCGCTCCGATACCGGCGCTATGATTCCACTCGACAACGTAGTGAGCATCACGGAAGGAACTTCGCCGCAGGTCATCACCCACTACAACCTCTTCCGTTCAGCGGAGATTGACGGCGCCGCCGGGCCCGGCTACAGCTCGGGCCAGGCCATTCAGGCTATGGAGGACGTGGCGAAAAAGGACCTGCCGCTGGGCTTCAACTACTCGTGGTCCGGCCTTTCGCTGGAGGAGATTCGCTCCGGCAGCCAATCGGCTATCTTGTTTGCCCTTGGGCTGCTGCTGGTCTATCTCACACTATCGGCGCAATACGAGAGCTTCATCCTGCCCTTCATCATCATGCTCGCGGTGCCTATGGCGATGCTGGGCGCGCTGCTCGCGCAGGTCCTGCGCGGACAATTGAACGACGTGTACTGCCAGATCGGTCTGGTGATGCTGATTGGCCTGTCCAGCAAGAACGCCATTCTGATTGTGGAGTTCGCCGAGCAGTTGCGCCACAAAGGCCTCTCGGTCAAGGAAGCCGCTGTAGAGGCCGCGCGCATCCGCCTGCGCCCAATACTGATGACCTCGTTCGCCTTCATTCTTGGCGTGCTTCCGCTGGTTTTCGCCAGCGGGGCCGGTGCCGAGAGCCGCCACTCCGTTGGGACCACAGTCTTTGGCGGGATGATTGTCTCCACCGTGCTGAACCTGTTCTTCATTCCGGTGTTGTATGTGATCGTAAAGTCGCTAACCGAGCGCGAGAAGGCGCCGGTTACAAACGGGTAGCACTCGCTTTACCCATTACTCATCTCTGATACCTCTTAGCTGTCATCCCGAGCGAGGGCCGCGCCAATGCTGCATCCCTCGTTGAAGATGAAGTCATCAAGCCGATCCCGGCGCCCCCGGTTCGTGTCCTTCGTTTCTTGGGCGCAACCTAGCGGATACTATACTTAAAGCTAGATCGCCATTATGAAACCTTCCGAAGCTCTTGCAGTCCATCGCGCGGAGTTGCGGCAGCTTGTGAGCCGCTACGGACTCTTGCGCCCGCGCGTGTTCGGATCGGTGTTGAGCGGTACTGATACAGATGAAAGCGACCTTGACTTGCTGGTTGACAGCACGGGAGGGACAACCTTGTTCACGCTGGCAGGGCTGGAGCATGAAGCACAGGAACTACTGGGTGTGCCTGTGACGGTGCTAACTCCAGAGTTTCTGTCGGTGAAGTTTCGTCAACGGGTGTTGCAGCAGGCCGAGCCTTTATGAAGCATCCGGAGCGGGCGGAAGATTATCTGGTTTTGGCGCAACCCTCGGCAAAGCAATATTTGACTCCGATCTACCGAAAATTTGCTTGGATTAGCCGGTTCACGGCGCCGAGAACAGCTCCCACCCGCTGTGGCCTTCGTTGAAGATGAAATCAATCAGGCCCAGGCCGGCGCACTGATCATCCTTCACTTCGGCCACCAGAATTGCCTGTCGGACGCCGCCGCGCACCGCCTCGGTCGCTGCGGTACGAACTTTCTCCGAATGCGTAAGCAGCTCACGGTATGAGCAGGAGCGTGCGCTGTTATCGAGTTTGATCGGCGATTGAATGCATGAGGAGTCGAACAGTTTGCAGTAGAGGCCCCGATGTTGGGCAAACTGCTGCTCGATTTCGGCCCGGGTCACATGCTCGGCGCGATGGCCAACGTTCACGCCTTGCTCGGGAACGTATGACAGAAACTTCTTCGCATCGCCTTCCCGAATGGCAGTGAAGAAATCGCGCTCGAGAGTAGCTGGCGCCGGAGCGGACGGTTGGGCGCTCGGCGACGCCGGTGATTGCGCCCGGGCTGAGCCGGAGGCCACCAGCAGCAGGGCGCCCGTCAGCAGCCAACACCGCAAGCAATACCACCTCATCGCTTTTTTCGGGCCTCAGTACCCTTTGTCTTGGCGGATGACTTGCGCGCCGCAGTCTTCGGCGCTTTCGTCTTCGCCCCAGCGCTGGCCTCCAGCTCCGCCTGCCGTTTCTTAGGCAACCGCTCCCATACCAGGCGGTATGAGTCGGCAATCAAGTCCCGCAGTTCATCATCGGGCACTGCGTTCAGGCCTAACAGGCTGACCCATTGTGCCCGAGCCATATAGGGAGCAGGAATGATGCCCGGGCGCTCGCACAGCAGCGCGAAATTTTCAGGTGTGCATTTGAACGACAGTCGTTGCGGAACCATTTCGATGGCTGCCACCACAAACAACTTGCCATCGACTTTGAAGCAGAGGTCTGCTCCCCACTGCACGATCTCCGTGGTATGGCGAAACTCTAGACAGTATTTTCGAACCGCCTCAATGTCCATTCGCCCCCTGGAATCTCCTTTCCTATTCTTAGCATAACGATTTTCGGTTATTGTGTAGTCATCGTCGTTCCGCCATCAGCGCCACAGAAGATGAGGCCTGCAATAAAACGCGCTCTCGTTGCGGCACTTTTAGTCGCTATGGCCGCTCCTTCGCCAGTAGCAATGGCCCAAAGCGGATCGTCGCTCCCCGCTGAACAACCCCCTCAACCTCAGGCGTCATCCTTGCCTCTTCCGTCGGGAGCCCTGGTCCCGGGAAATCCGGCCCCAACGCTCTCCTTGCCACCCCAACCGCTGTTTGACTTCCATGAATCCGACATCAAGTTCAGCCTCACCAGCCTGATGAGCACCCTTCGCGACAGCCGCCAT
Organism: uncultured Acidobacteriaceae bacterium; assembly: GCA_963823635.1. Classification (GTDB taxonomy): domain Bacteria; phylum Acidobacteriota; class Terriglobia; order Terriglobales; family Acidobacteriaceae; genus Bog-257. Next base: position 101,091 of record CAWGMV010000018.1, on the reverse strand, counting down.
GAAGGCTGGGTGCTGGCCGCCTATCCCGACCCGAAGACCAGCCGCCCGCTCATTGGCGCGGGATTCAGTCTCGACGTTGCGGCAACCGAGCACATCCAGCGCGATCCGCTCAATCCGTATCCGTTCCTCGAACCTTCCTCGGCGCAATTGTGGCGGGCGGCCGGGCTCGAGGGCGCACGTCTGCAAGCCATTCTCGACCAGTACGACCGTGATCTGAAGAAGTGGAAGAAAAAAAACTATCGCAAGAAAATCAAGACCCATGGCCTGACGCCGGAAATAACTACGGATGAAGCCAACAGCCTGCTGCGTATCTCAGCCCTTCAGGCCGTTCACAATGCCAGGGCCTATTGCCGGAATTTCGACCAGCTAACCGCTTCGCAGCAGATGGCACTGAGCCAGCTCGTCTATCAGATGGGCGTAAACCTGGAGGAATTCGTCGAGTTTCTCACCGCCATGAACGACGGCTACCCCGATGTGTCGCAACCGGAGAGCAGCACCCTGGACGCACAGGGGCACTGGAAGGCAGTGCAACAAACGCTTATCCAGAGTCAATGGGCGCGCCGTTACACCAGCCGCGCGGTGACCGTGATCGCGATGTTCGACCCCGGCTATTCCCAGGACCCGAAAGAAGCAGAGCACGAAGTGAGCGCCCAGCTACATCCTCCACCGAAGCACCACCGCAAGAAGCAGCACGCAACGCCCGCCTAGGCCCGCGCCATTACGATGGTGTGCGGGCTCATCGGGACGGGATGTGAGGTCGCCGCACCAAAACCCGCTCGCTTATGCATGTCCGACAGCTCGCTGAACGTATAGGCGTCGCCCGATGCGGTTGATGTCAACATTGTCATGCTAAAGGCGGCAGGAATCGGCGGCGAGACGCGGTCTTCATTGGGCACGAATTCCAGCGTTGCGGCGCAGCCACCGGGCTTGAGCGAGCTGCGCACTTTCTTCAGCAACCCGACACAGGTCTCGACGTCGAAATGGTGCAGGAAATTGGTCAGCAGCACAGCGTCGTACGGCCCGCCGAAGTCCACCTCGAAGGCACTGCCCGGCAGCATGTCGTAGCGGTCGCGCACTCCGGCCTTCTGCGCGTTCTCCAGCGCCACGCGCAGCACCGGCGCCCAATCCAGCCCGGTCACATGCGCCTGCGGGTTCTGCTTGGCGATTTCGATGCCGAACAATCCGTGGCCGCAGGCGATGTCGAGCACGCGCATCGGGTCAGTGCGGCCTTCCAGCACAATCGCCCCCAGCGGCGCGGCCATGGGCGCCATCATCGGGGCCATGCTCTGCGCAAACTCCACCCAGATCGGGTTTTCCGGTTCCACCGTGCCTGCTCCCGGAAGCACGGTCCGGCCGCTGCGGACGATGTCCGCCAGATGCTCCGAAGGCTCGCGCAGCTCGGGAAGGGACATGAAACGCACCATCGAGGCCAGGCAGTGAGGCGAAGCGGGATCGAGGAACGCTGCGCTCGACGGCGTATGCTGGTAGCGCCCGTCCACCTTTCGCAGCAGCCCGTTGATGACCAGAAAATCGCAGAGGATGCGAATGCCTCGCTCCGACGCCTTCGCGTGACGCGCGATCGAGGCCACATCGCCCAACCCCTGGCCAACGGCGCCAAAGATGTCCAGTTCGATGGCCGCTTTCAACGCGGCGGTACGCCGGAAGGCCTGTAGGTTCTCGAAGACGATCTCCGGCGTCAACGGCGCGCCCGCGGCAGCAGAATCAGGTGACATTGCAAAGCTCCTCTACTTGGCAGCTTCAACCGGCTCCCATGCTCGGATGAATATACACCGGTTTCCAAGTGCCGGGCGCGAGCCAAACCCTATGCATTCTGCCAAAGGCAGAGCTCGTTGCCGTCCGGATCCTTGAAAAACGAGAGCAGGCCTCCGGGCTCTGCCTTGACCGCGGTGGTTGCCACGCCTCTGGCCTGCAGTTCCCGCGTGGCTTGCTGGATGTCCGTCACTCCGAGGCTCAGGCGGGCATTACCGCCGCCGGTCAGCGCCTGTCCCGGAGGATTGGGAACCAATTCGAACAGCACGCCATCAATGTGGAAGCGAGCCACGTAATCGCGCGAGGTCAGGCGAAACCCCAAGACGTCGCGATAAAAGGCAATGGACTTTTCCATATCGGTGACGTGGTAATACACGGCATCGAAAGTAAGCTTTAATGCAGAAGTTGACATAGCAGCAGCCTCCTTATGTTGGATGCTTCGGCAAGCAACGAATTCGATTCTGTCATCCTGAGCGGAGGTTCGTCCCGCGCTGCGGGGCGAACCGGAGTCGAAGGACCCCTATAACCGAAGCCATTCGCCAGTAGTTCTTTCGCGAATCGCCAAACTCAGGATGCACCAAGCCGTAATCCTGTCAGTGACGACGCGAATTGAGCCGCGCAGCCAGGGTCCCCATCACGCGCCGCTGTGGAGCGTGCTGGGGTGGAGGAGCTGCGCACCTCTTCTAATTTAACGGCGAGCGCCACTTCCCATTTACAATTCCTCCGCCATGCCAAACCGCATCCGCGCATCATTCCTTATCTTCACAATTTGCCTACTCCGGGCACTCGCTCCAACTCCGGCGTTCGCGCAGGCCGCTGGCGCTTCTCAGACCCCCGGCGTTTACGATCCCGTCGCCGATCCCAAAGCAGTCGTCATCGTCGGCAACGCGCGCTTCACCGTCCTCACGCCGCAGCTCATCCGCATGGAGTGGGCCGCCGATGGCAAATTCGAAGACCACGCCTCGCTGGTCTTCCTGAACCGCAAGCTGCCGGTGCCGAAGTTCGACACGGACCGGAAAAACGGAGGGGTGACGCTTAAGACTGAGGCTTTGACTTTGTCTTATACCGGCCAAGGCAAATTCACTGCCGCCAATCTAGAGATTACCTTCACACTGAACGGCAAACCGGTCACCTGGCATCCCGGAACACCCGATACCGGCAACCTGATGGGCACGACGCGCACGCTCGACGGAGCGCTTGGCGACAAAACCAAAGAGCCGATTGGGCCCGGCCTGCTCTCGCGCGATGGCTGGACGCTGGTTGACGACTCCACGCGGCCGCTCTTCGACTCCGACGACTTCAGTTTCACCAAGGGTGAAAACAGCCCCTGGCCCTGGGTAATGCAACGCCCCGCCGGCGACCGTCAGGATTGGTACTTCTTCGGCTATGGTCACGACTACAAGCAGGCGCTTGCGGATTTCATCCTGGTTGCCGGCCGCATCCCGCTGCCGCCGCGTTTCGCCTTCGGCGCGTGGTGGTCACGCTACTGGGCCTACAGCGATCAGGAGCTTGACAACCTTGTCCGCGGCTTTCGCGAGAACGACACTCCCCTCGACGTTCTGGTCATCGACATGGATTGGCACCTGACCTTCGGTCCCAGCGGTGCAGGCGCAAAGCCCAAGGACCAGTCCGGCCACACCATGGGCTGGAGCGGCTACACCTGGAACAAGCTGCTCTTTCCCGACCCGCAAGGATTCCTCGAGCACATGCACGACGAGGGCCTGAAACTGACGCTCAACCTGCATCCCGCCTCCGGCGTGCAGCCGTGGGAGGACGCTTATCCCGCGATGGCGCGCGCCATGGGCATCGACCCCGCGACCAAGCAGTACGTGCCCTTCGACATCACCAATAAGAAGTTCGCCACCAACTACCTCAACCTGCTGCATCATCCGCTGGAGAAGCAGGGCATCGACTTTTGGTGGCTCGATTGGCAGCAGGAAGACAACACTAAAACTCCGGGCGTGAACCCCACCTGGTGGCTCAACTACGTGCACTTCTCCGACCAGGCCCGCGAGGGCAAGCGGCCGCTGCTCTTCCATCGCTGGGGCGGCCTGGGTAATCATCGCTACCAGATCGGTTTCTCCGGCGACACCATTTCGGTTTGGGAGTCGCTGGCCTTTCAGCCCTGGTTTACGGCGACCGCCGCCAACGTCGGCTACGCCTATTGGAGCCACGACATCGGCGGACACATGCCGGGCGTGGTCGAGCCGGAGCTTTACACGCGCTGGCTGCAGTTCGGCGCTTTCAGTCCTATCCTGCGCACGCACACCACCAAGAATCCCGACGCCGAGCGCCGCATCTGGGCCTATCCCGAGCCTTACTCCGGCATCATGCGCGACGTCTATCACCTGCGCTACGCGCTGCTGCCGTATATCTACACCGAGGCGCGGCGCACCTACGACACCGGCGTCGCCTTTCTGCATCCGCTCTACTACGACTGGCCTGAGGCCGCGGAAGCTTACACAAGCAAGGATGAGTACGTCTTCGGCGCGGACATGATTGTCGATCCTGTCGTCGCGCCGGGAAACAAGACCACCGGCCTCGCCGCGAAGAGCGTGTGGCTGCCCTCAGGTGAATGGCTGGAGTGGCCGACCGGCGCGCGCTTCCACGGCCCGGCCGCGATTCAGCGCAATTTCTCCATCAGCCAGATTCCGGTTTACGTGCGCGCCGGCGCCATTGTTCCGGAAGCTCCTCCCATGCAGTACTCCAGCCAGAAGCCGCTCGACCCGCTCATTGTCAACATCTTCCCGCTGGCCGACGGCCAGAGCTCGTCGTACACCTTGTATGAAGACGCGGGCGACTCGCAGGCCTACGAGCACGGCGCGTATGCTCTCACCGACCTGCACGCCGCCGAGAAGGCAAACGAACTGACGGTGGAGATCGCGGCCGCCAAAGGCACCTACGAGGGGATGCCGTCCGCGCGTGCCTACGAAATTCGCCTGCCCGTAGACTGGCCGCCCGCATCGGTCACCGTCAATCAGCGTCCCCTGGCGGCCGCATCGCAGGAAGGAGCAGTTGGCTGGCGCTTCGAAGGCAATACGCTGACGACCGTCATTACACTGCCCACAACTCCGGTGAAGGAGACTGTGACCGTCCGTGTTTCCCGGGCGCCCGAACTGTTCTCGCGCCGGGCCGAGCTCAATGGCTTTGCCGGAGCCATGACCCGCCTGCGCGAAGCCTACGACGCGCTCAACCTTACCTTCCCCCTGGCGTGGTCGCCCGACGAACTCGTCGATGCCATGCAGACCGGCGACCGGCTCAGCTATCTCCCGCGACAAGCAGGCGAACTGCTATCGCACTATCACGAAGTGTTGCCCAAAGCGATGGCCAAAGTGAAAGAGCTTGACCACCCGCCAAGTCCGGCCGTCGTCGCGGCGCTGGCAAAGCGACTCAACCTCGATCCCAATTCGGAGCTGGTAAAGAGAAAGGTCGCCGAATTCCAGGGCCACGTCGCCCGCGCCGAGGCCGCTCTAGCCGACCTGCCCAAACGATAGGCCACTGAGGCGACGAGTCACCACAGAGACACAGAGGCACAGAGAAAAACCAAAAAGACCAGCTCTGTGGCTCTGTGCCTCTGTGGTAAAAAACTCCTGCCGCGCTATGGTAGCTTTCTGGAAGCCATGACAACTCCTCCCACTTTATCCCTCGACGGCAAAGTCGCTCTCATCACCGGTGGCTCGCGCGGCATTGGCGCAGCCACTGTGCGTCTGTTTGCGCGCGCCGGCGCTCGCGTCGTCTTCAACTACGTGCAGGCGCAATCCGAAGCGCGGCGTCTGGTGGACGAGTTCGGCGACGACCGCTGCCACACCGTCTGGGCCGATCTCACCGGCACTGCCAACGCCGAGCCGCTGGTGCATGCCGCCGTCGAGCGCTTCGGCGCGCTCGATGCGCTGGTGGTCAACCACGGCATCTGGCCACCGGACAAAGTCGCTATCGACCAGATGACCGACGAGCAGTGGCGCAGGACCGTAGCCACCAACCTCGACAGCGCCTTCGCCCTGACCAAGCACGCGGTGGCGCAGATGAAGCGGCAGGGGCGCGGCGGGCACATCGTGTTCATCAGCTCCACCGCCGGGCAGCGCGGCGAGGACCACCACACCGACTACGCCGCCACCAAGGGTGCACTCATCAGCATGACCAAAGGCCTCTCCACCGAGCTGGCGCCCTTCGGCATCTACGTCAACTGCGTCGCGCCGGGATGGGTGGACACACCCATGACCGCCAGCTCGCTCGCCGATCCCGAGTACCGCGCCGAGATCTTCTCCAAGATTCCCTTGGGCCGCGTCGCCACTCCAGAGGAGATCGCCGCCCCCATCCTGTTCCTGTGCACGCCCTACGCCGGCTTCATCACCGGCGAAGTCTTCAACGTGAACGGAGGCGCGGTGCTGGTAGGATAGCTATTGGGCATGGAGACGGGCCGATTGACTCGCTCATCGCAGGATTCCCTTTTGGCTCACAACCGCGGTGACGTGACGTTGGTCACATACGTAATCGCGCTGCGAGAATAGCTTTATTCCTGCGCAAACGTGTTTGTGGAAGGTGCTTTCAGTGGGGGTACTGAACGCGTCTGCGAAACGTTGGAAGGCTTAACAGCCCGACCGGTTTGAGTCCGGCTCCTTCCATTCTGGGCCTCCAACGTGTTATCGAGGTCGATTGGATTTGACATAGTCAACGCAGCGACCTACGATTTACTTAGTTTGGCAGACGTGTTCAACACCGTCAGATTGGCCCCGAGCAGTCGGGGCCTTTCGCATTTTGAGTTGTTGAGATGCCGGGTAAAGATAGGCACCTACTCGGCAGCTCGAGCGTCACGAGTGCCGAAATGCAATTCTCGATTGAGATGCAACGCCGGGTGCCCCACACATTCGTGGGTTTCGAATGTGTGGGAGACCATGGATCAACTGGAGGCGGCCTCGATGAGGTGGTCGTACGACAACTCACGCCCACTCATTCCAACGTCAGGAATGAGTCGGGCACAAGACCTTGATTTTCCCGCGGCCGCCAAGCGAGAATGAAGCGATGACCATTGAGCTAACCGACGAGCAAAAGCGAATGATTGACCTCGCGGTCGCTTCCGGCGCCTACCATGACCCCGGTGAAGTGATTGGGACGGCGCTCGCCATGCTCTATGAAGATATTGAGGATGGGATCATCTCCGACGCGCGGGCGGGAGAGGCACGTTTCAGTTTGGATGAGGTTGAGGCGGAACTCCGCTCGCTCGGCAAGATCAAGTGACAGTGTATGAAATCAATGAGAACTCCCACCCAACTAAAAGCAGGCTGGGTTGGGCACCCGGCGAGACCCGGCATTGAAACCTACAGGAACAAGATTGGGCGTACGTGCCGGCGTAGACGGTCAACCTCACTAGCGTTGTGTTGAAGGAGCCCATGCCCCCAAGTCACATTAGTTTCATGTCGGCAATCCTGCGCCATGGCAGAACCGACGTTTTCGTAGGTGCCAAGATCGGCCGTAAGATCTTCCGGTTCGCTCCATGCGCCAAGAATAAAAACTCTTTCAGCTAAATCTCCCGGAATTCTTGCCTTCGCATATCTCAATCTCTCGTTATCGCTATCAAAGTCGATCAGCAAAACCATCAAACGCTGGTTCCAACGCCGCATGTCGGCCTGCTCCGATTCAAAGCGGTCCAGAACCCTATTCCAACCACCCGCCACTTCAAGTACTTGCATCCGCCTTGAGCGGGCAAAGTCGAGTTCTAGGTGAAACCCGTTCGCCATCTGCCGATTGGCATCGTCTTCAGGAAGTACAAGCACGTGAGGCAAATACTTGTTAACGCTCATGGCTCGACGTCGCCGCGTACCAAAGCGCCGACAAGGTCACCGCTCACCTGAATCTCGCTCAGAGGGCGTACGATCGTTGGCTCAAGATGGCTGTTTCTATATAGCAAGAGCGTATTCTCGTCTGAAAAACGACGAATTGCTTCGGGATTATGTGAAGTCGCGATGAACTGACCGCCTGATTGAAATCCTTTGCGCAGAGCCAACACAAAGTGACCGACCTCGGACAGAGCGAGGTAGTTGTCGGGCTCATCCCAGAAACAGACAATCGGGCCGTAAGCATCGTTTGCCGCAAGCACGAGGGCGCATATCGCAAAACACTTTTCGCCGTCGGACAAATCCTCAAACGGGAGGGTCATGCTTCCTTGGTCGTTCGAAAATTGCACGACTAGGCTTCGAGAATCCTTATCAACTAGCGGCTTCCTGATGTCCTTAAAATCGGGCATCACCTGCTTTAAATACTCGTCAATCCTGCCGTAGGCAGATGGGAAGGGAGCTAAGATCCCTGAAAACCAGTCGCCGAAATCGGTGACCTGGAGGTTCGGCTGGAGCGTCTCTTGTTCTGAGTCCCCCCGAATCAAGCCAGGAATGGGCCTAAGGATAAGTACTCGAGCCAGCCACTGCTTGAAAATGAACAAAGGATCGTTAAAGAAGGACGGTCCCTGAACTATGGGCAGAGCCACAAGGTGCCAGTCGATGCGGAACTGTGCCTCCCCCTCCTGGCCGGTTTTTGCCAGATGCACTTGCGCCCCTTCTCGCGTATAGACAGGCTTGCCACCGGCCACAAGCTTTTCTTCGAGAACGCGGAGTTCTTTGAATCCCGTCGGGTACTCGAACGCGACGGCGTATTCGTAGATCTTGCCGTCTAGCTCCACCTCGATTTCAAATCGCATCGGTACTTCTGCTCGCCCCCGAGAGAGATCCGTGGGTTTTACGAGGTCCCCTACTCGATTCGTGCCGCCACGCTTCGGGTCTCGCACGATCTTCTGGAGAATCCCCAGCGCAAGTCCGATCGTTGACTTGCCGGAGCCGTTCTTCCCGATTAACAGGGCAGACGATTTTCCGGAAATTGGCAATTCAAAGTTTTCGAGACACCGGAAGTTGTGGATGTAAAGTCGCCGTATCACGAAGGGATGATACACGGTCACGGCGCCGGTAGCCAGAATGGTGCTTGGGCCTTGGTACCCCCGGGTGAGCGATCGCAGCCATGTGCGCTACGTCACAGACAGGCTTTTCCGTTATCCGCTAGCCTGTGGCCAGTCGGGATGTCTTGCAGTGCCGCTCGCACTGGCACGAAGAACGTGTCGTAAGCCGAGCGGAGCCACAGAGGTTTGTGCCCCAGGTTGGGCGCCGTTTTCGCGTACTGACCCGGGCCGTGGCCGCCCGCAAGTAAATAGCCGACGCAGGCCATCGTAACTGAAACGAGTCCTGTGATCAGGCCACGGTGTAACCCACCGCGACCTGGCGCAGGGCTTTTGCGTTAGGAGGTATTAAGTGATTGCAGTTCGGGTAGAGCGGGCCTTCAGGCCCGCCCTGAGCTTGTCGAAGGGTCCGCGTCCAACCTCTTTCTTTTGTCATCCCGAGCGAGGGCCGCGCCAAAACCGCATCCCGCCTGCCTTTGGCGGGATGCGATGCGCGAGCCGAGTCGAGGGACCCGCAGTTGGCCGCGAGTCGCCCCAAGAGAAAATGCAGGTCCCCTTCGGCTGCGCTCAGGGCAGGCTTTCGACTCCGCGCTCGCCCGACCCGCTTTGCGGGGTCAGGAAAACCAGGCGAGCGCTTCGCTCAGGATGACAGCGCAGAGGTTTGTCGCCGACGGCCCTTCAAGGCCCGCTCTATCCGGGAAGTTCACAACTCGCACGCTGTGGTAGGCGCTGTAAAAACAAGACCCTCGAGGAATGAGGAACGATGTCAGAAAACGAAGACCAAACAACCGTAGAAACTGGCGAAACCGACTCTGTAGAGGAGCGACAGCAAACAGCAGGTCCCTCCGCAGGTCCCGCCTGTTCTGTAGAACAGGCAGGACTCGATCGGGACGGCAGCAAGAAAGAGGATGCATCTCAAGCTGAAAGCTCGGGCAACGGGAACGATGAAGGCAAGTCTGGCAAACCTGCCGGTCTCTGCCACCACGTCATGGAGAGCGGGCTCTGCTGCCAGAGTCCGGCACTGCGCGACCGCCGATACTGCTACAGCCATCTGCGGCTGCGCGGCCAGCGCCTGCGCATGGCGCGGGCTATCGCCCGGCGCGCGCCCTATCGCCTGATGTTGCCGGCCATGGAGGACTTCGCCAGCGTGCGAGTGGCCGCGGCACAGGTGGCCGACGCTCTGGCCGCCGGCCTGATCGAGCCGGCCCGCGCCGGACGTCTCGTCTATACCTTCCAGCAGATATTCTGTGCCCTGCGTTGGGAGGCGATCCTGCGAATCCATGCTAACTCGTCGGCTGATGCCACCCGTTGGGCAGGCTCACGGCAGGTTCTCTCGCCAAAATCGGAAGCGGAGAGCTTGTCCGGAGCTTTTCAAGCGAGTGGAGCACCCGCATCCGCACGCGATCACGGTGTGGGCGAGCAGAAACGTCTGATCGAGGAGTATCCCGAATTCGAAGCCGAGTTTGGATTCCCGGCCGGGATCGACGTCTCGCAGCCCCCGCAACTGCTCTTCCCGCCACCCGAGGACTCCTGGCGGGTGCCGACTCCCGCCCGCGACCCCAAGACTTCGCCCTGGATTCATCGCCAGCCGAGGAAGGTGTGGACGAAGGACGACATTGAACTGGAACACCTAAACAAGAACCGGACAAACTGGGACAGCGATTGGAAGCAGCGCCAGGCGTGCAATCAGCGCATCTCCCGCCGGGAGCGCAAGCTGCAGGAAGCCGCCTGGCAGGCCGAGGCCGATCGCCGCAACGCCGCTGAAGACGACAAGGAACGGCAATATGCCGGCATGGATGAAGGCGAGCGGAGCGCCTATCAGCTAGGCGTAGTGCGCGGCCTGCAGGCGGTCGATAGCAGGAAGCAGCGGGCTTAACCAACGCTACGTCAGACGGGTCTTGCAGTGCGCCTTTCTAGCCCCAAACATTGTGGAAGCGATTCTTGATGGACGGCAGCCTCACAACCTGACCGTGCGTAAACTCTGGCGTGATCTGCCTATGGATTGGGCTGAGCAGCGCAGGCGACTCGGGTTCTCTGGCACCGGCCTTTCAATAGAGCAGCCGCCAGAGATTAAAGGCAGTGAAAAATCATTCCCTGATACGTCCTGAAAATTCCCTGATAGGGCTCCGATAACTCCCTGTTCCGTTTAGCATAAAAACTGGCCATTCGTCCCAGAAGCTAAACAGAATGAGTCGCTTACAGCGGTGACAACCGACTTAGGGCAGTGGAATTCTGCAAAATTCCCTGTATTTTTCCCTGTTAGCAGGGAATTTCGGCCGGAGAGGAGTTCGCAGCAGACTGCCTCCTCCGCCAGCTAGTCTCAAGTGCAGAGAAACCCTGCGGCTTTCCGCTGAAAATCGCCGGAAATGCCCGCTATTCCGCATGTTTCTCGCTTAAACTGGACTCGGAGAAAGTCTCCTGCTGAAGCCAAATGGCCAGCTTTGCGGCTTATTTCTCTGGAAGGCTGACAGGCAGTCTGGTTTGCAGGTTCCCTTCTGGCGAATGATATGCAATCACAAATCGATCGTTCGGCGAATGCGCGCTCGACTTCGGCTGGTCACGAGCGACTCTAAGGCTCTATGGACACATGGGAGCTCTCTGGGGCCGATGTTCCACACAGAAACGCTTAGGGTTTCTAGGAGGTCGTTTATGAGGAGTAATCTGGGACGCAGAAGCCGACTTGTCTTCTGGCAGAACCACTTGTAAGCGATGGCGTCGCTGTTCAGGGACGCGAACCCTTTCGGCAACTTCAGGGCAGGCTCTGGGGCACCACCTTCAAGTTCGAACCCGAGACTCCGCCTACATCTCCGCCAGCACCTGGTGCACGAGGTGAATCGCGATCGATCCTTCGCCGACGGCCGACGCCACGCGCTTCACATTGCCGGCGCGGATATCCCCCACCGCAAACACCCCCGGCAGGCTGGTCTCGAGAAGCTGCGGCGGGCGCGACAGCGGCCACGCCTTCTTTTCCAATGTCGCATGGTCGAGATCGTAGCCGGTTAGCACGAAGCCTTTGTTGTCGAGCGCCAAACATCCCTCCAGCCACCCCGTGCGCGGCGAGGCACCTGTCATGACGAACAGATGGCGTATGTTGTGAGGGACAATCTGGCCGCTATCACCATCGCGCCAGCTGATGCGCTCCAGGTGTCCGTCCCCGTCGACGCCGGCGATCTCGGTGTTGTAATGCAGCCCAATCGCGGGATTTCCTTCGATGCGCCAAACCAGGTAGCGCGACATGGTGTCCGCCAGCTTGCCCGAGCGCACCAGCATGTAAACCTTGCGCGCTTTTCCCGACAGGTAAATCGCCGCCTGTCCCGCAGAATTTCCTCCTCCGACGACGACCACGTCCTCGCCCACGCACAACTGCGATTCCATAGCGGTGGCACCGTAGTAGACGCCGTTGCCTTCGAACTGCGATAGCTTGGGAATGGGTGGCTTGTTGTATTGGGCGCCGGCGGCCAGCACGATGGAGCGCGTCGGCAGTGGTGTGCCATCATCGAGGATGACCTGATATGGACGGCGATCACATTCCAGGCGCACGGCGGTGCGCGCGATCATCATGTTCGCGCCGAACTTCTGCGCCTGTGCCAGCGCGCGCCCGGCCAACTCCTGGCCCGAAATACCCATAGGGAAGCCGAGATAGTTTTCGATGCGCGAGCTCGATCCTGCTTGTCCCCCCGGGCTCCCCGCTTCTACCACCAGCACGTTGAGGCCTTCGGATGCCGCATAGACCGCGGCCGCCAGTCCTGACGGCCCCGCGCCCACGACGATCAGATCGCGCACCTGCGATTCGTCGATGCTCACGTTGAGCCCGAGGCAATCGGCCAACTGGCGGAGCGAGGGATTCCGCAGGACGCTGCGCGCGTTGCAGATGACGACCGGCACTTCGTCCACCTTGACCTGGAAGTGGTCGAGGATCGACTGCGAGCGCTCGTCCTTGTCCAGATCAATGAACTTGTAGGGATAACCGTTGCGGCTCAGGAACTCCCGCAGGCGTAGCGTGTTGGCGTCGTTGAGCGAACCCAGCACGAGCACATTGCTCGCCTCCTCGCTGATAAGAAGGATCCGGCGCAGGATGTACGCTTTCATCAGGATATCGTTCAGCTCCGCATCTTTGGCGACGAGGGCGCGTAACTCGCTGGACTCGATCTGCAGAAATTCGCCGGAGGCGGTGACCTCTCCGCGCAGCAGCGCGCGCTGGCCCGAGATGACGGCAAACTCGCCGGTGATGCTGCCGGGAACGTGCGTGACCACGGGTCGCACACCCTTGGGACAGGGTTGAAGAATCTCCAGGCCTCCCGACAGAACCACATAGACGGGAACGTTGCTGTCCCCCGGTTCGAACAGCACCTCGCCCGCTTCCACGTGCCGCACCTTGCCGTGCGGGCGTAGCCGCTCGATCTGCGCAGGAGTGAGAAGAGGAAAGGCCTCAGAGCCGGGTTCGACGGAGATGTGGGTAGCTACAGCAGACATAAGATTGATTTTAGCTCCGCAATAAAAATGGGAACCGACGCAGTGTAGATGAGGTGCGAACGCGGGAAGCTGCAGCGATCTCCTCGAAATAACTTGCGGCGCAATGGCTACAAGCTGAGTTGAAAGGCTGTCCGTCTACACAGAACCAAGAGAAACGCCAGTCGCGAGGAGTCTATCTGGCAGATGACCTCTGTCAGACTCTTGGCCACCGCTTTATTTTGTACCGACTCATCAGACGCTCAGTTTGTGGCAAGGCGATCCTTCATTAACTGAGCTTGGCGACACGGTCAGCTACGGAGCTGGCCGCACCATAACCGAGAAACGTCTTCCCGGACACAAGGGCGTTTCTCGGTACCCACCTAAGTTAACGAGAACACGTTCGAGAGGTACGGGCATAGCGTTCACGGTGCTTTTCCGCAGATTGTTGATTACCCGTAAGCCGCGCCCTCTAATTACCTCACGGCTGTGTCTTTTCCGGCCTGGCATCGCCGATACCAGCTGCATCCTGAACCGAAGCACGAGCGGAACAGGCGTCCAGGTAGGCGCACGCTACAACTATCAGCTCCTCGCGCAAGGCAGCGAGCTGCTTCCCAGGGGCACTGGATTCCAGAATTGCTCAGATGACGCCACCCACCGTCCGCTGGAGCATGTCAGCAACCAGTTGCAGATCGGTCGCGAGTGGCTCAGAGGACGTCGCCGGCATTCGAACGACCGCCGGGCTGTCGCGGATTTTCATCTGCTGCACGATCCTCGCTCCGTCGACGTCGGAGCTTACGGAGTAAAGGGTGACACTGGTCCTGGGGGTCCCTCATCGATGAATGACGTGACGACAGCGGTCGCCATTTCGCGGAGCGTCTCACCTTCCTGCTCCTCGCAGGCTAGCTCGACCGCGTCAGCCACTTCTTCGGGGATGTTTCAAGGCGCCCTGTGGAAGTGCTCTTTTGTTTGGAAAGTACCCTCGTCGCGGTCACCCGTTCCTTTCCCACTCGGAGCAAAACCTGAACAGTGGCCTTCAGAACCGCATCCACGCTCGCTGTCGAACGGGCTTGAGTAGGCGATTTACACGGCTCTAAGACGGCTGCTGAAGGATACGGCAAATGCGAACTCCTAACCTGAAGGATTCTTCATCCAATTACCAAAGTAAAGCAAAACTTCGTAAAAGCCGCAACCGAGTAGAGGAGAACAGAATGTCGAAACAGATGGAACTTGGTGGGAGCTTCACCCTCCCAGGTACTTCGATGACCACGAAACGTATGGGCTACGGAGCCATGCAACTCGCCGGTCCGCAAGTGTGGGAACCCCTCGTGATGTGGATGCTGCCATAGCAGTCCTACGAGAGGCAGCCGCGTCTGGGGTGAACCATATCGACACCGGCGACTATTACGGCCCGCACGTGACCAATCAGATTATTAAGCGGCCTCTCCATCCCAATCCGGATGGTCTGGTGATCGTGACCAAGGTGGGCACGCGCCGGGGTGAAGACAAGTCATGGCTGCCTGCTGTGTCGCGCCAGGAGTTGAGGGATGCAGTTCACGACAATTTACGAAACCTCGGGGTCGAGAGCCTGGATGTAGTTAATCTCCGGGTGGTAGGGTTACTGAGCCAACTGCTGGATCCATCGAAAAAACTGCTGACCGTGCTGGCTGAACTCAAGCGTCAGGGCTGATTCGTCATCTCGGTCTGAGTAATGTGACACTCACTGATAAACCGGGCCTTAGCGCATAAATCAAAACTGCGGCGCTGTTAATGTTAGTACGCGGCGCCGTGTGCCACAGCGGGATTCATTTCCGCGAGATCGTCGTTACCACTACTGGGCTTGCGTCACCCCCAGAAAGGCAATCGGAGTAAAATCTCCCGTGGCCTTGTTTGTACCCACCACCACTGTCAGGTGCGTTCCCGTCAGTGTCACCTGCTGGCTGAGGTTGCTTGTCGGCCACGCTGCCGCCGACCAGTTCTTCCCTTGCGCATCGTAGAAGTAGCTCAGTTGGGTGGACCCCACAGTCAGCGTGGCCAGCACCGTGCTACCATCCAGAAACTGCACTTGGCACTGTACCCAACATTGCTGATAGCCGGCATCGCCCAGAGCCAAAGAGAGACTGTAAGTACCTGGAGATGGCAGATCCACATCGAATGCGGCCGGCGAGCCATTGTTCACGAAATTGATTCCCGCCAGGCGCGGGTCCAACTGCGCATTACGATCCCTGGCTTGCACCTGGGCAGTTTGCAACCAACCAAACGTCACCCCATTGACCGTAGTCGGATAGGCCGTGGTAGCAAGCACATAAGTATCGCCCGCAGGATCCGTTACGAAGCCTGCCGTGTTTCGGAAGTCAAAGCCTTGCTGCCAACTACCAGCGGCACTAACTGTCAAGGTAACGGTGGTGTTTTGCTGGATACCGCCGCCATCGCCAGTCACGGTGATAGGGTAGGTTCCGGGAGCCGTGCTGCCGCCTACCATGATGGTCATGGTCGAGCTGCCCGTACCTGGCGCCGGAATCAGGTTGGGATTGAAACTCACCGTGGTGCCTGACGGCGCTCCTGAAGCCGACAGGCTGATAGCGCTGTTGAAGCCGCCACTGATAGTCGTCGTGATCGTGGACGTGCCCTGGTTTCCTTGCGCAACGCTGAGTGACGACGGTGAGGCTGAGATCGTGAAATTCGGCAGTTGTTGTGCCGTCACGGTCATTGTCACGGTCGTGTTTTGCTGGATGCCGTCGCCGTTGCCGGTCATCGTAATCGGATAGGTCCCCGTGGGCGTGCTGCTCCCCACCGTTATTGTTATGGTTGAGTTGCCCGAGCCCGGTGCCGGTATCGGGTTGGGATTGAAACTCACCGTGGTGCCCGACGGCGCTCCTGAAGCGGACAGGCTGACGGCGCTGTTGAAGCCACCACTAACGGTCGTCGTGATCGTCGACGTGCCCTGGTTTCCTTGCGCAACGCTGAGCGACGACGGTGAGGCTGAGATCGTGAAGTTCGGCGCGGCCGTCACCGTAAGTGTTACGGTGGTGTTTTGCTGGATGCCTCCACTGTTGCCGGTCACCGTAATCGGATACGTGCCAGGGGGCGTGCTCGACCCTACCGTAATGGTCATCGTCGAGTTGCCCGAGCCCGGAGCCGGTATCGGGTTGGGATTGAAACTCACCGTGGTGCCTGACGGCGCTCCTGAAGCGGACAGGCTGATGGCGCTGTTGAAGCCACCACTAACGGTCGTCGTGATCGTTGACGCGCCCTGATTGCCCTGAGCGATGCTAAGCGAGCCCGGCGAGGCCGCGATCGCGAAGTTTGGTACTGCCGTAACGCGAATATGGGCAATAGGCGCCAGGTACGACGGCCCGCTGGTTAGCAGAACCCGCAAAGTCGTTCCGCTCATAACCACCGATTGTTCTTGATTACTGGACGGCCACTGCGCTGCCGTATACAAAACACCTGTAGCATCGTAGAAAGTGCCCGCGGTTGCTGAGCCCGAAAGCACGACCGAGAACAGAGAACTTAAGCCGTCTTGAAAAGCAACACCGGTACCAGCTCCGCCCCAGGCGCCGGTGTCGTCCCCGAAAGCCAGGCCGATGCTGTAACTGCCAGCGGCCGGTAGCGTAACGTCAAACTCGTCGGTAGTGTTAAGACTGTTCACCCGGTTGATGCCGGCCAGTCGAGCATCCACCGACGTGCTTCTATTAGCTTCTCCGAGGTGCGCGCTGGTAACCCAAAAGTAGGGGCAAGCGATGCCGTTTCCGTTGAGTTTGTTCTGTTGCGTTATCTCTCCCAGCACTGCGACCGCGTAAGCTTCGTCGGTGACGTAAGACGTAGTTCCTCGAAAGTTAAAGCCGCAGTCGTAAACCTGCAGTGCGGTCACCGTCAAGTTAACCGTGGTGTTTTGCTGGATGCCGCCGCCATTGCCCGTCACCGTAATCGGATACGTTCCTGTGGGCGTACTGCTCCCTACCATGATGGTCATGGTCGAGCTGCCTGCACCTGGCGCTGGAATTGGGTTGGGATTGAAGCTCACCGTCGTTCCGGACGGCGCCCCAGAAGCCGACAGACTGATGGCGCTGCTAAAACCGCCGCTAATTGTTGCCGTGATCGTTGACGTGCCCTGGTTGCCTGGCTGGATCGTGACCGAAGACGGCGAAGCCGAGATCGTGAAGTTCGGCAGTTGTTGTGCCGTCACGGTCAGTGTCACAGTCGTGTTTTGCTGGATGCCGCCACCATTCCCGGTCACTGTGATGGGATAAGTTCCGGTCGCCGTGCCGGCGCCGACCGTGATGGTCATGGTCGAGCTGCCGTTGCCTGGAGCGGGAATCGGGTTGGGATTAAAGCTGACCGTCGTGCCAGACGGCACCCCTGACGCCGAGAGAGTGATGGCGCTGTTGAAGCCTCCACTGATAGTCGTCGTGATCGTGGACGTTCCCTGATTACCTTGCGCAATACTCAGCGAAGACGGGGAAGCTGAGATCGAGAAGTTAGGCGGAGGCGGGCCGCCGCAACCGGGGAATTTTAAGGACGCCAGGCGAGTGCTCCAGTCGAATGTGCCCGTCACCATGTAGTACTGATTGGTGTACCAGAAGGTGCAATCGTCTGCGGCATCGATTGCCATGTTGGTGTAGTCACCCCAGCGATCGCCGGTGTCAGTCTGCGAGCCGCTGCCGGCCACCAGGGAAGCCTCAGCCTCCATTGTGCCCAGCGCATCGCCGGGCACACGGCCGGTAAAGCTGATCGAGGGATACAGGCTCGAGCTCGATACGCTGTAACCCAGAGCGATGTCCTGTGCGCTGTCCATGGCGATCGAGCCCATAAAGCGGTAATTGCTGTCAGGAGCGAAGGTACCCTGCTGATACACCGACAGGCTGGTAGAGTTCTCCGGCGCCCGGAACTCGTACCATCTTTCGCCCACGGAGCTGCCGGCGATGACGGCATGGTTGACGAGCCAGGTTTGGTGGTCGCCGCTAAAATTGCGGTACGCCAGCCGGTACATCAGACGATCGCCGAGCGAATCCAGCAAATCGGAAACACCACGCTGCGGGATACAGGCCTCGATACCACCGCACGCCAAATCGAAGTGCGCCACGCCAGCAATCGGCATGCTCCCGCCCAAACCGGTGAAGGTGGAATTCGATGGCGTTTTAAAATCCACATGAAACAGATACTGGTAAATGTAAGGAACTCCGTTGTCGATGCTGCCCAAGAAAAGCTCTTGCTGACCCGAGGGAGGCGGCGTGCCAACAGAGTCGAGATCAGCGGGCAAAAGGCTGTCGTCATAGGTGCCAGTCTGGAAGCAGATCTGCTTTGCCGTCGAATCGCCGACTAACATCTTGGCCCGTTCATAAGCGCAGGCGTATGCGCCAACGTAGGTGTAGCCGGTCGTTCCAAAGTTGTTCTGGCTCTGATAATAGGCGTCGGACCATATACCCCACTTGGGATAATCGGGAAAACCAGGCTGAGGATACGCGAAACGGTAATATGTGCCCGTTGCGTCCGGAGTCGTCGAAACGGCGACACAAGTCATGTAGGGCGACGAAAACACGTTCTGGGTCGCCACCCAGCGATGAGCAACTTTGTCCCATTGCGCGATGATGTCGCCGCTGTTGCTGGTTTGGCACGCCCCGCCAAATCCTGACCAGAAGGCATTGCCGAGGATAGGACCCATAATGACGGCGCCGGTCGCCTTGTCAAAAATGGCGTACGACACGTTCACCCACTGCAAAACCTGGGTGTCGCCGACGGACAGGTTCACGTCTGTCGGAGCATCCGGAACGGAGTAACCCGGAAAGCCGTTACCCACTCCCAGAAGATTGAGACCCACGATGGCGCTCACCAACGGGCCACTGGACGTCTGAATGGCCCCATCTTCCATGGCTTGTCCGCCCTGGGCGGCTTCCTTCAGTAGCTGCAGCTTCGGGTAGCGGACCGGTGGCGCGACGTGGGCGCCTGCGGGACTTGAAACTTCGGTCGCCATGTCACGGAGCGGCCGCGAGACATCAAAATGGAGCGGGTAGTTCACGTCGGGAGAGGTGAGTACTGCAGGCTTCGCGGCTGTTTCCTGCGCCGATGTCAGAACCGCTATCATCAAGGTCAGCCAAAAAATGGCACACACGCTTAGCTTGGAGACTGCAGACTTACTCTTCATGGCATCTCCTTGGGTTGCTTATCGGGCTAAAATGTCACAAACGACCAAACGCATTCGTTGGCGGGCCAAAGAACCGGAACATTCGACTGCTCCGGCGGAAGAGCGATTCGCCACGCCCTGGGCGGGTGAGGACATCTCTCAGCGTTCGCCGGGAATCCTCCAAGCTAAAGGCAAGGCCGCCGGTTGTCAAGATTACGAAGGTACTGTTTGGGTAACTGTACTTTTGTAGCATTTTGGGCAGGGTAACCATCTATCTCTCTCTTGTCGGGACTCACATGCCGAACCTCGAGATTGGCACTGTAAGGGCAACCTACTCATTTTTTGTGCCTCTCATGCTAACGCAGATTCGTCGCGCCGAAAAACTGAGCGTTGGGCAATGACAACTCATGCCAATAACGATTTGAGTTGCCCGTCCAGGTAAGGAGCCTGAGAGTAGCATGAGTTGGCTATGCTAGCAAAAGGATATCTTAGTGGCTCGTCCGCCTTTGTGGACGCGCCTCGGTGTTTACCTGAACTCCGTTGCGTGCCGGGATTTATGCTGAACGGTTCCCAAATGGGCGCGATTTTCTAGACTTTTTCTTAATTAGCCGGCGATCCTTGCTGGCCATAAAGGGCCATTACTAACGACGGCAGTCACCCCTAGAAAGTTACGGTAAAGAAACATCGTCCATAGATTCCAGGCCACGAAAGTGCTGCCATAACAGACCGCGAAGGCAGCCAGTTGGCACTTGCTTAGGTGGCTAACTCTTTAGACCTCAGTGGTCTAGACACAAAATGAGAACCCTGTCATAAGCAGTATGAGGTTTCCCGTGGCCGAAGGGGATTTTCCGAACTGCCCAGGGGGCTTTCCCCCAAACGGCTCGTCTTTTCACCATGCGCCGACGGAATCCAAATCCAAAGGAGAAGAATATGAAACTTGGTTCTGTAGTTGTCTTCGTCTTACTGCTTGCCACAACCGTGTTAGCAGTGACCCCAATGTCCCCGACCCAGCAGATGCAGGCTTTGCAGCTTCGGCTTGCCCAGTACGAAGGTAGGTATGACACCTTCTACAACGCGATCATTGCCTGCAACGGAACGCCTGAGGTGACGCCTGCATGGCAAACAGCAGATTCGAATTTCAACGCGTTTGTGACCCCAATTTGCGGCGATCCCAGCAACCCTAACAATTACGACACCAACGCCAATCAGTGCGTCAACGCCCCGTACATGACCTCGGCTCAGCAGTACCAAGCTATGGAATTACGCATAGCGCAGTATGAGGCCCGCTACGCCGCGATGGATCTACAGTCATATCAGGTCTGCGGGACGCAGGCTACTCCGAACTCTGAATGGACCAATGCCGACGCGACCATGAACGCCTTCCTGCTGGCGACGTGCGGAGGCTACCAGCACTACAGCACCTCCCAGAACCAGTGCCAGTAAACATAAGGCTCGGTTGCTCTAACTAGGCAATCGAGCCAATAATTTATCCTCCCCCAGTTTCGGATAGCGTTGCGGTGGCGACCTTGAAATGCAAGAGCGCCATAGCCAGTCGCCGCCGCGAGTTTCTTTTCAGATCCGCGTCCTCAGCCTCCTGTACCCGAAAGGGTATCGGGGGTTCGAATCCCTCTCCCTCCGCCATTCAGTCAAGCTTGTTGATTTTTGTCCGTCCACAGCTCAATCTCAGTCGCCGCCGCTATCGCGCGCCATCTCCTCTTCGGCCTGCTTCAAGGCCTGTTGCGGATCGCGTCCCGTAATGGCCTTGTACCACGCCGGATGATGTGTCCAGGCCCATGGCTCGCTCACCGTGCCGCGGGTCATAGCCTGAATTGTGCCCGGCTCGCCGAAGGTGCTCAGATAGACGTGGAAGAAGATCCCGAACAGCATGACCAGCGCCGAGATGTCGTGGATGACATACGAAATGGATACCAGAATGCGCCCGAAGACCGTCGGAAACCACATGATCACGCCAGTAAACAGGTAGGCGATAGAGCCGCACACAATCTCCCAGAACATGAGCTTCTGTCCGCCGTTAAAGAAGCCGGTCTCAGGGGATTCCGTGGAGTCGCTACGGATGACGTACTGCCTGATGTGCTTCATCCAGCGCGAGTCGGCGGAAGTCCAAGTCATGACCTGCAACCAGTTGATCGCCTGAAGAGCAAAGAAGAATACAAAAGCCAGTCCGAACCAGGGATGCAGGAAGCGGGTCATGGCGCCGCCACCGAACAGCGGCGTGAAGAAGCGGAAGATCCACGGCAGGTAAATGCCAAACCCCGAGAGCAGCGCGAGAAAGAAGAAGATGCCCACCATCCAGTGGAGAAAGCGGGTGTACACGGGATGACGAAGCAGTTCACCCGCATAGACCACTGTCTTACCCAGGCGATCGATGGCGTTGGTTCGATGCACGAAGCGATTGACCGAGGTTGCCATCTAGTTCCCCCTTCCTGGCGGTGGTGGTGGCGGATCAATTAACTTTACCGGTGGCGTGGGCTGCGTACGTAGCGGGCCCTCAAAGATGTAATGCATTACGACGCCGGCGAAGCCTAGCATGGCGGCAAACAGTCCGATGGGCTTGAAGACGCTTTTCCAGATGGTGAACGCCAGCGGGATCCGGGGGTTCGCCGGCAGGTTGCCGTACTTCTCCGGCTTGGTAGCGTCGTGCAGCACGTAGATGACGCTGGTACCGCCAATGGTTTCCGGATCGTACACACCCGCATTCTTGAAGCCTGAGACATCGCGCAACTGCTTGGCGCGATTCTCGGCCAGAAACTTCATGTCGTCCTTGGTTCCGAAGTGCAGGCAGCCAGTCGGGCATGACTTGATGCAGGCGGGCTCCAGACCTGCTCCCACTCTGTCGGAACACAGCGTACATTTGTAAACCTTCTTGGTGCTGGAGTTGTACTTGGGAATGTTGAATGGGCAGCCGGAGACGCAGAACTCGCACCCGATGCAATTTTCCTGTCGAAAATCAACGATGCCATTGGAGTACTGCACAATTGCGCCGTCAGCCGGACAGGCGCGCAGGCAGCCTGGATCGGCGCAATGCATGCACTGATGCTTGCGCATCAGCCAGGCGAAGCTGCCATCATCGTGCTGGTCCTCATTGAACTTGATGAGGTTCCAGTAATTCCAGTCGGTGTCGGGCATCGTCTGGTAGGTGTTGTCGAAGTGGGTCGTCTGGAACGGCATGTCATTCCATTCCACACAGGCCACTTCGCACGCCTTGCAGCCGATGCAGGTGGTCACGTCGATCAGCTTGCAGACTTTGTCTTGCCGTTGCGTACCCTCGCCGGGCACCGGCCCAGGATGGGCCGAGATTTGCTGGATTCGTAATGTCCCACGGTCACCCATCTCGTCCCTCCTTTACGCTTTCTCCAGCTTCACCAGGAATCCTTTGAACTCCGGTGTGTAAGCATTCGGATCAATCACGGTTGGCGTCAGCAAGTTCGCTGGCGTCTTGGCGGTTCGGCCCTCGCTCTCGGAAATTCCCAGGAAGCCCCAATGGATGGGCATCCCTATCTGGTAGGTTTTTTTGCCATCAATCGTCATTGGCTTGATGCGCTTGGTCACCATTGCTTTGGCGATGTAATCGCTCCGGGCGCTGGTCACCTTTACCTTGTCGCCGCCCTTAATGCCCATCTCATCCGCGAGCTCGGCAGGTATCTCCACGAACGGCACCGGCACCAACTGCACGTTCATCGGATTGTTCTTCGTCCAGTAGTGATAGTGCTCGGTGAGGCGATAGGTGGTGCAGACCAGGTTGTAGCCTTCCTTGGGAGTACCGTACTTATCCAGCGGAGTCTTGTACTTCTTCACCACCGGATTGTTGGATTGGTTGGGATGCAGGATATTCGCAACTGGGCTTTCGATCGGCTCGTAGTACTCGGGGAAGGGCCCGTCGGCCATTGCGCCCAGCGGCACAAAGATGCGGCCGATACCTTCCGGATTCATGATGAACGGGCCCATGTGGTCTTGCGGCTTCGAGTCGGGCTTGAAGTCGGGAACATCATTGCCCACCCACTTCTGGGCGGTTTCGTTCCACCATACCTGTTTGCGCGATGGGTCATAGGGCTTGCCGCTCAGATCGCAGGAAGCGCGGTTGTAGAGCACGCGCCGGTTGGCCGGCCACGACCATCCCCAGTTCTGGTAAATGCCCAGTCCTGAGGGATCCTCCGTGCCGCGCCGCTGCATCATCGGCCCAGCTTCGGTCCAGGAGCCGCAATACAGCCAATTCCCGCACATGGTTGTGCCGTCGTCGCGCAGCATGGCAAATCCCGGAAGCTGCTGTCCAGCCTTGAACGACGTGCTAGTTTTCTCGTCGGTAAAGTCAGCCAGCGCCTTGCCATTGATTTCCTTTGCGATCTCCGATAGCGAGGGATGCGCTGGAAGCGTGTAGGTCCACGACGCTTCCAGAATCGGATCGGGGAACTTGCCCCCCTCTTTCTGATACAGCTCGCGGATCCTCAGGAAAATCTGCGCCAGAATGTCCTGGTCCAGACGGCACTCTCCCGGCGGCGGCAGCGCGGCGTTCTTCCATTGCAGCCAGCGCGCCGAATTGACGAAGGTCCCATCCTTCTCCGCAAACCCGGCTCCCGGCAGCCGATAGACCGTGGTATTGATCTTTTTCATGTCGTCGGCGGAAATCCCCGGCGCCATCCAGAAGCTGCTGGTCTCATCGGGATAAATCTCGCAGACCACCAGAAAGTCGGCCTTCTTCAGGGCGTCGATGTTCTTCTGGGAATCCGGACCGATCATCACACCGTTCATGCCGAAGGCATAGAAGCCCTTGACCTTGCCGTTGTACATGTCGTTCCAGATGTTGACCCAGGAATAGTTGCGGTCCACTTTCGGCAGGTAGCTGAAAGCGAAATCGTTTTCCTTGGTGGCGTTGTTCGCGTACATGGCCTTGAGGAACGACACCGCGAACTTGGGTGTGTTCGACCAGTAGTTGAACGAGTCCCACTCCTTTGGCTTCGCGGGTTTCGGCGTAATCCGATCCAGGTAGGTCTTCAAGTCCTTGTCGGCCGGCGCCGGCACTTTGAGGTATCCGGGAAGGATGTCGAAGATGCCCGCCATGTCGGTGGCACCCTGGATGTTGGAGTGTCCCCGCAGAGCGTTGACCCCGCCGCCGGCGCGTCCCACGTTGCCCATCAGCAGTTGGAGCATGGCTGCGGTGCGGATGATCTGCGTCCCAAAGCTGTGCTGCGTCCAGCCCACCGCGTAGATGACGGTGGCCACCTTTTTGGTGTCGCCGTCTTTGCGGATAGAGGTGAACATATCGTAGGCCTTCAGCAGATGGTCCTGCGGGATACCCGTGATGCGCGACACGACATCGGGCGTGTAGCGCGAATACTGTTCCTTCAGCAGTTGATAGACACATCGCGGATTTTGCAGCGACAGATCGTAGGCCACATTCGGAGGCAGGGACGCTGGAGGCGCCGGAGTTTCCTTCGCTGGAGCCGAAACCTGCATCACCGCAGGCTTCGCTTCATGTCCGGCTGACGCCTGCTCGGCGACTGCGACCGGCACCGCTTTTCCGGTTTCGTTGCCGCCCTCCTGGTAGTTCCAGGTGGCTTTGTTATAGCTCTTGGTTTCCTCATCGAAGCCGGAGAACAGACCGTCTTCCGGCAGCTTGAAACCGTCCTTGATGAGGAAGGCCGCATTCGTATAGTTGACCAGATATTCCTTCGCAACGCGGTCGTGCGCGAGGGTGTAGTTAATGAGGCCGCCGAGGAAGGCAATGTCGGTGCCGGCGCGTATTTGCAGATAGAGGTCGGCTTGCGACGACGTGCGGGTGAAGCGGGGATCCACCGAGATCAGCTTGGCATTGCGGTTGCGCTTGGCCTCAACCGCCCATTTGAATCCGCAGGGATGGTTCTCGGCCGGATTGCCGCCCATGATCAACATCATGTCGGTGTTCTTGATGTCGATCCAGCCGTTGGTCATCGCCCCGCGTCCGAAAGTTGGTCCCAAACTTGAGACCGTGGGGCCGTGTCAAACACGGGCCTGGTTTTCCAGGCCCACCACCCCCAAGCTTCGCATCGTTTTTACGACGAGGAAATTGAACTCATTGGTATCGGTGCAACCGCCCGTGAACGCGACCGCCTCCAGGCGGTTCACCGTGCGGCCGTTGGCGTCCGTCTCGATGAAGGTTTCATCGCGGGTCTTCTTGGTCCAGCGCGCGATCTCTTCAATCGCCTGGTCCCACGAGATGTCGTCCCAATGGTCGGAGCCGGGGCGCCTGACCTGCGGCTTCAGCAGGCGGCGGTCATTTTGAATGTCCTGCTGTAACGAAGCGCCCTTGGGACACAGCGTGCCGCGATTGATGGGATGGTCGGGATCACCCTCCACGTGGATCACTTGCGGCGTGACATTCTTTGCCTTGTCGCCGATGGTGTGGATGATGACGCCGCAACTTACCGCGCAATACGGACACGTGCTGCGCGTCTCGGTGGTGCGCGAGATCTTGAGGCTGTCGGCCTGCGCCAGCAGCGGCTGCGCGTCGAAGCCGAAAACTGTAATACCGACGGCGCCCACGACGCCGGTTTTGAAGAATGCTCGTCTAGAGACATCCATTAGGCAGCCCTCCATAACGAAAGACTTGCAACCTTGAAAATGTGTAGGGATAGAACGTTAGCGCTGCAGAAGCGCGGATCGGAAAGAGCGACGAAGGTATGCGCAGTGTGGACCACAGCCTTGCCGTGCGGTTTAGGTACGACCGAAAGCCACATCTGAACCCCAACAACGCCAAAGAGCGTATAACGGCGAAGGTAGACGGGTCAATACGGATTTCCGTGGCCAGACAACGACGGACAGGAAATCATCGCTCCCGTTGGTAGCAGGTCCAAAATCCCTTTGCAGAAGCGGGCAACGGTGCTAAAGTTCGCGGTATCCTGTGAGGGCGGTTCGCTAGACTCTTCTTCCGGTACAGTGCAACCCCGCCTTTCCTGAGCAATTGGAGGCCTCATGCCAGACGATCCTGCAACCCCAAATCCCCAAGCGATAGCACAGCCCGTCCACGATCATCCTGGCGACCCCGATCGCCCGTCCCCGGGCATCGCCCTGTGTCTTTCCGGCGGCGGATACCGCGCCATGCTCTTTCATCTCGGAACGCTGTGGCGCCTGAATGAGGTGCAATATCTGCGCAAGTTGAACCGCGTCTCCAGCGTCTCCGGCGGCTCCATCACCAGCGGCGTGCTGGCAATGAATTGGACGAAGCTGCAGTTCAACGCCGAGGGCTGCGCCACCAACTTCGACCAGCTGATTACCCAGCCCATTACCAAGATGGCTTCCACTTCGCTTGACATCAGCTCCGTGATCAGCGGCATTTTTGGCGGCGTATCGCAGGAAGTCGCCAAACATTATCGGGACATTTTGTTCGGCAACACGACGCTGCAGGACATTCCCGGCGACGCGGAGGGGCCGCGCTTTGTCTTCAATGCGACCAGCCTCCAAACCGGAGTGCTATGGCGCTTCTCCAAGCCCTACATGGGCGACTACATCGTCGGATTGGTGATGAATCCGGCGATTGATCTGGCTACAGCAGTGGCCGCGTCCTCGGCGTTTCCGCCAGTGCTCTCGCCGGCGGTGCTTGACCTGGATCCGAACAGTTTCACAGACGGCGCGAATCCGCTGCCCCCCGGGGTGACGTATCCCGCCTTCCGGCAGAAGATTGTGCTGAGCGACGGTGGGGTTTATGACAACCTCGGCCTAGAGACGGCGTGGAAGCACTACACGACCATCTTGGTGAGCGATGGTGGCGGCGCACTGGCAATGCAAGCCGATCCGCCGCACGAGTGGCTAGGACAGGCATATCGCGTGCTGGATGTGATCGACAACCAGGTCGGCGCATTGCGCAAGCGGACTCTGATCGCTTCCTACATTAGTCATGAGAAGGAAGGAACGTACTGGGGCATTGGGACCGACATCGCCAACTACCAGCTCAGCAATGCCCTGCAGTGCGATCACACCGTCACCCTGAAGCTGGCGGCGACCCCGACCAGGCTGACTGCGATGCCTGTGGAGTTGCAGCACCAGCTCATCGACTGGGGCTACGCGGTGTGCGACGCCGCCATGCGGAAACACGTGGTTCCGCAAGCGCCGGCGCCTACACAGTCGCCCTATGGGACCTTCCGGCAGAGACAAGGGGTAGCTGCGGCGACAGGTTAGTGGGTTTTCTTCGGCGTAGTTCTAGACTTTGCCGCTGCCTGCGGACGTTCGGTACGCTGGGCTTTGATGTCACTCAGACGGAGGACTGCGCCCGCGGCCGAGTATTAAACCTCGTCCTAGGGTCTTGCAGGCCGTCAACGGCAGTGGGCAGCAGACTCGGGTCGCCGCGTCTGGCAATGGCGTCAAAAGCTGCGGCCCGCACCAGCCACTTTTTCTGCATAGTGGCGGCGTCGGCCAGGGCCTTTCCGCTCTTGGGATCAGGGTCTTTCGCCAAGACCAGCGCGGCCGCCGCCAGCACCGGCGAGGTATCGTCTTTGCTCAGGGTTTTGTATGCGCCCATGGCCAGGCCGCCAAAGGGGATAAATCCAACCCCGACGTCAAAGCCCATGCCTGCAAGCTTCTTGGGATCCTTCAAAATCTTCTTCTGTTGGTCGGTCAGGCTGGTTCCGGTTTTGGTTTCGCCGGTGAGTACAGCGTAAAAGGCGTTGTAGCCGCGATCGTCGCCCAGGGTAATGAGCGCGCGCGAAGCCGCCAGGATGACCGCCGGCTCCTTGTCATCCTTCATCTCGATCAGGTTCGGGATGGCGCTCTTGGCGCCGATCTCGCCTAGCGCCTGACAGGCAGCCCCGCGCACTTCTTCGCGCTGGTCCTGGAGGGCCGCAATGGCAGCCTCTTCTGCTTTCTCGTCTTCGCTAAGCTTACCCAGCACAGCCACCGCTTTGGCACGCTTTTCCCAGCTCTTGTTTTCCAACCCACTGTTCAACGCGGACCAGGCATTCTCTTGCGGCGTCTGCGCAAGCGAGAAAATCGTTACACACACGACCAAAGCAACTTCCATTGCGTGAAGCGCTGATTTCATCTTTGCTCCTTGAGCTTGCCAGGTTGATACGATAGCAACGAAAGAGTGTAAGACGGCAGCGCAAGATAAACCACGGGAATACCGTTGAAGCTCGCCGTTCGGATGGCGCGGACGTTTTACAATTCAACAACCGGAGTCTCCGGAATTTCGCACGCATAGGACTGGCAACATGCCCGTAACCATTCTGAAGCAGCGTCTCGCCATACTCGGCTTGGGGAAGATGGGCAGTATTCTGATGCAGGCATTTCGCAGACAGAATGTGGTGCAGGCAGAGAACATTTCTGCCACGGTGCAGCACCCGGAGCGTGCAGCAACGCTGGCGTCGAAATATGGAATCAACGTGAGCACCGACAATCGTGCCGCGGTGGCTGACGCCGACATCGTGCTGCTTTGCATCAAGCCGCAAGTACTAGGCGACGTCGTGCATGAGATCAGCAGTGGAGTACGCGAGGACCAGCTCATCATCTCCATTGCCGCATCCGTTCCGACAACCTACATCGAGAAACGGCTTCCCGAAAGAATTCCGGTGATCCGCGCCATGCCGAATACGCCCTCAATGGTAGGCGCCGGCATGACTGCCTTCTGCTGCGGCGCCGCGGTGAAGCATGGAGACCTGGAAGTGGCGCGGACGTTGTTCGGCACTGTCGGCCAGGTCGTGCGCGTGGATGAGAAACACATGGACGCAGTGACCGGCTTGTCGGCCAGCGGCCCGGCCTACATCTACATGATTCTCGAGTCGCTGGCCGAAGGCGGCGTGAAGATGGGCTTGCCGCGCGACATTGCGACGCAACTCGCCGCGCAAACCGTGCTCGGCTCGGCCAAGATGGTGCTCGAAACTGGCGACCATCCGGCACTGCTTAAGGACGCCGTGGCAACTCCTGCGGGCTGCACCGTCGATGGCATTCTCGAACTCGAGGAGGGCGGTTTGCGTGTGACGCTGATTAAGGCAGTGGTGAAAGCTTCGCAACGCGCCAAGGAGCTGTTGTTCAGCTAAAGCATGCCGCCAGTTTTGGTGGTCAGGATGCTGAGCGCCATCTCCAGCTTCGAAATGGCTTCTTCCAGGTCGGGATGCCGGTCGAGTTGCTCCCGCAAACCGTTCAAAAGGCGATGCGCCTCGGCAACTTGCGCGGCCGCGTCGGGCTTCTGCTTGGGAGTGAGGTTCGCGCCTGAGGTTTCCGGTGTCATGGGTTCGCTGTGTCTCATCTTAGACTGTCATCCCTGCGATTGAAAACTGAAAACCCGACCTCGACGTGAGCGCAGCCCGTCGGAATAACACCAAACGCTATCCTTGCATCAATGTTTTCAAGTGCTCGACGACTGTCTGGAGCCCGACATCCTCCTTTTGCTTCGTTCCACGAACCAGCACTTCGACCTTGCCGTCGGCGAGCTTCTTGCTCGCAATTGTGACGCGATAAGGCACTCCGATGAGGTCAGCGTCCTTGAACTTGACCCCGGGACGTTCGTCCCGGTCGTCGAGCAGCACCTCGAACCCAACGCGCTCAAGAGTGGAGCCGATCTGGACAGCGCTTTCCAGTAATTCGCCGCTGGCAGCGAGCGGCGAGAGAATTACATCAAACGGCGCGATGCCGGCAGGCAGCCAGAAGCCATCGTCGTCATGGTTTTGTTCGATGCACGCTGTCAGGATGCGCTCGATGCCTATGCCGTAGCTGCCCATGATCGGCGTGACCTCCTTGCCGTGCTCGTCGAGCACGCGCACCCCCATCGCTTCCGCGTATTTGTAGCCGAGCTTGAAGATGTGGCCCATCTCGACCGCCTTGCCAATCTTCATGGGCGAGCCGCAGCGCGTACAGCTTTCGCCTTCGACCACGGTGCGCAAATCGGCCCACGCCGTCGGATGGAAATTCTCCCCGGGAGTAAGGTTCTTAACGTGGTATTCCTCTTTGTTCGCGCCAGCGATGAGGTTGCGCCGACCACGCAGCGATTCCTCAACCAGCAGTAAAGGCCGAGCTGTGTCCGATTCGTCCCTTGCCCATTCGATGTGCAGCGGCCCCAGATATCCGGG
This sequence comes from uncultured Acidobacteriaceae bacterium, assembly GCA_963823635.1. Taxonomy (GTDB): domain Bacteria; phylum Acidobacteriota; class Terriglobia; order Terriglobales; family Acidobacteriaceae; genus Bog-257. The sequence goes on along the minus strand of CAWGMV010000018.1, from coordinate 70,760 downwards.
CGGTGAGTGAAACAGCTGGTGAATTTCCTCCTCTTGCATAGCGCGATATTCCCTATCACCGATTGCAGTCGAGAGCTTTGCCTCATTCAGCATGTGGTCGCCGCGCATCAGCATAACGAGCGCGCGCGTTCGTGGCTCCCCGACTTTGGCGTTAACGCCCTCGGTCATCATGTAGGCGAGTGTCTTGATCGTGTGCGCCTGTGAGACACCCAGAAAGCGTGCCACATCCTCGATGGTCTTCTGCCCCGGGGTGTGAACCAGTTCCGGTTCGCCACTCTCCGGCGGCTCTAGGTCCTCGACCGAATCGACCTTCGAAGTTGCTTTCTCGAGATTCGCTGCGCAACCACAGTTTGCGCAGCTCACCACGAAGTCTTCGCCTGCTTCGGTGCTCACCATGAACTCATGCGACTGCGAGCCGCCCATCGCGCCTGAATGGGCCTCGACGACAAAGTGCTTCAGGCCGCAGCGCTCGAAAATCCGGCAGTAGGTGTCGTAATGCTTCTGGTAGCTGACATCGAGACCAGCTGCGTCAAGGTCGAACGAATAGGAGTCCTTCATAGTGAACTGCCGCACCCGAAGCCGGCCGGACTTGGCTCGCGGCTCATCGCGAAACTTATGCTGGATCTGATACCAGATTTGCGGAAGCTGTTTGTAACTGCGCAGCTCTTTGCGCGCGATGTCGGCCATGACTTCCTCGGCTGTCATGCCGAGGCACAAGTCGCGGCCACTTCGATCTTTCAGGCGGAACATGTTCTCGCCCATCGCCTGCCAGCGCCCGCTCGCCTCCCACAGTCCGCGTGGGTGAAGGGCTGGAAGATGGAACTCCTGACCGATGCGGTCCATCTCTTCGCGGACGATGTTGGCGATTTTGAGCATGGAGCGCTGCCCGAGAAACAGGAAGGAATAGATCCCGGCAGCAAGCTGGCGGATGTATCCCGCGCGCACTAGCAGGCGATGACTGGCAGCCTCCGCGTCAGCCGGAGCCTCGCGCAGTGTGGGGATGAAGAGCTGAGACCAGCGATGCATGAGTGCCTATCGTCGGTTGAGTCGGAACAATTCGTTATTGTATCCACATCGTCCGAACCCGCGGCAGGGTGGATACCGGCCGCAACTGAACTGTTGTACCCGCAAGCTACGTGTTACAACTTGAGCGGGCCTCTCTATGCACAGCAAGCGAGCTACGATCATATTTCTTTCAGTGTTGTTGCTGATCGTGCTGGGGCTCACGTTTGTTATCACGCAAACTTTTTTGAGGCCGATTGCCTTCGCCATTATTCTCGCGGTTGTTTTCTATCCTCTGCACGAGCAGCTCTTGCGATGGAACAAGCGGCGCGTGGGTAGCTCGGCTCTTCTTTCCACAACGCTTCTGATTCTGCTCTTTGCGGTGCCCAGCTTCATCATCGCGGTGCTGGCCGCGAACGAGGCTTTGGAAGCAGCCCACTATCTGAGCCGCAGGAGTGTCGAAGAAGGCGGCTTCACCTCGCTGGCAATGACCATTGCCGACCGTCCCATTCGCTATGTTGGTCACTGGATCGATCTTTCCAAATATGATTTGAGGGCCATGATCACCTCCAATGTGCAAAAGGTCAGCGTGTGGCTCTTGGGTTTCGGCGCAAATCTTCTGAGTGGCATTGCACGCTTCATCGTGGACGCATTGATTACCTTCGTGGTGGTGTTCTTCCTGTTTCGCGATGGAGCGCACTGGGCCTACCGCGCGGGAGCGCTTCTGCCACTTTCTCCCGAGCAGGTCGCCCGGCTGTACAAGAACGTCTCTGACACCATCATCGCCAATGTTTACGGCATAGCGTCGGTTGGCCTGGCGCAGGGCGTGCTTACTGGGATTGCCATGCGCATCGTCGGAATGCAGTCTTCTTTGTTGCTCGGGCTGGCTGCCGGATTCGCCTCCATCATTCCGGTTGTTGGCGCAGCCCTGATATGGGTGCCAGTCGGCATCTATCTGCTGGTGACCGCATCCGTTTGGAAAGGCTTGTTTCTCTTGATCTGGGGCACGCTGGTTATCAGCAGCATCGACAATGTTATTCGGCCTTGGGTGGTGGGCGGCCGAGTGGAGTTACATCCGCTGGTCTTGCTGTTCTTTATCTTCGGGGGCGTCGAGGCGTTCGGCTTCCTGGGATTGTTCTTGGGCCCGGTGGTCGCATCCCTGCTGGCGGCGCTGTTTGACATCTTGCGCGAAGAACTGAAGGAACCAGCTGAGCGTTCGACGCCGGTTGCCACTTAAGAATTTACCCGTTTGTCAACGGACAGTACAGCTCACCTTCCTTGCGTTCACCAATGCCTTTCAGCCGCTCTACCACATATTCCTGAAAATGCGGAGAGTTGCGGTGGGCTTCAAGAGCGTCATCGTCGCGATACTGCTCATAGATGAAGAAGCGCTGTGCATCTGTCTTGTGGCGATGGACGATGTACCCGACGCAGCCCGGCTCTTGCCGTGACGCTTCCTGCAGCTTGCGGAAGATCTCCACAACTTCGTTTTCGTGCCCTGGATTTGCTATCCAAGTCACTGCCAATACCACCATGTCGCCTCCACACCCTGACAGCATCGCCAGTTTGAAGGGGCACAGCTTTAGCTGTGCCATGTAAGCTGAAGAAAATCCCGGCTTCAGCCGCCGAGGGAGCTCGGCTTTCAGATAACCGCCTTCATTATGAAGCTCCGCTCACCGCATCCAGCATCTTCGCGAATTCCGGAACAAACGCCGTCTGCTCGCGGTCCGGCCCGGTCGAAACGATGCCGACCTTCGCTCCCGATTCTTTCTCGACGAGCCCCAGATAGCGCTTGGCCTTCTCCGGCAGCCGTTCGTAGTTATCAATCCCGAAGGTGTTGCTTTGCCAGCCCGGCATTCTTGTATAAACCGGTTCGATCTTCTCGTACCCAGACGCCTGAGCAGGAATCTCCTCCGTCTGCTTGCCATCGATTCGGTAGCCGACACAGACCGGGATCTCCGCCTGCTCATCCAGCACGTCAAGTTTGGTTACCACCAGCCAGCTCGTGCCGTTAATCATGTTGGAATAGCGCAGCAGCGGCAGGTCAAGCCAGCCGGTCCGCCGCGGACGCCCAGTGACAGCCCCGAATTCGCTGCCTTTCCTGCGCAGCGCCTCGCCCACCTCGTCATTGAGCTCAGTGGGAAATGGACCACCGCCGACGCGCGTGCAATACGCCTTGGTGACGCCGACGACCAGGTTGATTGCCGTCGGCGGCACGCCGGTGCCGGTGACCGCTCCGCCGGAAGTCGCGCTCGAAGAGGTAACGAAAGGATAGGTTCCATGATCAATGTCCAGCATGGTTCCCTGCGCGCCCTCGAACATCACAGACTCGCCGTTAGCGATGGCGCGGTTTAGCAGCAGCGCGGTATCGGTAACGAACGGAGCAACGCGATTGGCGATCTCGGCATACTCGGCATACATCTTGTCGGGATCCAATGGCTCGCTATTGAAGAGAACGTGCGCGATAGTGTTCTTCTCGCGGCAGGCGTTCTCGATGTGCTTGCGCAGCAGCGCATTATCGAGCAGGTCCTGGATGCGCAGGCCGCTGCGCGCCATCTTGTCTTCGTAAGTCGGACCGATGCCGCGTGAGGTGGTGCCGATCTTCACCCGTCCCGGAGCGTTTTCCGAGGCGAGTTCAATCATGCGGTGGTAGGGAAGAATCACGTGCGCCCGGTTGCTGACAAACAAGTTGCCGTCAACCTTCACGCCGTTGGCGCGCAGAGCGTCCACTTCCTTGATGAAGGCAAAGGGATCCAGCACAACGCCATTGCCGATTACGGCACGGCAACCTTCGCGCAGCACCCCGCAAGGAATCAGTTGAAGTATGAATTTCTTTCCGCGAATTGTGACCGTGTGTCCGGCGTTGTGCCCGCCGGAGTAGCGTGCGACCACTTTGAAACGTTCGGATAGAACGTCAACGATCTTGCCTTTGCCCTCATCGCCCCACTGCGCGCCGACGATGACGGCTGTCTTACCGCTCTTCACTTTTCTACTCCATCCATGAATGCTGGCAGGCCAACCGGCCGCCCAGGTCCGCACACAACTCGCCCTTCGTTAGGGAAACAGGGCCAAAATTCGGGGAGTTAACGTGAGACGGGTTATGTAACTCTAGAGATTCTACAGGTTAAGCTCAAACCGACGCAATGCGAAACCGAACCGGGAGCTGTGCTAAGCTCTCGCGCCAGGAGAGTCGTCGTGTCAAACTTCATTCAGGTTACGCCCTTCATGGTTGTCGATGACCTTAAGCGGGCATTGGCCTTCTTCACCGATATCCTGGGCTTCGAAGTGCTCCTTCGCTATCCCAACTACGCTTATGTGCATTGCGAGACCGTGGGCTTCCGTATTCTGGAACAGAAAGGACCGGAAGGCGCGCCGCCGGGAAATCGTCGCTTCGCTTATTACATTGACGTTCGTGACGTCGACCAGCTCTATACCGAGTTGAAACCCAAGCTTGACACACTGCCACCAGGCGATGTCCATGGGCCGGCCAACAAGCCTTACCACCAACGAGAGCTGCTGGTGTTGGCTCCGGATGGTAATCTGCTTGCTTTTGGACAGGCAATCCCCGAGAACTAATTCTTCGGCGGGCACACGTCGTCCGGGCACGACGCTTATTGCCGTACACTGTTCCACATGCCGGAACTGCCTGAAGTCGAAACCATCGCCCGCGGTCTCGATCGAGGTGTCGCGGGCGATGTCGTCGAGTCGGTATGGCTGGGAGAGAAGCCGGAGCCACTGAAGTCGTCGGCCAAGGAAATCGTAGCTGTTCTCGAACGAGCGCGCATCGGGCGCGTGTGCCGCGTCGGCAAGCACATCGTCTTCGATCTCGAGCGCCCCGGCCGCAGCGGGCGCAGGTCCTCGGTAGCACACGCACAATGGATCGTTCACCTCGGCATGACGGGCCGCCTACTGATCGCGGCGCCAGAAACAGAAACCACTAAACATACTCATGCGGTCTTGAAGCTAGCGTCCGGGCGAGAGCTACGCTTCGTTGATCCGCGGCGATTCGGACGCCTGGCAGTCGTTCGGATGAAATCGAAACAAGCCGCCGGATTCGCCGCGCCGGGCGACGAGCCGCTGGATTCCAAGACCGAACGATTCATTACGCTTTTTCGGCATCGCAAAACGCCGATCAAGAGCGCGCTCCTGAACCAGAAGCTGTTGAGCGGCGTCGGCAACATCTATGCTGACGAATCGCTCTTTCGCGCCGGCATTCGCCCACGACGACGGGCCGCCTCGTTGACCCGCCCTGAGCTTGCGCAAACTGCACGCCGCTGTACAGGAAGTTCTGCGGGAGGCCATCGAGCTGGGCGGCTCGTCGGTCAGCGACTACGTCGATGCCGAAGGGCGCGAGGGCTTCTTCCAGTTGCAGCACCGCGTGTACGGACGCGAGGGCGAGCCCTGCCTGGCGTGCGGAACGCCCATCAAACGGGTTATCATCGCTGGTCGCAGCAGTCATTATTGCCCGCATTGCCAGAAGTAAACATTCGCGAACAGCCGGGGAAAATTTATGCGCGTGTACTCGATCGGAGTCGATCTTGGGGGAACCAATCTTCGCATCGCAGCCGTAGATAGCGATGGCAAGCTGCTGGAGAAGCTGACTACCGGAGCGGAAATCCAGCGTGGCCGCGATTTTGTGATCAGCGAGATGTCGGCAGCCATCCAGTCGCTGGTCACCAAATACCGCGACTCGGGACAATTGGCCGGCATCGGCATCGGCGTGCCCGGATTCATTGACATGGAAACCGGGACGGTCATGCGTTCACCCAACCTTCCGGACTGGGTCAACTTTCCCGCGCGCCAGCAAATCGAGAGCAAACTCGGCGCCACCGTCATTCTGGAAAACGACGCCAACGCAGCCGCAATGGGCGAGAAGTGGCTGGGCGCAGGCCGCAACACCGACGACATGGCCATGTACACGCTCGGCACCGGGGTGGGCGGCGGATTGGTGTTCAACGGCCACCTGTGGCACGGCATGAGCGGCATGGCCGGCGAGCTGGGCCACTTCAATGTCGAGCCCGAAGGCCATCCCTGCGGATGCGGCAACCGTGGCTGTCTGGAGCAGTACGCTTCGGCAACCGCGATTGTTCGCATGGCCCAGGAAGCCATTGCCGGCGGTAACGCTCCCGATCTTGTCGAGAGCGCGCGCGGCAATGTGGAATTCACGGCGTACGGCATCTATCAGCTTTCACTTCAGGGTCATGCGTCGGCACAAAAGATCTTTCGCACCGTCGGTCGGGCGCTGGCCATCGGCATCGGAGGCATGGTCAACGCGCTGAATCTTCCCATGTACGTCATCGGCGGCGGCGTCGCCAGCGCGTGGAACGCATTCGCGCCTACCATGTTCGAAGATTTGAAGTTCCGCTCGTCCATTTATTCCCTCACCGCTCCCGACAACGTTAAGCCCGGTCAGAAGCATACCGTCGTCACCATCGCCCTGCTCGGAAGCGATGCCGGCCTGTACGGCGCAGCGCGGCTGCCCATGCTCCAAGCCGAGCCCGGGCGCAAGCAGGCGCCGGCGTAACGCGAATTACGAAGCACGCAGATCGCGGCGCACCAGGGCAGAATCCAGGAAGCAACCGAGTCCGATCGCGAACGGGATGACGCCGAAAGCTGCGGCCATCCACGCATCATGCTCAACCCGCCCGATGAGCGCGAAAGCAATCGTGTAGCCCAGCGCTGCGCTCACCAGCAAAATGCCTGAGCGCCGGGTGCGTGCCGCCTGCGAAAGCTCCGGCTCCATGGGCACGCTGACGCCGCGCGCGATGGCGGCCAGCCGCTCCTCGGTGCGCAGCTTGCGCACCCGGTAATAGGTGTACATCGCGGCAATTGGGATCCCGAAGATCATAATCACAGCCACCAAACCCACAATGTTTCCGTCCATGATGTGCTCCTTCCGGCATCGCGACGCAGCTTGCTGCGTGCTAAACTGCCTTCACTCCGAGGTACGGGAACTGCAGGTCGAAAGTTCCGCTGATGCGCGCGAACCATGTCATGCAAGATCTTCATCCTTTTTCACGATGGCCAATGCCGGCGTCTTCCTGGAGGCCTCAAACCTCGCCTTCGCCTCGGCTATCTCAGCGTCGGCTTGCTTTATCAACTCGCCGCGCTCGCGAGTTTTGTCGCCGACGAACTCGGTGGGTGCGCTGACCAAAGCATCTGGATTGCCCCTGGTGCGCGGGCCCCAACGGCAGCGCCACAGCTTGGCCGGCCGCTTTTCCACCGTTGCCATCTCGCGCTTTACGACTTTCAGGTTGCGCTGCGCCCCGTGTATGGCCGACAGCATCGCCCTCCCCTTGCGCGTATCCACTTCGTTGTACAGGATGGCGCCCAGCACCTGCATGTAAGCCATCTGGATGGAGGCCGCGTCTTCCAGTAGCGGCATCATCATGATGCGAGGACCGAGATCTTTTCGCTGGTCGAGGCAGGGGTCAAACAGAATCGAGCGGATGGGCAAGGCCTGACCCAGTCCTTTGTGGAAATAGCAGAGCCGCTCGCCCTTCGTCGCCGGCGAACCGCAGCGGAAACCGCTGGCTTTAATGTGTTCACAGATTTTGACGGCCATTACGAAATTCACCCCAGAAAAAATAAAAAAATAAAATCCCTGGTTTCAGTAAGTTGCAGACATAAATTTGCAAAATATTGAAACGATTGACTTTTAAGGGTACGAATATACTTGACTCAGGTACCTGAGTGTGCTACCTTAGACTCATTATGAAAGAGCCTGAGAGTCTACAAGAAGCGATTCTTTACTTCGCTAACCCCGACAACTGCATAGATTATCTTGCTGCCCGACGCTGGCGCGATGGCGTGGTGCGTTGCCCAAACTGTGGCTCCGAAAAGGTCAACTTTCTCAAGAGCCGTCGCCTCTGGGAATGCCGGATGAAACACCCGAAGCGGCAATTCTCTGTCAAGGTTGGCACTGTGATGGAAGATTCCGCCATCGGCTTGGATAAGTGGCTCATGGCGATGTGGATGCTCGCCAATTGCAAGAACGGCGTCTCTAGTTGGGAACTGCATCGCACTGTCAAGATCACCCAGAAATCCGCGTGGTTTGTCCTGCACCGCCTCAGATACGCATTGGAAGATGCACCCGAAGAAAAACTTGGCAGCACTGGCGGCCCTGTCGAAGTGGATGAAACTTTCGTCGGTGGGAAGATGGCGAACATGCACAAGTCCCGTCAGTTGAAACTTCGCCGGATTCGCAACGAAGTGGTACGGCCCGACCATTACGTCGGCAAAACCGTTGTGATGGGAATGCTAGACCGCCAAGAACGCAGAGTCCGTGCGACCATCATTCCCAGTGTGAGGCGCGACGTTCTGCAGGCCGAAATCCTGAAACAGGTATCTAAGGGAACCGAAATTTTCACCGATGAGCATACCGGATACATGGGATTGGCTCAGGAGTACGTCCACGATGTTGTCAATCACGTCCATCAGTACGTAAACGGGCGCGTCCACACCAACGGAATTGAGAACTTCTGGGCGCTTCTCAAGCGCGGGTTGAAGGGTACCTACGTCGCGGTCGAACCGTTTCACCTATCCCGCTATGTTGGGGAACAGGTGTTCCGCTACAATAACCGAGCGACTAAGGACAATCCGCTCACCGATGCTGACAGATTCGATCTGGCGGTTTCGCAGATCGTTAACAAGCGGCTGACTTATGCGGAACTGACTGGCAAGGTGGGAGAAACGGCGTTCTAACCCTTATCGCGGGCAGCGCGGCCCGAAGCGGAAGCCCGTTCGGTCTGCTTCCGCTGTTTCTCCGCGTCGAGGCGCTCTTTAATTCTGCTATGCGGAACTGAGAGCACTCGGTCAACTAGGTTTGTGAATCGCGCAAACTCGCCCGTCTCATTCTTGGCGGAAGGTGTCGGGTGAATGGCGGAACGCTTCACAGGATGGAGCGTAACGCCGATGTGCGTCAGAAGTCAACTAAGTCGCGTTCTAATACTGGAAATTGTGTTTGGAGAAAATAAAATGCCGGATACGGATAAACCGCTGCCATTCTTATCAGCCGCAGTGCTCTGCGAGAAGGTATTGCAGGAATCCAACGGTTCCCTGACTTTGGTGCGCCTCGCCGACCGTGTTGATTATGACCTTTCGCTCTTGCCTGCTGGCGTTCAGCCCGTTATGGCGATTCAAGGATTGATTAGCGTCAAGTCGGGGCCAGCCGTGGGAGCGTACAAACTGAAAGTGGTGGGCATCAACCCAAAGGGACAGTCTCACCAGCTAATCGAAAGTGTTTTCACGTTGAAGGGTAACGACCAGGGCCAAAACTTGATCTTAAATCTTACGCTTTTGATTACGGGAGAAGGGTTGCACTGGTTTGACGTTTTTATCGAGGATCACTTGATGACCCGAATTCCGCTCATGCTTGTACCTGTCGCCAAGCCGCTGATACAGGGGCTGCCGCAGCAAGGCTAAATACTTTTTGGGTAGCTTCATTAACCGACACGACGATATTGTCGCGCTGGATGGCGCGTTGTAGTTCAGCGCGAAGTTGGTCATAGGTCAAATGCCCACTAGAAAATTCAGCCAACGACTCCTCGATTTCAAAGGTGAGCAATTCGGTGGCTTTACTCCCAAACAGATGGACATTCCAAGTGCTCTGAACAAACCAATCCTCGAACATGTCGAGGTCAACCCACCCATTTAAGAACATCGCAAGACGTTCGCGGATTTGAGAGCTGCTCACCATGACGACACCTATTGTACGCTGTTCTGAGTGGCGGATGCGACGGCGATTTAATCGAGGCGAATATTATGAACGGACTCTGGATGGCCGCCTACTGGCTCAAGTGAGAAGAAGTTCACATCCGAGCCGAACAGAGGCGGGAGAGCCCTTTTGCACCGAGACCCAAGAAGTCTCCTACGTGAATGTCCAGCTATTCGAAGTCGCGCGAGTGCATCAGTACCTTAGAACTACTGGAGAATTAGGGGCTTCTGGCCGTCCCGATCCAAAGAGGATTTACGAAAATGGCGTATGGTATCGACTTCGTAAGCCTCCGGCAAGCTTGGAACAGCGAATCTGGTGTTGGTTCTCTGATTTACGTGATCGTATCTGGTGGATGTTTGGCAAAGAGGTTGATTAGTGCCCTGTCACGGCTTTCAACAACTTAGCAGATTTACCTGAGCCATGTATATTAGTACCCTTTTAAGCTGCCTGTTTTTAATATTTTACGAGGATTTCCTGTAAGTGATTGATTTACAAGGATGAGCTTGCAAAATATTGCGGAATCAGGGGTTAGTGGAGAGGCTTTGCTTTGTATCAGGGCACGATCTTCAGTCGTGCCGACGCGGGGACAACCGAGGGCATGGGCTTCAGCCCTTGATTGCCTAGCGACTGAAGCCTCATTTCCTGTGAGCAATCGGACGGCGCGTCTGAAGATGTGGCCGGATACAGAGCAAATTGTGACTTGAATTGGGGCTGATTTGCCCGAATTTGCCGCATTCAGTCCTGTGATTGCCGCGAATGAGCGCAGATCTCCCCGGCGCGGAGGCATCCGGCGGCAGGACAGCGTGCTCATCAAGGCTCGCACCTCAATAGAAACTTAGTGCAAGCACGCACCACGCGGAGAGGAATGGAGGCGTGTTGCGCTAACTCGAGGATAGGAACTGAGGTAATCGGGAGTCAAGAACTAAAGTAATAAAAATGCCAATTACTCCCAAAATGGGAAATCCTACCATTCCAGCTTAGCGTCCCGAAACCGGGACGCGAACCTGGGCACCAGGCTTGGGTGTGACGGCGGGAAGGTGGGTGTGCAGAGGAGCAGCGTCTCCGGGTTGTACCCAGGCAGCAAAGTCAGAGGAAAACGGCGAAGGCGTAGTCGCTTTGTAGGGTGGAAGTGTGGGCCGATAGCTCCCACCCTCTCTCCACAGACAGGCGAGAAGGGTGGGGCACACCCCTGTACCGTCAGCCACGAAGAATGGGAGCTCCAAACGGGGCACCCGTGGTTCCGCCATCGACCATCAGCTCGACTGCATTGACGTATGAGGAATCGTCCGAGGCAAGGAAGAGCACGGCTTTGGCAATGTCTTCCGGCTCGCCCCAACGGCCCAGAGGAATGACAGACGAGAAGAACTTCGCCACCTTGGCGGACTCGTCTGCAGATATAGAGGCGCGCGGCCCGCGCTTCCAGATGGGAGTCTTGATCGCGCCCGGTGCGACGACGTTCACGCGAATGTTGCGCGGGGCAAGGTCTGCGGCGATGGATCGCGCCATCGAGAGGAGGCCACCCTTTGTGGCTGCATATGCGGCGACGCCGGGTTGGCCGAGATAGTTATGTACCGACCCATTGAAGATGATGCTGCCGTTGTCGTTCAGCAGGGGCGCCGCTGAATTCACCGTAAAGAAAGCGCCATTTAGGTTGGTGTGGATCACGTTCTCAAAAATGGCCTCGTCAGTCGAACCGGTAGGCGTCCTGCCCGTGATTCCGGCATTGGCGAAGACAATGTCGAGTTTCCCGAAATCTTTGGCCAGGGCTGCGAAGAGTTGCTTACGGTCTTCCGCAATGGTGACATCAGCGCGGTAGCCACGCGCGTTTGGTCCGAGTTCTGCAACCGCTGCATCCAGTGTTTTCTGGTCGCGACCGGTAATGGCGACCTGCGCGCCTTCCGCAATGAAAAGTCGGGCTGTGGCAAGGCCGATGCCACTGTTACCGCCGGTAATAAGAGCTTTCTTGCCTGTGAGCTTCATAATGCCTCCTTTTTGCACGACTGGCATCAAACATGATGACCGTCATACATGTGATGATGACCATCATAGATCGAGGATTCAGAAAAAATTGTGCGCTATCCCGTCGAAGAGACCGCCGCAAAACATGAACAGATCGTGAAGGACGCTTCCCGCCTGTTCCGTGAACGGGGATTTGAGAACGTAAGCGTGGGCGAAGTGATGAAGGCCGCCGGACTAACGCATGGCGCCTTCTATGCTCATTTCGGTTCGAAGGAAGAACTGCAAGCGGCTGCCGTTGCCTATGGCCAGGAAGTTTCGCTAGGTCGCCTGCAGCGCAGCAAAAGGAAGAAGGGCAAAGGATCGTTTACCGATGCGTATCTGAGCCCGAGGCACCGAGACAATCCCGGCGACGGCTGCACCATGGCCGCGCTGGCCCAGGAGGTGGCTCGCTCGACGCCTGAACTCAAAGCCGCCTTCGAGCAGGGACTTGAGAACTTTCTCTCCGCTAAGGATGCAGACCGGAAAGAAGCCATCTTTTGGACAGCGGCGATGATCGGTGGCGTAGTACTGGCTCGCGCCGTGCAGGATCCGCGACTCTCCGACGAAATCCTTAAGAGCGTCCGACAGAAGCTCGGCTGATCGTGCCCTCGCGAATGCGAATGTCGCTCGCCGCTCTGTGATCAGGAAATGCAAGACCAAGTTCGTGGATGGTCGGCTACTCGGAAATTGAAGTGAAGTGCCGTCGCCATGCAGGAGTTGTGAAATCGCCATGTCATTCGCAATCGGCGACACCGAACCGCGACCCGCGAAGAGCGTACGGCTAGAGGCCATTCCCCTATAATCGCCGCAGCATGTCCGGAAGTCTTTCCTTATCTACTATCAGGGCTGAGATCAAGCGCCTGGCTTCCGAGGTCGGCTTCGATCTGGCGGGTGTTGCCGGCGTGAATGAAACGTGGGAGCACCGTTTATTTCCCCAGTGGCTCGCCGAGGGTTACGCCGGGGAGATGAGCTACCTGGAGAAGCGCAATGATGCCGGCGAGTTGAAGCGCGCATCGCTGGCCAACGTCGCTCCCTGGGCACGGTCGGTTGTGGTCTGTGGGCTGAACTACAACAGCGACCAGCCATACTCCACGCATGCAGGCGCGACGACGCAGGGCTGGATCTCACGCTACGCCTGGACGAAGTGTGACTACCACAATGTAGTACTTGCCAAATTGCGGACTTTAGAATCCCGCCTGCTTGAATTTTGCGCGCAGCAGGGCGCACCCGCGCCCCGCATTTGGTGTTACGTTGACACCGGTCCGGTGATCGAGCGCATCTTCGCCAAGTACGCCGGCATTGGCTGGATCGGCAAGAACACCTGCATCCTCAACCAGCAGTTGGGCTCGTGGCTTTTCCTCGGCGTGATCCTCACTTCGCTGGAGCTGATGCCCGATCTGCCGCCGCCGGACCGCTGCGGCTCCTGCACGCGTTGTCTCGATGCCTGTCCGACGGACGCATTCCCCGCGCCTTATCAGCTCGATGCAACGAAGTGCATCTCGTATCTCACCATCGAAAAGCGGGGCTCGATACCGGAAGAATTGCGCGCAGGCATCGGCCGCCAGGTCTTCGGCTGCGACATTTGCCAGGATGTTTGCCCCTGGAACCGTGAAGCGCCGGTGACAAAGGCACCGGAATTCGGAACGCGGCCGCAGTTGGTCAATCCTGAGCTGGAATGGTTGGCGCGGCTCAGCGTGGAGGAGTTTCGCGAGGTGTTTCGCGGCTCGCCGGTGAAGCGCGCGCGGTTCAGCGGGCTTCGCCGTAATGTGGCCATTGCGATGGGAAACAGCGGAGACAAGCGCTTCGTGCCGGTGCTCGAAGAGCTCAGCCGCGACGAGGACGCTGTTGTTGCCGAGCACGCGAGTTGGGCCTTAGCGCGATTCGTCGCGATGGCAATAAAAAACCCTTCCGATGAGGAAGGGTTTTAATAGTCGGCCCCAACTCGGAAGCGCAAGGAGCGAAGTAACGCCGAGCTTCCGCGTGGCGCAGATGTCTTACACGCGTTGCACGTTGGCGGCCTGGAAGCCTTTGGGTCCTTTGGTGAGGTCGAACTCGACGGTTTCGCCCTCGTTGAGGCTGCGATATCCGTTCTCCTGGATCGCAGAAAAATGTACGAATACATCCTCACCCGTGGACCGCTGGATGAATCCGTACCCTTTGGCTCCGTTAAACCACTTGACTGTCCCTTTTTCTCTCACAACCCTACTCCTTTCACCTGGTTTTGCTTGGAATAACCCCCGCTTCGCCGAACGTTTCCAGCTCAACCCTGAAGAAAGAAGCCTGAAGACGTCGTGGGCGCGGCCGGGAAAACAAGGGCTGCAGCTCAGCTCGCAGCTTTTCACGCAAAGCAAAAGGCCCACAGATTCACTCTGACGAAATCATGCGATGCCGTCAGAGCAGATCCCTGGAGCCGGTGCAAAGCGTCGATTCAACTGCTGACAGAAACATCAACCCAAATCCGTTTCGGTTAACCCGAAAGCTCACCTTCTCGCAACTGAAGGCGAGCAGACGATAATTGCAGGAAGTCGAGATTCTGGCAAGCGTTTTCTTCACAATGCGTTCCCGGCTCCCAAAGCGGGATGCTCACCCCACTGTTGCGCCAGCCGGCTCGTCCTCGGGCTCTCTGCTACGATTGCAGTAGTGACCAGCAACTCTGAATCCGAGGGCGGATCGCGTAGAAGCGGAGTTTCGGAGTCTTCCACGGTCACCGCCGTGAAACCGCTTAAGCCTCACGGAACCGCGGAGTTACACGCAACTCCGCTGCTTCCCGGCAGCGCTGCCAGGCGTTTGCTGGCCGAGGACGAGCGGGAAGAGAAGGTAGAACTCTTCCGTCATCTGCCAGAAAGCTATGGTGTGTCGCACCGCTTGCGCCGCCACGGCTGGTCCACGCTGCGCTACCTGATGCAAACGGAGGTACATACCTACGCGTTTTCGGTAGCAGCGTATTCGATTCTGTCACTCTTCCCGTTCATCGTTCTCCTGTTGACGGTGACTCGCCGCGTCTTTCACTCCGCTGCAATGTACAACGTTGTGCTGGAGTTGCTGCGTGACTATCTACCCAGCAACAAGGACTTCGTCATCCGCAACTTGCAGTTTCTGGCCAGCGTAAAGGGACGTGGCCAGGCGTTTTCGTTGGTGATGCTGCTTATCACGTCCACCGGAATCTTCCTTCCGCTGGAAGTTGCGCTGAACAGCATCTGGGGGTTCAGGAAGAATCGCTCCTACCTGATGAACCTGATTGTCTCGGTCGGCTTGGCGTTGGGATGCGGCTGCCTGGCCTTGCTTTCAATCGCACTAACTGCGGAGAACCTGAAAGTGCTCGGGCTGAGCGTGGGCGATCAGAACATCGTCTTCCGCGGTCTGGCGTTTGTCGTGATGAAGGCTTCCGCAATCGTTGCGACTATCGCAATCTATTTCCTCATCTACTGGTTGTTGCCGCATGGCAAGGTGCCGGTGCGGGCTGTGCTGCCGGCGGCGGTTGTCACCGGGTTAGTTTCTGAGGCGGCTAAGTACGTCTACATCCTGGCGCTGCCGTGGCTCAACTTCCAGGAAGTTTATGGACCATTTGCGGTGTCAGTTACCCTCATCTTCTGGGGTTTCTGGAGCGGAATGCTGCTTCTGGGCGGAGCCTACCTATCCGCGGCGGAACACGCTGACCGGGTGCAGGCGCGCCGCCAGACCGCCGCTGTAGTCCGCTGAGGCTGATTTGACTAATCGCCTGCCGCGGCCGTGAAAGGCACGCTGGAGGCCCGCTCGCTTCTGCGCCGAGTGAAGCGTATAGCCGAGGACATCTCCTGCGAGGGCTTTTCGATGAATTGATACATGACCCACGCCGCTAATCCGGAGGCGGCCAGGCCGGCAACATCAAGGACGATCATGTAGCTGCCAGAGAACGGCAGCCAGTGCGAGAGGCATCCAATCAGAGTGATGCCAACAGGCAGATGCAGCAGGTACAGCGAGTAACTCACGTCTCCGACTCTATCCATTGTCTGGCTTTCGTAGTTAGCAAAGGCAATCATCAGCCCTGTGGTTACTGACACTCCCGCTACGATCCAACCGATTGGACCTATCATGGCAAGCACCATCACGGCGATCAGCCCCAGCATCTGGCGAAGTCCAATCAGCTCTACGCGGTACTGGAAAACGAAGACGCCAACCAGAAAAATCGGAAGACTGTGGAAAATCAGCCGTTGGTTGCCAACCGCGAAGTAACCGACCATCATGCCCGCGATACCAGCGAACCGCGTCAGCCTGGAGCGAGTTACGAGCAGGGGAAACATCAGACCAACCAGCAAATACCACTGGAACTCAATCGCAAGCGTCCAATAGACAACGTTGACCCAAGGCACATGGATGATGTCGTTCAGATACGCAAGATGTGCCAGCAGGTCGCCTACAGTCACCGTCAGCCGCGGAAGGTGTAACAGCGGCGCCGCAATGAAGTTGGTAACCAGGATCGTCACCGCGATGGACGCCACATAAGGAGGGTACAAACGAACATTCCGCTTCAGCAGGAACCGAGAATAGTCCCGCAGTGCATATTGGCCGCGATACAAGCTCCAGGGTATTACAAATCCGGAGATGACGAAGAAGATGTGTACCCCCAGATAGCCGTATTTTCCCGAGAGGGCGAGATACTTCCCCTGGCCCCAGACGAAATGTCCCCAGGCGACAAAAATGGCCGCAAAAGCCCGGAGCGCATTGATGGCACCAATGCGTTGATTTGGAGCACTTATTCGCACGTGCCAGATAGTTTAAATGTAGGGCTGCATAGACCGCCAATCAAAAATCACTGGAGGCTGTGACGCGCAAACAGGAATTCGGGAGATCTTGCGGGCGCTCTCCCGCGGGGAAGACGGCACGCGTTGACTGTGACGTCGATTACTTGTTATCGTGCAGCCACGCTGCAGCCAAACAGGGAATGGCGTGCTTTGGACTTTCCTGAGCAGCCACACGGAAGATTTCAGGGATGAGTAGCCAGGCACTTCTCTATGTCATCGTCCTTCCGCTTGCCTGGTTGCTGCTTTGGCCGCTGAAGACTACCCGCTCTCGCCAAGTCCTCTTGCTCATCACCAGCTATGCGCTTTACGCAAGCTGGGGTCTCCGTTTCCTGGTGCTTCTCATTTGCAGCTCGCTTGCCAACTATGTGTTGGGCCTCTTCCTGCGCCGAAAGACCTCAGTTGCGAGATTGTGGCTGGGCATTGCTGTGAACGTCGCGCTGCTGGGTACATTCAAGTACCTGCCAGCGATGGCACCTGTACTGCCCGCTTCGTCATTCAGCAGCTCTTTGGCAAATATCGCGTTGCCGGTTGGCATCTCCTTCTGGACATTCCAGGCGCTCTCGTATCTGTTTGATCTGTATCGGGAAGAAGAACTGGACCCATCGCTGGTGGAATTTCTGCTGTACATGGCTTTCTGGCCAACCGTCCTCTCGGGGCCGATTTGTCGGTTATCCAGCCTGCTTCCTCAATTTCGCCAGCCGTTCAAACCCACGGCGGAAGATGTTCGTGGCGGGCTGGACCGTATTTGTATCGGTTTGTTCATGACGGCGCTGGGGCAGCTCCTGGGAAGTGGACTTCACCCCGGGCAGGGCATAGATGCCATATTCGACAGCTCCAGGCAAGGCCTGACCGGGCCCGACGTATGGTGCCTGGCAATAGGATATGGATTCGAGTTGTTCTTCAACTTTGCAGGTTATACGCACATTGTCATAGGAGCTGCCCACCTGTTCGGCTTCCGGTTGGCTGAGAACTTCGATCGCCCATATTTATCAACTACACCCTCGGAGTTTTGGACGCGATGGCATATGTCACTCTCCTTTTGGATTCGTGACTACCTTTTTTTACCCATGGTGATGCTGCGGCGCGAAGCCTGGTGGCGAAGCTTCGTACTCGTACTGTCGATGGTAGTGTTCGGACTATGGCACAAGGGGGCACTGCTTTTCGCTCTATGGGGACTCTATCAGGGCATCCTGCTCGTCCTGCACCGACAGTGGCAGCAGCTACGGAACCACTACGACTGGCATGTCTCTGAACTTATTATGGTCCCCGTGTCGTGGGTGGTAACGTTCTGCGCAATTTGCCTGGGATGGATTTTATTTCGGGCAAATAGCTTGAGTCAAGCTTTCGCTATGCTGCGTGCCGCTTGGAATCCCTCTGCCTATGCAGGATATACCCTGTCTGGAAATACGTTCTTGCTAGTTATTGTTCTCATGCTCGGTTATTTCATTACCATAGGCAGCCAATATTGGCTTCGCAAGTATTCGGAGCGCGTGACGGTGCCGCTGGAGGCGCGGTTTGCGTTGTACGCAGTCGCAGTCTACATCGGTATCTTTCACACTGCCCAAACCCAGGCGTTCATCTACTTCCAATTCTAATGAGATCTTCATCAACTATAGTACGGTGGTTTCTGGGATTTATCGTGTTTGTCATTGTTCTCGAGGCATGTGCGCGGGTTGACGACGTTGTGAGCTATGGCGCGCCTTTCTGGGGAGCCTATAACGATGACATCCTGCTTCAAAGAGACAACATCGGAAAGTGGGGTAAGCCAGGAGCAAGGTATGCCAAGTGGCAACTGAATAGTCTTGGTTATCGCGGTCCTGAGCTGAGGACTGGCAGGATACGAATCATAACCATGGGCGCTTCTGAAACGTTCGGACTCTATGAAGCTCCGGGTGAGGAATACCCGCGTCAGCTGGAACGGGACCTGAATTCGTGGGCAGGTAGAGACTTGTTCCAGGTTGTGAACACGGCATTCGCCGGGGAAACACTGCCTACTTCCATCCTCCGCGTGCCCCAGATTGTTGAGCAGATACATCCCTCGTACGCCTTAATCTATCCCGACTTATCGTCCTATATATGGATGTCAATAAAGCCATTCGCGAGCAACGTGCCTGGTCAGGGGGCAAGCGGGCCGGGCCCCAAGTTTGAGTCTAGGTTGTCTGGCCGGGTAGAAAATCTCTTAAAGCAGACTTTGCCTTCTGCTATACAGGACGAGCTGTGGAAAGTCTCCATGCGGCGGGAGATAGCCTCCCGACATTACGTGATACTCGATCGCCTGCCGGAAGACCGCTTCGAACACTTTCGGCAAGACTTGCAAGCGCTGATTGCTGCGCTTCGTGAGCATCAAGTGCAGCCTGTCCTGGTTACGCACGCCACCATCTTTTCCAGGCCTCTTTCGGAAGGTGATCATATTTCGCTGACCCATTGGCGGAAGATCTATCCCATGCTGAAGGAAGAAGGCTTCCTCGATATGGAACGGCGAATGAATGACATCATTCGTCAGACCGCCGCTGACGAGCACCTTCCGCTTATCGATGCTGACCAGGAAATGCCACACGGTCCAAAATATTTTGCCGACTTCGTGCACTTTACGACCTACGGAGCCGGAGTCATGGCTTCCGTCCTGGCAAACGGCTTAGAGCCATTACTCAGTTCCCAGTTGCAGGCCGGTAGCAGCTTGAGTTCCACCGGATCCGCGGCGCAGATCGATCAGGCAGACTCGCCTCGGCCGCAATAAAACAGCCGTCAGCTTCCGGACGTATCCGTTGCGGGCTGCTCGTCGCCCCGCCGCAAAGTCCTCGGCGCAGGCTGGTCGTAATAATCGAAGTCGGTCAACCCCATAATTACGGTGTTTGCCAGAGCTTCGATTTCGAAGAACCTGGCTTCGGGCTCGTCCTCGAACCGCAGCAGGCGCGGCAACGCAGCGGTCATGCCAGCTATCCCCGTATCAATATGGCGGTGTGTCTGGTACCCGATGGGCTTCTGCGAGGCGCCGCGATAGTCGGTGAACAGGATGTTGACGGCGGCGGCTCCCGCGCAGAACAAAGAACTAACTGCCGCGCGCTTGTTGCGCTTCCAGAAGAGGATTCCGGTGAGCAGAAAGGAGCCCGCGACAGCATAGTCGAGAACAGCGTGAGTTGTGGGGTCGATCATTTTGGGCATTTTGCCCGCAGCCATTCGTACACCCTTTTGCAACAGTGACATAGAGGACCTCAGTGGCTGAGTTTCGCTTGCCAAAAATGGCAACCGGCCGATTGTAGCCTGCCGCTTGTCAACTTAGAAGCTTTAGACTGCTGCCCAGTTGTGTTCTAATGTTTACAGGGTTGGACGGGCCGGAACGCCTGACGAAACGGAGGAGGCATGGAAGAGCGCGAGTTCTATGACGAGCGGCAAGAAACCCGCAAGTCGACTCTGAATTGCCCGCACTGCCACCAGTCCGCAGAATATGACCTGGGCTGGTTCGTGCGCATCAAGAAGCGCCAGTTGTCCGGTCGCGCCGACGAGCGTGATCGCGCCAAGTTTGCCAAGGCCCGTTCCTACATGGTCCGCCGCGATGACCTCGTTGCCTGCAAGAACGTCCGCTGCCGCAAGCGCTTTGAGGTTTCCGGAGTACAATCGGTCGCGTTCCTGGATGAGCAGGTCACACCAGACCGCCGGCAGTGACCTCTGGCTCCAGCTCCTCTGTGTCCGCCTGACCTATAATCCTGCTACAACTCCATGAGCTCGAATGTCCAGCGCCCCGGTTCGTTACCCCCGCCGCGGCGGCCTTACGCTGCGCGAGAGCCCATTATGACGCGGCTCGACAGGTTTTGGCACCGTGTCACCGAAGGCATGAAGCTCAATGAGCTCTGGAATCAATTCCGCACCGACGCTCGTTCCAGCTATCAACTGTACGCGCGCGAAGTTGATTCCACGCGAAGTCCTGGAGTTGGGAGAGCCAAGCACTTCTTCGGCGTTGCCGGTCAATTTTTCTGGGCCATCCTTCTTAAGCTGACACCAGCGCGCCGCGTACTGCTGCTGGTCGCGCTGGTGCTGATGTTCGCTCCCAGCGGCGAAGCCTCCTGGCAAAGCAGCGAGGGCGGGCTCAAAATTCTCACCTTCGACGGCCACTTCTGGGGCGCTCTGTTGATGCTCGTGCTGCTGGTCCTCGAGGTCGGCGATCGTGTGGTGATGAAACGCGACCTGCAAATCGCGAAAGAAATCCAGGCGTGGCTGCTGCCCCCGACTCCGCCACAAGTTCCAGGCTTGGAGATCGCGTTCGCCACGCGCCCAGCCAACACCGTGGCTGGCGACTACTACGACGTCTTTCCGCGCCCGTCCTCCGCATCGTCCGGCACGTTCCTGATGGCCATCGCTGACGTGGCCGGCAAGAGCATTCCTGCCGCGATGTTGATGGCAACGTTTCAGGCCAGCCTGAAGACGCTGAGTTCGATATCAGGCTCGCTCACGGAGTTGATCGGCAGGATGAACACCTATGCGTGCAGCAACAGCCAAAATGGCCGCCGGTTCACCACGACGTTTCTCGCCGAGTACGATCCCGCGTCACGCAGCCTGACTTATATCAACGCCGGGCACAACGCTCCGATCCTGCGCCGTCAGACCGGGGCCATCGAACGCTTGGAGGTGGGCGGCATTCCGCTCGGCATCCAGGAGAACGTGCCCTACGAATCGGGAATGGTCATGCTGCACAGCGGCGATTGGCTGGTCATCTTCACCGACGGCGTCGTCGAGGCCGAGAACGCTCGTGCCGAAGAGTACGGTGAAATGCGTCTGCTGACTATGCTGCACGCCAACACGGCGGTGTCGCCAAGCACGCTGTTGAACGCCATTATGCTTGATCTTGATCGCTTTGTCGGCACCGCCCCGCAGCACGATGATGTAACTCTGATGCTTCTAAAGGCGAGTTAACGTCACTTCTCCCGCCATGTTACAAAGAAAGTGATGCCCTCGAACCGCTGGGATGCTGTCATATTCGACTACGGTCGCGTGCTGAGTGTCGCACCTTCGAACGAGGAATTGCAGCAATTCGCCGGGCTGGTCGGGATCAGCGAGCCGCCGTTCTTCGACATTTATTCGGCTACCCGTCACGAATACGACTGCGGCCGTGCCGACTTCCAGCAACACTGGCAGGCTTTTGCTGATGCAGCAGGCGTCAAGCTACTACCCGCACAGGTGGAGCGCATCGCCGAAATGGAAACGCTCATGTGGCTGCGGGTTAATCACGATACGCTGGCTCTGGCGCGCCAAATCAAGGCGCATGGAGTGCGCATTGCAATCCTCTCCAACATGCCGCACGACCTCTTGGCCTACGTCCGCCGCGAGTTTCAATGGCTCAACGAATTTGAAGTCAAGATCTGGTCGTGCGAGGTTGGTTCGACGAAGCCCGATCCGGCCATCTACCGCCATTGTCTCAAGGCTGCTCGGCTGCGCGCCGGAGCGGACGCTTTTCTTCGACGACCGTCTCAACAATGTCGAAGCTGCGCGAGATCTAGGTATGGAGGCGCACCTGTTTGAGTCAGCGGAGCAGGCGGGGGCGATTGTTTGGGCTGGCCTCAACCGCTCTCGCAGGCAATAGGTTGCAGTCTGTTGGCGTCGATTGCCGCCTATGCTTTAGACTCGTAGCCTTTGGAACGGCTCGATCATTCTCCACAGGGAGTTTGCAATGCGCAGAATTGCAACACGTTTACTGACGCTCGTCCTCGGTCTCATTTTTGCGTCTCCATTTGTTCATGCTCAAGCGCAAGCAGCGGGTTCCGATTCTCACCCATGGTGGCAACATGCCGTCTTCTACGAGATTTATCCGCGCAGCTTTATGGACAGCAACGGAGACGGCATCGGCGACTTGAACGGCATTGCCTCAAAGCTTGACTATCTGCACGCGCTCGGAGTGGATGCCATCTGGATTACGCCATGTTTCCCGTCGCCGCAGGTGGACTTTGGCTATGACGTCTCCGATTACGAAAACATTGACCCAAAATATGGCACGCTGGCTGACTTCGATCGCCTGGAGAAGCTCGGCGCGGAGCACGGTGTCAAGATCATTCTGGACTTTGTAGTGAACCACACTTCCGACCAGCACCCGTGGTTTATCGAGTCGCGGTCTTCGCGCAATAATCCCAAGCGCGATTGGTACATCTGGCGCGACGGCAAGGGGCCGAACCAGCCGCCGAACAACTGGATCTCGATATTTGGCGGCTCAGCCTGGCAGTGGGACACCAAGACCAACCAGTACTATTACCACTTCTTTTATCCCCAACAGCCTGACCTCAACTGGCGCAATCCGGCGGTGGCCAACACGATGTACGCCACGTCGACATGGTGGTACAAGCGCGGCGTTGCAGGCTTTCGTCTGGATGCGGTGAGCACTCTGTTTGAAGACCCGAACTTAAAGGACAATAAAATCCTACCGGGAAAAAACAAGCAGGGCGATCCCAACATGGACAACGAGAACAATGACAAGCTGCCCGAGGTCCACGATGCGCTGAAAGGATTGCGCAAGGCTGCTGACCCCTACGGTGCGGTCCTGATCGGCGAGACGTGGACGGACAACGTCGCAGAGCTGAAGCAATACTACGGCTCGAACCATGATGAGTTGCAGATGCCGATGGACCTGATGCTGACCAAGCTCAAGTTTTCCGCGCCGGTGTTCCGCGACCACATCGCGGCAATTGATGGTTCAGGCGAGTGGCCGACGTACGTTATCGGCAACCACGATATCGTGCGCTCCTGGAACCGCTATGGCGATGGCAAGCACAACGACCAGATCGCCAAGGACATGGCCGCGATGTACCTCACGCTGCGCGGCACCCCCATCATGTATTACGGCGAAGAAATTGGAATGCAGAACAACAATCCCAAGCGCCGGGAAGACGTGAAGGACCCGATCGGCCGGACAGGATGGCCGAAAGAGATAGGCCGCGATGGCGAGCGCACGCCCATGCAATGGGACGAAACCCCGAATGCCGGCTTCAGTACGGGCATCCCCTGGAACGCCATTCCTGTTACCTACAAGACCTACAATGTGGCCGACGAACTGAAGGACCCAAGCTCCATCCTGAACTGGTACAAGGGGCTGCTGGCGTTGCGGCACACGAACGAGGCACTGCTCAACGGCGAGTACATCGCGTTGAACCAGAGTGACCCGAGCGTGCTGTCGTATCTGCGCAAGTACAACGACAAGGCCGTGCTGATCGTCATTAACATGTCTGCGAAACCTCAGACGGCGAAGTTTGATTTGTCGCAGCAGGGCTTCACATCGGGAACGGCGTCAACGTTAATGGCGATGCCCAAAGCCGAGGGCACCCAGAAGTTGTCCGATGTTGCACTGCAGCCCTTCGGAGTTTTCATCGGAGAAGTGAAGTAAAGCAGTTGTCAGTTGCCAGTGGTCAGTTGTCAGAAAAAAGTCAAAGGCCCCACACTTCTGCGGGGCCTTTGTAGTTCAGGTTTGCTAAGAGCTAATTGCTAAAGGCCAACTGCTGCCTTTAGTACATTCCGCCCATTCCGCCGCCGCCGTGAGGCATTGCCGGTTCCTTCTTGTCTTCCGGAATCTCGGCCACCAGGGCTTCGGTGGTGAGCATCAGGGATGCGATCGAACCTGCATTCTGCAGCGCGGTGCGCGTGACCTTGGTGGGATCGATGACGCCGGCCTTGACCAGGTCCTCGAACTTGTTGGTCTGAGCGTTGTAGCCGAAGTTGGGGTCTTTCGACTCCTTGATCTTGCCGACCACGATGGCGCCTTCTTCGCCGGCGTTCTCGACGATCTGGCGCAGGGGCTCTTCCAGCGCGCGCTTGACGATGTTGCCGCCAATGCGCTCGTCGCCCTCGAGCTTCAGGGCTTCGATAGCTTCACCGGAGCGCATCAGAGCGACGCCGCCGCCGGGAACGATGCCTTCCTCCACCGCAGCGCGGGTGGCATGCATCGCGTCCTCGACGCGGGCCTTCTTCTCCTTCATTTCGGTTTCGGTCGCAGCGCCGACCTTGATGACGGCTACGCCGCCGACCAGCTTCGCCAGCCGCTCCTGCAACTTCTCGCGGTCGTAGTCGCTGGTGGTCTTCTCGATCTGGCCGCGGATTTCTTTCACCCGGCCTTCGATGTCACCCGGCTTACCCTTACCCTCGACGATGGTGGTGTTGTCTTTGTCGATGGTGATCTTCTTGGCCTGGCCGAGATCCTGCATCTGCACGTTCTCCAGCTTGATGCCAAGGTCTTCGGTGATGGCCTTGCCGCCGGTGAGGGTGGCGATGTCCTGCAGCATAGCCTTGCGACGGTCGCCGAAGCCGGGGGCCTTCACGGCCGCGACCTGCAACGTTCCGCGCAGTTTGTTGACGACCAGGGTTGCCAGCGCTTCACCTTCCACGTCCTCCGCGATGATGACCAGCGGACGGCCGCCCTTGGCAATCTGCTCGAGCAAGGGAAGCAGGTCCTTCATCGACGAGATCTTCTTTTCGTGGATGAGGATCAGCGCGTTCTCTAGAACGGCTTCCATGCGCTCCGGATCGGTCACGAAGTACGGTGACAGATAGCCGCGGTCGAACTGCATGCCTTCGACGACTTCGAGCTGGGTCTCCATCGTCTTGGCTTCTTCCACCGTGATCACGCCATCTTTGCCAACCTTCTTCATGGCCTCGGCGATGATATTGCCGATGGTCGAGTCGTTGTTGGCCGAGATAGTGCCCACCTGGGCGATCATCTCGCCGGAAACCTTCTGCGAGTACTTGTCGAGAGAGCCACCCTTATGGTTGCCATCCTCGTCCGGCGTGCCGCACACCGCGGTCACGGCCTTCTCGATGCCGCGCTTCAGCGCCATCGGATTTGCGCCGGCGGCAACCGTCTTGACGCCTTCGCGGTAGATGGACTGCGCCAGAACGGTCGCGGTGGTGGTGCCGTCACCCGCCACGTCGGAGGTCTTGGATGCAACCTCGCGCACCATCTGCGCGCCCATGTTCTCGAGCGTGTCCTTCAGCTCGATTTCTTTTGCCACGGTTACGCCGTCTTTGGTAATGAGCGGCGAACCGAACTTTTTCTCGATCACCACATTGCGGCCCTTGGGACCGAGGGTGACCTTGACCGCATCGGCTAGAACATTCACGCCGCGCAGGATTGCCTGGCGCGATTCTTCACCATGCACAATCTGTTTTGCCATTGTCTTCTCCTTGAGTTGTCAGTAGCCAGTTGTCAGTGAAACCGGAACCGGACTGAGTGCAATTGCTTTGAAATTCTTGTTCGTCGTCGATTGTCAGTGCCTGCGAGTTTCACCCCGCTTAAGCCGACGCTGCCAGCACTTCAACACTGGCAACTGGCTGCTGGCTACTGACTACTTCTTTGCGGCGGCTTCCTTCGGCTTGCTGGCGCCCTGAAGGATGCCAAGCACTTCCTCTTCACGCATAATCAGGAAGTCTTCGCCGTCGATCTTGATCTCGGTGCCGGCATACTTGCCGAACAGAACGCGATCGCCTGCCTTCACATCCAGTGGGAAGGTCTCGCCTTTGTCGTTGGTCTTGCCCCGGCCTACCGAGATCACCTCGCCCTCCTGCGGCTTGTCCTTTGCGCTGTCGGGGATGATGATGCCGCCGCGGGTCGTCTCCGCCTCTTCTACGCGGCGAATCACGATACGGTCATGCAGGGGAGTCAGTTTTGTAGCCATGCTTAAACTCCTTCTTTTGGTTTCGAATTGGATTGCATTACTCACCCTGACACGTGCGGTCGATCGTACGGATCAGGGTCACTGATGAACTCTTTTGGGGAAATCCCAATGCTGGAAATAGGTGCGTGGTCGATGAAGCCGACTCTGTTGGCACTCACTTCCAACGAGTGCCAATATAAGGGATTGCGCGGACAATGTCAAGGGAACATGTGAGTGAAAGCCACTCACATTTGACGAAGTCGCCAGATATTCAACATAAGTTATTTATATTCAATGGTTTAACTAAACTCCTGCCAGAAGTTTAATCAAGACGCAGCCACGAGAACATTGGCGGTGCTAGATCGACTTTCAAAAAGGGGTAAACTGGTGTACAAATAGGTGCATCTATCAGCTGGGATTTTCTAATCGATAAGTTTCGACCTCACTTAGTAAATTTTGACTTCCCTCCGCGGCGAGGGCGGCTTCATAATTGAGAATCGGTGGGTGCGATTGTGTCAGTCCTGGTTGCCGCTCGCTTCTCTTCGTTAGTTCGGCTGTGGATAAATCTGCTCGGGCCTCTATTGCTTATGTTGAGCCTGGCTGCCTTGAGCCCGGCGCAAACAGAAAGCTCAGCTTCCGCTCCAGAACAACGAGCAAATGAAGAGCAGAGTACATCTGCCACGGCGACGAACCAGAATTTGGCGCCGTCGGTTAAAGCTGATACACAGCCGTCCGCCTCCGCAACCGAACAGCCGCCCGGAGCCAATGCTCCCCGCTCCGCTACCGCTACAGAGATTGAAGACGCCGCCAACGCCGCTGCTCCTGCCGAGCCTGAGCCTACCGTTTCCTCAACTCCGCCGCCCGCTGCTGACGCCACTCGGAAGCCTACCCTGAATCCGGCCGGTAACGTGGCGCCGAAATATGACGTTTCCCAAATCGGCCATCGCAATGTTGGATCTGGTTTGGACTTCTACTCCCTCGATCGCGAGATCGCTCTTGGCCACGAATTGTCTATCGAAGTTGAGCGCAGCGCCAGGCTGGTCACCGATCCCGTCGTCACCGAGTACATCAACCGCATCGGTCAGAATTTGGTGCGCAACTCTGATGCGCGCGTGCCCTTCACCATCAAGGTGCTCGACACCGATGAGGTGAACGCCTTTGCGCTGCCCGGCGGTTTCTTCTACGTGAACAGCGGCCTGATCCTCGCTGCCGACGACGAAGCCGAACTCGCCGGTGTGATGGCGCACGAAATCGCCCACGTCGCCGCGCGCCATGCGACCAAGAACATGACGCGGTCACAAATCTGGAACATGGCTTCCATTCCGCTCATCTTCATTGGAGGGCCGGCGGCATACGCGATCAGCGAGATTGCCTCGATCGCGATTCCCATGACCTACCTGAAGTTCTCGCGCGATGCCGAGCGTGAAGCCGATCTGCTCGGTCTGGAATACGACTACGCTGCGGGATACGATCCACACGCATTCGTGGAGTTCTTCGAGAAGCTCAACCTGGATGGAACGAAGAAGCACAGCGCCCTGGCCAAGGCGTTTGCCACCCATCCCATGAACGCCGACCGCATCAAGGCAGCGCAGGACGAAATCCGCAAGTATTTGCCCGATCGTCCGGAGTATCTCGTAGACACTAGCGAGTTCGAGAGTGTCAAGGCCCGCCTCATGTTGCTGGAGCACGCCCGCCTGGGCGGCAAGGGCGGCGGCGGCAACCGTCCCGTGCTGCTGCGGCGCACCAGTTCTACTTCGAGCAGCGACAGCGATTCCAGCCAGCCATCGAGTCAGGCCGGCAGCAGCACAACCGCACAGAAAGACGATGACCGGCCTACGCTGAAGCGAAACCCGGCGCCTGATTCAAATTAGCGGTGCACGGTAGGCGATCAGGGTCTCGGGATAAAACGTCACGCGGCAGCTTACTACTTCGCCCGCCGGAAAAAGCCTCTTCAACTTTCCCTTGGTGAGCAGGTGCAGATGGTCATAGGGCGTCCTGCCGAGACATCGCACCAGACCGCGCTGTGTAACCTCCGGCAGCAGTTGCACGAACGGCAAATGGTAGTGGGAATCCACGGGATACCAGAAGTTCGGCGTGGTAACAAACCAACCCTTTCCCACCCGCTGCACTTCCGCCGCGAAGCGCTCCGCAGGGTCCTCTCCCGGCAAGTGTTCGAGGACCGCGTTGGAGTAGACGATATCAAAGGACTTGTCGGCGAAGGGCAAGGCACATCCATCGAACACCACGGCTTGCACGCCGGGGAAACTGTCGCGATAGTCCTGCACATCGGCGAAGGAAAGGCCGCCTCCGGTAATCTGCGATCGGTATCGGTAGAAGGATTCCAGTTGCTCCGGCAGTCCGATGCGCGTGCCCGATGCTCCCACGTTGAGGATGCGCATCTGGGCAGTAGGCCGCAGCAGTTGCAGGAAGAGGCGATGCTTTTGCTCGCGCGATTTGCGATGCAAGTACAGGGAAAGGCGGTTCATCCGTGGCTCGATTCTAAGCTCTCACCGAATGATTCCTCGCGGAATGACGGGACGCGATTGGAATGGGCGCCTTTTCGCTAGCATACTAGCATGTTAAGATGTTGGCATTATGGATAACGAACCCCAAACCTCGAAGCTGCTCGCCGTGCGTCTGCCGGAGGCCGAAAGACGCCGCGTCAAGAGCCTGGCTGCCAGCCAGGGACTGACCCTTCAGGAAGCGGTCCGTCAGGCGCTGGACGCCTGGATGTCAAAGTTGCAGGCAGAGGGCGCGCTGTCTTTTGCGCCGCTCGCGGGCGACACCCCTGGCAGTGTCTCGCAGAAGCCGAGGCGGCGAGAGCGGGCCAAGCATAGTTAGGACCAACCCTGGCGTTCGGTATAGTCCCTCGAAAGATATGAAAACCCGGCCCGGAAATCAGCATATTTTTCCGCAATGGCGAGGGCCTCAGCCGAAACCGAACCGATACTGCTGCGGCGGCTGGGATGAAGGTAAGACACTGAGAACATGAGTGCTTTCGGGAATTCCTGAAAGGCCAACCGCAAGAATTAGCTTGGGTTTTTGGCAATCCGCTGGTATCATGAAATTGCTCGATTGATCGTCGTTGTACGCAGCAGTTTCCTGCATTGCAGCATCCCTGCCGCTTCACATCCCGATCGAATTGCAGCTACATCACTTCGAAGGAATAAGCATCACCATGGAACAAGGAACAGTTAAGTGGTTCAATGACGCGAAGGGCTACGGCTTCATCAGCCGTCAGAATGGGGAAGATGTCTTCGTTCACTATTCTGCGATCCAGTCGAATGGCTTCCGCAGCTTACAGGAAGGACAGGCTGTCCAGTTCAACGTAGTCAAAGGACCCAAGGGCTGGCAGGCTGAAAACGTACAGCTTCTGTAAATCTCGAGCCTCAGGGTTAGGAAAGGCGGCCAATCGGCCGCCTTTCTTATTGGAGCCGCTTTTCGCTGGTGGCCTTTCGCCTTTCGCTATTCGCTTTTCGCCAGAACTTATGCCGCTGCCGGCGTGATGGTCCAAACCTCCATCGTGGTCCAGGTCGCTTGATATGGCACTCTGGCGAATAGCGAAGAGCGAATCGCGAAGAGCGAATCGCGAAGAGCGCTCTTACACTCCCGCGGCCGCGACGCCCTCGTAATGCCGCTGCGTGCGCGGCAGCTTCGCAGCGTAGCCCAGAAGGAAGAACACCGCCGTCGAGATGAGGCACACGCTAAGTCGCACATGGGCCAACGGCAACGGCGGCAAATCCATGAACCTGCCCAGCCGCCACGCCGCCCAGTTGATGACTTGAGTCGGTACCACAGTCCAGATGGCGATGTAAAACCAGGCGCGCTCGACGCCTTCGCCGAAGGTGTCGCGACGGGCGCGCGGCGTCCAATCGCAAACCGTAGCCAACACGACCGCCAGTGCCAACGGATAATAACCGTATTTGTATAGGTCCTTCAACAGCCAGTGGCCGTTGATGGAAGCCACGACTAGCCCGATGAGGTTCAAAGTGTAGGGCACTATCAGGTCAATCCACGCTGCGGTGTAGCAGACCACGCGGTACCATAGGTTCGGCTGATGTACCCCATAATGCGTGATATAAGGCCGCTGCTCGCAGCCGGGAATGCGCCCCTTGAAGCCGCGCCAGGCTACGCCGGCGACGACGATGGCCAGACAGATCCAGTGCCGCCGGTCGGGCCCGTGAGCGTACAGGTCGTAGGTCAGGGGATATCCCGGCAAAACCCAGAACACCCATATCCAGATGGGAGCATGCAGAACGCGGTAATACTGCTTGTTGCGTTCACGGAAGACGGCCTGTTTCATGGTCGCTGATGATCGTAACCCAGTCAGGCCGCCGTTCGCTATTCGCTGTTCGCTCTTCAGTCTTTGCCATTAGCTTTCAGCAAGCAGCTATCAGCTTCGGCCGTGTGACCTACGTCACAAGTCTATGTTTACCGTGGGTTTACGCAAACGTTAGCCCCCTTTTTGGGGATTTCGCCGTTCCAGTGGAGGTGCTATAGCTAATCTCCTGTCATGGCGAAAAGCCCCGAAGAAAGTCCGCTGGAGCGCGCAGTTGCCTTAGCGAGACGGGGCTTTCGCGGTCGTCCCGGTTGTGTTGAATGAAAACGAGACCGAATTCCAATCTGGAGTCGTACCGGCGGCAAGCGGAAATTTGCAAGGCCCTGGCCAATCCGCTTCGCCTGCATCTGATTGATCTCCTTGGCCGCAAGGAACGCTGGTGCACGGAGCTGCAGATTGAGCTGGGAATCTCCAAAGCCAATCTGTCCCAGCACCTCGCCCTTCTGAAGTCCGCCGGAATCGTCTCCGCCAGCCGCGTGGGCAAGCAATTGTATTGCAGCCTCTCCCGCCCCGAAGTGAAGCAAGCCTCTCAGCTGCTACGTCGTATCCTGAAGTCGCAAGTGCGGGCGAGCCGGCGGCTGGGGTGAAGCTGCCTTCCATCTTGTCGCATTGTTCCCAGCAATTAAACTGACTTCTGATGGCACGGATCACCATTCTGGAATACCTCGACAACTTCCAGCGGCATGCCGGCGAGACCGCCTACGTCCATCATCGCGGCTATCGCACGCAGCGCTGGACCTATGGAGAGGTGCTTGCCAATGCGTATCGTTTTGGGCGCGAGTTGGACGCGCGCGAGATCGCCAGGGGCGATAAAGTTCTTATCTGGGGTGAGAACTGCGCCGAGTGGGTGGTCGTCTTCTTCGGATGCCTGCTTCGCGGTGTGATCGTTGTTCCCATAGACAACATCTCGACTTCCGACTTCGCCCAGCGCGTGGCTGGGCAAGTAGACGCCAGGCTTTGCGTCTGCTCGTCTGACAACCAAATCGCTGGCGTTCCCGTACTCCAGCTGGAAACTTTGCGCGAACGAATCGCCGTGCGCTCCGAAGTGCCGGTCACACCTCCACCGCTCACCCGCGACGACATCGTCGAGATCGTCTTTACCTCCGGCACAACCGCGGAGCCACGCGGAGTGGTCCTCTCGCACGGAAACATTCTCGCCAATCTCGAGCCACTGGAGCGCGAGATTGGCGCATACCTGCGCTATGAGCGCATCTTTCATCCCTTGCGGTTCCTGAATCTGCTGCCGCTGAGCCACGTCTTCGGGCAATTCCTCGGCATCTTCCTGCCGCAATTGCTGGCCGCGACGGTCATCTTCCAGGACACCCTAAATCCTGCCGAAGTGATGCGCGTCATCAAACGCGAACGCGTCTCAGTTGTTGTTGCGGTGCCGCGACTGATGGAGTCGCTGAAAGAAAAGATCCTGCGCGATTTCGATGCAGCCGGGTGCGAGGCGCGCTTCCAGCGCCAATTCGAGACGGCCAAAGACCAACATTTCGTGCGCCGCTGGTGGCGCTTCCGCCAAATCCACAACCAGTTCGGATGGAAGTTCTGGGCCTTCATCTCAGGCGGCGCTGCGCTCGACGCCGACACCGAAGAGTTTTGGCGGCGCCTGAGCTTCGTCGTCATTCAAGGCTACGGTCTGACGGAGACCACTTCTCTCATCTCGCTGAACCATCCCTTTCGCACCGGCAAACGCTCCATTGGAAAGGTGCTGGAAGGCCGCGAGATCAAGCTCGACGAGAATGGCGAGATCCTGGTGCGCGGCGCCAACGTCGCCGCCGGGTACTGGCAAGGCCACCACTTGACGCCGGTGCTGAATGAGGACGGATGGTTTCGCACCGGCGATCTCGGCGAACTGGATGCCGAAGGCAATCTCTACTTCAAGGGCCGCAAGAAGAATGTCATCGTCACCCGCGAAGGGATGAATGTTTATCCCGACGACCTGGAAGCTGCGCTGCGCCAGCAGCCCGAGGTGCGCGACTGCGTCGTGGTCGGTCTCCAACACGGCGGTAACGCCGAGGCTTGCGCGGTACTCATCCTGCGCGACTCCGCCGATCCCCCACCCCGACAAGTCCAAAAGCGGGCCTTGTCGGGGACGCCGGATCCGGATGCCGTCGTCAGGCGCGCCAACCGCCAGCTTGCCGAGTATCAGCAGATGCGCCGCTGGCTCCTCTGGCCGGAGCCGGATTTCCCGCGCACGCCCACGCAGAAGCCGAAGCTCGCCATTATCCAGCAGGCGGTGCAGCAGCACTTCTCGTCCGGCGATGGCGGCGCGCCGCCCCCTGCGCAGGGCGCGCTGGCCGAGCTGATCGCGCGTATCACGGGACGCAGCGTGGGTGCCCTCGCACCCGATGCAAAGCTCGAAGACGACCTGAACCTGAATTCCATGGACCGCGTCGAGCTGATGAGCGCGCTGGAAGACCGCTACCAGGTCGAAGTGAATGACGCCGACTTTACCCACGCCAGCACAGTTGCTGATCTGGAGCGGCTGCTGCACGGGCCTTCGCAGCCAGCGCGCAGCAGGTATCGCTATCCGCGCTGGGCGCAGCATTGGCCCATCCCGTGGATTCGCACGTCCATCTATTACCTCCTCACCTGGCCGGCCACGCTAATCATGGCCCACCCTCAGATTGTCGGCCGCGAAAATTTGCGCGGTGTCGAAGGGCCGGTGCTAATCACCTGCAATCACGTCACGTACATTGACATTGGCTTTGTGCAGTATGCACTCACTCCGCGGCTGCGGCATAAGCTCGCCGTGGGCATGTGGGGCGAGTTGCTGTGGAAGATGTGGCGCCCACCGAGCGACTGGAATCCATTCCGGCGCTGGGCATGGCAGGCGGGTTACTGGCTGGTCGTGGCCCTGTTCGATGTCTTCCCGCTGCCGCAGCAGTCGGGAGTGCGCGATAGCTTCGCTTACGCGGGCGAGTCGGTGGACCGCGGCTACAGCGTCATGGTCTTCCCCGAGGGCGTACGCACGCCTGATGGCAAGCCCTCATCGTTTCAATCGGGCGTCGGCATGTTGGCCGCACGGCTCGACATTCCCGTCGTCCCGATGCGCATTGACGGCTTATATGAGATGAAGATGGCCGGCCGCAAGATCGCGCGTCCCGGTGAGCTGTCGGTCACCGTTGGCAAGCCCATGCGCTTTGCGCCCGAAACTCCCGCAGAGGAAATCACACGGCAAATTGAGCAGGTCACATGGATTATGTGATCGCCGCCGGACTTGGCTTCAACCAAGCGTAGGCGCTGACCAGATATCACAGAAACTTCACCAGCGCATCCGTCGTCTCCTTAGGCCGTTCTTCCAGCACCCAATGTCCGGTGTCTTTCAGGACGATGCCGGTCACACTCGAAGTGACATGCTTCATCTGTTGCGCCAGCACGTCGCCCATTGACTTCTCACCCGCGATCGACAGGACCGGCATCGTCAGCTTCGTCCGGGAGAGTTCGGCGAAGTCCTTCGCGGCCCGCTGGAAGGAAACAAAGTAGGCCCAGGCGGCGCGCATGCGTCCCGGCCGGGAATAGGCCGCCGTGTAGGCTTGGCGGTCAGCCTCCGGAATCGAGCGCGTCTTGTCGGCCGCCAAGTCGTTCCAGAAATATTCGAAGTAGGTGCGCTCACGTCCCTGCACCAGGCCTTCCGGTGTCGGGCCATTGAAGCGGAAGTGCCAGATGTTCGGGCTGTTGTAAACGGGCTCCCACCCAGCCACGCCGGGCAGAAATGCATCCATTACGACCAGCTTTTCCACCTCTGAGGGAAACAGTGCGGCGTAGGCGTAGGCCACCATCAAGCCGATGTCGTGGCCCACCACCTCGGCCTTCTGTACGCCGAGCGAACGAGCAAGCGCGTGAATGCGGATCGCGGCCGTTTTCATATCCAGACCATCAGCCGGAATCGCCGAGTCTCCGATTCCCGGCAGGTCGGGTGCGATCACCGTGAACCGCTCAGCCAGCAGAGGCATGATTGGCCGCCACATAAGCGAAGTCTCCGCGTAGCCGTGCAGCAGGACCAGCGCCGGGCCCTGGCCGGCGGTTAGGTAATGCAGCGAGACGGCGTCGATCTCAGTAGTGCGCGAAGCGATGTTTTTGTCTGACATGAAGGCTCCTGAGGGAGTTTTAGGGGTTGTATCCCAGAGTCAGATGCGGAAAGCGTTGTTAAGATTCTGCTTTGCCGAAGCTGAGCAAGTTGTTTCAGCCGCTGCCCCCAAAGGCAGACCTTCAACTGCCACAATTGCTTGTGACGCACGTCATAGCGCCAGGTTCGCCGTCGGTGTTGCAATAAAGAGTTTGGCTGAAGGGTTTTGCGCCGTACAGGCGTCAGTTCCTTCGCCAGCATGCGAGGCGAACAGTGCGTGAAGTTGTCTTGAAGTTGTGGCCTGAGATCGGCTGGATTCAATCGCCCGAGCTGCGCGAGCAGGTCACTAGAACGTGGGAGCGCGCGCTGCAGCTGAGCCCACTGACGCCCGACGATCTCAACCGCATTCCTTTCACGCTGCTGGTGCCCAACTGCCCGACCACCTTCATGGAGCACAAGCGTTGCGTAGTGCACATCGCGCGCAAGGCCGCCGAAAGCATGACGGAGTTCATGGGCCGCGCATTGCCCATCGACATGGACACCGTGATTGCGGGCGCCATCCTCGCCGACGTGGGCAAGCTGCTGGAATATGAGAACGTGGACGGCAATACCCGGCAGAGCAAGCGCGGGGAACTGCTGCGCCATCCCTTTACCGGAGTGGCGCTGGCCATGGAGTGTGGCGTGCCTGACGCAGTCTGCCACATCATCGCGTCGCACGCCGCTGAAGGCGATTTGGTGAAGCGCACTACCGAGGCCTATATCGTGCACCACGCCGACTTCATGGCTTTCCTGCCGTTCAAGAATCTTGCGAAGTAGGAGGAGGATCTGATGTCAGCCACTATCGCGCCCGCGCCGAACAAGACAGCAGCGAAGCCCACCATCACGGCGGCCATGTCGCAATGGGCGGCCGGCGTCCAGTTCGAGGATCTTTCGGCTGACGCGGTGTATCAGGCCAAGCGCTTTTTGCTCGACAGCATAGGCTGCGCGCTGGGCGGATATCAGCAGCACGACGTCGTTATCGCGCTAGGGGTGCTGGGCGAAATTGCAGGTCCGGGCAAGGCGACCGTCATTGGCAGCGGCCAGCAGATGGATACGGTTTCAGCGTCGCTGGCCAATGCGCTGATGATCCGCTGCATGGACTACAACGACATCTACTGGAAGCAGGACCCGTCGCATCCGTCCGACATTTTTCCTGCTGCCATTGCCTGCTGCGAGCGCGCGGGCAGTGATGGACGCGAGCTCATCGTCGGCCTTGTGCTGGGCCATGAATTCGAGATGCGGTTGTGCGAGGCGGCTTTTCCCGGCATTCGCGAGCGCGGTTGGCACCATGCCACGCTGACCGCATTTGTTTCGCCGATTGTCGCCGGCCGCATGCTGCACCTCAGTGGCGAGCAGATTCAGCATGCTATTGGCATCAGCGCTAGCGCGGGTGCCACGCTGGGCGCAGTGACGGCGGGCAAGCTCACCATGATGAAGAACACGGTTGACCCGCTGGCAACGCAGAGCGGAGTGCTCGCTGCGCTGCTGGCCGAGAGGGGTTACACCGGCCCCGAGCACGTTCTCGACGGCAAGGAAGGCCTGGTGCACTGCTTCGGCCCCAAATGGGACCTCGATATTTTGACCAACGGATTGGGCGAATCCTGGCGTATCACACAATGTGGAATGAAGGCGTTTCCCACCGAGGCGCTAACACACACTCCGATTTCTGCTGTGCTCGCGCTGGTGAAGGACCACGACCTGAAGCCCGAGCAAATTGCAAAAGTTCACATCCGCACGACCGCGCGCGGGGCCGATATCCTGAGTGATCCCAGCAAGTACGACCCGCACAGCAAGGAGACCGCCGACCACTCGCTGCCGTATGTCATAGCGGCGGCCATTGCCGACCGACAGGTCACGCCGTTGCAGTTCACGCACGACAAAATTATGGATCCCATGATTCGGACGCAGTTGCGGAAGGTGCAGGTCGTTGCCGATCCTGAGATCGAGAAGGTCTTCCCGGCGTTACAGCGCGTCATCGTGCGGATTCACACCATCGATGGGCGCGAATTCACGACTCAGCTCGACTATCCCAAGGGCGATCCGCGAAATCCGCTCAGTGACAAAGAAATTGAAGAGAAGTTTGAGGCGCTGGCCAGAGCCGGTAATGTCGCGTGACGCTCGTCGAGGCGCCATCGGACGCTATCTGGAATCTGGAGAAGCAATCGAGCGTGACGGAATTGATGAAGCTGTTCAAGGCCGATCGCGCTCCTGGTGGTCACTGAGATGGGCCAAACCATCGTCGAAAAAATCGCCCAAGCGCACATGACGGAAGGGCCTTCGCGTCCGCTGCGCGCAGGTGACTTCCTCTCCATCCGCCCTTTCCACGTCATGACCCACGACAACACCTCGGCAGTGATGAAGAAGTTCAAGTCCATCGGCGCAACGCGGGTGCACGATCCCGCACAGCCCGTCATAACCGCCGATCACGACATCCAGAACACGGAAGAGTCGAACCTGGCGAAGTATCGCAGCATGGAGGCCTTCGCGCGCGAGCAAGGCATCGACTTCTACGCGCCGGGCACCGGCATTGGCCACCAGATCATGGTCGAGAAGGGCTACGTGCTGCCCGGCACGTTCGTCGTCGCCTCCGATTCGCATTCCAACATGTACGGTGCACTGGGGGCCATCGGCACGCCGGTGGTGCGCACCGACGCCGCGGCCATATGGGCGACGGGCGAGTTCTGGTGGCAGATTCCGCGCACCGTTCAGGTGGTGCTCGAAGGCCAACTCGCGTCCGGCTACGACCGGCAAAGATGTGATCGTCACCCTCTGCGGCCTCTACAACCAGGAAGAGGTGCTGAACGCCGCCGTCGAGTTCACTGGCCCCGGCGTGGCATCGCTCAGCATGGACGCGCGCCTGAGCATCGCCAACATGTCCACTGAGTGGGGCGCGCTGGTCGGCTGGTTCCCGGTGGACGAAGTCACGTTGAAGTATCTTGACGCGCGCAACCGGGAGCTGCGGGCGCACGGCATTGCACGCGCATTCCGGAAGAAAAGCTTGCGGACTGGCGTGCCAATCCTCCTGCGCCTGATCCAGCCGCCGATTACGCGGGACGAATCGTCGTGAATCTGTCCGAAGTCACGCCTCACGTCTCGGGTCCGGACAC
The DNA here is from genome assembly GCA_963823635.1 of uncultured Acidobacteriaceae bacterium. Classification (GTDB taxonomy): domain Bacteria; phylum Acidobacteriota; class Terriglobia; order Terriglobales; family Acidobacteriaceae; genus Bog-257. The sequence goes on along the minus strand of CAWGMV010000018.1, from coordinate 33,083 downwards.
CGTGCAGGTGATGCAGTCCGTCGCCGAGATTGCGAAGAAGAAAGTTGCCATCCAGAAGGCCTATCTCGTCTCCTGCGTGAACTCGCGACTGGAAGACCTGGAAGCTGCGGCAAAGGTCCTAGAGGGCAAGAAAGTTGCGTCTGGCGTCAAGTTCTATCTTGCTGCCGCCAGCCACGCCGTTCAGGACGAAGCTGAGAAGCATGGTATTTGGCAGACACTGCTTGACGCAGGCGCGCACCCGCTGCCGTCGGGTTGCGGACCGTGCATCGGCCTCGGCACCGGCCTGCTGGAAGCAGGCGAGGTAGGCATCTCGGCCACCAACCGCAACTTCAAGGGCCGCATGGGCTCGCGCGATGCGCAGTGTTATCTAGGCAGCCCCGAAGTCGTGGCGGCATCGGCGGTCGCGGGCTACATCTGCGGACCTGTGGAACTGCTGGCTGAAGGCGAAGAACTTGGCAGGGCGGAACTGAGTCGGGTAGAGCGGCCCTTCAGGGCCGCGTCTCAGCCGCCTCCCTATCTCCAGAGTGGGCTTCAGCCCGCGAAACACTTCGAACAGTTCACGGTAAGTGCAGCTCCCGCCGAAAAAGTTGCTGTCCTGCCCGGCTTTCCGAGCAGTGTGCGCGGGCGGCTCGTATTCCTGCCGCACGACAACCTGAATACCGACGGAATCTACGGCAAGGATTACACCTATCGCGAAGACATGACGCCGGAGATGATGGCGCGCGTGGTGATGGAGAACTACGACCCGCAGTTCGGCGGGCGCACCCGCGAGGGTGATGTGGTGGTCGGCGGTTTCAACTTCGGCACTGGCTCCAGTCGCGAGCAGGCAATAACCGCTCTAAAAGCAAAGGGCATTCCGCTGGTGATTGCCGGCAGCTTCTCGCAGACCTATTTGCGCAACGCGTTCAACAATGGATTCTTGTGCATTGAGACGCCGGAACTGGTGAAGTGCCTGCGCGCGAAGTTAGCCGATGCGATCGCGCGCACGGAGAAAACGATAATTCCCGGCGATGAAATCGATGTGGATTTCGCTGCCAGCACAATCCGCTATGCGGGCGAAGAGTTCACCTTCCCGGTGCTGGGCAGCGTCCCGCAGTCGCTTGTGGTAGCAGGAGGAGTGGAGAATTTGGTCCGCAAGAAGCTTGAGGAGAAGAGTGCCACGGTTTAGCGGTTTGCCGCTAAACACTTGTGAATTCAAGAGGTTATGAGTAACTGTTTTGGAGTCAAGAAATTGCACGGAATTTATTTGTAAGTTGTTGATTCTAAAGATACGGCCAGAGGGGACCCCCTGGCCAAAAAGGACAATTCATCGAGGATTTATGCGCAAACATACCGTCGTAACCATGCCCGGAGATGGCATTGGCAATCACGTCCTGCGCGAGGCGATTCGGGTGCTCGATGCCGTCGGCTTTGAGGCGGAGTACATCCACGCCGACATCGGATGGGAGTGCTGGATCAGAGAAGGCAACGCCCTGCCCGAGCGCACCATTGAACTATTGCGCCGGCACAAGGTCGGCTTGTTCGGCGCCATTACCTCGAAGCCAAAGAAGGAAGCTGCGGCCGAACTCAGCCCGGCGCTTCAAGGCAAAGGCTATCAGTACTTCAGCCCCATCGTGTCCATGCGGCAGATTTTCAATCTCGACGTTTGCATGCGGCCGTGCCTGTCGTTCCCCGGCAATCCGCTGAATTTCATCCGCAAGAAGCCCAGCGGCTACTACGAGGAGCCGAAGGTGGATGTGGTTGTCTTTCGCCAGAACACTGAAGGTCTCTATGCTGGCGTGGAGTGGACGAACCCTCCGCAGCCGGTCCGCGACGCTCTGCGAACCCATCCGAAGTTCAAGCCGTTCGACAATGTTGCTAGTGAAGACCTTGCCATCTCGGTGCGCATCATCACGCGCCCGGCGGCGCTCCGTATCTGCACCGCCGCTTTCGAGCACGCCCGTAAGTTCGGCTACAAGTCGGTGACCATCTGTGAGAAACCCAACGTGCTGCGCGAAACCTCCGGCATGATGGAGGAGGTGGCGAAGGAAGTGCAGAAGCGGTACAACGACATCCCGCTGTGGTCCACCAACATTGATGCGCAGACCATGTGGCTCACCAAGAACCCTGAGGATTACGGCGTGATAGTCGCAAGCAATTTGTTCGGCGATGTCATCAGCGATGCATTTGCCGGGCTGGTTGGCGGGCTGGGATTCGCAGCGTCTGGCAACATCGGAGAGGAGGTCGCGGTTTTCGAGCCGACGCACGGATCTGCGCCAAAGTACGCGCGCCTGCATCTGCCGATTGTGAATCCCATCGCGATGATTCTTTCGGCGGCCATGATGCTCGACCATCTCGGCGAGAATGACAAGGCGTGCAAGATTCGCAGCGCCATTGCGGCGGTCGTCGCCGAGGGCAAGGTGCGCACCTACGACATGCTGCGCATTCCCGGGGGCGCGAAGTCGCTGGCGCAGGGCGCCGCCTCGACCACGCAGATGACCGACGCCATCATCGCCAAACTGGGCGCGCCCGCGGAGGAGGTTTTGGCAGCTGTTTCGGGTAGAGCTGGCCTTTAGGCCAGCGCCCACAGCGTCCTTTGTAAGATCAGGGACTTTAGCCCCGGAGGTTTTCGTTGACTCTTTCCGCAGCAGAAACCACGGCGAAACGCGGCGAAGCCGGACGCGCCGGCGGCGATGTGGGCTCCGATCTGCACGTCAGCTTCGAAGAGCGCGCCAGTGGCGGCATCGAGATCGAACTGCAATCGCGAGTCGCCCTGTACTACGGCGCCGCGATCCGCCGACAAGTGCGTGAGGTTCTGGGAACACTCGGCGTCGAGCACGCCTTCGTTGAGATCGTGGACGAAGGCGCGCTGCCATTTGTAATTGCCGCGAGAATTGAAGCAGCGGTGCGCCGTGCCGGACTTGGCCAAAGCAAGTCCGCGCTGCCGCAAGCCGCGCCGCTGCCGCCTCCGTCGGCCCGTGATCGCCTGCGTCGCTCGCGGCTCTACTTGCCCGGAAATGAGCCCAAGTACTTCATCAACGCCGGACTGCATGCGCCCGACGCCATTATTCTGGACCTCGAAGATTCAGTGCATCATGCCGAAAAAGATGTGGCGCGGCTGCTGGTGCGTAACGCTCTGCGCGCCGTGGATTTCGGCGCGGCTGAGCGCATGGTCCGCATCAACCAGTTGCCGCTAGGATTAACGGACCTGGAAGAGGTCATTCCGCAAGCGCCAGACCTGATACTCATTCCCAAGACAGAGACCGTAGCGCAGGTATTTGACGTTGTGGGAGCTATCAACTCGATTGCTAAGTGTGCCGGCATTACACGCCCAATGTGGCTGATGCCCATCCTCGAATCAGCACTCGGCATCGAGAACGCATTCGCCATTGCCACAGCGTCAGACCGCATTGCGGGAATCACCATCGGCTTGGAGGACTACACCGCCGATCTTGGCGTGGTGAAAATCTCCGTCGGCAGCGAATCGTTCTATGCGCGACACCGCGTGGTCAACGCAGCACGCGCTGCGCACGTGCAAGCCATCGATTCAGTGTACAGCGATGTTGCCGACGCCGACGGGCTGCTGCGTTGGGGAGAAGCGTCGCGTGCCATGGGATTTGAAGGCATGGGCTGCCTGCATCCCGTCCAGATCGAAATCATCCATCGCGCCTTTGCTCCCACTGCGTCAGAGCTGGAAAAGGCGCTGGCCATCGTGCGCGCCTACGAAGATGCGCAGGCCCGTGGTCTGGGGGTGGTCAGCCTTGGCTCGAAGATGATTGACGCGCCGGTGGTGCAGCGTGCGCTGAAGTTGGCGGCGCGCGCAAAACAAATGAGGATGACCGCTGATCTCGCCCAAACAGTTGGAGGAAATTCATGACCACGAGCGTGGCAACAACGGCTCTGGTCACGAACGCCGCAGGCCGCCGTGTGCCGACTATGGTCAACGGACGCGAGCAGGTTCCGTATCAAGGTGTGGATGGCCATCGTCCCACCGGCTGCAAAGCTGCGCCGTCCATCCACAGCAACAGCGACTATCCCACAAACGGGGACAAGCGAGTCCCCGATCTCGAAACCGGGCTGCGACTGTGCGGCTTGCGCGATGGCATGACCATCAGCAGCCATCATCACCTGCGCAATGGCGATCGCGTGGCGCTCACCGCGCTCGAGACCGCCGCGCGTATGGGCGCGAAGGACCTGGTGTGGTTTCCCAGCGCGTCTTTTCCCTGCCACGAGCCCGTCATCGAGCTGATGAAATCCGGCGCAGTGCACCACATCGAAGGCAGCATGAACGGCCCACTGGGCGATTACTGCTCGTACGGCCGCATGCGCGGCCTGGGCGTGCTGCGCTCCCACGGCGGGCGATGGCAGGCAGTACAGGATGGCGAAGTTCACATCGACATCGCCGTGATCGCCGCGCCGACTGCGGACTTCTTCGGCAACGCTGATGGCTCACACGGCAAGTCGGCATGTGGCTCGTTGGGATTCGCGCTTGCCGACTCCGTTTACGCCGACCGCGTCATCGTGGTGACCGACAACCTCGTGCCATTCCCGTGCGTTCCGTGGCAAATCCAAGGTAACAACGTGGACTGCGTCGTGGAAGTGGATTCCATCGGCGATCCATCGCTGATCACCAGCGGCACCACGCAGATCACGCGTAGTCCCGACCGCCTACGCATCTCTGAGTTGGTGGCGCGCTTTCTGCGGGACAGCGGCATCATGCGCAATGGCTTCTCGTTCCAGGCGGGCGCCGGCGGCATCGCGCTGGCGTTCGTCGACTATCTGGCGCGCATGATGAAAGCCGCCAACATCAAGGCCAGCTTCGTGCGCGGCGGCTCAACCAAGCATCTGGTCGATCTGCTCAACGAAGGCATGGTTGGATATATTCTCGATGGCCAGACCTTTGACCTCGATGCGGTGCGCTCCATTGCCAGCGATCCGCGGCATGTGGCCACCAGCCCATTCACGTCGTACAACTTTCACAGCAAGGGCAACTTCGCTTCCATGGTGGATGCTGCAGTCCTCGGTGCGACTGAGGTCGATGTCAACTTTAACGCCAACGTAGTGACACACTCTGACGGCCGCCTACTGCACGGCATCGGCGGATGGCAGAACTGCCTGTTTGCCGAATGCACGATCCTGGCGGTACCGTCGTTCCGCGATCGCATTCCGGTCATTGTCGACGAAGTTACGACCATCACCGGCCCAGGTGAGTTGATTGACGTGGTTGCAACCGAGCGCGGTATCGCTATTAATCCGCGCCGGCAGGACCTGCTTGAGGCGGTGAAAGGCAAAGGCCTGCCGATCCGTGCAATCGAAGAGATCAAGGTGGAAGTGGAGAAGATCTGCGGCGGCAAACCCGCCAAGCCGCGGCTGCTGGAGCGCCCAGTCGCCGTCGTGAAGTGGGTCGACGGCACTGTCCTCGACACTGTCTGGCAGGTGGTGGACGACAATCCCTACGCGCCCAAAGTAAACGGTGCAGAGTAGGCGAGAGGATCGCCATGGCGGATCGTAAACTCGCGCGAGACGACCGGTGGCTAACCGCGCCGGCCTCACTTGCAGTTGGCACGGCATTCTTCGCGTTATGGTTCTGGCTGCTGCCACAGTGGCTGGGCTTCCGCGTGGACACCGCAGGCGTGGCCCGTTGGCCATGGCTGGCGGCGGTTCCATCGGTGTTGGGGTTCGCGGTCGCTCTGCGCTGCGTTTGGGACTTCGGATGGACGGGACGGGGCACGCCCGCCCCGATGGCCCCGCCGCAACGATTGGTGGTGGTCGGTGTCTACCGCTACGTGCGCAACCCGATGTACCTGGGGTTCGCCGTGGGGTGGATTGGGCTGTGGATCCTCTTCGGACATGTCAGCGCAGTGTCTATCGTTGTCGTGGTGGCCGTTGCACTGGGTGTGCATTTGTTCGTGGTCTTCTATGAAGAGCCAACCTTGCGACGGAAGTTCGGGGTTGACCATGAAGAGTACTGCCGCAATGTGAGGCGTTGGTGGCCCCGGGTGAAGGGCTGGAACAACTGAAATAGCTGCCTGGAAGTTTGAGCAAGCCAATAAAGACGTCAAGCTTCACCAGTAGTCCCACGTCCGCGGGCGGGGTGAACCGTGGTATCCAGCTGCCCCATCAGGTCGTCAACCCGCGCTTCCAGGATGTTGCGAATGGAGCAAATGCCCAGAACTTTGCCGTGCTCGTCCACAATTGGCATGTGGCGATAGTGCCGCTCCAGCATGACCGCTAGCGCCTCGGCTGGCGTGGTTTCCTCAGTGGCCATCTCAACAATGGGACTCATCAAGTCGCGTACCGGCGTGGTCTTGGGATTGAGCCTGCTGAGAGCAAACTTCGTCAGCACGTCGCGCTCGGTGAACATGCCCGCGACGATGCCCTGCGCATCAATGACGGCGACCGCGCCCACACTCTTGTCCATCATCGCTAAAACCGCATCTTCAACCGTCGCCTCTAGCGGCACGGTAGCCGGACCTTCGTCGCACCACTGGAGAAGACTCATGAGCGTTTCTCGTTCCTTTCCCGACCTCTGCTCATACCTCTCAGCCTTTAGCTCTTAGCAGTCAGCTTGGGAGCAAGGAGAGACGTGAGCACCGAGATGAAAGCTAACAGCTAAGAGCCGTTCACGCATTAATCGCCATGCCGAACACCGCATTGGACGCATCCAGCATCGCCTCCGACAATGTGGGATGCGCATGGATAATGTGTGCCAGCTCTTCGGCCGTGCATTCCATCTCCAGCGCGACCACCGACTCCGCAATCAGTTCGGTCGCGTTGGGCCCGATGATGTGGACGCCCAGTATCTCGCCGAACCTCGCATCGCTGACGATCTTGATGAAGCCTTCGTGCTGCCCAACGATGCTGGCACGGGAGTTGGCCGCGAAGGGAAACTTGCCGACTTTGACTTCATAGCCCTGCTCTTTGGCGTTGGCTTCGGACAGGCCAACGCTGCCGATTTCAGGATGGCAGTAGGTGGCGTTGGGAATACGCAGCTTGTTGATCGGCTTTACTGGTTTGCCGGCGATGTGCGTGACCGCGACGATGCCTTCCATCGCTCCCGAGTGCGCCAGTTGCGGGTAGCCGGCAACGATGTCACCGACCGCGTAGATTCCCGGCTCGGCGGTGCGCATGTACCCGTCCACTTCCACAAAACCCCGCTCGACCTTGATCTTTGTTTTCTCGATGCCGACGTTTTCGGTGCGCGGCGCGCGACCGACGGCCACCAGCACCTTCTCCGCTTCAAGCTTCTGCTGCTTGCCATCGACGGTGAACGTAACCACAACGCCGCTCTTCGTCTTCTCCACCTTCTCAACCATGGCGTTGACGAATCCGTTGATACCGCGCTTGCGGTACACCCGCATCAGTTCTTTGGAAATCTCTTCATCTTCCACGGGAACATATCGCGGCAGCATCTCCAGAACAGTTACGTCGGCTCCAAATGATTTGTAGATGCTGGCAAATTCGACTCCCACCGCGCCCGAGCCAATCACGATGATCGACTTGGGGATCGCGTCCAGGCACAGCACTTCGATGTTGGTCAGAATCTGCGAATCGGGTTGCAATCCGGGCAACATCCGAGCGACCGAGCCGGTGGAGAGAATCAGGTTCTTGGCATTGATCGACTTCTGTTCCGCGCCTTCCACAGCGACGGTGTGGATGCCATCTTTCGCCGGACCCGTCAGCTTGCCATAGCCCTTGATGACGTCAACTTTGTTCTTGCGCATCAGGAACTGCAGGCCCTTGGCGTGCTTGTCCACAATGCCCTGCTTGCGTTTCTGGATCGTACCCCAGTTCAGGGTGACGCCCGCGGTATTCTCTAGGCCAAGTTCCGTTCCCTCTTTCACGTGGTCGTAAACCTCGGCATTGAACAACAGCGCCTTGGTCGGAATGCAACCGACATGCAGGCAGGTTCCGCCGAGGTAAGGGTCTTTCTCAATCAGGGCTGTCTTCAGGCCAAGCTGGCCGGCGCGAATAGCGGCAGTATATCCGGCAGGGCCGCTGCCGATAATGGCTACGTCGTAAATGGTTTCTGGCAAGTTCTGGCTCCGATCGTACGGCGGTAATGAGCGTAGGAAAAATCGCCTCCAGCGAAGTAGATGATTGTAAATCAGCAAAGAAACAGCATCGCCGCCACCGTGCCTTCAGGAAGCAGACCCCTACCCCCTCCCCTCACCTGTCATCTTCTTCAAAACAAATGAGTTATTGGGCCGCCAGGCGAGATTTCGGTGCATGTTCTAGATGTGCAAGGACTTATCGCAAAATATACCTTTTAAAGGACTTACATTGCTAAAACTGCTGGGATTAGCTGACTCGCACTCCCAACTGCGACCCACCATCATCCTGTCACCAGCCGTCGAATTGTCAAAGATCGTCTTCACAGCAGCCACCAAATGGGAGCCGCAGCGAGTAGAGACACTTAGCCCTGCTCGTCAGTATCACAGATGAGCTCGCCCATCGTCGGTGACGACGGTCACCCCACGATGTGACCGCCTGAGCGGATGTTAAGCCAGTCAGTAGTCAGTAGTCAGCTAAACCCTGGAACTGTCATACCCAGCGGTAGTCGTGTGATGGATCATTCCGGTTGAGCGCCGCTCTACCGAGTCCCTGATCTCCCGGTTGGCTACTGCTTGTGTGCGACATAGGTCGAGACGCGGCCGGTCAGCTTGTTCTCGGAGACCGTAGTCATGGTTTTGCCATCGGGCGAGAGGGTCATCTTGTCAACTGTAATCAACTGGCCTCCACGCTTGTAGCTGAGTTCAATGCCACTGTTGCCGGCCTGTTTGAGTGAGACCATGTCGTAGGCGTACATGCCCTTCACCGGGTAGTCCTTGCCATCCATCTTCGCGGTCCAAGTTTCGCCCGTGGGGGTGGACCAGGTCAATTCATCGCCGCTGCCCTTGTACGTATCCAGCAATCCATTCTCTTCCTCTTTCACTTTTTTGATCTTCCAGGAGCCGGAAGTCGCGTTGGCACCGGAGGGTGCCTTGCCGATGCGCTCCAAGTCGGCCTCCGACATGACTGGCTTATCGCTGTCGGGCGGATGGCTGGTGCTCTTGACGTGCAGAGTTTTGCCGTCGTCCGATGCGGTCCGGCTCTGCTCCAGCGTCGTCTTGCCGTTTTTCTTGGTGGTGATCTGGATGGAATGGGGATCGACTTCCTTCACCGCGATGGTGTCGTAAGCCTGCCCGGTGACGGGCTGGTCTGTACCGTCGGCCTTGACGTTAATTTTGGGAGCGCAACTGGAGCAGTCATACATCCCGTTGCTGGTCGAGAAGGTGATGGGTTTGGGTGAGAATTTCGCCTTGTCCATGTCCGTCTTCCAGGTTCCGTCGAATGGGCTCTGGGCAAACAGAAGGGCGGGAGCAAGGACAGTTATGGCAAGAAGCAATTTCTTCATGGGATCACTCCTGACAGTTTGGATGGGCGGCTGGCGTTGTCGCAAATGTTGGAGCAATTGCCGCGAGTCAGCAAGGTACTAGAAGCCTTTCGGGCCGTCAAGGGGCAGGAGGCGGAGGGCGGCATAGCGACCCTCAGCACGTTTCAAAAAAGGGGCACTCTAGCAGTTTTGCTAGTTCCCCAAGATGGCCTCCATGATTAGACTCCAACGATGTCTCCGAAGCTGTGGGGCCGGACGTACTCTGGGCATTCAGAGTCGGCCTATCTCCGAGGTTTGCAAGCACACGACCAGTCCCTGCACGCTTCTGGCGTCTTCGCGACAAAACAGCAAACGAGTCATCAAGAGAGACAGGAGAGAAGATATGGATCTAGGAGCAGGTTTCCGAAAAACCGCGCTGGCTGCGCTTGCCGTCTCCAGCTTTATCACGGGCGGCAGTGCAATCGCCCACGCGCAAGCCGCCAACGCTAAGCCGCCTAACATTCTGGTCATCATGGGCGACGATGTCGGCTGGTTCAACATCGGCGCTTATCACCGAGGCATCATGTCGGGCAAGACACCCAACCTGGACAAGCTCGCAGCCGCGGGAATGATGTTCACCGACTACTACGCCGAGGCTAGCTGTACGGCCGGCCGCGCCAACTTCATTACCGGCGAGATACCTCTTCGTACTGGTATGACGACCGTGGGCCAGGCCGGAGCGGACGTCGGAATACCGGCGCAGGCCGTCACGCTGGCCACGGTGCTGAAGTCGCTGGGCTATGAAACCGGCCAGTTCGGCAAGAACCATCTCGGCGACCTGAACAAGTTCCTGCCGTGCGTACACGGCTTCGACGAGTTCTTCGGCTACCTTTATCACCTCGACGCCATGTCGGATCCCTACTGGTTCGACTACCCGCAAGACTGGATCGACAAAACGGGGCCGCGCGATCTAACGCATTGTTGGGCAACCGACACCGATGACGCGACCGTCCAGCCAAGGTGGGGGCCGATAGGAAAACAGAAAATTGTGGACGAGGGCCCGCTGGCGCCATTCCCCAACATGGAGGGCATGCAGAATTGGCAGAAGGGCCGTCCCGCCAAATACGACATGGAGACCTTTGATGAGGTGCTGGTGAAGAACACCAACGGCTTCATGGACAAGGCCAAGAAAGACGGCAAGCCATTCTTCATCTGGCACAACACCACCCGCATGCACGTCTTCACCTACCTCCCGCCCAAGTACCAGGCGATGATGAATTACGGGACCAACTACAACGTCGAAGAAGCCGGCATGGCGCAGATGGACGACTGCATCGGCGAGATTCTGCAGCACCTGCAGGACATCGGCGAGGCTGACAATACCATCGTCATCTTCACCACCGACAATGGGGCCGAAGTGTTCACCTGGCCAGACGGTGGCCAGACGCCGTTCAAGGGCACCAAGGGCACTAGCTTTGAGGGTGGTTTCCGCGTGCCCGCCATCATCCGTTGGCCGGGGCACGTGAAGCCGGGCTCAGTTGAGAACGGTATCTTCTCCGGCCTCGACTGGCTGCCCACCCTGGCGGCCGCAGCCGGAAACCCCGACATTACCGAACAGCTCCTGAAAGGGGTGAAGCTCGGCGATCGCACCTACAAGAACCACCTGGACGGCTACAACCAGTTGGCTCTGCTGGAGGGCAAAGGACCGTCCGTTCGCCACGAACTGTTCTACTTCGCCGGTCCGATGCTCGGCTCAATTCGGCTCGATGACTTCAAGTACACGTTCCTCCAGCAGCCCTACGGCTGGCCGGGAGAGAAGGTCGCTACAGACATGCCATCGATCACTAACCTTCGACAGGACCCGTTCGAGCGCACCTCGACGCTCCGTGGCGAAAGCCCGCTCAATGGGGCGTTTGGTTACGGTAACGACTTTTACGCTCGCGAGTTCTGGCGCTTCGTCATGGTGCAACAAGAGGTAGCTAAGCTGGCACAAACAGCTATCGAATATCCTCCGATGCAGGAACCGGCCAGCTTTAACCTGGAGGCGGTCAAGCGCCAAATCCAGCAAATGATTAAGGCACACGAAGGCCAGTAGTCAAACGACCAACTGCGGGCGGCTCTGTCGAGCCGCCCGTAGCACCTCTCGGGGGGGCGTCCAACTCCCAGGTCCTCTTAGCGGCCGATTTGCTCCATAACAGCGCGGAGCGGTGCGGGAGAGACCTGGATCAACCCGCCATAGGGGTAATACATTTCGATCATCAGGAAAATCGCGCCACTGGCAGCTGCAGCAGCGGTCAGCAAGCTGACCACAACGGTGTAATTGACAGGCGCAAACAGACCAAAGCTGATGAACAGCGCAATCAGCCAGAAGACAAGGATAAACAGCAGAGGCTTGGGCACAGGCACGCTTCTTTGTGTGTACATCAGGAATCGGGTCTGTCCCAGTTGTAATGCCAGGTTCAGCGATTGCGATTGCAGGGTCCGTTGTCTGTCGTCTTTGGGAGAGAGCTGCTGAATCTTGTCAACAACAACTTCGCCGGTGGGCCTAATTGCCTGAAGGTTCGCACTGCGGGAGCCCTGTTCCGGCCACAAAAGCTCCGTCTGGTGGTTGATTGCGTTTCGCAGTTCGGAGCGGGCATCGGCCGATTCGGGACCATAGCGGGCGAGCACCCGGTCCAGCAGAAGGACGTTGGCGGCGAGCTGAGTTACCTCGCTGGTTTGGGTGTCATAGAAGCCTTTGGCGGAATAAACCAGAAGCCCGAGCACCAGCGCGACCGTGCTCGCCACCAGTCCCATGCAGATCCTTATTACATCTTTCGATTCGTCACTGACATGGTTTTCTGGCAGCACACGTCGGAGAAACATGCCTAACACTGCGCCGCCAAACGCGCAACCGAAGACGAACAGACTGGCAGCCACGGAGTTCATAAATGCAGTACCCGAGGGGTGAAAGAATTCTAATTGCAGTGCGGCGGACAGAGGAACAAGAATGTTGTACTGCACACTTGTAATCCGGTGGCTCATGTACGCAAATCGGTGAGAAGATTGTCCAGGAGGCGCCCATGAGTTCCGGACATCCGACTCTAAAGCAGAAGGCCAAGCACGAAGCGAAGGAGATGGTTGAGCTTTTTGTGTACCTGTTTTTCTTTTTCTTCTGTCTGGCGGTATACGACATGCTACTGCTGAACGAGTATCACGCCGGAAGTTGGCACTTTGCTTTGGCGCTCGTCAATGCGCTGTTGATCACCAAAGTTATCATGATTGGAGAGTACGCGAAGCTGGGTAGGAGACATGAGAACAAGCCGTTGATAGTCTCTGCTGTCTGGAAGGCTTTTATATTCGGCCTGTTGGTGTACGCCTTTCACATTGTCGAAGAAGGTATTAAGCGGCTTGTCCATGGGAGCGAGGTGATCACAACTCCTCGCGAGCTGCGTTTCGATCAACTGGCCGCCCGCAGTGTTGTCGTGTTCTGTATCTTCGTTCCTCTATTTGTCTTCCGGGAACTTCGCCGGGCTATCGGCGAGGAGAAGTTCCAGGCCATGCTTTTCGGCTCGGAGAAGCGGATAAATCAAACCATGCAGGGCTGAGCCAGGCTTGATCGGGTCCTGGGATAATGTCTCACGTTCGAAACCTGGGGGTTGCGCTCGTACTACTCGCGCTGGGGCTGGGCATCCACGCGAGCGCACAGGTAGTAGATGAAGGTCTGCCCGAGATTGATGTGTATTACAAGCTGAACTCGGACGTGCGCATCTGGTTTCAGGTGAAAGAAACCAGAGAAGGCGGCGATCCGACCACGGCGGAGATCGGGCCCAGCCTTGATTTCTATCTGAAACCCTGGGTCAAGTTGAAAGACATTACAACCTTCGATTTGGACGATTCGAAGGCCAGGCCCTTCATACTATCGATAGGTTATCGCTATCTGCCTTTCCCCAACGCACCCCCGGAGAATCGGCTGGAGCCTCTTTTTACTTTTAACTTTCCCATCAAGGGTGGGCTGCTGGTCTCCGACAGAAATCGTGCTGACCTCGACTGGGTGAGCGGCACATTTTCCTGGCAATATCGCAACCGGGTTCAATTTGAGCGGACGGTGAGAATCTCCTCCTACCACCTGTCGCCGTATGCCAGCGCCGAGTTTTTCTATCAGAGCCGATATGAAAAGTGGAGTGACACTGCAATCTATGCCGGTTGTCTTTTTCCTATCGGCAGGCATGTCGAATTCAACCCGTACTACGAACATCAGAACCAAACCGGCAGAGGCCCCAATCAGCAATTGAACCAGTTGGGGCTGATGCTTAACCTGTACTTCTAGTCGGCTCAAGCGATCAGCAGTGGCCGCTGAAGGTCAGTTGGAACAGCCAGCGTGGTGTAGTCCATCCAAAATTTATAACCTGCGACGGCGTTGTCCCGTTACAATAGCCTCCCGAGAGTTTCGGTTAGGAGGATGCTTATGGAAAAGATGTCCGCCCACGAATTGTCCCGTAGGCAATTACTGCGCATGGGGATGACGGCCGCAGCCGCCAGCGTTCTGACTGGCGGCTTGGAACTCGCTTTTCCACCACCAGCGCAGGCGCAGTCGAAGCTTACTCCCGATGCGGCGCTGGCCGAGCTGATGGCGGGCAACAAGCGCTTTACCTCGGGGAACATGACGGCCGTCAAGCAGGATCTTGCTCACTTGCGACACGCGACGGAAGAAAAGCAGGAGCCATTCGCCGCGGTTCTTGCTTGCGCTGATTCGCGGGTGCCCGTCGAACTCGTGTTCGATCAGAGCATCGGGCAGATTTTTGTGACCCGAGTTGCAGGAAACATAATCACGCCGGAAATCATTGGCAGCCTGGAATATGGCGCGGCGGTTCTGGGCACGAAGCTAATTCTGGTGATGGGCCACTCGCATTGCGGGGCGGTGAAGGCGACCGTCCAAGGCAAAGATGTACCCGGACAGATCAGCTCGCTGTTCCCCCATATCCGGCCGGCGGTCGATCAGGCTGGCTCGGATGTGGAAGCGGCAGCGAAAGCCAATGCCAAGATTCAAGCCACGTTACTGCGACAGTCATCCACGGTGATTTCCGGCCTTGTGAAATCGGGCAGCGTGAAGGTTCTAGCGGGTTACTACGATGTCGGCACGGGCGCAGTTACGCTCTTGGAATAAATCATGATTGCTGCGCAAGGGGACGGGATACATGACTAGTCGTCTTTCGCGAACGTGGAAAAGTGCAATCTGCCTAGCGGCGTGTCTGACGGTTGCGGTATTCGTCGGATGCCGCAAAAAGCCAGCCCCCGCGGAGAACGCCGCTCCTTCGACGAGTACCGGCGCACCCCAGCAAACCGCCGCGCCATCTGCCGGCTCTGAAAAGGCTAACGCCGCCCCTGCGGCCTTACCGGCGCCTTTCGGACGCTATACTGACGACCTTGACGGGATGTTGAAGCGGCGTAATATCCGCGCACTGGTGCTGATCAATCCCATCGGCTTTTTCTACAGCCATGGACACCCCATGGGTGTGAACTACGAAGCACTGCGAGAGTTGGAATCTTTCATCAATCAGAAGATGAAGACAGGCGCTCTCAAAGTGAAGGTGAGCTTCATTCCGCTGCGTCCCGACGAAGTGGAAGCCGCTTTGACGCAAGGCGTCGGCGATGTCATCGCCTATGCCCTGGTTGTCACACCCGAGCGGCAGCAAAGGGTCGCATTCACCGCGCCTCTACAAACCGATGTGAAGCAGGTGGTTGTCTCAGGACCAAATTTCGGGACAGTTTCCAGCGTGGAGGAACTGGGAGGCAAGGAGATCTATGTTAATCCGCTGACCGTGAACTATCAAAGTCTCCAGCAGTTAAACGAACGATTGAAGAAAGAGGGCAAGCCGCTGATCGTCATCAAGGCCGCTGATAAGAATTTGCTCGATGATGATTTGATCCAGATGGTGAATGCCGGGCTGCTCCCGGCAACGGTTACATCGGACTTAAGGGCCAAACTCTGGTCGCAGGTGCTGCCTCATCTTACGGTGCATCCGGACCTGGTGATTGCCAGTGGCGAACAAACAGCCTGGGCGGTGCGGAAGGACAATCCGCAACTCAAGCAACTGCTGGATGAGTTCATCGCTCCGCGCGCGGTGGGGAGTTCGTTCGGCAACACGCTGGTACGCCGCTATCTGCAAAACACAAAGTGGGTAAAGAACTCGACGTCTCCGGAGGAGATGAAGAAGTTCTCTGAGATGGTAGCGCTGTTCCAGAAGTATGCCGGCCAGTATGGCTTCGACTATCTGATGATTGCGGCCCAGGGATATCAGGAATCACTGCTCGACCAGAGCAGGCATAATCCCAGCGGTGCGGTCGGCATCATGCAGGTGATCCCCAAGAATGCGGCGGCCTCGCCCATCAACATTCCCAATGTGACGACGGCCGAAAACAACATTCAGGCGGGAGTCAAGATGCTGCGCAACATCGAGGACCAGTACTTTAACGACCCCGCGCTCGATCCGGTAGACAAAACTCTAATGGTATTTGCCAGTTACAATGCAGGTCCTAACCGCATCGCGAGACTCCGCAAACAAGCGGCGCAGGAGGGACTCGATCCTAACAAGTGGTTTGGCAATGTTGAACTGATAGTGGCCAAGGACGTTGGGCAGGAGACCGTCACCTACGTCAGCAATATTTACAAGTACTACATCGCGTACAAGCTGGCTCTGAAGCAACGCGAACTGCGGCAAACAGCAGAACACTGAGGCTCGGCGAGGGGTCTAAATAGCCGGGACGGAGTGCTGATCGATTGCGGCCAGCAGCTCTTTGGTTGAGAGGGTTGCTGTGCCGCGCTTCATTACCACGATGCCGCCGGCGAAATTTGCCAGATGGGCTGCATCGGCGGTATCGGCTCCGGCTGCCAGGGACGCAGTGAAGGTTGCGATGACGGTATCGCCGGCGCCGGTCACGTCCACGACCTGATCGGAACCAAAAATCGGGATGGCCAGCGGCGGCGCATCCTTCTCGAAGGCGACCATTCCGTCGCGTCCGCGCGTGATCACCAGCGACTCCAGCGCCATCTGTCGGAGCAGGCCCTGAGCTGCGGCAAACAACTTTTGCTCGTCATGGCCGATCTTGATACCCAAGGCCTCTTCCACCTCCGGCTCATTGGGTGTGGCAGCGCTCACGCCCTCAAACTCCAACATGCGGTAGCGAGAATCCAGCGTTACCGGCTGATTCTGCAAGCTGCGGTTCGACTTCACGAAGTTGAGCAGCCGGGGCGTGGCAGCGCCGTATCCGTAGTCGGAAATAAGGAATGCATCAGAGGCGGTCGCGTACTCGCGCGCCGCATTCACCAGGTTGAGGAGAATAGGATGCAGCTCGCCGAGCGGCTCAGGTTCGCGGTCCACCCGAACCACCTGCTGCCGGCCGGTGTGCGACATGCCGGCCAGAATGCGCGTCTTGGTAGGGGTGATGTGACCCTTCACCCGCTCGATTCCACTGGTGGACACCTTCTTCTCGCGCAATTGCTCCAGCAGCAGGCCGCCAGCCTCGTCATCGCCAACGACGCCGACCGGAAGGACGTTAACGCCCAGCGAAGCCAGGTTCATCACCGCATTCCCGCCGCCTCCCGGCAGCACAGTGCGCTCGCGGTGCTTGAGGATGAGCACGGGCGCCTCGCGCGAGACACGGGCAATCTCGCCGAAGACGAACTCGTCGGCGACCAGATCAACCAGCGCTGTAATGGAAACATCGGAGAACGACTGGACAATCTTCTTCCAGCGCTCTGCGTCGTTCAGGTGTCTGGTCATGAACTCAAAGCGTAGATTGTCTCACGTCGTATGACGCTCTCGCTGGGCAATCGCGGCCAGCATCGCGTCGAGCGCGGCTTCGGCATTCTCCAACTCCATTCTCACTCGGACAACTTGAATTGGCTCCAGCGCTTGCAGATGCACACCGAGATTCACTGCGTCCTTTTCCGTGGTCACGAATGCCGAAGCTTTTGCTTGCTGGCGCAGCCGCCCCAGCTCGTGAACATCCGCATCGCCGTAGCGATGATGATCGCGAAAGCTCTGCGTGCCAGCGAGTACAATCTGCGCCGCTTTCAATTGCGCGAAGAAATTGTCCGGGCGGGCGATGCCGCAGAACGCGAAGCATGGCTCGGCGGTTTCCGGCGGCACGATGTCACGATGCACGCGCCACACGAACTGATTCCGAAGGTGCAATCCCTCAGCAGATGAATTGTTAGTAAGCACGACAGCATGGGCGCGTGAGAGAGAAGCAACTGGCTCGCGTAGACATCCCGAGGGCAAAAGCGAATCCTGAACATCTGTAGGCGTGACCAGCACGATGTCAAAGTCACGCGCCAGGCGGCGATGCTGAAAGCCGTCGTCCAGCAGGTGCAATCGCGGACCGAATGTCGCTTCGGCCATTTCGCCGGCCTGGTGCCGGTCTTCGCCGACGACCACGTGAACGCCCAGCTTGCGCGCGATGAGCAGAGGCTCGTCGCCAAAGTCACTTGCTGAGCCGTTGGGATCGACAAGGGCCACACCCTGCGTTTTGCGACGGTAGCCTCGTGAGAGCACATCGAAGGCGATGCCACGCCGCTGCAGTAACTCTCCCAGCAGGATCAGGAACGGGGTTTTGCCCGAGCCGCCGACAGCGAGGTTGCCGATGCTCACCACCGGCCCTCGAAGTTGATTTACCGTGCCCATGCCCCGGTCGTAAAGTTCATTTCGTAGGCGAACCGCAGCGCCGTACAGCGCGGAGAGTGGCTTCACGCCGGCTTCTCCGAGGAAAGCGCGACAGGGGCACGCGCTGATTCGGGCAGCAGCTCCAGCAACGCCGTGACCGTCCGCTGGGTTGCGCCTTGCTGAGAGCGCAGCACTTCGGCAGCGCGACGGCCGAGCTCCGTTCGGTTATCACGGTCCTCCAGCAACTGCAACACGGTTGAGGTCAACGATTGCGGAGAGACGACGCGCAGCGCATCGGCTTGGCGAAAGATGTCAACGATGTCGCGGAAGTTCTCGGTGTGCGGCCCGACCAGAATCGGCGCGCCAAACTGCGCGGCCTCAAGAACGTTGTGTCCGCCGCGCGGCACGAGGCTCCCGCCGATGAACGCCAGATCGGCAAACTCATAAAAGCCGGCCAACTCGCCAATCGAGTCGAGCAGGAAAATTGAGCTTCCGGTCAGCTTCCGCCCATCCCATTGCGAGCGGAGCTGATAACGAATTCCAGATGCCGCCAGCAGCGAAGCGACTGGCTCGAAGCGTTCGGGATGACGCGGTGCCAGCACCAGCAACGCGCGAGGATATCGTGCTGCTACCTGCCGGAACGTCTCCAGCAGCATGGCTTCTTCGCCCTCCAGCGTGCTGCCGGCGACCAGCACTGGGCCGACTTCGCCTGCATTCACCGCATCCGCGAATTGCGTTACCAGCTCCGACTTCGCCAGCGGCTTGACTTCAAACTTCAGGTTGCCGGTGACGTGGACGCGGTCTGCCGCAGCCCCCATTTGCACCAGCCGCTGCGCGTCCGCTTCGCTTTGCGCCAGGAATAGCTGCACGTTTTCGAGCACACGCGCCAGCAGTCTGCGAAATCGCAGGTATCCCGGCAGCGAATGGTCCGACACGCGGGCATTTACAACTGCCACTACCGCTCCGTATCGATTCGCCCAGCGCAGCAGGTTGGGCCAGAATTCGCTCTCCGCCAGCACCAGCAGCCTGGGCTGCAGGGCTTGCAGGTAGGCACGCACGGCAAAAGGCAAATCCAGAGGAAAGTAGAACACGTTGTGCGCCCCGAAACGCTCGCGTGCCAGTTTCTGCCCCGTATCGGTGGTAGTCGAGACGACGATTCGCCAGCCCGGCAGATGTGTCTTCAGCTCCTCGACGACGCGCGAGATGGCCAGCACTTCGCCCACCGACACGGCGTGAATCCAGATCGCGTCCACAGGCCGCTCAGCCAGTAACCTGTCCGGTACCGTGCCTAGCCGCTCGCGCCACCCAGCGCGGTATTTGCCGTGGCGCAGCATCTCCAGCAGCCACCATGGCGAACTGACTAGCAGCGCGAGGAGCAGTACGGCGCTGTAGAGCAGATACACGCTGCGATTGTAATTGTGCTGCGACCGTGCACCAAACCACAGTTGAGCACGGCTGCCCGAAAAGCGGATAATCCGGATATGCCCTCCCGGTGCCGTATCTGGCTATTCATCGTCGTACTTGTCGCTTTCCCCTCCGTCCTGCTTTGGGCGGCAAAAGAATTTGTCATGCCCAAAACCGACGACGCGAAGACCTATCCTTCGAAGGACGCTCACACCAACGAGAAAGTGACCGTCGCCGTGGATGTTTATAACTCGGCGCCGAAGGACGACATCTTCATCACGCACTACAGCCAGGAGGGAATTCTCCCCATATTTCTGGTCATCACCAACGACGGTGACCAGCCGATCAGTCTGAAGAACATGGGTGCCCAGTTGGTGACCGCGCGGCGGGCAAAGCTGGAAGCGCTGGACGTTGAGGATGTCTTCCGCCGCGTGGCGCACATCCAGGGAAGCAGCAACCCGCGCCAGGTTGGGCCCATCACGCTGCCGGGCGGCAACAAGAACAAAAAGGCCCAGCAGCAAATGGATGAGATCACGCGCGCCCACTTTGCCGCCGAGGCGGTCGAGCCGCATACCACGCGGTCGGGCTTCCTATTCTTCGATGTGGAGAACGTTCAGCAGCCTGTCACTGGGGCACATCTCTATCTCACCGGGGTGAGAGATGACCGCGGCAACGAGCTGATGTACTTCGAGATTCCGTTGATCTCAGCGAATGCTGCCAATCCGGGTGGGGAGTAGCTCGCTTCGCTCCCCTATAATCAAGTGCATGGCCACCGCGCCGGAAGCCTCTGCCGCAACTGGCTCCAAGTATGAGCCGGTCATCGGGCTGGAAGTTCACGTCCAGCTTCTGACGGCGACGAAAATCTTCTGCGGTTGCTCCACACGCTTCGGCGATCCGCCCAACTCCAATGTGTGTCCGGTATGCCTTGGCCTGCCCGGGCCGTTGCCCGTTCTCAATAAGAAGGCGGTTGAGTTCGCCGTGCTGGCGGCAACCGCGCTCAACTGCAACATCAACGAAACCTCCATCTTCGCGCGCAAGAACTACTTTTATCCGGACCTGCCGAAGGGTTACCAGATTTCGCAGTACGACAAACCTCTGGCTGAGCACGGCTATATCGAGATCAAGACGACGAACGGGCCGAAGCGCATCGGCATCACGCGCGTGCATCTGGAAGAGGATGCGGGCAAGAGCCTGCACGACGGTCTGCCCGACAGCAGCGAGTGGACCTCCATCGACCTGAACCGCTCTGGCGTGCCGCTTATCGAGATCGTCAGCGAGCCTGACATCTCGTCGCCCGACGAAGCCCACAAATACCTGACGCGGCTGAAAGAAATCATCCTCTACACCGGCGTTAGCGATTGCAACATGGAAGAAGGCTCGCTACGCTGCGATGCTAATGTCAGTATTCGTCCGCGCGGGCAGACACGGTTTGGCACCAAGACTGAAGTGAAGAACGTCAATTCTTTCCGCTTCATCCGGCAGGCGCTGGAGTACGAGATTGAGCGCCACGAGCAGGTGCTCGAGTCCGGCGGCGTAATCGAGCAGGAGACGCGCCTCTACAACGCCGCTGAAGGCAAGACCTATGGCATGCGCTCCAAGGAGCAGGCGCACGATTATCGTTACTTCCCGGAGCCTGACCTTCTGCCGCTGGTGGTGGATGAAAAGTGGCGCAAGGAGATCATCGCAAAACTGCCTGAGCTTCCGGAGGCGCGCCGCGTGCGCATGGTCACACAGTACGGAATCACCGAGTACGACGCGGCAATTCTGACGAGCACACGTGCTCTGGCCGATCAGTTCGAAGAGGCCGCCACAGCCGCTAAGAATCCCAAGCGTGTCGCCAATCTGGTGCAGAGCGAATTGATGGGCCGCTTGAACGCCAAGGGATTGGAGATTGAGCAGTCGCCAATTTCGATGAAGGGCGTGGCTATGTCGGCCGACCTGGTGGAGAGCGGCGCCATCAGCGGCAAGATGCTAAAGGACCTCTACGATCTCGCCTTCGAACGCGACGAGGATTTTCCTGCCATCTACGAGAAGGAGAAGCCGCAGCAGATCACCGACAGCTCGGCCATCGAGAAGATCATCGACGAGGTGATGGCTGCCAATCCCAAGCAGCTCGAACAGTATCGTGGCGGGAAGAAGACCGTGATCGCGTTCTTTGTCGGTCAGGTGATGAAGGCATCCAAAGGCCAAGCCAATCCGGCGCTGGTTAATGAGCTACTGGCGAAGAAGCTGGAGGGATAGAGCCTTCCTGAGCTCTACTTTTTCTTCTTTCCAAAAAGCCCGCCGAATGCGTCCGCTGGATTAGTTGTATTGCCGCCGGGTAGCTTGCCTGATATTGCCTGCTGCAGCGCGCTTCCTGCGATGCCCTTCACATCCGGCACAAACTTAGGGTCGGAAGTTGTTCCTTCAATCATGAAAGGAACATTGCCTCCCTGAGCGCCCAGTCCCGCCATTTGTGTGAGGCCGCCAGCCGCGCCGCCGCTGACATTGGCGTTCATCTTAAAGTTGAGCCCGCCGGCTGGGCTGACAGTGCCTGCGCCGGTCACAACCCCCAAGGCCGGCATGGTCAGATTGATATTGCTCGCCTGGGTGCCGTCTGGGCCGTTGCGCACCGTCGCACTGAGATTCTGGATTGTTGTATCCGTTCCGCCGGTGTGCTTGCCCGACAGCGCCGAGATCGCCGATAGCTTCGATCCCAGATCAAAACCAGCCAGTTTGGTGTTCGAGAGCCGTACTGGGCCGCTCATTACCAGCTTGTCCAGAGGTCCGACGAGCGCAACCTCCACGGATAGGGTACCGCCCTGCAATTGCGAACGTTCCGGCAGCACCACGCCGGCGGCCGCCAGCGCGGATACCACATCGTCAACCGGCATGGAATCTCCCACGAACTTCATGTTGAGCACCGTGGTTGCAGCCTGCGCCTGGTACGTGCCAGTCAGGCTTGCCGAGGCCCTGCCCATCGAGACATTGCCCTCCGTTATCGTTCCGGCTTCTGACCTAAGGTTGTGATCGACGATGTATTTCACCTGCACCGGGCGCGCCGCAGGCGAACCTTTTGCTGAGAGTTTCAGTTTCTGGGCGGTCAGAGTGCCGATGCTTTTGGCGATAAGGCCGTTGGAGTTGATGGTGGCATCGAAATCCGCCACGCCTTGAATACCGGCAGAAGGCTCGACGAATCCTGAGGCGGCCAAATCGAGTTTGTGCACCTTGATCTGCGCCGTAAATGGAGTTGCGGCCATGTTGCCGGAATTAATCGGTCCGCAAGTGCCGTTCATGCTGACGTCGCCGCCGCCCGGCAGGGCAGCGGTCAGCGAGAAGGGGAACTGCGCGGTGGGCGAAAAGTTCGTCGCTGAAAGATCGACCTTGTCATATACTTGGGGCTTCCCCTGCGAATTAATATCTCCCACTAGCACACGTCCATTGGAGACGGTCAGCTTGTCCACGGACAAGGTCTCGCCTGGCTGGGCTGCCTGCGGTTGTGACGCCTGCGGTTTTGCTGGTGCTTGGGGTTGCGCCGGCGTGCTCGGAACAGTCTGGGGCGCGTTTCCACCGATGCTGGAGAAGTTCCACTTCCCGTTTGCCCCCTTCAGCAAGGTAATTTGCGGCTGGTCAAGCGTTATACCAGTGACGTGCAGCGTTTTGGAGAAGATGAGCGGCATCACTTCGACGCCCGCTTTGAGTGACTTCGCGGTCACGAAAGGGTTCTTGCTGAACGCCGGATCGTCGGCAATCGAGATGTTGTCCGCCGATACCGTGCCGGAGAAGATCTTCAGGCTCAGGTTTCCCACTGTCACCTGGCGGCCGAGCGCGCTGGTGAGCTCTGCCTCAAGCTTGGGACGGAAGCTGTTCACGTCCACTACGAAGGGCAGGATCAGGGCAATTACGATAAGGACCCCGATGATGATGGCAAGAATACGAATACCGCGCTTCATGATTTGGTAACCGCCTTTCGTATCGTGCGAATATAGTAACGCAAGCGGTCGGGTGCCGCTGGTTTCTATAATCACCATTATGGCGTCATTTCTCCCGGTTGACGAGCAGCTTGCCTACCTGCGCAAGGGCGCGGCAGAGATCATCCGCGAAACTGACTTGCGCGAGCGGCTGGAGAAGTCACTTCAGGCCGGCAAGCCAATGCGTGTCAAGGCAGGCTTCGACCCGACCGCGCCTGACCTGCATCTCGGACACACCGTATTGATGCGCAAGCTCAAGCACTTCCAGGACATGGGCCACACAGTCATCTTTCTCATCGGCGACTTCACCGGGCTCATCGGCGATCCCACCGGCCGTTCGGCAACGCGGCCGCCGCTCAGTCGCGAGCAGATCGACGCCAACGCCGAGACCTACAAGGCTCAGGTGTTCAAAATCCTCGACCGCGACAAGACCGAGGTGCGCTTCAACAGCGAGTGGCTGGGCAAGCTCGGCTACGAAGGCTTTGTGCGTTTGGCGGCAAAGTTCACCGTTTCGCAAATGCTAGAGCGCGAGGATTTTCACAAGCGCTTCATGGAAGAAAAGCCCATTGCCATGCACGAGCTGCTGTATCCCATCGCGCAGGGCTATGACTCGGTCGCGCTTGGGGCCGATGTGGAGCTGGGCGGAACAGACCAGAAGTTCAACTTGCTGATGGGTCGCGAGCTGCAACGCCATTACGGGCAACTGCCGCAGATCGTGCTCACCACGCCGCTGCTGGAAGGCACCGACGGCGTGCAGAAGATGTCGAAGTCCTACAGCAATTACATCGGCATCACCGAGCCGCCGCAGGAAATCTTCGGCAAGGTGATGTCCATCTCCGACGAGCTGATGTGGCGCTATTATGAGCTGGTCACGGACGTGAGCATGGCCGACATCGAGCGCATGAAGCGCGACGTGGCGAGCGGCCAGGCGCATCCCATGAAGCTGAAGCAGGAGTTAGGGAAGCGCATCGCCGCCGACTTCCATTCGGCGCAAGCCGCCGAGCAGGCGGCGCAGGACTGGTCGCGCATGTTCCAGAAAGACGAGACTCCTGAGGATCTGCCGATGGTCTCGGTGCGCTTCGACGAAGTTGCAGCGCCGAACGCGTCAACGACGGACGGCAACGTGCAGGTGAAGCTCGACAAACTGCTGGCCCGAACAGGCCTCGCGACCAGCGTGACGGACGGACTGCGAAAGCTGAAACAGAACGCTGTGAAACTGGATGGGGAACTGAAGACCGAACTTGTCGTTGCCGTAAAGCTGGGAACAGAGTTCACGCTGCGCGCGGGGAAAAAGATGGTGCGGGTGAGCGTAAAGGGATAGGATTCTTCTGTTGGGAGGAGGATCCTGGCCATGGACGTCCATACTCCGCGAGTCAGCCGCTCACTTCTTCTTGCCTTCGCTTTGGCTACAGCCGGCCTTGCTGTTGGCGGCGAGCCCGCGCCAAACTTCAACGCCAAGACTACGGCTGGTGAGAAGTTCACCAATGACTCGCTGAAGGGACACGTTGTCCTGCTGCAGTTCTGGACCACATGGTGCCCATACTGTCGCCGCGAACAGCCGATAGTGGACGACCTGGACAAGGAGTTTCGCGATCAGGGACTGGTGGTGCTGGCGGTGGACGTGAACGAATCGAAGAAGACGGTAAAGCAATACCTGCAGCAGAATCCGCGCGCCTGCCGTATTGTGCTCACGGAAGACACCAACCTGGCCGCGATGTATGCCGCCAAGTCCTATCCGCTCTACGTTGTTATCGATCGTAATGGGAACGTCGTGGCCACCCGGCATGGGGCCGGGGGCGAGTACGCGTTGCGCTCCATACTCGCCCGCGCCGGACTGAAATCCACCGAGGAAGAATAGGGTTGTTGGAGGTGTCGCCGCCGTGCCAACTGCGAAAGATTCACTAAAGGATCGCCTCGTTCGCTACCGGCAGATCACCATCGGCGTGATCGGCAGAAAGTCAGGACGGAAAATCTCACGTCCTGTCTGGTTCGCCCTGGAAGACGGCAATACAGTCTGGCTCCTGCCGGTGCAGGGTTCAGACACCCAGTGGTACAAGAACGTCCTGCACAATCCCAGGATTCGGGTTGCGGCCAACGGGAAGGAGCGAGTGTTCCGAGCCACGCCCATCACGGACCCAAAGGCTGTGAAACCCGTCGTCGAGGCCTTCCGCGAAAAGTATGGTGCGGTAGCCGTGAAGAAATACTACTCGAAGTTCGATGTCGCCGTCCGGGTAAACCTCACGCGCTAGTGGATCCTATCTCGGTGGCGCGGCTCATGTCTGCGGATGTTCTACGAGCGCGCCGGCTGCTACTTTATTGCGTCAACGGTCTTGTCGGCACCGGTTTTGACCGCATCTCCGGTTTTCTTCGCGCCTTTGTCCACGTCCTTGCCGGTCGTCTTAGCGGCCTTGGTGGTCCCATGCGCCACATCCTTGCTCGTGTCTTTGGTCACGTCCGCCGTCTTTGTTGCGGCCTTCTTAGTGCCGTGGGCCACGTCCTTGCTGGTGTCTTTCGTGACGTCGGCGGTCTTGTCGGCGGCTTTCTTCGTGTCCTGCGTCAGGTCTTGCGCGCGGATGGCCGGAGCAACCGTGAGGGTCGCGGCAACCACCGTAATCAACATTGCCTTCATTGCTTTTCTCCTGGGCTGATTAAAGCCACTGGTTAAACAGATGTTCTGTAGCGTAGTGACGTCGCAGCGCCGAAAAGCGCTCTAGGTCACGCACCCTCACACCCAACTATGTTCGAAGATATCACGCAAGCTCAACCTTTGCGCGAGCGGCGGCGACCCGCATGGGGTAGAACTCGAAGCGGTTCATGCCGGCGCGGATCGAAGGATCGTTTTCGCCGAATTGACGGGCCTCATCGGCGTCCGCGACCTCCAGGATCCCCACCCCGAATGCGCCCTCCGGCGCCATCACCGGCCCGTAGAGAAGAAGCTTGCCGGCATCAAACTGCCTCGCAAAGTAAGCGCCGTGCGCTTCCATCAGCGCGCTCTCCTGGTCGGTCATGTCGTGGGGAAATGTGGATCGAGGCGGGATCAGCTTGAAGTAGAAATGCTGTTTGTTCATGGTGGGAGCATGATACCGCAGCGCGTCGACCATCCGATGGCGCCATTACGCAGCCGCAATCCACCGAACGAGGTCGTTCTGCTCGGCTTTGTTCTCCGCGCCTATGGTGAACGCATCCAGCACGTTAAGCGAGAGCGCATAACGCAGCGCTTCGTCGGGCCGGTTACGCATGTCCCCCTGCCCGAGAATCTTCATGCCGACAATCCCCTTGCCTGCAGCCCGCATCTCCCGGAGGACGCCGGTAACGGTAGAAGGACTGGCATCCATGTGTGCGCCAATAGGGTTTACCCGGGCGAGGTCCACTTCCACCCACGGTGACCGAGCGGCGGCACGAAGCGCCGCGAGCGTATGGCACGAGCAGCCGTGCGCGCGAATGATGCCCTTCTGCTTCGCCTCCGACAGGACATCCATCGCTCCCCTGTAGCGCTCTGTCCAGTCGCCCTCTGTGAGGCAGTGCAGGAGAACGATGTCAATGTAATCCGTTCCCAGCTCACGCCGGAAGCGATCGAGATCCTCGCGCACGCCGGCGGCATCGCGCGTGTCCGTTTTGGTCATCACGGTGACCTTGTCGCGCGGGATGTGCTTGAGGGCACCGGCAACGTGTACATGACTGCCATAAGAATCGGCAGTGTCAAACAAGCGCAGTCCGCTCTCGTAACCATTCAGCAGCAGATTGATCAGTTCCTTGGCGCCCTGAGCGGTCTGATTGGAGCGGCCGCCCGAGCCGAATGTCCCGGTCCCCATGGCGAGCCGGCTGGTCTCGATGCCCGTCCTGCCGATCTGGACCGTGTCACTGGCGCTGAATTTGCTCGCAGGGGTCGCGATGCCCAGAGCCAGCGAGTTGCGCGCGAGCAGAGTCGTCCCCACTCCGCAAGCCGTTTGAATGATGAAGTCCCTGCGATTCATAGGCTTTGCTCCCGGCGAGTGGCTTTTATCATGATATGCCGCTCGCCAGCCCAGCGGTTGCCAGTTCATTGCTGAAAGTCAGCAACTCAAAGAGGAAGTTGAGCCAAGCGTCACGCGCTTTGGCTTTAGGAAGTCGAAACGCCAATTTCCCGAGGAAATATTTTACTCGCCCTTCCACTGGTAGGCGTCAGGCTGCGGCAGGCCCACATGCGCAAGGACCCGATTGACGAACTCGCGCGCGATCTCATCAGTCGAGACCGGATGGAAGTAGAAGGCGGGAATGACTGGGAAGATGGTCGCGCCCGCTTCAGCGGCCAGCGTCATGTTGCGCAGGTGGATGAGGCTGAAGGGAGTCTCGCGCACGCACAGAATGAGGGGCCGACGTTCCTTCAGGCAGACGTCGGCGGCGCGCTCGATGAGCTGAATCGCCATGCCGTTGGCGATCCGCGCCAGCGTTCCCACGCTGCACGGCAGCACAATCATGGCGTCGGTCTGGTAGGAACCGCTGGCCACATTGGCGCCGATGTCGGTGTTGCTCTGCTGGCGGATCTTCTGCGAAGCGTGTCCCAGCAGCTTCTGGACGATTTCGTTGCGGCCTGTGACCTGAAGCTCTTCGACCATCACGCGCAGGCCGCTGTCGGAGATAATGAGGTTGACCGTCGCAACCCGGTCATCACTATCCAGCGCATTGAGCAGGTGTTTGGCGAAAATGGAACCGCTGGCGCCGGTGATGGCGACAGTCAGAGTCCGAGGTGGAGCGTTGGTCGGTGAGAGCATCCGAGCATCACATCCTAACACTTCAGTTTGCGCGGCCGGTGAGCCTACCGGTATCCGGTATCTGCTTGAACTTAAACTTCAAATTATGAAACCATCCACTAGCCACTGACCACTGCTGATGAATTCCGACGCCATCAGGAAACTATTCGACCAGGTGAAGCGCGGCAAGCTCTCACCTGATGAGGCCGTGCAGCGACTGAAACATCTCCCGTTCGAGGACCTCGGCTTTGCCAACATTGATCATCACCGCACGCTGCGCGTCGGCACGCCGGAGGTAATCTTCGGGCCGGGCAAAAGCCCGCAGCAGTTCGGTGACATCTTCGCCCGGCTGGCGAAGCAAGGTCATAACGTGCTGGCGACGCGAGTTTCAGCCGAGCAGTTTCGCGCGGTGCGGCGCAAGTTCCGCAAGGCCGAACTGCATGAGTTGGCGCGCGCCGTCACGCTGACCCAAGATCGAACTATCTACGGCAAAGGGACGATCATCGTGGTCTCCGCCGGCACCGGCGACATTCCGGTAGCCGAGGAGGCCGTGGTCACCGCGCAGATCATGGGCAATGAAGTGCAACACCTATATGACGTCGGGGTCGCGGGCATTCACCGCCTGCTGGCGCGCCGTGAGGCGCTGACGCAGGCTCGCGTCGTGATTGTCTGCGCCGGAATGGAAGGCGCGTTGCCCAGCGTTGTCGGTGGACTGGTCGGTGTGCCTGTAATCGCCGTGCCGACCAGTATCGGCTATGGCGCTTCGTACCAGGGCATCGCCGCGCTGCTGGGGATGCTGAATTCCTGTGCCTCGAATGTCAGCGTGGTAAACATTGACAATGGCTTTGGGGCGGGATATGTGGCGTCCGTGATCAACCGGCTGGAATAGCAACAGGAGGAAGGGTCAGATTTGATGAAGTCCCAGGAAGAAAACGTCGATATGCGCTTGAAAGAGCAGGAGTTCGGTTATCTTACGAAGATCATGAGCATGTACATCGACAATGCCAAAGGATATATCCAGGTGGCAACTGGAGCGCTTTTACTGCCAATTATATTTCTGCATCAGGTAATGGGCGTGAAACAAGAAGACGCCTTGCCTAAGATTCCAGGCCCCATGTGGCTTTCGTGGATTCTCTTGCTACTGTCGATCGGAGCAGGCCTTCTTTATCAAGTCAGGGCCGTCCGCTATCTCGAAGTCGCAACGGAGGGGGCCGATCGCCCCGGCTCCGATTCGCTCGGAGAGCGACTCAGGCGAAACTTGGATCGCAACCCTGGCGACATCTTCGATGTGATGGTGCTAGCGTTCTACCTCGGAACAATATTTTTCGTGATCGGTGCGGCGGAAGTGTGGCACTATTCCTTTTGGCTACCATATGTCATGTGTCCAGCAGCGGTATTGCTAACTGCTGCGGCTTACTGGTTCCTCATGTAAGTGATAGGGCCAGACTAAGGAGAAACGTCAGCCTCTAAGTCGGTCGTGGGGTGTTTATTTCAAGCTGCATCACAACAGCCGGTTCATCCGGGCCAGAATAGTAATCAGGTGCGACCTCGCGAATCCTAAATCCGAACTTTTGGTTTAAGCGAATCGACGAGGTATTGCTTTGGCGAGCATTTGTGACGACCCGACTAAATCCATGTCGCCGTGCATACTCGATTTGCCACTCTTTCATCCTGGTCCCAAACCCTTGACCCTGATACTGCGGTAACACGCCCGTGCTCTCTATGTACAGACTTCCGGGGCTCGGATTTTCGTCATAATCAACGTCTGGCTTAAGCGCAAGGCAGCCAACTATGTCGCCATTCACAATCAACCAGTAACTTTCAAGTTCAGCCCAATCTTCAGGGGAGAAGAGGTCCTCTGGATAGGAACCGAATACTTTGCGATCAAAGTCACACAAAGCCCCGATTTCGTCTGGAATGACAGCCTTCCTGATCTCCATGTTTTCCGTTACCCACTATCACAACATGACCGGAAGGCCCTGACTCGACTTCACCCCGGACTGGGACGAACGACCAGCGGTTGCTAATCCCCAAATACCCGCGCGAATATCTTATCCACATTCCGCAGCGGCCGCTGCAAGTCGAACGCGTGCTCCAACGTCTCTCGCTTCACCTTCGCCGTAATCTCGGGATCGTTCACGATCAGCTCGCGGAAGTTCAGGTCCTCCTTCCACGCCCGCATCGCGTTGGACTGCACGAGCCGATAGGCGTCCTCGCGCAGCGTTCCGGCTTCGATCAGGTCGAGCAGCAACTGTCCGCTAAAAACGAGACCGCCGGTTGATTCCAGGTTCTTCATCATGCGCTTGGGATAGACCAGCAGCGTGTCAATAAGCATGGTGGTCTTGCTGAGCAGGTAGTCAACGAGAATGGTTGAGTCGGGCAGAATAATGCGCTCGACGGATGAATGCGAGATGTCGCGCTCGTGCCACAGCGCAACATTTTCCAGCGCCGCCTGCGCGTTAGAGCGAACGACGCGCGCCAGCCCGCTGATCTGCTCGCAGGTCACAGGATTGCGCTTGTGCGGCATGGCCGACGACCCTTTTTGCTTCTCACTGAAGTACTCTTCGGCTTCGCGGACTTCGGTACGCTGCAGGTGGCGAATCTCGGTTGCAAACTTATCCAATGTGGATGCGATGACCGCCAGCGTGGCGACGTAGAAAGCATGGCGATCGCGCTGAATCACCTGCGATGAGACGGCCGCGACGTTCAGCCCTAAACGTTGACAGATATTCTCTTCGAACTCCGGTTCGAGGTGGGCGGCGTTGCCTACCGCTCCGGACAGTTTGCCGACGCGCATCTGCTCTGCGGCCATCTCGAAGCGCTGGATGTCGCGCTGTACTTCCGAATACCAGTTGGCCAGCTTCAGGCCAAACGTGATCGGCTCGGCGTGGATGCCGTGCGTGCGGCCGATCATCGGCGTGTCCTTGAACTCCCACGCACGGCGTTTCAGCACTTCGCTCAGGCTGGCCAGGTCTTCGCGAATGATGGCCGATGCCTGCTTCACCAGCAGCGCTTGCGCGGTATCCACTACATCATTGGAGGTGAGCCCATAGTGCAGCCAGCGCGATTCGGGGCCAACCTTTTCCGCGACGGCGGTGGTGAAGGCGATGACATCATGCTTTACCTCCGACTCAATCTGATTGATGCGGGCGGCGTCGGTGGCGCCATTCTCACGGATGGCTTTGGCAGCCGACTGCGGAACGATTCCGGCATCGGCGAGCGTATCGGTGGCGGCAATTTCCACATCAAGCCAGGTCCGAAACTTATTTTCGTCACTCCAGATGCGGCCCATCGCGGGTCGGGTATAGCGAGCGATCAAAGCCAAGGCTCCTTACTTGCTGCGTTTCGTATTGACAGGAAACTCTTCATTGTAACTGCTGGCAGATTCCGCCCAAAGGGGGCTCAAGGTGGATACGCTTCATCCGTGCTCTCAACGGAAAAGTGCTATATCCTTCTATCAATCGCGCCTCCGCACTTGGTAACAGGAGGTGTTACAGATGCGCACAACTCGCCAATTCGAGTTCAGCAAGCTTGCAACGCGCCTCCACGAAAGGTGGCGGCGAAGGACCTGGCTTGCGTTGGTCTTGTTCGGGACTGCTCTTTCTCTCGCCGCGCAAAATTTCCCGCCTCCGCCCTGGCTTCAGCCAACTGCCGAGGCGCTAGCAGGAATACGGCAGTGCGGAAAGGGCATCGCCAAAAGCGCGCCTAACATATCCTCCAAGCTCCTCGACGCGCAAAGCCAATTAACGATGGGACTGCTGAAGGGAGGGTACGTAAGCGGCGGTCAGGGATACAACCGAGGTGGCAATTACAAACGACAAAGCGAGTGGTTGGAGCTGCCACCGCCGAAAGAATATGTCTCGGACCTTTTAGAAGAGGCCAAGTGGTGCCTTTATGTGGCGAACGTGCTGAACACCCAACCCGCTAAGAAGGCGGCGGCCACAGAAGTTTTGGCGAGCATCGCCAACGACCTCCACATCAAGGTGGTGGACTGTCGTACATGGGGAGCAGGTCGCCTGATAACGGTTATCGCGAACACCGTCAAGAACGGTCAGCCTGACGCAGGATGGACGGTGATGTACAAGTGGGTTTCCGTGAGCGGACTCAATTCATCGGAGCTGGCCTTCCCGCAGGTCAGTACGCCGACTTCGAAGTCGGTGCCGCCCGGCGTGTACTCGGTGTATGCGACCAAGCAAGTCGGCAACACCTTGGAAAAGACGCAGCCGATCATGGTATCAGCGTTCCAGGAAGCAAAGGTCAAATGCGAGATACCGGTGCCGTAAGCCTACACGAAGCCTCGAAGAACGAGCCGCAGGCGCCCGTACGCTTCCAGGCCTTCGCCAGGTTCTTTAAGGCCTACATGGGTACCGCCTCGGTGGTAACGGCGTCGCTTCCAATTCCCCTGGCGGCGTTTCATCTCATCCCGACCTACGCGGCGCAGGAGAAGTTCCTCTCGACTTACACCTCGCTGTTCTGCTTCCTGATGCTGGGCTATCTGTTTTATATTCGGCATTCGCTGGGACGGTTGATGTTCTATACCCGGCCGGACGGACACGTAACCCTTCGCGCCTTCGTGTCCTTTGTTCCATTACTGCTCATCCTGGCATCCCTCAGCCTGGTCTTCCTTTACCACTACTATTTGATGGAATCGCTGACTGCATTCTCAGAACGAGGCGTGATGAACGCCACCACGGACCTGCTCAAAGCGGCCGACTACCGCGAGATTCCGTACAGCCTGCCATTGACCGTGTGCTATCTCGGAATGTTTCTCTGCGCGGAAGCAGCTTTTATCCTGATGGCGCTACGCGAATATTTGCAGGATGTTCTGCACATCCAGGACACGTCGCTGATCCGCTTGCCGCGCTCACGGCGCGGGTAGAGGGCAGCCACTGCTGGAAGTCAGGCCAGAATCCAGTCTCTTCTTGCTTACGTACTACAATCGGCGGCTGACCACAGTTGCCGGAGGCAGGGCATGTTTCAATCGCGGGACATTTTCATTACCGGGGCGACCGGATTCATG
>CAWGMV010000017.1:0-38485 GCA_963823635.1 uncultured Acidobacteriaceae bacterium | reverse complement strand
GTTGAAGCGTTTTTGGCCGGGCGCGAAGGACAGGCCATAGCCGGGCAGCGAGGGCGCGACGACCGTGAAGGCGTCGGCCGGATCGCCGCCGAAGCGGGCGGGATCGGTCAGGCGGGGGATGATGTCGAGGAACTCGAACACCGAACCGGGCCAGCCGTGCATGAGCAGCAGCGGGGTCGGGGACGGGCCCTTGCCCGGCACATGCAAGAAGTGCAGGTTGACGTCCGGCATCTGGACCTTGAACTGCGGGAATGCGTTCAGCGCAGCCTCCTGCTTGCGCCAGTCGAACTGGTCTTTCCAGTATGGGACCAGGGTTTTCATGTAGGCGAGGTCGGTGCCGTAGGCCCAGGGCGCGTCGGGTGCCTGGTCGGGGAAGCGGGTCAGGGCGAGGCGGGCCTTCAGGTCGGCGATAGCCTCGTCCGGGACGGACAGGGTGAACGGGGTGGGCGCCATGGGTGGGTCCTTTGCCTAGGCCAGTTTCGTGCTTTGCCAAGTGACCATCTGCCATTGGCCGCCCTTGTTGGCGTAGACATCGGTGAAGCGGACACGGAATGAATTCGGGTTGCCGCCGGAATTCACGCGCTGATGGCGGCAACGCCCGTCAGGACCACCGCGTCGCCCAGATCCTGTGCGACGACGTCGGACGGTTCCACCGCGGTGTAGACCGTGGCGCCGGACTCCATCGCGCCTATCAGGCTTTTCTTGGTATCCAGGCGTGCACTGGAGTGGGTGTAGATCAGGTCGTCGGCGAGGATTTTGTTCAGGGTGGCGATGTCCTTCCCAGCCATCGCCGCCATGCGCTGACGATCGAGTTCAATGATTTTCTGAGCGTTTCCGGCCATTTTGGACATCCTCCGATTTGTGGCTTCGAACTGGGGGAAGCCTAGCCGAGACGGTTGCCTGCTGTCGAACCAGACTGTGTTGTCATTGCGTGGTCCGATCTATGCGGGGGTCTTGCCGATGGTACGATCCGGACCGGATCGCGGCGCGTGCACCTGGATTGAGCCAAGAGTGGTGGCCCTTCTCGCGTCGACCAGGGGGCCGGCATTGTTCCCGGTCGGGAGGGCTGTATCATGCCTGACAAGGCGAGGGTGTGGGAGACGTTCGCGGAAGGACATTACATGACCAAACCGACTGTTCCGGCCAGCATTCGACGCCAGCAGCGCAGCGCCCTGATTATGCTGGTGGTTGCCGGGACGCTGAATTACCTCGACCGCTCCACGCTTTCGATCGCCAATCCTCTGATCCGAAATGAGCTTGGGCTTTCAATCGCCGATATGGGACTGCTGCTGTCGGCGTTCCTGTGGGCATATGCGTTCGCCCAATTGCCCGGCGGTGCGTTGGTGGACCGGGTGGGTCCGCACCGTTTGCTGGCGGCGGGCCTCGGCCTCTGGTCGATCGCGCAGGCTGCGGCAGGATTTGTTGCGTCGTTCTGGCAATTCTCCATCGCGCGGGTGTTTCTGGGGCTGGGCGAAGCGCCGATGTTTTCGTCCGCCGTCCGGGTGGTACGGGACTGGTAAAATGCGGCGGGATCGCGGACTGCCGACGGGCGTATGGAATTGCACGTCGTCGCTGGGACCAGCCATTGCGCCGCCGATATTAACCGCGTTGATGATCGGCTTTGGCTGGCGCTGGATGTTCGGGATCATGGGGGTCGCCGGGGTGGTGGTCGCCGCCGCCTGGTTCCTGCTGTATCGCGATCCCACCGAAGCGCATTTCACCGAGGAAGAGCGGCACTACCTGACCGACGGCGAAGAGCCTCGGACCTATGGCCCTGTCCGGCTGGCGGAGTGGCTGGGATTGTTCCGGTTCCGTACAACATGGGGTCTGGTGCTGGGGTTCTTCGGGGTGGTCTACATGGGTTGGCTCTACCTGGCCTGGCTGCCGGGCTACCTGGAGATGCAGCGGCACATGTCGATACCGAAGACAGGCATGGTCGCGGCGATTCCCTTCGCGTTCGGTGTCGTTGGCAGCATCGGCGGCGGGTGGATCGCCGACTGGCGGATGAGAAAGGGCCTGTCACCGGTGAACACCCGCAAGGTGCCGGTGATCGTTGGCCTGCTGGGCATGGTGGTATTTACGGTCGTCGCCGCGGAAACACCAAGCGACTGGTTGGCGGTGGGGGCTATCGCGGCGGCGCTGATGTTTGGGGCCTCGGCCAGCGGGATGTCGTGGGCGCTCGCATCTGTGGCTGCGCCGGCGAACTGCACGGCGTCGTTGGGGGCGATTTCAGAATTTTGGCGGCTATCTGGGCGGGGCGCTGGCGCCGACGGTAACCGGGTTTATCGTGCAGGAGACTGGCAGTTTCGCACCGGCGCTATTGGTCAGCGCGGTCATCGGCCTGGTGTCGGCGTTGATGTACCTGGTGGTGATCCGTGGCGAGCCTATCAGCACGGCGGAGTTGGATGTGGCGGCGGGCGTGAATACGATCAGCCCGACGTTATAGAGCGATGGGCGGGGCCGAACGCAGCTTCCGCGGCACGGTTTCGTCACGGTGGCGCTCGCGATGACAGGTTGGTGCGATGACGGGTGGTGGGGCACATGGTCCACTTGACCGAGACGTGCTTCGTCTCTTGGATTAGTGGATGCTCGACCACCTGAAAGCAAACAACCGAGCCTGGGCTGCGCGCAAGGTTTCGGCGGATGCCGGATTTTTCAAGCGTCTGGAGGGCCAGCAGGCGCCGGAATACCTGTGGATCGGCTGTTCTGACAGCCGGGTGCCGGCGAATGAGATTGTCGATCTGGACCCGGGCGAGTTGTTTGTCCACCGTAATGTCGCGAACCTGGCACCGCCGCAGGATGCCAATTACCTGTCGGTGCTGCAGTTCGCGGTGGATGTGATCAAGGTGAAGCACATCATCGTCGTTGGTCACTACGGCTGTGGTGGCATCGCCGCGGCGGTGGACGGCAAGCGGCTGGGGCTGGTGGATCACTGGCTGCATCCGATCCGCGAGGTGTTCAACGATAACCGGACGGCGCTTGAAGCGATCGCTGATGAGCGGGTTCGGCTGAACAGGCTGTGCGAGTTGAATGTGATCCGGCAGGTCCGGAACGTCGCCTCGGACCTGTTCGTGCAGGACGCCTGGGCGCGAGGTCAGGCACTGAGTGTGCATGGGTGGGTCTACACCCTGGGCAATGGGCTTGTCACTGATCTGAACATTACGACTTCGGAACTTGAACTGCGCTGAAGGATCCTGCCTGAACAACGTGTTGCTGAAACGTTCGCGACCTGCGTCAACCCAACGCTGGTCGGCTGGTGCGATCGTGTTCTAAGGTCACC
Organism: uncultured Acidobacteriaceae bacterium; assembly: GCA_963823635.1. Lineage (GTDB taxonomy): Bacteria > Acidobacteriota > Terriglobia > Terriglobales > Acidobacteriaceae > Bog-257. The sequence continues at coordinate 35,205 of CAWGMV010000017.1, read as the reverse complement.
GCAAAGCGCGTCACACCATCACCGCCTGGGAGGGCCGCCCATGAAGGTGGGAGTTCTGCAGTTCTTCAGTTGGCCCGAACGCCGGGTCGATCTTGCCACGGTCTACAATCGGGCGCTTGAGCGCATCGAGATCATGGACCGCTCCGGCTATGACGCGGTGTGGTTGGCTGAGCATCATTTCTCCAGCTTCAGCGTCTGCCCCTCGGTCCACATGATGGGCACCCTCGCCGCCGCCCGGACCCGGCGGCTGCGCATCGGCACGGGGGTGTCGCTCGCCGCATTCTACCATCCGCTCCGCCTCGCCGAGGAGGTGGCTCTGCTCGACGTGCTGTCCGGCGGGCGGGTGAACTGGGGGGCTGGGCGCGGCTTCTCACGCGGTGAATTCACGGCCTTTGGCGTGTCTCCGGAAGAAGGTACCGCCCGGTTCCGCGAGACGGTGGAGATCGTGCTGCGGGCCTGGAGCGAGGAACGGCTGAACTACGCGGGCGAATATTTCCGGTTCGAGGATGTCGAGGTCCTGCCGAAGCCTGCGCAGGTCCCGATGCCGGTCTGGATGGCCGCGAGTTCGAAACCGGCGATCCATTGGGCAGCCGGCCGCGGGTTCTCCATCCTCATGGATCCGCATTCGAGTTTCGCCGAACTTGCGGACAAGCGCCGCTATTATGAGGAGGGTCTCGCGGCGGGCGGGTTCCCGGCGGCCGAGCGGGACATCCCGATGGCGCGGTTCGTCGCCCTGGCCGAGACCGATGCCAAGGCCGAGACGGTGGCGCGACGCGGTGCGGGCTGGCTCACCGCCTCCTATGCCGGGCCGGGTCATAATGCGGTGGTGCAGGAGACGCGGGATTATGGCGGCGGCGATCCGGTCGACCGTTACGTCGACCAGGTGATCCTGCACGGCACGCCTGGCCGGGTGATCGACCAGATCCTGGCGCTGCGCGAAGAGGCCGGACTGAATTATCTGCTGTGTGCGCCGCTCAGTCACGAGAGTTTCGTGATGTTGACGGACCAGGTGTTGCCGCGGCTGGGGTGAGCGGTGCGGGCCGGGATTTCAGCGTCCCGCCACGCGCTTCACCACCGGCACCAGCAATGCGGCGAGCACCCCATAGCCGCCGTCGCTCGGGTGGATGCGGTCGTGCGTGAACAGCGCCGGATCGAGCCGATAGGTCATGTTCGTCATTCGGGGGTCGGCGTCGAAATTGACCACGGCGTCCGCGCCGGCTTTGTTCTGGAGCAACATGTTGTTGTATTCGAGCAGTTCGGTTTCTTTTGATGGGCGAAAATCGGGACGCCGCAGTTCCGTCGAGACAACAACCTTCCATCCCTGCGTGTGGGCTGCGACGACATAGGCGGTGAATGCCGCATAGATCTCGGGGGCGTCGTGTCCCTGCGCGATATCATTGTCACCGGCATGGAAGACGATCACGTTGTGAGGCGTGGATGGATCGAACAGCGGCGCCACGATCCGCGGGTAGAGTTGCAGGCAGGTGATCACGGGGCGCCCGCCCACAGCAACGTCGTGCGTTCGCACATCGGCGCCAAGTGCGGCTGGCACGATGGCTTGGAGACCGTGGCCGGGTGACGCGCCCCAGCCGGCCGAGATGCTGTCGCCGTCGAAAACCAGGTTGACGCAGCCCGCCGATGTGCAGGCCGGGTCGGCGGCCTCGCTTCGGCCGCCACCCAGGCCGGCCAGCAGAACGAGCGTCCAGACGAACGCTCGGCGAACCATCACGCCGCTTTGGCCTGACGCACGATCTGGTCCAACGCTCCCAATGTATCGCGGGCGAACTTCAGCCGCGTGACCACGTCCATGTCGCGGGAAATCGCCAGCTTGTGGTCGGGCCTCAGCCGCACAATGCCGCCCTTGCTGGACAGCCAGCGTATCAGCCCGGCGGGGTTGGAGAAGGCGTTGCCACGGAAGGTCAGAACCATGCCTTTCGGGCCGGCCTCCAGTTTTTCCACGCCGGCCTCACGGCAGGCGCGTTTCAGGGCGACGACACCGAGCAGGTTTTCGACCTCCTCAGGCAGCTTGCCGAAACGATCGACCAGTTCGGCGGCCATGGCGTCGGTTTCGGCGTCGGATGCGAGGCCGCCGATGCGACGATACAGGCCGAGGCGGACGGGAAGGTCGCGGACGTAATCCTCGGGGATCAGCACGGGCAGCCCGAGGGAGATGTTCGGTGTCCAGTCGCGTTCCTGGCCGACCCGCTTGCCCTCCCCTGCCCTGATGTCGGACACCGCATCTTCCAGCATCTGCTGATACAGCTCGATGCCGACTTCGCGGATGTGGCCCGACTGCTCATCGCCCAGCAGGTTGCCGGCGCCACGGATGTCGAGGTCGTGCGAGGCCAGGGTGAAGCCGGCACCGAGGGCGTCCAGCGTCTGCATGACGGTCAGGCGCTTCTCGGCCGCGACGGAGAGGCGGTGGTTGGCGGGCCAGGTCAGGTAGGCGTAACCGCGCTGCTTGCCGCGCCCGACCCGGCCGCGAAGCTGGTAGAGCTGGCCGAGGCCGAACATGTCGGCGCGATAGATGACCAGCGTGTTCACCGCCGGCATGTCGAGGCCGCTTTCGACGATGTTGGTGGACAGCAGGATGTCGTACTTGCCGTCGCCAAACTCGGTCATGACGCGTTCGAGTTCGGTCGGGGCAAGGCGGCCATGCGCCTGGATGGTCCGAGCTTCCGGCACGATCTCACGCAGGCGGTCGGACATGCGCTGCAGGTCTTCGATCCGCGGCACGACGCAGAACACCTGGCCGCCGCGGAAGCGCTCGCGTTGCAGGGCTTCGCGGATGACCACCGAATCGAACGGCATGATGAAGGTGCGGACGGCGAGGCGATCGATGGGCGGAGTGGCGATGACCGACATCTCGCGGACGCCGGTCAGCGCGAGCTGCAGGGTGCGCGGGATCGGCGTCGCGGTCAGCGTCAGGACGTGGACGTCGGCCTTCATCGCTTTCAGGCGTTCCTTGTGGGCGACGCCGAAGTGCTGCTCCTCGTCGACGATCAGTAGGCCGAGGTCGGAGAATTCGACCGATTTCGCCAGCAGGGCGTGGGTGCCGACGACGATGTTGATGTCCCCGGATTTGAGGCCGCGGCGGACCTCGTTGGCTTCCCTGGCGGTGACCATGCGCGAAAGTTGCGCGACTTTGACGGGCATGCCGGCGAAGCGCGTGGAGAACGTGCGAAAATGCTGACGGGCGAGCAGCGTGGTGGGAACGACCACGGCGACCTGCGAGCCGGCCATGGCGGCGACGAAAGCTGCACGCAGGGCGACCTCGGTCTTGCCGAAGCCAACGTCGCCGCAGATCAGGCGGTCCATCGGCTTGCCGGCGGCGAGGTCCTCCAGCACGTCGGCGATGGCGCGGGACTGGTCCTCGGTTTCGGCGAAGGGGAAGCGCGCGCAGAATTCGTCCCAGGTGCCTTCCGGGGGCGCCATGGTCTCGGCGTCGCGCATTTTTCGTAGCGCGGCAATGCGGATCAGCTCACCCGCCATGTCGCGGATGCGCTGCTTCATCTTGGCTTTGCGGGTCTGCCAGCCGGCGCCGCCCAGCTTGTCCAGCGCCGTGCCTTGATGCTCGCTGCCGTAGCGCGAGAGGACCTCGATGTTTTCGACGGGCAGGAACAGCTTTTCGTCGCCGTCGTAGATCAGGCGCAGGCAGTCGTGCGGCGCCCCGGTGACGTGCAGCGTGGCGAGGCCGTCGTAGCGGCCGATACCGTATTCCTGGTGCACGACGAGGTCGCCCTCGGCGATTTCGGTGGCCTCGGCGATGAACTGGTCGGCGCGCTTGCGACGGCGTGGGGGACGCGAGATGCGTTCGCCGAGCAGGTCCTGCTCGCCGACAAGGGCAATGCGGTCGGCGACGAAGCCGCGTTCAACGCCGAGAACGACCAGGGAGACGGAGCCGGCGGGCTTTCTGCGAATCGCGGCATAGTCGTCCTCCGGGACGGCGTCCTTGAAGCCGTGCTCGCGCAGCAGGTTGGTCAGTCGTTCGCGGGAGCCGCGGGTCCAGGCGGCGATGACGATGCGGCGGCCTTCGTTGGTCCAGCGTTCGGCCTGGCCGCGGAGTTGGTCGAAGACGTTGATGCCGGGTCCGGCGGCGGCCAGTCCGCCACCCGACTGGGCGAAGATCGGTCCCGGACGACCGCCGCCGTCGATGCCGCCGGCGCCGTCGGGTTTGGCGAAGGGGGCTGAAAGAGCAACGCGGGATGAGAAAGTTTCGTCGGCGCGGACTGGCGGCGGTGAACACTGAATGGATGCTGCTGGCCATCGCCTACAACCTGCGGCACATGGTGCGCCGATAACCCGAACCGCAGGCCCCGAGGTTAGCCGAGCAAAACCAGAGACAGAAATCGAGTCGTCAAGAAACAATACGGCGCCTCAATTCAGACGTTGCAGCGAGCTATGACACAGACACCACGGGGGTTCGGAAAAGGAGTTGGCCGCGGGACATGCTTCTAACTATTGCAATCATTGAAGCTACCAGTAACCTCTTGGGGTTCAATAACTTGCCCGGAAAATGTCCGTAAAACCATGATTCTAAAGAACCGCGCGGGGGAGGGGTAGCTGCTAGTTATCGGACGCTGGGCGGATGAGTGGCAATGGCTCGGAGGGTTTCAGCGACGGAGTGGGAGTATTGAGGCTGTGTGTGGGGAGATCTTCAGTGGCCACGGCTCCATTGCGGGTCTAACTCGGGTGGGACGATTGAGCCATCGCGCATGTGGATGATGCGGTCACCGTACTCAGCGGCTTCGGGATTGTGGGTAATCATCAGCACCGTCTGGCCCAGTTCCTTGTTGGATTGCCGCAGCATGTTCAATACGATTTCGGAGTTCTGCGAATCGAGGTTTCCCGTGGGCTCGTCGGCCAGCACGATGGCCGGCTTGTTCGCCAGGGCCCGGGCCAGCGCCACCCGCTGCTGCTCGCCGCCACTCAGCTCCGAGGGACGGTGCGCAAGGCGGTTGTCAATGCCCAGCAGCTGTAAGATGTGCGCCGTATATTCGCGCTCTTCGGCGCCGTTGCGCTTGCCCGCAATATCACGGGCGATGGCGATGTTGCCCTCCGCGGTCAGAGTAGGCAGCAGGTTAAACTTCTGGAAGACAAAGCCGATTTTCGCTTTGCGCATTCGGGTGCGCGCCGCGTCGGACAAGGAAGAGAAGTCGATACCGTCGATGAGTACGCGTCCGGAGTCGGCGTGGGTCAGCCCGCCGAGAATATAGAACAATGTGGACTTGCCGCTGCCCGATGGACCGACGATGGTGACGAACTCACCTTTCTCGACCGCCAGCGAGACGCCGCGTAGGGCAGGCACGTCCACTTTTCCAATGTGGTAGGTTTTGCAAACGTTCTGAGCCTGAATCATCGGCGCCATGCGAATCCTTGATCTTACACGAAGCGATTGAGGCTCCTCCCAAGCGCGGCATAGCCAGAAGTTTGGGACTAAGTCTTTCGCCACGGAGGCACGGAGGATACAGAGGAAAGAAAAAAGGAATCAAACTCCACGCTCTTCGTGTCGTGGTCTGCCTCCTAGGGTCTTCTCCGTGCGTCTGTGGTGAGTGATCTTCGCCATACGAGAGCAGAAGGGTAGTGAATTCCTCGTGTCACTGGGCTGATACTCCCCGTAATGCCGGTTTCGCGCTACAACGTTGGCATGGCGAATTCGTCAGCGGAAAGGAAGCACGAGCAACTAGTTGCGCGCGCCGTCGAGTGGCTCCGCTACAAATATGGATGCGGCATCGTTCTCTCGGAACAGTATTGCATCAGCGGCGAAGTGCCCGACGTGATCGGATGGAAAGGCTGCTGCCAGTCGGTGCTGGTGGAATGCAAAGTTTCACGCAGCGATTTTCTGGCCGACGCGAACAAGCCATTCCGGATGCAACCGGAGGAGGGTTTGGGCAGCAATCGGTTCTACATGGCGCCCGCCGGAATGATCGCACGCGAGGAATTGCCGAAGCATTGGGGCTTGCTGGAATGCAAAGGCCGAGAAGTGATCATGACGGTGAAACCCGGTCGTCAGGACTTGCGCACAACCGCAGGATTGATGAAAGAGATGAATCTGTTACTGGCCAGTCTGCGACGGGTGGAAGTGCGCATCGAACCGCAGACCATCACGGATTTCCTCAAGTGGAAGAACCGCATGGCCGAGTACAACGGCGGAACGTTACCGCGCGGTATTGAGCCGTCGGAACAGGAGCGTAACACTTACTTGCAAATGATGCGGTGATTGCTTTGTTTCAGGGCACAACTGCTGTCGTGTCCCGATCGAGAATGTCAACAAGGCGTATAAATTCTCACCTAAATTCCCGTCGCCCGTTGTGGGCGCCCTTTGACGGCGAACAGCAAGATGTACAAGTAGCAGATCACGGGCAGGATGAAGGCGTGATGAATCCCGACACGGTCGGCGATGTAGCCTTGCGCCAGCGGGATGATTGCACCGCCGACAATCGCGGTATTCAGCAGACCCGAACCCTCGCCGGTGAGCGGGCCCAGCCCCTCAATCCCAAGGGTGAAAATCGTGGGGAACATGATGGAGTTAAAGAATCCGATAAGCAGCATGCTGCCCATCGCGAAGTGCCCGAAAGTCAGCATGGAGAGGCAAACCAGTAAGGCGCATATCGTGGCGTTGAAGCCGAGCACTCGGCGAGCCGGCAGCCTTTGCAGCACGGCCGACCCCACGAACCGTCCGACCATGGCGCCGCCCCAATACACCATCAGGAACTTCGCCGCCGTTTCGAGATCCAGGTTGCCGATGTAGGGCTCGTGCATGTAGTTCACCAGGAAGCTGCCGATGGCGACCTCCGCCCCCACATAGGCGAAGATGGCCAACGCGCCCATGACGAGATTACGGTGATGCCAGATGCTGTCATGCGCGCCCGCTTCTACGAGGTGCCCGCCTTCAGCTTCCGGAATATGAGGCAGATTGAACTTGCCGATCACAACTGCGAGCAACGCCAGCGCCACTGCGATCATGATGTAAGGCAACTTTACGGACGATGCCTGCTCAACCCGGTAGGCGTGAAGCATGGCCGGATTCATAGCAGCGATTTCGGCCGCGGTTTTAGGAGCAGTGGCAAGAATCAGGATGCCGCCGAACAGCGGAGCAATAAAGGTGCCGAAAGAGTTGAAAGCCTGCGTCAAGGTCAGACGGCTGGAAGCGGTCCTGGCCGGGCCGAGCAAGGCCACGTAGGGATTGGCGGAAACCTGCAGAGCGGTAATTCCGGCGGCAAGTATGATGAGCGCCGCCAGAAACAGCGGGAAGGAAGGAGCGGTGGCGGCAGGAATAAACAACGCCGCGCCCAGACACATAATCAACAAACCGGCCACCATCATCCGCTGATAGCCGATGCGCTCGGTGATATATCCCGTAGGAATGGAAAAGACGGCGTAGGCACCGAAAAAAGCGAACTGAACCAGCATGACCTGCGCATAATTCAAGTCAAAGATGGCCTTAAGGTGCGGGATCAGAATGTCGTTCAGGCAGGTCAGGAATCCCCACATGAAGAACAGGGTGGTCACCATCGCCAGCGGGGCGCGGTAGTTCTGGCCAGTGTCAGGCGCGCTGATTGTGGTTGCTGTAGTCGGTTGGGTTATTGCCATGCTCACCTTTACACTTCGATGTAGGAACGCCCCGGAGTCGAGGTTGATCGGCTTTACGGAAAGCGCTACCCGGACGTGGATGCCGAACCCCACTTCGGCGCATCGATTATAGTGCCAGGCGCGCCCTCGCTGTCTTCAAAATAAGAATAGAATTGGCGCTTAGGCTAAAATCAGAGCCATGATCAGCCCCGAACTGTTGGAAATCCTCGCCTGTCCGGTATGCCGAAAGCCACTGGTAATGCGCGGTGAAGATGGCCTCAAGTGCAACGAGTGCAAGCGTGTGTATCCCATTCGCAATGGGATTCCCATCATGCTGGAACCGGAAGCCACTATCGAGGGGCTCTGATTCGCTGCGGCTCCACGGGTGTGAGTCGTAATCGCCGAAGCACCGGCCGAAACGGGTGTAGTGGCGATTCTGCTGGAAAACACTCAGTTTCCCGAAATATGACCCACACCTGCACTCCGGCGCTAGGGCATTTACCCTCCCCATTTCCGCAACTTCTTGCGGTTGCTGGAGCCGGAATCAACCCGATCCCTTACCATCAAGACCCAGAGGTTTGGGTCGCATTCCATCGAGCTGCAACTTACCGGGCACGAAAGGGTTCGAAATATCACCAACTTCCAGGTAAGAAATAAGCGGAATCAGCTTCGGCACTGGAATTGCTTGCAACCTTATAGCATCCTGTGAGTCTAAGTTGATAAAGCCCCGGGAGGGTCGGAGGTGAGAGCGATGAGAGAAAAGTTTTCCGTCCCAGAATTGTCGGCGCTGAAGAGCGAGCTGCTTCAGGGGTTTGACTCGAAGGATGCGACAGAGTTGGTCCAGATGTTCCTCGCCGGACACGGGTACGGAGTTTCGGCCGAGGAAGCCCGCAATGCGGTGGCACGGGTCGGGTTTGCTGGATGCACTCTGGAGGCGTTTCAAAGAGAGCTGGAGAGCATTGCGCTCGTGATGTAACTGCATCGCAGCGCTGAAGATGAGTAACGAGCGGTGACAAGATTCGCTGAGCTGTAGTGGGTAGCGCAGCCTGCGCCAGAACCTGGACATAAGGCGCGCAAACTAAAGCGAAAAGTGAGAGGCCCGGACAAAACGGTCCGGGCTTTCTTATTGCGATATAAATTGCGCCGTCACTCATAACGCAAGCTCTCGACCGGATCCAGTTGCGCCGCTCGGGCCGCGGGCGCGGTACCAAACAACACTCCCACGAGGCTGGACACTGCCATGGCGATGATCACCGACCATCCAGATATCGGAACGCGGTAATCCGTGATGAATCGCACCGAGAACGGCAACGCCAGTCCGACGACGATGCCAACGATGCCGCCCGACAGCGAGATCAGCATTGCCTCTGTCAGAAATTGCGCGCGTATTTCGGCGCTGGTCGCGCCTACCGCTTTGCGCACGCCAATTTCACGGATGCGGGCGTTTACTGTCGCCAGCATGATATTCATAATCCCCACTCCGCTCACCAGCAGCGTCAGTACGGAGACCAGCAGCAGGATCGTGCTCAACGTGTTCGCAGTTTTTGACGCGACCGCAAGAAGTTGAGTCAGGTTGGACACCTTGTACACCGATTCCGGCCGATGCCGCGAACGCAAAACGTCCTCGATGTCCTGCGTCGCGCGCGGAACCTCGCTGGAATCTCCCACCGAAAAGAAGAGCTGGTTCACGCTGTCGCTGTTGGTAAAAAAGCGGGCCACAGTGTAGGGGATGAGGATGGTATCTTCGGAAATCTCCGACTGCCCGAAGGTATTCACCCGCTCGCGAAACGTGCCAATCACCGTGAACGGCAAGCCGCTGAGCTTGATCTGCTGGCCGACGGCTGCGCTCTGCGAGCTATAGAGAGTGTTGGCAAGCGTCTGGGTAATGACGGCAACCTTGTCGCGCGCCTGTTCGTCCTGGACCTCGAAGAAGCGGCCGGCCAGTACGTCCAGATTCCGCACGTATAGGTACTGCCAGGAAACGCCCAGCACCATGATGTCCCGTTCCCCACCGCCGGGCACGATAATGCGGTCATGGAGCTCCACCATCGGCGAGGAGGCGCTGATGCCCGGGACCTGCTGTCGCACTGCGCGCAGGTCGTCAAGCGTCAGAAGATCGCCACTTACCTGGGTGCCGCTGACTTCGCCCCCCTGGTATTCGGCCACCATCATGTTGGAACCGACATTCTGAATCTGCTGCAGCAGGTATTGCTTGCCGGTGAGCCCGATGGTAACCACCAGAATGAGCGATGCTGTCCCAATCACCATCCCCAGCGAAGTCAACATAAACCGCGTCCGGTTGTTGCGAAAGGTCTCAATAGCAACAGTCAGCGTCTCGCTGAGAACCAGCTTGGGGTACGGACGCCCGTTGATACCGTTCACTGCCATGCCGCTACGTTAAGGTTAGTCGTTCCGGAGCGCGCCTTCAAACGAAGCAAGTGCCGGTTCCGATGACATTGAGCTTCATTCAACTTAAAATCTCCCACCTGTTGTTTTCTTGCGAGCATCCCCTCTACCCAGTTCTTTAGAATCATTATGTTACAAACTTTCTCCCGGCATGTTAATGAGCCCCAAGGGTTTATACGTATCTCCATATTCCGCAAGGAGTTACCTGCACATTTGACCGATTTGGTCAGGCGTCGGCCAGCGGGGCGTGGGCAGCAATTCGGCTATCCACTATTCCCTGACCACTGTCTTTTCAAAGACCGTTGGCGGTCTGCACACTGGGTGCGGCCGACGAACATACCATCACCTCGTCCTCGCATTGCCTTGATACCGCTCCTGGGCGGCTAGCCGCAAGTGCGGAAGTCACGCTGGCGTGTGATGCGGCATCCCTCGCACGACGGGAATAGACTCGCTGCAACTCTGCCATTGGTGAGATTGATGCACTCGAGTCAAGTCATTCGTGCCGTAGGCATTCCACCGTATCCAGCGCCGCGGCGCGCTTGGCCGGCAAAGTTCCAAACGCGATTCCGACCGAGCAGCAGGCGAGGATGGCGATGAATGCGCTGAGCACCGGAATCGGAAGCTGATAATCGGTGAAGAACCGCAGCGAGAACGGCAGTCCCAGGCCGATCAGTGTTCCTACGACTCCACCGGTGACGGAAATGAGGATGGCTTCAACGAGGAATTGCAAGGTTATGTCCAGACGGGTTGCACCCACGGCTTTGCGTATCCCAATTTCCCGGATGCGGGAGCTCACGGTAGCAAACATGATGTTCATGATGCCAACACCGCCCACGATCAGGGTGATGGTCGCGAACAGGCCGAGAATGATGGTGAAGGCATCGGCCGTCTTCTGCGCCACGGTGAACACCTGAGTGAGATTGCCCATCTCGTACTTGGATTCCGGACGGTGCCGCGACTGGATGACCTTCAGAATTTCCTGGGTGGCGGCGGGTACGCTGTTGCGGTCAGCCATCGAAAAATAAATCTGGTTGACCGCATCTTTTCCCGCCAGGCGGCGCGCAATGGAATAAGGGATGAGAACAGTGTCGTCCTGTATCTCCGAGCGGCCGAAGGTATCAACCCCTTCCCGAAAGGTGCCCACGATGGTGAATGGCAGGCCGTAGATCTTGATCTCCTGCCCCAGCGCCAGGTCATCCCCGCCATACTGCCGCTGGGCGAAGGGTTCGGTCACCAGGGCAACCTTGTTAAAAGCCTGGGAGTCCTGCTGATCAAAGAAAATGCCGGTCACGATACGGAGTCGCCGGACCTCCGCGTATTCGGGACTGACACCAAGGACCAGTATGTCGCGCTCTTTGCCGCCAGGCGCCGCGATGCGATCGTGCAAGTTGAGCACAGGCGACGCTGCCTTCACCCCAGGGACCTGACGCAGCACGGCAGCCATGTCATCCACCGTCAAGTAGTCGCGCAAGGCCGGATTTGAGGCCGCATTCGCTTGACTGGAATATTCAGCCCAGATGAGGTTGGCGCCGACGTTTTCGATCTGCGTCAGCAAGAACTCTTTCCCAGTGAGCGCAATGGTCACAACCAGAATCAGACATGCGGTGCCGATCACCATCCCCAGGGCGGTCATGGTGGCGCGGACTTTGTCGGCGCGAAATGAGTCGGCAGCGAATCCGCAAATGTCGCGGAAGACGATCCTTTGCTTCTTGCTCGGAATCGCAAAAGCCGCTGCCGTCATGGTTCTTGGTGCCATCGCCTTACCTTCTTCCGATGACCACCAGGGTGACTCCGACGCAGACCAGAAGAATGCCGGCCCATCTGCGCCAGTTCACCCGTTCCCCCAGAAAAAATCGCCCGCCCAGCGCGCCGGCCACATAGCCTAATGCGGAAACGGGTACCACAAAGCTGACGTTCTCGAAGGACAGGATCGCCAGAAAGGAAAAGAAGCTGACCGTCATCAATGCAATACCAATCCACAGCCACTTGAGCCGCAAGGCCCGTGCCAACACTCGAACGATCGCCCTCGGGCGAAAGTCGTGCACTTCACCGATTTGCTTCATGGCACGGGAAACGCAAAGTTCTCCCGCCGTTCCAACCACAACGATCAGAACAAATAACACGACTTCCAGCACGCTCTATCGCTTCTCCGTGGTGCGAGGATTAGTGCGCCCAACAACGAAAACCCCCAGGCAAATTACACCGATGCCGGCCCAGCGCAGTGGCGAGACTACCTCGCCAAGCAGCAGCATAGCCAATAGGGCAACAACGGCGTAGGCCAAGGCCGAGGCAGGTTGAACAAAGCTGTAGTCAGCCCACGAAAGCACCAGCATGTAGGCAACAAAGAAGGTTAGTAATAGTGCGATGCCAAGCCAGATCGTGCCCGACGAAAGCACCCTGGCGAAAACGTGCATCAGCTCGCTTGGCGAAGATATGTCGGTCGTGGTCTTGCCGATATTCTTCATGCCTTTGGCAAGCATCAGGTTGCCCATGGGACCGGCAATGATCATGATCAGTATCAACAGGTAAGTCTTCAGGTGCAGTTTCTTGTGCGAAGTCATCTTGGCGCTTGGAACGCGACCCTTCCTCATCACAAACAGGCTTTCTCTCATGGTATAACAACTATAGATACGTCAAGGCACAGCGCGGCTTTCGTGCTTTTTCCAAAACGTTCCGCGACTGGTGGTCCTCACCAAAAGTGCTCCTATTTTAGACGTGGAAGGATCTTTGCATTTTGTGTGGCATCGTTGGTTTTACACATAAGGGCTGGTGTCCCGATCCCGGCCGCATTCAGGCTGCCACCGACACGCTGATCCACCGAGGTCCCGACGAGCAAGGCGTATACCGTTCAAAGATCTGCTCCTTGGGGGCGACCCGCCTGAAAATCATCGATCTCCTCGGAGGCGATCAGCCCATCCAGAGCGACAACGGCGAAACGGCCATTGTCTTCAATGGCGAAATCTACAATCATCTGGAAATCCGCCGCGAGCTGGAAAGCCTCGGCCATCACTTTCAATCGCATTGCGATACTGAGACCGTCTTTCGCGCCTTCCTCGAGTGGGACACAGATGCGTTCGCCAAATTGCGCGGCATGTTCGCTGTTGCACTGTGGACAAATTCTTCCCGACGCCTTGTGCTGGCGCGCGATCGTATGGGCATCAAGCCCCTGTACATCGCCCGGCAAGGAGAAGACCTCTTCTTCGGCTCAGAGTTGAAAGCAATCCTTGTTCATCCCGAAATTGAACGCCGGCTGAGCCTCTCCGGTTTGGATTGCTATCTCTCGCTGAACTACGTGCCTGCACCATGGACACTGGTGGACGGTATCGAGAAGGTCCCGCCGGGTCGCTGGGTCGAGTGGCGCGATGGCAAGCTGCGTTCCGAGACCTATTGGCGCCTCCCCGAGGGCGCGCCGGGTCGGCATACACTCGAATCGGCGCGCGAAGAGCTCGATTCGCTCCTGCAACAATCGGTTCGCGAGCACCTCGTTTCCGACGTACCCTTGGGGGTTTGGCTGAGCGGCGGTATCGATTCCTCAACCATCCTGCACTATGCGGCCAACGCGTCAAGCTCCCGGCTAAAGACGTTTTCCATCTCTTTTCGGGGGCGTAGCTTCGACGAGACTCGCTACGTCGAGCGGGCGGCCGAGCTATATGGAACCGACCACGAACAACTGGACCTGAACCCTGAGCAGGATTTGCAGGGCGCCATCGAGGAATTCGCCTACTATTCCGACGAGCCCAGCGCAGATGCGGGAGCGTTGCCGGTGTGGTTCCTGTCGAAGCTCTGCAAAACCAGGACGACGGTTGCGCTCAGCGGAGAGGGCGCCGACGAACTGTTCGCCGGATATCTCACCTATCCGGCCAACCGGATTGCCCGCTATCTCCGGATGTTGCCGTCGGGTTCGCTGCGACTTGCCCTAAGCGGGCTGCGCTACTGGCCGGTTTCCGATGAGAAGATCAGCTTCGAATATCAACTGAAACGGCTGCTTAAAGGTAGCCTGATGCCGCCGGAGCAGGCACACGTCTATTGGAATGGGACCTTTTCTGAGGCGGAGAAGAAATCTCTGCTGCGGATGAATTCCGCAGGCGCATTCGATGCGATGCTGGCGGACTTGCGACGGGCGTTGCCTGGAACCGACGACCTGGCTCCCTACCTGGCATTCGACCAAAAGTACTACCTTGCCGACGACATCCTGGTGAAGTCGGACCGCATGAGCATGGCCCACGCCGTGGAAGTGCGGCCGCCTTATCTCGACCACCGCATTGTCGAGTTCGCGGGCACGTTGCCGGCATCGCTGAAGATTCGCGGCCGACGCCAGAAGTTCCTGCTGAAAGATCTGATGAAGGACAAGCTGCCGGCGGCCATCCTGCAGCGCAAGAAAATGGGCTTCGACATTCCGGCGCACGAATGGCTCCGTGGCCCGCTGCGTTCGCTGCTAACTGAGACATTAAACACCGGGCTTGGTGAGTACCCGGAACTCTTTCATTCGGAGGTAATCCAATCTTTTCTTCGCAGTCATTTGGAAAGGCGAGTCAACATCGGCTATCACTTATGGGGCTTGATGATTCTGTTCTTGTGGATGAAAAAGTGGCGCATTCAGGCGCCGAACTCCGCCACGCCGAAGCGCCAGTCGCAACCCGAGGGCGTTGGCATCTCTACCTAGCGGTGGTCCTGATCGCCGCGGCAGTATACGTGGGATGCATGACCTCTCCGCCCTGGCTGCAGGACGACGTGGACGCGGTGCAGGCGCAAATTGCGCGCAATATGCTCACTTCCGGCAATTGGGTGACAGCCCGCCTGGATGGCGTCGTCTATCTGGAGAAATCGCCGCTCATTTACTGGCTGATGGCGATCTCGTACAAGATTTTCGGCGTGCACGACTGGGCCGCCCGCATTCCGATTGTGCTCTCGTGCATTGGACTTGCGTGGCTGACCGCGGCATTCGGCATGTGGGCATTCGGCAAGCGGGCCGGTTTCTATGCCGGCTTGTGTATCGCGACCTGCGTCGGGTTGTGGCTGTTCACCCGTATTCTCATCCCCGATGTCATGCTGACCTTCACGGTCACGCTGGCGATGTGGGCCTTTCTGCGATGTCTTGAGGAGGACGAGCCTCATCCGCGCTTGTGGGCCGCAATTTTGGCCGCAAGTCTCGGCGTCGGGCTGCTGTGGAAGAGCCTGATCGGGCTTGTGTTTCCGATCGCGGCGGCCGGCATTTACTTGATCGTTACACGGCAGCTCTTCTGCGCCAGGACATGGAAGCGGCTGCGCCCCTTCACGGGCGTCGGGATCATCCTGCTGATTGCCGCGCCCTGGCACATTCTCGCAACGCTCCAGAACCCACCATATTTCGACTTCACGCTGCGCAGTGTTCCGGGGCATTATCACGGCTTCCTGTGGTTCTACTTCATGAACGAGCAGGTGCTGCGCTTTCTGAACCTGCGGTACCCGCGCGATTACAACACCGTCCCGCGGCTCTGGTTCTGGCTGTTTCACTTGATCTGGCTGTTTCCCTGGACCGTATATCTGCCGGCCGTCGCAAAGTTGTCGTATAAGCCTCTGGATCGGGCTGGCCGGACGCGGCTGCTTGCGCTCTGCTGGGCCATGTTCATACTGGTTTTCTTCACTTTCTCCACCACCCAGGAGTACTACTCCATGCCCAGCTATCCTGCGTTTGCTCTGCTGCTGGGTTCAGCGATGGCGATGGAGGGAAAATGGATCGCACGAGGAACGCGCGTCCTCGCCATCATTACGGGATGCGCAGCCCTTGCGGCCATCGGGCTATGGCTGATGGTGCGCCATGTGCCAGCCCCGGGGGATATCTCTAACGCCCTGGTTTTCCATCCCAAGGTGAACTCCCTTTCGCTAGGGCACATGGAAGACCTGACGCTGCAGTCATTCGCCTACTTGCGCATTCCCTTGGCGATGGCCGGGCTTGCGTTCTGCGTTGGCACCATAGGAACTTTCGTCCTGCGCGGTCAGCGAGCTTTCCTGGCTGCCGCTCTCATGATGGTGGTGTTTTTTCAGGCCGCCCGTTTGGCGATGGTTGTATTCGACCCATACTTGTCGTCTCGCCCCCTGGCTGAAGCGCTGGAGCGATCTCCTCAGGGTACGCTGATCACTCAAGGTCACTACTACCCGTTCTCGTCTGTGTTCTTTTACACCAATCGCACCGCCTTACTGCTTAACGGCCGAAGACTTAACCTGGAATATGGCGCTAACGCGCCCGGCACGCCCGACGTTTTCATCGACGACGCCCGCTTTCGAGACATCTGGCTTGGGAGGCAGCGAGCCTACCTGGTTACTTTTCGGGAGTTGGTACCTCAGCTTGAGCCATTGGTGGGCAACAACCATCTGAACGTAGTCTTACAAAGTGGGAGGGGGATCCTGCTGAGCAATCAGCCCGCGGAAGTGTCTCATTAGCTTCAAGTTAGCAGAACATAGCAGCGACGGCTGCGGCAGGTTTGCGACAAACTGCCGTTTTGTCTTGGCACCTCCATTGTGTTACAAGAAAGACAGGGATGTGAGGGTCAGCCGTTGAAGGCAGCCGGAAACAGGACTTTCTGATAATGCTTCCGTTTTCTTACCTCAGCCGCGTTTGGATGGGCAGCAAGATGTCGCCTAAGCTCTTGCCTACGACCGTCCGGCCGTTGTCGGCGCACGTCAAGCTGACCGAAAATTGCCAGGCAAAATGCATAAGTTGTGACTATTGGAAGACACGCTGGCAGGACGAGATAAGCACCGATCGCGCTGTCGAGCTCTTGAATGAGATTACCGATGCCGGCATCGGAACCCTTCGCCTTACGGGCGGCGAGCCGCTCCTCAGAAAAGATCTGTTTCGCATTCTGCAAAGGGCAAACTCTCACGGTTTCGAGCGCATCATCATGCAGACTAACGGTCTGCTGATCAAGAAGCTGCACAAGCAAATCAACGACTCACCCATCACCCATCTGGCTGTCTCGATGGATGGTGTCAAAGAGACCAACGATGTCATCAGGGGAATTCGTGGCTATTTTGATCTTGGTTTCGAAGGCATTAAGTTATTGCGCGGTAAGCACGTTACCATCTCGGTCACTTTGAACGGAATGTCGGCGGGCGAACTGGAAACCATCGCACAGATGGCCCGTGACGTGGGCGCTGAAGTTGGATACAACATTTTGAGCCAAAGTCTCTTCTTCATCAAGAATGCAGATCTTGATTCGATGTGGCCGGAGCGAGACGAAGTACCCAAGATAACCGGGTTCTTGAGCGATACGCTGAAACGGCCCGCCTATGAGGTCGATTACGTCAGAAAGTATTACAACCAGGAGGAGCTTGAAGAACCACCTTGTGTTCTCGGATACCTCCAGGTGTTTGTGCTGTCCAATGGCGACGTGCTAACCGGATGTTATCCCCTGGAACCTGTGGGAAATATCCTGCGAGACAAACTCGCGGACGTTCTGGCGTCGGAGGCGTATGCGCGCCAGTGCGAAGCCATGCTTCGCCGGGAATGTCCCGGTTGCACGTGCGGTGTGGAGTCTTCTCTGGCGATGAAATACGCCGGCTCAAGCGCACTCTTCCATCTCAGCCGGCTGACCAAGCCCCCCAAGGGCGGCAGCAGGACTGGCTCGTTCGGAGCTGCCACAGGCAAACTAATCCAAATCAGGTCTTCACACACCCACGCCCCTGCAACTGACGAACCGCTGGCTGACGAATCCTCTACTAAAGCCGGATTGGTCGCAAGGTAAGTGATGCTGTCATCTTGTAAGGAGGGTGGCGGTTTCAGCTTCCCGTGGGCTTGAACATTTGCATTTTCCTGGCAGGCATTCTCGCGGCTGCTATTGTGCTGCGGGCTGATCTGCTGCGGCGGAGGCTCTCGTTCTTCCGCTCCTCCCAGTGGCGTCTTCTGACTACGCTTGATGTCGCAGCCGCCGCTGTCACCATGGCGACTGCTGCCGCTTTGTTGGTGGCGATCGTGCCGGTTGCATGGTCGCAGGCCGCGATTCCGCTGAATACTCCGGGTGCTTGGGGAGTTTTGGTAGCGGCGTTGATCTTCTCCTTCCTTTGGACGGAAGGCCGGCGCCAGATTCAGTTCCAGCGTCCGCGAGGAATTGTTTTTGGCGAGTGGCTAATCCTCGCGGGCGCATGGCAGGTCATCGCTTCCCTGGTCTTCCGGCAGATGTCGGGCGCATTGCCGACACCAATAACGTTCTATGCGTGCGCAATGCTGGCCGGTGCGGTTGTGATTGCATATGTCGTGCCCCCGTTTCTGAAGCACGGCGAAGAGCGCCACATTTTGGAACGCCTGGCGGAGCAGGGAGATTTTGTCCAGGATGAGTACACGCCACCCACTCCTGAGTGCCCACACCCAGAGCTCTGGAAGATGATGGATTCGCAGACTTCGGAAGTCGAGGTGCTCGATTTCCTGAAATCGCTGGTGACGACCATCAAGCCAAGGTTAATCGTCGAAACCGGGACATTTCTGGGTTATGGCACCATCAAGATGGCAGAAGGACTGAAGGAAAATGGCTTCGGCCGGCTCATCACCATAGAGTACGACCCCGACATCTACGCCAAGGCGAAGCAGCGAATCGAGGGGTCCGGACTGGCGGACTGGATTGAAGCTCGCAACCAGTCCAGCCTCGATACGCAGATTGACGGGACCATCGACTTTCTCTACAGCGACAGCCTGCTCAAAATTCGCGAGCAGGAGATTCGGAAGTTTCTTCCGCAGCTTGATGGGCGCAGCTTGATTGCGATTCACGATGCCAGTTCACATTTTGCGGTCGTGCGCGAAGGCGCGCTTCGTCTGGAGCAGGAGGGCCTTATCTCAGTGATTCTCCTGCCCACCCCGCGCGGTTTGGTACTGGCGCAGAAGCGCGAAGGGCGCAAGTGATTTAGTATTGAAAAGTTAAGTTTCAGGAGGAGCAAATGAGGATTGCCGTGCTAGGCGGCGACGGCTACTGCGGGTGGGCGACCGCCCTTTACTTGTCCAACAAGGGACACTCGATTGCAATCGTTGATAACTTCTTTCGCCGGCAATGGGACCACGAACTCGGAGCACAGACCCTGACTCCCATCCGGCCGCTCGCCGAGCGACTGGCTGTCTGGCAGGAGCTGACGGGGAAGACGATCGAGTCATTTGTCGGCGACGTCACCGATTACGAATTCCTGTCGGAGGTAGTGAAGGAATTCGAGCCCGAGGCGGTCGTGCATTTTGCCGAGCAGCGGGCTGCGCCGTACTCCATGATTGACCGCAAACACGCGGTCTTCACTCAAGTGAATAACGTCGTTGGCACGCTGAATCTTCTTTACGCCGTTCGCGAGTTTCTGCCTGAGTGCCACCTGGTCAAGCTCGGCACTATGGGCGAATACGGAACTCCCAACATTGATATCGAAGAGGGATACATCGAAATCGAGCACAACGGCCGCAAAGATAAGCTGCCATATCCCAAGCAACCCGGCTCGTTCTACCACTTGTCGAAAGTGCATGACAGCCACAACATCGCCTTCACCTGCAAGGCTTGGGGCATCCGCGCGACCGATCTCAATCAGGGCGTGGTCTATGGGACCGTTACCGACGAAACGTCGCTCCACGAGGCTCTTATCAACCGTTTTGACTATGACGAAGTTTTCGGGACGGTGCTGAATCGCTTCTGTGTGCAGGCCGCTTTGGACTACCCGCTCACAGTTTACGGCAAAGGTGGACAGACGCGAGGCTTTCTTGATATTCGCGATACGGTTCGCTGCATCGAGATTGCATGTCTGAACCCCGCCCGGGAGGGCGAATTCCGCGTGTTCAACCAGTTCACAGAGCAGTTCACAGTCCTGCAACTCGCCGACATGGTGCAAACCGCCGGTAAGGACATGGGACTCAAAGTCGAGATCAATCACCTGCCTGATCCCCGCGTGGAGGCTGAGGAGCATTATTACAACGCCAAGCACTCATCGCTGCTCAAGCTTGGCCTGCAGCCGCATCTGCTGTCCGAGTCGCTGCTCGACTCGCTGATCCACATTGCTGTGCGTTATCGCGACAGAATTGACACGTCACTCTTCATGCCGCAGGTCAATTGGCGACAGCCGAAGAATGAACGCCATGCGGAGGGACATACGGGGCGTGTGCTGGTGAAGACGGGGTCATGAGCTGGTGTTGACCACTTCCTCCTCGGGTAGCTTCTGCTGCGGGATGGGCGCGGCAGGCTCAAGTTGACCGTCGCGGATGAAATACTTGTAGCCGCGCCACATGATGGTTGCCCTGGTGAAGCTCAGCAGCCAGATCAGGGTTGCCATCGCATCCCAGACAGGGATGAGCGCGTACTTTTGCCATGAAACGCGATGCTTGAGGCCCCAGCTACCAACCAGCCAGGTCATCGCCCAACGTAACGCAAGATAGGTTCCAAGATAGGCAAATCCGACTGCGGGTCGGATGGCAACCGTGGCGAGTGCCCACAGCAAACCCAGCGTAAAAATCAGGCCGAGGTGCCCCGCCGGCCGCATCTTCCGCATGACCACGATCCAGCGCAGACGCTTGTTAAAGAGGTCCAGCATGGAGCCGTAATCGGGCACCGTGAGCACTGAATAGGATAGGAGTCGGACTTCGTATCCCTGCTCAGCAATGAGGCGTCCCACCAGCAGGTCATCGGCGGGGCGATTCTCGAGGGCCTCGTAGCCGCCAAATCCAGCCAGTCGCGCACGTGTGGTGGCAATCGTTGGTCCGAGAGCAAACTTCACGCCATCCAACTGCCAGGCGACCAGTAGTCCGGGGTAGAAATCGGACAGCATGCCGACCGACTGAAGATGTTGGACACCATTCTTTTCATCTATGGGCGCGTAAAAGCATGTCACGGCACCGACTTTGGGGTCAGCCAGCGGCGCTAGCACGGCCCGTAGATAATCAGGTTCGACGCGAACGTCGCTGTCGTTGATCACCAGATGTTCGTACTGCGCCTCGTTTACCAGCCGCACCAGCTTCGCAACTTTGTCATTGGTTGCGACTCGGCCTGAGCCAAAGAGCACGCGAATCCTGCATGTCGGGAAATCGCGGACGACCCGGTCAATCACTCTCAAAGCTGGATCATTGCGGTCGCTTACACAGAACACGATCTCGTATTCCTGATAGTCTAGCCGGCAAAAACTGGCGTAATTTTCGTACGCCCCAGGATCCTCTCCCCGCACCGGTTTTAGAATGCTCACTGGTGGTGTGAAGCTGGAGGTCTCTGATCGCCGCTTCGATGAGATGCGAAAGAAATGCCATGCGCTGAAAATGGCGATTAGATAATAGATAAAAGGAATTGCGGCGATTAAGAAAAACGTTCTGTAGAGGAGCGGAAAGAGCATCAAGCCTCTCGTCGGGGACTCACCTCATTATCGGGAACTGCCTCGTACTTCGCAACCTCGCCACGCCGACTCAATGGGAGCCGAAGAGGCTATACAGCAACACAGCCAGCACAAATAGCGTGATCCAGACGTACATAGAATCGCGCTCTATGGCGAAGGCCACCGCTGAAAATGCCACCCTCGCCACGGGAGTTGCGATCAGAATCAGCAAGCCGAGCTGGATGATTCCGTGCCCGCTGAGGTGGATCGCCGCTCGAACGATGCCACTCACATCCCGCAGAGCCTCCGGAGTGCCGCCATGAAAGGTGCTGAAGTTTACGGCGTCATGGCCATGATGGGCGAGGTATATGACGCCTCCTACCAGGACAACCGCGGCCGCCAATGTTACGCCAGTCTGCAGCAGCCGGCCGATTATGACTTCGATTTCTAGGTCGTTCCAATCGCGAGTGCTCATAGCCGGCCGGTCGCTCCGTTGAAGATCATTTCGAAGCCTAATACCACAATTACTGCCGCAAACACGTATCGCAGTACTTTGACACGGGCTTTCACCAGCACACGCGCGCCAACGAGCGAGCCGGCCAGCACCCCCAGCATCACGGGCATCGCGATTCCTGGGGCGATATATCCGCGGTGAAGATAGAGCCCTGCGCTGGCCGCGGCCGTTACGCCGATCATGAAATTGCTGGTAGTGGTGGAGACTTTGAAAGGGATCTTCATCGCCTGGTCCATGGCCACCACCTTTACCGCGCCGGAGCCAATTCCCAGGAGGCCTGATAACACGCCCGCTCCAAACATGAGACTGTAGCCAGCGGGGACTCCTCTTACGTTGTAAGGCTCTGACCCCGACGCTGTGGGATATGAGCCATTCAGCCGCAACTTCGTCGCCAGATCGGTCGGCGGCAGGTGCTCGCCCTGTTCAATGCGATTGCGGCTGGACAGAAATGCTGAATACAGCAGCACAAGTCCGAAAACGATTGCGATCGCACTGCCGGACACATGCAAGGCAATCATCGCCCCTACGATAGCGCCCACGGTGGTTGCTGTCTCCAGAAACATGCCGATTCGAATGTTCGAATATCCTTCTCGCACATAGGCTGCAGCTGCGCCCGATGAGGTTGCGATCACCGAAACCAGTGACGC
The DNA here is from genome assembly GCA_963823635.1 of uncultured Acidobacteriaceae bacterium. Lineage (GTDB taxonomy): Bacteria > Acidobacteriota > Terriglobia > Terriglobales > Acidobacteriaceae > Bog-257. The sequence goes on along the minus strand of CAWGMV010000017.1, from coordinate 12,774 downwards.
GCCGATGGCGTACTTGATGTCCACGTGGAACAGCAGCGTGAGCATGGGGACGATGACGACTCCGCCGCCCAAGCCGGTCAAGGCACCCAGAAATCCCGCCAGCAAGGAGCCTGCTCCGACCAGCGCACTGAACTCAAAGAGGTTCATCATTGCTTTCGGCAGGCGCTTATTCGTAGCGCAGGGCCTCGATGGGATCGAGATGCGCCGCCTTCCATGCAGGATAGATGCCGAATACAAGACCGATAGCGACAGAAACAGCAGTCGCCGTAAGAACCCAGGCCAACGACATGCTCGCGGGCAGCGCTGGAAACATCAGCGGCACCAGCGCGGTCAGGATGCCTCCAATGACAATGCCGAGGATGCCGCCTATGCCGGTGAGGGTAATCGCTTCCAGCGTGAACTGGAGCAGCACATCGCGCTTGCGAGCGCCGATCGCCTTGCGGACTCCAATCTCGCGCGTGCGCTCCGTCACCGAAACCAGCATGATGTTCATCACCCCTACACCGCCCACGATCAACGCCACGCTCGACACCGCAAACATGAAGATGAAGATGCCGCCGGTGAGCTGGTTCCAGGTGTCGCTCAAGGCATCCTGACTGAAGACCGCGAAGTTGTCGGGCTGGTCGGGAGCCAAGTGACGCCGGCGCCGGAGCAGCGCGCGCATTTCGTCCATCGCCTTGTCCATATCGCCGTGCGACGTTGCCTTGGCGGTGATCCAGTACTGCTTTTGCTCGGGATGCAGCTTGTGCAGCGTCGCGATAGGCATGCGCACAATGTTGTCTTCGGGATTCGATCCGTTGCCGAACGCAGCTTTACGTTTGGCCATCACGCCGATTACCTGAAACAACTCGCCATCGATGGTTATTTCTTTGCCGATTGGGTCTTCATTTCCGAAGAGCCTCTCCGCCGTGTCGCTGCCCAGAACTCCCACGAGGCTGCGATGCTCATTCTCACCTTCGGTGAACCATCGGCCTTTTACGATCTTTAAGTCGTCGGTCTTGATGGTGTCGGGCAAGTTGCCGTCGAGAATCGTGTTCTTGGTCTTGCGTCCGCCATACTTCACCGCGAAAGTTCCAGTGCCGAACTCGGGCATCATGATCCTGAGGCTGGCGGTGACAGCCTTCACGTGCGGCAGGTCGCGCATCGCCAGGGCATCGTCAAGCACAAGTTCCTTGCGGGTAAGCATCTCCGTGGTCGGGCGGCCGAAGGTGAAGGGCTCGAGGTGGAAGGCGAAGATCATGTCCGAACCCATGTCCTTCAGCATGTCTTCTACATTGGCGTTCAACCCGCGTACTACCGACGAAATAACGATGACCAGCATCACCCCGATGACGATGCCCAGCACCGTCAGAGCTGAGCGCATCTTGTTCTTGGCGATGGTCTGCAGCGCCATGGCCAGAATTTCTCTGTAATCGCTACGACGCATATGCAATCACAACTCGAACCGCAATGCCACAATCGGGTCCAGCTTCGCCGCCTTCCTTGCCGGGTAAACTCCAAAGAAAATGCCTACGCTGGCCGAAACCAGCAAACCGGCGGCGACCGCCCACATTTTGATGACCGAAGGCATTCCGATGAGCAGCGTCACCAGCTTGGCAATGCCCACGCCTCCGGCGATGCCAAACAAGCCTCCAACCAGCGCCAGGGTTGCTGATTCGATCAGGAATTGCCGCAACACGTCTCGCGGTCGCGCGCCCAACGCCTTGCGGATGCCGATTTCGCGCGTGCGCTCGGTCACCGACACCAGCATGATATTCATAATCACGATGCCGCCGACGATAAGCGAGATGGAAGCGATCACGATCATCACGATGAAGAACGTTCCGCTCAAGTCGGACCAGATTGACATGAAGCTCTGGTTGGTTTCGATGACGAAACTGTCCTTCTCGCCCACCCGGTCGTGGCGGCGCGCGCGCAGAATCACCCGCACCTGGTCGATGGCCTGCTCAAAGGGCGCGCCCGCATTGTAGGCCTTCCCCCAGATGAAGATGCTGTTGTGCCAACCATATTGCTTGAGCCAGCTCGAAAGCGGCATGATGACGTAGTTGTCGCGGCTCTGGCCCAGCGTCTTGCCTTCCTTCTTGCCAACGCCCACGACCCGATAGACCCAGCCGTCCACCCGGATCTCTTTACCGAGAGGATCGGTGCCGCCCAGCAAGTTCTCCCGGATATCGTCGCCGATGATGACCACCGACGCGGTAGTGTTCTCATCGTTATCGTTGAGCATCCGTCCTGCCACCAGCTCCAAGTCGTAGATTCGCGCCATGCTGGGAGTCCAGCCGCGAATCCAGGTGTCGGTGCTGTTCTGCGTCCCATAGACGACCTTGCCGTTGAAGCTGCGTATGGCACCGCCTACGTCCTTGCAGGCGCTACACCCCTCAGCAGCAGCCCGATACTCGTCCATGGTCAGGTCTTTGTGCTTGTTGGCCTCGATGAACTCATCGACATCGGTCACAACGTTGGGCTGCTTGCTCACGATGAAGACATTGGCCCCGAGATTGAAGATCTTCTCGGCGACATATCCGTTGATGCCGTTTACGAAGGTGACGACAGCGATTACCGCAGCGACCCCGATGACCACCCCCAGCAGGGTAAGGATGGAGCGCAGCTTGTTCGCCCACAGTGACAGCAGGGCGACGCGGATGGCTTCCAGGATAGTCACGGAGGGACAGTCTCCTGATACATCATTACATCTTCAGCGCCGGTTTGGCTTCAGGGTTTTCGCTGTTTATGGGGCGGCCTGCTGGTTTTGCTATACTGGCGCGCACATTTGCGACTTCATACCGGTGAGGACGATATGACGAGGCACAGTTCGCTGCTGGGCGTGGTTTTGCTGTCCTTGGCCACGCTGGTTTCGGCGCAGGACCAGGACTTCAGCAAGGTTCAAATCAAAGTCACGAAGGTTTCGGGCAACATTTACATGCTGGAAGGCTCCGGCGGCAACATTGCAGCCTCAGTCGGCGATGACGGCATCGTCATCGTGGATGACCAATACGCTCCACTGGCCGACAAAATTGCGGCCGCACTGAAGAACATTGGCGTCACCGATAAACCCGTGCGCTTTGTCATCAATACTCATTATCACGGCGATCACACCGGCGGTAACCTGCCGTTTGCCACCAAAGGCGCAACCGTCATCGCGCAGGACAACGTCCGCAAACGCCTGGAAACTGGCGGTAAAGCCGGCAACGGCGGTTCCATCGCTATGGACGTAAAGCCGGCCGAGAAGGGTGCGTTGCCCATCATTACCTTCGATCATGACGTTACGGTTCATCTGAACGGCGAAGACATTCGGGCGCTGCACTTTCCCGCCGGTCATACCGATGGCGACGCGATTATCTTCTTTCCCAAAGCCAACGTGGTCCACATGGGTGACGACTACGTTCGATATGGATTTCCCTTCATTGATGTCACTGCCGGTGGTAGCGTGCAGGGCATGATCGCGGCTTGTGACAAGGTCATCTCGCTGCTGCCGCCTGATGTGAAGGTCATTCCCGGCCACGGGCAGCTCTCAAACCTCGATGAAGTCCGCGATTATGTCAAGATGCTGAAGGAAACCACTGCCGCCGTAGAATCCGCGCTAAAGAAGGGCAGCACTCTGGATCAGATGAAGAAGGACAAAATCCTCGCCGCTTGGGACAAACAATACGCTAACAAATTCGTCACCCAGGACGTATTCATCGAGACGCTCTACAACTCGCTGACCAACCAGAAAAACGCCCCGTTCGTGCAGCACAATTAAGCGGCCTTTGGATTGTGGAGTTTGGGGATTATCCCTTGCCCGGCGCAGCGGCGGGTGTGCTGCTTTGCTTCTGGGCCTCGTCGATCAAGTGCTCGATGGTGTTCTTCTGCGGGAAGTCCGGATTCAGCTTAAGCAGGGTTTGCCACGCGGCAATGGCGCCATTTACATCATTCTTACCTTTCCACTTGATGATGCCAACGTTCATTAAGGTTCCGGCATGCTTCGGATCGTAGCTCAGGGATTTGTTCAACTCAGCAAGCGCGCCGTTCACGTCCCCCTGGTAATACATGCATGATGCCATCTCCGTGCGAACTGGTACGTTACTGGGATCGACGTCCAGTGCTTTCTGGAAATAGCTGATGGCCTCTTTAAACTGATGCGCTGCTTTGTAGGTAAGTGCGGTCTTAAAAAGCAAGTCAACGTTTTTTGGATCGGCCTTGAGCTTCGTTACCAGAGGCTCCGCCTGCTTGTCGGCCATGCGCTTCATGTCGTCCAGGCTCGGCATTCGCGGCGGTTGTCCCATGCCAGGCGCAGGAGCGCTCGCAGTCTGCTGCATTCCAGCCGCAGGTGTAACTTGACCAGTTGGATTGGCCGAGCCGCGAACCAAATATCCCACCAGCACGCCGATCAGCAGGCAGACGGATGCCATGACGTAGGTCTGCGTCGCCGTCCAAGTGCTGATTGTCTTGTCACTTGGATTTTGCTTCGGTGCCTCTTCCATCTGCGCACTCCTTGATTGGCTCCTGAGGACCGTGCCTTCCATATGCTTCGCCGCGAGCGCACGACCCACTCGACCTTGCTCCCCAAGATGTGTGAGGAGCACTCATGTTGCCAAACATGCTGTTTCCGGAATCCAGGGCACCCGCTTTTATTTCAAGGACTTCCGGATTCAGGACGAGTGTTTGCAAAGGACAGCGTTCCCTTGCACGTGGTCTTTGTCCTCAGGGTGCGTGTTATTTGGCGCGGCAAATCTCTGCACCCAGGGGTGGAGGTGGTGTCAAGATACCGGCGGGGCACCCGGCCAGTTTACCAGCCTACCGCTGCCACCCTCGGAGAGTCAGGAGCGTGCCCGGAGAGCAACGGCTCCGCAGCAAGCAACCTACGGTAGGTTGAGAAATCGTCGCTCACTTGGAGAGCGTTCGCAATCGCCAGGTCAATGCGGGCACGTATTTCATCAACTGCAATGTGCGGTAACGAGAGCAGCTCCAATTTCTGGAGATCATCGAACGCACGGCACAGTTGAGTGCGTCGCGATTCTGACAACACACGAGGATCCAGAACCACCAGTTCTTCCAGCACTGGCTTCTTCAGTTCGACCCATGGACCCTCGGTGTCAACGCGTGCGGCCATGATAGTCAAAAGCCCCAGTGACGAGTTGAACCATAGGGCAGCGATTTTATCTAGTGCGGCATCGCTGACGCCTTCGGCGTAAGTGGCAACGGGCCACCATGTATTCGACAGAACCTTTTTCTCCATCCGAATCGCAACCAACTTAGTTGTATTTAGCCGTAGGCGCTCCGCAAGAAGCAGTCGGCCTGCGCGGGACCACAAAAGGTTCGCATCGCGCAGGTGCCGCCCCTTCTTTGCCCTTGCAAGCGCAATCAGGTAACGGTTGGTATGCTGACCAAGCGTCTGCACCGAATTCGTGTCGTGCCCCCACAAAGCCGGATATTCTGTCTCTTGCTGAGTCACGCGAAAAGCATCGTGGATGTCGCGACGGTCCGGCCCCACATCCGCAAACTCCTTCAGTCGAACGGTCGGTTGCTCGCCAACAAATCCCCTCCCAGGAACGTAAATTTGACCCTGCCGCAGGAAATGCGCGACTCGACATAACTCTGTTTGAGCGAAAGCCGCTCCCTCGTTCCAGTTCCCTCCACGCATTTCGCGCGCCGGGATCTGTATCACTTCCCCGTACTTTTCGATTCCGGCGAGAATCTCATCCGTTCCGCTGCAGTCGAGGTCTGCGCCCTCAGACCTTGGTATCGACGCTGCAACTGTTAGGGCTTCGACGCTTGACTTAGGCTTCCTCCAAAGGTTGATCACCCTAGTTGGCTCCTCAGTTTCCCCTGTGCCTCTCCAATCAGCAATGACGAGGCATTCACTGAGGTCTGTGTTCTCTGAGAAATTCCATCCATCGAACTCGTGACTGACGATGATGTACCTGACGTGATAATTATTTCCCAACAATTTCCGCGTCTCTCCCCAAGCGACACCGGAAAGCAGCGCCCGTGGCAGCACCCCGGAAAGCAGCGCCCGTGGCAGCACCAGAGACATTTTTCCACGAGCATTCAATCGTTGATGGCCTAGTGCAACAAAAACCGCACCCAAACCGGCTGTAATGTTGGCCGGTATACCCCGTGTCGCAACGAGCTTCTTGAGAGCAGCTTGCAGCCGTTTACGTTCTTCGGCTGGAGCGTGACCAAAGAGGAGATTCCCGCCGACGCTGCGGGTAAACGGTGGATTCATCACGCAGAGATCAACTTGCGGCAGTTCGATGTTCTCGTGAGTGACGCCCGTCCCGGCGGTTCTCAGCGGAGCGCTAGCAGGACCAAACAGGTCAGCTTGGACGGAGACCCTACTGCCTGTTAGGAGGTCGAGGCTGCCTAGCTTGTCCTTCGGTCCCCCAATTGGCAGAGTGAACAAGTGCATCTCCCCGAATTCGACATCCGGTTCGTGGAGGGCAAGCGCGGACGCGGCCAGGTGAATTGCGAATGGTACAACGTCAAGACCCCACAGCACCTTCTCAACCAAGGCCCGGTGTACGCCTTTGATGTCTGGCAACTGACCCTTCTCGGAACAAACCCTGATGTGGTTCTCAACGGCAGTTTGCAGGGTTGCCTTCAGCAGAGTGCCGGTGCCGCAAGCCAGATCGGCAATGCGCAGTTTTTCGATCTCGCTGACATCCGACCAATCGATGCCGTGGGCAGGGTCGAGGGTTAGCTTAAGAAGCAAGGTGGCTGCGGGAACGGTTGTGTAAAAGGCCCCGAAGTACTTCGCGTCCGCCAGCAAAAGGTGGTATACGCGACCCATCAGGTCATGCCGGAGCGCTGCGCGCTTGCTGGTTATCCTCAGGGCCGCGTCGGCCAATCGCTTCAAGGCCAGATCGCTGTCTGGCGTGCCGACCAGTTCGTTTAATATTTCTCGCGCAACAGTGAAGATGGGGACGTAATCGATCTTGTCTAGCACGAAATCCCAGGTCTGCAACAAGGCCTCGGCTACGCGCTCGTGTGTTATCGACCGCCTCAGCGGGTCTATGCGCTTGTCCTTGTACGCTAGCACCTGCTGAAAGATCATCGCGTTCACCAGCGTTAACGACGCGATTCGGCAGACCTTTAAGTCAGCTTCCAGGTCAGGCATCAGTCCTCGTCCTTGTTCGCTTTTTCGTCGGTCGCAGCTGGGATTCCGAGCGTCTTCCTAAATCCTTCTTTCAGACCCTTTGAGTGCTTGAAAAGCTCCGTGGCAAACTCAATCGCCGACTCCAGCTCCTCAACAGACGTACGCACCACATCATCGCTGATTAGCACATCGTAGCTATGTCTGAGCGCATCAACTACATCATCGACTGTTGCTTCGGACCATTCACCATCACCGCTCTCCGAGATAACTCTGATCTCCAAGGGCGCACGTTCGAGTTCCTTTCGCAACCTCGGTAGTGACTGGACTGACCGTATCTCCGGAGGATAAAGCGCAGCCAAGCAGACGGGCGAGATGCCCTGCTCAACCCTTTCCTTTGCGTCTCTGAAGAGCGAGTCACGGGAGGCCTTGCCGGAGTTGAACCGGCCCTCAATGACAATCCGAATTCCCAGAAGGTAGGCGACGATTATGTCGGGTAGCTGCCGTTCACCCTTCTTGGTCACTGAACGCCGGATTGTCTCAGGAACAGACAACAACCCTCGCTGTTCGAGTAGTTCAGCGAGGACGACATTTACGACCTCTTCTCTGACGTCAAAGTTGGCCATCGAATTACGGGTTATTGAACGGATTGTAGCTTAGGCGTGCTCACGGCTTCTAAATTACGGGTTGGCGTCGCGGGTGCGAGTCCGGCAGGGCAAGAACGGTCAACCCCCTGCCGAGATGCTGGGTTATTTTCCGGCGTCGTGGGCTGTAAAACCCATTCCGAGGGGACGCCAGGGTCGTCCTAGAGGTAAAATATCTCTCGGCAAAATCCAATTATCATCAATAGAATCAGCAATTTATGCTCGACGCTGTGGGCCGGCCTGCCGGAAGGCTCTTTCCGGCAATTGTCGTGCACAGAACCTCGGGTAAGAGTCGGAGGCAGTTTGTGATACGGGTTCTGCGGTTCATCGTGGGGTTAGGGCTTCTCTTCAGCGCGAATCAAGTCTTTGCCGGCATCCACCCGGTGCCGCTGGAAAAGAACACCGACTCCGCCAAGTGCGCTGAATGCCATCAGGACAAAGCCAAAGGAAAGTTCGTTCATTCCGCTATCCCGATGGGCTGCACCACCTGTCATGAAATCCGCGTGACCAAAGACGTTACGCGGATCAAACTGACCACCACGACACCGCAAGCACTTTGTTTCACCTGCCACTCCGACATGAACCCCGCGAGTTTGAAGGGAACGGTGCATCCGCCGGCGGTCCGCGATTGCCTTAAGTGTCACGACCCGCACACCAGCGACTTCAAATACCAACTGCTGAAGCCAACCTCCGGGGCCACCAAGAGCGATAACCTCTGCCTGACCTGCCACACCCAGGGACTAAACGTTCCTGCCAGCGGCAGCCGGCATGCCGCCTTGGACATGGGATGTGAAACCTGCCACGCGCCGCATAAAGTAGGAGAAAAGGGCAAGGAAGAGTTCGACTACCATCTGACCAAGGCCTCACCGGCGCTCTGCATCGACTGCCACGATCCCAAAGATGCAGGGTTGATCAAGGCGCATCAGGGTCAGCCGTTCGGCACTGCCAACTGCGTGCAATGTCATGATCCGCACCAGTCGTCGCAAGCCAGCCTGATGCAGAAGTTCACCCACCCGCCATTTGCGGACAAGTCCTGCGATACCTGCCACCAGCCCGCCAAAGACGGCAAAGTGGTGCTGACACAAACCGACTCGAAAGCACTCTGTGTGACCTGCCACGATGAGCAGGCGAAGAAGATTGACACCGCCAAGGTCCAGCACCCCGGCGCGCAAGGCGAATGTGTTGCTTGCCACAATCCGCATGCTGGAAAAACGCCAGGCTTCGTGCAACCGGATCCGGTAAACGCCTGCTTGGGATGCCACTCCGACATTGCTGAGCAGGGAACGAAGGCCCATTTGCATGCGCCCGCATACAAGACTGGCTGTGCGACCTGTCACCAGCCCCACGGCGGCGACAATGCACATCTGCTGCGTGCTTCCAGCGTGAACGCGCTGTGCCTAGAGTGCCATGGGCCCGATACCGTCCCGGAAAAGCTGGAGAGCCTGCACATGATTGCCATCTTTAACGGCCAGGTGAAGCTCCCGCTGCCTTACAAAGTTCCTGTCCTGCCCTTGAAGTACAACGCGGGACACCCCGTGGACTTCCACCCAGTAACCGGCCCGGTGGATTCCAAGAACCCGGCCGCAGGCCAGATGACGTGTTTGACCTGCCATCAGCCGCACTCATCGGCACAGGCCGATCTGCTGGTAAAGGATCAGAAGGTAGGCATGGCATTCTGCGATACCTGCCATAAGAGCACATTGATTCGCCCGAAATAGTTTTGATGGAGAGTTGAAGATGTCAGCCCGAAGCAAGAAACTGAATCACCGCTGGAAGACAGTTGCGAGCCTGGTATTGGTGCTGCTGACTGCGTTTCTCCTCGTGCCCAATCCGAGCTATGCGCAGAAGAAGAAAAAGGCGGCTGCCGACCCCAACGCCGGTCTGCCTAAGAGAGTCAACTTCGACATCAGCAAGATCGTCTGGCCCAACCCGCCGGCGATCGCGCGCGTCCGGTTCATGCAACAGTTTACCGGCGAGAAGATCGACTTTAACAAAGCTGCCGACAAGAAAAACAATAAGCCAAAGCAAACCTGGATGGACCGCCTCGCCGGCACCAAGCCAGTGCAAGACCAGGACCTCAACCTTCCCTTCCAGCTTATCCGCGTCTACGGCGTGGCGTTTGATTCCAAGGGCAAGATTTACGCGGCTGACCAAGGCGCAGGCGCAATCTTCATCTTCAACCAGGAGACAACTGCGGTCGAGATGATCCGCAACGGGCACGAGGCGCGCTTCAGCCTCATCGTGGGCTTGGCCATCGACGACAATGACCGTATCTTCGTCAGCGATGACAAACTGCATCACGTTGCCGTAATCAGTCCCAAGCACCAGCAGGAGACGCTCGTTCGGCGCCGATGTGCTGGTGCGTCCCGGTGGAATTGCCATCGACTCCACTAATCGCCTGCTCTATGTTGTTGATACCGGCAACGACGTGGTTGACGTCTTCGACGCCGACAGCTTCAAGCTCCTGCGCCATCTTGGCAAGCCCAGCACCAAACACCTTGCCAGCGAGCCGGGTCTGTTCTCGCTGCCTACCAACGTTGCCGTCGACAAGGAAGGCAATGTCTATGTCACCGACACCCTGAACGACCGTGTCGAGATCTTTGACGCCGATGGAAGCTTCATCAGCACCTTCGGCAAGAACGGAGACGGGCCGGGGTATTTCGAACGTCCCAAAGGCATTGCGGTTGACGTGGACGGCCACATCTGGGTGGTGGACTCGGCGCAGTCACGGGTACAGGTCTTCAACAACGAAGGCCGGCTGTTGATCTACTTTGGCGAATTGGGAGGATATCCCGGACAGTTCCAGGAACCCTACGGCATCGCCATCGACAACAAGACCAACCGCGTCATCACCTCGGAGCAGTATCAAGGCCGGGTGCAGATGTTCCGTTACGTTACTGACGCTGAGGCGGACAAGCTACGACAGGAGAGAGAGGCAGCGCAGGGAACCAGTAACAGCAGCTCCGAGGCTGCTAAGAGCGTTGTAGCCAAAGAGGCTGCCAAAGATGCAGCGCCGGCACAGGCATCGACGCCGCCAACGCCGAAGTAACGGGGCCACAAGAATAAACGCAAAACCACCAAACCGCGTCACAGGATTTTTGTGTAAAATTTTGTAAAGCGTCCCAAAATGGAACCAACAGTGCCTTCTTTTGCTGTATCCCCCAACTCCCTCGCCGCTCCCAACCGTTGGGGATTTTGACATAAGGCCAAGGCCAAATGGCTCATTTCACGCAGTTAAAACTCACAACCCCTGTCATTTCCGGCTCCGCCATCAAAGACTTGCCATTTGTTTTCATGGGCTTACCGTTTCTGAGCGGCGATTCAAGTCTTGGCCAGCTAGTTGCACTATCCACACATGGAGGCGGAAGGGGCCAAGCCTCCCGGCAGTACAAATTGCAATTAAATCAGGAGATCGATCTCATGAAGAAAGTAATGTTAATCCTCGTTGTGGTGCTCACCGCGGCGGTGGTGGTTATGGCACAGCCTCCCCAATATGTGCCGACCTCCGACGTCCTCGGTGCTCACCTCGTTTACGGCCGGGGCTGCGTGGCCTGTCACAGTCCGCACAGCGGCGCGCACGGCAACGGCATCAATACCACCGATCCGAACTCAGGTGACATTGCACTGTGGGGCGCGGACGTGGGGCCGTACTTTAACCAAACCTTCGCCTTCGGCGATGCCGGTAAGTATCCCATCACCACGCCAGCCAGTACGGCCGCTGGCATTGGTGACCCGGCAACCGTCGTCATGCTCTGCCTGAGCTGCCATGACGGCAACCTGGCGTTGAACGGCATGATGAAGGGCCAGACCGTTGAGACCATCCCCAATAACATCGGCGGGACGGCTCCGACCTGGCTGGGCCGCGGCTACGACAACATGACCGCAGGCGACTACAACAACGACCACCCAGTAGGTCCCAAAGCAACCGTAGGTTGCGGCGGCCAGTATAACTGGGATTGCACGTTCAGCGCCGGCGGCGTACTCCAGATGAACGGGCCATTTTCCTCGCAGTTTGTGAAGGACTATGGTTTCACCGTCAGCCTGGTGCTGTATCCTGGCAACCCCGACACCAACGGCGTGTCGTGCACGAGCTGCCACGACCAGCACAGCATGACCGCCTACAACGGCACCATCGCCCAGGCGAAGGGCACGTATCAGACAATGTTCTTCGTGCGCGGCTACTACAACCCGGGCAACCCGGCCAGCAACTCCGCGGCGCAGTTCTGCCGCAACTGCCACGGCGGCGAGTCGAACGAAATGCACAATGGAAATATCCCGACGACCTAGACTGCCGGGGTGTTCATTCGGGGGAGAGAGTTTTCTCCCCCTTCTTTTTTGCGAATTTTGTGAGGAAGTTATGAAGTATCGCTTATCAATCTGGGTTGCGCTGCTGGTGTTGGCTGCTGTGCCCTTGTTCGGACAGATGGTCTCTTCGCACACTCCTTCGCCGGCGGTAAGACCGGCCAACGTACCCACAGCGCCGGTGACGTCCGGGAAACCGGTGGCCCGGGTCAACGGAGTGGTCCTGACTGACAATGACCTGCAGCGCGAGATGTACAACATTTTTCCCTATGCCCAGCAGCACAACGGCAAGTTTCCCCAGGAGCTGGAACCGCAAATCCGCAAGGGCGCGCTGAAGATGATTGTCTTTGAGGAGCTGGTGTACCAGGACGCTCAACGGCGGGGGATGACGGTATCCGCAGGCTCGGCTGGACAAGGCGGTGGTAGATTTTCGCAAGCAGTTCAAGAACCCAGATGATTACAAGAACTATGTGAAGACCGAGGGCGGTGGCTCGGAGCAGACGCTGCGGGTAAAGATTCGACGTTCCCTGCTGATTGATCAGTTATTGCAACAGGAAGTAGAGACCAAGTCCGTCGTTACCCTGGCTCAAGCTAAGGCATACTACGACAAGAACCCCGATCAGTTCCGGATGCCGGAGTCATTCGCGTTCCAGACCATCTCGGTTATTCCTCCCGACAAGGCCACATCGGCGCAATTGAAAGAGGCGCGCAAGCGGGCCGAGGACGCGCTGAAGCAGGCCAAAGCGATGCGTG
>CAWGMV010000016.1:0-16599 GCA_963823635.1 uncultured Acidobacteriaceae bacterium | reverse complement strand
GGTCGATCAGCCCGGCCAGCTCGGCCAGCACCCGGGCGTTCCCGCCCACGGCGTTCCCATCGATCTTGACCCCGTACTTCTCCTTGGCCGTGAAGTCCGCGACGGTGTCGATCCGTTCAGGCTGGTACGCCGAGCTCGAGCGCCAGCTCGACGTAGCCGCCGCCCTGGGTGTCGAGGAAGGCGTCGACCCGGCCGCCGGACGCGGCCCGGATGCGATCGGCGACCCCCTCGCCGTAGCTGACCGGGATCACGCCGTGGGCCGACAGCCACGGGTGGTTCGCCTCGCTGGCCAGGCCGATGACCATGGCTCCGGCGACCTTGGCCAGCTGCACGGCGACCGAACCGACGCCGCCTGCGGCGCCGGACACCACGACGGTGTCGCCCGGGCCGGCCGCGACCGCGTGCACCATGGCCCAGGCGGTCGCGCCGACGACGTATAGCGAGCCGGCCGCCTCCCAGGAGACCCCGGACGGCTTGGGGATGAGGTTGTCGGCCTCCACCACGACGAGCTCGGCGTGGCTGGCCCGGTTGTCGGTGAACCCGAGTACCTCCTCGCCGACCGCGATCCCGGTGACATCCGCGCCTAGTTCCTCTACCACGCCGGCCAGGTCGCTGCCCTCCCCGGACGGGAACGTGGTCGGCCATCGCTGCGCCAGCAGCCCCTCCCGGATCTTGGCCTCGCCGGGGTTGATGCCGGCCTTCACCCGGACCAGGACCTGCCCCTGGGCCGGGGACCGGCCGGTCCACCTCGGTGACCTGTAGCACGTCAACCCCGCCGTACTTGTCGAACCTGACTGCCAGAGGCATGGCCGGAACTCCTCTCCACGGTGAATCTGCCGGTCACGGAAACGGCCGCGCCGCCCCGATCTATGCCCCCGAAACGGCGATGCAGTGCCGGGCCAGGCCGGAGGAGACGGACCGTTGCGGACCCGTGGAGCAGCCCGGCACCCAGATGCGAATCGGGGGTGCGCCATGGTTATGCTGCTTGAGTAATTGCGGATAGACCACCTTCTTGAGGGTTTCGAAGGCTTCCCGATCGCGAAAGAAACTGGTGACGTTGATCAGCAGGTCCTCGTAGAGGGCCATCACCTCCTTCCGCTCTTTGCGCAGCAGGTTCAGATAGTCGCCAAGCTTCTCAGTTTTGCGCAGCGCCATGCGGCGGGCCACGCGGCGGCCAATGGTGGGTGGCTTGTATTCGGTGAAGTCCACGCGCGTGGCGCGGCGAAGAATGCTGAAGATCTGGGCCATCTGCGATTCTTTACTTTCACTAACCGGCTCCAGTTCGATGCCCTCGCCACGAACGTTGGGATGCCGCGCCATGCGGGTCAACTCTTTGGCGATGTCGGCCGGCGGCAGCATGAGATCAACGCAGCCCGCGGCTACGGCGCTGGCGGGCATGCCGTCATATTTGGCCGAGCTGTCCTGGGCAAAGGTGATGCCGCCCTCACCCTTGATGGCGGACATACCGCTGGTACCGTCCGATGCGATGCCGGAGAGAATAACACCGATGGCATTGCCGCCCTGGTCGGCCGCCAGCGAGCGGAAAAAAATGTCAATGGTCGTGGTTATAGCACGTGGCTGCTCACGGTTTGCGAGATGCAGTATGCCTTTGGCGATCGTCATCTCGCAATTCGGCGGAACAACATACACATGGTTCGGCTCGACTGTAGTTCCATCGACCACGTCCGTTACCGGCATGGCAGTGGCTCGGGCCAGGATGTCGCGGAATGCGCTTTCGTGCGAAGGATCAAGGTGGGGAACCACTACAAAAGCCATACCCAAGTCGGGGGGCAGAGCTCGTAGCAGAGCGGAGCAGGCTTCCAGCCCGCCGGCTGATGCGCCGATGCCCACAATCGGAAATCCGGTTTGTTTTAGCGACCGCGAGGCGACATTATCCGGCTTTACAACAGGTAGTGGCGCTTTGCTGCCCACGGGCTCGCCTCCTGGGGGGAAGGATGAAATGAAGCTGGCTGCGTCGGCCCCGGCAACGAATTCTTGTCAATCTTTTATTTCGGCGATTACCCAACCCGCCTCATCAGTTCTTCGCATTCTTGCCGCACACTCTCCGTGGATTGCATTAATTGCTGAATGAGCTGCTGGTTTACGCCGCGCAACTCACGTGCGATGCGAATGCTTTCCAGCGAGGAGGCAAAGGCGCCAGGAACCGGCGAGGGATGGCCATTGCCGTTTGCTTTGTGTGACCAGCGGCTGGCCCACCAAGCTTCAAGCTCAATCCGCGAAGCCGAGACGATGCCCAACGGCTTTCCGTTGGGACGCAAGACAGGCAAGCCGTAATCGCGCTCCCACCGCTGCACCGTGCGAATGCCTTTTCCTAAAAAGGCGGCAATTTCCTTCCAACTGGTAAAAATGATGGTTGGTTCGGGAGCGACATTGTTTGGCATTAGACAACTCCAGCTTTGACGTGATTATACGCCAGCTTTGCAACAATACTCACGGGGGAGATAACCGAGCACTGCCTGAATTTGCGGCGCGGGCACGAATTGGCGGCATCTAAGAAAAACACTCCTGCGGGCGATCACCACTACTTCTTGAAGGCCACGTTCACCAGCATTTTGTCGCCCTCCACGTCCACCACGTTGCAGAAGGTGCGGTCGCCGCGGCGGCTGAAATCGAGTCCCACACGACTGCGGCCGATGCGCAGCCGGCGAATGTGCAGGTGGTCGAGCCAGTCGGGCAGCCGCGGATTGATGATATTCAGCTCCTTGCGCGGCGCGCTGGCGCGAATCCCCAGCACCGAGGCCAGCATGAGGAACATCGCTCCCGAGGCCCAGGCTTGCGGCGAACACGAAACAGGGTAATGGACCGGCTCATCGTATTCGCGCCGCCGGACTCCGCAGAAGAGCTCAGGCAGCCGGTAGTCGCGGAAGTTTACCGCTGCCTGATAGAGCGAAGTCAGGATGCGGAGTGCGCCATCGCGCATATCATTGAGCGCCATGCCGTGCGCGATGAGGGAGTTGTCATGCGGCCAGACCGAGCCACGATGGTAGCTGAGGGGATTGAACACGCGCTCTTCGCTGGACATGGTGCGCCAACCCCAGCCGCTGAACATGTCATCGCGGAGCAGCCGGTTGGACACCAGGCGGGCGCGCTCCTTGCTGATAATGCGGGTGAAAAGCAAGTGGCCTGGGTTTGAGGACACGACCTCGAGAGGCTTCTTGTCGGCATCAAGCGCCATGGCGTAAAAGCCCCGGTCCGGCAACCAGAAGGCGCCCTCGAAGCGGCGCGCAAGATCGAGGGCATCACGCCGCAGCTTCTCCGCTCGCTTCGCATCGCCGAAGCCGCGAAGCAGGGATGCCATCCGGACCTTGGCATCGTATACGTAACCCTGTACCTCGCAGGGCGCGATCGGAGGCTTCGCCACCGTGCCGTCGCGGTGCAGGTAAGCGTCCCAGGAATCTTTCCAGGCCTGATTGACCAGCCCCTTGGGCGAACGCCGTTGGAATTCCACGAAGCCGTCGCCGTCAAGGTCACCGTACTTGTCGATCCACTCCAGCGCGGTATACGCGTGAGGCAGCAATTCAGCCACCAGCTCCTCATCGCCGGTCCAGTTGAAGGTCTCGCTCAGCAGGATAAGAAAGAGCGGCGTGGAGTCGAGCGCGCCATAGTAGGGGCTGAACGGCATCTCGCCATGGCGGGTCATCTCGCCGTCGCGATATTCGTGCAGGATCTTCCCCGGCTCTTCGTCACGCCAGTCGTTGTATTCTTTGCCCTGGTAACGGGCCAGCACGCGCAATGTATCCACGCGAGACTCGGATTGAGTAATAGCGACTGGTAAGCCGCAATAATCGAGTCCCGTCCGAAGATGGTGGCGAACCAGGGAATGCCGGCGGCAATGATGTGCTGCTCGCCTTCGGGAATTTGCAGCGCATGGAAGTCGCCGATGCAGGTCTTCATCAGTTCGTCGAAGACGTCGTTGTCGGTATGAAAACTGGTGGAGTCGCTCTCCCAGGTCGCGAAGTTGATTCGGCGTTGCTGCAAATGGTGATCCTGGTTGTAATTGCGGGCCCGCGAGGACTTTCCTTCGACGAAGGCCGTCACGGACACTTCAATTTGCAGCGATTTGAGCGGCTGCAGGCCCACCTCCCAGCGGGCAGTGCAGTCCAGGACCTGGGCTGGCTTGGGCGCCAGCTTTATCAGCGTCTCGCGCAATACGTTGTCGAGGCCTCGATAGTAAAAGGCGATGCTGTCCTCGCGGACAACGGGCTGGTAATAGTGCCCATGCTCCCTCCGCGCCACACCTCGCACTTGGAAGACATCCACGAAATCGGCATCGAACAACATCTCGACCACCAAGTCCACGGCCGTCAGGTTGAAGTTCTCCAGGGTAACGCGATCGAAGAAGATGTCAGAAGCCAGCACTTGCTCGCGCCGGATGTGCACGGTGTTTTCCGGCAAGTCGAAGGAGTCACGCAATGTGAGGTTGCCAGTTGTCAGCTCGATCTGCGAGAAGAACGTTTTCTCGGTGCTGGACGACAGCACCACCGTGCGATTTCCACCGATACGCAACTCGAGATGACTGAGGAAACGGGTGTCGTCATGAAAGAAGCCTACGTCCGGCGAAGCGGGCGGATATATGTCACCCGCAACATTGGTTGCGCTGAACGTCTTACCGTCAATCAGCGTGAGGCTGTCAACTTTGCGCGGTTCAGCTCCCGGCAAAGCCAAGCGTGGCTCTACGTGATGCGGATCGACCTCAATGAGTTCTTCGGAGGGAATGCTGAGACACATCCTCATCTATCGCGAACCCTTCCTTAAGCCACCATGGGAAATGTGCTGGCCGCTTTGCCCAGCGTGCCCTCTTCGCCAACCATCTCCTGATACAACCCCAGGTAATCGGCCACCATTCGCTCCAGCGAGAAATACTGCTGGCAATACTGCCTCACCGAGACGGGCTTCAGTTGACCAGGGAGATTGCAAGCCCGGAGGGCCATCTCTTCCGGTGTCTGGCAACAGTAGCCGGAAACGCCGTCACGTATCACTTCTGGGACTGAGCCGCCGGGCAACGCCAGTACCGGCGTGCCACAAGCCATTGCCTCGATCATCACCAACCCGAATGGCTCGTCCCACTGGATGGGGAAGAGCATTGCGAGCGAGTTGCCCAGCAGTTCGTTCTTGCCGGCAAGATCCACCTCCCCAACATAGTCGATGAACTTGCCGTCCAAATGGGGCTTAACCTCCTGATCGAAATAATCCTGATAGACAGGTTGGACCTCGCCCGCGATCTTGAGCGGGATTCCAGCTTTCTTTGCAACTTCGATGGCAATGTGGGTTCCTTTGATCGGCGCCAGGCGTCCGAGGAAGCAGAGATAATCCTGCTTCTTTTCCTGCAGGCGGTAGAGATTCAAGTCAATGCCATGATGAATCGTACGCATACGCGGCATGCTCTCACGCCGGCGCTGATGGTCGCTGATGGTGACGTACTCGACCGTGGGGAAAAAACGGTAAATTTCGCTAAGTTGCGGCTCGTGCATGTGGTGGATGGTGTAAACGGCTTTTGCACTCACGTAACGCGTGAACAGCAAAGCTGCAAGGTTATGTAAATGAAGCACATCACAATCCTGCGCATCATGGATTGCCCAGGAAGCATGGTTGAGATCTTTCAGGTTTTCGCTCACGGCACCGGTAAGCGGCCATTCTTCATCTTGGTACAGCCAGCGTTTTTCCACTGGGACGGTCGACGCTCCGTTGGAGTAAAGCACTACTTCTACACCAGAATTTTGTAACCCCTCTGCCAATTGCGCAATGAAGAGCTCGGTCCCTCCATATTTCACAGGTGGAACTGCAAGAAATGGCGGCGCTACCAGAGCAATTCGCATATGGAAATCCCCTTTGGCTTGCCACCGGAAGTCCGGTCCAAACAAATCAAAATTCAAATCTGTCGATCAGTTCTGTTATATAGATGCGGAATCCGCGGCTTTCCGTTTTCTCGGTACGTTCAGCAATCACGGATAAGAATTGGGAAGAATAGGCCCCGACGCGTTACGAGGGGCGGGGCTAGCGCTTTTGGTGCAAGGCTTCGGCTCCGTTCTGGATACATTTCTTCGCCTGATTCGGGCCTTTCACCGCCAGGATTTCGTATTTCTGTTCTGATAATTCGTGGTAGTTGACAAAAAAGCCCTCCAACTCCCGAAGGAAGTGCTTACCCAAGTCGTCGATGTGGTGAATGTCGGCCCATGCATGATTGCCTCGTTCGACGGCGACCAGACGATCGTTGCGCACTTTGTCCTTCTTGTCACCTTGTTGGCCTTCGATGACGCCTATAAGACGGCACTGCAAGACGCAACCGGTGAAAGCCGGCTCATCCATTAAGACCAATACATCCACCGGGTCGCCGTCTGCGGCTTTGGTGCGCGGGACAAAACCGAAATCGTAGGGAAAGGTCATGCCTGCCGGCAGAACTTTCTTAAGCTCAAAAACCTTATCCTTCTCGTTGAACGCGTACTTGTTGCGGCTGCCTTTGGGTGTTTCGATCACTACTCGAACCGTGTCGCCCTCATTATGGTCCCGGGGACTTAATTTAGCTGGATTCGCCATCGAATTGTTTCGATTAGCCTTGTTGCTCATTTCATCTCCGTTATATTTTCGTGTTCTGCCCGCGCGTCGCCACCTCGGAGCCACCTCGCCAATGCCGAAAAAGCAGGCGCAAGCGCCTCGCTAGCGTCTCCCGGGCCAGCCAGATCAGGAACGCCACCAGGAACCAGGCAAGAGTGGCAACCCACAAGACGAGCCGCGAATCGTTATTTGGCAGCCAGAGCCAAACGATGGCAGCGAATGTCATAAGCCCCACGGTTCCCATAGCAGTTCCCGCCGCGTCTGCACCTGCCGCCATCCTTCCGCGCATGACTCCGCTTTCTCCGGCGCGTTCCTTTTCCCGCTTTTGGTGCCGCTGAACCAAGGTCGCCGTCGCCGGGAAAATAGCCGGGAAGGCCAGAAATAAGCCGCCGATCTGCGGACCATACAGCTTCGCGATGATGCCGGCAATCGCTGTAACGGCTCCCCCAAACGCGAAGCGCATGACATACTCATGCCATTGTGTGCGTTTCACGTTCGAAATATTGACTGTGACCCTCAAGCTAGCGCACCAGCCAATACCAGAGTCCCAACGCCGATCCCAGCCACACGACTAACGATCCGGCGGCAACCGGCCAGACCGGAAACTTGTGGCGAAGCAGTAAGCGGCTCACCAGGTAGGCGTAAAGGCAGAATGCCAGAGCGCCGAGTAGCATCGAGCGGGCTTCTATGCTTGCATAACCCTTTCCATGTTGCGTAATGGTAAGGCCGAGCGTCGCCAGGGCCACGGAAGGCGCCGCGCCAAAAAGACCAGCGAAACTCTTGGGCTTCATCGTATCTCCCAGGATGGCGAATGCGGACACCACGAAGCCGCCGAGGAGGAAACGAATTAGGAGCTCTTGCACCGTCGATCCTGGGTACAGATCTTTATCTCTCTGTAACAATTCCCAGATGCCGCTAGAAATAGAAGAGTTGCCGCCAAGCGAACCCCGAGGACGTAAGTAAGAAATGCCAGGGCCCACCGGACGGTGAGCCCGCAAGCCTGGACTTTAAGCCGCTTTGCGCGATTTTCGTTTGGCGTTCTCTTCGCTGGACGGAGACGCCTGGGCCGAGACGTTAATGTCTTCGGAGAGTTCGGTCAGTTTCTTGTCGGTTTCTTTTTCTTCTTCCAAAGTCTGACGTAAGAGCGACGCCTGTTCAGACTGGCCCAGCAAGTCCGCGTAGGCAGCAACCGTGCCGTAGGCGGCGATTTCATAGTGCTCCACCCGCTGCGCGGCTGCAATCAAGGCAGCGTCCATCACTTCGTCGCCAAAGTCTTCGCTCATGATTTCTGAGCCTTCCTTGACGAGGCCTTCCATACCCATACATTTCTTTCCGCCCGGCCGCTCTTCGAGCTGTTCGAAGATCTCCTCCAGCCGCTCGACGTGTCCCTTAGTTTGTTCAAGATGTTGCTCGAAGCCTTCCCTGAGGTCCACGGAAGTAGCTGCTTTGGCCATCTTTGGCAGAGCCTTGGTCAGCTGCTTTTCCGCACTGAAAAGATCTTTGAGCTCATCCACATAAAGTTGCTTTAACGAATCCTTTGTCATAGTGCCCTCCCGGTGCGAGCCTATTGACTCGCTGATTTGCGCAGATTATTCGCTTTCTGGGGGATCGTTGTCCTCACCAGCACGCTTGTAGCAATACCGTAATTAGTTGCAGAGAGCCGTGCTTGGAGATGCCGGAGGACGCGGAGATAGCCTGCGCACACGTCAGACCTCCTCTCGTCACGGGTTGTGCATCTTATCCACTGTTGCACTCGTAAAGAGTAGGGGCGGAAACGATGGCCAAAAACGGACGCAAAATTCGATATGCCGTGGTTGGGCTGGGTTACATATCGCAGGTTGCAGTGCTACCGGCGTTTGAACATGCACAGACCAACTCCACGTTGACGGCGCTGGTTTCCAGCGACCCGAAGAAACTCAAGAGTCTCTCCCGCAAGTACGGGGTGAAGCACGCCTATTCCTACGAACAATATGCAGATTGCCTCGCCAGTGGGGAAGTGGACGCCGTGTATATCGCGTTGCCCAATCACATGCACCGAGCCTATACGGAGGCGGCAGCACAGGCAGGCGTACATGTCCTGTGTGAAAAACCTATGGCGCTGAACGAGGTTGACTGCGAGGCGATGATCGCGGAAGCGGAAAAAGCCAGGATCAAGCTCATGATTGCCTATCGCCTCCACTTTGAGCGCGGCAATCTGCATGCCATCCAAACTGTGAACTCAGGAAAGATTGGTGAGCCCCGCATCATTACCTCGGTCTTCTCGCAGCAGGTTAAGGCAGGGAACTCCCGGCTAAAGAAGGACGTGGGAGGCGGAGCAGTTTACGACATGGGTGTTTACTGCATCAATGCTGCGCGCTATCTGTTCCTCGACGAGCCAGAAGAAGTCTTCGCATGGAACTTCGGATGGGATGGAAACCGCTTCCGCGAGGTGCCTGGCACCACTACCGGCTTGCTTAAGTTTCCGCATGATCGTTTCGCGTCGTTCACTTGCAGCTTCGGGGTGGCGGACCGCTCGGTTTTCGAAGTCATTGGGAGCAAAGGCGTCCTGAAAATGGATCCCGCGTATGAGATGGCCGAAGCCTTGAAATCTGAAACTGTCATTGGCGATAGAAAGTCCAAGAAGACTTTCGCGAAGCGCGACCAGTTCGCGGCGGAGATCGCATATTTTTCCGATTGTATTTTGAACGATAAAGAGCCGGAGCCTTCAGGCCGCGATGGCTTGGCCGATGTTCGGATTATCCAGGCGCTATTGAAGTCGGCGGAAAGTAACCGGCCGGTTACCTTGCACACGCCGGTCATCATTCGCCGGCCCAACATGAGGCAAGAGATCACCCTGCCCGCCGTGACGAGGGTGCCGCGGCTGGTAAACGCGCGGGCGCCGGGACAGGAATAAAGGGTCAACCAGGAGGGTTGCAATGGCAAAGTACGGTAAGGCCGCAGGAAAGAGCGTGAAGAGCGCGATGCATCGCGAGAAAAAAGGGACGCTGAAGTCCGGTAAAGGTGGCAAAGGCGGAACTGTGAATAGCAGGAAGCAGGCAATCGCCATCGGCCTTTCCGAGGCCCGCAAGAAAGGCGCGAAGGTCCCTAAAAAGAAGTCTAGTTAGTACGTTAATGCAAGCAAGAAGGAAGGAAGATATGCTGGGAACAATTCTGATTGTGATAGTGATTTTGTTACTTATTGGGGCGTTGCCGACATGGCCCTACAGTGGTGGCTGGGGGTACTATCCCAGTGGCGGCCTTGGTCTGGTTCTTGTCATTGTAGTTATTTTGTTGCTTCTAGGCCGTATTTGACGAACCTCCCCGGTGTAGATGTCACGGCGAAACGGCAAAGAGGGCCTCGCTCAATGGGAACGGGGCCTTTCTATTGCCGGCTCTCCGCTCCGCTATAGCAAACGCCCAAGGCCGCGGCGCACAGCCTCGTCCGCGCTGCCGTAAATGAAACCGCTCACAACAAGTTCAGCGCGGACTGGCTCTCACGTTCTACCTGCTTAAACGTGCAATCGCGAGGAGTTTTGTCGGGACGCCAGCGAAGAAACTTGGTGCCATGCCGAAAACGGCCGCCAGTGAAATGATCGAACTGGACTTCCGCGACCAGCTTCGGCGCCAGCGGCTGCCACTCAGCGGAGCGTTCGCTGCTCCAGCGGCTCGGGCCTCCCGGGGCGTTTCCGGTGAAGCCCGGCGGCTTGATGAGTTTCGTAAGCTTTTCGGTCAGCGCTCGTCGGTCCTTGTCGTGGATTGAGGATGTAAATCCAACATGATCGAGCTTACCGGCGTCATCATAAAGACCGAGCAGCAGAGAGCCAACTTGCTTTTTCTTGCTGAGATAGCGAAAACCCCCGACCACGCAATCAGCGGTGCGCTGCCGCTTGATTTTCTGCATGCCTGTTCGATTCCCCGACTGATAAGCCAGATCTCGTCGTTTAGCGATAACCCCATCCAATGCAACTCCGAGATGAAACCATTTACGCGCGACAGCCACTTCCTCTGTCACCGGGGAAAGTCGAATCACGCGGTTCGCTTTCAAATATCGGGTGGCGAAGCGCTCGAGTTTGTCCCGGCGCTTTTCGAGAGGCAAGTCTGCCAACAATGCTCCGGTGTCATCTATCAGCAAATCGAAGACGATGAAAGTAGCTGGTGTGGACTGGCTCAACTTTTGAATGCGGCTGGCGGCGGGATGAATTCGCATCAACAGATCGTCGAAGGAGAGCGTCCTGTCCACCGCAATGACGATCTCGCCGTCGAGTACGAACTGTCTGGCGGCGAGAGCCGAGAGCGCACTCATCAGCTCCGGAAAATATCGAGTCAGCGGTTTGCCCGATTTTGATATCAGCTCGAGCCGCTTGCCATCGCGAAAGGCGATACAGCGGAAACCATCCCATTTAGGCTCATATTGCCACTCTGGTCCGCTGGGCAGATTGATCGCAGGCTGCGCCTCCATGGGCTTGTAGTGTTTGCTCAAAGGTAGTGACATGACGAATCTCGACAGTCTTATGGGATGCATCTAATTGACCGGCGGTTCGTAGCGTGAAAGGTAGCACCGTGGCGGAACCGGATGTGCTTATCATCGGTGCAGGCGTTGCGGGGCTGGCTGCTGCCTGCGAATTGGGCAGCGCTGGCCTTTTAGTTTACATTCTGGAGGCGCGCGACCGGATTGGGGGCCGCATTTTCTCAGCGCCCGGTACGGATATCGCGTTGGGAGCGGAATTCATCCATGGCAAGCCCGCCGAGATCTGGCAGCCGCTGCAGCAGGCGGGCGTGGAGATCGTCGAAGTGACAGGCGACCCGTGGTGCGTCTCGGGCGCACGCCTGTGTCCCTGCGATTTTTTCTCCCAAGTGGACGCCATCCTCGACCAGATGGATGACTCTCTTCCCGACGAATCATTTCTGGACTTTCTGGAACGTTGCTGTAGCAAGGATGCGAATGATGCCAAAGCGGAAGAAGTCAAACGGCGCGCGATCGGATACGTCACCGGCTTCAATGCCGCCGATCCCGCTCTGGTTGGAGTGCACTGGCTGGTGCAGAGCATGCGAGCGGAGAAAGCGGTTGACGGTGAGCGCGCCTTTCGACCACGGGGCGGATATGCCGAACTGGTCGAGCTATTCCGAAAGCGACTCGCCGGCTACAACGTGGCAATCAGCACTGGCACGGTTGTGGAAGAAGTCGGGTGGGCTCCCGCAGCTGTAGAAGTCACCGCCAATCGAGCTGAGAAATCGGTCGAACTCAGCGCCCCACGAGTGCTGGTCACATTGCCTTTGGCGGTGCTAAAGGCGCCCCTCGGACAGGCGGGCGCGGTGCAATTCACGCCGCCGCTTCCGCAACCAAAGCTCGACGCCCTTGACCGCCTGGAGATGGGGAGCGTGATCCGAGTGACGCTTCGTTTTCGCGAGCGCTTCTGGGAAAAGATTTCTCCACCCGGCAAAACCGCGACGCTGTCAGATTTGGGATTTCTGTTCTCGCAGGATGAATGGTTTCCTACGTGGTGGACGGCCATGCCTGAACGGCTGCCGATCATCACTGGCTGGGCGCCATTCCGCGCGGCCGAGCGACTGTCGGGCCAGGACGAATCATTTGTAATCGAGCGTAGCTTGCAGACGCTTGGCAGGTTGCTGCGTGTGGATTCGCTAAAACTCGAGCGCTTGCTGCAGAACGGCTATTTCCACGACTGGCAAAACGATCCGTTTTCGCGCGGCGCGTACAGTTATGGCAAAGTTGGGGCGGATGGCGCACAACAGGCCCTCGCCGACCCGCTGGAAAATACGTTGTTTTTCGCCGGAGAGGCGACCGATGTGATGGGCAACAACGGCACTGTTCACGGAGCGATCGCCAGCGGTTACCGAGCTGCAAGGGAAATCTTGCGGCGCATACCAGGAGTCGGAAATCGAAGCTGACGGTCTCTACGCCGCTTCGTTCATGCGCGCCAGCCGGGCAATTTTCTTCAGGTCCTTGACAAAGGCCTGCATCTGCTGATGGCGCGCCTGGTCGTCGGGGGCACGCAGAATCGACGATGGATGAACCGTGGCCGTGGCATAGGGAGCCAGCGGCGACTCTACAGGTTGGCCGCGTTGCCGGTTCACGCTGAAATCTTTGCCCAGCAGGGACTGCGCCGCACTGGCACCCAGACAGACAAGCACTCGTGGCTTAACGATTCGCAGCTCAGCTTCCAGCCACGGACGGCAGGCGCGAATTTCCACTGAGCGCGGCTTCTTGTGAATTCGTCGCTTTCCACGTTCGCCGGACCACTTGAAATGCTTGACCACATTGGTCACGTAAACTTCCTTGCGCGCGATGCCGGCCTGCGCCAGCGCCCCGTCCAGTAGCTTTCCCGCGGGTCCGACGAAGGGATGGCCGGCACGGTCCTCGCGATCTCCGGGCTGCTCACCCACGAACATGATTGTTGCTTTCGATGGCCCTTCCCCAAACACCGTTTGTGTCGCCGTCTTCCAAAGGTCACAGGCTCTGCATCCGGCCGCCGCTTCGCGCAATTGAGCAATCGTGTTTGCAGTAGGCGCCAGACTGGTCTGCGGAATCGAGCCATCGCTCTGTGTTGGCGATAGGCTTGGTTCGTTGCTGGACCTCCTCTTCATGAAACAGAGTCCCCTCCTTCTGTGGCGCCACCGAGTCCGCGACAGGCGCACTAGGTTGGATGTTCCTGAAACGGAAAGGGCAGCGTGCCTAATTCCACGAGAGTCCAGAGAGTTGCCGCCAAAAGACCCACCGGCCCTGAGGGTCAATGAGAGCGCGCAAGGAATCGGACCTTCGTACCTACTGATCAAGACTACTTGGTGAACGGAACAATCAAACAGTGCGGCGCGTTTGCGGCAAAGGAACGTTGTGGCAAGACGCCCTCAAAAAGCTCGGGGCTCCTGAAGCGTTTTCTCTCTGTAAATATCGACTGCCAAGAGGGCTAACAGGCCCACATTTTCGCGCCATAGCAGGTTGAGCAGATTGGGTCACCGTTTTCGGAGGCACTAAAGGAAGCAGGGCGGACAATCCCGGGTATCTCTACTATGCCAGCCTTACTATCAAGTGCCGCCAGCGGCGGCAAAATGTAGGTTCTGGCTTAAGTTAAGCAAATTCTTGCCCAAATGATTGGGAAAAACTTTGCGCATAGGGCAGGGAAAGTCGGAGTGCCTCTCTAGCCTGCAACAACTTACAGTCACAAAAAGTGGAACTGTAAATGCCCGCTTACATAGAGGCTCTCCGCAGCCGAAGGCTCCAGTGTGACTGTAGTCGAGCTCCGGGAAATCAGGACGAGGAGGGACGAAAATTGAACTTCGTACTTCGTAAGAGTGGGCTTTTCGCCATAGTGATGCTTCTCGGTACCATGCTTTGCTCCATAAGTGCTACTGCGGGCAGCATTCTCTATACCACCTTAGGGCCCGGAAATTCGTATGATCCCAACAGCGCCGATTTTGTTGACGGCAGCAACTTCAACAATCAGGTGGTAGCCGACCAGTTCACCCTCGGTACTGGTGCGAATGTGATGAACGCGATGCTCGCCCTGGGCAACTATGCGGGCGGCAACAATCCGCTGAATCTCTACATCGAATCCAATAACGGTGGAATGCCGGGCAGCATCTTGGCACAATTGACGCAGGTCGGGATGATACTTCCGTGGGGCAATGGAAACGGCGGCGGACTCGTCAATTTTACCTGCAGCGGTGCTGCGTGCACACTGGGACCCGGTTCGTATTGGCTGGTTGCTTTGGAGCCGGATGCCAACACGCAACAGCTTTGGGATTACAACTATCAGGATGCTGCGGGTAACGTCGCATTTAACGAGAATGGCAGCGCCACCGGCCCGTGGATTAGTGGGCTGTTTAACGAGCACGCATTTGAAATTGATGGCGTCCCCCTGCCAGAGCCGAATATCCTGCTGATACTTATTCCCGGCTTACTGGGTGCGGCCTATGGCCTGCGGAGCAAGCTCTTTTCATAACAGGTACGAGGTTAGTTACTGGCGCAGCCCCGCTGCCTGCGATGTGCATCCTGGGCGAGAGAATTAGATTTGACATTCACCACTGCTCGGCCGGAATTCCGCTACAATGAAAACCTAGCCTGCCCTTCTGGATTGCCAAACTCTGCATGGCTGTATGAGACATTTGACGCATGGCCGGGTGAACCTGCGGCGGCAGTGGTTCTTGGAGAGGCCCGCCAGTCGCGAACGCGTGGGCCCCACGCCTTTTTTCAAGTATAGGAGAGAGAAGAGATGAAACTGGTTCGTCAGACGATTCAATGTGCGGTGCTCGTGCTGTTGACCGCCGCGACCGCCTTTTCGCAGCAGCTTGAAAGCGGCTCACTGCTCACCATCCAAGGCACCATCAACGGTACGTCTGTGAATCTAGCGGTGTACGACAGCCAGATTCATTCTGCCACCGTTCTGACCAGCCCTTGCGACTCTGGGAAGGGCTATGCTCTCGTCACGGACGCTTACGTACTCCAGGGCGGATCGCCGACGGGTTGTGATAACGGAGCACAATGGGCGGTTTACACCGTGAAGCGTGGAGGGTTCACGTTCACAGGTAACGGATACAGTTTTGGTGTCGTCACTGGCGGTTATGACGGCGGCTGCAACTCCCCGGGAAACACCGGCCCAATCGAACCAATTTGTGTCGGTGGTCCTGATGGAGCTACGGGGTTTCTCGATGTCAAGAACAACAGCACAACAAGTTTTACCGGCACCATAACCCTCGCAGGCACTTCCACCGGTTGCGCTCCGGCTTCTGATAGCTTTACCGGCACGCTCAATCCCGGGGACTCGCGAAGGTTTGGGCTAGACCCGGACAGCTTGGCCTGCGGTGGATACACAGCCACACAGACGCAAACTCTGAAGTCGGGAGCTACGATTAAATTCCCATTCGGCGTGGACGACTATGAGGTAGCAGCCGTCAGCAACGCAGGCGGCGAGCAGATCACCCTATCCGTGGCTCCGGTACTGCAGTCCTCGTCCAATCCGGGTTCCACACCGTCCAACACGTTTAACCCAGGTACCATGTTCTCCACGTTTAGCTGCGCCCCGTATGGCGATTTCAGCGAGACTGGAAACTTCATCTGTCCCGAGTTCCAACTGGGTTGTTCAGGGGCGTCGGATTGCGAGACGTTTCTTTACACGGCCACCACCCATTACACCTTCCCTCCCGGGGTAGCGGGTATCGGCGGTCCTGGCTTCCTGAAGGCGAGCGGGCAAACTTGTCCGAGCAGCCTTTTCGACAAGAATATTTTCCTCTTTTACTCGTCGGACGTTACGCATCAGGGCAGTGGCGGCGGGCATTCATGCTTTGTTGCAGCCTTCACCCCCAACGATCCGATCATCCAGGGCAACTTTTCCGCCTTCGTGG
This sequence comes from uncultured Acidobacteriaceae bacterium, assembly GCA_963823635.1. GTDB lineage: Bacteria > Acidobacteriota > Terriglobia > Terriglobales > Acidobacteriaceae > Bog-257. Next base: position 687 of record CAWGMV010000016.1, on the reverse strand, counting down.
GATTTCAAGGATTTTCGAATATGGGAACAAATCCCATTACCCCTGGCCAGATCGTGCCCTTGGAATGGACCTACTACAACACGGCAGGCATGGGGGTAACGAATCTCAACTACTGCAACAGCCCAAGTCCGGCTCCGGGAAGCTGCACTGCGCCGTGGGTCAACCTGGGCACGGTTACTGTCAATTGTCCGGGTGGACCTAAGGGAGTGCATTCCTCGTCGCCAACGCCGATACGCGGAGGGCCCCTGATGAACGATGGTGGCGGGACCTACACCTTCAACTGGCAAACGAGCCAAAACTCTGGCGGCTGTGTGAACGTTGTGGCCACCTTTGATACCGGTTTGATGGTAGGCCCCGATGTTTTCCAGTTCGTCAAATGAGGTGCTGATTCTCGAATTACGAAAGGGTGCAGGCCGCGGCCTGCACCCTGATTTTTGCCTGTTCGGGCGCTTACAAAAGCCGCTTCCATCCGGCAACACGATCGCAACCCAGCGACTTCATCCTGCCAGAGTGAGAAAGTGACACTGCTCAGCTCTTAGTGGCTTGCGACCAGCGGGTTGCTTCTTCATACATGGTCTTGAAGTCAGAGCGTTCCAAGATTTTCTCCGCGCCTGGATCCTTGCGCATGACCTCGAGCAATTGGAGAGCATCACGAGCCTGCTGCTGTGCTTCGACTTGGTTGCCTGC
>CAWGMV010000015.1:0-542637 GCA_963823635.1 uncultured Acidobacteriaceae bacterium | reverse complement strand
TGGATCTTCACTCGCCTGTCTATTTCGCGTTGGTGGCAATGCTGGCATTCGCGATGGGCGTGCAGACGGTGACCCTGACACACGTCGGCCCGCTCACGGTTTACACGACATTTGTCACCGGGACTCTGACTAAGTTTGCTGAGTCGTTTACAGAGGCAATCTTTTGGGGTTACGACCGGCTCCGGCAATCGAGCGCCCTATTAGAGACGGCCAGGCTTGCGGCCAGGCAACCGGACGTTCGCCATTCTGCGATACTTGCTGCCGCCTGGATTCTCGGCCACTTAGTGGGCGCTGCCCTGGGAACACTCATGAAGCACACATGGGAGTTGCGGGCAATGTACCTCCCAGCCGGCGTTCTGGTGTTGTTTGTACTGGTTGATCGGTTCCGGCCAATTGCTGTCGGGGAAGACCCTCATCAACACCCATGATTACCCTGGCTGCGTGAGGCATCCCTGACGAGCCCAGCGCTTTCCACAAGTGATACAGTGGTGTATTTTCATCCGAAGTGCATCAGGGAGCTTGCATGCCCTCGTCGGCCACGCCTGCTAATCCGGGAACTCGCCCAGTGACAGTTCTCTGTCTTGCCAGCTATTTCAAAGGTGTCGATTTCATTCGTGAGTGCCGGCAGCAAGGCTGCCGCGTTCTCCTGCTTACCTCGCAGAGTCTCGCCAGTGAGGATTGGCCGCGCGAGAGCATTGACGAGACCTTCTACATTCCGGACGTGGACAGGAAATGGAAGGTGGCGGACGTGCTACTAGGCGTCAGCTACATGGCCCGCAAAGAGAACATTGACTGCATTGTCGCTCTGGATGACTTCGACGTGGAAACCGCCGCAACTCTGCGGGAACATCTGCGCACGCCCGGAATGGGCGACACCACGGCACGCTATTTCCGCGACAAGCTTGCTATGCGCACGAAGGCGCGAGATGAAGGCCTGCTCGTGCCTGATTTTATCCACGTGTTGAACCATGCCAGCCTACGCGAATTTCTCGATCGCGTGCCGCCACCATGGGTGCTCAAGCCGCGTTCGTTTGCCGGCTCCATTGGGATCAAGAAGATTCATTCCACCGATGAGTTCTGGTCAGCGCTGGACAAACTGGGTGACCAGCAGTCGTATTTTCTGCTGGAACAATATGTGCCTGGCGACATCTACCACGTGGATTCGATCTTTGAGGACCGTGAATTGCTGTTCGCTATTGCCAGCCGCTACGGGCGGCCTCCGATGGATGTTTCGCACGAAGGAGACATCTTCACCACTCGCACGTTGCCTCCTGACTCAGACGAGTCGCGGCCCCTGATAGACCTGAATGAGAAGGTGCTGAAGGCGTTTGGGTTGGTGCGCGGCGTCTCGCATAGCGAATTCATTTGCGGTCGCGACGATGGCAGGCTCTACTTCCTCGAACATCGGCGCGCGTGGGAGGCGCGCACATTGCCGACCTCATTGAAGCCGCCACCGGAATCAACATGTGGAGAGAGTGGGCCAAGCTCGAGATTGCCGGCGGCAAGACTCCATACGGGCCGCCCACGCCCCACGGCGATTCTGCCGGGCTGCTCATCTCACTTGCGCGGCAGGAGGATCCCGACTCATCCGCATACATTGACCCGGAGATTGTCTGGCGCATGAACGATAAGAAGCACCACGTTGGACTGATCGTGAAGTCAGCCGATCCTAAGCGGGTGGAAGAGTTGATCTGGAATTACGTGCAACGCTTCCGCCAGGATTTCTTCGCCTCCGCGCCGCCGAAGGAGAGGCCCACCGACTGAACAACAGCCGCTCATGCCACGCAACTCGGACCAATCGACGGCACATGCCATGATCGTTACTTGCCGCCCCCACACAAAAGCACCGAGGTGCACTTGAAGCTCCTGGATGCGCTTTTTGCCTTTCATGGACATCACACGACGTTGACCCGCGAGGTTGTCGCCGGCCTGACGACCTTTACCACAATGTCCTACATCGTGGTAGTAAACCCTGCGATCCTGTCGGCTGCTGGATTTCTTGGAAGGCCCATCGTTTGTGGCCACAGTTCTCGTGGCTGTGTTTGGGTGCTACTTCATGGCCTTCTACGCCAACCGTCCGTTTGCAATCGCGCCTTACATGGGCGAGAACGCATTGATTGCTTTCACAGTGTGTAAAGTTTTGGGATTTAGCTGGCAGACCGCGCTGGCCGCAATCTTCATCGCCGGAGCTGCCTTCATCGTTATGACGGTTTTGCGCCTGCGGCAATGGATTGTGGACGGCGTGCCAACAGTGCTGCGATACAGCTTCGCGGTCGGGATTGGTTTGTTTCTCACCTTCATTGGCCTGAATGAAACCGGACTGGTGAAGCTGGGCGTTCCCGGTGCTCCCGTGCAGGCCGGCAACCTCACTTCGCCGCCCGCAGTGGTGGCCATGTTCGGCTTCATCCTGATCGCAATTCTGGTGATCCGAAAGTTTCCGGGTGCAATTCTGCTGGGCATCGTGGTTACTGCGCTGGTAGCTTTCGTTGCGCACGTCGCCGCACCTCCTCGTGCAATCGTGAGCATGCCTCCGAGCATTACGCCCATCGTCTGGCAACTCGACTTTCGGGGAGCGCTTACCTGGCGCGCATTCCCCGTTGTACTGACCATCTTCATTACGGCATTCGTGGACACCATGGGCACCCTGATCGGTGTGTCGGCGCGCGGCGGGTTCCTCAATGAGAACGGAGACCTGCCGGAGATCGAACGCCCAATGCTGGTGGACGCGGTCATGAACTGTGTCGCTCCCGCCCTGGGCAGCAGTACGTCTGGTGCTTATGTCGAGTCGGCCACCGGAATCGAGGCCGGGACGAACCGGCTTCACGGTCCTCGTTACCGGCACCTGCTTTCTGCTGACGCTAATCTTCGCGCCCTTCGTGGCAGCGATTCCGCCGCAGGCATTCGGGCCGGCGCTCATCATCGTCGGCCTGTTTATGCTGACGCTGATCCAGCACATCGACTTTGCCGACTACAGCGAATCTGTTCCGGCGTTCGCGGTCGTTGTGCTGATGGCCTTCACGTTCAACATCGCCATCGGAATCTGCGCCGGCTTCGTGCTGTATCCGATTTGCAAGATCGTCGCCGGAAAACTAGGAGAACTGAAGCCGGGATTATGGGTTCTGACCGCGATATCTCTGCTGTTTTTCATCTTTTATCCGTACCACTGATTGATAGGGAGGATGCCTCATGCCGAGCTACAAGGTCGTACCGAACTTGCTGAAGGAAGTTGAGATTCCGAAAGACGGAACGCTGAGTCGTACCATTCATCGCGATGACTATTTGAAGGTTGTATTGTTCGGCTTCGCCGGCGGACAGGAATTGTCGCAGCATACAGCTGCGGTGCCAGCCATTATCGAGATCCTCCAAGGCGATGCGCGCGTGAACCTCGACGGCGAGGAGAAAGAGCTTTCTGCCGGCTCGTGGGTGTTCATGGAAGCCAATCTTCCACATGCCATCTATGCGCGAACGGAGATGATCATGCTCTTGACGATGCTAGACGGCGCGCAGCCAAAGTAGCCATTGGATGCGATGGCAAAGCGCAGCTCCTTTGGGCCAAAAACAAGATTGAGCTTGCGATCCGCGCTAGCAATCAGCGCTCCTCAACCTCTCCGCGCACCGTCAACACGGGACATGCGGCCTCGCGCACAATCTCATAAGCGTGCGGCCACATGAGCCGATTGAGCAGCCCAGTCCGGGGCCGCACACCCAGCACCACCAGATCGGCCTCGGTACTGTCAGCGGTGTACAGGATGGTATCCACCACCCGTCCCACTTCAATGCGGACGTTGCACCGCAGACCTTTGGCTTCTTCGCGTACGAGGTCCTCGACCTTCTCTCGCAGCGATTGCATCACGCGCGCGCGGTCAGCTTGCGCCTGGCTCGGCCAGCGTTCGATTACGTGCAGCAGAGTCAGAGCCGCGCTGTGCTCTTTGGCCATCGCCACCGCATAGCGCGCCGCCCGCGTTGAAGCAGGCGTGAAATCCACCGGCACCAATATGCTCCTGGGCGTACCGGCGCGCGCGATCCGCTGCAGGTGAGGCCCAAACGTCAGCACCGGCACCGGTGATTTCCGGAAGACTTGCTCGGCGACCGAACCCATCAGGGCGCGGCCCAAGCCTCCACGGCCGTGGGTGCCAACAACGATCACGTCAATTTGCTTCTGCCGGGCGAAGTCGAGGATCGACTCCGCAACCTCACCTTCCAGCAGGAACAGGTGATAGTCTTCGCCCTCGATGTAGGAGTGCTTTCTGCGCAGCTCCTGCTTGAGTTCCAGCAGATCTCGCCGGGCCGCATCTTTGGCGGCTTCGTACGCCTCGGGGCCAGCGACCATGAACTGATCGGTCGGCAGCACGGAGGCGACATACGCGTTCGCGCGGTAGCCGTGCGCCAGTTCCAGTCCGAAGCTGAGGGCCAGGTTGGAGCAACGCGAAAAATCCGTCGCAATGAGTACATTGTGGATGCCCAGTCCGACTGGTGTGAGCTGTGCGGTTGCCATCTTGCGCGACCATTCTCCCCCACGGGGCGGGGGCGCTACAGGGAACGCCCTGGTCGGCCAGGTCGCCGGCAAGAGGGTGCCTCCCGATTGCCTACTTTCTTTGTAGCGCAATCGCCGCCGGAAAGCTGTGACGTAGGTCAACCGGCTCGGTGACGAGTGAGAGGATGCCACGATTCGCTCTTCGCTTTTGGACAGGGGCCAGTTAGCAGTTAGCACTTAGCATTTAGCACTTGGCATTGAGCACCATTCGCTGACGACCTATCTCCTGACGATACCCTGAAATCAATAACTTAGCGGGAGGATGCTCGCAAATAATAGAGCCGTAATGAGTTACAATCGCGTACCACATTCTAAAGGACTTAACGGCACCCATTCAGTGTGACGGCTGATTTCCCTGGCCCTGACCCCTAGCCCCTGGCTTTCGGACACACCTCAACTGGCTCCCGCCCAACCTTCAGCCTAGGCGGAAGGCATATGGAAGAGCAACAAAACTCCGCAGGGTCAACTTACGAAAGTAACCTGGTGGTCCCGAAGTGGAACTTTGTTCCGCGGGATAGAGTGTGCTGGTCAAGATGACTGCGAGATTGTCAGCCATGCCAGGTTACGTCCAGATGCCAGCCATAACTTTGCGAAGGTCTTATAGACTCGCAGTGAAGCTGCCTCTAGATCATCGAGATCGCTCTGTGCGTTTAGTCGAGGGACGTGCCGTCCACATGATTGCGATGAATGCAGTCATGACGTCGCTGTATTCGCAGTAATGGCTACAATCCGGCGTGTGTTGTGGTGTTTCGAAATGTCAAAATAGAAATCCACGCTCATGAACTCTGACGTAACTCGAAGGCTATCGGTCTCTCCGCTGCGGTTAACTCCAACCGAAGCTTTTCTTGCTCAGCTAGTTTGCGGCTTACTTATGCTGGCAACCTTCGGCGTGCTGGAGGGCCAAGCTCAGACTGTCGTCAGGACGGGCGCCATTCGGGGCGTGCTGTCGGACCCCAGCGGAGCAGTCGTGGCCGGGGCGAGCGTCGAAGCACGCGACCTGTCCACCGGAACCACTGCCAGACAAACCAGCAATCGCGATGGCGCCTATGTCTTTCCTTCGCTGTCCATTGGCGAATACACCATGAAGATAACCGCGCCCGGTTTCCGCACGGTCAATGTGAGTGTGGTGACCGTAGAAGTGGGTCAGACGACGACCGTAGATGCCCGGCTCCAAGCCGGTTCGCACTCAGAGACGGTGGAGGTTACAGCCAAGGTCCCAACCCTGCGCACAACGGATTCGAGCGCCAGCACAGTCGTGAGTCGTAATCTGTTGAGCGATCTGCCGCTGAATGGTCGTCGCTACACGGATTTCTCGCTGCTCACTCCGAACGCGAGCTCGGATGGTCAAACCGGCTTGGTCAGTTTTGGCGGAGAACAAGGCGGCGAGGATTCGGGGTATGCCAATGGTAACGGAGCCAACTTCTTCACCGTTGACGGCGCCAACGCCAGCAGCAACTATTTTGGAAACGCACGGGGCGGCGAGCGCGTGCCATATGTGTTCGGCGAAAATGCCATCCAGGAATTCCAGGTCGCAATATCGCCGTATTCCGCCGCCTATGGCGCGGGGGCGACCGGATTCTTGAACACCGTTACCAAGTCAGGTGGCGATACCTTTCACGGCAACGCCTTTTACTATAACCGCAATTCTGGTACCGGCGCTAACAGCGCCATCAACCTGGAGAGCGGCATTCCGCGTTCCTTGGACATTCTCCAGCAGTTTGGAGGCTCGGTCGGCGGTCCTATCATCCGGCAGAAGCTCTGGTTCTTCGCCGACTACGAACAGCAGCTTGAGCAGAATCCTGTCTCGGTAATCAATTCTGACTACCAGTCGGTAACGCAGGCGGACTTCGGCGTGCCACTTGGTGTCGCCTTGCCCCCGCCGAACGGGCCGTTGCCAGTCCCCAGTTCTCTCAACCAGCCTGATCCGTCCAACGCGATTTATTTACAGCAAGTTTCCAACTCCCTGTATGCCATCCAATCCAACCTGGGCACACACTCACGTTACCGTAATGATTTCGCACTATTCTCGAAGCTTGACTTCAATCCCAGCCAAAAAGACCAGCTCTACCTCAGCTTGAACATGAATCGCTTCGACTCGCCGAACGGCGAGATCACGTCTTCTTCGACGCCGCTGTTCGGGATCAGCACGCTGGCCAACAGTTACCTTCGCGACTACCAGGCGGCGTTTGGTTGGACTCATGCTTTGGGCGGCAGTGCGCTGAACGAATTTCATGTCAGCTTTGCGCGCGACGACCAATACTCCACGCCCACTGGGATCGTGGATCCGACCCTGCCATCCGTGCTGCTGTCGATACCGTCGAACTTCGAATTGGGGAACGCGGGTTTTGCCGCCGGCCGCACCAACGAATGGTCGTGGGAAGTGGCTGACCGCGTTAACTATGTCTGGGGCAAACACAGTCTCAAGTTCGGCGTCGAAGGCAGCATCACCAAGGTGACCGACACATCTTTTGGCGGCTTCGATCCCGATGCACAGCGGCAGAACGGCACGCTCGCGGGTACCTACTCATTTTCCAGCTTCCCCAACTTTGCGCTGGGAATTTACGACACCTTTGCCCAAGCGGCCGGAAACCCGGTTTTCTCCTTTCAGGTGCCGTATCTGGCCTTCTATGTCCAAGACGCCTACCAGGTGCGGCCGGATCTGACCCTCGAGTTTGGCCTCCGCGAAGACTTCCAGATTTATCCCCAGCCGAAAGAGAATCCGGCCTTTCCGCTGACCGGTCAATTCCCTAATCAATACCAGCGATTCGCTCCGCGCTTCGGTTTTGCCTGGCAGCCACTCAGCAAGACTGTGGTTAGAGGTGGGTTTGGCTGGTTCTACGAGAACTTTAACGGACTGAATTATCGCAACGCGGTGATCTCCAACGGGCTGCCTACACAACAATCCTCGGCACTGGCCACCTACAACCCAGACCTTGCTCCCAATCAACAACTCGCGGTGTTTCCGGGACGCATCGGCGATCCGTCCCTTTTCGGCGCGCCCAACATATCCCTGGTGGATCCGAGCTTTCGCTTCCCCTATGTACTGCAATCGAGCCTGCAGATTGAGCGCGAGATCCTTCCTAACATGACTCTCAGCCTGGGCACCATGTGGACGCGCGGCGTGCACCTGATTTCATCCAGCGCCTACGATCTGAACCTGATTCCTCCCAGTGGGACGACGACCTATATTGTGTGTCCGAATGACGCCACCCAGGTGCCCTGCAGCGGGCCGCAGGTGGCGCTGCCTAATCTTGACAGTGCAATGTTGCAGGAAGGACGCATCAATCCAAATCTGGACCAGATTAATGCGCTCATCAGTCCGGGGATCAACAACTACAACTCCTTCTTCGTCCAACTGCAGCGCAGCTTGCAGTCGGGGCTGGCCCTGCAGGCGTCCTATACCTATGGCAAGAACCTGATGTCGAATGGCGTGGACTTCAACAATCAGTCTGATTTCAGCAACACCCGCGCCCCCTACTTATTGGATCAGCGGCACAGATTAGTCATGTCCGCGGTTTATCAGCCCTTCCTGGGTAAGCGTTTCGAATCGCACCTGGTTAATGGCCTGCTCTCGAATTGGACGGTCAGTACTGTGATGCTCTTTTCCTCGGGACGTCCGTACGCGGCGCTGCTTGACAACGCCTGCACGACTTCTACTTCAGGATCGATTTCATTGAGCCAGCTTAACTGCACTGGCGCCAACAGCAGCCTGAATGACAGTGCTGTGAATCAGACGACGGCCAACTCGGCTCTCGGCATCAACGGCGCCGGACCAAGTCCCAACGTTGGGCTGGATTCCTTCTATGGGCCGTGGACGCAGCAGATCGACCTCGGCATTTCCCGGCGAATTCCCATCACCGAGCGGCAAAGCATCAGTTTGCAGGTGCAGGTCTTCAATCTGCTGAACCATCCCAACTGGTACGTGCAAAATGGCAACGGCGTAAATCCGGTGCAGTACCAGCCGGTTGGCAAGACCTGCGGCGACGGCCAGACCCTGAACCAGGTTTGTTACCTGGTTCCCGAAGCCGGATTCGGTCAGCTGCAAATCATCAATGCGTTGTACGGGCCGCGGGTCTTCCAGTTCGCGTTGAAGTGGAGCTTCTAAGGCCAAGAGAGATGGCGAGCCGCGAGCCGCATCGCGCCCGACTAGCGCTGCTGGAAGATTGCGGCTAAACTCCGTTACCGATTTTACGGAAATCGATCGCCCGCGGGGCGGTACCGGATACAGCGACAGGTTTCCACTGCCGGGGCGCGGCAAAGTATCCTTGATGACCGGTGTTGGAACGGCTTCCTAAACGAGAGGAGATTCCCAAATCGGAACAAACCCCCATCGGCGACCGTATAGGGACTCTCAATTTCCACTGCCTAGGCACAAGTTTGCGCAATGGCGGTGGGAATACGTGTGGTCTAAGAAGTAATCCTCATGCTTTCGGGCGCATACGTAGAAGAAGGCTTTGGAGGGTGAGTTGCTCCTCCTAGGGTTGCAGCTATGCGCAACTTCGTCTACGCGGCGCTGCCAGGAGAAAGTTGATGAAAACGGTTTCGAGGACGCTGTTCGTTTTGGCATTGCTGGTCGGCGGCTCCATCTGCGCGATGGCCGGCAGCATCGAGTGGACATTTAATGACGTTGTCTTCAATAACGGCAATACAGTCACTGGCTTCTTTATTACCGACTCGGCTATCACCATGTATGAGGGTTTCAATGTCGTGGTTGGCGGTGGGGATCCTAATGGCGCTTTCACGGCTACGCAAATGGTCAATTCCTATTTGCCGAGCCTGATCGGCGCCGCCAACGGAGATTTTTCCAAGTATATTGCCTTGTTTTTGGACTCGCCGATGACCAGCGCCGGTGGAACAATCCCCATCGACCTGGGATACGATTGTCCGGGGACCAATGGTTGTGGGACGCTGCTCGTCGGTGACGGTTTTGACCCGGAAATCATTGGCGGGCCAGTTAGCGAGCCGTCAGTCCTGCTGGTTCTGGGCAGTAGCCTGGGTATTTTGGGGACGTTGCTGCGGCGGGCGATCGCCCGGAGCTGAGACCGATTCCAGGCAACTCAGAGCAATGATTTTTTTCTGCGCGCTGGTGACGCAGATCCGCCCACAATCTCGTCTTTCATGCCGTGGAAGGAATCACAGTTGATCTCCCGAAATGCGTAATACCCCCCAATCGAGTTGACCGGACTTCTGGCCGCGGCCTAACATTAAGCGCCAAATGGAAACCGCGGCCCTCGGAATGATCGGCCAGACAGTTTCCCACTACCGCATCGTGGGGAAGCTCGGTGGTGGTGGCATGGGGGTTGTTTACGAGGCGGAAGATACCCGCCTCGGCCGCCATGTCGCACTGAAGTTCATTCCCGACAACATGGCCAATGACCGCAAGGCCCTTGACCGCTTCATCCGTGAAGCTCGTTCCGCTTCGCAGCTCAATCATCCCAGCATCTGCATCATCCACGACATCCAGGACCACGACGGCCATCCTTTCATCGTCATGGAGAAGCTGGAAGGGAAGAGCCTGAAGGAACGGCTGCGCGGCGAACCCATGGAACTGGAAGAGATCCTCGACATCGGCATCCAGGTCGCGGATGCGCTGGCAGCCTGTCACGCCAAGGGAATCATCCATCGTGACATCAAGCCGGCCAACATCTTTCTCACCAACTCCGGCATAGTCAAGATTCTCGACTTCGGTCTGGCCAAGGTGGCGCGCGCGATGGATAGCAGCGACGGCGAGCCGAAGGAAGACCTGACGGTTGCGGGGGAAGTCTTCGGTACCGCGGTATATATGTCGCCGGAGCAGGCCCGGGGCGAAGAGCTTGACGCGCGCACCGATATCTACTCGCTGGGCGCGGTGATGTACCAGATGGCAACCGGCAAGAAGCCGTTCTCCGGCACCAACATGGTCACCACGATTGACGCGGTGCTGCATCAGAAGCCGGCTTCTCCGCGGAAGTTGAATCCTAATCTTCCCCCTGAACTGGAAGGGATTCTGGGCCGCGCCATGGAGAAGGACCGCGGCCACCGATATGAGACCGCGCTGGCGATGAAGGGCGATCTGGAGTCGCTGAAACGGGAAACCGAGCCATCGATAACCGGCAGCGGACGACTGAAGCCGCCGTTGCCTTATCGCATCAAGACCAGCACCTTCCAGACCAGCAGCAAGCTGCAAACGTATCTTCTAATCGGGATGGGTGGGTTGCTGTTCCTGGCGCTGATCACGGTGGCGGCGTTCTGGTTCAGACAGCGCGGCGGTGGTGCGCTGAAGAACACCATCGCGGTGCTGCCGCTGCGCAATGTCAACGGCGATGTTAGCGTCGAGTTCCTGACTTCCGCGCTGGCCGACGAGATCGCCAGCACTCTGATGTACACCCGCACGCTCGACGTTCGTCCGTCTTCGCTTACCCAGAAGTACGCGGGCGATAACGTCGATCCAGAGAAGGCGGGTCGCGAACTTCGCGTTGCCACCGTAGTGAGCGGACACTTCCTGAAGCAGGGCGACAACCTCATCGTCACGCTGGAGGCGACTGACGCGCGCACCGACCGGCTGCGTTGGCAGACCACCTTCACCGCGCCGGCAGACAACCTCATCGCCTTGAATAACGAGATGTCGTCTCAGGTGCGTCAAGGATTGCTGCCGGTGTTAGGCGCGGCCGGTGGAGCCATCGAAGCTAGCTCTCGTCCAAAGGATCCGCAAGCCTACGATCTCTATTTGCATGCTCTGGCGTTGCCGCATGACACGGCGGGCAACAAGGATGCCATCGCAGTGCTGGAGCATGTCGTCGGGTCCGATCCGAACTATGCGCCGGCATGGGAAGAGCTGGGTCTTCGTTATTACTACGACTACAGCTATGGGGATGGCGGCGAGGAGGCTTTTCAACGGTCCAACAATGCTTATGAGCGCGCCGTGGGGCTCGATCCGAATCGCATCGTCGCTGCCGGACAGCTCATCACCAACCGCGTAGAGCGCGCCGAATTGGGCAAGGCTTACCAGGAAGCGCAAGAGTTGCTAAAGAACCGTCCGGAAAGCGCCGAGGCGCATTTCGTGATGGGTTACGTTTATCGCTACGCGGGAATGTTGGACCGAGCTACACAGGAATGCAACAAGGCGCTGGCGCTCGATCCGGGAAACTACACCTTCCGTTCGTGCGCGTGGGCTTTCCTGGAAAAGGGTGACACCAAACGCGCCGCCGATTTCATTAAGATCGACCAGGGCTCAGAGTGGGCGAACTACATGCAGCCGTCGTTGCTTTTGCGCGAAGGAAAAATTGACGAAGCACGTGAGGCCGTGACGCGCATGCCGACCGCGCCTCGCTATCATCGCGACCTGCTGGAGGCCTGCCTCGGTCTGCGTCCTTTGGCGGAGGCTGACCAGCAGGCGCAGGAGGCCGAAACCACTCCGCCGGCCGCGCCCGACGCCGAACTGCTGTACTACCAGGGTACGCTCTTCGCCGACTGCGGCAAACGGCAGGCGGCAGTGCGCATGCTGCAAGGCGCCATCGACCAGCACTACTGCTCCTACCAACAGCTGGAGCTTGACCCGCTGCTGCGCAAACTCCGCTACACTCCGAGCTATGACAAGCTGCTGAAGTCCGCCAAAGAATGCCAGCAGGACGCCACTTCCGGCCAGCCGCCGCCGCCGGTGCAGTAGGCTGACATCCCGGCCGAATAAGGCCCCAGAGCTGTCGTGCTATTGCACCAGCAAGCCGCTCTCGCCCCCGCCGCTCTCTGCGGACTCTTCCGGCGGGATGACCGACGCGGCGGCCAGGCGGTCGCCTTCTTCCATGTGCAGCAGGCGCACACCCTGCGAGGACCGGCCGCACTCTCGCACCGTCTTCGTATCAATGCGAATGATCTTGCCGAACTGGCTGATGACCATCACCTCGGACTGCTCGTTCACCAGCATGATACTGACCACCTTGCCGTTGCGCGCCGTGGTCTTCACATTGATGACGCCTTTGCCGCCACGCGATTGCAGGCGGTACTCGTCCACGTCGGTGCGCTTGCCATAGCCCTGCTCGGTGACGGAGAGGATGAGGTTGGCCTCCTGCTCTTCGCCGTTCTTCGCCTTCTTGCGAACCTTGGGCGTGACCGCCATTCCCACGATGTAATCGCCGCGCTCGAGGTCCATACCCCATACGCCATAAGCGGCGCGGCCCATCGGCCGCACATCACTCTCGTCGAAGCGGATGGCCTTGCCATCGTGTGTCGCCAGGAAAACGATCTGGTTACCGTCGGTACAACTGGCGGCGACCAGTTCGTCTTCTTTCTCGATATGGATAGCGTTTATGCCAATCGACCTCACATTGCTGAAGTCTTTCAGCGGAGTCTTCTTTACGAGACCGTTTCGCGTGGTGAAGAACACGTACCGGTCCTCTTCTTCCAGATCGCGCACTGCGAGCATGGCACGTACGTTCTCGCCCGGCTGCAGAGACACCAGGTTGGCGATGGCCTTGCCTTTGCCGGCCGCGCTCAGCTCCGGCGTCTCATACATCTTCAGCCAGTACACGCGTCCGGTGTTGGTGAACATCAGGATGTAATCGTGCGTGGAGGCGACGAAGAGATACTCCACAAAGTCCTCCTCGCGGGTGCTCATCCCCTTGCGGCCGGTGCCGCCCCGCCGCTGCTGGCGATAGGTCGAAATCGGCGTCCGCTTCATGTAGCCGGAGTGGCTCACCGTAACGGCGACCTGCTCGTCGGCGATGAGGTCTTCCAGGTTGATCTCGGCTGCCTCGTCCTGAATGACTGTGCGGCGCGCGTCGCCGTACTTCTTCTTGATCTCTTCCAGTTCCTTGACAATCACGCCGCGCAGCTTCTTCTCGCTGGCAAGGATGGATTCGTACTCGGTGATCTTCTCGCGTATCTCCGCCAGCTCCTTCAGGATCTCGTCGATGGACAGTCGTGTGAGGCGGTGCAGTTGCAGCTCGAGGATGGCGTCGGCCTGTAACGCGTCGAAGGGCGTTGTGAGCTGAGACGGAGTCACGCCTTTCAGCGACGCCGGCTTGCGCGCGTTCGCCCTGCCTTCGTTGACGGTGACTGTCTTGCCGGAGAAATAGTCAATTAGGTTAGTTCGGGCTTCGCTGCGGTTTTCGCTGCCGCGGATGATGCGAATCACGTCATCCACGCGGTCCAGCGCGACCTGGTAGCCCTCCAGAATGTGCTCGCGCTCCCGCGCCTTCAACAGCAGATAGGCGGTGCGGCGGCGCACCACGTCAACGCGGTGATCCACGAAGTGCTGGATGGCCTGCACCAGGCCCATCTCTTTAGGCTGGCCGTTGATGACGGCCAGAAAGATCATGCTGAAACTCTCCTGCATAGAGGTGTGCTTGAAGAGCTGGTTGAGCACGACCTGCGCCTCGGCCCCTCGCTTGAGCTCGACAACAATACGCATGCCGTCACGGTCGCTCTCGTCGCGAACGTCGCTGATGTCGTCGATAACTTTATTGTTGACCAGCTCGGCGATGCGCTCCACCAGCTTCGCTTTGTTCACCTGGTAGGGAATTTCGGTAACGATGATCGCGTCTTTTTCCTTGGTGAAGTGCTCAATGGCAGCCTTGGCGCGCATCATGAAGCGGCCGCGGCCGGTACGATAGGCCTCCATGATGCCGCTGCGCCCGTTAATGAAGCCGCCGGTAGGGAAGTCCGGCCCCTGAACGTGCTTCAAAAGGTCGGGCAGAGTGGCGCGGGGATTGTTCACCAGCGTGATGCAGGCGTCAACGATCTCGGTGAGATTGTGCGGCGGAATTTTGGTCGCCATGCCAACCGCGATTCCTTCCGAACCGTTCAACAGCAGGTTGGGGACCCTGGTCGGCAACAACAGCGGCTCGACCGTGGTGTCGTCGAAGTTGGCGACGAAGTCCACCGTATCCTTGTCAATGTCGGCCAGCAACTCCTCGGCGATCTCGGTCATGCGCGCTTCGGTGTACCGGTAAGCAGCGGGCGGATCGTTGTCCACCGAGCCAAAATTGCCCTGCCCATCAATCAGCGGATAGCGCAACGAGAACGGCTGCGCCATGCGCACCATCGCGTCGTACACCGCGCTGTCGCCGTGCGGGTGATACTTGCCGAGCACCTCGCCAACCACCTTGGCGCACTTCACATGCTTGCGGTTGTGCAGCAGGCCCATGTCGTGCATGGCATACAGAATGCGGCGATGAACGGGCTTGAGGCCGTCACGCACGTCGGGCAGCGCGCGCCCGATGATGACCGACATTGAATAGTCAAGATACGAACGCCGCATCTCGTCTTCAATGTTGATGGGCTGCACGTTGGCCGCGCCGGGACCCGGAGGCTGGAGCGGCAGTTGCGGGTTTTGATTTGGATCGTCAGCCATGGTTAGCTTTCAGCCGTCAGCTATCAGCTTGTCCTTTCGAGGAACTATCGTCCGCAGCCAGCGTCAGATGTGGGCCGGCTGCCCGTTTTTCGCGCGTGCGAACCGCTGCGGTGGCTGTCGCTTTGCGGAGCCCGCCGCGCCGCCATTCGCTGCAGTTTTTCAGGTGATTCTCGCGGAGAACAGCACTACAAATTATACCACACTTAGAAGAACTTAGCCTCTGCTAACTGTCTTGCTTTCAGTATGTTACGGCCATTTCTGGGATGCTCTCATGCACGTTTGAATAGGAGGTGAGAATAATCCCTGCCAAAAGGTTGACGAGGAGCAGAACAAGGACGAATTGTGCCAACTATATGAAGCCTGGATCGACCTCAACCGAAAAGTTCGCGTTCAAGCTGGGCGCGAGGCAATTCCAAATAAGCAGAGACTTCCGTAAGAATACCAACCAGAGTAACGAGCCTGAGCTCTTTGTGCGCAGGAACAGTAACGTGATGCTCACTGCCGAGGACCGAAGATGTCAGGCGAATATAGCTGCCTGCCTGCCGGCTGACAACATATCCGTAGCGACGGAGGAGCTTCGCAAGGTGAGAGCCGCTGAGGTCTCGCGGCAACTTCAAGCGCTGATGACCTCATCGTGAACGAAATGAAGGCGAATCACGGTCGGGGCATCACCCTCCTCGAAGTGGCAACGCACAGCGTCGCGAACCATTTCGCGAAGTTCGTCCATGGAATCGGCTTGCGTAAAGATTGCGTGCCCGAGAGCATGGGCTTGGTACCCGCCCTCCGGCGATTCCTCCACGGCGAAGATGATCTCCGAGTCCTTCATCGTGGCTGATTATACCAACCTACAAAGCTGCCATTGACAGCAGTCGGGGCTTGCGAAACGAGATGGTGGGGACCTAGGGTGCGACGGATGCGATATTGTCGGGAGCCTGCGCCTTCTGGTCGGGAGTGGTCTTCAAGTCCAGATCGGACTTCTTCGTCGCAGGTTTTTGAGGGATATTGAACTCGAGTCCGCGCTCATCGTTGGCCTTGACGGTGGCGGGAACGTCGAGGTCAGCAAGCGCGATCTTCCGCGAGCCCTTGTCGAACACGTATACGTTCTGGCCCATGATGGCGTAGTTGCTCACTTCCTGCTGATGCCCGTCTCGAAAGACCAGCACGCTTGGCTCGTTAGGCTTGGCATCGCGCCCCGCGGGCTGCTGTTGTGGTGCTACGGGTGGGTCGGGAGGAGTCTGCGCCGCGTCCGGTTCGGCATATGGATAGCGCACTGGAGGTTGCTCCACCACCATGTGCATCATGGGGTCGTTGGGGCCAATTGGCGGTCCGGAGTACACATCAGGCCCAGGCCCACCAACGTAATCGTAGCCATTGCCGTCCATCGGGATATAGTAAGGGACGGCGTACGAATAGCCATATCCGCCGCGGCCATAGCCGTTGCCCCGGCCGCGATAGTATCCGTTGTACGACGAGTACGGATACCACTTCGAGTATCCATAATTGGGGATCGAAGTAACGCTTGGCAAAGGAGGCGGCAAGTAGCGGCCGGCGAGTGACGTCACGCTCGGCGCAGGCCCGAGGAAATGTCCGTTAATCGTAGTTCTCGCGGGAGGACCGAAATATTGTGCGGCTGCCGGTAGGGCGACCAGCAACGCGAGCGCAACCGCCAGCCCAGCGGCCGGCATATGGCGTACGACCCTATGGTCCTTGACGTTCCAACTTCCGGGTTGGCGAACGTCCCGCATCGCCTTAGTTTAGTCCTACATAATTAGACCAGGCAACCGAGGAAAAGTTGCGAGCCACCACAATTCATTAGCGCTGCGGACATTTTGCTTGCAGGGGCGGGGTTGAGCCGCGCCGGAACGCGGCAACATTTTTCATTGCCTCAACCGCCTTCCAGCGTTCATCATGGTTGTCATTCCGGATCGAGGATCTTCGATGACCAGCAAGGCCAAGCTCTCCGATGCCATACGCCGCGGCATGGAACGCAACCAGGAACGCGGCTTGCCCATTAACCGCTGGAGCCAGTCCCGCAAACTGAAGCCGCAGCTCAGCCGCTTCGACGAACGCTTCCTGAAGCTGTACGAACAGGGCTACTCCGAGCGTGAGATGACCCGTATCCTCAAGGTCGGGCGCGGCACCATCCACCGCACCAAGCTACTGCTCGGCCTGCTCAAACGGAAGAGGGGAGCCTAGTTTGTCGCAATTCCCTGAAGTGCCCAAGAGGAGCATGTCGTGAGCGAAACTACGCCGCAACGGATAGGGGACTACGAGATCATCCGTGAGTTAGGCCACGGTGGCATGGGCAAGGTGTACCAGGTGCGGAACGTGCTCTCGGACCGCATCGAAGCCATGAAGGTCGTGCTGCCCGACCTGGCGGGGCGCACGGAATTTGCCACCCGCTTCATGCGCGAGATTAAGGTGCTGGCCAGCCTCGACCATCCCAATATTGCAGCGCTGCGCACGGCCTTTACCGCTAACGACCAGCTTGTCATGATCATGGAATACGTGGACGGCGTGACCCTGGCCGATCGCCTGGAGCAGGGAAGCTTTTCCCCGGCGGACGCCTTGAACTACATCGACCAGGTGCTGGCTGCGCTGAGTTATGCGCATGGCAAGCACGTCATCCACCGCGACATCAAGCCCGGCAACATGATGCTCACACCGCAAGGAGTGGTGAAGCTGATGGACTTCGGCCTGGCGCGCTCCGGCGACGACGTTGGTCTCACTGTGACCGGCTCAACCCTGGGCTCGCTGGACTTCATGTCTCCGGAGCAAGTGAAGTCAGAGCCGACGGATGAGCGCTCGGACCTGTACTCGGTTGGGGCGTCGCTCTATCAGATGGTGACCAGGCAGCGGATGTTCCGCGCCACCACCGGCTACTCCATCATGGAAGCACACGTCAAAGAGACGCCGCGTCCTCCCATCGAAGTTCAGCCGACACTGCCGAAAACGGTCAGTGACATGATCATGATGGCCCTCGCCAAAGATCCAGCGCAGCGCTTTCAGACTGCCGACGCTTTCCGTAATGCCGTGGCGCAGATTCGGGCAAGCTTGCCGCAGCAGGCCAGCGAAGCGACTGTGACCGCGGCTGCACCGCAGCAGCCACCTGCGCGCCCCAGTCAGCCCGTGGCGCCACCGCCTGAGAGCGTTCGCTCGATTCCAGCGGCCGTGACGCCTCCACGCGCTGCGGAAGGTTCCCGCGGCATGCTATGGGCGGTTGTCGTGCTTGTCCTGGCCGTACTGGTGGCAGGCTGGATGTACAAGTCTCGTCAGCGCCCTGCTGTTACTACCGGCGGCATGTCAAACGCGCCAACCCAAGGTGCTACCACTCCACCTGCACCACCTGCAGCGACGGCCGACCGGCCAGCTCCGCAGCCGCCTCCGCCCGGCGCTGTTCCACCCAATGCATTAGGGTTGGCAGCCACGCCAGGGCAGGCAACTCCTCCCGTTCCCGCAAAGCGGGCAGCGAATGCCTCTTCCAAGCTCACGCCCGGCGGTGCAGCGCCGGATTCACAAGTGCAAGACGACGCGGCTGCGGCGCTCGGCCAGAAGAAGCTGCTGGACGATATGGAGAAGGAAGACGACCATCTGGAGAGCCGCGCAGCCGCGGCTGCGGCGAGTCTCGACACGATGGAACAGCAGATGCACGCCAGCGGCTATGGCTTGCGCGGCGACATCGTCGCTGCCCGCTCCAACCTGCGCAACGACCTGGCCAAGGCCAAACAGGCGATGGACAACGCAGACACTGACCGCGCCCGGCACTTTCTGGACCTGGCGCAGGGTGAAGTTGAGAAGCTGGAAGCTTTTCTTGGGCGCCGTTAGCGCTTTCCAGCCTGCGAATGAAAGTTACGCGGGTTCCTCGATCACGACCACCGAGCGCTCCTCCGCAGGAGCGCCGATGGGCACGATGGTGAGCATGTCGGTCTGGACCTTGTCCCACTGCTGAATGAGCAGGCCCTTGGATTCGAAGAGCTCGCGAATCCGTGGCGGGTCCCAGCCCACGACCTCTTCGAGGATGGGAATGAGAATGGAGAGCGCGCTGTCACTGATGACCGAGCGCTTGGCGATCGGCGCCAGATACCTGTTCTCCGAGACCGCGATGGTGAAGCCATCGCGCCGGTTGATATGCAACATGACGTGAATGTCGGAACTGCCGTCGCCCACATACACAATGCGGTCCGAGCCGATCTTCAATTTTTCAACCAACTGATCGACAACTGCGACCTTGCCGTAGCCGGCGGTTACCTGGAGGATTCTTTCGATCTCCCCGTTGGCGTTGTATTCGAACTCCGTGCCGTAAATGTGGTCGGCGGGGATGATGCCCTCCAGCGCGGAGCGGATTACTTCCACCGGTCCAGCGGAGATCACATAGAAGTCGAAGTGGTAGTCGTCCACTTCCTCGGAGAGGAAGCGGTAGAGCAAATCAATGTTCGGCTTCAGGCGCACACGCTTGCCCGCCTCATAAAGGTGCTCCGGGCGCACCTTGCGAAACTCGGGATCGTGCAGCAGCAGGTAGGCGAGCTCGCCGCCCTGCTGGACGAGGTTCAGCTTGGCCATGCCCGTCGCCTTGCGCTCGAACTCCGACTCCGGAATCCCGAGGATATTGGCGAGGACGTAGCCCGAGTCGTTGAAGCTCAGGGTCTGATCAAAATCGCTTGCAAATATGTATCGCTTCTTAGGATTTAGTTTTTCTATCATGACTGCGGTCTCAGGTTGATCGTTATGCTCGTGCAAATTCATGCACAGCCCTCTCTATTCAGATAAATATGATTGCATTGATTAGATTGCCTGTGCGGTTGAAGGATGATGAATTTGCCATAGATTTTTTCGATGCGTGCTATCATCCTTTTTTCCTTGCACTTTGAGGCGATTGATGCGACACGGCCGAGGCCGGCAGCGCGTCAATTTCTGGCGTGCCGGAGGCAGATTTGGGGCGCTGGTTGCTGGCGAAAATAAAGCGAATATGAAGAGGCCAACTCTGGCGGCTTTGCTCCTTGCATGCATTCCTTTTCTCGCTGTGTGCTTTTCGGTGCCCCTGTGGGACCGCGTTTCCCCCCTGGTGCTGGGGCTGCCCTTCAATCTGTTCTGGCTGGTGAGCTGGATTCCGCTTACCAGCGCCTGCCTGTGGTGCGCCTATCGCCTGCAGTCGCGGCGGGATAAACATTTGCGACAGCACAGAGAAGGCAAAGCCGAATGAAGCCCAATGTCATTGCCATTGCAATCATCTTCGGCATCATTCTGCTGGGTGCGGTTACCGGTTTATCTGCCGGAGTGCGCCGCAAGATGAACCTGGAGCAGTGGACCGTCGCAGGCAGAGGCTTTGGCCTGGTCTTCGTCTGGCTGCTCATGGCGGGAGAGATCTACACCACCTTCGCCTTCCTCGGAGCCAGCGGATGGGCCTACTCTCGCGGCGGACCAGTCTTGTACGTGATTGCCTACCTGATTCTGGCCTACGTCGTGTCCTTCTTTATCCTGCCCGAGATTTGGGAGGTGGGGCGAAAGTTCGCGCTGCACACGGAATCGGACTTCTTCCTGCAGCGCTATGGCAACAAATATCTGGCAGCACTGGTGGCGGTGGTCGGTGTCGTCTTCATCGTTCCCTATCTGCAACTGCAGCTCACCGGGCTGGGCATCATCGTCGAGGTGTCGAGCTTCCAGGCGATTTCCCGTCCGATGGCGATGACGATTGCTTTTGTTATCGTAGCCGGGTTCGTCCTGTCCAGCGGGATTCGATCGGTGGCCTGGGTCAGCGTGCTGAAGGATTCGCTGATGTTGATTGCTGCTTTCTCCGTCGGCCTCGGAATTCCCTACCACTACTTCGGCGGCATCGGCCCCATGTTCAAGGCGCTGATTCAGACCAAGGCGACGCATCTCACTATGCCGGGCAGCACCACGAATCTGGGCCATAGCTGGTACATCTCGACGGTCCTGCTTACCGCTCTGGGCTTTTACATGTGGCCGCATACGTTCGGCTCAGTGTTTACTGCCAGAAGCGGCGATACCTTGCGCCGCAATGCCGTCATCATGCCCCTCTACGGCGTTACACTGCCTTTGCTCCTCTTTGTGGGATTCTCGGCGATCCTGGTCATACCCGGCCTGAAGAATGGCGACCTTGCACTTCTGACCCTGGTGCGCCAGACGTTCCCTCCGTGGTTTCTGGGCGTCATCGGCGGGGCTGGTGCGCTTACTGCCATGGTTCCCGCTGCCATTCTGATTCTGACTGCGGCCACTCTATTCGCAAAAAACTTCGTTCGCCTGCTCTTCCGGCCCGCCATGAAAGACGACGAGGTGGCAAAGCTGGCCAAGGTGATGGTCGTGGTGATCACTGCCATTGCCTTGTATTTCGCCATCCACAGCTCGACCACGCTGGTGCAGCTACTGTTGCTGGCTTACGCCGGAATTGTCCAGTTCTTTCCCGGCGTTGTTCTCGGTCTCTTTTGGAAGCGGGTCACGATGACAGGCGTCTCGGCCGGGCTTGTGATCGGAGTGGGCACGACTGCGTTGTTATTACTGAGCAAACACGACCCATTCTTTGGGCTGAATGCCGGCTTCGTTGCTTTATCTGTAAACCTCGCAGTCACGGTAGCCGTTAGCATGGCCACTCGACCTCAACCCAGCGGCTTCGAGCAGCGCATCGAGCAGGTGGCCGCAGCAAGCAACTCCTAGGCGAGATCAGTGTGTGTGCCCGTGGTGTTGTTCGCTGACGGGAATGACGCAGCCGTCCGCCACCTCGCACACCGCTAACTCAAACTGAATCGTGGTGTGGTGGATATGGAAGTGCCCGGCCAACTGCTCGCGAATCTTCCGCAGAATGTCCGCGCACTCTGA
Source organism: uncultured Acidobacteriaceae bacterium (assembly GCA_963823635.1). GTDB lineage: Bacteria > Acidobacteriota > Terriglobia > Terriglobales > Acidobacteriaceae > Bog-257. The sequence goes on along the minus strand of CAWGMV010000015.1, from coordinate 520,945 downwards.
CGTGCGCATATCGGTGATGGCGACATGGCAGGACAGCGAATGAGTGTCGCTGCCGATGCTCCAGACGTGCAGATCGTGCACCTCGTTCACGCCTTCGATCTCGCGAATGACCTGCTCGATGCGCGCCAGTTCCATGCCGCTGGGCGCACCCTCCAGCAGAATATTGAGGCTCTCGCGGATGATGCCGATCGAAGACCACAGGATCATGACGCCAATCCCGACCGAGAGCGCCGGATCGATCCAGCGCTGGCCGGTGAGCATGATGGCGACGCCTCCGGCAATGACAGCGGCAGTGGAAAGCGTATCGCCAATCTCGTGCAGCAGCGCGCTGCGCAGGTTGATGTCGCGATGCGCGCGCATGAGCAGCAGCGCAATTGCTCCGTTCATGACCACGCCCGCGGCCGCCACCCAGATCATGATGCCGGCTTGAACATCCACCGGGTTCTGCAGGCGGCGAAAAGCTTCATAGAGGATGTAGAACGAGATCAGGACCAGCGACAGGCCGTTGATGAACGCGACCAGCACGCCCGCCCGGTTGTAGCCGAAGGTCTTGCGGGCGTTCGCCGGACGTCCCTGCAGATAAACCGCGCCCCAGGACATGAGCAGGGCGACGAAATCGGTGAGATTGTGCCCGGCTTCGGAGAGCAGCGCCAGGCTGTGCGCACGCAGGCCGGCAATGACCAGCAACGCAATGTAAGCCAGCGTGACGAACAGCGAGAACCGGAGCACGCGCGACGTGGTGGCATTGCGCGCATTGCCGGCGTGGACATGCATACACTCCAGTCTAAAAGCCCGTTGCCGCCGGTTCAACTCGGGCGAACGCAGTTCAGCTGCGGTTGCCCCGAATGTGAAAGCTGATTATCGGCTGCCGCGGTGGTACAATCTCGCCGCACTACTCCATAAGAGCTGTCCAATTTGAAGGAGCGCCCATGAGTTCTGCCACCGCCGCCCTCCCATCTGAAATCCGGCCGTTATCTGAGGTCGAACGTGTGGTTGACACGTTTGTCGCCCCCACTAAGACCTTCACCGACATCCGCCGCAGCGCCAGTTGGTGGCTCCCGTGGTTGCTGGCGGCGATTATTGGCACCGGCATGGTTGCCATTGTTGACAAGAAAGTGGGCATGGAGAAGGTGAGCGAGAACCGCCTGGCGCTGACTCCAAAGCAGGCGGCCAAGCTGGATCAGTTACCGCCCGACCAGCGCGCGCGACAGATGGAGATAGCAGCCAAGTTCACGCGCTACTTCAGTTATTGCTTTCCGCTCTTTTTCCTCTTGATGGTGGCGATCATCGCCGCCGTTCTGCTGGGCACATTCAACTTTGGTTTCGGTGCTGAGCTGAAGTTTGCCCAGTGCTATGCCGTCAGCATGTACGCCTTCCTGCCGGGAGTGATCAAGGCGCTGCTGGCCATCCTGATTGTGTTGGCTACCGGAGGCGAAAACTTTACCTTCGAGAATCCCGTCGCCAGTAATTTGGGAGCACTCGTGGATCCAAGCTCGACCTTTCTGTACTCGGTCGCGAGCTCGATCGACGTGTTCACCATCTGGACCCTGGTTCTCACTGCTATCGGGTATTCCTGCATCACCAAGGTGAAGCGCGGCACGTGCTATGGCGTCATCTTTGGCTGGTGGGTTTTCAATATTCTGCTTTGGGCGGGGATTGCCGCAATTTTCTCATAAGACCCAGTTAGGACTTCTGCGTAGGAGCGCAACTTCGCGTTGCATTTTTGCTGAATTGGCATGCCAGGAATGGAGTTGGTTTCCCCGCAAGGTAAAGTACACACCAGCAGTTTCCAAAACTGGTATATACTTTCGGTGGGTTTAGCTTTATATTTCCGCATTCGTTAGGCGGATAGGGGCGATTCATATTCATAGGCCCCGAAATGAGCGGTTGATAGGAGTGTGTGAGGCGAACGAGTCGAGCCCGCCCGTGCGTCTTGGGATCGGGAATGAATCGCCGGCATAATCTTCATATCCCCGGCGCTCGTTGCATCCGGCCGTAGACGCCAGGACAGGCAGGGAGGTGTCGCTTGGACCTGGTTCTTATACGTGTTTTATTCGTTCTCATTACTGCCCTGGCCAGCTACGAACTCCAGCCCCTCGGGTTGCAGCGCTGGCCTTCTGCCGGGGTCGGAGTACTCTTCGGCGTAGCCGTCGTTCTGTTCGAAATCCGGCTCCGCCAGGTCAGCCTGAAGCGCCTTATCGGCGCTGTCATCGGCAGTATTTCGGGAATCATTGGCGCTTATCTCTTCAGCCTTGTCATCCGCAATAGCATCAGCCCGGGAGCGACGCAGAGCTTTCTGCAACTGTTCGTCATGCTGATCATGGCCTATGTCGGCCTGATAGTCGGCGCCGGCAAGGGCGACTTGCTCAACCTGGCAGCGCTCGGAGGTCTGTTCGGCGGCGAGAAGCAATCCAAGAGAAGCTACAAGATCCTGGACACCAGCGTGATCATTGACGGCCGTATCGCCGACATCGCCGAAACCGGCTTTCTTGACGGCGTCATCGTGATTCCGCAGTTTGTGCTGCGCGAGCTGCAACTGGTCGCCGACTCGGCCGACTCCATGAAGCGCAATCGCGGCCGGCGAGGCCTGGACGTCCTGCAGCGCATTCAGAAGATGGCAACCCTCCACATCCAGATCGTGGAAGACGATTTTCCCGCAGTGCGCGAAGTTGACCTGAAGCTGATTGAGCTGGCCAAGGTGTATGAAGGCAAGATTGTTACCAACGACTTCAATCTCAACAAGGTGGCGCAGTTGCAGGGCGTCGCGGTGCTGAACATTAACGAGCTCGCAAATTCACTGAAACCCATCGTGCTGCCCGGCGAGATCATGAAGGTTTTCATCCTCAAGGAAGGCAAGGAGTACAACCAGGGCGTCGCGTACCTTGACGACGGGACCATGGTGGTGGTGGACAATGCTCGGAAGATGATCGGCAAGAATGTCGAAATTTCTGTGACCTCGGTGCTGCAGACTACTGCGGGCAAAATGATTTTCGGCAGGTTCGACGACCGTTCTACCTATGGACCGCGTTCCGTTGAGTCGCGCTCCGATTTTCGCCGGCCGGCGATTCCGTCAACGCCACCACCGCCGACCGCGCCGGCAGTGATTCCCGAAGCGCCCAAGCCGGAGTAGTTACGCCGTGGTGCGGGCGTCGGAGGTCCGTCTTGAAAAGCCTTGAAAACGCCGCCCTGATTCGGCGTTTTATAGAAGCGTGTGTGCGAGCCGATCCCAATGAATTCGCGAGCTACTTTACCGAGGATGCGGTCTGGTGGAATTCGCCCTGGCCGCCGGTCGAGGGCCGTGACGCCATTCGGGAGACGCTTCGCCGGGGCGCCCAGCGGATGACCGCCCTGCCATGGGAGATACGCCACATCGTAGGCGATGGTGACGTGGTACTGACTGAAAGGGTGGATCATTTCCTGGCTGGGGGAAAACACATCCGGGTGCCCTGCGTGGGTGTCTTCGAATTACGTGATGGGAAGATTACGGCTTGGCGCGACTACTGGGATCTGAAGCAGTTCGAAGCTCAACTCGCGGCGGTCGACCCAACTGGCTAACCAATTCCTGTTGAGAAGAGCCTCTTTCATTCTTCATTGACGCTGAAACGTGTTGCGCCTTGTTGCTTGATTTGTCCCGGCTCCCCGTTCCGTTTATACTCACATGCCCGTCATGAAGGTCATCGTCATCATTCCCGCTGCCGGACTGGGCACGCGCATGTCGGCCGCGCATGGAGCTCCCAAAAGCAAGAGCAAGCAGTTTTTTGATCTGCAGGGAACTCCCATTCTCGTGCATACCTTGCGCAAGTTCGCCGACTGCGACGCGGTGAGCGAGATTGTAGTCGCGCTGCGCAAGAATGAGGCGAGCGGCTTTCAGGAGATGATTCGGGCGGAAGGCTTCACGAAACCGATCCAGATGGTGGAAGGCGGCGAGCATCGCCAGAATTCCGTAGCCAATGCGCTTGCCGCCATCAGTGCGGCTGACGATGACATCGTGCTGGTGCACGATGCCGTGCGCCCGTTTGTGGACCAGGAGACGATTCTGGGAGTTGTCGAGGCAGTCAAGAAATATGAAGCGGCCATTGCCGGCGTGCCGGCGGTTGATACCGTTAAGCAGGTGGACCGCACAGCCGACGGTGCGGTGGTGATCGCCACCATTCCGCGCGAACGCATGGTGCTGGCGCAGACGCCGCAAGGTTTCCGCTTTGGCCTGCTGAAGAAGGCTTTCGACGAGGCGGCCGCTGACGGCTTCATGGGAACCGACGAGGCATCCCTGATCGAGCGCGGCGGCGGCTCTGTGCATGTCGTGATGGGCTCAGCGCGCAACATGAAGATCACCACGCCCGCCGACCTGGAGCTGGCGGAATTCTTCCTCTCTCAGGAGAACCGCCGCAAAGCCAGCTTGGGCGGATAGCAACAGCCGAAGGGGCGACTCAGTCTAGCCCAGCACGGAGCCGCAGGCGGAGTGCTGGGTAGCTTGGAAAAGTAACCCGAGCCCCGACAGGGGCGGCAGACCAAACTTGTCCAACCCACCTACACCCCGCATCGGCTTCGGCTGGGACTCGCACGAGTTTCAGCCTGGCATCCCGCTGAAAATCGGCGGTGTCCTGATTCCCCATGACCGCGGGCTCGCCGGCCATTCCGACGGAGATGTGTTGCTGCATGCCCTGACGGATGCGCTGCTGGGGGCAATCGCCGCCGGAGATATCGGAACCTATTTCCCGCCGAACGATCCAAAGTGGAAGGGTGCTGACTCTGCCGTATTCGTGCAAGAGGCGATGAAGCAGATCGAAGCGGCTGGCTACGTCGTGGGCAACGTTGACAGCACCCTGATTCTGGCTGCGCCGAAGATCGGTCCTCACGCCAAAGCGATCCAGCAGCATATCTCCGAGCTGCTCGGCGTCGATTCTTCGCGCATTGGCATCAAAGCCAAGACCCCGGAAGGCATGGGCACCGACAACGCCGCAATCGCCCAGGTTGCTGTTCTACTGACAGAGATTAACTGGCCGTAGCAGGTTACCCTCACCCCCAAATGTTACGAAAGTACAGTTACCATACTTGTAACTTGTACTTTCGTAATCTTGACAGCGGCGCGCCCTGCGCTACACTCGCTACTACAGGCTCAGTGTCTCTACGCCCGCCGCGGCGGGCGGAATGGTCTTTGACAATTAGTGAATGGTGGCTGGTGAGTAGTGATAGGGCGGGCTGCACGGCCAGCCAAGTGTTAACTGGTTGTGTAACCATGCTACCTCAAACTCCCCGGGGATGGGTGGGAAGGGCTATCCGCTCGTGGGCTGGGAATTTGTACAGTAAGTTATTTCTGTTCAAGCCTTTGTGTATAAGTCATTTGTGTTCAATATTTTGCAGGTGGAAATTTTCCGCGCCAATTTGTTTTCAAGATTTTGCAGGAACGAAGGGGAGGGGAGGAATGTCAGGAATGATTATCATGATTATCAAGTCATACTTGCTGGCGGACATAGGAGCTTGTTCCGGGGGCGATTTCCGATGATAAGTCTCTTTGAATCTAACGTCTTACATATAAGTCCTTTGTATGGTGATATTTGCGAGGAAATTGTTGCTAAGCTAATGATTCTAAGGAACCGTACAGGGAAGGGTATTGACCAGCTCACAATAACAGTTGCTGTGTAACGGACGGAAAGACGCGCGATTGATTATATCAAGTGGGGGACAACGAAGAGGCTGCACGGGAGGCTCGTTTCTTTTCCATCAGGCAGTTGCCGGCCCACGGACGACCGCCCATGTGCGCTGGGTCTTCAGAAAGATGGAAAAGAAGAGCAGCCGCAGCGAGAGGCGCAGTCGAGAATCTAGGCATGATCGACCTCTATCCATTGCAGAGGAGATGGCAGGGCCATGCGATAAGGCCGCGCGTCGAGTCTGGCGGCAAGATTCACGCCCAGCGGGCAGTATCCGAGATGTGGTGGATTATGGGCGCATCGCCGCTCATGGTCTGGAGCCATATACCTCTGCCGAGTGCTACCTGAAAAGCGCCGCCAAAATGAGATATCTGGCGCGAAAGAGCACCGTTGTGAACGCTGCGACTTCGGTGTTATCGTCGTAAGTGCGTAAGTCCCCGAGCTTTTGTCATCTGTAACTCATGCTGTCTTCTCTCCAGCGTGTTCTTCTGCCGGCTTTGGTTACCCTCGCAATGCAAGGCACCACTATGGCCCAGCAAACCCTGGGCGAACTCTACGCCACCGACGCCAGTGTGAAGGGATCGGTCATTCTGGCGGGTTCCGGAACCAGCGTGCTGAGCGGCTCGTCCATTCAGGCGGGCGCGCAAGCCGCCACCCTGAAGCTGGAACGCGGCGGCAACCTTCTCATCTGTCCCGGAACTAAGCTCTCCGTGACCGCTTCGCAAAGCGGGCGCGAATTGATGTTCAGCCTGAACTCCGGCAGCCTGGAGATGAACTATCCGATTGGAGCTTCCGCTGATACCCTGCTTACCCCCGATTTACGCTTGCTGATGCCTGGCCCGGGAACCGTGCATGTCGCTGTCAACGTTACGTCTCAGGGAGACACATGCGTGCAGTCGTTGCCGTGGAATGCTGCGGCCGTGGTGGTTTCGGAAACGATGGGCGATGCCACGTATCAGGTGAAACCCGATGAGGCCGCGCTGTTCAAAGGCGGGCATGTGGGCGAGGCAGTTCGCTCAAAGCAAAACTGCGGCTGCCCGGTCTCGCCACCCACGCAGATCGCCAGGACCGCGCCTCCTCGGCCGGTAGAACCCAAGCCGGCTCATCCGACCACGCCGCCTGCGGCTTTGCCGGCGCCTTCTCCGGACGAGCACGTTGCCGTGGAGGCGCCATTTATTTTCCGCGCCACTGATCCAGCCCCCGACCTGACCGTGATCATCGCCTCGCTGAAGCTGGAGAGGAATAAAGTCATACAACTCGACCCCGTGGTTCTGCCCCCGCCTCGAACAAGCGCAAAGAGCAAGTCCGCGGAAACAGCGAGTAAGCAGCAGAAGCACGGGCTTTTCAGTAGAGTGAGCACCTTTCTGGCCACCATATTTCACTGAAGCAATTAGCCACCGGAAACTAGCAACTAGCAGCTAGTCTGTGCGCCTGGGCTGAATGCTAAGTGCCAACAGCTAAGTGCTGCTTCTGATAAACTTACTTTTCTTTATGACCGAGCAGCCGCGGTCCCGCGTATTCCTCTGGGTTTTGCTGGGTGGCGGAGCCTTCTTCCTCTTTCTCGTCTGTATCTTTGCCTTGGTGTATTTCACCGTCCGCTCGCAGCAGAAGACGAGTGCCTTCAGCGGCTTTGGTGACAAGATCGCTGTCGTGGACTTGGAAGGTGTCATCATGACGCCCAAGGACGTGGTTGAGCAGCTCAGAAAGTACGCCGACGACGGCTCCATCAAGGCGATCGTGCTGCATGTGAACTCGCCCGGCGGTGGAGCTGCCGCGTCCGAGGAGATCTATCGCGAAGTGCTGCGCATCCGCGACAAAAAGAAGAAGGTCATTGTGGCGTCCATCGAAACCGTCGGCGCCAGTGGGGCGTATTACGTTTCTTCCGCCACCAACAAAATTTTTGCCGATGAAGCCAGCATTGTGGGCTCCATCGGAGTCATTGCCCAGTGGGTGAACTACGAAGAGCTGTTGAAGTGGGCGAAGCTGAAAGATATCACCATCAAGGCGGGAGAGTTTAAGGACACGGGCTCGCCAACGCGGCCGATGACGCCGGCGGAGCGCGCTTACCTGCAGGGTCTCATTGACAACATGCACACCCAGTTCATCCACAGCGTGGCCACTGGGCGCCACATGAAAGACGACGATGTGCGCGCGCTGGCCGACGGCAAGGTGTGGACTGGCGAGCAGGCGCTGCCGCTAAAGTTAGTGGATCAGATTGGGGACTTCCGCGCGGCCCTCGAGGATACGGCAAAGTCAGTGGGAATTAAGGGTGAACCGACGGTGGTACGCCCTGAGAAGGAGCGCAAGAGTGTGCTCGACCTGCTGTTCGGCGATATGTCGGAGTATCTTCCGAGCCGCGCCAAGCTGATGGAAACCAACGTCGGGTTCTACTACCTCTGGAAGTGAGCTTAGTCTGAGGGCCCGATCCACGGAAGTAACTTGGGGTAACCAACGCCGTGGCTTGGAACTCCAATAAAAACTTAGGCTTGCCAACATTGCCGTAATTTGAGAGTATCCGGTTGTGCTGCTGTGCCAAGCCCGGTGGTTTGGCTGAGAAGGGGCGTGGGAAAGATGACTAAGGCAGACTTGATCGATGAGGTCTCAGCGTTGGCCGAGCTTACTCGGAAGGACAGTGAAGTCATCGTCGAAACCATCTTCGAGAGTATCGTGCGCTCGCTGCGCGCCGGCGACAAGATCGAGATTCGCGGTTTCGGCAGCTTTCGTACTCGCCAGCGCAAGTCCCGCGTAGGTCGCAATCCCAAGACCGGCGACCGGGTGGAAGTTCCCGCCAAGAGGATTCCGTTCTTCAAGCCCAGCAAGGAATTGAAGGACATGGTCAACAGCCACGTCGCTGCTCCGCAGGCCACGGCCGAGAGTACGCCGGAAGCGTAATCGTAGGCGCCTCATTCCGGCCTGATCCCGATCACAGCCATCATTCTTCCTGTTTGCCCAGATTCTGCGCGATGGGAGAAAAAGCGCGCCGTGTCGCACGACGTACATCCGCTGATTACGCTGATGTGCTCCTCACGAATTCCGGCATCTTGCAACTGCCGCTTGTTGGCCTCGACCAGGTCGAGATGAATCTCGGGGCCAAGCTCGCCATGCCCCGGAGCTCGCTGGTTCAGAAACAGCAGCGGGTATCGCACGTGCAGCGGGTTGGCGTCGAAGACTTCCTCGAAGAGTTCGTGCGCGTAGGAGAACTGCGACTCGAACTCCTCGCGTACCTCGGCACCGACCCGATAACAGCATTTCCGAATCGACGGTCCAATGGCAGCGCGGAGATCACGCGGCAGGCTGCCGAATTGACGCTGCAGTTCGCCGATGCCTTTCTCCACCACGCGCGCTGCCGTACCGCGCCAGCCGGCATGAAAGGCGCCAACCGCACGGAGCTTTACGTCGGCCACCAGCACTGGAACACAATCCGCGGTCTTGACCGCCAGCAATAATCCGGGAGTGTTGGAAATCAATCCGTCACCCGCCAGCGGTTCATGCGGTGCGGCGCTAACCCGGTGCACGAGCGAAGAGTGGAGCTGTTTCATCTGCACGATTGGCCATATGCGCCCGTCTTCCGTCTGCGCTCCCACTTCGTCCAGGAACCGCGTCCGGTTGCGTTCAACGTTCTCTCTGCTGTCATGCTGCGTGAAGCCGAGATTCAGCGTCCTTCCGCTGTAGCAGGTCGAAACGCCGCCCGGCCGGGTGCTGAATCCGTGCGCCAGCCAAGGTAGCTGCGCCAGAGTTGGCGCGCGCAGGACCTCAATCGCACTTGATTTGCTCCGCGCGGAGCTTTTGGTCTTGGTTCTGGAATGGTCGTGGGACGCCGGTGACACCACTTAATTCTAGAGCACGGCCGGAATTACAATCGCCTTGCCGATGCTTCTCTACTACATCACCGATCGCAAAGCGTTTCGCGGGACTGACGCGCAACAGTGCGAGGCATTGCTTCGCAGGGTGGCTGATTGTGCGCGCGCCGGCGTGGACTTCATCCAGCTTCGGGAAAAAGATCTGCCGACACGTAGGCTCGAGCATCTGGCGCGCAAGGTTGTGCGGGCGGTTCGAGACAACTCGGCCACCACGAGCCTCCTTATCAACGGCCGTTCCGACGTCGCACTCGCGTGCGAAGCGGACGGCGTTCATCTTCCGGCAGGGGAACTGGCTGCGTCCGAAGTGCGCACGTTATGGATGCGATGCTGCAATAGGCAGCCTCTGATCGGCGTTTCATCGCACTCGAGCGCTGATGTTCGCTGCGCCCAGGCGCAGTCCGCAAATTTCACCGTGCTGGCCCCGATTTTCGAGAAGTTGCAGGCCGGCATCAGCGGGATAGGGCTTGCGCCGTTGCGCGCGGTCTGCGCTGGCGTGCAGTCCACTGGCGGTATAGAAGCGGCGGGCCACTTCGCTGTGTTGGCGTTGGGCGGAGTGACGCTCGAGAACGCCCAGTCCTGCATCGCGGCAGGGGCTGCTGGCGTGGCAGGCATCCGCCTGTTTCAACTGGGAGATGTATTCGAGACGGTGCGTCGGCTTCGGCAGCCGTGACGCCCAAGCCCGGGCGAAAGTTGTTGACAGAAGCAGTAACGCCCTACGCGTAAATCCCGCGCACCTTGATGGTGTAGGCCACGCGGTCGATGGCCAGCATGTACGCGGCGATGCGATTGTTCACGTGGTGGGTTTCGGCGTAGCGCACCACGTCCTCGAACGACGACACCATGATGTCCTTCAACTGCTCGTTGACTACCGATTCCTTCCAGAAGTAGCCCTGGCGGTCCTGCACCCACTCGAAATAGGAGGCCGTGACGCCGCCGGCATTGGCCAGAATGTCAGGCATCACGAACACGTGCTTATCGGCGAGAATATCGTCGGCCGCAGCGGTCGTGGGGCCGTTCGCGCCCTCGACCAGAATCTTGGCCTTCACATCGTCGGCATTGGCGGAAGTGATGACGTTTTCGGTTGCCGCCGGAATCAGGATTTCGCAATCCGCGATCAGCAGGTCCTCGGTGTTGGCGCGTTCTGCGCCTTTGAAGCCGTGGATGGTGCCTTCCTTCTGCCGGTAGTCCCATAGCGCCTGAATGTCGATGCCCTTGGGGTTGTAGAGACCACCGTCCCACTCCCCGATGCCGACGATCTTGTAGCCGGCCTGATGCATGAGCAAGGCGGCGTTGGAGCCGACATTTCCGAATCCCTGGATGATTACGCGCGTGCTTTCGCGCGGCATGTTGAGCTTCTTGATGCACTCGTCGCAGATGATCATGACGCCGCGGCCTGTGGCTTCGCGGCGGCCGCGCGAGCCGCCCATGTTCAGGGGCTTGCCGGTGACCACAGCGGTGACCGTTTGGCGCATGTGCATGGAATAGGTGTCCATCATCCACGCCATGGTCTGCTCATTGGTATTCACGTCAGGCGCCGGGACGTCCTTTTCCGGGCCAATGAACTCGATCAGCTCCGAGGTATAGCGGCGGGTGAGGCGTTCCAGCTCGCCGCGCGACATGTTCTTGGGATCGCAAATAATGCCGCCCTTGGCGCCGCCGAAGGGGATGTTCACCACCGCGCACTTCCACGTCATCCAGCTCGCTAGAGCGCGCACTTCGTCGAGCGTGACGTCAGGCGCGTAACGCACTCCGCCCTTGGCGGGACCACGGGCAATGGAATGTTGCACACGATAGCCGGTGAACACCTCCAGTTGCTGGTTGTCCAGCATGACCGGGATGTGGACGATGATTTCGCGGTTGGGCTGGCGCAGCACGCGCCATAAACCTTCGTCAAGCTTCAGCTTTTCTGCTGCCAGATTGAAGCGAGCAGCCTGCTGTTCCCATGGATTGCTTTCCTGCTCGATCGTATGTGTTGTAGTAGCCATATAAGTTCTCCCAGCGGTCTACACCCCGCCACGCGCAACAACGGCGCGCGTCGGGGACCCCGGTTCGCGGGCGGCTTGCAGCAGAATGCGAGGACATTTGCAGGGCGCGTCCAGCATCGGCGGGCAAACGAGTGCAAGTATATGCAGTGGGTGTGTGGGAAGCAAGTAAAGGGGACTCGTGGTAGTGGTGCAGTTTGATCAAACTGCACCATTACCGGACTCGTGTTCTCCCGTATAATCCCCGCTGATGCTCACGCCCGACTACAAGACCTTTCTGCAACTCAGCCGCGAATTCACGCTGGTGCCGGTCGCGAAGACCCTAAGCGCGGACTTGTTGACGCCTGTCGCCGCGTTCCTGAGCATCGCCGCGAAGCAGAAGTATGCCTTCCTGCTGGAGTCGGTGGAAGGCGGCGAAAAGATCGGGCGTTATACCTTTCTCGGCGCTGAACCGCGCATGGTACTTACCGCACGACGGCGTGAGCTGACGGTCCGGCAAGGCATGTCGGAGGAGCGGCGCCAGGGCAGTGTAGTCGAGCTGTTGCGCGATTGTTTGCGACAATTCACCCCCGCGACTCTGCCCGAGCTGCCGCCGTTCACCTCCGGCGGCGTGGGCTACTTCGCTTATGACACGGTGCGGCAATTCGAACGCTTGCCGGAACGTGCCAAGGATGACCTCGGTCTGCCCGATTGCGTCTTTACCTTCTACGACCGGCTGTTGGCCTTCGACCATCTGCGGCATCAGGTGCACATCATTGCCGCCGCCGACGTACGCTCAGAACCGCCGCGCAAGGCATACGACCGTGCGCTCAGCGATATCGCCGCCATCGAGCGCAAACTTGTGCGCGGCGTCGGCGCCCGGCATGTCCACTGGTCCGCCGCGGAGAAGAAGAAGGCGATAAAGGTCCACGTCAGCACTTCGCACGATCGCTTTGTCGAGAGTGTGCGCACGGCGAAGGAGTACATTGCCGCGGGCGACATCTTCCAGGTCGTGCTCTCGCAGCGTCTGGACTTCAAACCGCCGGCCGAGCCATTCCAGATCTATCGCGCGCTGCGCACCGTGAATCCGTCGCCGTACATGTTTTTCCTGAAGCTCGACGACTTACATGTCGTGGGAGCGTCGCCCGAAATGCTGGTGAGGGTTGCCGGACGCAAGCTGGAGTATCGCCCGATTGCGGGCACGCGCAGGCGTGGCGCCGATGCTGCCGAAGACGAACGCCTGACCGAAGAGCTCTGTCGAGACGAGAAGGAACGCGCGGAGCACGTCATGCTGGTGGACCTGGGACGCAACGACCTGGGACGTGTCAGCGAATATGGCACGGTCAAGGTGCGCGACCTGATGTATGTGGAGAAGTATTCCCACGTCATGCATCTGGTTTCCGCACTGGAAGGACACCTGCGCCCGGAACTTGACGCGCTCGACACGCTGGCAGCGTGCTTTCCTGCGGGCACGCTAAGCGGCGCGCCCAAGGTGCGGGCAATGCAAATCATCGAAGAGCTGGAGCCGGTGCGCCGCGGCGTGTACGGCGGTTCAATCTTCTATGCCGATTATGCAGGCAATCTCGATTCCTGCATCGCCATCCGGACTATGGTCGTGCATCGCGGCCGGGCGTACGTGCAGGCAGGAGCGGGCATCGTCGCCGACTCCGATCCCGACAGCGAGTACCAGGAGTGCATGAACAAGGCGAGTGCGCTGCTGCGGGCCTGCGAACAGGCTGGGAGGTAGGCCGATTGTCGCGCTCGATCGAGCGGCACTTTACTGCTTAATCTTGGATCCCCCGTTGGATTGTCATCCCGAGCGAGGAGTTGCGCCTGGGGCGAAGCCCGAGTCGACGGACCCCTATACAAGAAGCATTTCTCCGAAGTTCCCTTCCGTTATAGGGGTCCTTCGACTCCGCACGAGTCCGCTGTGCAGACTCGTGCTTCGCTCAGGATGACAGAGCATTAGAGTGTCATCGAGCTGCTTGTACAAATCTCGCGCGCAGATCGTCAACGTCGGCGCGGTCGGCATCGGTGATGATTACGTAGCGCAATCCGTCGTCCGCCCAGGATTCGACGTTGAAGGAAAGCCTGCGCATGGGCTCGCCGGAGCCCAGGGCGCGATCCAGGTCTGGAGAATCCTTGAAGATAAAAACCGAGAGCACGTGCTTCCTTACCGTGAAGAGCAGCTCCGCTCCCGGATTCTGGTCGAGATAAGTCACTTTGCCACCGATCAGTTCGAAGGGCGAGCCTTGCAATTCCGGCACATTGAAGGTGAAGGGCACCTTGCCCTGAAACCATGGCTTCACCGTATGCCGGTCGGACGAAACCACGTCTACCCGATTGGCGCTGGCGAGCGTTGCGACGTGCAGGTCGGTCAGCTCTCCGACTAACCGCTGGCGCTGCGACTGCCGCATCCATACCATCGATCCGAAGATCACCAGCAGAACGGCGGCACAAAGCGCGCCAACTTCCACGATCCAACCCCAGCGCCGGCCTGATGCTTTGGGGCTGATGCTGGCCTGGACCCGCTTGCGAAATTCGGGATCCGGGGAAAACTTTCTGCCGGCGAGATGAACGCTCCGCTTGAGCTCGGAGCGCGCCAGTGCCTGCGAAGAGCACGACCGGCAGGTGCGCAGGTGTGCATCAAGCTCGCGCGCTTCGGCCTGCGGCAGCTCGGCGTCAAGATAAGCGTCAATCTTCTGCTGCCAGCCGTCGCAGGTCATCGGTACGCTCCTTGCACTCTCTCCGCCAGCAATAGACGCATGGCCTTGCGCGCCCGCGCCAGCCGCGACATCACCGTGCCCATCGGGATGCTCAGCGCCTCGGCGATCTCGCGGTAGCTCATCTCCTCCACATCGCACAGCAGAATGATCTCGCGGTAGGGTACCCGCAACTCTTGCAGCGCGGCCTGGATGGCGTCATGGTCGGCACGAGCCAGCAGGATGGATTCCGGCGTCTCCGTCGTCGCAGGCGAAACCGATTGCGGATCGTCTTCGTCTTCCAACGAAACGGTCTTCGCCGCCTTAAGGCCAGTGCGCGAAGTCAGAAACGTGTTACGCAGAATGCGATACATCCAGGCGCGAAAGTTGGTGCCGGGCTGGAAGGAGTCGAACCCCTTCAGAGCCTTGGCGTAAGTCTCCTGCACCAGGTCCTCGGCCTCGCTGCGGTCCTGCGTAAGCCACTGCGCCAGGTTGTAGAGCGGGCCGAACAGGGGCATGGCGAGCTGTTCGAACTCGTACGCCTTGTCGCGGTCCAGCACCACGCTAAGTAGAGTAAACCGGAAAGGCGGGATTTTATTCCTTTTTCCTATCCCGGCCCGTTCACCCCGCTCAGAAATCCTCCGAGATGGGCGGTCAGCGAGACGACAGCGGCGGCCAGCAATTCGATGGGTAAGCGATAGAGAGGCAGCTTGCCTTCCGGGTTGCGGTGCACGCGGAAGTGCAAGCACCAGACGAGCCAGATCATTCCAGTGGCGGCGAGGCCCAGCACCAGATGAAGAAGCAGCGTGCCTTTGAGCCGTTGACCTTCCAATTGCCAGCGCCAGGCCAGTAGCCCTGTGGCGACGACCGGCACGGTGGAGATGGCTGCCACCAGCAGGTTGTAGTAGGCGACTTCAGCCAGTGCGCGTTTCTTCGTCCACTGCGCAATGAAGTCGAAAACGATGCTGACCAGGCACAGTGCAATGGGGAAGTGGATCAGCACGACGTGTTGCGCGTGCCGCGCGAACAGCACCGATCTGGGATCGAAGGGATGCATTTCACTGCACCACAACCCTGGCCGTCATCTTGGGATGAATCGAACAAAAGTAGTCGTAGGTGCCGGGTTTGGTGAAGGTGTAGGTGAATTGCTCATCGGTGTCCAGCACCTTCGATTTGAAAATCTTGTCCTCGCTCACCACGGTGTGCGGGATGTCGTCGCGGTTGGTCCATCGGATGGTGGTTCCGACTGGAACCGTGACGGTCGCGGGCGAGAAGCTGAAGTTGTCAATTTTGACTGCCACTTCCGATGTGGGTCCGTCGTTGGGTGGGGCAGCGAAGCTCAGGCTAAGTGCCGCCGACAATAATGCAATGACCAATATCAAAGCTCTCGTTTTCATAAAAAGACTCCTTGTGTCGCCGGCTACAAGCCGGCTCGGGGATTCATACAACCTTGCCTACCCAGTGCTGAAGCGCTGGGCCATCTTCTTTCGTCCCGCGGGGCGGGACTCTGTCCTGCGCCGGTCTCAATCTGCTTCTTCACGGAGAATTTCGAGTGCCGGATTCTTATGCGCCTGCTGGTTTCGCCGCAGCCGCTCCCTTTAACTCAGCTCAGGTTCGAATCAATCACGGCCAACGCATGCTGGCCGCGAACATAGTTGACATCGGTGACCCCTAGCAGCGTCCGCAGTTGATCGGCGGGGACCTTCATCGGGCCGGGCGACGGCACCTGCCCGGGCTTCGGTTGAGGAAACGCAGTGGAGGCAGCGGTGTGGAAGGTGACGTTACCCTCTACCTTCTGCATGGTCTGGTGTATGTGCCCGTTCAGGACGGTGACCGAGCCGAAGGGCTTCAGGTAGGAAAGCGCCTGCGCGCTGTCGTCGGTGCCCCAGCCCCACTCTGGATACACGCTCCACAGAGGAATGTGGGCAAAGACAACGATGGGCGTGCTCCTGGAGAGATGCTTGACATCTTTCTCCAGCCACTCCAGTTGCTCGCCGCCAAGGCTCCCCAATCCCCCGGCTTTCAAGTTCATTACGTTTACCAGTCCAATGAAGTGCACGCCACTCTTGTCGAAGCTGTACCAGCCCGCGCCCTGCGTGCCTTTGCCGTAACGTTCCAGATACGACTTGCCGTCGTCGTTAAGGACATCGTGTTCGCCGGGCACAAAGAACACATCCTTCGTGTTTGCGGTCTTCAGGATCTGATCCACGGTGTCGAACTCTCCCGGCTTGGAGAGATGGCTGATGTCGCCGGTGTGCAGGATGAAAGCAGGAGCAACCGGCAACGCATTGATTTTGTCCAGGGCTGCCTTCAGCGTGCCGACAACATCAGGATTCGCGGCCTTGTCGAATCCCATGTGGCTGTCGCTGATCTGGACGAAGCTAAGTTCGCCCCTGTGTTCATGGCCTCCGAACGGAAAGCCACTCAAGCTGTAAGAGTTGAGCACCCCGCCCTTGATGACGCAGAAGGCGCCCGTACCCGCCCATGCCATGCATTTCAGGAAGCCGCGGCGATCAATACCATCACGGTTGTGGTCGTGCAATAACTCGTCGCCGGTCGTGGACTTCGCATTTCCCTTCATGGTTTGCTCCCTCAGAACGTCTCTGTCACCAACGCTAACTGTGGAGTGCCACTTTTATTCCCGTAGTGAGTTCAAGAAAAAACGAGATCGTAGAGCGACGGAAAGAATTTGCAGGTTCGAGAGCGGCTGGTTCGATGTGTTGGTCCGAGCTGCGCTTTAACTCGGCAATAAAAAGGGAGGGCCGCTGCGGCCCTCCTCCGGACGGTGTTCCAAACCTTACTTCTTGATTATGCTTACCGTGGGTTTCAGCGGTCCTGTACTGCAGCAGGTAATGCTGCCGAAGATACCGTGCGCTTCGTCGAAGTAGCCCGCCGCAAAAAACAGGGTTGTAGTTGGGCCCGAGCCCATGCCGCCGCCGAAACCGAGCCCCCACAGACCGTTGATTCGCAGTTGCAGGGCCGCAGGATCAAACAGCAGTCCAACGAAATTGCCGCTGGGAGTATAGGCTGCGATGGCGCCGCTGCCAAACTGGCCCACCAGATAGTCACCGCCAAATCCGCCAAAGCCCGTCGCGGGAGCTACGACGACAGCCCAGGGAGAGTTCGAGTACGGAGTGTGAGCCAGGCGGCCCTTGATGTTGCCAGTCATATCGTAGAGGGTGACGTAGCCATTGCCGGGGCCGGCAACATCGTCATGTTTTTCGGCATCCTGCTTCGCATAGGTAACCGCCAGCATGCCGTTGACGTTGGCTACGTTAAAGGGAGCGAATCCGCTGGGGATGGTGCTATCGACAAACGAACTTCCTCCAAACGAGAAGGGAGCGAAGTTCTTGTCGAAGACATCCACCGTTCCACCACGGAAGTTAGCAACGTAGAGGTAATTGTTGCCGTTGGCTGAACCTAACGCCAATCCCTTGTACACCGCGTTGGGGAAGTTGTTGACTGCGATTGCCGTGCTGGTGCCGGAACTCCATCCCTGGACGGTTCCATCCTCGGTTGCGAACAGGAAGTGGGTGGCGTTGCCGCCGATTGCGAAGTTAGACGTGCTGTTGAAAACAATTCCGTCCGGGCTTCCGCCGGGCGTTCCATCCCATTGGGGAATCATCACAACCAGCGACTGAGGGGTCCCTGACCCGTTATAGAGAGTGGAAAGTCCACTCCCATTGTCGGAAACCCACCACGGTCCTCCTGGAGCAAACGCCATGCCCCAGGGATTCACCAGGTTGGTGTCGGTATTGGTGGCGACATTCGAGATGTCGGAGGTGAGATAGGTTGGGGTGGCCTTCTGTGCGGCGGCAGGTAAGCTGACCAGCGCGAGCGTCATCAACACGAGCGTGGTAATCAGGGCCAACCGGCGTGTGATTGTCAAACTAAACTTTCGCGACCTGAACATGGTTCCTCCATCGTTGTTGGGTTATCGAGTTACTCCCGGCACTTCGACTCGACTCTCGACTACCAGAAGCTTTCAGCAATCTAATGGCACCCTTTAAGGGAGTTGTCTTGGCGGAGTTACGAACTTGTCAAATGTTGTTGACAACTCGCAAACCAAAAGAAATGACGGTCTTTCGCTGTTTGTCACAGAATTGTTAACTCGCCGTTGACTGCTGATTTGAAGTGGTATTAGCTGTATCTCAGCAGCCTTGCAAAATGCAGCTGGAAGTAGGTTGTTATGGAAAAGATTCTGGTCATCGAAGATGATTTGGCAGTACAAAAGGCCCTGCGCCGGACCTTTGAGTCGGCGGGATTTGACGTGACAGTTGCCGCCGATGGCGCAGTCGCCATGGATACCTTTCGCGCCACCGTGCCGCGCATCGTGGTGCTTGATTTGCGCCTGCCCGGCAAATCAGGGCAGGACATTTGCCGCGAAATCAAGCGCGAAGCTTCCAACGTTCCCATCCTCGTGCTGAGCGCCGCCAGCGACGTGCTCGACAAGGTACTACTGCTGGAACTGGGCGCTGATGACTATGTCACCAAGCCCTTCAGCCCGCGCGAGCTGCTGGCGCGGGTGCGCGCCACCTTCCGCCGCCTGAATCAGAGTTCGGATAAAGTCGACATCTTCAGCTTCGATGATGTGGAAGTGAACTTCTCGCGAATGGAGTTGCGCCGCGAAGGGCAACTGGTGCCCCTCACCCCGCAGGAATTTAAGATGCTGCGCTTTTTCCTGAACAACCAGGATCGCGTTGTTTCCCGCACTGAGTTACTGAATGAAGTTTGGGGCTATAACAACTATCCCACCACCCGTACGGTTGATACGCACATGCTGCGCCTGCGCCAGAAGCTGGAGAAAGATCCCGCCGATCCTGTGCACTTCCGGACCGTTCACGGCACGGGCTATAAGTTTGTCAGATAAATCAATTCGCGGAAGGAGGTCGGCAATGGGTCGCATGCGTCTTAGGACGAAGTTCCTCATTGCCATGCTCTTGACCTCTGCCGGCCTGACTGCCGTTTGTCTTCTCATCGTTCAGCGGAGCGTGGAAAACCAGGTGCGCCGCGAACTGGGAGCCGACCTGGCCAACTCCGTCGAAACCTTCCGCAATGTGCAAAAAGAACGCGAAGCTGCGCTGGCGCGTTCCGCGGAGTTGATGGCCGACCTTCCCAGCCTGAAGGCCTTGATGACTTCCCGTCACGCGCCCACCATTCAGGATGCTTCCGGCGAGATGTTTCGTCTCTCCGGCGGCGATCTGTTTGCGCTGATTGATCCCGCCAACCAGATTGTTGGATTTCACACCAAGGAGCCCGGGATCTCGCGCCAGCAGGCCCAGCAACTGCTCCAGACTCGCAATCCTCTGGACGAACCGCTGCAACGGTGGTTTGGTGATGGGCACTTGTATCAGGTCGAACTCAAGCCGATTTACTTCGGCCCGCCGCAAGACAACGCCCTACTGGGAGTGGTGGCGGTCGGCGATGAGATGAACGCCGCCGTCGCACGCGAGGTAAGCCAGATCGCTGCCAGCCAGGTGGTCATTGTTTACGGGCAGGATGTGGTGGTCGGCACGCTCAACTCCGAGCAGAGTGGTGAGCTGCGGGCACATCTCCGTGAAGCCATTCCGCGCGGCCCGACGGATTGGAAATTGGGGAAGGAGAAATTCGTCACCTTCTCGCTGGCTCTCGATCCCGGTGATACGCCGCCGGTCACCATCATAGTCATGAAGTCTTACGACGAAGCCACCGCCTTTCTGAATCACTTGAGTCGCTTGTTGCTGGCGGTCGGCATCGGCGCAGTCTTCATTGGCAGCCTGCTGGTTTATTTCACCGCCAGGACGTTTACGCGCCCGCTGGAAAAGCTGGTGAAAGGCGTGCGCGCGCTGGGCGGTGGAGACTTCCGTTACCCTCTTCATGCTCGCGGCGCAGGAGAAGTAGCGGAGCTCACCAGCGCCTTCGGCAGCATGCGCGAAAGCCTGCACGACACCCAGCAGCGTCTGCTGCATGCCGAGCGGCTGGCCACCATCGGCACCATGGCCAGCTCCATCTCCCACGACCTGCGGCATCCGCTTACCGCGGTGCTGGCCAACGCTGAGTTTCTGGCCGATGCCGACCTCAGTCCTCAGCAAAGGGAAGAGCTTTACGGGGAGATTCGGCTTGCTGTCAACCGCCTGACTGACCTGGTCGATTCTCTGCTGGAGTTATCGCGGCCCGCCGAAGCGTTGAACGTTACCGAAGCGCCCATCGAGCGCACCATCAGCCGCGCCATCGAGCTGGTGCAGGCGCATCCGCAATTCCAGAAGATCAACGTCGCCATTGAGTCGGCTGGGGTGCACCATGCACAGTTTGATCCACCGAAGATGGAGCGGGTGTTCTACAACCTGGTGCTAAATGCCTGCCAGGCGGCGCAGGGTCACGGCGGCCATGTCGCGGTCACAGTGGTGAATCACACGGACATGCTGGAAATCCGCGTCGTCGATGATGGGCCTGGGGTAGAATCCTCCATCTGCGACAAGCTGTTCCAGCCCTTTGTAAGCTTCGGCAAGCAAAATGGGACGGGACTGGGACTGACGATTGCGCAGAAGATCGTGCAGGACCACAGTGGCACGCTGCAACTGGAGAGCTCAGCGCCGGGCCGGACCGTGATGCGGGTCGTGCTCCATCGCACACTCCAGCACGACCCGCTCGCAGACCGCCAGTCCGCGGACGCCCCCCACTTCAGCATGTGACACCGTCGCCACAAAGCGTAGGTTTGAGGCCCATCCAATTGTTGTCCCGAGGTGCGACATGAAACATAGAAGCCATCTCAGCCGTCTCATAGTTCACTTTGTATCAGGGCACGTCTTCAGACGTGCCACAGCCACGTCGAATATGAGACGGGCTTTAGCCCCCGAGGACGTCGCCAGGCTCTTTACGCTGCTCAGCACGCTGTTCTTCAGTCTCGCGTTTCCCGCGGGAATTTCGTGCGCCGCCCAAGCTCAGCAAGATACGCAGATGACAGCCTCCAACGCCGGCGTCGATGCTTCTCTGGGCGAACTGCAGTCGCAGGTGAGGGAGTTGAAGCAGATGGTGCTGCAACTACAGCAGGAGACGGCTGCCAGCCGCGAAGAGGTCTCGAAACTCCGCCAGGAGTTGCAGGCGCAGCATGCCGAGAAAGATCAGATGACAGCGAACTCGCCTTCCGAAACGGTGTCGCTGGAACAGCAAGTGCAGCATCTCAGCGAGGATGAGCAACTACTCACCGAGAAGGTGGACCAGCAGTATCAAACGAAGCTGGAGAGCGCCTCCAAGTATCGAGTGCGCTTCTCGGGAATCGTGCTCTTCAACCTCTTCGCCAACAGCGGCTATCCCGACAATCAGGACGTGCCCACCTGGATCCTGACACCCGACCCCATGGACTCGCCGGGTTCGGTAGGCGGCACACTGCGGCAGTCCATCCTCGGCTTCGAAGTATTCGGGCCGGATGTTTTCGGAGCGCACTCCAGCGGCAATGTCAACTTCGATTTCGGCGGCGGATTCCCAGCAACCTACAACGGCGTGAACTCGGGATTGGTACGCCTGCGCACGGCGACCGTCCGCCTGGACTGGAAGGATACGTCGGTCATTGGAGGGCAGGACCAGTTGTTCATTTCCCCGCAGGCCCCGACCTCGTTTGCATCCCTCATCGTGCCTGCGCTTACTTATGCAGGCAATCTCTGGTCGTGGACGCCGCAGTTGCGGGTTGAGCACCGCTTCGATCTCGGCAACGATGCCAGCGTGAAGCTGCAAGGCGGCATACTCGATCCCCTCACAGGCGAGCCACCCGATGACTTCAAGTACACCTGGTATCGCATGCCTGATGCCGGCGAGGAATCGCGCGCGCCCGCGGTGGCCGCGCGGGTTTCCTACTCGCATCCCCTGCTGGGGCACACTTTCACCGCCGGTCTGGGAGGCTATTACAGCCGTGAGTATTGGGGCTTCAACCGCAATGTAAACGGGTACGCCGCCACCGCGGACTGGAACCTGCCGCTGAGCCGGCAGTTCACGCTGAGCGGCTTCTTCTATCGCGGGCAGGCAATCGGAGGACTCGGCGCTGCCCTCAGCCGCAGCGTCGTCTCCAACGGAATGCTCACCGATCCCACAACCGCCGTGCTGCCGCTGAATTCGGTGGGCGGCTGGGCGCAGCTCAAGTATCAGCCGTTGCCGAAGCTCGAGTTCAACGGAGCTTTCGGACTGGACAATCCGTTTGCGTCTGACATTCGCTACTTCGGCATGCAATCCAGCAGCTACAACGATCCTTACATCACCCGTAATCAGGGGTGGTTTGGAAACGTCATCTATCGGCCACGCTCCGACTTGCTGCTGTCGCTGGAGTACCATCGCCTGAAGACCTTCAACATCTTCGATGGAAATTGGGCAGGCGGGCAGTTGAACATGGCGTTGGGGATACTCTTCTGACGGATTTATGACGAGCGATGGAAAACTCGGTTTGAAGGGGCGCAGCTTTAGCTGCGCCGTTCCGAGTCCTTTATTACTTTTGTCATCCCGAGCCGGCTTCAGTCGGCGAGGGATCTGCTTTTTCGTCTTATCAATCAGCGGCCTCTTCCTGGCGACAACCTCGAGAGCCCAGGAGGTCACCGTAACCGGCCACGTGGTTTTAGAAGGAGCGGCGCACATCTCGCCGGCTAATTCGACCGTAGTGTGGCTGACGCCGGTTGGCGCCGATCATAGCGGCGTAGTGCCCCCAATGCATGCCGTGCTCCAGCAGAAGAACAAGAGCTTCGAGCCGCACATGCTCGTCGTCACCAAGGGATCCACGGTGGATTTTCCCAATCTCGATCCCTGGTTTCATAACGTGTTCTCGCTGTTCAACGGCAAGCGCTTCGATCTTGGCCTTTACGAGGCCGGCACCACGCGTACCGTTCACTTCGACCGCGAAGGAATCTCTTACATCTTCTGCAACATCCATCCCGAGATGAGCGCCGTGGTGGTCGTTCTTTCCACCCAGTATTTCGCCAAGCCGGACAAGCAGGGCGATTTCTCGATCGCTTCAGTTCCGCCCGGGCGCTACACGCTGCACATCTGGAATGAAAACGCTCTGCCGGCGGCGCTGCAGGCCTTGTCGCGCACCGTGGATGTCAGCCCAGCCTCGCACATCGTTGGTTCCATCCATGTTCAGGTGACAACCGCGCCCACCTCGCACAAGAACAAGTACGGCCAGGATTACGAGCCTCCGTCGCCCAACAATCCGGTTTACGTGCAGCCGCAATAGCAGCGGCTTCGGACCATGACTGCTAAGGCCCGGTTATTTGCAGGTTCTTGATGCCCTTCAGCGGCGACAGGTCACTTACCTGCGTGCCGTAGAGGCTGAGGTTGGTCAGGTTCGTGAGGTCCTTCAGCGGCGATACATCGCTTACCCGGGTACCGTCGAGGTTGAGCGTGGTCAGCTTCGTCAGCCCCTTCAGCGGCAACACGTCGCTCACCTTAGTATCACTGAGGTCGAGCGTGGTCAGGTTCGTCAGGTCTTTCAACGGCGACACATCGCTCAGCTCCTTCATTGGAAACAGCGCCGAGAACGGAGTAAACGGTGAGCCGGTGACTTTGAGAGTGGTCAAATTGGTCAGCCCCCTCAGCGGCGACACATCGCTCACCGGCGTCTGGCTGAGGTTGAGTGTGGTCAGGTTCTTCAGCTCCTTCAGCGGCGAGGCATCGCTCACCGGCGTCTGGCTGAGGTCGAGTGTAGTCAGATTCGTCAAGTTCCTTAGCGGCGACACATCGCTCACCTCCGTATTCATGAGGTTAAGTACGGTCAGACTCTTTAGGGTACTCAGGGGCGACACATCGCTCACCTTCGTCCAGCTGAGGTCGAGCGTGGTCAGGTTCTTTAGAACGGACCAACTGGAAATGCCGATAAGGCCGTCGTTCCGGCTCAGCTTAACATGCAAAGGTTGGGAAATGCCCTTAAGCGTTTTGAGACTTTCTCTCGGAGGAACGCCATAGAACGACAGCTCCAAACTCTTATCTGTTTGATTCACGGTCCATCCCAGATCCATCAGCTCGGCGATAGGACCGGGCTTTCGGTATGCCGCGACAACCACAGACGCAATCATGGCGATCGCCGCAACCCAAGGCAACCAGCGGAGCCTTCGCCAGAAGGGCATCCTCCAGCGTCCGACTATGGAATCGAGCAAGGGAACAAGGAAGTCGTGGGAGATTTCCCAGGTCTGCTCATCCTCGTCCAGGGACCGGACAATACTCCGATCACTGTCACCCAGAAAGCGGAGGCAGCCGCGGACGACGTCCGGCTCGGTGCCGGTATCGTGAGCTAGGTCCGCGACGCTGCGAGGGCACTTGGTGAGTTGCTCAGTGATCAAGTGCGGTACGAGTAGGGGAGCGATATCGCCGACTTCGTGACCCAAGATGGACTCGCGTACAAAGCCTCGGATCAGTCCGCCCCGGAACTCGCGCGGGAGGCCGGTCGCGAAGCGCTTGAGAACGAGTCCGCAGAGATTGATGGTGACCGGGCGAATTATGCCCTTTGTGCCTTCAGTTTCAGTCGCCTCTCGCAGCACGTCACGCAGGAGATCGTCACTGATCTGCAACCCAGAAGCGTGAATAAACTGCTGCGCGGCGGCCTCTTCGAAGGGCCGAACCTCCTTCCAATTGACGTTCTTATGAAGCTGCGGCAAAGACATTTTTTCGATCAGCGACGTGTACTCATTTCGAAATGCGAGCAGAAACGTGAGTCCGTCGATGGGTTGTTCGCATAGCCCAGACATCAGCTGCTGAAAACGCTGCTGCGTGTTGGGGTCTTGCAAAATTACGAACTCTTCAAACTGATCAAGGACGACTAACAAGCGCTTGGGACGGAGATAGCGGCAGGCGCGGTCCAGCAGAGACTGGATGCCTCCAGATTCCGCAGGAGGATTTTTCCAGATGACTCCCGGCGTAAGCAGTTTCTGTTCGAGGAGGGCGATTGGGTCTTGATAGCTACGCAGACGAACAACTTTGTCCTCCAGCCTGGGAAGCACCCAGGCTGCGAGCAGTGAGCTTTTGCCCGACCCGGACAGGCCGGTCAGATACAAGATGGGGCTGGTGCGCTGCTGAAGCCACTGGAGGATCTCCTCATGTTTACCGTCGGAGCGGACGGGGGAGTTTTTCTCGTCCTCGCGCGGCGCGAGTTGAAAATAACCTGGCTGGAGATTAGGTGGAACCTTCACAAGCCATTTCTCCCTACTCTGCTCAACCAGCTCCGAGGCAGCGTAAATAACCAGCAGGAACACCACGGCAGAGAGGACGCTGAACAGCATCCAGCGGGATAAGCCTTGGAGCGAGGAACCAAATCTCTGAATCGCGATCACCGCCGCTGTGATGGCAACCACACACCCCGTCACCTTGCCGAGCGTGGAAGTGGCCAGGTCGAGGATGCGGTCGAGAGTGCGGCCGAATCCGGTGGCAGAATCGGCTCCTGCCGGTGCGGACGGAGCGGGGGCGGGACTGGCGGCGGCCATGTTGCGCCGAGTTTACCGCAGGTAGATTCTTGGGAGTAGGGAAATGTTCAGTCGGGATTCGGCAAAACAAGGCTTTAGCTGAAAGCTGAAAGCTGACAGCTTTTGGATAACCAATCACCCTCCTTTAACGTCTAAGTGGCTGAGAACTCCCGAGTGATTCCCCTCACAATTGGAGTCGTGCGACTGGGCGACGTATAATTTCCATTTGGCTCATGGAGCCGGAGGACAAGTTTGATGAATTCGCAAGTTTCAGGTTTCGGGCAAAAGTTGAAGAAAAATCGCTTTGCCTCAACCTTGGTTATCCTGGCGACCCTGACGCTGGGTATTCTAATTGGCACCGTAGTTTCGGCTGGCGTAAAGGGCAAGGAAAAGAACTCTTCCGCTGACGCCACACCATTGTCTGTTCCCAATCCCGTAAAGATGTCCAGCCAGTTTTCCCAGATTGCTCGCCAGCTCGAGCCGACAGTGGTGAACATCAACACGGAATCGACCATCAAGAACCCGCATGGGGGGCGCCGCATGACACCGCCGGGCCAGGACGAAGGTCCCGGAGGCGGCGATGAAGACAATCCCTTCCAGGATTTCTTTAACCGGTTCTTTGGCGGGCAACCCGGGCAGGGCGGCCAGGGCGGGGACGGCATGGGCGACATGCGTGAGCGCTCGCTCGGCTCCGGCGTCATTGTTGATTCGAAGGGCTACATCCTGACCAACAACCACGTAGTGGAAAAGGCCGATCGCATTCGCGTGAAGCTGATGAACGATCCCCAGACCGTCATGTACGACGCAACTGTGGTTGGAGTGGACAAGGAAACCGATCTCGCGGTCATTAAGATTGACGCCAAGAAGGAGCTTCCGGCCGCCAAGCTGGGCAACTCTGACGCCATGGAAGTCGGCGACTGGGTACTTGCCGTCGGCAGTCCGTTCGGCCTCGAGGAGACAGTCACCGCCGGCATCGTTTCCGCCAAGGGACGCAACATTGTTCCCGGCCGTCAGTTTGAGTCCTTCATCCAGACCGACGCGGCCATCAATCCCGGCAACTCAGGCGGGCCGCTGGTCAACATGAACGGCGAGGTCATCGGCATCAACACCGCCATCTACACCAGCGGTGGCGGCTACCAGGGCGTAGGCTTCGCCATGCCCTCCAACACCGTGGTGCAGGTTTACAACCAGCTCATCGGCCCCGACCACAAAGTGGCGCGCGGCTCCATCGGAGTTGAGTTCAACGCGGTGCCGAACCCGGCGGTGGCGCGGGTTTACGGCGTCACC
This sequence comes from uncultured Acidobacteriaceae bacterium, assembly GCA_963823635.1. Lineage (GTDB taxonomy): Bacteria > Acidobacteriota > Terriglobia > Terriglobales > Acidobacteriaceae > Bog-257. The sequence goes on along the minus strand of CAWGMV010000015.1, from coordinate 494,076 downwards.
AGCGGCGTGACCATCGCACATGTAACGCCCAACGGTCCGGCTGAAAAAGCTGGCTTGGAGACCGGTGACACCATCGTCTCCGTCAATGGCAAGCAAGTGAAGACCGGCGACGAACTCGTCTCCGAGATTTCCAACCTCAAGCCCGGAACGGAAGCCAAGCTGGGCTACATCCGCAACGGAAAAGAGGCGACGGCGAACGTCGTTATCGCCGACCGCTCCAAACTTTTCGCCGCCCGACTCGGTGATCAGGAAGAAGGCGGAGAGGAAGCCAAGCCGCAGGAGAGCAAGTTCGGCGTCACCGTGCGCGGAATTACCCGCGACATGGCCGAACGTTACAATCTACCGAATGCCAAGGGGGTCATGGTGCAGGATGTGAAACCCGACGGTTTCGCCGACACCTGCGGTCTGACCCGTGGTGACGTCGTCCTCGAGATCAACAAGCAGTCGGTGAATAGCGTGGAGGATTTCAACAAAATCCAATCGCAGGCCAAAGGTGGCCAGGACGTGGTATTCCTCGTCCGTCCGCGCGGCACCCGCGATAACACCACCATCTTCGAAGGTGGCACGTTGCCATAGGAACCTTTCACCACCGAGGCACGGAGGTCACGGAGAAGACCCCACATCCTCCGTGCCCTGGTGGTGAGTTTTCATCACTTTGCAACTTATTTCCGCCCTCCAGCCATCGTAGTTGCCAACGTTCCGGCTGGAGGTAGTTCCATTTCGGGAAACCGGCAGCGCTTTTTGCTTGCCTTTTGCTAAACCTTAATTACAATAGCGGTTTATTCTGGAATTCATAGATCTGTCACAGAGGTGGTTGTTGCCTAGCGATAATCGTCTTATCCAATTCGGTTTCGTATTTAGCCTGTCGCTGCTGCTCGCCGGAGCCGCGGCGGCGACCACCTCCACAGCCACCAGCAAGCCGAAACCCAAGCACACGCAGACCTCCAAGACCCACACTTCCGCCTCCTCCGCCAAGCACCACTCCAAGACCACCAAGACGGCCGCCAAGTCGCACGGCCAGCGCGGCATCAGTGAGGATCGCACCCGCGAGATCCAGACCGCCCTGATCCGCCAGCATTACCTCAGCGGCGAGCCCACCGGTACGTGGGACCAGTCCACCAAAGACGCCCTGACCAAGTACCAGGCGGACAACGGCTGGCAGACCAAGATCACGCCCGACTCACGCGCCCTTATCAAGCTCGGCCTCGGCCCCGACCATAAAGGCCTGCTGAATCCTGACACCGCCAGCATCCCATCTCCTCACGAGCTTGGCAATGACAACGCACAGCCCGGAGGCGGTGGCGCCGACCAGGAATAAGACCTCACAGCAGATTGATCACAGGCGCGGACAATCCGCGCCTTTTGCATTTTGTGCTTTACTTTCTCCCTTTCCCGGCATAAGCTCGCAAACCATCATCAGGGTGCCGTATGCGGATCGTCAGTATCGTTCTGCTTGCCGTTGTCCCTTTCCTGACTTCAGCCCAACAGCCTGCTGCGCCCAACCTTGTCTCGTCGGACAAGCTGTCCATCCCGGCACGCTTGAGCAAGACACTGCGCGCCGACAAAGCTCATCCCGGCGACCCCGTAGAATTCCGAACGGTGGAGGCAGTGCTGGTGGGCCAGGGCTTGGTTATGCCGGCCGATACCGTGCTTCATGGCCGGGTTTTGAGCGCCGGCCCCAAGCAGGACGGCAAGAATTCCTTCCTCGCCTTTGTCGTGGAAAGCGCCACCTGGAAGCAGAATAGCCTGCCGCTGCACGCCGTTATCTTCGCGCAGATCTCTACGCCGCCGCCACGTACCGGAGACCTGGGAGGTATGACTGCGAGTCCGGATCGTCAAAGCGTGCGTATGCGAGTGCCCGATGCCAACCGCAACTACATCGCCAGAGCGCAACAGGACGCAATGACAACCAGCCCAAATCCATTGGGCGCCAACCAGTCCTCCGCTCTCAAGGACGTTAGCCTCCTGCGCGCTAAGGACGGCATAACCTATCTGGTCTCACCCAAGACCAACGTGAAACTCCCGTCCGGACTGATGCTCATGCTGAAAAATGAGCCCGCCGGAAGCTCCGAGGCCACAAAACCCCCAACCACTGCCCACTAGCTCCTATACCCCACGTGTTGTCATCCCATCTTCGATTTGCCGCAGCAGAGCGAATCGCGAAAGGCTGAGCCCGCCAGGGCGGGACTGAAGTTAGCCCAGGGCGGAAGCCCTGGGTAGGCTGGTTATATGATTCCTGAGCCGGCCTTTAGGCCGGCGACACTATCTACTTAGAATCGTCGCAGTGGTTTTTGCAGAGTCAGTGTTCGCAGCCGGAAGACCGCAAGTCCCACAACGTGGTAGTCGTTTTTGTGTGAGACCAGCTTTTTCAGGTGCCACAGGGCACGAACCACGAGGGACTGAGCCCCGCAGGGGCGGCGCTGAATTTAGCCCAGGGTGAAGCCGGAGGCGGAACCCTGGGTAGGGTGGTATATGAATCCTGAGCCGGCTTCAGCCGGCGACACTATCTACTCCGAATCGTCGCAGTGTGGTTTCTGCAGAGTCGGTGTTCGCAGCTGGAAGACCGAGCGCCGCAGGCGCGGTATTGCAGTTAGCCCAGGACGGAGCCGCAGGCGGAGTCCTGGGCAGGTTGGTTTATAAAACCTCGAGCCGGCTTCAGCCGGCGGCACTCTCCGCCTTCAAGTCCTTCACCAGCCGATGAAACGCCGTCTGATACGAATCGTGCTCCTTCCAGTTGCTGAAATCGGGAATGAAGTACTCGCGTATCTCGCGCGCCGAGTCCTTTCCAGTATCGGCGTCGAAGCACTCCCAATCGCGCAGCGCCTCAAACCCCACCAGCCGGACCGGAAACAGCACCCGCTTGCCGTCCTTCACCTCGCGTTTGCGGGCCTTGGCAATCTCGGTCTTCACCCACTCGCTCTTCATGCTCTCCTCGGAGAGGATGAGCAGCAGCCGGTCATGCAGGCGAATGGCCTCGTCAATCTGCTCGTGGACCTTGCGGCCGGCCTTCATTTCTTCCGGCGCGAACCAGCAGCGCGCGCCTTTGGCTTGCAGGTCGGTATGGAGCCGCTCGGCAAACTCCTGGTGTACATGCGCCGCTGCACGAGTCCCGCTTTGCGGGACGAAATAAGAAAGCCCACCGTTTCAACGGTGGGAAGACTTAGGTAAAGGAAAGGAGTGCCCCGGGCACGGCACAGTCAGCCAAAGATGTATCGCGGGTCGTAGTCAATTTTCCGACTTCCGCAACATCACCACGAACTCTTGCTCAAAGCTCCGTTTCTGGTGATGACGCTCCTGCTCAGCGATGTATTCCATTACCGCTCGTTTGTTCGACGGACTAACGCTGAAAGCGGCGTATCCCTCTTGCCAGGCAAAACTCGATCCATGCTGGTCCAGCCATCTCGAACTGTTACCCTTCAGTTCCTGGACAGCCTTCGCCAGCGGCATAGCGGCAGGCAAAGCAATCAGCAGATGCAGGTGATTGTTGGTTCCACCAGCTATCAACAGAGGAAGATTCTTCTCGCGGGCAACGCCCCGAGATAGCGCCCAAGCGCGTTTGGATCAGGGATTGAATTAATGCGATCTTTGGTGCTGAAAACGCAGTGGAGCAAATTCGAAGTCAGGGCATGGGACAAGGCTAACGCGTTGGGTGACTGGTGTCGGTGATGATGGACACAGGGTTTTGTGCCGTCCCCGGGGGACTCGGATTCCAATGCCGCCTACCCACCGCTAAAAGCCTGCCCTGAGCGAAGTCGAATGGGCGGTGGGCTTTCTTATTTCGTCCCCCGGAGCGGGACTCGAGCGTAGTGACTTCAAGCGCCTAATGCGAGGTAACTGTTTTCAAAACAACCGTTGCCTGAGGATTTCGAGATGTTCAGGGTTCGCCATTGCCGCGTGACCTCGCTTGCTTCCGAGATGCTACGGATGATCTTACCGGGGCCCCAACGAGCGCCGGTGAAGCCTGCCCTGAGCAAAGCCGAAGGGCGCTCGCTGGGGTGGTTCGAAGGCCACACTCTATGCGACCCTCCCCGCCCAGTCAACGCACAAACGTCGCATCGTTTCCGGATCAGAATCGTCGCAGTGGTTTTGCAGAGTCAGTGTTCGCAGCCGGAGGACCGAGCGCCGCAGGCGCGGAATTGCAGTTAGCCTAGGAAGGAGCCGGAGGCGAGATTCTGGGTAGGGTGGGCATATGAATCCTGAGCCGGCTTTTAGCCGGCGACACAAAAGACGTGCCGTCCCTGAAGGGACTCAAATCAATCGCGCTGGGCAAATTGCTCCCTGTGTGGAACGATTTTTCCCAAAGGAGCGTCTAAGAGCTAGCACGTCCGGCCCGCATCTCGTTGATAGTAGGTCACTGAAGGGTGGTAACGAATGTGCTATCGTAGTGGTAGAGTGTTATGCACAGGCTCAGGGATAAAGGATTGGCTAAATTGCATACGACGCCTACGCTCGACCGCAAATCGGCAACGGAAGCGCTGCACGACAAGCTGAAATCCGTAATTGAGGAAGCCGCAGAGAGCGTGAGCGCGAAAGAGTTCGTCCGGACAGCGCGGAAAGCTAATCGGATTGTTGACCAAGCGCGCGCTCGCGCTTCGCGACGTGGTAGAGCCTGATTACCTCCTGCAGTTTTTCCGGGCTGATTTGCGGATTCCACGTCTTTACCCATCGAACCAGCTCCGCTTCATCGGCAAACTCAATGAGATCGGCGATGCGTCGTTCGGCATCACGCTGAGCGGCGATCTTCTTTTCGTCCAGGTGCTTTTTCGTCCCAAACGACCAGCGCTTCATCTTTGCTTATTCACCTTTATCTTTCCGGGCGCCCGACGCGCTGGGGGTATTGAACAATTAGGGTTCCTCGCTCGTCTTTGCGACCTTTGCCGATGTGCAATCTTACTCAACCAGACCGCAGAGTCCTCGCTGCGACCTGTCCACGAATTGGTGAGCCTGCTGTTCTAGTCGTCATTCTCCTAGTGGAAACGACCCTTTAATGAGATTCAGATAGGCGATGAGCTGGGCGATACCCTTCTGCGTGACCTCTCCGGTCGCCGTGATCGTCATCACGCAAGTCTCGCTGACAGGAATGCAGGAGCCAACCGGTTTTGAGCCCGGTGCTGCCGCTGCAACCGTAGCCGCTGGGTTGGGCGGGGGAACGGATGCACGGAGCTGAGGTGGTGTCTGCATGTCTGTTTCGTTGGCGGTTTCCATCGTGTTTGGGTCATCGCCGCCGAGAGGAACAATAGCAGAATGGTCAGGTCTTGCAAAGTCCAATGTATCTCTGTACTCCTTGATAAACGCGTCCGCCGCGCCGGGTGCAAAGGGCGGGGTCCACTCAAACATCAGTGTATGCTTGAAGTTTGCGTCAGACGGAGGATTATTTCCCCATCTTCGCCAAAGCTGCTGGTGAATCTTTGGGGTAAGAGCCGCCCCCCGGATGGCTTCTGCACGGTCCTCCGCCTGAGTTCCCAGCAGAATACGCAGGGCAGTCAGTGTCAGCTTCACCTTCCGATTAGCGCCGGTTCCTTCGTCCCCCATTAAACCAAACGCGATCAGAGCAGCAATAGTTTGTAAGCCACCGCTGCTCTTTGGCTCGTAGCCCCAATGTTTCACCGCCACGCTGAGAACTGCCGCATTTCTCTGCTCTTTGTCATAGAACTGCTTGGCGCGATTTATGGCGGTTTCCAAATTGATAAATGGATATGCGGGGCTGCGCTGCCGCTTGCGCTTCCCTATTACTGCTGCAGGGCTTGTGGTCTGGGCCATTTTCGATAGCCTCCCTTTGAGCAGTTCAGATATACCACAGATTGCAAAAGATAGCAATGGCGATTAGTATCATGTTTTATCTTAAGAGACTTGCGGCACCCCCTGTACCGGGATCGGCCCGGATTCGACGGAAAAGAGCTGGTAGAGTGCCACAGACCCCGATTGGCCGCTGCGAACTCTTGCAGCGTATTTTCGACTGCGACATTCGGTGCCCCTTAAAATTGCGCGAGGTCCCATGTGCTAATCTCATTCGGCGATTTCAACCGCGCTACGAGGCACACATGAGCCAGCAGGAACACAATCTGCAGATGGATTACATCGAGTTTCCCGCCACCGACATCGAGGCGACCAAGCGCTTCTACAACCAGGTTTTTGGCTGGGAGTTCACCGATTACGGTCCGGGCTACACCAGCTTCCACGACGGCCGCCTGGGCGGTGGCTTCAACGGCGAGTCGCAACCGGCCGGCGGCCGACGGCGCAAAGACCCGCGGCGTGCTGGTCGTCCTCTATGCGACTTCGCTGGACGAAATCTACGGCAAGGTGAAAGCCGCCGGCGGCAAGATTGTGCGCGAGACCTTCGACTTTCCCGGCGGCAAGCGCTTCCACTTCGCCGACCCCAACGGCAACGAGTTGGCGGTGTGGAGCGAGTAGCCGGGTGAATACCAAACTTAACGCCCTGCTCATCAAGAGCATCATCGTCGGCGCGCTCGGCGGCTTGCTCTTCGGCTTCGACACCGCCGTCATCGCCGGCACCACGCAGCAGCTAACTCAGGTCTTCCACCTGACGCCGAACCAGCTCGGCTTCACCGTGTCGATCGCGCTGCTGGGGACGATCATCGGCGCCATGTTCTCCGGCGTTCTCGGCGATCGGCTGGGTGGCCGCGAGAGCCTGCGCATTCTGGCAGCCTGCTACGTTGTCTCCGCGCTGGGCTGCGCCTTCTCCTGGAGCTGGACGTCGCTGCTGGTCTTCCGCTTCATCGGCGGGCTGGGCATTGGCGGATCGTCGGTGCTGGGGCCGGTATACATCGCCGAGATCGCCCCGGCCCGCTGGCGTGGCATGCTGGTGGGCAGCTTTCAGGTGAACGTCGTCGTCGGCATTCTGGTCGCTTACCTGTCCAACTACCTGATTGGGCTGGGTGGCTTTGGTATCAACGAATGGCGATGGATGCTCGGCGTTGCTGCCGCTCCGGCGATTCTGTTCTTCCTGATGCTGTTCGGTATTCCCAGAAGTGCCCGTTGGCTGGTTACCAAGAACCGTATCGCCGAAGCCAAGGACGTCATTGAACAGCTCGGCTCACCCGACGGACAGAGTGAACTGGATGACATCATCGCCTCCATTCACGTTGACGGCGTTGCCCACTCCGAGCCGCTCTTTCAGCGCAAGTATGCCTTTCCCATCTATCTCGCGTTTACTGTCGCCGCATTCAATCAGCTGGCGGGAATCAACGCCATCCTGTACTACCTGAACTACATTTTCGCTATGGCCGGCTTCAGCAAAGTATCAGGAGACCTGCAGGCCGTGGCTGTAGGCGCGATGAATCTGGCGGCGACACTATTGGGTATGTCACTCATCGATAGGCTGGGGCGCAAGACGTTGCTGTTGATTGGCGCTATCGGGATGACCATCTGCCTCAGTGGCGTTGCCATAATCTTCTTCAGCCATCAGCATCAGGGACTGCTGGTATGGTTTCTCGTCGCGTATATCGCGTTCTTCGCTATCTCTGAAGGCGCTGTCATCTGGGTATACATCAGCGAAGTCTTCCCCAACCGCGTGCGTTCCAAGGGCCAGAGCCTGGGCAGCTCGACGCACTGGATCATGAACTTCGCCATCTCTCTGGTATTCCCTTACTTCGCGGTACGCTTTGGAGGCGGATACCCGTTCGTCTTCTTTGCTGCCATGATGGCGCTGATGTTCTTCGTCGTGCTGTTCACCTTTCCTGAGACCAAGGGCGTCACGCTGGAGGAGATGCAGCATAGGCTGGGGATTGAGTATTAGGGCTCCATGGAAGCCATGTTCGCCCGCGTCACACGCATCTGTGACTTGGATCACTGAAAAAAGTCTTCCCATTTGTGACACTAGGGTGAAGGATGCGGAGGAGCGGCCTGCTCCCAGAGCATCCTCGAGAGTTGAATTGAATGTCCGTTTTGGCATTTTTGCTTTTTGCCCTTCTTCCCATCAGCCTTCCAGTCGCCGCCGTTTCTCTGCGTGTTTTCGCCTCCTGGTTTAGACTTTCCGATGCACAAACTGGCCGGTCGCATTGCAAACTTGACTGGAGTAACTTCCCCATGCATCGCACTCTTCGGGCGTTCGTAGTTCTGCTCAGCTCCGCCTGCGCCTTCGCGCAAACTGCCCCGGTTCCTGCCGATCCATACAAGCCGGTCCTCGATCGCCTGCAATCCATCAGCGTGATTCCGCTGCCGAGTTGGCAGATTCACGCTGCCGACCTCGCGCACGGTGAAGATCCAACACTGAGCACAGCGGAATGGCAGTCCGTCAAGTTAAAGCAGAACTGGCAGGGCTCGCGCTGGCTGCGGCTGGGGTTCGAAGTCCCGGCGCAACTGAACGGCTACGGCCTGCAAGGCGTGCGCATCGCGCTCGACCTGCACGTCAGCAGCGACGATGCAATCCAGATCAGCGTCTTCGCCAACGGCTCGATGGTGGCGTCGCACCGACGAAGACGGCCAGGTGCCCATCCCGCTCATCGAGAACGCGCAGCCCGGACAGAAGCTGGTGCTAGCGGTGCGAGTGCTGGATTCCGGCGGGGGCGGCTGCTGCGGTGGCAATTCGACCAGAATCGAGCGCGCGGAGCTTGCGCATTCGAGCCAGCCGGCCAATCGCCCCGATCCAGCGCTGATGCGGCTGCAGATTCTCTCTGCTGAGCCGCTCATCGCCGCCTATCCCGACGGCAAAGCCGAGCGCCAGCTAGAACTTGACACTGCCGTGAAAGCCATCAATCTCGCCGCGCTCGACAAAGGCGACCAGCAGGCGTTCGATGCCTCGCTGCGCGAGGCGCAGTCAAAGCTCGACGCGCTGCGGCCGTACATGAAGCAGTTCAACATCGCGGCCGTCGGCAACAGCCACATCGACATGGCGTGGCTCTGGCCGTGGACGGAAACCGTCGAAGTGGTGCGCAACACCTTCGGCACCGCGCTGGAGCTGATGCGCGAGTATCCCGACTTCAAGTTCACCGCCAGCACGGCGCAGGCCTACGAGTGGATGGAAGAAAAATATCCGGCGATGTTCCGCGAGATCCAGCAGCGCGTGAAGGAAGGCCGCTGGGAGGTCATCGGCGGCATGTGGGTCGAGCCCGACCTCAACATGCCCGACGGCGAATCGCTGGTGCGGCAAATTCTCTACGGCAAGCGCTACTTCCAGCGAGAAGTTCGGCGTGGACATCAACATCGGCTGGAACCCGGACAGCTTCGGCTACAACTGGCAACTGCCGCAAATCTACAAGCGCTCGGGCATCGACTACTTCGTCACGCAGAAGCTGCTGTGGGCGCACGAGTTCACCACGTTTCCTTATCGGCTGTTCTGGTGGCAAGCGCCCGACGGCAGCCGCCTGCTGACCTACTTCCCCAGTGACTACGCCAACCAGATTGATCCGCAGAAGATGGCGCGCGACTCGGCGACCTACGGGCCGATGATGTGGAAGTTCGACGGCGGCACGAACTCAGCCCCGGCGGGCGCGCTGGACATGATGTACCTTTACGGCGTGGGCGACCACGGCGGCGGTCCGACTCGTGTGGACCTTGACACCGCGCTGCGCTGGCAAAAAAGCGACGTCGTTTATCCGCAGCTCAACTTCTCGACTGCCGCGCAGTATTTCGCCGATCTGGAAAAGAGCAAGAGCGAGCTGAAGATTCCCACCTGGGACGGCGAACTGTACTTCCAGTACCACCGCGGCGTGCAAACCTCGCAGTCGGAGGAGAAGCGCGGCAATCGGAAGAATGAAGTGCTGGCGCTGAATGCAGAGAAGGTCGCCTCGATTGACACGCTTTTCGGTGCGCCTTATCCGCAGCAGAACTTCGACACAGTCTGGAAAGATATCCTGTTCAATCAATTTCACGATATTCTGCCGGGCTCGGGCATTCATATCAATTACGTGGACGCGGCGCGCAAGTACGAGATCGCGTCGCGCATTGATAACGATATCATCGCGGCCGGCTTGCGTGACATTGCAGCGGAGGTGAAGTCTGACGGAGTGGGAGTTCTGGTGTTCAATCCCTTGTCGTGGGTGCGCACAGATCAGGTTGAAGTGGAAGCGCAATTTCCATCGGAGGTGACGAGCGTTGCCGCGGTTGGTCCAGACGGGAAGGCGGTGCCCATTGAGGTGCTCGAAAGTTGGTGCAGCGGAAATGTTTGTCATCCCGAGCGAGCAACCCCCGATGTTGGGGCTGCGAGTCGAGGGACCCCTATTTTGGCCAGCCGTGTCCGCGTGCGCCTCCTGGCCGAAAACATTCCTGCTACGGGCTACAAACTGCTTCGGCTGGTGAATCAGGCGAATGTCTCGCCTCCAACCACAACCTTGAAGGCCAGCCCTGATTCGCTGGAGAACGAGTTCATCCGCCTCAAGGTCGATCCCAAGACCGGGTGCATCACCAGCCTGTTCGACAAGCGCAGCAACACCGAAGCACTTGCGCTGCCGTTTCAGAGTGAAGGCTCGCCCGCGGCGTCGCCCGACGGGTTGCCGTGCGGAAATCTGCTGCAGGCGTTTGTGGACAAGCCCAAACGCTGGGACGCGTGGAACATTGACGCCGACTTCGTCAAACAGCATTGGGACCTGATGCAGGCCGACTCGGTCGAACTGGCGGAGAACACGCCCCTGCGCGCCGTCATTCGCGTCAAGCATCATTTCCAGAAGTCAAGTTTTGTGCAAGACATCACCATGTATGCCGGCGTGCCGCGCATTGACGTGCACATGCAGGCCGACTGGCACGAGCAGCACATCTTGCTGAAGGTGGCGTTCCCGGTGAACGCGCGCAGCGACCACGCGACCTACGAGATTCCGTATGGCAGCGTCGAGCGGCCTACGACGCGCAACACTCCCGCCGAGCAGGCGCAGTTTGAGGTTCCGGCGCTGCGCTGGGGTGACATTTCCGATTCCACGCACGGGTTTAGTCTTTTGAACGACAGCAAGTACGGATACGACGCCCGCGACAACGTGCTGCGCCTGTCGCTGCTGCGCTCGCCAACCTGGCCCGATCCCGAGACTGACCAGGGGCATCACGAGTTCACCTACTCACTGTATCCGCACGGGGGGACGTGGCGCGAGGCGCTCACCGTGCGTCAGGGCTACGAGCTGAACTATCCGCTGATGGCGGTCACGACCACGCAGCATCCCGGCCCACTGCCGGCGGAGCAATCGTTCTTCGGGACGGCCGAGGACAACGTGGTAATAACGGCCATCAAGAAACAGGCGCCTCAACCGCCTGTTCAGGCCGTTTATGATGGCCAGCCCCGGACAGTGCATCCGGAGGAAGGGGCGCTCATCATTCGTTTCTACGAGTGGGCTGGAAAGAAGGGCGACATTCATCTTCAGTTGCCGCAGCAAGGAGTTGCGGCGTGGGAGATGAACCTGATGGAAGTTGCGCAGAGGCCGTTACCGCTGGATGCAACCTTCACGGTGCTGCCTGTGCCGACGAATCCGTATGAGATCAAGACGGTGAAGGTCGCGTTTGGAAACTAGCGCCATGAGAAGCAAAATCTTCGTGAGTTGCGGCCAGCATTCCGTGCGCGAGAGAGAGGTTGCCGGCGCGATAGGCAGAATGCTTCAGGAGCGTGGCTTCGACGTATATGTCGCGATCGATATTCAGACGATTCTCGAAGTTAACACCCGAATCATCCGGGAGCTAAGAAATAGCGATTGTTACGTGCTCATTAATTTTTGTCGAGAACAGATCGGGAACGGGTATCGAGGATCGTTGTTCTCAAATCAGGAATTAGCGATAGCTTACGCTCTCGGTTTCGAGCGGATACTTGTCATCAACCAGGAAGGTACTCTGCAAGAGGGAATGCTTGGGCAGATCGGAATCAACACAGAGAGATTCGTTGGTTTGGATGATCGCTGCGCGACGGTAGAGCGGGCACTCGGCCGTTCTGGATGGACGCCCGATTATTCGAGAAGGCTGACGGCAGACCACCTACGCTTCTCCGATGAGCTAATCCGGTACAGCAATCTCATCGGTCGGTTTTTGTATATTGACATACAGAATCATCGTCCCGATATCGCAGCCCTAGAGGCTACTGCGAGACTGTCGGAATTAGGTCGGGCAGGACAGGCTTTGCAGTCGTCCTTGATAAGGAGCCCGTTAAAGGCAACCGGACGTCCCGGCTTCAGCCACACAATCTTTCCGAAATCTCATGAGGCATTCGACCTTCTTTGCATCGGAATGTACAGGAACCCGTCCGAATTCGATGTCTCCGCACCTGCAGTTAGCGGCTCCTTCGTGGAACCAGTTCCGAGGCATCGAGAGCTAGGTGTGTTCCTGAATACGGCTCTTGACCTGGCTTTAGAGCAGCGTCTGCCAATAGCGGCTGGAACTTGGAGACTTCGGTACGAGTTCTTCGCAATCGACTTCCCTGTCCTCTCTGTCTTACTCGAGCTCACTTTTACGGGCTGGGACGATGTCGATGCCAAAATCGTCAGTCAGGACGCAATCTAGGTCACATGGCTGCCCCACCCTTTCCCCCGATTTTGGCGAAGGGTGGGAAAAATCTTTATGCGAACAATGGCGGGAAGTCACCGGAAACTGCGGTGGCGATCACACGCTCCAAGCGGTTTACAGGCGCTTGCGTCGCAACAGGCCGATGATGCTTAGTGCGCCGGAGGTGAGAAGAATGAGGCTGTTCGGCTCGGGAGTCTGCCCCGAGGTGCTGCCGTTGATGTCAAACGATTCGGGGGGACAGAGTGGTTGATTGGAGGACGAGATACACCCCGTCCAATCGGCCTCGGAAGGGCAGCCGCCGCCATGTCCATCATCGCCCTTACACCCTACTCCGTCATTCTCGTCCCAGTAAACGGGATCGCCATTGGGCACCTTTGCATTCTGCAGGTTGAGCCAATAGGTGGCACCTCCGTTCAGGCTCAGATTCAATCCGGTTATCGTGATCTTGTCAATGTCAAAGCCGAATTGGTTCGTTGATATAAACTGGTCGCGCAAGGTGCTGCCGCTGGCTGTGCCGGAGCCATACATGGTTCCGCTATCAAACTGGGAGGTCACGGACCAATCCACAGAGGTCAATACGTCGCCTGGGTATTCCCAGACTCCGAAGTTAAAGCCGGTGACCGTGGAGTTGTTGAGCAGGGTGAATGTGTCACCCACCACGAAACCGAAGTTGATGGTCCAGGCATCCTCAGTGCCGTTAATCGGACCATCGTCGTACAGCACTTGCGCTGAGGTGGGTAGAACTACAGCTAAGACGCAGAGCAATGCCAGCAGCAGGGATCGGGTTGGCATCCGAGTACCCTCCACGGGTGAGCATTATCCCACAATTGCAGGCGCCGTTGTTTAGTAAAATCGCCGCGCGTTTACGCCGCCCTATCTGGTCCCAGCTCCGATCGCCTTCCATTGAAACTGCATGACGTCGCCGAAGTGGCGGATGACGAATTGCGGGTCGTGACGGCCGGGGTAAATGTGGAATTCGTTGGGGATGCCGCGTGAGTCAAGCAACTGGTGCAACTGTTGCGCTCCCTGCTCGAAGCCGTAGTCGTCGTTGTTGCCCACATCGAAGTAAATCTTCATGCGCTTCAGGCTGGCGGCGCTGTCGGTGCGGGCGAAGTAGAAAACGTTGTTGCGGTCAAAATACGCGCGGTCGAAGGGAGAGCCGAAGACGTCGCCCAGCAGCGACCCCGGTGCGCCTGCGCCGCCGGTGTTGAGATCCTTCGGCAGTTCGGCAATCAGCGCCGGCATCTGCGCGCTGACAGCCGCGAACTCGCCGGGATACTTGAAGGCAAAGCGCAGCGCGCCGTAACCGCCCATCGAGACGCCGGTGATGCCGCGTGTGGAGCGCGTGCGCTCGACGCGATATTTCTTTTCCATCTGCGGCATGAATTCCTTGATAAAGAAGTCTTCGTAGCGGAACTTGCCGTTCTCGGAGTTGAGGTAGAAGCTGCGGCCGGCGCTGGGCGCCAGCACGATGAAGTCGCCGATCTTGCCCTGGCGACGCAAATCGGAGATCACGTCCCATCCGCCGAGATTCAGCACCGACTGCTCGTTGTCACCCAGGCCGTGCAGGTAGTAGAGCACGGGATAGCGCCGCGTTTTGTCCTCATCGAAGCTGGCCGGCAGGAAGGCGCAGTAGCGCACCGGACGCTGGAGAATCTCAGACTTGATGACTGAGCATTCGGCGCGTCCCTGGGCATGGAGCAGGGGAACAAGGCAGAGGGCGAGCAGGGCGATCGAGGCACGTGTGACGCGCAGCAGTGACAAGCGATAGCGCCAGCACGATGGATGCAAGCGGAGAGCAGTTGAAGGCAATCTCGATCTACCGGCCTTTCTCCAAGCCTAGCAGACGGTCATCGATGCGAAACGGTTCTACCTTGATGACAGTTGCCGCGAACCCGGTTGCGTGCGGATACATTACAACATTCAACTCCTGCGGAACGAGGATCGAAGGGACAAGGAAAACTGGAACGTCGGGATTGGTCGACGCGGCCAATGCCTCTTCCGCCGTAGCTCGTTTGGTAGGAACGGCGTCAGGGATCTCAATTGTTACAAGAACGTAATCCAGAGGCACTTCAGAAAGTTCGAGGTGAACCAGCACTTCTGCAAGCGCCAACGAAACATGCTGGGAAGCATAAACGACACGCGTGCCTTTGCGGTTACAACGACCTGCGGCTCGCAGCCCACCGGCGCCACTGAGGTCGTACGCATACGTTCTTCGGGTTATCCGATAAACGGTCAATAGAAAATGCCATCGTCGATCCTAACTAGTTCTTCCTCGACGGCGGCGGGGTCCTGAATCAGGACTTGAAGCGGACTGTGGTTGCTGAAAATGCGGCTCGGCCTGTTAAGCCAGGAGTTAGCACGTGCGCGAGAGCCGAAGGTGTCAACCGCATGTGCCAGCACTTTGGCGTATTGCATTACACCAGAATCCACACCGGTTTCCGATGATTTTGCCCTCAAAACTCCAGACGTTTTCGCCGGGGAAGGTTTCGCCTCCGACAGCAAACGCCCACCGCCAGCGAACGTCGCCTTTCGAATTCCTGAGACTTTCGTCTTGCCAGGCGCCGTTTGCTTTACCTTGGCTTCAGCGCGCTTCATGGCTTTATTGTACAAGAGTCTGACATTGCCTCTGAGACTCTTGCGGCTTCCTCACTCGTACTTCAGCGTCTGCACCGGATCGAGGCGCGCGGCGCGGCTGGCGGGGTAAAGGCCTGCAAGCAGGCTTACCACGATGGAGAATACGATGGCCGCTCCGATCAGCCAGGGCGGCATGATCCACACTGCCTCGGATGGCAATTGATGGCGATGGAGATAAATTCCTGTCCCGACGTTGATGGCCTTGCCTATCGCCAGTCCGAGCAGAATGCCGAGCAGACCGCCGAAGAAGCCCATGGCGCCGGCCTCGGCGAAGAACAGCCGTTTTACATCGCCATCACTGGCGCCGATGGCCTTCATCACTCCAATCTCGCGCCGGCGCTCCAGCACTGCCATCACCAGAGTGTTGATGATGGCCAGTGTCGCTACAGCCAGCGCCAGAGAGCCGAAGATCCCGAGAAACAGGTCGAGCACGGTGAAGAAGCGGCGCAGGCTCTTGGTGGCATCGAGAACGGAGAAGGTGCGAAAGCCCATATTCTTGATCGCGTCCTGCACCTCGGCAACTTTGGCGGGATCTTTCACGCGCACAGTAAGGGTCATGTAGGTCTTGCCGCCACCACCGCGCAGCGAGCTGCGCATGTCGGTAAACTGCGCCATGTTCAGCTTCTCGGTGAGATCAACTGGAAGAAAAATGCGCCCGCGCGAAACGGTGCGCATGCCGCCATATGGCTCTTCCTGGATGATGCCAACAACTTTCAGCGCTTGCGTCTTGCGGACGACGGAGAAGCCAAAATCATCACCGCTGTTGGAATCAGCGTTCTGGGCGCCGGAAAGCTGCGGCCGGTCGGCCGAGTCAGCAGGCAGGGCTTGGCGTTCACCATAGCGCAGCGTGAGCTCCTGACCGATCAGCTGTTTCGGGTCCTTGGGATCAAGTTCCTTGGCGAACTCCTCCATCAGGATGACCTCGTCAGCCGCCGGGCCCGAGAAGAACTTGCCTTGCACATTGTCGAAGGCCTCATTCTCGCGCGCCGACATGGGCAGACCGGTGACAAACCCGAAGTGTGTCTGTCCGTCGTAAAGAACTTCGCCCATCACACGGACTTCGGGTTCGACTTCAGTCACGTATCGCAAGTGCGCCATCTGGTCGCGCGCAGGTTGATCGAGAACGGGGGCCTTTTCCGGGTGCTCGGTTTTCTGGTCGTCTTCGCGGTCAAAGCCGCGAAAATCCTGCTTAGAAGTGACAAAGACCGTATCGAACATTCCCGAGCCGGCAAGACGGCGGGTTGCCAACTGCTGCAGACCCACGCCCAGCGACAGCATGGCGACGAGCGATGCCACGCCGACGGAGATTCCAACGGTCGTCAATCCGTTGCGCAACTTGGACTGCCGCAGGTTGCGCACGGCAAGCTCGAAGAGGTCATAACCCTTCATGCCAGCACCTCCTGCGAGATGAGTTTGCCGTCACCGAGAAAGATGAGCCGGCGGGCAAAGCGTTCGGCCAGCGCCCGCTCATGCGTGACCATCACGACCGTCATGCCGAGTGAAAGGCTAAGATCGCGGATGAGATTCAAGATGTCTTCGCCGGTACGGCTGTCAAGGTTACCGGTGGGCTCGTCGGCCAGCAGTAGTTGTGGGCGATTGGCCAGAGCGCGCGCCAGCGAGACCCGTTGCTGCTCGCCGCCCGAGAGCTCAGAGGGCCGGTGGCCGAGGCGATGGCCCAGTCCAACCTGCTCCAGCGATTGGCGGACGCGTTCTGCGCGTTCCGCGCGTTCGATTTCAGCGAAGCGCATGGGCAGCTCGACATTTTCCGTGATCGTCATCGACGGGATAAGGTGAAAAGCCTGGAAGACCATGCCAACATCGTTGCGGCGATACCGCGCCAACTCTTCGGATGACATTTTGGCCAGGTCGCGGCCCTGCACCACCACTGAGCCCGAGGTTGGACGGTCGAGGCCAGCCAATAGATTCAGCAGCGTAGATTTTCCCGAGCCGGACTGGCCGAGCAGGGCCACGAATTCGCCGCGTCCAATGTTGAGTGAAATGCCATCCACCGCGCGGATAACGTCGCCGCCCATGGGATAGAAGCGGCACACGTTCTCCGTACGCACGGCCTCTGCGGCTTCTGAGTCTGCGACGAAATTCATGGGTATTCGATTTGATGCTGCCATTCAGGCCTCGGGCGCACCCCTGCGCTTACATTCAACAATACGAAAAGCAAAATACTTTTGCTCCCGTTTCTGTGTAATGTTTTGTAAAGATTATGGCGCGGCCTGGCTTGCTGCGCAGGGTTGGCGCTGGCTATAATCCGCGCAAAACCAGGAAGGAGGTTGTGTGCCCATCGGAACAGCGGTGCACGAGCGGACGCTTGCACTGTGCCAGAGCCTGAACTACAGGGAATGGTCGGGATTCTATGCGGTCAGCGCTTACGAGGCGCACCACGAGCACGAGTACAACGCCATTCGCAATGCCGCCGCACTCATCGACGTGACTCCGCTGTTCAAGTACAGGATCACCGGCCGGGATGCCACTCGCTTCGTCAACCGCATCATTGCGCGCGACATTAACAAGGTGTCGGTCAATCAAGTCATCTACTGCTGCTGGTGCGACGAGGAGGGCAAGATCATCGACGATGGCACCATCACGCGGCTGGAGGAAAACCGCTACCGCTGGACGGCGGCCGATCCGAACCTGCGGTGGTTCCGGCAAAACGCGATCGGATTCGATGTCGATATTGAGGACATCACCGAGCAAGTAGCGGCGCTGGCGCTGCAAGGGCCAACGTCAGGCAGGCTGTTGATGAGCGTTGCCGATGCCGAAATCGAGAGCCTGAAATATTTCCGGAAAACCAGCGGCAAAATCGGCGGCGTGCCGGTGGACATTTCGCGCACCGGCTACACCGGCGACTTGGGCTACGAGATTTGGATAGCATGGCAGGATGCGGTCAAGGTTTGGGACGCGTTGATGAACGCAGGCCGAAGCTTTGACATCCATCCAGCCGGCATGCTGGCCCTTGATGTTGCCCGCATCGAGGCCGGACTGATTCTCGCCGACGTGGACTACATCAGCAGCAAGAAAGCGCTTATTCCATCCCAAAAATACACGCCTGCCGAGGTTGGACTAGCCAAGCTTGTGCATTACGACAAAGAGAATTTCATCGGCAGACATGCGCTGTTGGAAGAAAAAAAGGCCGGGCCGAAGCGCGTGCTGGTCGGACTCGAGATCGACTGGAGCGAGGTGGAATCGCTGTTTGACAGAATGGGGCTTGCCCCGCAGGCACCTGCCACTGCCTCACGGGTTCACGTTCCGGTGTATAAGGGACGTGAGCAAGTAGGCAAGGCAACGTCCACAACCTGGTCTCCCTTATTAAAGCAGTTGATTGCATTGGCTAGCCTGGCGCCGCAGCATGCAAAGCCTGGTAGTAGCGTGAAGATGGAGGTGACAGTGGAAGCAGTTCGCTTCAAGGCAACAGCTACCGTTCGGCAATTGCCATTCTTCAATCCGCCGCGTAAGACCAAGACGCCGGTTTAAGGGTACCGTTCCCGAAGAACGTCCTGGAATTCCGAGACAAAAACGCCCGCCATCATGAGGCGGGATTGCGAATCGCCTTCAGCTGCGAGCTATTGGCGGGTCCCAGCAGCGGCGTTCGCCTTGACTTCTTCCTGAGGATACAGCAGTCGCTCCACGGTACGATCCATCGAATCCAACAAGCTATCCACCCCAGCTGGGACGCGGGCATCCTCCAAGGCAGAATTCCATTCGGGAGTGCGAACGGCGGTAGTAGCCGCACTTCGCGACGGAGCCATCACGGCGTAGAATAGCCAGATCAGAGCCGAGAGGGTGTAAGTACCGCTGTTGATCCAGCGCAAAGCTGAGACATGTAGCACTCCAGCGTGCGACAAGGCTGAGGCCACGAGCATGTTTACCGAGGCGAACAAACCAAAACCCAGAGCGATACCGAACAGGAGAGTGCGCCGCGAGATACCCAGGTATTCACTAAAAAGCAAGAGGAAAAAGACCAGCCCGCACTGCATCAAACGAACGCTGCGCTCCGCAAGCAAAATGGCATTTGTAATTGACCCATCTTGAGCTGGCTGTCCAGAAGTGGCTGCCCACATCCCCGCGACCAGGAGAATAACCAAAGCTGACCAGCGAAACAAAATCACGCCCAAATCCCGCAAGGCCTCGTAAGGCCGGAATGCCTGCTGAAAGATCTCATAGAGTACAGCGAACGAGATCAGAACGCTGAGGGCGGCTGATAGCCAGTAGCTGAAGTAGTAAAGGCCGTATGACTGCTTGTGCACGATGAAAAGAATCACGTCGCTTAGCACGCGCAGCAGTGTGTAGTTGAAGAAGAACGGATACTCGCGGTACAGCCCACGCCTGAACATAACCACCAGCACACCCAGTTGGATGGCCGAGGCCGAAAACCAAAACACGTAATCTATCGCGCGTAGGTGCATACCCGTACGCAAGCAGGATAGCCCCGAGTGAGCCCTCAAGCAAGTGCGATTTTGGGTGATGTGTTCCCGATCAGAAGAAAATTCGGACACTACCGGATTTTGCTTTCCTCGCTGGGTTCTGGGTTCCCTCCGAGTCAAGAATTCCTTGGTACTTACGTGATAGCTAACAGTACCCCACAATGAAGCGGATGCTATAGCACAACAGTGACGATTAGCTGGTCGTTATTGCAGCCTTTCCCCGGCTGGCAGACCGGCATCGGCGAGCCGCCGTCACCCGCACGCAACTGGAGCTGGTCGTTGTTGCAGCCTTTCCCCGGCTGGCAGACCGGCATCGGCGAGCCGCCGTCACCCGCACGCAACTGGAGCTGGTCGTTGTTGCAGCCTTTCCCCGGCTGGCAGACCGGCATCGGCGAGCCGCCGTCACCCGCACGCAACTGGAGCTGGTCGTTGTTGCAGCCTTTCCCCGGCTGGCAGACCGGCATCGGCGAGCCGCCGTCACCCGCACGCAACTGGAGCTGGTCGTTGTTGCAGCCCTTCCCCGGCTGGCAGACCGGCATCGGCGAGCCGCCGTCACCTGCACGCAACTGGAGCTGGTCGTTGTTGCAGCCCTTCCCCGGCTGGCAGACCGGCATCGGCGAGCCGCCGTCGCCGGCACGCAACTGAAGCTGATCGTTGTTGCAGCCCTTCCCCGGCTGGCAGACCGGCATCGGCGAGCCGCCGTCGCCCGCACGCAACTGAAGCTGATCGTTGTTGCAGCCCTTCCCCGGCTGGCAGACCGGCATCGGCGAGCCGCCGTCGCCCGCACGCAACTGAAGCTGATCGTTGTTGCAGCCCTTCCCCGGCTGGCAGACCGGCATCGGCGAGCCGCCGTCGCCCGCACGCAACTGAAGCTGATCGTTGTTGCAGCCCTTCCCCGGCTGGCAGACCGGCATCGGCGAGCCGCCGTCGCCTGCACGCAGCTGAAGCTGGTCGTTGTTGCAGCCCTTCCCTGGCTGGCAGACGGGCATCGGCGAGCCGCCGTCGCCTGCACGCAACTGGAGCTGGTCGTTGTTGCAGCCCTTCCCTGGCTGGCAGACGGGCATCGGCGAGCCGCCATCGCCTGGAACCATGACAGATGGGTTAGTGAAACAGGGACTTCCAGCACAGAATGACGGCAGAACGGAACCTTCATCTATGAGAAGCGTCTCTGAGTTGTTAGCAATGAGGGTGGAGTGGGAACCAGCACACAGAGTGCCGACGAGTGTGAACGTGACGAAGATGACGAATAGTAGATTCTTCATTGACAAATCTCCTTGGTCGGATCGACCTAAACTTTCAGAATTTGGAGTTGAGCGATGAGGGATCGCTGTTGGCGGCCACAGAAGGCAGTGCTGTCGGTGTCGGCGCAGAGCCTTCCCCAATTACATTGACAGCGGCGGTGGCGCTTACGGAGGTTGCGCCGCTGACGGCACTCAAAGCGCCGGCAAGCATCAAAGCAGCAAGGCTAGCAATCATGGTCTTTTTCACAGTCACAACCTCCAATTAGATTTTCTTGCGAATTTTGGCCGGGCAATCAAGAACGATTGGTGATTAATGCGGTATAGTGGACCACTGGGCAGAAGCCCACGCGCGCTGCGCTGCATCAGAAGGCCTCCAATCGCATGTCAGAATAGCCACGGGGCTGAAAACAGTTGGTCCCGCTTTGGATTATATTTCGGGAGCCACAAAAGTACAGTGATTTTCGGCCCCCGATATGGCACGAAAGTACATGTATAAAATACAAAGGTATTGCTTTCGCAACACTACGGGTTTCTCTCGCAACGGCGAGTAACCCAGACGATGCTGGGGGCGCCCAGCATCGGAATCGCCGGCATAAGGAAAGAACGCGACCAATTCGGAAGTGGCGGGGCTCCGATGCGCAGTTGAAGTCATGCCGCGATTCGTTGCCCTCACTGTAAACCTGTCGCAAGTGCTCCGCAACCTTACACAACCTCGTTTCGTGTGGTGTCCTACTCACGCGGTGGTTCGTCTTATATTGTTAGAGATTCTGCTACAGTAACCTGCAAATTCGTTGCCCTGTTTCTAAAACCTCTCTAATTGAGCTGCCCGCGGTCTGCATTCCTCCTCATCTGCAAAGGAAGACCTGGTTGCGTACCATGGAGATAGAATGGAGTTGATTCTTTGGAGGACAGTATGCAACGTACAGCCAGTGCTCACTGGTCGGGTGGTTTGAAAGACGGCAAAGGAACCGTTTCTACACAGAGCGGCGCCCTCAAACAAACGCAGTACTCTTTCAGCACGCGCTTTGAAAACGGCCTCGGTACAAATCCTGAAGAGCTGATCGCAGCGGCGCACGCCGCCTGCTTCTCGATGGCCCTTTCCGCGCAGCTCGGGGAAGCAGGTATGACGGCTGAGAGCATCGATACCAAGGCCACTTTGACCATGGAGAAAACCGATGCGGGTTTCACCATCACGGCAGTGCACCTTGATGTCGTGGCGAAGATTCCCGGCGGCGACCAGGCGAAGTTCGACCAGTCGGCGCAGAATGCCAAGAAAGGATGCCCGGTCTCACGCGTCCTCAACGCCACCATCACCATGGCGGCAACCCTGGCTTCTTGATTGCTCTGTTGGCTGCCCGACTGTAGCGGGCAGCCAATTCTCTCGTGCAGAACACGAACTTGAGGCCGCGTACAATCGCGCAAGTTCTCTTGGCATAGGTCTGAGATGCTAACCGTTGTGATCAGCCTTGTGGGCTTTGTGTGCGCAGGATTTCGCGAATCTCGCGGTTGATGCGTGCCGCATCCTGGGCGGCTCTATCAATCATTTCAAGCCATCTCCGGTTGTCGCCGTCAAGTTTAACCTGGGCCAGAAGGTAAGCCGCCTGCATGATGGTCTCAATGGAATTACTGAGATCGTGAGCCAGGGTTCGCAATGTGGTAATGGTGTCACTTTGCAAGATGCCGTCCTCTTCCATCTGCGCGTTGGTGCCGACTTCTCTTCCTCAGCAGCGGGATAGAGCGAACACCAAGCGTTAGATGCCAACGCGTCTTCATTCGTTATTTTCGCACCGCGCGCTGCCGTCCCCCTAGCAGTACTTACAGCGATTTGTGCTTGCTCCCGGAGTGTCCACCGTGCTTCCGCGTTGCCGGCTGTCTGCGTTGCCCGATGCGGAGGCCACTGCAGGTTTCCTACTGCGGCATCGGGCTGATATGATTCCGGCAATAGTTTCCTCGGGGTAGTGTTTTCAATGCTTCGAATCCGGCTGAAAACAAAGCTGGTGCTGGCAATCAGCGGTATGGTTGTAGCGCTGGTCGCTCTGTTTTCGTATCTCTATGTATCGCATCTGGTGCGGCAGCGCACATCCGAGGCCTACGATGGGGCGGCTTTTGTCGCCAAACAAATCCGGGAGAGTGCCCGTGAAGCCTCGCAGGTTGACCTCAATAGTACCTTTGCCGAGACCAGCGACCCGAAGGAAATTCAGGCGGTATTAACCGGGGCGCTGCAGCGCGATTCAGGACTCAACGTCCTGCTCCAATCCATTGTTGGTTACTCCCAAACCATCTACGATGCCGCCATAGCCGACGTAAACAATAAAGCGATCGTTCACACCGACTCCGCTGCCATTGGGCACCAGCTTGAGAGACGCGAGGATTTTGCCTACGTCGTCAACGGTAACCTTCTGCAGCAATTGAGAGTAGTGTTTGGCCATCCAAAGGTTTACGACGTCAAGTTGCGTATTCAGCGCGAAGGCCAGCCCTTCGGCGAGATCCGGGTCGGTATTTCCACGGTCTTTCTGAAGAGCGAAGTGCAGCCGCAGTTAAGCCAGACCATCAAACTTTCAATCGCGGCCATCTTGATATCGCTGGCGCTGGCGGCGAGCGTCTCAAATATAGCGTTGCGCCCCCTGGAAGCAATCGGCCGCCGTCTCGACCAGGTGACAGCCGGCGTTCCTGACATCCCGCCGGGACCCGACTCAAGGATCACTGATGAGTTCGGGGTCAACACTAAAATCGATCGCCTGGGGAGGCAGATCCGCGATGTCAAGGAAGTGTTCAGTGCTCTCAAGGAAAACCTTGATCAGATCATGGGAGCCCTGCAGGACGGTCTGGTCCTGTTCACGCGTGACACTCGCGTAGTTCTGGTTAGTGCATCGGCCGAACGCTTTATCGGACGCCCGCGGGGGGAGATCCTGGGCAGTATGGTGGAAGGCGTTTTCAGTGACGCCAACAAACTGGGTCGCATTGTGCTCGACGCCTTTGCCCTGCAGCGCCCAATTCCGCAACGTGAGATTGAACTGGAGAACGGCCGCCGCATTCAAATCACGCTCGATTTCATTGCTGAGCGTGGAGCGCAAATCGGTGCTCTTCTAACCATGCGCGATGCCGAATCAGTTCGCCGTCTGGAGAACGAGATCGAACTTTCGCAGCGCCTGGCTTCCATTGGACGCCTCACCTCCGGGGTTGCTCATGAGGTCAAGAACCCCATCAATGCCATTGTGGTGCATCTTGAGTTGCTGCGCGAGAAAATGCGTGCCATCGATCCCGACACTCGCCGTCATTTGGACATCATTGGCCGCGAGATCCATCGCCTCGACCGCGTGGTGCAGACGTTGGTGGACTTCAACCGGCCGGTCGATTTGCGCCTTTCTGATTTCGATCTTCGTCGCCTCGCAGAAGATGTTGTTGCCCTTGCCTCTCCGGACGCCGCGCGTCAGGGTGTCGACATAAGAACCAATTTCACCGGCGAACCTTTGTTAGTCCGGGCGGACTCCGATCTCATCAAACAAGCGATGCTTAATGTCGTCCTGAATGGCGTGCAGGCGATGAGCCAAGGCGGAACGTTGAGCGTTGCGGCACAACGTAACGATTTCGCAGCCTTTATTGAAGTACGGGACCAGGGCTGCGGAATTGCGCCGGAGATTCGGGACAAGATCTTTAATCTGTATTTCACGACCAAGCGCGCGGGCAGCGGCATAGGCCTGGCGATGACCTATCGAGTCATGCAATTGCATAACGGCACACTCGATTTCGTTACGGAGGTGGGCCGTGGTACGACCTTCCGTCTCGCGCTTCCGCTAACGGCGGCACAACGGCCCGAAAACCAGGAAGCAGTCGCTCGCACCTGACGCCAGGAAGTTCGCCGCTCCGCTTCGGGTTTATGATGGGGCTAAGCAATTCTGCTGGCATCGGCAGTTAGACCTGCCGAAGCGGCATACATCCACTTCGCATGACGCTGGCGCGCCAATTCGCTGTCTTTGTACTGGCGTTGGGACTGCTTCTGGGCTCCGCTTGCCAGAAGCAAAAACCCAAGCTTCCCGCAAAGACGATGGCTCCCACGCTGGCCGAGTCGGTTCCCGATCAGATTCCGGAGATCCCAGAACCTCAACAACCGCGGGCACCACAGGGGCAAACCACGGCGGAGGAGACCGCACCCAAGAAGGCGCCGGCCAAGCACCGAAACGCCAAGAAGCCGGCCCAGCCTCCTCCGGCGAATCAGACCAGTTCCACCGTTGCTGTCAATCATCCACCGGCCAATCCTGTTGAAGCGCCTGCACCGGATGTAGCCATTGCGGCCGTCACCAATCAGCAAGTCGTGTGGCAGAAACAGACAACCACGGAATTGCTTGATACCACGGAAAAGGACCTCAAGGGCCTCAACCACGGACTCAGCCACGATGAAGAGGCGATGCTGACCCAGATCAAGTCTTACATCGCGCAATCACGCAGCGCCACCAAGGACGGAGATTTCGAGCGCGCCTACAACCTCGCCGTCAAGGCACATTTGCTGGCCGACGCTCTTATCAAGAAATGACGCTGACACTCTAATCGTCATTTCTTCCCAGCCGCATTGACTTTCGCCAGCATCTCTTTCGCCGGGCCTTGATACGGCCCGTCGATGGCCGCAGCTTTCTGTAGCGCAGCCACGGCGTCGGCTTTGTCATTTCGTTTAGCATAGGCCCAACCCAGGCGGAAGAGCGCCGCCTGTTGCGCTTGGGGATCGTCCTGCAGCATGCTAACGGCCGTCTTGAGCTCGGGCACGGCAGCCACCAGCTTGTCCTGTTTCAGATAAGCATAGCCAAGAGTGGAATGCGCCAAGCCCGCCGACATCTTCTGGTTCTTGTCGGCGTTGGCGCCGCCAGTCAGGGCGAGGACCTTGTTGCAATACGTCACTGCCTTCGCCGCCTGCTTCGGGTCTTCGGCGTAGGCGTTGGCCAGCATCAGTAGCGTGGGAACGCTGTCGGGATTGGCCGCAAGCGCCTTCTCGCCGTAGGCCTCGACGCGCTGCGGCTGATTCAACTGTTGCAGGCTGTACAGTGCGAGCTGCGAAACTTGCGCCTCGTATTGCGATTTGGGAAAGGCGGGCGTGAACTTCTCGATGTCAGTCATCCGCTTCGCCGGATCCTGTTCGCCGGCGATGGCACTATAGGCTGCGGCTTCCAGGAAGTCATAGCCTGACTTGGCGGAGTCTTGTTCGCCTTTCACTTGCGTGGCCCAATCCGCCTCTGAGACATCGGCGGGTTTGGGCTGGCTCGCGATGGACTGAAACACCTTGGCGCCGCGAACCGCGTAGTCCACAACCTTGCTGTTGTCCTTTATGGCCTGCGCCACGCCCGCCTGCGACACAATGATGTCAAGGTTATTGGGATAAAGCTCCAGCGCTTTGTCGCCGTATTGCAGCGCTTTGGCTGTGTCGCCCGCGGAAAGATACTGGATGGAAAGCTGCCACTCGCCATAAGCCAGCGCCGGCTTGTTGTCGGCATACTTCTGGATGAATTCCTCATAAGCGGCGATGCGCTTCTGCGCATCCGTCTCAGCAGCAATAGAAGACAGGTCTTTGTCTTCCGGCGTTCCGGCGGGAATGCTGATCTTGGTATTCTGCGACCAGACTGCGAAGGAAAACAGCAGCGATGCGAAGAGGATAAGTTGACGTGCGATACGCATGATGCACCTCGAAGCAGGGGCCAGGTTCTAGGGGTCGGGGTCTAGTTTGACTGCGGGCATCGTAGCTCCTTCCGGCCGCGCAGGCTACGAAAATTAAGGGCGATCACTGTTCACTACCACAGCCGCTAACGGTTGCCGCTAAGACTTAAGCGCCCGCGCTGGCTGCCGATAAGAAAAGCGAAACGTCCGCACAACTGTCTCGCCCTTTAAATTTTCGCACCGCCACTGTTCTTTAGAATCAGGACCTTGCGCGGATTTCCGGCACTGTCCTTTAGGACAGTGCCGGATTTCCGCGGCAAAGTCCTCGGACATAATGACTTATTGCATATTCTTGAGCGTAAAGGACTTAGCGCCTCCTATCGGATCCTTGTCTAAGTCCAAACCTCAGCAGCACCAATCCTTCCGTCGAGCGCCATTTAACTTTTCGCACACCCACCGTTCTTTAGAATGAGGACTTTGCGCAGATTTCCGCGGCAAAGTCCTGAGCCATAGTGACTTATTGCATGCTCTTGAGCGGCAAGGACTTACTCCGTCCACAGCTTCTGTCCCTTCCGGGTCGTCCAGCCCTGCAACAGACGACTGACAACCGACAACCTGCCTTCCGTACGCGGACACGGCAGCGAGACACACAACAACCCCCTCCTCGATTTCAGTGATACCGCGTCGGGATGAGCATCGGCAAGTGCACAGGTCACGCTTGCGTGTGATCAGGGAGCTATAACGGAAGCTCTTCATCCACTACATTCGGGGATTAATGATTCACAACGGGGACGAATTCTGTTTTGCAGCCGACGAGGCATCGGACCTTCTGGAATTCCTTTTCTTCGGCGGCAGTGAAGAGGTGCGGGTGTTTGTCGTTGCGATAGAACTCGTTATGAATCCCGCGAAAGGTGTCGTCGGCATAGACCGAAAGCAAACGAAAGTTTGCGTCAAATTCATACCAGATGTGACACCAAGGGCTCTGCCGACATTCAAGCGTCGAAAATCGAATACGGCCTTGTTCGACGGTGGCCTCCTGTCCTTCGTTGTAGGATGCTGATGCCATGTTCAAATCGCTGCGCGGTAACAATAGCCGGATTCTCTCCTGCGCAACACCCATGCCGTGGATCTGAATCTCAGGCCGCGCCGCCTCGCTGGAAGCACCAAAGACGCGGTCGGGATCGAGTACTACCAATGTCGCTTGATGGTACCCGCCGCTGATTCCAGTGGCGATGATTTCCTGTCGGCCGTCTCCATCCAGGTCGGCCAACGTGAGATTGTCCAGATGGCCGGAGTGCCAATACTCCGAGAGGAGGTGACCGTTGTTATCTAGGATGGCAATCTGATCGGGATACCAGAGGTAATGGATACTGGAGAGGACAATTCTGGGACGCGCTCCCTGTACAGCCTTTAGGACCCCAAAAGCAGCTACAAAAAACGTTGCCTGTTCGCCATTAAGCTCCGGAAGTGCTCTTCCGGGCGTCCAACGCCATTTCTCCTTGCCCCGATCGGAATAACAGATCAGCGTTGTCGAGTGCGAGAGCGGACTCACGGCCTGGCTGTAGAGTAGAAGAACGTCAGAGGACCCTTCTCCGCTCAAGTCTCCGAACCACATACGGGTCGCTAGCCCCTGTGCGTAGTAATTAGCCCGAAACCCATCAGTAAAGCTCTTACGCCAAAGCTCCTCGCCCTTCGCATTCGTGACAATAAGCGTCGAACCGTCCAGGCGCGCAGCAGCTGGGCGGCGGTCCGCTGTCAGCGTTCGGATGAGGATGAAGGCTGCAATGCCGACCGCGGTTAGTGAGACCAAGATCGTGGGGATGAGAAATCGGCTTGCCCTAAAAGGTGTTCTCGCCGCAGCAGGGGGAACCGACCCGTCCGCCACGCCGTTGGAGGAGCCCGCGGCCTCCTCCAATGGCGTTTCTATCCCATTGCGAGAGAAGACGGGAACGTAACCGCCCTTAGGCAGTTCAATGCGGACGGGATCAAGCTTGCCCTCGGTGTTGTAGTACTCGATGAGACGGGAACGCAGTCGTCGCGCTTCGGCGCGCACAATGGGATCAGTGGCGGGATCGTAGTCGGTAGGACGCTCGAATACCTCCGAGCCGATTAAGTACTCCTTGATGGTTTCCGCTTCTCCTGCCAGGGTCTTCCAGACGACGAAACTCAGGAATCCGGAGTGGCGAGGGGCCTTGCCGAAGGTCGGCGAAGACAGAATTCTCTTTAGCTCGGCCTCGATCTCCTCGGGCGGAATGGCCACACTTGTGGGCTGAGGTGGCTCGTCCGGTGAATTTTGTGAGGTCCGATCCTGCATGGACGCTCCACTTTCGCCTGCCTCTAGTGGTGGGCAGCCAGATTCGAGGATAGCCGGAAGTATAGCCTCGCTCTGACCAGCCAGCAATAACTAAATCAAGTCAACAACTTAGCGCCAATGCTACCGTAGCGCTTCCACATGCTACTTGCGCCGAGCACTCTTCGCCCCTAGCGTGAACCATACGCCACGCCAAGTTTCCGAGGGCCCGTCGGAAAGTGGCACGGCGAGGTGAAAAGGAGAATGACCATGAGGAATACGAGGCAACATCCTACTCTGATTTTCGAAATCAACTCTCGCCCGTTGACTATTGCGCTAACCCTGACAATGCTGTTTGCGTTGATCGCAGCTCTTACTCCTGCGGCGCAGGCGCAATACAAAGTCATTCACGACTTCACCGGACGGGACGGGGCCAACCCCGAGGCCGGCGTGACAATGGATAAAGCAGGGAGTTTATACGGCACGACGTTCGGTGGCGGGACCACAGGCAATGGGACGGTTTTCCAGTTAAAGTATAAGGACCCCAGCTTCGTGTTTAATCCACTCTACAGCTTTGGCGGGGGGAGCGACGGAGCTAACCCAGATCCCAGAGTAGTCTTTGGCCTAGACGGCGCTCTCTACGGCACAACCCTCTATGCCGGAGCGGGTTACGGCACCGTCTTCAAGCTACAGCCTCCGCCAACAGCGTGCAAAGCAGCTCTCTGCCTATGGACAAAAACTGAGTTGTATCAGTTCGAGGGCGACCCTGACGGAGCTTTCCCAGGCTATGGTGACCTCACCTTCTACCAAGGCAACATATACGGCACCACATACAACGGAGGGTACTCGATCGGGCTTGGAGGAACTGTTTACGAGATGACACCTTCCGGTAACGACTGGACGGAGAGCGTTCTTTACAGATTCGCAGGCACTCCCGACGGACAATTACCTGCTAACGCCGTGATCTTCGACAGCGCCGGCAACCTCTATAGTACGACCGAAGAAGGCGGTGCGGATGGGTACGGCACGGTTTTCGAATTGTATCCATCAGGAAGTGGATGGAGCGAAAAGGTCCTTTACAGCTTCCAAGGCGGAAACGACGGAAGTCTCCCCCTCGCTGGCCTCGTATTTGACCAGTTGGGGGACCTTTACGGCGCGACCACTGATGGCGGCACGGGCGGCGGCGGTACAGTCTTCAAGCTAACGCCCTCTGGTGGGAGTTGGACGTATTCCCTGATTTTCAGCTTTACCGGGACTACAGGCGGCAATTGTAGCCGCCCCAGCTATCCTGGGCCGTGGGGCACTCTTGCGATAGACGGTGCGGGTAATCTCTACGGCACGACTTGTAGCGACGGGGCATACGGGTACGGCAACGTCTTCGAGTTGAGCCCCTCCGGCGGCGGCTGGACGTACAAGGACCTCTACGACTTCACGGGCGGCAGCGATGGGGCCAATCCGATCAGCAACGTGTTACTCCACTCAAATGGCAAGCTCTACGGCACGACCTACGCTGGCGGCACACAGAAGGTCGGTGTCGTGTGGGAGATCACGCCGTAAGGCAGTTGTCAGTAGCCAGTAGTCAGTATTCAGTTGGCGCTGCTCTCACAGTGTGGGAGCAGCGTTGTCTTTCCTCCTGCCTACTTTGCACCGCTGACTCTCTTCCCCAGCGCCTTGAGTGGGAAGCGCATGCCTTCGTAGAGGATTTTGCGGCTGAACTTGGATTTGCCGGATTCGCGCTCGTTAAAAATTATGGGGAATTCGCAGAAGGTGGCGCCGTGGCGGTGGAGGGTGAACTTCATCTCCATGAGGAAGGCGTAACCCTCGGAGCGGATGTGGTCGAGGTCGATTTGGCGCAGGACCTCGGTGCGGTAGCCGACGAAGCCGGCGGTCATGTCGTGCACCGGCACTCCGGTGAAGAAGCGGGCGTAGAGGTTGGCGCCGAAGCTGAGGGTGCGGCGGGGCAGGCTCCAGTTTTTGGCGCCGCCGCCGCGCACATAGCGCGAGCCGATGACCACCGGGCAGGTTTTGAGCATCTCCAGCATGCGCGTCAGCAGCTCGGGCGGATGCGACAGGTCGGCGTCACACTGGATGACGTGGTCGGCGAGATTTTCGGCGAGGATTTTCTTCATGGCGTCGCGGCAGGCCGAGCCGTAGCCACCCTTGCCGGGGCGCGCGAGCAGATGAATGTGCGGATCCTGCTGCTGCAGGCGGCGGATCTCATCGGCGGTGCCGTCGGGAGAATTGTCGTCCACGAACATAATTGGCTCGTCGCCGACCGCGCGGCGGATGCGGCTGACGAGGGAGGCAATGTTCTCCCGTTCGTTGTAAGTGGGGATGATGAGCATAGTGGGCAGGGTTCAGGGATTAGGGGGCAGCAAGGATGTGGATAGTTGGCGCATTGCGATCATCTCCAATATCCAACATCCGATTTAAATCCGCAATGTTTATTCGGTCAGGCGGCATTGGGGGTTCGGGAGCTTACCTTGTCGCCGGGGAAGGGGAGCGGGTGTGAGTCTGCGCGCTGGCGTAGAGCGCGTCGATCTCTTTGCGATAACGCGCTTCCAGGTGGCGGCGGCGAAGCTTCATGCTGGGGGTGAGGGTCCCGTCAGCGATGCTCAGCTCTTCATGGATCACCAGCACCTTTTTCAGCTTCTCGAACCGCGCCAGGTTGCGGTTCAACTCCTCGACGATGCCTTCGTAGAGGGATTGCACGTGAGGCGACCTTACCAGCTCCTTGCGCGATGAGAACTTGACGCCATGGCCTTTCGCCCACTCTTCCAGGTCGGCAAAGCTGGGCACGATGAGCACTGCCGGGAATTTTCGTCTGTCGCCGAGCAACGCCGCCTCGCTGACCAGAAGGTTGGCCTTCAGCGAGTTCTCGATGGGCTGCGGCGCAATGAACTTGCCGCCCGAGGTCTTGATGAGGTCCTTCTTGCGATCGGTGATGGAGAGGAAGCCATCTGCATCCAGGGAGGCGATGTCGCCTGTCTTGAACCAGCCATCTTCAAATGCGCCTGCGGTCTCTTCCGGCATCCTCCAATAGCCCTTGAAAACGGACGGTCCGCGTACCAGCAATTCACCGTCGGGCGCGAGCTTGATCTCCACATTCGATAGCGGTTTGCCCACAGTGCCGAGGCGATGGTAGATGGGATTGTTGAGCGCGATCACCGGGGAGGTTTCGGTGAGGCCATAACCCTCGTGGATGCGAATGCCGATGTCGGCGTACCAGGCAGCAATCTCGCGGCCCAGTGGTGCGCCTCCAGAGACGAAGATGCGCGCGCGGCCGCCGAGCCCTTCGCGGACCTTTGAAAATGCCAGGGCATTGGCCAGTTTCCAGGAGAGCGAAGTTGGCGTCTCGCCGCGCAGGATGGTTTCGCGATTCGCCGCCCCCACCGTTAGCGCCCACTTGAACAGCGCGCCTTTCACGCCGTGCATCTTGTGTTGCACCTGGTTGTAAACCTTCTCGTACACGCGCGGCACCGCCACAATGATGGTGGGCTTCACTTCGCGCATGGTGCGCGGCAGGTCGTCAATATTGGGGCAGTAGGCAATGGTAATGGCGTGGTATTGCAGGGCGTAGTCCACATGCCGCGCGGTAATGTGCGACAGCGGCAGGTAGGAGATGCTGAGGTCGCCTTTGCCAACGTCCACCATATCGAGCGAAACGCTGACGTTGGAGGCGATGTTGCCGTGGGTGAGCATGACGCCCTTAGGCGTGCCCGTAGTGCCTGAGGTGTAGATGATGGTCGCCAGATCGTCCGGCTCGATGGCGCTGGCAATGGCGTCGAGCTCCGAGTCGGCGCCCTGTGGCTGGTCACGCAGGAAGCTGCGCATATGGATGGCATTGGCCAGCTCCGGAGCTTCATCCATCACGATGACGTACTCGAGGGCGGTCTGCTCGCGGATGGAAGCCAGCTTCTCGTACTGCTGGCGGGTAGAAACGAAGGCAATGCGCGCCTCGGAATTCTGCAGCACGTACAGGACCTGCTCGGCTGTCTGCGTAGCATAGATGGGAACGACCACGGCGCCCAGCAGCAGGGCTGCATAGTCGGTGATCGCCCACTCCACGCGGTTCTCGCTGAGGATGACGACACGGTCGCCTTTGTTGATCCCCCAGGCCTGCAACTGACGCGCTGCGGAATAGACCCAGCTTCGCAGTTGAGCGGAAGAGATGGGCTGCCACACCTCGTTCTCGCGGGTGAGCATGACCCGGTCGTTGTTGCGATCCACGACCGTGAAGAAAATTTCGTTGAG
The DNA here is from genome assembly GCA_963823635.1 of uncultured Acidobacteriaceae bacterium. Lineage (GTDB taxonomy): Bacteria > Acidobacteriota > Terriglobia > Terriglobales > Acidobacteriaceae > Bog-257. Next base: position 461,149 of record CAWGMV010000015.1, on the reverse strand, counting down.
AGTGCGAATGCTCATGATTTCAAGACGATGAAGCCGAGCTCAAGTGAAAATGCTAATCCTGCCTCCAGCTATACGCTGTGACCTATGACCGCTATGGCAGTGCTGTGGGAGGCGTGGCCCGCTCGTGGTCAGGAACTAGCCGCATCCCGTTCAGGAAGATGTCCACCACGGTGTCGGCCACGTTGGCCAGCCGATAGTCGTGTTCATTCAGCACCCATGTGGTCACCATTTCGTCGAGGGCCCCGAAGAAACAATTGGCTGCGATCTTAGCCGGCATCTCAGGTCGAAACAGTCCGCTCGCCTGCCCATCCGTGATGGCGGTTCGTGCCAGCATTAGATACTCAACCATGTGATGATGGGAAAACTCCGACAGAAATCGCGTGCTCTGCCGCAATTCCATTTGGAAGACCACCGCAAGGTTGCGATTCGAGCCCAGCGCATCAAGGTGGAGAAAAGCCAGCCGCCGCAGCCTGTCGGCCGGATTGGCGATCTTCTCCAGTTCACTGCGGGCCGCGCGCATGAAGGCGTCAAACGCCGTGTTGATGGCCGTCATCAGGATCTCTTCCTTGTTCTTGAAGTACAGATAAACGGTGCCATCAGCAACGGTGGCCCGGTCGGCAATATCTGAGACGCGCGCGGTGAAGAAACCCTTTTCGGCAAACACGGCGACCGCAGCGTCGAGAATCCGTCGGTACTTCTCGGCATTGCGGTGCACGGCTGTGCCGCTGCTGGATGTCAAAGTCGATTGCGGTTCGTTCTTCACGCCGGCCTGAGGGTCAAAACTGTCGGAGATTCCGGTCCACGCGGCGGCAGCAAAATCCCACGGCATCGCCTGCACCCAAACCGCCGAATGAATGTTCATTCAGTTTAGGGGCAGCCCGGGGTTTTCGCAATTGGAAACCTGGAGGACAGCCATGTTCGCTTTTGAACAGGGTAGTCTCGCCGACGAACATGCGGCCCCGGTTACGCTCGCCAGGTCCCTGATTCTATGGGAGTAACTTTGGTTGGCTATATGCAATACAGGGCGTTGGAGCAAGGAACGTCTGATTGCGAACTCAGTGGGGAACAGGGCGAATTAACAACTAGCCGGCATCGATTCGGCGCGTAGGCTGCGGGTGTGGATTTTGCCTTAGCGACGCCCCGGAAACCGCACGATGAAACCAAATAGGACAGACCAACCTCTACCGCAAATCGCGAGTAGTCAATCGTCAGCCGTCGCCTCGTGATGGCTAGACTTAGACTAATTGCTAATTGCTAGTTGCTAATTGCTGCTTCATAGCACGTGCAGCCGCACGCGCATCTTCTCCGCCATGTCCTGCACCAGTTGCAGTTTGGCCACGATGTCCGCGGGAATGGCGGGGTTGCGCAACGCCGACTGCGAAGTGAGCAGGATGCCGGTAATCTCGTTTCGCAGCTGATTTCGTAAATCCCGCTCCACCGTCTGCAGCGCCGTCCGCTTTTCCTTTTCGGCCCGGCGCAGCGCCACTTGCGCCTCCCGCACTACCCGCTCGCTGCTGTGCAGCGACAGGTTCACATAGATTGGCAAGGCGGTGCCGGCGTGGTTCAACAAGGTGTCGAGGGCGCGGAAGTCGGCTTCCAGCAGCGACTGGTCGATGGCCAGTGTCTCATATTCAACATTACGCAGCTTGGTGACCGCCTGCGGTACCGAGCCGGCTACCTGGGTTTTGTGTCCGGTGCCCTGTTCCAGCGCGACAGCGCATTCCTTGGCGCGAGAAGATGCAGTAACCAACAAGATCATGACTTGCCTCCCTGCCGCCCTACTGGGACACACTTTTCCTGTGCCACACGGATGCGGCCATTTATCAGTTCAACCTAAGCGGCCAGCGGTCAGACTGCCGAGCCGTATTCTTTGAGTTTGCGATACAGCGTGGTTTTTCCGATGCCGAGACGGCGCGCGGCCTGCAGCTTGTCTCCCTTCAGCACATCAATGGCATGCAGGATGGCTTGCTTCTCGACCTGATCCAGCGGGGTAACGGCTTCCGCTTCCGTTCCCTGGATTTCTGCTTTGGGAAAGGCTTGAAAATTTCGCAATCCAGTCGGCAGATCAGCAATATGGATGGTGGAAAACGAGCAGGTGGTACAGGCACGCTCCACACAATTTTCCAGCTCGCGAACATTGCCCGGCCAGTCATAGGCGAGCATCAGCCTCAGGGCATCGTCGCCGATGTTATGTTGCGTCTGGGTGCTGGAATTGATCCTGTCCAGCACATTACCGACGAGCAGAGGAATGTCCTGAGCACGCTCCCGCAGCGGCGGGATGCGCAGGGTAAGCACATTCAGGCGGAAATAGAGATCGCGGCGGAAGCTGCCCTGTTGCACCGCGGCTTCGAGGTCACGATTGGTGGCGGCCAGGATACGCACATTGATGGGCAACGAACGCGTGCCCCCCACCGGCCTGATCTCCTTCTCCTGGATGGCCCGCAGCAGCTTGCTCTGCAAGTCCACCGGCAGCTCACCGACTTCGTCTAGGAAAATCGTGCCGCCTTCGGCGGTGGCCATCAATCCGTCCTTGGCCCGCACCGCGCCGGTGAAGGCGCCCCGCACGTAACCGAACAGTTCGCTCTCAATCAGGCTGGGCACCAGTGAGCCGCAGTCCACGGGAATAAAGGGCTTATCGCGATACGGGCCGGAGTAGTGGATGGATCGCGCCACCAGTTCCTTGCCGGTACCGCTCTCGCCCAGGATGAGGACGGGATGAGTGCTGTGCGCCGCCTTGGCAATGATGCGGTAAAGCTTCTCCATTTCGGGAGCGTGTCCGACCAGCGAGCCAAATCCTTGTTTTGACTTCAACTGCTCCCGCAGCAGCCGGTTTTCGCTGGTGAGCTTCAGGTGTGTGGTCACTCGTTCCAGCACCAGCCGCAGCTCATCAAAGTTGAACGGCTTGGTGATGTAGTCGTAAGCCCCCAACTTCATGGCCTGCACCGCCGATTGCACGGTGGCGAATCCGGTCATCACGATGATCAGGGTTTCCGGCCGGCAGCGCTTGATTTCACGCAGAATTTCCAGGCCATTGGTTCCTGGCAGACGCAGGTCCAGCAGGACCACGTCCACCGGCTTGGCATCGAGAGCTTGATAGGCATGTTCGGGCGAATCGGCTACCAGGGTGTTAAAGCCCAAAGACTGGGCCACCTCGCGGCAGGACTCGCGCATGGAGCGTTCGTCATCGACGATTAACAGGTTTAACAGATTCGTTTCGCGGATTGTCTCAGTAACCGCAATCGCATTGGCCATAAGCACGTGGCGCATCCCTTCTCCGGCGGCGCAGTCGCAGGGCCGCCCCGGTTTCACTTGGACTTCAGTACTCACGGCTATCGTTCCTCTTTCGGGAAGAAAGTGCTAGTGCAACGGTCACATATCGATGTGAGTACCCTTTCGGGAGGAAACCCCAGACCAGGGGCCGCTGGCGACGGGTCAGGGCACGGCAGGTTCCCCGGCCCCTCGCCCGCCGCCGTCGGTCCCTGGCCAGCCACCGCAGCCATCGTTCCATCCCGGGGTCTAACCGGCACGCAACACCCTTGCCAGGATTCATCTATCTCAAGCCACTGTTGCAGCAGAGCGGCGCTGCGCTGAGCATGTCTTCCGATCTCCCGCGCCAGGCGCTTCAATCGGCTGTAAGGAGGCAACTTCCATTCCAGAACCTGACTGTTGATCAACACCGCATTTATGCTGTCGGCCAACTCATGCCTGGAGTCGGCACAGCCACAACCGCGCGGTGGACAATCTGGTCTGGCAGTATTCATCTGCTGGCCTGCACGGGTCGGAACTGCCCTCGGAAGAATCCCGTTGTCTTTTTCAGTTCTCCGACGTTTTGCTATAACGCAAGAACATGACCAAAGCCAGAATTCCGCTCAAACCCTTGTTTCACAGGGGTTTCCAGCACTTCTCTTAGGTACCTCGGCGCCCTCTCTTCCATGCGCAGTTCCAAGATGGAACTGGCCTACTCGTCTGGGCGGGCGGAATGCGCAGCAAATCAATGGCTTAGCGATTTTCCGTCAACGGGAATGGAAGACAGAAATTGTGCTGAATCGGGCAAAACGAGCCCGCAGCCAACCTGGAACTGAAAACCGGAAACCGGAAACTCGAAACTCCATACTGGCAGCTATAATCGTTGCTTTGCTCATGAGAAAGGAATCCTGATTGGCAGACGCGGAAATTGGCATCATCGGCGGCAGCGGCCTTTACGCCATGCCCGGCCTCGGCGACATCCGCGAGGTCTCGTTGCAGACACCCTTTGGCACGCCCTCTGACGCCTTCGTTCTCGGCAATCTGGCGGAGCGCAAGGTGGCTTTCCTCGCCCGGCACGGCCGCGGACATCGCTTCATGCCCACCGAAGTGAATTACCGTGCCAATATCCACGGGATGAAGCAGCTTGGAGTAGAGCGAGTCATCTCCCTTTCGGCCGTCGGTTCGCTGAAAGAAGAACACCGCCCTCTGGACTTCGTCATCCCCGACCAGTTCGTTGATCGCACTCGGCATCGCGTGGACACCTTCTTCGGCGATGGTCTGGTCGTTCACGTTGGGCTTGGTCATCCTATTTGCGAAGACGAAGCGAAGGTTCTGGCTGAGGCTTGCCGTCGCGCCGGCGTCAACGTCAAACAAGGCGGCACGTACCTGAACATGGAAGGGCCGCAGTTCTCCACCAAAGCCGAGTCGTATCTGTATCGCAGTTGGGGCATGGATGTAATCGGCATGACCAACCTGACCGAAGCCCGGCTGGCGCGCGAGGCGGAACTATGCTACGTAACCGTTGCCATGGTCACTGATTACGACTGCTGGCACGAGGAGCATGACCATGTGAGCGTTGAGCAGATCGTCGGCATACTGCTGAAAAACGCCGAGCATGCCTGCAGCGTGGTGCGGGAAGCGGTCACTGCCATGCCAAAAACGCGCGGCTGCAAGTGCAGCTCGGCGTTGAAGAACGCCATCATCACCCAGAAAGATGTTGTGCCGGCTGCGACGCTGGAGCGCCTGAAGCTGCTCGTCGGCAAATATTTCAACTCCGAACAGAAAGCGGGAACCTAGATTGTCCATTCTTGTTGTTGGCTCTGTGGCCTTCGATACCTTGAAGACTCCCTACGGTGAGCGCCAGAAGATCCTCGGTGGCGCTGCGACCTATTTTTCACTTTCCGCCAGCTACTTCACCGATGTGCGCGTGGTTGCCGTCGTCGGCGAGGACTTCACCCCGCAAAATGAAGCCGTGATGAACCAGCGCGGTATTGACACGCGCGGCATCCAGCACGCGCCAGGCAAGACCTTCCACTGGACCGGTGAATATGGTGAGAACGTTAACGAAGCGAAAACGTTGAACACCGAGCTCAACGTCTTCGAGAAGTTTGAGCCGCAAATTCCGGCTGAATACGACGACACCGATTTCCTGTTTCTTGCCAACATCGATCCTGTCCTGCAAACCCACGTGCGCGACGCGATGCAGAAGGTGAAGCTGGTGGGCGGCGACACCATGAACTACTGGATCAGCGGCCATCGGCAGGACCTGCTGAAGATGCTGAGGCGGGTGGATGTGCTGCTGATCAACGATGGCGAAGCCAAGATGCTGGCCGGCGACAACAGCCTGCCGCGGGCCGCGCGCAAAGTGCTGGAGCAGGGGCCGCGGGCGCTGGTCATCAAGCACGGCGAATACGGTGCGACCATCTTCTTTCGCGATGGTGAGTTTGCCGGAGGACATCATCCCTTTCGCGCTCCCGCCTTGCCGCTGGACGAAGTCCGCGATCCGACCGGCGCCGGCGACAGCTTCGCCGGAGGCTTCATGGGCTATATCGCCTCCCAGAGGGAAGTGAATCGCCGCGTACTGAAGCACGCCATGTTCTACGGAAGCGTCATGGGTTCGTTTTCGGTCGAGCGCTTCGGTACCGAGCGGCTGCAGACGCTCACCCGGGACGAGATTGACGAGCGCTTTGAGGTGTTCCGGGAGCTGACGCATTTGGATTGAGCGCCACATTGCTAAATCGCGAGAAAACGCCACGTCCGGTCGACGGCAGACCCGATCCCTTCCGCCAACAGCGCCACGATGCGCGCTTCACGCTGTTGATTGGCGCGGTTTCCATCGCAGCGCTGCTCTTCTATTACATCAAGCAGGAGCTGCTTCTCTACGGCGACGCGGTCGCGCACGTCAACATCGCGCGTCGCGTCGTGGACAATCGCCATCCGCTGTTGTCGCTCTCCGAACTGGGAACGGTGTGGCTTCCGCTGCAACACATTGCCATGCTGCCGTTCGTGTGGAACGACAACCTGTGGCGCAGTGGGATCGCAGGCGCCATTCCGGGCATGATTGCTTACGTCCTTGGCACGCTTGGCATCTTTCGCCTGGTCAGCGCACACGCGCCACGAATTGCCGCCTACTTTGCCGCCGCGATCTACGCGCTTAACCCCAACCTGCTCTACCTGCAGACCGCGGCGATGAACGAGCCCATCTTCCTGGCTTTCTTCATCTGGTCGCTGGTTTATCTGGACGAGTTCTCGCGGGCCTGCTTTCCCGGCGTCAACCCGCACATCGCGCCTTCGAGCACGAGGCCTAACCGCGAGCTGGAAGCCTGTGGCATTTGCCTCGCCGGGGGAGCGTTCACCCGTTACGACGGATGGTTCGTCGCTGCCGTTGTGGGCGTTATCGTTGCTTGCATCTTTGCCGTTTGGTGGCGGCTCGCGACGGAGGGACAGCTACGCCGCGCGATGGCGAAATCGATGGGCGAGTTCCTGCTGCTGAATGCATTAGTCCCGACCTTCTGGCTGATCTATACCTATTCCATCTCTGGCTACGCACTCGACTTCGCTAATGGCCCCTACTCGGCCAAAGCTATTGCCGCGCGCAGCACATTCTCCTATCCCGGTCAGCACGATCTCTTCATTGCCGCTCTCTACTTCCTCAAGTCCGCCAAACTCAATGTCGGAGCGGATGCTTGGAGTCAGGCGCTGTTCGTCGCAGCTTTGGCTGGAACGGTGGTCGCTGCCTGGCGCTTCCGCCGCAACTGGGCTTTGCTGTTGCTCTGGCTGCCATTGCTGTTCTATTCGCTTTCCATCGCCTGTGGCAGTGTGCCCATCTACATCCCGGTTTGGTATCCGCACTCGTATTACAACGTGCGTTACGGTCTTGAACTGCTCCCCGTGTTCGCCGTGTTCGTTCCGCTGCTGGCCGCGTTCCTTGCAGAGCAGGTGAACGAGGCTGCGTTGAAGAATGCAACTTGGTGTGTTGTGATTGGAGTTCTCGCGGGGAGTTATCTGTCTGTCTATCGCGACACGCCGATTACCTTGCGGGAAGCGCGAGTGAATTCGCGTAGCCGCCGAGCCATTGAGCGGCCGCTGGCGAATTATCTAAGCGAAGTTCCACGCTCGGCAACGCTGCTCATGTACACCGCAGAACATGCCGGAGCACTGCAATTGGCAGGTTTTCCGCGCCGTCACGTGATCTCCGAGTCGGAGCATCCTGATTGGGAGTGGGCGCTGCTCGATCCAGCGCGTTATGCAGAATACGCAGTGGCATGTCAGGCCGATCCGGTTTGGCTGGCAATTCGGCAACAGCGCGCGCAGTTCACCGAGCTGCTGTCGGTCAGCGCGCCCGGTCAGTCGCGCTGCACGCTCTATAAGCGCAAGGAAGTGCGTGGCAGCCTGCTTCTGCACCGCGATTTCTGGTCAGACGCACATTCAGAGTTAACCCTGCTGTCCGCCGCGCTTTGTTACAATCCGCCCGAAAGAACGATGGAGCACAATTCCCATGACTAGTGTTCCGTTCGTCAAGGCTTCCGCCTGCGGCAACGACTTCCTCATCATCGATTTCGTCCATGCTCCGGCTGACATTCATGCCTTCAGCCGCCGCATCTGCGACAGGCACAACGGAGTTGGCGCCGACGGTGTGGAATGGGTCTTGCCCGCCAAGGACGCAGACCTGAGCGTTCGCCTGCTCAATGCCGATGGTTCGGAGGCGGAAATCTCAGGCAATGGAACCCGCTGTGTGGCGGCCTGGTACTGCGCGGAGAACAATGGCGACTCGGTCGTGCTTCGCACCGGCGCCGGTCTGAAGACCTGCAACTTGACAGCGCGTGACGGCAACAGCTTCGTGTTCCGCAGCTCTATGGGTGCTCCGGAGGTCGGACATCCATTTCCCGTCAAGACCACTTATGGCGAGATTTCCGGCGTTCCGGTCTCGATGGGCAATCCGCACTACGTCGTCTTTGTTTCGGAGTTTGAGTTCGGCTGGCAGGTCATAGCACAAGAGATCTCGACCCACCACGACTTTAAGTACGGCATGAACGTGGAATTCGTGAAAGTGAGGAGCTCGAACGAAATCGAGGTCCGCTTTTGCGAACGCGGTGTGGGAGAGACGATGTCATCTGGTACTGGCTCCTGTGCTGCGGCCGTCGCTTCCATCCACGCCGGCAAAGTTAGCTCGCCGGTGCGAGTGCTTGCCCCCGGCGGAACACAGAGTGTCGAATGGAATGGAGAAGTGTTTCTCTGTGGCCGGGCCACGCTGCTCTGCCGAGGTGAATTTTTCGTTTAGGATTAGCCATTCCGATGCCATCGTCTGTCCAACCTGACCGTTTACGCCCGCCTGCCCTGCGACCCGGTGACACGATCGGCATCATTGCACCGGCAGGCCCGATTCGAAAGGACGCGTTGGAAGCGGGGTGCTCGACCCTGTTGCGCATGGGTTATCGGCCATTCTATCTGCCGTCGATTCTGGACCACGACTTGTACTTTGCTGGATCGGTAGAGCGGCGGGTGAACGAATTGCACGAGATGTTTCGCAGAAGGGAAGTGCGGGCCATTCTCTGCGCGCGTGGCGGATATGGCTGCAACTACCTTTTGCCGCACCTTGATCTCGCTCTTATCCGCCGGAACACAAAAGTCTTCGCGGGTTGTAGTGACGTTACAACGCTGCTCACTTACCTTTGTGATGCTGCCGGCATGGTCACTTTCCACAGTCCCATGGCTGCTGGAGACTTTGCCCGCCCAGATGGCATTGACCAAGAGGCATGGTTTGCGGCAGTGGCGTCGGGGCAGAAGTATCGGCGAGCGTTTGCTCCCGAAGAAGTGCAGCCCCTCGCGCCAGGAAGCGCAGAAGGCATGTTGTACGGAGGATGCCTTTCATTGCTTTGCGCCTCACTGGGTACTCCTTATGAGATTCGGACGCGGGGTACGATTCTTTTCGTCGAGGACCTCAACGAGCCGCCTTACCGCATTGATCGCATGCTGATGCAGTTGCGGCTGGCCGATAAGTTCAAAGTTGTAAGAGGAATCATTTTCGGCGAGATGCAGCGGTGCGACCAGCGTAACGCGGAGGATTACACGCTTCAGCAGGTTGTGATGCGAGTCATCGGCGACTTGGGCTTTCCGATTGCGTTTGGCCTTAAGTCGGGCCATGTTTCCAGCCGGAATTTCACTTTGCCGTTTGGAGTGCGCGCGAAGCTTAATGTCGGCAATAATGTCGCATTGGAATACGAACCCGCGGTACGCAAGCGGCGGCCGGCAACCGCAGCGTAGAGATCATGACTAAGAAACACATTCATCTTATCGGGATTTGCGGTACGGCCATGGCGTCGCTGGCAGGAATGCTGAAGCAGCGAGGTTTTCACGTTACCGGCTCCGACAATGCGGCATATCCCCCAATGTCGGAGTTTATCGCGTCACTAGATATTCCAGTGTCGCAGCCCTTCAGCGAAGCAAACTTGCAGCCGCGGCCCGACCTGGTGGTGGTGGGTAATGCAATCTCGCGCGGTAATCCCGAGCTGGAACATGTGCTGGATCAAGGGATCCTCCTGCAGTCAATGCCGCAAGTTCTGCACGACGAATTTCTTGTCGAGCGCGAAAGGCTGGTGGTAGCAGGCACACATGGCAAAACCACCACAGCGTCGCTGCTGGCGTGGCTGTTCCATTGTCCCGGGCGCGCACCGAGCTTCCTGATCGGAGGCATTCCAGAGAACTTTGGTACCTCCTTCAAGCTGGATGAAGGACGCGAGTTCATCCTGGAAGGCGATGAGTACGACACCGCATTTTTCGACAAAGGCCCGAAGTTCCTCCACTATTTTCCTCATGCGGTAGTCCTGACTTCGGTGGAGTTTGATCATGCCGACATCTACAAGGACCTCGCAGAAGTGAAGACAGCGTTCAAGCGGCTGGTGAACCTGGTCCCGCACCGGGGACTTCTGGTTGCGTGGGACGGGCATCCTAATGTTGACGAATGTGTCAGCCGCGCATTTTGTCGTGTTGAACGTTATGGCTTCGGGGAGAGGTCAACCTGGCGAATCACAGACGTCGAGTACACACCGAACCTGACGCGGTGGAAGGTGGCGCGAAATGCTGAACCATGGGGTGACTTCGAGTTTTCGCTAGCTGGGGAATATAACGTACTGAACGCAACCGCCGCCGCCGCTATGGCGGCAAACTATGGCATCTCAGCGGACGCCATCGCTGAGGCGCTGCGCAGCTTCCACAGCGTGAAGCGGCGCCTCGAAGTCAGGTCGGAAGTTCAAGGCATTACCATCATCGATGACTTCGCGCACCACCCGACTGCGATCGCGGAAACGCTAAAAGCTCTGCGCGTACGTTATCCGGGACGGCGCGTGTGGGCAATTCTGGAGCCGCGTTCGAATACTCTTCGCCGCAAAGTATTTCAGAGCGAATTGGCCCGAAGCCTCGGTCTGGCCGATGAAGTTGTTCTGGCAAGTATCTTCAGGTCAGAATCAATCCCGGAGCACGAGCGCCTGGAGCCTGCAGCCGTGGTCGCGGCTTTAAAAACTTCCGGGAAACCGGCGCGGCTGCTGGAGACGGCTGACGCAATCGTCGAGGCGGTCGCGCCTGAGTTGCGCGAAGGAGACGTAGTCGCAATCCTCTCCAATGGCGGGTTCGACGGCATCTACGAGAAGCTGCCGGCGAAACTCAAGTCTTTGCGCGAGGTCTCGATCACAGCGTGACCCGCCAGCGCAGCGTTGACCTTACATTCTTGCTGGCGAGCATCGGATTCCTTTTTTTCTTTGTTGGTCATGCGGCGGCGGTTACGCCGGTGACCTGCTCCTCACCTGCAAGGTCCACTTCCGTGACCGCAGAATATTTCGTCTCGCTTGCCGATCCTGCAGCGCATCTCGCGCACGTCAGCATTCGCATCCAAAAAGGGGACGACAAGCTAGTCCTCGACATGCCAGTGTGGAATGCGCTCTATCAGGTACGCAACTTTGCAGCTAATGTAGAAGATGTGCGCGCACAGGATGGATCGGGAGCGCCTGCCCAAGTGCGAAACGCAAAGCCCAGCGAATGGGAGATTACCTCGCCAGCAGGTTGCGTCGTGGTGACTTATAACATCCATCTCGACTCCCCCGGCCCATTCGGCAGTGCGCTCACCCAAGACCACGGCTTCTTTAACTGGGCCATGGTTCTCATGTACGCCCCGGCTCTCCGCAACCAACCGCTCACGCTCCGTCTTCTCGACGTTCCTGCGGCCTGGGGCTTGCGCGATTTGCATGTCCTGGGCGGCGCTGAGGCTGGCAAGGTCGGTCAGGTGGTTGGACTGGCTCACAATTATGACGGATTGGTGGACAGTCCGGCGGAAGTGGGCAGCTTCCAGCAGGCGACGTTTCAGGAAGATGGTGCCATCTACCACGTTGTGGTAGATGGCAATCCTGCGGACTATGACATGGCGAAGCTGCAGGAGGTGCTTCGCAAAATCACTCACGCCGCGGTCGATTGGATGCACGACCGTCCCTACCAGGAATACACGTTCCTCTATCGTTTTCCGCGCGGACATGGCGTCGGAGGCATGGAGCACGCGTATGGAACCGCCATCGACGTCAACGCGGAGAGATTGCGCGATGACCTCTCGCCAGTCATCAACGTCAGCGCTCATGAGTTGTTTCACCTTTGGAACGTGAAGCGTATCCGGCCGCAATCGCTCGAACCGATTGACTATCAGAATGAACAGGACACGCGCATCTTATGGTTCTGCGAAGGAGTGACCAGCACGGTGGCCGACATCCTGTTGGTCCGCGCCGGACTGATTGACGAAGCAGCATACCTGCAGCGTGTTTCGGCTGAGATCAACGAATTACAAAGCCGTCCTGCGCACACGTGGCAATCGGCGGAGGAGTCAGGCCTCGATGCCTGGTTCGAAGGCATTTCGTTTTATCGCTCGCCGGAACGGAGCATCAGCTATTACAACAAGGGCGAAATTCTCGGAGTTTTGTTGGACCTTCGCATCCGCCAACTCACCAGCGGCAGGAAGTCACTACGCGATCTGTTCCAGTGGATGAATGGTCACTATGCCAAACAGAACCGCTTGTTTCCCGCTTCCGAGGGCGTCGAGCTGGCAGCAGAAACGGTCTCCGGTCAGAGCTTCGCCAATTTCTTCCAGGCTTACGTCGCAGGAGTTAAGGACATTCCATATGACGAATTCATTTCGTTTGTCGGTCTTCATGTAGTCACGAGAACCGTGCAAGTTGCCACCCCGGGCTTTACGACGACTGCCAACATTGGTGGCCAGCCGGATGTGCTGCGAGTTGAACTCAACAGCGAAGCACAGCGCGCAGGGATCGCCGTCGGCGACCACATCGTCGCGCTCGATGGCTCAGTGGCCGATGGCTACCTCGACGAAAGATTGGCGCAAATGCGCCCGGGCGCGATAATTCACCTTGTGGTTGAGAATCGTCGAGGCAAGCGGGAGGTGACGCTGCGGCTAGGGTCACGCGAAGAGCAAGAGTATCAACTTGAGGATCTGCCGGCGGTTACCCCTGAGCAGCGTGCTCATCGGACAGCGTGGATTCACGGCGATGACGAATCCGGAGGGGCACCGTGATTCGCGCCATTTTCATGCTGACGTTCTGGAGTTTGTCAACACTTATTGTCGGGCCACCAGGGCTACTGATTGCGCTTATCACTGGCCGCGTCATGCCGCTCTACTGGGCGGCGACCGGGCTGGCTGGTCTGGGCGTGCGATTGGCAGGTGTGAAGATTGAGGTGCGCGGACGCGAGCATGTTCAGCCCGATCGAAACTACATCTTCATGTCGAACCACGTTTCCAATCTCGACCCTCCGGTTCTCATTCCTGTCATTCCCGGACGCTGTTCCGTGCTAGTGAAAAAGGAGCTATTCCGCATTCCGATTCTGGGGACGGGCATGAAGGTCGCCAACCTTGTTCCAGTGAATCGCAGCGATCGTGAGGCCGCCATCGAGAGCGTGAATGCTGCTGTTCAGGTCTTGCGACAGGGATTGCACATGGTCGTTTTTCCTGAAGGCACGCGCTCGGAGGACGGGCGACTTCTGCCATTTAAGAAAGGGCCATTTCATTTGGCGACCGAGTCGGGAGTGTTCATCGTGCCAGTTACTCTGCTGGGAACATTCGAGTGCTGGCCGAAGACGCGGTTTGCGCTGCGGCCGGGCATAGCGACGGTTGTGTTTCACTCGCCGATCGATCCCCAAAGCTTCCATGATCGAGATGAGCTGATGACGGCGGTAAGGAAAACCATCGCGAGTGCGTTGCCCACTGAGCGGCGCGGAACGGCTGCGAACCGTCAACCGGCGATGAATATCAGTTAGCATTAGTACGCCTCGCCCGCGCATAGGTTTTACATGCATATTCCTGACGGGTATCTGAGTCCATCCACTTGCGCGACGTTGTATGCAGGCGCAATCGCGGGATGGTATGCCGCGCTGCAGCGCCTCAAACGCTCCCTGCTCAGCCGGTTGGTCCCACTGATCTCCGTCTTCGCTGCCTTTGCATTCGTGGTCATGATGTTCAATCTGCCGCTGCCCGGCGGCACCACGGGCCACGCAGTCGGTGTCACCATTGCTGCGATCGTACTCGGCCCGTCAGGCGCAATCCTGGCCATCTCCATAGCGCTCGCCATTCAGGCCTTGTTCTTCGGCGACGGTGGAATCACCACTTTGGGCGCGAATTGCTTCAATATGGCGATCGTCGGCTCGCTGGCGGCCTACGCCCTCTACCGGCTGATTGCGGCTGGAGCTGGTCTGCAGTCGAGGCGGAGGATCGCGGCCGCGGCAATTGCCGGTTATCTCGCCGTCAATGCTGCTGCCTTCGTCGCTGCGATTGAGTTGGGAATTCAACCGCTGCTGTTTCACGATGCCGCTGGGACACCGCTGTATGCGCCGTATTCCCTTCGTGTCACTTTGGCAGCCATGATGATTGGCCACCTGACCTTCGCTGGTCTGGCCGAGGCTGTGATCGCTGGTGGTCTCGTTGCTTACTTGCAAGTTGCCGATCCTCATCTGCTGCAAAGCACATCGGGGCTTGTTGTCGTAACGGAAGAGCTACCAGCGGCTCCAGCAGTCGCAGCAAACTCGCCTCGGCGATTTTGGCTGGCCGTTGCACTTCTCATGCTTGCTACGCCCCTGGGAATCCTGGCTGCGGGCAAAGCCTGGGGCGAGTGGTCGCCCGCAGAATTCGCAGCGCCCGGGTCGCGGGCCCAGGTTGCAGCAGCTTCAACTATGCCGCAGGCTGCCGTGCCCAGTGGAATGCAGCGGCTGGCGAATCTCTGGACTGCGCCGTTTCCGGCCTATTCTCCCACGTTCGTGAAGAGTGCGGCGTTTGGTTATCTGCTTTCTGCCATGTTCGGGGTCGGCTTCCTGCTGGCGCTCTCCCTGCTGGCTCAGCATTACTTGGAGCGGCGACGAATGGAAAGATACTCCAGATGAAGCAAGGCGGAGCCATCCAATCGACGACTATTGGTTTCGCGCGAGCGTTGTCTCGTGCGCTCATATCGGAGGAGATCTCCCGCCAGCGCGGCTTGCTTCAGGCACTCGATCCCCGGGTGAGAGTGGTGGGCGTGTGTGCCCTGGTGCTCGCCGTCACGCTCTCGCGCCGGCTTACGGTTGTGCTGGCGTTGTTCCTGGTGGCAGTAATGATTGCAGTTCTCTCCAAAGTCCGCATCGGCACTCTCGCCAAACGCGTTTGGCTCATCGTGCTGGGGTTTACCGGAGTTATCGCACTGCCTGCGCTCTTTCTAACACCTGGCAATCCGATCGTGACGTTAGCCGGAGGCTCGCTCCGCGTCACAGCACAGGGGCTGACCACCGCCGCTTTGTTGATTGGACGTGTCGAGACAGCAGTGACTTTCACCACCTTGCTCATACTGTGCACTCCATGGACGCACGTCCTCAAAACACTGCACTCGTTTCATCTTCCGGATGAGTTGACCGCTATGCTGGCCATGACACATCGTTACGTCTTTCTTCTAGTCGAGACGGCAGGCCAGATGTTCGAATCGCGGCAGAGCCGCACCGTGGGCCGGCTGTCGGGAACTGAACAGCGCCGCATGGCGGCCAGGACCGCGGGCGTTCTGCTGAGCAAGAGCATCGACCTCAGCAACGATGTCTATCTCGCCATGCAGTCGCGCGGATTTCGGGGAAAGATCTGCATTCTCTCCAGCTTCGAGATGAAACCTCTGGACTATGCCGGATTGTTCGCATTTCTCGGCGCCAGCATTGTCGCGGTCTGGATGGGAAGGTAACGCCACACATGGGTCTGCTTTTCGAACTAGAGGACGTCGGCTTCGAATATGAGCGTATTCCGGCACTGCGCGGACTATCGTTGCAAATTTCTGGAGGGGAAGGCATCGCCTTGCTCGGCGCTAATGGTTCAGGAAAGTCCACGCTGTTGCGGATTCTCGACGCGCTCTGTTTTCCATCGCAGGGTTCAGTGACCTTCTGCGGCCAACGGCTCCGGCCAGAATTGTTCCATCAGGACGGCTTCGCGCTCTCGTTTCGACGGCGAGTGGCGCTGGTTTTCCAGAACCCCGATGTGCAACTGTTCAATCCCACGGTCTTCGACGAAGTCGCGTTCGGGCCTCTGCAGTTGCAGTGGCCCAGGCAGCATGTCCTATCCAAGGTCAGCGCGGCGTTGGAGCAGATGAAGATTGCACATCTCCGCGACCGTCCGCCCTATCGCCTTTCCGGTGGGGAGAAGAAGCGCGTGGCCCTGGCGTCGGTACTCGTACTCGAACCTGAGGTCCTGCTGCTGGACGAGCCGACGGCGAGTCTCGATCCCCGCAGCCAGAGCCAGCTTATCGACCTGATCCAGGACTGGAAAGGATCGTCGAAGACTGTGATCACTGCTACCAATCAACTTGAGATTGTGGAAGATATCGCCAGTCGTATCGTAGTGCTGGAGGAAGGTAAGGTGGCGGCAAGCGGCGGGCCGCGAGAGATTCTATCGAACCATGAGCTGCTTTTGCGCGCTAACCTGGTGCACGCCCATCGCCACTCCCACGGAGCTTACGAACACTCACATCCGCACATCCACTCGCATTCCAAACATGAGCATTAGAGCAGATGCTGCGGTCTTCCGGAGAAAAGGACATGAAGGAAATTGTGGAGATTTGAGCTTGTGCGCTGCTTCGCGACCGGCCAAACTGGGTGCGACACCGCGCAGGTCATCGGACTTGCTGCAAAAGTGATGGTCAGCGGGGTTGAATGTCTGTCAGTGCCCATTCAATGCGATCCACTTCTTCGCGAATCACGCGGATGGCCTGCTGATTGCCCGGATATGGCAGAGGCGTAATGGCTTCTACCGCGTGGCGAATCTTGTGGCTCCGGTCCCAGATTAAATTGATCTTGGCACTGGTTTCCATACGATGCTGGTAAATCCTTCGGGCCACTTTCATGGTCATCCAGGCAAAGGCAAGCCCAAACAGCATTTCGATGGGGAGACGGTCAGTCGCGCCTTCAAATTGGAAGAACGCCAGCCGGTACACGGCTTCACCGGCGCCAAGGGATGCGAAGATTACTCCCATTCCGATCAATGCCAGTGTCACGCGGTCAAGGGTCCGGAGTTCGAAAGACGATTTGTTGCTGTCACGGTTTTGCGCGATTGCCATTTGCCCCTCCCAAGGGGATGTGAGATGGTTGCGAAGCTCTATTGTGCTACAAATGCCGGTTTTTGTGGACAAGGTTTTGGAAAAAATCACTTAGGACCTTCCAGCACCTGCGCCGGGTGTCGGACGGGTGAGGCAAGACGGCCGTCCTCAGTAGTGAAACCGCCAGCGAAATTCCGCGTAAATTTGCCGGGGCTCGTTCCAGTGAAATCCGCCAAACGTCAGACTGTTATCCAGTTGCACACGAAGGTTTGCCACATTCAACGCGGTCACGGAAACGGCGTATTTTCCCTCGGAGAAGCTTTTCCCAAGAGCAAGATCGACCGTGGTATGGCTAGGCAGATAAGGCCCGGGATATTGCGACAGCGGTGTTCCATACAACCCATTCGTGAAGCCTGAGCCGTAGTACACATTGCCCGAGGCATAGCTGTGCCAGGGAAGACTTGTGTTGATGCCCCAGTTCAATGTGTTGCGCTGATCATGGTCCACTGGCGCATATCCCGGCGGTATGTCGAGGGGGCAATTCGAGGTGACCGGTGTGGGGCAGATCAGCCCTCCCGTGATCGGCGAGGTTGCCTGCGCGATTTGATTCGCATAGACGAGGTGAAACTGGGCGCGATGCCAGAGCATCGGGGAGCGGAGCGTAACGTCCCACCCCTGGATCAGGGCCGCGTACCAGGTAATCGGCCAGAAGAGATTGGATTCTCCGATGTTATTGTGGTCCAGCCAATTGCTCGCCTTGGTTTGATAATTGTCGACCTCAAAATTCCAGCCGCGATAAGGAATAATGAGGCTCGCCTCCCACTGTTTGTCGCGCTCACCTTGAAGCGGGGCAAAGGTGAAGTTCTGGCTATCGGCTAATCCGAAGAGCGCGCCGGTGGCCGTCACCAGTGGCGGGGGTTGATAGTAGTGACCGTAGAAGCCGCGCAACACCCAATTCAGGCGGGGAATCCTCACCGCAATGCCAACGCGCGGATCGGTCGCGTTCTCGGCAATTGACGACCGGAATTCCGTTTGGCGAAGCCCGGCGATAATCGTCAACCACCGGGTCGCATTGAACCGGTCGCTGATGAATTCCTCGGCAACCCCTCCGTTTACGCTGATGGAAGAAGCCGGAAAATTCGGAGTGCCATCCGTGTATTGGTTATCGAAATAGTTATATTGGTGCTGAAAGAATCCATACACTCCAGCCTCAAGATTGTTTCTCCAGAAGCTTTTGTTGACGATCGCCTGCAGACCTACGTAATTGGCACGCTGATTGACAGTTGAGATTACAGGATAGTCATTCGCGCCGCCTTGGTAGTCGGCGGCATTGTAATGATAGAAGGGAGATAGCGTGAGCAGCGTAGTTGGATTGAAGGTGTGAATCCACGAGAAGATGACGTAGCCGTCCGGTTCGCGCTCGGCATCATGCAGTCCGTAACTGGGGACCTCGCCCGACGATTCCAAGATCTGATTTCCAGTTGAGTTGGGATCCGGATCGATGGGAATCTGGTAATAGTCCTGCCGTAAGGAAGTGACCAGTCGAAATTGGTTCTTGGAATCATGATTGAAGATGAAGGAAGCGAATCCTCCATAGCCGTTCTCCGCATCGTGAACAACTTGCGGGATCGGAGTCTGCAATCCGTAATTGCTGCGATTTCCGTTCAGGCTGGCATAGTAGGCAAATCGCTGCGTGTGGCCCCCGCAACTGATCTGGTCGTCGGTCTGATAGAAGTTGCCTGCAGTGACGACGAGATCGCATTGCCGGTCTCGTTCAAAGCCAGTGCGCGGCGCGATGTTAAACATCCCGTATGTGCGGTCGCCATAGCTGGCGTCGTAGCTGCCTTGCAGGACTTCAAGATAGTCGATGTCCTTGGGGTCAATCTGCGGCCCCAAATTGCTGGCGATGTTCGTGTTAGGGATTGAAACGCCGTCGATTAGCCACTGGACCTGATGGCCTCCATTCATGTGCAGCATGTCATGCGTCACATAGGTCGCCGGCACGTAATCCGTAATCATCTCCAGGCCGTTGGTTCGGTCCGCTCCAGGTGTTTGCTGGATGTCTTGGCGGTTCACCATCGTCGTCGGAGTGACGCTGTCCATCGTCGCCTCGACTGGGGTTTCCGAAACGACGACGCTTTCCTTCGCGCCTGCGATAGCCAACTTGAAATGCAGCACCGGACTCGTGTCGGACTCAACAATGACGTCCTGTTGGGTTTCGACGAAGCCCTGCGACGAGACGGTGACCGTGTACGTCCCGATGGGCACCGAATGGAATTCGAACTCTCCGCTAGCGCTGGAGTCTTGGGACTGTGTCCAGTCCGACGTTTGTGCCTTCAGCGTGACGTGTGCGCCCTGAATAGGACGGTGCTGAGGATCGTGGACGATGCCCCGAACACTTCCGAAGATGGTCGCAGATAAATCTGAACCGTGGCAGAGGAGAGCCATTATCAGGGCAGTTATTACTGCAGCCCAGCGCGTCCTCGATTGAACCGATTGCACAGCAGTTCTCCTAAGATCCGCATGCTTGCAAGCTGTCCGCTTGCCGGCGGAGACAGACGTTAGCGGAACGTACCTTTTAGTAGCGCGGGGAAACGGTCGTTGGTGAACTGCCCGTCAGCGCTCGCAAGCGAAGCAGTGCAGGACCCGGCAGTCGAGCCTAAGTCAGTTCCCGCGAAGTTGTGCGTTATCGAATCAGGAGTGCGAGATGGGCGGCCCGCGTTCTTGGGTGATCTCCGACGTGTGCAACGCAATCACCGTCGGCGCGGTCAGTAAGCGAAGCTGCCCCTGGGCGCCGATGCTGAGAATGCTAGAGGAGAGTTTCAGAGCAGTCGGAGGCGGAATGAGCGCTCGGAGAGTTCGATATGGACAGTTGGGGGCGGTAGTTCGGAAACCATCCCCCTTCAGGGACATCGCGCAGTGGTGCTTGCCGTCACGCCGGCAACACGCGGGAATTGCACTGGGCTGCGCCTGCACAAAAGAGCAGCCGAACCCGAGGCATAACAGCGCAAGCAGCAGACTGGCGACAGCCCGGCGCATAAGTAGATGGATTGTACTACATAGGGAGCGATGGTGATGACCTCGTCGCATAGGGTGTTCGCTTCGCAGGAATCGCGTAGCTTCTCAAGTTACAATCACTAAAAGGGGAGAATCTTGTGCGCTACCTGATCGTTCTACTTGCCATTGCCGGGTTGGTGGTCTCCGGACTGGCGCTGAAAGTCCACTATGACACCGGCTCGGAGCCGTGCAGCATCAACGACAAGTGGGACTGCGGCGTGGTGAATCATAGCCCCTACGCCGTGTTCTATGGGATACCCGTCGCGGTAATTGGCATCGCAGGGTATCTGATCATCGCGGTTCTGGGGTTTCTGAGACGCCAGATCCTGCTGCTGCCGGTCGTGTTAGTGGGACTTGCGTTCGCGTTGTACCTGACGAACATCGAAGCCCACGTTCTGGGAGTGTGGTGCCTGTATTGCGTAATCTCGCAGACGATTATTGCGGTGCTGACTTTGCTGGCTCTGGTTTGGCTGGGCTGGTCCAGATTTCGCGCACGCAGCTAAAGGAAGATCTCGCCCGGTGGATGATCGCGCGAGTTACCGTTCCAGCTAAACTGTTGTGTAAGGTTTCGTTATATTCGAATTGGGGAAGAGGCAAGTCGGCATGGCGAATGGCAGTGGCAAGAAGGGCGTCATCGGAATCCTGACGGGCGGCGGAGATGTGCCGGGATTGAACCCGGCGATCCGTGCCGTGACCATCCGGGCCTTGGGAGAAGGGTATCAGGTTATTGGCATACGGCGAGGCTGGGCCGGCCTCGTGGACATCGTACGCGGACAAGAATCACGACAACAGCGACAATTTCCAGACGCTTTCGGAAGAGCTAGTCAACCGCGTCGGCCGCAGCGGCGGGACTTTTCTGCATACCTCGCGGACTAATCCCTCGCGAGTCAAGAGGACAAACGTTCCTCTTCATCTGCAGGGCAGCTACAACGCAGAGCGGAATGACCTCACGCCGGAAGTGCTGAAAAACCTGGAGTGGCTCGGGATCAAATACGTCATCCCAATCGGCGGCGATGACACGCTGAGCTATGCGGTGCGGATGTCGCAGGAAGGCGTGAAGGTGATCGCCATTCCCAAGACAATGGACAACGACGTTCCGGGAACGGACTACTGTATCGGCTTTAGCACATGCGTGACGCGCATCATTGAGATGACGAATCGGCTGCGGACCTCCGCCGGTTCTCATGAACGTCTGCTGGTACTGGAAGTTTTCGGCCGCTATGCGGGGTTCACCGCCATATTGCCCACCATGGCGGGAGCGGCTCACCGTTGTGTGATTCCAGAATATAAGTTCAGCATGGACCTGCTGGCCGAGATGCTCATGCTCGACCGTCGCCGCAATCCCAGCAAATACGCGGTGGTGCTCATTTCAGAAGGCGCCATGTTCGAAGGCGGCGAGATGGTCTTTGAGGAAGCCGCCGCGGATGCTTACGGGCATAAGAAACTGGGCGGGATTGGCGACCTGGTTTCTCATAAGCTGAAAGAACTGTCAGCAAAATACAACAACGGCAAGACGGTGGACGTCATGAATCAGAAGTTGGGGTATCTGGTACGCTGCGGCGACCCCGACGCCATTGATTCAATCGTGCCTATGGCCTTTGGCAATCTCGCCCTCGATCTTCTGCTGGGCGGAATGCATGGTCGGTTGGTGGTGCTGAAGGATGGCCGTTACGATAATGTGCCAATCGAAGCCGTGGTGGCTTCCAAGAAAGTTGTTAATGTGAAAGAGCATTACAACACCGAACGGCTGCGTCCGCTCTATAAGAGCTTTCAGATGAAGCCGTTGTTCATCATGGCCAGCATGGGCTGAGGGAAGACTAAAAATCCGTCTTTGCGTCCGGTCAGAAGCCAGCACTCGCGGTTGTCGAGCCCAGTCTCAGTAGCGCCTCCTTAAGGGCGTTGTGCCGCTGCAGCAGACGAAGATAGCCTGCTTCATCTGCTGCCACCTTGGCGCGAATTGTCTGGACCAGCGACTGTTTCTGATCTCTGGTCCAACTTCTCATCTCCGGCACAAGCGACATCACAAAGGCGAAGTCCTTGAACGCTGACTGCTCCAGTGTGTTCCATCGCCTTGGATCAACCCGCAGGTTCGCCGCCAGGGCAGCCGAAGTGGCCCGGCACATTTCTGCGGGATTGCCCTTGAATTCTGTTGCCATACGTCGCTGCACTGCCAACCCAATGTTTCGCACGGAAAAGCTGTCCCACAGACCGCGCCGGCCACCGCCAAATTCGTAGAAGACATGCCCAGCAGCCAGTTTCCGCAGTGTGCGTGCCGACGTTCGATGTGATGGCTGCGAGGCCATTCTCGCCTCTTCGCGTTCCGTCATCTCCAGCAATGCCGGACGGCCAGGCCGAAATCCCAGCTTACGATAGAACCAGAACGCTCCCGACCCAATCGCTTCCTCATTTTGATCACCGAGTTGGTACGGGTAAACGGAGAAGCACGTCACAGCTGTACGCTGATGCAGCAAATGGAGTACCTTGGAATAGATCCACGCGGTCTCGCCGTCACGGAATGCATAGAAAGTATTAAAGCCAACTTCCATCCACTCGAACAGCGAAATGCCCTCAATGTAATTGATCGGGACGCCGTTCTTTAGGGTGAGTCCGGCATGATAAGCCCGAAGGGCCAAGCGCCGATCCGGTGGCAGTCCCCATAGGAAGATGTGTACTCCTCGGCCAACGTCGGCTTCTACCACACTCGCAGGATCGCCGCGTGTTGTGCCGTACAGTTCGCGATAACGGATGGTCAGCGCGTCACGCACCATGTCGAGAACTTCTTCGCCTTCACGTCGGGACAGCTTCCGGATTGGCAACGGCGACGAGCCAAGCTCAGTCTCGAGAGACACCTGATTGCGACGAATGAGCGGTTCCTGATGAAAGTACATTTGCGGCGGATTACGACGGGCACGCGTCCGGCTTGCTGCGGAATTGCCTAAAGTCCAGGACACGTTGATCTTTAGCGCGTCATACCAGGCGGTCTTTTGCAACAGCGTCATCGGCGCATCTTCGAGCCGCCCCATTAGCCAGGGCAGCACTTGGTCGACACCACCGGCGGCATTGGCCATCCAATCCAGGTAGGGTGTATCAGCTTCAACCAGCGAGTCATCAGCCAACAGCGGCAGAATCGGTGGCAGGCTCGCGCTCATCTGCCTGCCTTGCTCTTCGATTTCCCACTCGACCTTCAACTGCTTCGGATAGCGCCGCGCCAGCCAACGCGCAACTTCGTAGGTGAAGGTGTCGATAATGACAGTGCCCGCAATGCCGGAGACCTGTTCCGGATCGAACGGTTGCATGTCAGCTCCTGAATCGCGGAGCCTTGCGACTTGCTGCTCGATTCCACCCAACAAGCCTTCCGCCAGTCGCAGCACTCGCCGGCTTTGCGGGAAAGCACGCAGGAACAACAACGCATCATGAAAGCGAATGAGGGATTCGACGCTGTCGAACCGGGAGCCTTTAAACGAATCCAGCAGCTTCTCGACCTTGGCGGCGCAGCTGCGTCCATAGCAAACCTTGGCCGCTTCCAGTTTCGAAAGATAGGAGGCGAGTCGGCCATTTCTCATAGTGTGTTCCGCGAGGCTGCTGCCGAAGCAGCTTGCGGTATCTCAGCTGAGGCGGGCGTTGATTGTTGTTCGACTGCTGCCTTCTCGAGTGCCATAGCATCACCCGCCGGCGTCTGTCCGGATCTTATTGCACCCCAAACGATGAACAGATTCGTCACCAACACAACCGTGAATGCCATTGCAGGTAGGAATGCGAAGATCGCGCCGCGAGCATCCACAATTTGCAGCGCCAGTACCGCAGTGACCAGCCCGCGGGGGAGTATCCAGAACAGCAACTCAGTTTGCTGGCGAGTCACGTCGCGCAAAGCCAGCCGGCTGAGCCGCACTGCGAGGAAGCGTGCCAGAACCAGCGCGGCCAGAATCCCGAGGATTGGAATAACGTACTTGCCGCCAATGACCTGGGCCACGATTCCCAGCATGACGAAGAAGAACGAACGCACCAGAAAGCTCAGTTCGGCGTGGAAGGTCAGCATCCGCAGACCTTGGCGAAGCATGTGCGGCGTGCGCGGCATATTGGCCAGCGTAACCCCGAAGATCAGTTCGCCCAGAAGGCCGCTTCCGCCGGCATAGCGGGCAAGTGCGAAGACTCCCAGCACAACGCCGAGATTCAGGATGTTACTGTAGGGTTGACCAGCCACCAACGGCCACAATCGCGACCACATTACGCCGACCACAACGCCCACAACCAGCGCGATGACGATATGGTGAGAAAAGTCCGATGCGATGCCTCCGAGTATGGACTGGTTTGCTTCGCTTGTCAGCATGCTGCCGACCATGAGCACGGCGATGACTTCGCCAAGAGCAGCTTCGAGGGTGAGCGTAACCTTGACCGGCTCCGGCGCACTTATTTGCTGCAACGCTGGAATAACGATGGCTCCACTGGTGCATCCCAACGCGGCACCCATCAGCAGGCAGGAGTTCCAGTCCAGATGCAACAGCGCATGGCCAATCAGCGCTATCAGCCCGAGGCTCAGGCCAAAGCTCAGCACCACCAGCAGTAGCGCGGCCGGAATGTATCGCAGCGCCTGCTGCAGCCGAAGTTCGAGCCCGCCTTCGAACAGAATCAGGATAAGGGCCAGCATGCCCAGGACGTGAACGACGCCCTTAAAGGTTTCCGGATTCACCCAATGCAGAACAGGGCCCAGCGTAATGCCGATCAGGAGCAGCACAATGAGGTCGGGAACACGCGTCAGCTTGGACAGCCGGTTGGCCACGAACGCCAGTACCAGAAGAGCGGCAGGCAGACCGAAGATGCGCACCATTTCCATAGACGAGTTTCCGACAGGACCTTGTGGAAGGAGACATCATATACGGAAATTGGCTCGACGCGACTGTGTTCTTGGCGGCCGCTTGTGGCCTTATTACGATGCTGTCGTGGCGTCAGCATCGCCAGCGAACTTGGCACGGCGCAGCGTCTTGCGCAGCCGCCACAGTGACCAGGCGAGCGCTGCAATTCCCGCGAACCAGGCCGCGAACGCTACGTTGACAACCCAGCGCGGCGCAACCCCAACGCGACGCAGCAGGAAGGGAAGGAAGTTCCAGGTCGTGATGTGAACGTAATCCCAAGGATCGTAAGTCATCGAGTCGTTGGTCAAGCCCCAAGCGTCCATCTTGCCCAGTGCGAACGCGACGATATTCTTGAACCTGAGTGCAACCACAAATGTCGGATGGCCGAGCGTGTCCATCTGATAGATTTCCAGCGGCAGCCAGAAGGCCAGCGAAGCTACCTGAATCACACAGCTAACCACGATCAGCACGCTTGCAATCGTCCAAACGACTTTTCCGAGTTCCATGCGATGCCGTAACAACAGCGGTACTGAGATGAACGCTGCCATCTCGGCTGCAGTGGAGACATAACGATCGCCCCAGGCGAAATCGCCGCTCCAAACCGTGTATTTCGCGTAGAAGCAGACATAAGCCAGCAGTAACAGGAACGCTGTGATCACATAGGCTTTGACATCTCGCCGGAGATATTTCCAAGCCAGCGCGCAGACGAGGATGGTCAGCAGCAGCAATGGATCGAAGAGGAAGATGGATTTTTCCGGCTTGAATAGCGCGCCGAAGAAGCCAACGTGAAACGGAAGTTCCCACGGATAATCTGCCGGCAGCGACGGATTCAAAATTCGTGCTTCTTTGGCGAACAGCGAAACGTAGGTGTTGGTCCACGAGCCGAAACGGTGGTATTGATACCAGCGATCGACCAGCAGGAAGAACGCGTAGACTGGTGCCGCGGTTTTCGCGTAGGTTACGAAGCGCTGCCACAACGCGCGCCCGCGCACATTGTCAAGCCACAACACCAGCAACAGAAACACGCCGCCGGCAATTAAATCCAGGCCCGTCGTGAGGCGGGTCAGCAGGTTCAGCCCGAACGCTGCCGAGCCAACCACCAGCGCGCGCTTGTTCCCAGTCAGCAGCCATTCGTACTGAAACGTCAAGCCAACCAGCGTCAGAAGCATGATGTAGTTGTTCTCCATCATGTTCTGCGTGTAGTGCAGATGCGTGGTGCAGAACAGCAGCGCAACCACGCCGGCAACTGACTGGCGCGTGGTGAAGCGCAGCATCCGCAAAAAGCGAAAACACACCAGCGCAGTCAGTACGTTGACAAGGATGTTGGTGCTGTAGCTGACTACGATGCTCTTCACACCCGGGTCAACATCGTAGTTGGCAAAGGCCGGGAGCCGTGCCAGGTACGTGCCAACGATGTCGGCGGGCAGCATCAGCAGCGACTGCCCCACGCCATACCAGGTGTAGAGCTTGCCGCCGCGCCCATGAATCCCGAACTCGGGATACTCGCTGGGGAAGACCTCCGGCTCCGAAGTCCAGAACGAATGCGCGGCCTGCAATCGGTGTGTGGTGTCGCTGGTGCCCAGCTCTCCCGACTGGATCACAAAGGCGCTCAGGCCAGCAACCAACGCAAGTAGGAACAGGGGACTGCGCAGGGCACAGGTAACCATTCCTTTTGATGGTAATGCAGGCCGCCAGCCGTGAGTAAGGCGCGCCATTCGCTCTTCGCTTCTCGCCGTTTGCCTGTGTCCGTTCTTTCACGGTGTCATCCTGACAGCAGGCGGCCTGTTTTGGCCGCCGGAGTCGAGGGACCTACTTTCTGCGCGATACTTAGGCAACGTCTGTTAACTACTCTATAATCCGTGACGCCTGTTCACTTTTTCCGGACTGCTCGGTCTCGACTGTTACGTTAACCGATGACCCTCCCCCATTCGTGTTCTATGTAGAATCAACGCCTTGGCGAAAAAATCCTCGCATATAACACATTCCACGTGGTTTATAGCTACATAGAACCATCTACAACGATTTCAATGACTTAGGCAGAAGTGCTGAAAGCACAGCGTAGCCTCGCGCTGACGGCTTCATTAACTAACTGTGCAACATCCCAGGCGCAAACTGACCACTAGCCACCGACCACTGGCAACTGCATTTCAAAGAGCTTTCCGGCCTGCGCACTGGGCGCGGCCTGTGGAGAGACACAACAACCTCTCCTCGTTGCCAGTGATACTGCGTGGAGGCAATCTGCGGCAAGTGCACAGGTCACGCTTCCATGTGATGTGCTCGGGCACGCTTTGCTGTAATTGAGAAGGGATGGACAAGACGATGTGCCAAAGAGACAAGAACTGTTGAACTTTCTGACGATGGTAATATATATACTACTATGCAATCGGCGATTGAGGTTCGCGAATACCGCGACAGGAGTGGTCATAGCCCATTCCGTGAGTGGTTCGACGGATTGAATGCCGAGGCCGCGCGCAAGGTGACAACAGCCCTTTATCGCGTGGGACTGGGGAATTTCTCCAACGTGAAGGGAGTTGGCTCCGGCGTTTACGAGTGCAGGATCGACTTTGGGCCGGGATACCGCGTTTACTTCGGCAAAGAGGGCGTCCGCATCGTACTCTTGCTCGGCGGAGGGACGAAACAGCGCCAGCAGAACGACATCAAGCTGGCGCTCGCGCGATGGGAAGATTTTAAGCGCACCAAAAAAGCAACCGTAGACGAGGAGAAAAAGAGATGACCCTTACACGAGACTTTCGAGAAACCGTGCAGGCACGCGTGCGACGTGATGCAGCATTTCGCAAGGGGCTTCTGCGCGATGCGGTGGAGAGCCTGCTTGCGGGAGAGGTCGCACTGGGGAAGGAGCTGTTGCGCGACTACATCAATGCGACGGTCGGGTTTCCGAAGCTGGCCAGGGACACCGGGCTGCATGTGAAGGCGGTGCACCAGATGTTTGGGCCCAAGGGAAATCCGACCGCCAGCAACCTGTTTGAAATCGTAGCCTATTTACAGAGGCAGGAAGGTGTCCGTTTACAAGTCCGTACCAGCCGGGCGGTAGCATGAGACGCGGCGGAAATGGAATCTTTCCCACCCTGTCGCTGCACGACAAGGGTGTGGCGATCCGGTGCCTCTACGCTTATTGTCTGCTGACCAGGAGGAGGCATGGAAATTTCTAACCGGCTTGGGAAATTGGCGGCGTTCTACGACCGGGAAGCCGGGAGGTGTTTGCGTGGGCGGGCTTATTTAGCAGCCTGCGTCATGCAAGGCGCAGCGCTTGAGGCATCTTTACATGCGATGTGCTTCCTATACCGCAAGGAAATCAAGAACACAACTGTTTACCAAAAGAAGAAATTTCGGACCAAGAGAAACAAGCTCCTGAAATTTTCGTACTACGAATTGATAAACATCGCGGATGAACTCTCATGGTTCCCGCCAAAGCGCATCACGTGGGGAAAGAGAACCACTATCGCAGGCTTTGCTCACGAGCTTCGAAAGCTAAGAAACTACGTGCACCCTGGCGTCTGGGCACCCGAGAGACCAGACAGTATGAAATTTACAAAGGCAGTTTATAACGTCGTATACGAGATCTTCAGGGTTGCAACTTCGCGACTTCTTGATCGCGTGTACAAAGACCTATGAAAATAGACACAGCGAGGAGGATGGATCCGCCCTAACGTTTCTTGTCTTCTTCTTCCATCTCACTTGATCGCGTCGTTCGTCTTGCCGGTGGAGAGAAACTCGTAGCTGAGCTGGTTGAGCGCGTTCTCATTCAACTCATATGAACGCGCAGATGAAAAAGCGCATCCGGAAAACCGGATGAGCTTTTCATCCTGCTTTGAGATAGCCAGGAAAAGTAGGTCCCTCGACTCGGACTAAAGTCCTCGCTCAGGGTGACAGAGCTACGAGCTAAACGCTTGCCGCGAGCACTACTCTTTTTCTTTCTCTTTCTCACCCGCAGGCGCGGCATCTTCGGCTGCCATCTGCTTGTTTTCGGCTTCGGCGGATTCCATGGCCTTGCGGGTTTCTTCGGCACGCTTGGCGCGGAGTTCGGCGCGCTTCTGGCGCTTCTCGTCGAGGGTCTTCTCGCTGCCCAACAGCTCGACCCAGGCTATTTCGCCGCCATCACCTTTGCGGAAGCCGCCGTGAACGATGCGCAGGTAGCCGCCCTCACGGTCGCCGTAGCGCGGCGAGATGGTGTCAAACAGCTTGCCCACGGCCTCGCGGGTCATGAGGTAGGCGGCGGCCTGCCGCCGCGCCGCCACGTCGCCGCGCTTGCCGAGGGTGATCATCTTTTCGACGTGCGGGCGCATGGCCTTGGCCTTGGTGATGGTGGTCTCGATGCGCTCTTCCACGATCAGCGAGGTCACCAGGTTGCGCAGCAGCGCGCGCCGGTGCTCGGTGTTACGTCCCAGTTTCCATCCTGCTCTACGATGACGCATGGCGGTTCCTTCGTCTCAAACGCCGGGCTGAAGCCCGGCTTTCCCCGTGTCGTCCCTAAAGGGACTCGACCTTCTATTATTGCCTCACCCAGCACTCCGCCTGCGGCTTCGTGCTGGGCTAAACTGTTCCGTCCCTTCGGGACTGAGAATCTGCACTTCGCATCATTTCGCGAGTTACTCGATTCCGATAAGCCACCGTCGATCAGCTACCGACAACCGGGAACTGACAACTGGCTTTTGACAACTCAGTAGTTCGACTCGCTGCCGTAGATCGAAGGCAGTGACAAGGCCGGCGAGCTTTGCTGGCTGCCGGGAACGGCGTTGCCGTGCTCGTCGATCTTCATGCCCAGGCCCAGGCCCATGTTGGAGAGAATCTCCTTAATTTCGTTGAGCGACTTGCGGCCGAAGTTCTTGGTCTTCAGCATTTCCGCTTCCGTCTTCTGCACCAGCTCGCCTATGGTCTGAATGTTGGCGTTCTTCAGGCAGTTGTAGCTGCGCACCGAGAGTTCCAGCTCCTCGACTGAGCGGTTCAGATTTTCGTTGCGGATCTCCGGTTTGTCGGCGGCGCTGGCCATCTCGCGTTCGTGCTCCTCTTCGAAGTTGATGAAGATGTTCATGTGGTCCTTCAGCAACTTCGCGGCGAGGCCGAGCGCGTCGGCCGGTGTGACCGAACCGTTCGTCCACACTTCCAGGGCCAGCTTGTCGTAGTCGGTGATCTGCCCCAGACGGGCGGCTTCCACCGAGTAATTGCACTTGCGCACCGGCGAGTGCACGGAGTCGATGGGGATGAATCCCAGGCCAAGGTCTTCGTCGAAGTTCTTGTCGGCGGAGACGTAGCCGCGGCCCTTCTTCAGCCGCATCTCCATGTCAAGCTTACCGCCTTCGCTGATGGTGGCGACGTAAACGTCCTTGTCGAGCACCTCGACGTCGGCATCAGCCTCGATCATGCCGGAGGTCACGACGCCCGGCTTGTCGCTACGCAGGTAAATCGCCTTGGGCGCGTCGCCGTTCATCCGGAAAGGAATCTGTTTCAGGTTGAGAATGATGTCGGTCGCGTCCTCCACCACTCCGGGAATAGACTGAAATTCGTGCAATACGCCTTCAATTTTGACCGCGGTAACCGCGGCGCCCTCGATGGAGGACAGCAACACGCGGCGCAGCGCATTGCCGATGGTAGTACCGAAACCACGTTCGAACGGCTGCGCCCAGAAGTGACCGTACTTGTCGGTCAGGGTCTCGGTGTCAGTGGCAAGCCGTTTCGGTTTCTGAAATCCCTTCCAAAGCATTCATTTCTCCTATCTGTCAGTTCGGCCATGCTGCACGGGCCGTGCCCGGCTGATCTGGCGCGAAGATTGTAGGCAGCGGATGCGAATTCGATTCCCACCCTTTCGCCAGTTGCGTGCGAAAAGGGCGGGCACCCAGCGTCCGCCTTCATTACTTGCTGTACAGTTCCACGATCAACTGCTCATTGATGGGCAGGTTGATGTCATTGCGCGTGGGCAGCGAAAGCACGCGGCCCTTGTAGGCGTCGCGATCCACTTCCAGCCAGGCCGGCGGCGGCTGATGGCTGGCGAAGTCCTTGGCGATCTCCAGGATGGCCAGTTTGCTGCTCGCTTCCCGCACGGCGATCTCATCGCCGACGTTCACCTGGAACGACGGGATGTTGACCTTCTTCCCGTTCACGGTGACATGACCATGACGGAGAAGCTGACGGGCCTGACGCCGCGCCACGGCAAATCCGAGGCGATACACCACGTTGTCGAGGCGCCGCTCCAGTTGCTGGAGCAGCAGCTCGCCGGTGACGCCCTTGGTTCGGGCGGCGCGCTCGAAGTAGTTACGGAATTGGCCTTCCTGGGTGAAGTAGATGCGCTTCGCCTTCTGCTTCTCGCGAAGTTGCAGACCGTAACCTACAATTTTCGCTTTACGGTCCTGGCCATGCTGCCCGGGGGCAAAATTGCGCTTTTCTATCGGACACTTGTCCGTGAAGCACTTTGAGCCTTTGAGGAACAACTTCATGCCCTCGCGGCGGCAAAGGCGACACACTGCGTCTTTGTACCGTGCCAAGTTACGTTCTCCTTTATCAGACGAAGCCTGTTCGCCCGGCTATTGATCGGTTTACGGGCTTGGCGGCCCTTCGTCCCGATCACAAATCGGTTGTCAAGGGCTAGGGTTTAGGGGTTAGTGATTGGATGCTCCTTCGAACCCCTTCGATCCTTGCCCGAATCAGTGACCAGGCGGTCATGGCTGTTACGTTCTGACCCCTCGCACCTGGTCCCTATACCCTTCTTCTCTTCGGCGGACGGCAGCCGTTGTGCGGCACCGGCGTCACGTCCTTAATGGTTCGCACGTCCAATCCCGCGGCCGAGAGAGCGCGCACTGCCGATTCGCGTCCCGAACCCGGACCGCTGACCTTCACATCCACGCTGCGCATGCCATGGTCGCGCGCCTGGTTGGCGGCGTTCATCGCGGCCTGCTGCGCGGCAAAGGGCGTGCCTTTGCGCGATCCGCGGAAACCCAGCGAACCTGAACTCTTCCACGACACCGTATTCCCCGTGGGATCGGAGATGGTGACAATGGTGTTGTTGAAGGACGCCTGAATATGCACCAGTCCGTGCGGAATGTGCTTGCGTTCCTTCTTCTTGAACTTCTTGGTCTTGCCTTTTTTGTCCGCTGCCGCGGATCCTGCCGGTTTAGCCATAGGTTATGTCTTTGCTGCCGATTTCTTCTTTTGCGCTACGGTGCCCTTGCGGGGGCCTTTGCGGGTTCGTGCGTTGGTGTGGGTACGCTGGCCCCGGACCGGCAAACTGCGGCGGTGACGGTATCCGCGATACGACCCGATCTCGATGAGCCGCTTGATGTGCATCGAGATGTCTTTACGCAGGTCGCCTTCAACGTTGCCTTCCTGCTCGATGACCTGGCGAATGCGGTTGACCTCGTCCTCATTGAGGTCGCTGACTTTCTTGGCCGGTTCGACGTTTGCGGCGCCAAGAATGTTCTTTGCGCGCGAGTTCCCAATACCGTAAATGTAGGTTAGCGCGATGACGGTGTGTTTGTCGCGCGGAAGATCCACGCCTGCAATACGTGCCATAGTTACCCCGTAGCAATTAGCAACTAGCAGCTGGCTGCCCTGTTGCTCAAAACTTCCGTAATAGTTTCCTGGCCGCTAGTTGCTAGCTGCCAGTTACTTCTTTACCCCTGCCGTTGCTTGTGCTTGGCGTTTTCGCAGATGACGCGCACGACGCCATTGCGGCGAATCACCTTGCACTTGTCACACATCTTCTTGACTGATGCTCGTACCTTCATGATTCCTGTATCCTGTGCCGTCCCTACGGGACTCGAGCTAACTAAACTCGCCTTCCCAGCGCTAAAGCGCTGGGCTATCTTGTTACGTCCCGCTTCGCGGGACTAGGGCCTTCCACTCTGCTCAGAGGACTCTTATGGGGAGCACTGAGCGCGCTACTTATACCGATACACAATTCTGCCCCGGGTCAGGTCATAGGGCGAAAGCTCTACTGCGACCCGGTCACCGGGAAGGATGCGAATGAAGTTCTTGCGCATCTTGCCGGAGACGTGCGCCAGTACCTGGTGCTTGTTCTCCAGCTCTACTCGGAACATGGCATTAGGCAGAGGTTCGACGACCACTGCCATTACTTCAATCGCGTCTTCCTTACTCATTCAACTCCAAGAGACCAGTTGTCAGTTGCCAGTGGTCAGTTGTCAGAAACATCTGGTCCCTGACAACTACTCCGTCAAAATCATGGGCCCGTTCTTCGTTACGGCAATGCAGTGCTCAAAGTGGGCGCTACAGCTGCCGTCTTCCGTTACCGCGGTCCACTTGTCGTCCAGCAACCGCGTGCCTGGCCTGCCCACGTTCACCATCGGTTCAATGGCCAGTACCATGCCGTCGCGCAACCTGGGACCGTGTCCCGGCGTGCCATAATTCGGGACCTGCGGATCTTCATGCAAGTGCGTGCCGATGCCGTGTCCGACGAACTCCCGCACTACGCTGAAGCCGTTGGCTTCGACATGCTTTTGCACTGCCACTCCAACATCGCCGACGGTGTTTCCGGCGCGCGCCGCCTCGATTCCCAGCAACAGCGATTGGCGCGTTACTTCGATGAGCTTTTGTAGCTCTGGCGAAATCGGTTCGCCCACTGGGACAGTGATGGCCGCATCGCCGTAGTAGCCGTCCAGCACTACACCGCAATCGAGTGAAACAATATCTCCCGCCTTCAACACCCGCCGCTCTGAGGGAATGCCGTGTACGATCTCGTCATTCACCGAGGTGCAGAGCACGCAGGGATAATCGAAATAACCCTTGAATGCCGGCTTGGCGCCCAAATCCCGAATCCTGCGCTCCGCCACCCGTTCCAGGTCCATCGTCGAGATACCGGGCGCTACCAGCTCTTTTGCTGCCTCGAGGACCTGGCGCACGATGCGCCCGCTGCGGCGCATCTTCTCGATCTCCGAGTGTGACTTACAGACGATTGACATTCTCTAGCGCGCTAAACATTTGTCCCGCTACTGCTTCCACCGGTTGATCGCCGTTCACCTCAATCAAGCGGTCGCGCGAGCCGTAATAGTCCACCACGGGCAGGGTCAGCTGCTCGTAGGCTTTCAGGCGTTCCGCGATGACCTCTTCCGTATCGTCCCGGCGCTGCACCAATGGGGTGCCGTCACAATCACAAACGCCCTGGACCTTGGGAGGCTGGTAATAGACGTTGTAAATAAGCCCGCAGGTGGGACAGGAACGACGTCCGGTAAGCCGTTGCAGTAGATGATTATACTCTACGACAAGGCGAATCACAACCGGCGGAGCACAAGCTTGCTGACCCTTCGCGTCCTTGCCTGCCTGCATCTTTTCCAACTGCCCATCCAGCCACTCGGCCTGCCGCACGGTGCGCGGAAAGCCGTCCAGAATAAAACCGCGAACGCAATCAGCCTGCTGCAGCCGGTCCGCCACCATATCGCAAACCAGTTCGTCAGGCACCAGGTCGCCGCGCTCCATAATCGCTTTGGCCTTCGTGCCCAGCTCAGTCTTGCGGGCGACGTTGTCCCGCAGGATGTCGCCGGTGGAGATCTGCGGAATGCCATAAGTTTCCGCGATCAGCTTCGCCTGCGTTCCCTTGCCTGCGCCCGGAGGCCCCAGCATGATAATGGGACCGACGATGCGCTCTTTCTTGCTAACATCCATTGCGGCGGAAGTCTGCGCTCCCATGGGTCGTTAGCCTGTAAGCCAAACATCGGCTCTTTCTGCCCACTGCAGCGGGCTGGAGCCTCCCGGTAGCTCCGAACTGCAGCACTTGGCATTTAGCATTTCGCCGTTAGCCTTGCCGCTCGTCGCTAAATGCTAAGTGCCAAGTGCTAATTGCTGTCCTACCACGCCGCCCGGCGCCCGCGGATGCGTCCGCTGCGCGGGGTGAATCCTTCATAGTGACGCATCACCAATTGCGATTCGATCTGATTTACTGTATCCATGGCTACGCCGACGACAATCAGCAGCGATGTGCCACCGAAGTAGAAGTTCACTCCCAAACCGTTGGTCACCCAGGGCGGTAATCGTTCAAAGAATGCCCCAATGGCACCCGGCAGGTGGTTGAGGTGAATGCCGGTGATCATCCATTCGGGGATAAAGGAAATCAGAATCAGGTACAGCGCGCCCACCAGGGTGATGCGCGTCAGAATGTCGTTGATGTAGTTTGCGGTCCGCGCTCCCGGCCGGATGCCGGGAATGAAACCGCCATACTTGCGCATGTTGTCCGCAACTTCATTGGGGTTGAAGACAATCGAGATATAGAAGTACGCAAAGAAAATGATGCCCACGGCATACAGCACGGTATAGAGCGGCTCGCCCCACGACAGCGCGCGCAGCATGGGACCGAAGTAGCGGTTGTCCTTGAAAAACGCTCCTGCGGTCTGCGGCAATGTCAGCACCGAGGAGGCGAAGATGACGGGCATAACGCCACCGGAGTTCACGCGCAGGGGCAAGAAGGTGGACTGCCCACCCATAATCTTGCGTCCGACCACACGCTTGGCATACTGCACCGGAATGCGTCGCTCGCTGCGCTCGACAAAGACGATGAACGCCACTATGGCAATCATTAGCACGACCAGCAAAAGCATCGCTGGAACGGTGAAAGCGCCCCACGCCTGGGTTTTGACCTTGTCCCAGAGGTCGGCCACGCCGCGCGGCAGGCCCACCACGATGCCGGCGAAAATCAGCAGCGACATGCCATTGCCAACGCCGCGCTCGGTGATCTGCTCGCCCAGCCACATGATGAACACGCTGCCCGTGGTGAGGGTGAGCATCGTCATCAAGATGAAACCAACGCCGGGATCGTTAACGAAAGCCACCCCGCCGCTCAGCGTCTGCCGCTGCAGGGTGATGGCGATGCCCAACGACTGCACCGCGCTCAGCAGCAAGGTGAGATAACGGGTCCATTGCGTGATTTTCTTGCGACCCAGCTCACCTTCCTTCTGCAGCTTGGCCAGGGGTTCATAAACCACCGTCATTAACTGCAGGATGATGGACGCCGTGATGTACGGCATGATGCCCAGCGCAAAGATGGTCAAGCGGCGCAACTGACCGCCACTGAACAGGTCTACGAAGCCAAGAAAGCTGCCGCGGTTCTGATCGAAGAACTGGGAGAGCAGGTCGGCATTGATGCCCGGCGTCGGAATATGTCCGCCGAGGCGGTACACGAACAGCAGGCCCAGCGTGAATAGAATCCGCTTGCGCAGGTCGGGAACGCGGAATATGTTGGTGAACTTCTCAAGCATAAAACCTCAGTTGTCAGTTGCCAGTGGTCAGTTGTCAGTGAAGAAATGTGTCTCCGCTGATAACTAAACTCTGCAACTTATAAACCGTCCAACTCCATGGCCAACTGTCGGGAGTATTGACAACCGACAACTGGCCTCTGACAACTTTCTTACAGCACTTCGACTTTGCCGCCGGCTTTCTCGATCTTTTCCCGGGCCGACTTGGAAAACCGGTGTGCGCGCACCGTGATGGCGCCTTTCAATTCGCCCTGCCCCAGCACCTTGACAAGCGTCTTCTTCGAGCTGACGACCCCCGCTTTGCGCAGCGACTCGGGAGTGATCTCGCTCTCGCCCAGGCCGGCCAGGCGCTCGAGGTTCACGACCTCGTATTCCGTCTTGAAAATGTTGGTGAAGCCGCGTTTGGGCAGACGGCGGTGCAGCGGCATCTGGCCGCCCTCAAAGCCACGCATAATGCGCGAACCGCTTCGCGACCTCTGGCCTTTATGGCCGCGGGTCGAGGTCTTACCCATGCCGGAGCCCATGCCGCGCCCGACACGCTTGCGCTTCTCCGAGGCCTTCCGTGGTGCACGTAAATTGCTTAAATTCATTTCTAGTATCCAGTTGTCAGTCGTCAGTTCCCAGTTGTCAATTGCGATCTTCGTTCGCCGGCTGACCACATTCTAACTGCCAACCGCTACTACCGGTTGCGCCCTCTGACAACGGACAACCGGCAACTGACAACTTTATTTCACTACCACCACGAGGTGCGGCACCTTGGCTACCATGCCGCGAATCGAGGGCGTATCTTCGCGCTCGATGACCTGATTCAAGCGGGTAAAACCCAGGCCCTTGATGACCAACTTGTGCTTGACAGGCGCGGCGATCGCCGATCGCACCCACTTAAGCTGGATCCGGCTGCCCGGCTTGGCCGCTGCTGCTTCTTCTGTTTTCTTTCGAGTGCGCGCCATGATTACAACTCCTCGACCGCCTTGCCGCGCTGTGCTGCCACGTCCTTGCGATCGCGGAGCTTACCGAGCGCGTCGAAGGTGGCCTTGATCACGTTGTGCGGGTTGGTGGTGCCTATGGATTTGGTGAGCACGTTTTGCACTCCAGCCGAGGTCATCACGGCGCGGACCGCGCCACCGGCGATGACGCCGGTGCCTTCCGCGGCCGGTTTCAGCAGCACCATGCCCGAGCCGTAACGGCCCAGAACCTGGTGCGGAATGGTGGTCTGCGTCAGGTTCACGCGCAGCAGGTTCTTCTTGGCTGCCTCGATGCCCTTGCGGATGGCCTGCGGAACTTCCTTGGCCTTACCGGAGCCGTAGCCCACCACTGCGGAAGCCGGATCGCCCACCACCACCAGCGCCGCGAACGACAGGTTCTTGCCGCCCTTGACGACTTTGGTCACGCGGTTGATCGAGACCACCTGGTCCTTGAGCTGATACTGACCGGCGTCAAGCCTTTTCTTAACTGTTGGCATTACCGTTGTGTCTCCTGAGGGGCTAAAGCCCCCGGAAAAATCCCTCTCATGACGCGGGCCTAAAGGCCCGCTCTACCACCTAAAATTCCAGTCCCGCTTCGCGCGCTGCATCGGCCAGGGCCTTGATGCGGCCGTGATACAGGTATCCGCCACGGTCGAAGACCACCTTGCTGATGCCCTTCTGCTTGGCGCGCTCGGCAATCAGTTTGCCCACTTCTTTGGCCGATCCCACGTTGCCGCCAGTCGGCCGCTTTTCGCCCTTGATGCCTTTGCCCTTTTCCACCGAGGTGGCTGACACCAGGGTGACACCCTGCATGTCGTCAATGACCTGGGCGTAAATGTGGTTCACGGAACGATAAACATTGAGCCGCGGCCGCTCCGCCGTGCCCAGCATCTTCTTGCGGATGCGGGTGTGGACCTTTTGCCGCGTCTGATCTTTGGAAGTCTTGGTAATCATTTCTCGCTCTTCGCTGTTGGCTAATAGCCTTTAGCTTTTAGCTCTTAGCATTCAATTTCCGCTGTACATTAACCGGCCACCAGCCACTGACCACTATCCACTACTTCGCTCCCGGTCTTGCCGACCTTCTTCTTCAGCCGCTCGCCGGTGTAGCGCACACCCTTGTTCTTGTACGGATCAGGCGGACGCAGCGACCGCATCTCGGCGGCCACGAACCCGACCTTCTGGCGATCGATACCGCTGACGGTCAGGTGCGTCTGCTTGGGGTCGATGGCCACCTGGATGCCGTTGGGCAGCGGATACTCGATGGGATGCGAATATCCCAACGTAAACACCACCGTGTCCTTGCCCTTCATTTCGGCGCGGTACCCAATACCGACGATGTCCAGTTCCTTGGACCAGCCCTTGGTGACGCCTTCCACCGAATTGTTCACCAGCGCGCGCACCAGGCCGTGCACCGCAGCCTTGGAATCGTCTTCGCGTACGGCGACGATGTGGCCGTCTTTCTGCTCCAGCTTCACCCCAGCCGGCATGTGCGTCGTGACCTCACCCTTCGGGCCTTTGACCCGAACTGTGTTGCCTTCGACGGCGAAGGTCACGCCCTTCGCCAGCGGTATCGGTTTGTTTCCAATTCTCGACATAACTTAACCTTTAGCAATTAGCTTTTAGCTCTTAGCCAAAACAGCTCCAGTTCCTGCTTAGAGCTGTCAGCTGGCGGCCGACAGCTAGTAAATCTCGCACAATACCTCGCCGCCGACGCCTTCCTTGCGCGCCTGCCGTCCTGTCATCACGCCCTTGGGCGTGGTCAGAATGTTGATCCCCAGCCCGCCCAAAATTCGCGGTATCTCGGTGTGTCCGACATACACGCGGCAGCCGGGACGCGAGACGCGCTTCAGGTCGGAAATGGGCGACGAATTATCGGAACTGTATTTCAAGTGCATGCGCAGGACCTTGCGGCCCTCTTCGTCAACCGCCTTGAAGTTGGCGATGTAGCCCTCTTCCTTCAGAATGCGGGCCATCTCGACCTTGAGCTTCGAGTAAGGGACGTCCACCTTCTGGTGGCGCGCCTTGATGGCGTTACGAACACGCGTCAAAAAATCCGAGACCGGATCGGTCAAACTCATGTGCTTTGCATCTCCTAAAATCGTCGCCCGTTAGCTTACTCACCATTTGCCACTGCCGTGGCCCGGCCCAGCGAGCGCCGCTCTTGGCGCTCCCTGGGTAAGTGTAAGAACCAGCCGCGACGGACTAACCAACTACTTACCAGCTCGACTTCGCGACCCCGGGGATCTCTCCCCTCAGCGCCAGCCCGCGGAAGCACAGACGGCAGATGCCGAACTTGCGCAGATACGCGCGCGGGCGTCCGCAGATCTTGCAGCGGTTGTGCTGCCGGGCCGAAAACTTGGGTTTCTTGTTTGCCTTCGCAATACTTGATGTTCTGGCCATTGTTTCCTTTTTTAGCTGTCAGCTGTCAGCCGTCAGCTTTCGGTAAAACCTTCCATTCCGCATTGACCACTGACAACTGGCTACTGACAACTGGCTACTGTCTGAACGGCATCCCCATGTGCTTCAACAGCGCCCGAGCCTGGTCGTCGTTGCCGGCCGAGGTCACAATCGTGATGTTCATGCCCTTCAGCTTCTCGACCTTGGAATAATCAATCTCAGGGAAGATCAACTGATCGCGAACGCCCAGCGTGTAGTTGCCGCGTCCGTCGAAGGACTTGGTTCCCACGCCGCGAAAATCGCGCACACGCGGCAGCGCGATGTTGACCAGCCGGTCGAAGAACTCGTACATGCGATCGCCTCGCAGCGTAACCATCACGCCGATGGGCATTCCTTCGCGCACCTTGAACGCCGCGATGGACTTGCGCGCCTTGGTGACTACCGGCCTCTGTCCCGTAATCTGACCGACCTCAGTCGCTGCCGGATCAATCAGCTTCGCGTTCTGAGTCGCATCGCCCACACCCATGTTGACGACGATCTTCTCCAGTTTCGGAGCCGCCATGGGGTTCTCGAGGTTGAACTCTTTCATCAGGGCAGGGCGTACTTCCTTGATATAGCGGTCGCGCAAACGCGCCGTCGCGCGATTGGTCGCCTTCGGACGTGCCGGCTTGCCTGCAGGCTGCTCGGCTGCCGCCTCTTCTTGCTCGGGCTTCGCCTTTTTGCCTTGCGGCTTAGCCTGGCCGCCCTGCTGCTGCCCTTTCTGTTTCTTCTCGTCTGCCATTACTTGCTTCTACCTTTCTCACGGTTTCGGATTTCGCACCGGTTCGTGAGGAACTTAATTAAGCACTTAGTACTTAGCAATTAGCACTTAGCTAATGCGGGATACCTTCGAATCTTGTGCAACTTCTTGGCTAAATGCTAAGTGCTAAATGCCAATTGCTATTTCTCCAGCGTCGCGCCGCACCGCCGGCACACCCGCACGTGGCGCTCGCCATGCTTCTCGTGACCCACACGCACCGGCCGGCTGCAGGAGGCGCACATCAGCATGACATTGCTGATGGAAATTGGGCTTTCTTGCTCCGCAATTCCGCCCTTGATATTGCGCTGCGGATTGGGACGCACGTTCTTCTTCACCATCATGACGTGCTCCACCAGCACCTTGCTCTCGTCCGGCATAACACGCAGCACGCGGCCCTGCTTGCCCTTATCGCGCCCGGTAATCACCCGCACCTGATCGTTGTGGCGAATGTCAACTGTCTTCTGCATTATTTTCCTCAGCAACTGGCAACTAACTTGTGCCGTCCCTAAAGGGACTCAAATTCTTATTGGTGCGTCCTACCCGGGGCTTACGCCCTGGGCTAAAGTCTGTTCCGCCCTGCGGGCTCTGTTCTTGCCGCTTCTACTTCCGGATACCGGCCAACCAGTTCTGTCGCTTACCCCGTGCAGCGCTAATTGGTAATTGCCAACTGACAACTTGCAACTGACAACTGCTTTACAACACTTCCGGCGCAAGCGAAACAATCTTCAAAAACTTCTTCTCGCGCAGCTCGCGCGCCACGGGACCGAACACGCGCGTTCCGACCGGTTCGTGCACGTCGTTAATCAGCACCGCCGCGTTCTGGTCGAAGCGAATGTAGGTGCCATCGCGGCGCCGATGTTCCTTGCGTGTGCGCACAATGACTGCCTTTACCACTGTGCCTTTCTTGGCGGTGCCGTCGGGAGAAGCTTCCTTTACCGCAGCGGTCACAATGTCGCCCAAACCGGCAACCAAGCCGGTGGAACCGCCGAGCGGCAGAATCATCTGCAGCTTGCGCGCGCCGGAGTTGTCGGCGACATCGAGCATGGTTCTCATCATCACTGCCATAGTCGTATCTCCTTCCGCCGGATTAGTTGACAGCCCGCTCCTCGACCGGAGCCACTAGGGCGGCGCGCTGCACAATCTCCTTCAACTGCCAGCGCTTCAACTTGGAGAGCGGCCGCGTCTCCTCGATTTTTACAAAATCGCCGACATGCGCTGTCCCTTTCTCGTCATGCGCATAAAACTTCTTGCTGCGCGTCACTACGCGCTTGTAGAACGGATGCGCCTTCTGCCGCCGGACTTCGACCACGATGGTCTTGGCCATCTTGGTGGACACCACTTTGCCAATCAGGTTCTTGCGGCGGCCGGCCTCGACTGCGTTGCTGGTTGCGGTTGTGTCAGCCATGACTTACTTTGTCTCCGTCGCAGCCTTCTTGGTGGCCGCCTTCCTGGTTTTGGTTGGCACGCTTGCCGCGGTTGCCTGCACCGCGGGCGTCTTGGTCGCCGATGCCCCGTTGCCGCCTGCCAGCTCTTTCTGACGAACCACGGTCTTGATGCGGGCTATGTCTTTCTTCAGCTCGCGAATTTTCTTCAGGCTCTCGGTCTGTCCCATCTTCAGTTGAAACTTCATCTTGAAGAGCTGGTCAGAGAGCTCCCGCTGCTGATGAATCAGCTCGGCGTCGGTCAGGTTACGAATCTTCTCTATATTCATTTCGAAATCCAGTTGTCAGTTGTCAGTTGTCAGTTCCACTACTCGACTTCTGCAACAGAATTGCTGCTTTCTTATGTCAGTTCCGGTCCTGCTCGTCACGTGCTTTCTGGCAACCGACAACCGGCAACTGACGACTGTTTCTCAGTGCACTCCCTCGCGCTGCACGAATTTGGTTCGCAGCGGCAGCTTGTGCGAAGCCAGCCGCATTGCTTCGGCAGCGTCGGTGGGCGATACGCCTTCCATCTCGAAGAGGATCTTGCCCGGGCGGACCACGGCCACCCAATGATCAGGCGCTCCCTTACCTTTGCCCATGCGCGTTTCAGCCGGCTTCTTGGTGACTGGCTTGTCCGGGAATAGCCGAATCCAGATCTTGCCGCCGCGCTTGATAAAGCGCGTCATGGCCACACGGCTCGCCTCGATCTGGCGGTCCGTAATCCAGCCCGGTTCCATGACCTTCAGGCCGAAATCGCCGAACGACAGCTCGGAGCCACGCCAGGCTTTGCCGGCCATGCGCCCGCGCTGCTGCTTGCGATACTTCACTTTCTTTGGCATCAACATAATCAGTTACCAGTTGTCAGTTGTCCGCTCTCAGTTCTCAATGCCGTTGTCTCGCTGCCTCCTGTGTTGACAACTGACAACCGATCACTGACAACTGCCTCTTAAAACGCTCCCGACGGCACGGCCTGCGGTTCGCGGCGCTTTTCCTTAAAGATCTCGCCCTTGTACACCCAGCACTTCACACCAATCTTTCCGTAGGTGGTGTTGGCCTCGGCGAAACCGTAATCAATGTCGGCGCGCAAGGTGTGCAGCGGCAAACGTCCCTGCAAGTACCATTCCGAGCGCGCGATTTCGTTGCCGTTCAAGCGGCCGCTCACCCGCACCTTAATCCCCTTGCAGCCGAAACGCAGTGCCGAATCTACGGCTTTGCGCATTGCGCGGCGGAAACCGACGCGCTTCTCCAACTGAAGCGCAATGTTCTCGGACACAAGTTGCGCATCCAGTTCCGGCTTGTGCACTTCCTGGATGTCCACGTAAACATCGCGATTGGTGCGCTTCTGAATCTCCTGCTTGAGCTTGTCAATCTCTGCGCCCTTGCGACCAATGATGATGCCCGGGCGCGCGGTGCGGATGATGATGCGCAGCTTGTTGCCTGGACGCTCGATCTCGATCGAGCTGACGCCCGCCGACTTGAGCTTGTCTTTCAGCTCGGCCTTCAGCTTGACGTCCTCCAGCAGCAGTTTGTCGTAATCACGCTCCACGAACCAGCGCGACCTCCACGGCTTGGTAATGCCGAGGCGAAATCCGTATGGATGGACTTTCTGTCCCATAATTTCGTTTCTCCGCAGCGACTGCGTTCGGCAGCGCCGCTAAACCTACTTCTTCTTTGGCTGCTTGGCCGGCCCCTTCTTCTTCGCGGGAGCCTTTTTCGCAGCCTTCTTTGCAGCTTTCTTTGCCGGCCTCTTGACTGCTTTCTTCTTCGCGGGTGCTGTTTCGCCCACCGTCTCAACCAGACCGGCCTTGCCGTTGCCGGCGGCTTTCTCTTCCAGGGCGATCTCCAGGTGCGAGATGCGCCGCTGATAACGGTATGCGCGGCCCATCGGCGCAGGACGAATGCGCTTCATGCGTGGGCCATCATTGGCGATTGCACGCTTCACATAAAGCCGATCCACATCGACGTCGAGATTCTTTTCGGCGCTCACATAGTTGGCGTTCTCAACCGCCGAACGCAGCAGCTTGTACAACTGCGGCGCGATGCCCTTCTTGGCATACAGCAGCGTGTCGAGCGCCTCTTCCACCCGCCGGCCTTTGATGAGGTCCAGCACCAGGCGCGCTTTCTGCGGCGAGACCCGCACGTAATTCAGTTTGGCTGTGAATTCCATGTCGTCTCCTTACCGCCCTGGCGCCGGCGCCGGTCTCGCCGCTGTTTCCGTTGCTGCCTTCACTGAGTGTCCTCTGAAGCTGCGGGTCATGCTGAACTCGCCCAGCTTGTGGCCCACCATGTTCTCGGTGATGTACACCGGGATGAACTTCTTGCCGTTATGTACAGCCAGCGTGTGTCCCACCATCTCGGGAATCACGGTCGAGCGGCGCGACCAGGTGCGCAAGACCTTCTTCTCGTTGCGCTGGTTCATGCCGTCAATCTTGGCCTGCAAGTGCGAATCGATGAACGGACCCTTTTTGGTTGAACGTGCCATATTGTCTCAGTCCTACT
The DNA here is from genome assembly GCA_963823635.1 of uncultured Acidobacteriaceae bacterium. Lineage (GTDB taxonomy): Bacteria > Acidobacteriota > Terriglobia > Terriglobales > Acidobacteriaceae > Bog-257. The sequence goes on along the minus strand of CAWGMV010000015.1, from coordinate 417,122 downwards.
TCTGTCTGCGGGTCACGATGAACTTATCGGTCCGCTTGTTGTTGCGTGTCTTGTAGCCGCGAGTTGGCTGTCCCCACGGCGTTACCGGATGACGGCCACCGCTGGTCTTGCCTTCGCCGCCGCCATGTGGGTGATCGACCGGGTTCATGCTGACGCCACGGTTCACCGGGCGGCGTCCCAGCCAGCGCGTGCGTCCGGCCTTGCCGATGGAAATATTCTCGTGATCAAGGTTGCCGACCTGTCCTACTGTCGCCATGCAATCGACCAGCACGCGCCGGGTTTCGCCTGAGGGTAACTTGAGCAGTGCGTAGTCGCCTTCTTTCGCAACCAACTGCGCCTGCGCTCCCGCCGAGCGCGCCATCTGCGCACCCTTTCCCGGCTTTAGCTCGATGTTGTGCACCGTGGTGCCGGGAGGAATGTTGCGCAAGGGCAGCGCATTGCCCACCAGAATGTCGGCCTCAGGGCCGCTGACAACCTTGGCGCCCACCTTCAGGCCAACCGGGTAAACGATGTAGCGCTTCTCGCCATCGGCGTAGTTCAGCAGGGCGATGCGCGCCGAGCGGTTCGGGTCGTATTCGACGGAAGCGACGATAGCTGGAATCCCAAACTTGTCGCGCTTGAAATCGATGATGCGCAGCTTGCGCTTGTGTCCGCCGCCGCGATGCCAGATGGTGAGGTCGCCTGAGTTGCGGCGTCCGCCGGTGCGCTGCTTGGGCTCGGTCAGCGGTTTGTACGGACGGTTCGTCGTCAGGTCATCGTTGACCGTCGTGGTCGTAAACCGTCGCGAAGGCGTTACCGGTCTGTAGGTTTTGATTGCCATGTCTCTACTCGCTTCTCATCGACTTTGCGGCGTTACAAATTCTCCGCGTACTCGGGCATCTTCTCGCCCGTCTTAAGCCGCACATACGCCTTTTTCCAGTCGGGACGATGTCCTACGAACTTGCCGCGACGGCGTTCCTTGCCTTCAAAGTTGGCAGTACGTACCGAGTCCACTTTCACTTTAAAAATGCTCTGCACTGCCTGCTTGATCTCGGTCTTGCTGGCCTTGACGGCGACTTCGAAGACTAGCGTCCCTTCCGTTTCCTTTACGCCCAACCCTTTTTCAGTGATGACCGGGCGGCGAATGATCTGATAGGCGGACTTCATTACGCCACCTCCGCGTGCTTGCGCTGGGGCGCCGAAGCCTTCAGCGAATCCTGCAGCTTTTCCAGCGCTGGGCGCGAGAAAATCGCAGTCTCATGCCGCAGCAGATGATAGGGATGGACCTGATTACCAGCCAGCAGCTCCACTCCTGCGAGATTACGCGAGCTGAGGTGCAGGTTCTTTTCAGTCTCGCCAATGTACTTTTCGACCAGAAGGGTCGTGCCCTTGGCGTTCAGCTTGTCGAGGGTCTTGCGAAACTCTTTGGCCTTCGGTTCCTTCAGCTCGAAGTTTTCGACCACCATCAGCTTGCCGTCAGCCAACTTCGCTGCCAGCGCCGAACGCAGCGCGCCCAGCAGCTTCTTCCGCGGGAAAGCGTAATCGTAGGAGCGGGGCTGAGGCCCATGCACCGTGCCACCATGCCGCCACAGAGGCGAGCGAATGGATCCGACGCGCGCGCGCCCGGTGCCCTTCTGCTTCCACAGCTTCTTGCCCGCACCGCTTACAAGCTTGCGGTTCTTGGTGGCGTGCGTTCCGGCGCGCTGCCCGGCGCGGTAATGCTTCACCGCTTCCCAGAGCAGGTCCTCGTTGACCGCGCCAAACACTTCGGCGGCCAGCTCAAGGGAGCCCACCTTCTCGCCGTCCAGATTCACTACATCAATCGTTGCCATAATCTTTTCCAGTTCAGTTGCCAGTAGTCAGTCATTCGGCTGGCCGTTTCTGCTAGCCACCAGCTACTTGCTCTTCTTCGCCACCTGGCGCTTGGAAGCCTTCAACGGATCGACCGTGCCCGCGCCGCTGAATCCGCGACGCTCTCTCGGGGGCTTCTTGGCCTTGCTAATCACTACATATCCGTCCTTCGGTCCCGCCACCGCGCCTTCTACCACAAGAAGGTTCTCGTCCTTATCAACGCCCAGCACTCGTAGATTGCGAGTGGTGACGCGATCCACGCCCATGTGACCGGACATGCGCATGCCCTTGAACACGCGGGAAGGGAAGGCCGATGACCCGATCGAACCGGTGATCTGGAACATCGAGCCGTGCGACGCTGCGCCGCCCGCAAAGTGATGCCGCTTGACCACACCGGCGAAACCGCGGCCCTTGCTGGTAGCAACTACATCCACGAACTTCTCGCCTTCGAAAATGTCCACCAGCACCTTGTCGCCGGTCTTGGTTCCGTCCTGGCCTTCGCCGTCCACCGCAATGGTCACTTCTCGCAGAAAGCGCATCGGTGGCAGGCTGTTCTTGGCGAAGTGTCCTTTCATCGCCTTGGTCAGGCGCGACTCCTTGGTGAACTCGACCAGCCCGATCTGCGCCGCATCATAGCCGTCCTTGGCCTGCGTCTTTCGCTGGGTTACAAAGCACGGGCCTGCCTGCAGTACCGTGACCGGGTGAACATCACCCTTGTCATCGAAGAGCTGCGTCATGCCGACTTTCTTGCCGAGAATTCCGTTGACTGCCATATTGGTTTCCCCAACTCCGCTCCCTGTTCTGTCGTTTGCTGCGACAGGGGCTCACGCCACGGAAGCTTTGTTTTGAGCTGTCAGCTACTTATGTTCTTTCCCGAACGCCTTAATCTCCACATCCACGCCCGCTGGAAGTTCTAATTTCATAAGTGCGTCCACCGTTTGCTGCGTGGGTTCGAGAATGTCGAGCAGGCGCTTATGCGTGCGAATCTCGAACTGCTCCCGCGACTTCTTGTCGACGTGAGGCGAACGCAACACGCAGTACTTGTTCTTCACGGTTGGCAGCGGAATCGGCCCCGCAATTTGTGCCCCCGTGCGCTTCGCGGTGTCCACAATTTCGCCCGTGGACTGGTCAAGAATGCGATAGTCGTAAGCTTTCAACCGGATGCGGATTCGTTCTTTACCAATCACGTGGTTATCTCTCAAAGATCTTGTTCTGGGCTCATCGCCCGGCGGTCTCCGCCGCGGTTATAAGAACAGGCGCGGCACAGTCGCCGCACCCAAAACATTACGCAATAATTTCGGTGATGGTACCGGCGCCCACGGTGCGTCCGCCTTCGCGGATCGCGAACCGCAAGCCTTTCTCCATCGCCACCGGCGTGATCAGCTCGATCTCCAGGCTGACGTTGTCGCCCGGCATCACCATCTCCGTGCCCGCCGGCAGCGTCGCCACGCCCGTCACGTCCGTGGTGCGGAAGTAAAACTGCGGCCGATAGCCTTTGAAGAACGGCGTGTGACGTCCGCCCTCGTCCTTCGACAGCACGTACACTTCGCCCTTGAACTTGGTGTGCGGCGTGATCGAACCCGGCTTGGCCAAAACCATGCCGCGCTCCACGTCTTCCTTCGCCGTGCCGCGCAGCAGCAGGCCGGCATTGTCGCCCGCCATGCCTTCGTCCAGTTGCTTCTTGAACATCTCCACGCCCGTCACCACCGTCTTGCGGGTCTCGCGGAAGCCGACGATCTCAACATCCTCGCCCACCTTCACCTTGCCCCGCTCGATACGGCCGGTCACCACCGTGCCCCGCCCCTGAATCGAGAAGATGTCTTCGATCGGCATCAGGAACGGCTTGTCGATGTCGCGCGCCGGCAATGGCACGTTCTTGTCCACCGCGTCCATCAGCTCTTCGACCTTGGCCTCCCACTGCGCTTCGCCGTTCAGCGCCCCCAGCGCCGAGCCCCGCACCACCGGCACATCGTCGCCTGGGAAGCCGTACTTGCTCAGCAGCTCGCGCACTTCCATCTCCACCAGGTCAATCAGCTCGGGATCTTCCACCGCATCGCACTTGTTCAGAAACACCAGCACGTAGGGCACGCCGACCTGGCGCGCCAGCAGCACGTGCTCCTTGGTCTGAGGCATGGGGCCGTCGGTGGCCGCGACCACCAGAATGGCGCCGTCCATCTGCGCCGCGCCGGTGATCATGTTCTTGATGTAGTCGGCGTGACCCGGGCAGTCCACGTGCGCGTAATGCCGCGCTGCCGTCTCGTACTCCACGTGCGCCGTGGCAATGGTAATGCCGCGCTCGCGCTCTTCCGGCGCGTTGTCGATGGAGTCGAAGGAGCGGAACTGGATCTTGGGATTGTGCTTGCCCAAAACCTTGGTGATGGCCGCGGTCAACGTGGTCTTGCCATGATCAATGTGCCCGATCGTGCCCACGTTCACGTGCGGCTTGCTGCGATCAAATTTCTCTTTCGCCATTGGAGCTCCTAAGAAACTCTGCCGTCCCTAAAGGGACTCGGGTTGAATTTTCGACCCTTCCCAGCGCTGAAGCGCTGGGCTAAACTCTTTCGCGCCTACGGCGCTCTATCCTTCCGCCTAAAACTGAAGCTTCAAGAACCTAACCCCGACGCACTCATTTCGTTCCTGCAGGGCTCCTGCCCTGCACCTTGGCCACGATTTCCTCTGCCACCGAACGCGGCGCTTCTTCGTAACGCGAGAAGTGCATGGAAAACGTTGCCCGGCCCTGGGTGTTCGAACGCATGTTAGTCGCGTAGCCAAACATCTCAGCCAGCGGAACCATCGCCTTGATCACCTGCGATCCGGCGCGATGTTCGATGCCTTCGATGCGGCCGCGGCGGCTGTTCAGGTCGCCGATGATGGTGCCCATGTACTCCTCGGGCACAACTACTTCCACCGACATCACCGGCTCCAGCAGCACCGGACTCGCTTTGCGCGCGGCCTCTTTGAACGCCATTGAACCGGCGATCTTGAAAGCCATTTCGTTCGAGTCCACATCGTGATAGCTGCCGTCGTAGAGTGTCGCCTTCACATCCACCATTTCGTAGCCGGCCAGAACGCCGCCTTCCAGGGCTTCCTTGATACCCTGATCCACGGGCTTAATGAACTCCTTCGGGATCACGCCGCCCACGATCTCGTTGATAAACTCGTATCCCTTGCCGGGTTCGTTCGGCTCCAGCCGGATGCGTACATGCCCGTATTGGCCGCTGCCGCCGGTCTGGCGGATGTACTTTCCTTCTGCCTGCGACTGCTTGCGGATAGTTTCGCGATACGCAACCTGCGGCTTGCCAACATTGGCCTGCACGTTGAACTCGCGCATCATGCGGTCCACGATGATCTCCAGGTGGAGTTCGCCCATGCCGCTGATGATGGTCTGCCCGCTGTCAGGATCGGTATTGACCTTGAAGGTCGGATCTTCCTGCGCCAGCTTACCCAGCGCGACGCCCATCTTTTCCTGATCGCCCTTCGTCTTAGGTTCGACGGCAACCGAAATCACCGGCGCCGGAAATTCAATGGACTCAAGAACGACGGGGTGCGTTTCGTCGCAGATCGTGTCACCGGTTGTGACATGGCGCAGACCAACGCAGGCGCAAATGTCGCCCGCGTAGATCTCGCTGATGTCCTCACGCTTGTTGGCGTGCATCTTCAGTAAGCGGCCGATGCGCTCGGTGCGCGAGCGTCCGCTGATGTACACGCCGTCGCCCTGCTTGAGATGACCGGAGTACACGCGGATAAAGCTGAGCTGACCGACAAACGGGTCCGTCATGATTTTGAAAGCCAGGGCCGCGAAAGGCGCTTTATCTTCGGCCGGACGCTCGACTTCCTTGCCGGTGTTGGGGTCGATGCCCTTCACTGGCGGAATGTCAAGCGGAGAAGGCAGGTAGTCCACCACGGCGTCCAGCAGCGGCTGCACGCCCTTGTTCTTGAACGCCGTGCCGCAGATAACCGGGAAAAGCTTCATCTTCAGCGTGGCTCGGCGCAGCGCAGCCTTCAGTTCAGGCTCGGTGATGGTCTCGCCTTCAATGTACTTGTGCATCAGCTCGTCCTGGTCATCATTTTCGACGACCGTCTCGACGAGCAACTGATGGAAGGCATTTGCCTTCTTTTTCAACTCTTCCGGAATCTCCGCGACTTCATACTCGGCGCCCATGGTTTCGTCATTCCACACGATCGCCTTCATGGCCATGAGGTCGATGACGCCTGTGAACTTGTCTTCCTGTCCGATGGGGAGCTGGATTGCAACCGGGCGGGCATTCAGGCGCTTACGGATGGTATCGATAGCGTGCTCAAAATCGGCGCCCATCTTGTCCATCTTGTTAATGAAGCAAATGCGCGGAACGCCGTATTTATCGGCCTGGCGCCATACGGTCTCGGACTGCGGCTCGACGCCATGCACGGCATCGAATACGGCGCAGGCGCCGTCCAGCACGCGCAGCGAGCGTTCCACCTCGGCGGTGAAGTCCACGTGGCCGGGCGTATCAATGATGTTGATCCGAAAATCGTTCCAAAAGCAGGTGGTAGCCGCCGACGTGATGGTGATGCCGCGCTCCTGCTCCTGCGCCATCCAGTCCATCGTTGCAGTGCCTTCATGGACCTCACCAATACGGTGCGTACGCCCTGTGTAGAACAGGATGCGCTCCGTAGTGGTGGTCTTACCGGCATCGATGTGCGCCATGATGCCGATATTCCTGCAACGCTCTAATGGAACTTCTCGTGGCAAAATCTTCTTCCCTTTTCTTGCAGCCTGGGCACTCTGGCCTAGGCGACCTGCTCGAACCTTGTTAATTCACCGCCTGTGGCGGTCTAATCTTCTACCACCGGTAGTGGGCGAAGGCCTTGTTGGCTTCGGCCATGCGATGTACGTCTTCCTTCTTCTTGATCGACGCTCCGCGATTGTTGGCCGCGTCAAGCAACTCGTTGGCGAGCTTGTCCACCATGCCCTTCTCGCCACGCCCGCGGCTGTACGTCAAAATCCAGCGGATCGCGAGCGAAGTGCGACGGTCGGCGTTAACTTCTACCGGGACCTGGTAGTTAGCGCCGCCTACGCGCCGGGTCTTCACTTCCAGCACCGGCTTGGCGTTTTCCACCGCTTTCTTGAACAGCTTGATCGCCTCGTCGCCGCCTTTTTCTTCCAGCTTCTTCATGGCGTTGTAAAAGATGGATTGGGCGGTGCTCTTCTTGCCGTCCCACATCATGGAGTTGACGAACTTGTTGACCAGTGTTGACTGGAAAACCGGATCGGACAACGGTTCCCGCTTCGCGATATGTCCTTTTCTCGGCATAGATTAAGCCTTCGGCCTCTTGGCCCCGTATTTGGAACGGCCCTGCTTGCGATTGGCAACCCCGACAGAGTCCAACGTGCCGCGGACCACGTGGTAGCGAACGCCGGGGAGGTCTTTCACACGGCCGCCGCGTATCAGCACAATCGAGTGCTCCTGCAGATTGTGACCGACGCCTGGGATGTAGGTCGTGACCTCAATGCCGTTGGTCAGCCGCACGCGCGCGACCTTGCGCAACGCGGAATTGGGCTTCTTCGGCGTCTGGGTGTACACCCGGGTACAGACGCCACGCTTCTGCGGGCACGACTGCAACGCCGGGCTGGCTGTCTTATAGTTCGGCGCCGTCCGGCCTTTCCGCACTAACTGGTTGAATGTCGGCACTCTTTGCAGCTCCTCACGCTCGTCAGGCCAGCCATGGGCTGGCAATTTCAGCAAACTCCTGGCCGCAAGCGGCCAAACGAATTGCGCGCCACTGCCAGGGTCGCGCAAAGCCTATCCCTCTTCGGGGCTGGACAGCCAATTAGCCGCCCATACTTCCCCGCGCACACGGGGAGTTTCAGTTTCCATCCAAGGTTAGGCGTACGACGGTGGCGCCGTGGTCGTTCCGCAGACGACCCTTAGCCGCTGCGGAGGGTTAGAACGAGGGCACTCCGTTTCGTTGCCTCGGCCCGCATACCCACTGGAAAGCTCCAGCAGGAAGCGCGGACACGTTTCAGCGAGGACATCCCGCAACATCACATTCTGCCGGCAGCACAGCCGGACAACCCAGGCAGGCCAAAAAAATAACTCGCAGAACTTTTCCAATATAGCAACTCTAGTCCGGCTCGTCAATCGCTCTTCTCTTCTTAAGCGGCGTTGTCCCGGCACCGGCACAAGGCTGTCAACACAACAACTCGGCTGGCGTATTCGGGTTTCCAATCTTAACGAATCTCCGCAAGCAGAGGCTGGAGGTGAAGCCTGCCCCGCTGCTTGCCGAAACCGTTCACAACTTCTACACTGAGGGCTTTCCGGAAAGAACGATTCTGCTTTCATACATCCACTGGATCTCCGGTTCAGTGGGGAGGGTACATGCGGCGGTTTCCCGTAGTTTCTTTATTGTCTGCACTTTTGGCAGCTAGCTCTCTATTGTTTCTCGCCGGCTGCGGCGGGAGCGGGGTCTCGACTCCGGCTGTCGCCTCCATCATTGTCGCGCCCACCACTCTCTCGCTTAATGAAGGAGGCGTTGCGGGGATTTCCGCAACTGCCACGGATTCCACGGGAACAACTATTGCCGCCGACATTACCTTCACCAGCAGCAACCCCAGTGTTGCCACTGTCTCTACCGGCGGCGTGGTTTGCGGGGGCGTTTGGGACGCGAACTTCATCAACTGTAACGTTGTCGGCGGTCAGGCTGGGGTCGGGCAGGTGACAATCACGGCAACCTCGGGCACCGCAACCGCCACGGCCACGGTTTATGTGCACCTGCAAGTCGACCGTGTTGTGGTGAACACGCCGCATGGGTGCACCAGCATGGGGCAGATTGTGCCGGTGACAGGCTCGGCTTACAACACTTCATCGCCGGGATGTTCGCCGAGCGCCCCCTGCGACATCACCAACACGGTGGGACCGATTACCATTAATACAAATGACCAAACCGTGGTCGCCACGTCATCGGGGGTCGAGCCGGATTACTCCGCAACTACGAATAGCCCAACGTACACTTCCGGCGGGACCATTACCGGTTCGAAAGGACAAACCTGCAACCTCTCGAACTTCACCGCCGGAACCAATGGCGGCATAAACCCGTTTTATTCCTCGATCACAAATAGCCCTACCTACACTTCCGGGGGATCGATTATAGGGACCACGGGCCAAACCTGTAATCTGTCTAACTTCAATGGAATCAGCGATGCCACAGCGACCGTGGCCTTAACCGGCACCGATACCATCGCCACCGGAACCATCCTGACTGTCACGGCGGATGGAACGGGTGGAGTAACAGCGCCCACTACGGCCACGTTAACTAATGGCACAGCAACTTGTAGCGGTACAGCCAACGTCATTACCGCCCTCAACAGCACCATTGGCAACGGGCTTAACGTCGTTGGCGCTATGGCGACGGTGGCGCTGACGAGCGCGAATACCATTGCCACCGGTACTCGCCTGACCGTAACAGCGTCGGGCTACGGAGCAAGCACTCCCCCGACCTCAGCTACTTTGACTAACGGATCAGCCACCTGCAGCGGTACCGCCAGTGTCATTACCGCGCTGACTGGCACCGGCGTTTTTACCGCACAGCAACCTGGCTCAGCAACGATTTTTGCCAGTGTTTCCGGAGTCAACGGTACCAGCGTGCCGTATCTCACATGTCCGGCGGTTTCTATTCTGGTGCACGACGCCAATTCGTCAAATACCTCGTTCACCTTAGGCAAGACCGGCACGCAGCCGTTAGTGGCGGACGTTTATGACAGCGCGGGGCAAATAATTAAACCCATTATCACGTGGGGCTCGTCCTCCACTGCCAGCGTGACCGTGGCCCCCGGGAGCGCCACATCGGCAACCATCACCGCTATCGAGCCAGGCACGGCGTCAATCACCGCTTCCTGCGGTTATCCGAACTGCAACAAGTCGTTTCCCAATGCCCCGCCGCCCTACAACGTTGGGGCCCAATATAGCAATAATGTGGTAACTGCATCGGTAGCGGGCAGCACCATCACAACCGTCTATGCTGCGAGCACCAATTCCACTACGCTCATTCCCATCAATACTGCAACCAATACCGCCGGAACGGCCATTACGCTCCCGAACCTGCCGAACTCTATCATCATCACTCCGGACGGAAGCACTATTTTCCTGGGATCATCCTCTGGCATTATGGCAGTAGCCCTTCCCGCCAACACGGTCACCACCCTCCCGCTCAACGGGAGCGTAATTTCGGTTTCCCCGGACAGCAACTACTTGCTGGTTTTCGACAGCATAGCCGGGAACATTTATTACTATGACATTACCAATGCGAGCGTCCTCTATACCACTAGTGGAATTACTATCAACTCTGGCGTATACACCCCGGACAGCAATATCATTTCCTGGGTGAACAGTACCTACTGGACCTCCGGTTTCACGACAGGTTTCCAGCTGGGACTGCCCGGTAACGCGACCATTACCCTGCCCTACACGGCCAACGCGCTGGACATAAGCGCACAAGGGGGGCTGACTTATATCGCCGGCAGCAACCCCGGCCAGATTGACGTGCGCTCTACCTGTAATGAGGCCGAAGTGACCCCCGGGCTTTCCGCCACCAATCCGACGCTGACCATGGCCATTCCGAACGGCACCGGCGCGGTGGCGACGGATTCACCTTCGCTCGACGTGGTCTCAACTCCTGGGACGCTCAGCGGAAGCTGTCCGGTTACGACTCAGAGCACCATCCAATCCGTGAACATGGGAGTTGGCGCTTTTAACGCCCGCCAACTCATCATGAGCCCTGATAGCTCACGCGCGTGGGTCATCAGCGACCTGCCAGAGATGATTGTCCTGGACCTCCAATCCTTGTCACCTGTGGGGTTTCCCTATGCAGGCGGAGCCACCGCCTACAGCGGCGGCATCACGCTGGATGGCTCTCAGGTTTACGTGGGAGCCAGCGACTACACGGTGCATCGTCTTATCGCGTTTGGCGACGTGCAGCAGATCCCCGTCGGCCTGAAAGACGCCAACGGCAACCCTGCGGTTCCAAATCTGGTGGCCGTACAGCCGGACTGAAGAGTCGCGTGGCTCTGTTTGACATCCTGCTTTGCAGGGGCGCGGCTTCAGCCGCGACGATGGGGCCCGGTAAATTATTATCACCGAAAGAGCGCGAGGAAGGTCGCTGCGGCGACCAACTAAGCACGACTGAGGGATCCTGCTTTTTCCCAATCGATTCCTGACTGCCCCTGCTGTCATCTGTGGTTCAGCTTGCGAATTCGCCGAGTTATCCACAATTCCACGGCAAGCTGCTGCGCTATACTGCGCTCACGAAATTTAATTGCTGCGAGGTCCATCCTTCATCATGCCTGCGAATGCGGTTGAAATGTCACCGGCCCACTCCACTGCCGATTTCAAGTCTTTGGAAGAAAAAGTTCTACGCACCATCGAGCTGCTGAAGTCAGCCCGCGATGCCAAGGCCGCCGCCGAGCGCGACGCCGCCCGCCTCCGCGAACAGCTCAACGAACGGGAGGAGGAAGTTGACACCCTGCGCAAGGAGCTGGTCAGCCTGCGCCGCGAGCGGGAAGAGGTACGTACCAGAGTAGAAAAGATGCTAGGTCAAATTGAGTCTTTGACGGCGGAAGAATCGGCGTCATAATGCAGTGGATAGTGGCTAGTGATTAGTGGCTAGAGGAATGACGTCTTTTCTGACCACGGATCACCGGCCACTTCAAGGGAGGGTGGTTTTGAATCAGTCCAACGGAAACGGCAGCGCCAGTGTGCGCGTGGAAATCTACGATCAGACTTATCATCTCCGAGGCTCCGATCCGGAGTATATCGCGAAATTGGCCGCCTACGTTGACACCAAGATGCGATTGATCTCGCAGCAGGCCGCCACGGTGGACTCGCTGCGCGTCGCAGTCCTGGCTGCGCTGAACATCGCCGACGAATTCCATGTGCTCAAGCGCAAGTACGATGGCGTGTCTGGCGACTATGATGCCCGGGCCGGGCAGTTGGCGAGCGCGCTCGATGAGGTGCTGGCCGAACCGCGACGGGCAGGCTGAGCTGCCTAAACGGAACTCCCGACGTACTCTTAGTTTCCGGATTGCCGACTAACCGGACACAATCGACAATGTGGGTTGCCGAATGTGTGGACGCTAGGGCGTTTACCAGTGCCGGTAAGGTATCGGAAGTTGTCTAACTCCGATTTTGACCGGCACTCGTCCCCAAGCAGGAATCACGTTCAGGGCTGCGGTTCAAAACTCTAATCGCGCCTGAAACGCGATCATTCGGGGGCTGCTGTCGCCTCCCAACCCGACTCCGAGCAGACCAGTTGGGGGCGAAGTAGTGTAAGTTAGAGCACCGAAACCAGTTTGCGTAGAAGGCCTTCCCGGAATTCCGGCCAGCACCATACTCGGCAGCGCGAAGTTCGGATGGTTGAAGACGTTGAAGAACTGAGTATCAAATCTTAACTTCACCCGCTCGCTGAGCGGAAACCATTTCGTGATGTAAAAATCACTCCAGAAAAAATTGGGACCGCGTAAGGCGTTGCGGCCGAGATTTCCGAATTGGCAATTCTGCGCGGAGTCGTCACCGTTGCAAGTTCCCGTAGCAGGATCAACTGCGGAGATAAACGCATTTGGATTGAGCCACTGAATGGTGCCCGGTTGAGTAACGCCTGGAATGTTGCAATTACGGCAATAGGGATCTACTCCCGGCACGAGGCTTGCGAATTGTGGGCCGCTGCCCTGCACGATGCCGTTCCCGCCCGCCGAGTAAGACGTGCTCAGCACCGAGAATGGCAGTCCGCTGTGCCAGAACACGGTTCCTGAAACCTGCCAGCCATTCAGCGCATAGCCTAACCCATGATTCTCCACCTTGATCGGCAGCTGGTACACGTACTGCCCAGTGAGGTTATGACGGATGTCGTAATCGCAGGGGCCGTAATCGCGACGGAGGTCTCCCGGCAGCGGAGAGAGAATCCCTCCGGAGGAAAACTGCAGGAACCCGCCGTTCGAGACGGTGTCGAGACAGTGACTCCATGTGTAATTGATCTGCCCTTGCAAGCCGTCCCCCATCCGTTTCATGGCCGTCAGTTGAAGGCCGTTGTAGTTGCTGTTGGCGCCGGTCGAAAGCTGGGTTACCGCCGCGAACCTCGGATCGGTCGGTTGGAGGTAGGGAAAGGGCGCGAAGCATCCCTGGCACACGGTCTGGTATCCATTGACTTGTGTGAGATAGGGCTGATTCACCGCGCGAGTACCGACATACTGCGCCTGGACGCTGCCCGTGTTGCCAAACTGATGCTCAATTCCTAAACTCCACTGCATGAAGTACGGCGCGTGAAGCTTGCCATCCGGAACCGCGGTGATTGCGACCGGCGGCAAACAGGTCGTCGGGTCTGCCAGCGGAGATGCACAGGAGAGCTGGCCCTGCGCGAAACCCGAACTAAACCGCTGATTCGCCGCAATCGTTGCATCGACCGCGCTGTCGGGCACTCCGGGGGCAATCGCCATGCCACCAACGGTTCCGAGCAGACCTCCCTGAAATGTCCTTACGTAAGGCGGATTCACTCCGATCAGGTCGGCGACACTTCCCGGCAGAATATCGCTGAACAGACCGAAGCCAGTCCGGAGAACAGTGTTGGGTTCGAACTGCCAGGCGATGGCGGTCCTGGGTTGCAGAATCGCCAGCGGAGTGGATGTGAAGAGATTTCCGAGACCGGTCTGAATCGCGTCGCTCAACGGCTGATTGACATCGTGGGAGATGGAGTAGAACGAGCCATTCAGGCGCGCAATCTGGTCATGCGGATTCAGCGGGTTGGAGTTGTATGTATCGCGCAGGCCAAACGTCCACGTCACGGTGGGTGTGACTCGCCATGTGTCCTGGGCATAGAAATCCAGATTGAGAAAGTTGAACGGCTCGTTCGCCGACGTTGGGAAGGTCTTGGTCGCCGTCGATGCCACTCCGTAGATGAATTGCGGCAGCGTCGTGTAGGCGACCGTTGGCACAGTGCCCTGCCCGAAATCGTAATCATTCAGACGAAAGATTCGGGTGTTCGTGCCGAATCTCAGTTCGTGTGCGCCATGGCTCCAGGCGAGATTGTCGTTAATGAAGAATCGCGAGGCCCGCCGGCCTTGGACCCAGGTATTGTCAAGTCCTCCGATGGTGGTGAACGGGGCGTTTGCCCCGCTGCCTTGAAGCACGATCGGGAAAGCCGCGAGCGTCTTCTGAAAATCGCTCGGCCCGAACAGGCTCTCATACCACGAAAACGCCGGGTTGAAGTAATTCACCAGGTTCTGCGAAAACACATGCGTATATCCCGCCGCGAACGAGTACAGGGGCTGCGGGGAAATGGCATTAAATAATGGGTTGATTGGGTCAGTGTAGGCCGCTTGCAGCCCGGTGTCCGCCTGAAAACGAAACCATGCGGTGTCGTCGGGGCCGATGTTGTAGTCGATGCGGGCCGTTTGTACTTGTTCATGGTCGTCGCTGGAGTGCGACACGCCTCTCCGATTCGCGCAGCCGTTTCCGTTCGGAGGACTGCCCGAAGCGGAACCGCCGTCCGAATTGAAAGGACACCCTAGCACCGCCAGTGGCGTTCCGCTGGTATTCCCGTACAGCGCAAACATCTTTTGATAGAAGGGCACCATTTGCGGAGCAGGCGCATAGTGCGACCCGGTTACGGAGTCGGTGCCACCGAGAGGAAGTTGCTGTAAAACGTACTGCTGGAAAGCGGCGCTCGGAACCGTCGCGGTCGTAAAGATAGGCAGCGCGATTCGTACCCACTCACTGTCGAAGAAAAAGAACAATTTGTCATGAATGATCGGTCCGCCCAGACTGCCGCCAAAATGGTTTACCGTCGAACCCGGCTTGCGATTACCCGATGTGGCGTTAGTGAAGTAATCAGCTGCGTTGAGGATTGCGCCGTTCCACAGTTCGTACAAATTTCCATGAAACTGGTTGGTACCCGACTTGGTGACGTAATTGACCTGGGACGCTCCATACCTGCCCTGGTCCACGGAATACGACAGCGTATTGACGGTTACTTCCGAGATCGAGTTGAGGCCGAGCACGAGATTGGTCGACAGGCCGCTGTTGAGATTCGTTAGCGGGTCGTTCGTCTCCAGCCCGTCGACGATGTATCCATTGGAGAGCGCCGGCAGCCCATTGAATTCCACGTTGCCGTAGCCGTTTGTCCCGCCGACAAAATCATTGCCACTGCCCGCCGTATTGATCAGAGCGCCCGGCGCGAACTGCACCGGATAGGTCATGTCGCCGCCAGGATTCGGCAAGCTCTCCAACGCCGGCGCATTCAAAGTGGTAGACGTGTTTGCGTTGCTTGTGTTGATGATCGGGGCTTCCGAGCTGACCTCAATGGCCTCCCGTGATTGCTCTACTCTGAGCGTAAGGTTGACGGTCTGCTTCTGGCCCAGGCCGGAGACGACATTGTCCACCTGTTGCGGCTCGAATCCCTGTGCTTCGACTCTGACCGTATAACTGCCTGGCTTTAGCTGCGGGAAATTGAAGCGGCCCGCGTCGTCCGTCTTTGCACTGCGCTTCAGCCCTGTGTCACGGTCGATGACGGTCACCGCGGCTCCGGCAACTGCGGCATTCGTCGAGTCAGTGACTTGCCCGAGAATGGCGCTGGTAGTTTCTCCCTGTCCCCACGAGTCTGTCGGCACAAGCGAAATGGCAGTCAAGGTGAAGAAAGTGAGATGGAGCGCGAGGCGCAGCCGGCGCTTAGACCTCGATCTCACGGCAAATCCCTCCAGGATTTCAGGACTGGCGAAAGGTGGGTCCGTCCCTCACCCTGAAATTAGGATACACCATGTTCTATTAACTGTAGTAAACAGTCTGTGAATATTATGCTTTTGAAACCCAGATCCTCTCGGCGGCCAATGTGCCGAGACGAATCTGGTGTTTGCCTATCGACAGCGAAACCGTGCCGTCGTAGTTGCGGGCTTCCACGGTAACGCGAACTCCCGGGCGGATTCCTTCATTCTCGAAGAACTCCAAGAGTTGCCGGTCACGCTCGTAAACACTGACAACCACATATCTCGGGCCCGGCTCTGACTCGCTGAGTAGACGCAATCCTCGTTTGCGGCGTTCGGCTGGGCTGCGAAGAACCAACTCGTTTCCGTGAGGGCAAGTGTCCTTGTGCCCGAGTTTCTCGACAAGCTTCTTCTCAAACGCAGGCGAGACTGCGTGTTCCAGGCGCTCGGCCTCGTCGTGAATCTCGTACCACGGCATTCCGAAAATCTCGGACAACATTCGCTCGATCAGGTGATGACGCACGATGGTGCGTTCGGCGACTTCCCGCCCTTGCGAGGTAAGCCGAATATGCCCGTCGCCCTTAACGGACACAAATCCATCCTTGGTCAGGCGCTTCAGGGCGAACGTTACGGCTGGCCTCGTCACGGAAAGCCAATGTGCCAGCGTCGCAGGAATAACAGTTTGGCCCTCAGCTTCCGCCTCGGCGATGGCCTTGAGGTAATCCTCTTTTGAGACCGTAATCATCGTTGTTACTCGGAAACATCAATAATTGGGTGCAGTCTAACACCCGTGATGGCAAAAAAAGGAAGTAATCGGGCCCCTTCGACGGATAGGTACCGGAGTCGGCTTGTGAGAACCTGTCGCAGAGACTCCTGAATCGCGAGGCACGTTAATTTCCAACTTTTTGCGCCGTACCTCTTGCCATCCGGCCCGCTTTTTCATAGCATCTGAGCCATCAGCCGGCCTGCAAAGTTGGTGCGGGTGGTAACCGTTTTTTGAACCGATATTCAAATGAACAGGGGGCCCGGCTCGCGGTTCGGTGTGCGATGCTCCGCCACGCGGAGATGCCTGAAGAGCCACGGAGGGTCTCCACCGTGATGAGCGGGTTCATTGACGGCCCATTCGGCACGGCCCCGCGGGTCGGCTTTTTCTTTAATCTTGCGAACTGAGGATCGCGAACTGCTCGCAAGTCGTTGATTCTGCGTTGAGAAACTCGGATTTCTCATCCCGGCCGGTTCCATTTTGGGAACTTAACAAAACTTTACCGAAAAATCCTGTGACGCTCTTGCGCCTTCCGGCGTTTATTTGGTGTGGGCTCCGCGGCCCGCAGGCTCGGTGTTCTCTCAACCGTTGGCAGTTAGCAATTAGCACTTAAGAGTTGGCCAAAGCGTGCTTAGCTGGCTTGCTAACCGCTAATTGCTGACTGCTCAGTGCTGACTTGAAACCTGTCGTCTCCCATTGCGTCTAAAATAGCAAAGTGTTTCCCCGTCTCTTTCAGTTGGGTAATTTTGGCCTGCCGACCTACGGCCTGATGGCTGCCTTGGGCCTGATCTTTGGCCTGCTGCTTATCGTCAAGATCGGCAGGGAACAGGGCCTTGATCCTGACAAGCTCTGGAACCTTGGCATTATCGCGATCCTGTCGGGCATCTTTGGCGCCAAGATCCTGATGGTACTGGTTGATTTGAGCTACTACCGCCAGCACCCCAGCGAGATCTTCAGTCTGTCAACTTTCCAGGCTGGTGGCGTCTGGTCTGGCGGATTTGTGCTGGCGTTGATCATGTGCGTCTGGTACATGCGCCGCAATGGTATGCCGGTGCTACGGACTTGCGATGTCTTTGCCCCTGGCTTGGCGCTGGGTCATGCCTTTGGCCGCGTCGGATGTTTTGCCGCCGGCTGCTGCTACGGTCGAGAGACACACGTTCCCTGGGCCATCACCTTTCACAACCCCCTGGCCAATGAGATCGTCGGGACGCCGCTGAATGTCCCGCTGCATCCCACCCAGCTCTATGAGATGGTGGTCGAGCTGGCGAACTGCCTCTTCCTGGTATGGCTAATCCGTCGCAAGGCGTTTGAAGGGGAGATCATTGGGACGTACATGATCATCTACGGCATCGCCCGCTACTTCATCGAGTTCTTTCGTGGTGATCCCGGTCGTGGCGAGTTCCTCGGGTTTATGTCAGGAACGCAGGCCATTGCCATCCTGCTGGTTATCGCCGGTGGAGTGCTGTTAATGCGCCGCGTACCCCTGCGGCAGCCGGCGAAGCTGGCTTCCGTCCGGGAACGCGAGAGGGAGCTAGCAATGAGCCGGCGCCATTAAGGCTTGGTCTTGCTAGTACTGTTCGCCTGTGCCTTCCATTTCGCGGCCTGGCTCAACCAGGTTCGTACCTCACGCTCACAATCTTGCATCCTGGTACTCATGTCAACTGGGAATAATTGTCCGAGAGATCTGATTTGGAATGCTCTCAAGCACTCGCCTTGACTGGAGATGGCGTAGAAATACTCCTCCTCTCCCCGGCTCTTGTGCGTGAGGGCTAAACTCGCTCCTCCTTGCGCGGGAATCGGCTGCTCACCTGAGCAATCGGTGTCCAGGACATGTACAAACGCCACTTCACCAGTTTTCTTGTCTTCTACACCGAGAAGTCGCATTGGTTGGCTATCGGCGCCGCGCTGCATCACTACGGACACAAGTCCTACCCTCTGGGTCTCTTGGCGAGTGCCCTTCTTGCAGGCGTATTCCGTCAAAGTCCACACCCGGCTTCGTTTAGCGTTAGCAACGCTTTCGCTTGCCGCAGCGTTTTGGGAGCCGCCCTGCATTTGAGGATCGGCGGCATAAACGTAGCTCAAGCAACACGTGCTACAGATCACAGCCAGCAATGTTTTCATGATCTTCGTCATACAATGTCAAAACAGGTGGCAACATCATATACCTGCTGGGTACGACACGCCGCTCTTTATTACCTGAAACTACTGCATTCATGCCCGACGTCCGGTTCCCCATGACGGTCTTGGTTTCACCCAGCGCCGCTGGCCAGCGTCTCGACCGGTTCCTTGCGGCGGAACTCCCTGACACCAGCCGAGCTCGCATCCAGCAACTGCTGGCAGCGGAGAAGGTGCTGGTCAACGGGCTGACGGCCAAGCCATCGCTGAAGCTTAAGGGCGGGGAGCAGATCACCATCCTCGGCGAACCGCAGCCCGCTCCGCTGCGAGCCATAGCGGAAGATATCCCCCTCGACATCGTTTACGAAGACGACGATCTCGCCGTTACCAACAAGCCTGCGGGAATGATGGTTCATGCCGGGGCCGGCGCCACCGATGACAAGCGCAACCGCGGGATGCTGGTCAATGCGCTGCTGCATCGGTTTGGCAAGCTGTCGGAAGTTGGCGGCGAGCTGCGGCCGGGAATCGTGCATCGTCTCGACAAAGAAACCAGCGGCCTGATCCTGGTGGCCAAGAACGACGTGGCGCATCGTAAGCTGGCCAGGCAGTTCTCCAGCCGTCAGGTGAAGAAGCTTTATGTAGCTCTGGTTCATGGCTGGCCTGTCAAAGATCGCGGCACCGTCAGCAGCGAGATCAGTCGCGATGCCGTGCGGCGTACTCGCATGACCACACGCGGCCGAGGAGGCCGTGCCGCAGTGACGCACTACGAAGTTGGTGAGCGCATCGCGTCCCCGTTCGGAAAGTTTGCGTTGCTCGATGTGCGCATCGAAACCGGTCGCACCCACCAGATACGTGTACACATGGCGTCCATTGGGCATGCCGTGGTTGGCGACGCACTCTACGGAGCACCGCGGGAGTTGCGAATCATTCCGGTCCAGGCAAAAGGCGCGGGAAAGAAAACAGAGCAGAGCTCGAAAATTCATGCCATGAATTCCCGGCAAGGAAACACTCTCAGCCTAAATCGTAATTTTCTGCATGCGGCAGCCATCGAGTTCACGCACCCTCGGACCGGGGAAGCCTTATCATTCACCGCGTCCTTACCAGAAGAGCTCAACGGATTTCTTCACGAGCTGCGGGGATGAAGAGCGGGTACTGGCGTGATCGCCACAGTGATATTTCTTCTTTTTCTTTAGCTGACAGCTGATGGCTGACGGCGAAAAGCTTTTCTGTGCCTCTGTGGTTATCTCCCGCAACAGCTATAATCAACTCCAATGGGGTACAAGTTAATCCTGGTTGTACTGGCGGCATGGTCGTGGGGGCTAGCCGGACAGAGCACGCCGCAACAGCTTCCAACGGCGCCGTCGGCCACCAAATTTCCTCCGCCGCAGTCTGCGCCTGGGGCCGAGACACAGCAGACCGCCGCTCCCGCATCAGCACAAGCCTCCGATCCGAGTCCTTCTCAGCAGCCCAGTACGAGTACCAGTTCGGCGACCCAGCCGAATGTCACAACGCCTGCGCCCGCCGGTGACTCGGCGAAGTCTAACGCGCTTGCCAACCCAGCCGCAGCCAAGCCGGCGGACAATGCAGGATCAAACGATCCTGACGACCAGCTCACCATCATCCGCAAGCGGGTGGATGAGGTCAACGTGGTTTTCACCGTCACCGACAAGCGCGGACACTTCGTGAAAGACCTTACGAAGGATGACTTCAAGGTCTACGACAACAACAAGCCGGCAGAAAGTGTACGCTCGTTCAACCGCGAGACCAACCTGCCGCTGCGCGTGGGCCTGCTCATTGACGCCAGCAACTCGGTACGCGACCGCTTCAAGTTTGAGCAGGAAGCGGCCATCGAGTTCCTCAACCAGATCATCCAGCGTATCTCCGACAAGGCATTTGTCATCGGCTTTGACACCACCCCCGAAGTTACGCAGGACATGACCGAGGACACCGAAAAGCTCTCGCACGGCGTGCGCATGTTACGGCCCGGGGGCGGCACGGCAATGTACGACGCCATCTACTTTGCCTGCCGCGACAAGCTCATGCAGGACAAAAGCACCGGCGCCACACGTCGTGCCATCATTTTGCTGAGCGACGGAGAAGACAACCAGAGCCGCGTCTCGCGCGAGGAAGCAGTGGAGATGGCACAGCGCGCTGATGTCATCATTTACGCGATCTCCACCAACACCAGCGGCCTGAGGACGCGCGGGGACAAGATACTCGAACATTTTGCGGATGAGACCGGAGGAAAGGCATTCTTCCCGTTTAAGATTCAGGACGTTTCCGATGCGTTCTCGCAAATCCAGGACGAGCTGCGCAGTCAGTACGACGTCGCGTACAAGCCGGCCGACTTTCTGCCCAACGGCCAGTACCGCAAGATCGAGATCCTCGCCGACAATAAGAAATACAAAGTGAGGGCGCGCAAGGGATATTACGCTCCAAGGCAGTGAATACAGTGGCTAAGGCGTTTTCAGTTTAGGCGGGCCTTCAGGCCCGCGTTTGCGAATGTCACGTCATTTTGCTTCCGCCGCTGAAGTTGAACCTCAGCGGCGGAAGCGGGTTTTCTTTTCTTGCCGCCGGGACGCGGCGCTAAAGCGCCGCTCTACCCGACCTGAAGTAGGTCCGTCATGACGGTACCGAGTTGGATTTGCAGGCTAAATTACAACGCTAGTTTCCGGCCTGCAATTGCAATGCTGGCGGCAACGACGGTGTTTGCCCTCGCCGCAGTGCTGGCGCCATCGGCGCAGGCTCAGACTTACAGCGTAATTCACTTCTTCCTGGGCTCTGACGGGAACGAGAATCCGACCGCCGGGGTGACCATTGACCAGGCCGGGCGTCTCTACGGCACGACCTATAACATTTGGGGCAGCGTGTTCGAGACGCGGACGGTTGACTCCAAGTGGCTCTTCTCGACGCTGGTTTTGTTTCCTGCGGACGGCGAGAAAGGTCTGAAACCGCAAGGCGGGGTCGTCAAAGGGCCCGATGGCAATCTCTACGGCACCACGGTTGGGGGAGGGGGAAGTTGCGCCTGCGGCACGGTCTTCAGGCTGCAGCCGCCGCCCATTGCTGCTATTGCCGCTCAGGTGCCGTGGGTGGAAAGCGTCCTCTACGAGTTCAAGGGGGACCCCGATGGCTCGTACCCCGGCTACGGTGACCTAGTCTTCGATACGGCTGGCAATCTCTACGGCACCACGGAGCAAGGCGGCGTCTTTGGCCAGGGCGCGGTGTTCGAGCTTAGTCCTGGCGGCGGCGGCTGGACCGAATCCGTCATATACAGCTTCAGCGGATTCAACGACGGCGGTACGCCTTATGGCGGTCTTACCTTCGACAATGCCGGAAATCTTTACGGCACCACCACCAAGGGCGGTCAATGGGGGGGCGGTACTGTCTTCGAGCTCGCTCCTGCCGACGGCGGCTGGAAGGAGACCGTGCTCCACTCCTTTCAAGGACTCGATGGAACGCAACCGTCGGGCACGTTGATCTTTGACGCCTCCGGCGATATCTACGGCACCGCCTACTTCGGCGGCTTAAACAACGAGGACGGCTCGGTCTTTGAGCTGTCACCCTCCAACGGCGGGTGGACATTCTCGGTGCTGCATCTGTTTGATTTATCGGCAGGCGAAGGAGTGGATCCCCTGGCGGGCGTGACCATGGGTAGCGACGGGAATCTTTACGGCACCACGCTGGGGGGCGGCGCCGGCGATAACGGCACCATCTTCCGCCTGGTCAATGCCGGTGGTTCGTGGACCTACCAGACGCTGCACAGCTTCTTCGTAGAGTTCGGCGCCGCGCCTTTCGGCGGCGTAACCTTCGACAGCCAGGGCAATATGTACGGCACCACCATTACCGGTGGGCAGGGGCTGACTTACTGCGCCGGGGGCTGCGGGCTGGTGTGGAAGATGACGCCGTGATTCAGTTGTCAGTACCCAGTATCCAGTACCCAGTAGTCAGTTTCTACTTTAACTAGAACCTATCTCATAAATCGCCGGAGATGAGGTTTGTATCAGGGCACGACTTTCAGTCGTGCCGAACAGGGCATTGGAAAAGATCGGGCTTTAGCCCCTGCAGCCGCCCGAATAGGCTCCCTCAGGGGCTAAAGCCCAGGTTCCTCGTCGGCCGAGTTGCGGCACGGCTGAAGCCGTGCCCTGATACAAAGCGATTTATGAGATGAGTTATACGAACCATGGGCCGCATCCACGTTCTCTCCGAAAACGTAGCCAACAAGATTGCCGCCGGCGAGGTGGTGGAGCGTCCTGCGTCGGTAATCAAGGAGCTACTGGAGAACGCGCTGGATGCCGGCGCGCGCCGCATCCGTGTCAACATTGAGGCGGGCGGCAAGAAACTCATCCAGGTTACCGATGACGGCTGCGGCATGGTGCGCGACGACGCCATGCTGGCCTTCGAGCGCCACGCCACCTCGAAGATTCGCAACACCGACGACCTCTTGAGCATCGCTACGCTGGGCTTTCGCGGCGAAGCGCTGCCATCCATCGCGTCTGTAAGTCGGTTGCGGCTGGAAACGCATGCCAACGAAGATGCCGCTGGAACGGTCATCGAAATAGCCGGCGGCAAGCTGCTGACGGTCGAAGAGGCCGGCCTGCCGCTGGGAACTGCAGTCACGGTGCGCGATCTGTTCTTCAACATCCCGGCGCGCCGGAAATTCCTCAAGGCCGAGTCTACCGAACTGTCCCACATTGCGTCGCTGGTCACGCATTATGCACTGGCCCATCCGGAGATGCATTGGGAGCTTCATTCGGCGACCAACGCCCTGCTGGTTGCGCCGCCGGTTGCTGATCACTCGCAGCGCATCTACCAGATCTTCGGAAAAGAGACGCTCGATCAGTTAATCCCATTGAGCGCCCTGTTGCCGCTGGCGCGGACCGGCCTGCCGCAGCCGCCGCCATGGCGGCGCAGCGAAGAAGAGGAACCGCAAGAGCCGGTGAAGGGCGAGATCAAGCTCCACGGCTTCGTCTCCAAACCTGAGATCCAGAAACTCAACCGCAATTCGATTTTCATCTTCGTGAATGGCCGGCTGATTCGCGACCGTCTGGTGCAGCACGCGCTCAACGAGGCTTACCGCAACATCATCCCGCCGGCGGTTTTTCCTGTAGTGCTGCTGTTTCTCGAGTTGCCGTTCACCGAAGTTGATGTCAACGTGCATCCGTCTAAGACGGAAGTGCGCTTCCGGCAATCGTCCCTGTTGCACGATTTCATTCGCGATTCCGTTCGTGCCGTGCTGATGAAGTCACGCCCGGTTCCGGCGTTCATGACCGAGATCCACGCGCAACCGACGGCATCGCCTTCCTTGACTCCCGGCGCGCGCCCGCCGTGGCAGCCCGGCGACGAACGGCAGGTGACCGAGGCCGATGCAGCTTTCGCCCTGCGTGCGCAAGAATTCCCGCCAATGAACGCACGCTTACAATTCGAAGGCAGCGGATTCGCCGTCGATGGCAACGCCGCCATTCCAGTGGCGCGTTTTGGCCGGCAGACGTTTGGTGGGCCAGCCAGCACGACCGCACCGGCGATGCGCGGAAACGATGCCTGCTCTGCTGTTCTGGAAGAGGACGATGCCTCGCTAGGCCTCGAGTCGCTGGCGACCTTGAAGCCTGTCGCGCAGATTCGCAATTCGTTCATCCTGGCCATCAATCCTCAGGGATTGTGGATCATTGACCAGCACGTGGCGCACGAACGCATTCTGTTCGAGAAAATCTGCAAGCAGCGGCTGGCGGAATCGCCGGAGAAGCAGCAATTGCTGATGCCGGTCATCGTCGAGTTGACGCCCGGCCAGATGGCAGTGTTCGCGGAAATCTGCGACGAACTGAACCGCAACGGCTTCGAGGTGGAGCCGTTCGGTTCGCGCACCATCGCGGTGAAGACCACGGCAGCCGGCATTGCCGCGGGCGATGTCGAGCACCTGTTGCACGAAATCCTCGAGCAGTTCGAGCACGAAGAGCAGGCGCTCAACCTGGAAAGAATCCGCACCAGCATCGCCGCCAGCATTGCCTGCCATGCCGCGATCAAGGTCAACATGCCGCTGGAGCAGAACAAAATGGAGTGGCTGCTGAGCGAGCTGGCCAAAACCGATTGCCCCATGAGTTGTCCTCATGGCCGCCCAGTGGTTCTGCGATACTCTGTTAGGGACATTCAGCGGGCGTTTAAGCGGATTTAGCAACCAGCATTTGGCACTTAGCAGTTAGATCAACTGCGTCCGCGTGGCTCGGGTGGAGCGGCGCTTTAGGGCCGCGTCTCCTGGCGGGAAAGAAAACCTCTTCCGCCGCTGAGGTCAATGACCTCAGCGGCGGAAGCAAAATAAAGTCGGGAACGCGCACGCGGGCCTGAAGGCCCGCTCTACCCGAACACGCCAAAAGTGAAACCGGTCTAGCCGCATTTCTAAGTGCCAGATGCTAAGGGCTACCTGCTGCCGTTTATGCACGAATCACAACTACAGGAGCTTCGCCGGGAGAAGTGGCGGCTGAACGGGCAGCCGGTCCGCTCGCTCGACGACGCGCGCGCATTCATTGAGTCGGTGGGCTTCTGTCTGCTCTATCCGCAGCGGCCGGCGGTGCTGGTCCCGACGTTCGTCGGAGCTTACAAGGGCACGGATGAGAAGCTGCCTACCGCGCAGATGGCGTTTGCCGACCGCGGCGCGCACGAGGCCAAGGATTTGATGGTGCGCCTGCTGCGCGAAAAGTCTGCCTACGAAGCTTACGTTTTCCCGGAAAACAACTTCATTCTGGCGGCATCGGTGTTTCCATACTTCTATGGCTTGGTCGGCGACCGCAATCCGAAGCAGCCGCCCAAGGCGGGCGCGCGCTCCGGCTACTCGCCGCTTGCGGTGGATACTTTCCACATCATTCAGAAGGACGGACCGATCTCGAAGCAAAAGCTGCGGGAGTTGGTTGGCGGCGACATTTCAGAAGCCGCGCTGGATCGCGCGCTTGATGAGCTTTGGGCCAAGCTGCGCATCACGCGTGTCGATTACAAACAGGATGAAGGCATTTTCTGGGACGTGCTATTCCGCTGGGCGCCGGAGGCGGTGAAGCAAGGCATCCACGTCTCGATTGCGGAGTCGCTGACAGCCCTGGTTTCAAAGTACCTTGACTGCGTGCTGGCGGCGCAAGAAGAAGAAGTCGTGCAGTTCTTCTCCAGAATTGTCGGCCGGGCGCGGGTGCGCGAGGGCATCCACGCGCTGGAGGCGGCGCGTGAGCTGCACTACATACACGTCGGCGGCCGCGTGATGCTGCAGGTTTCATCATTGCAACTTCCGCCGTTGCAGCCGGATGGAGAATTCAAGTTCAGGCCGCGCTTCGAACCGCATCCGCCCGAACGAGGCAAGCCTCTAGTGCAGCGCCGGCCGCGCCGGTCCAACACTCCGGCCAAGTCGAGCCCGTCAACGCGGGACGCGGGCAAGAAATGAGCACGAGTCGCAAGCTGATCATCGCCATCGATGGCCCGGCGGGTTCGGGCAAGAGCACGATTGCGGCCCGCCTGGCGAAGAAGCTCGGCTACGTCAATCTCGAAAGTGGCGCCATGTATCGCGCGCTGGCGCTCAAGGCGATTGAGCAGGATGTGCCACTCGACGACGGCGACGCGCTTTACAAGCTGGCGGAAGGTACCGTAATCCAACTTGAACCGCGCGGAGAAGGGAACCGGGTGCTGCTCGATGGCCGTGACGTTTCGCAGCGAATTCGCGAAGCGGATGTCACCGCGGCGGCCTCACGGGTTTCTGTGCATCCACAAGTCCGGCAGTTGATGGTTGCTCGGCAGCGCGAATTAGGCAAAGGCGGCGGCGTGGTGATGGAAGGCCGCGACATCGGCACGGCCGTGTTTCCCAACGCGGATGTGAAGGTCTTCCTCGATGCCGACGCGAAGATTCGCGCCGAGCGTCGCATCTTGCAACATGGCTCGCGCTCGCCCGAGGAGGTGCAGCGGGTGCTGGCCGAAATCGCCACGCGCGATCACAGAGATCGCACGCGCGAGGCTTCACCCCTTGTCCCCGCGCCCGACGCGGTGATAATTGATACCACCCACAAGAACATCGACGAGGTGGTGGTGGAGGTGGAGAAGATCGTAAAAGGCGTAGTCATTCGCTAGCGCCTCGTTGTCAGGAAGCAGCGGTCACTGCCTTTCCACCACTGCTGCGAAGAATCCATCGCACGGCTGCACTCCCGGCAAAATCCGCAGGAATTTTCCCCAGAGCAAAGAATCCAAATCATTCCACACCAGCTCTCCTTCGGCGCGCAGCCGCTCCAATTCCTCACGGCAGTCGCGGAGCCGGTATGAGGAGTTGTCGCGCAAAACCTCCTCCACCACGGATTCGTTTTCCTCGTATTCCAGCGAACAGGTCGAGTACACCGCGCGACCGGCAGGAGTGAGCTGTCGTAGAGCGGCGCGCAGAATCTCTACCTGCCGCTTGTGCAGGTCGTGAAGGTCCGCCGGCGCGAGCCGCCATTTTATCTCGGGATTGCGGGCCAGTGTACCCGTGCCTGAGCAGGGGACGTCGGCGAGCACGCGATCAAAGCCACCTTGCAGTGGCAGTTCCAGCGCATCAGCATTCATGACCTGAACATTTGCAGCGCGCACTCGTTTGCGCAGCAGGTCGGCACGATGAGAATGCAGCTCCGCTGCGATAATTTCTGCGGTGGGATTACGGGCTGCCAGTGCTGCCGTCTTGCCGCCGGGAGCGGCGCAACAGTCGAGCAAGCGCAACCCTTTGCCTACCAGGGCGGCCACGAGTTGTGAGGCTTCATCCTGAATGAAGACCCGCCCCTCACGAAACGCGCGCGTGTGGGTTATGAGTCCGCTGACAACAACACGTGCGGACGCAAGCAGCACTCCGGGCGCAAGCTCGATGCCTTCGCTCGCCAGCTCGTGCTCGCTCGCGGCACTGTCGAGGCGGATGGCGGTGTTCGGAATGTGCTGGTCGTGTTGGCAGATCTCTAGCGCGCGCTCCGCTCCAAAGGTGGAGACCCAGCGCTTCACCAGCCACTCAGGATGCGCAAGTTCGCGAGCCAAGAACGGGACTGGTTCGCCAACGATCGTCTCCGCCAAGGGCTCGATCTGTACTACGGCCATCTTGCGCAGCACTGCATTAGCAAATGGGACCGCCGAGCCCTTCCTTGCGCGCTTAACCAGCTCCACACTTTCGTTGATGGCCGCGCGCGCCGGGACGCGCGTCAGAAAGCGCAACTGATAGGCGGCCAGCCGCAACGCGGTGAGCACTTCGAGATCAAGCTGGCCAAGTGCGCGTGTGGAAGCAGCCGCAATGAGTTCATCCAATCGCGAGCGCCAGCGCAACACGCCCATCACTAACTCGGTCGCTAGACCATGATCAGCAACGGTGAGTTTGTTAAGCTTCCCCGCGTGCAGCAGTTCGCTGGCGTAGGCATCGGTTTGTTCTACGCGCAGCAGGATGTCGAAGGCGGCGGCGCGGGAGGGTGAGACGACACTTGGCATTTAGCACTTAGCAATCAGTGACTAGAGACTAGCAACTAGCAACGTTCGAGGCGCTTTCTTGGCGCCGTCCTACCACTCCCGACAGTTGGAGCTAATTGCTGGGTGCTAGTAGCTAGTTGCTAAGCACGTCCCAGCATCTCATCACTCCTCGGCCGATATCCGTTGATAAAGTCGCGTACGCTCATCCGCTTCTTGCCCTCAGGTTGCAGCTCCTGTATTTCCAGAGCCGTGCCCTGTGCGAAGCCCAGCAGTAGACGCTGGTTCTCGATCGCGAAATGCCCTGGCGAGATGTCGGCGCGCCCGGCCGCTGATACTGCTGCCTGCAGGTGCAGGGTCTTTCCGCGAAAGTGGGTAAATGCGCCCGGCCAAGGTTGAAATCCGCGCATTCGGTTCCACGCGTCCACAGCCGTACGCGAGAAATCGATCAGCCCATCTTCGCGTGTAAGAATCGGGGCGAGCGTTGCCTGGGAATTGTCCTGAGGCAGAGGTGTAATAGGTCCGTTCTTGAGACCATCGAGAGTCGCAATCATCAACTCGGCACCGGTTTGCGCCAGGCGTGGCGTTAACGTCAGCGCGGTATCCTCTGGCATGATTCGTTCTTGCATTTGCAGCAGGATGTCTCCAGTATCGAGGCCGGCATCAATCCGCATCGTGGTCACGCCGGTGATGGGCTCGCCGCAGGCAATTGCCCATTGGATTGGAGCTGCGCCGCGATACTTTGGCAACAGCGATCCGTGCAGGTTGATGTTGCCCAGCTTCGGAAGATCAATCATCCACTGTGGAATGATTCGGCCGTAGCCAACAACGATGATTGCCTCCGGCGCAACCTTCTCCAGCTGCGCACGGAATTCCTGGTTGTTCTTGATTTTCTCGGGCTGAGTTACTGGCAGGCCGAGGGCCAGCGCAGTCTGTTTTACCGGCGACGCGGCCAACTCCATGCCGCGTCCGCTGGGGCGATCCGGTTGCGTTACCACTAACTTGACGCGAAAACCCGCCCCTACCAGTTTTTCCAGCGTCGGCGCGGCAAACTGCGGCGTGCCGCAGAACACCAGGTCCATCATGAAAATGCCTTTTCTGCTTTCTCTCTGTGTCCTTTGGCGTCGGTGGTGAGTCCTACCATTCGCCCTGCTTCATCCACTTGCGGATCTTCCGCTTCATCATGTCGCGCTTCAGTGCGCTGATGTGGCTGATGTACAGTTTGCCGTTGAGGTGATCTGTCTCATGCACCAGGGCGCGCGCCAGCAAGTCATCTCCGGTCACTTCAATCGTCTTGCCTTCAGCATCCTGCGCCCGCGCGGTAACTGTTCGGGGTCGTGTGACCTTCTCCCGGAACTCGGGGAGACTCAGGCAGCCCTCATTGGAGGTGAGCCGGCCTTCCGTATGGATGATCTCCGGATTTACCAGCACGATCTTGGCGTTGGGGTCTTCTTTGAAGCTGACGTCAATAACGGCGATGCGCTTGCTGATTCCGATCTGCGGCGCCGCCAGGCCAACGCCGTGCGCGGCATACATGCTCTCAAACATGTCATCAACCAGCTTGCGTAGCTCGTCGTCAAAAACTGTAATGGGAGCGGCCGGCGTCTCCAGGACCGGATCGCCAAATTTCACGATGGGATAGATCATTTAGAAGTTTCGCAATTGATGGCAGTAGCCGTCGAAGTTCCTCCGCACTTCCAGCATCGAGTCGCCTCCAAACTTTTCCAGGGCGCAGCGCGCCAGCGTCAGTGCCACCATGGCCTCAGCCGCCACGCCGGCAGCAGGCACGACACACACATCCGAGCGCTCGTAAGCGGCCTTTACCGGCTCGCGGGTAGCGAAATCCACCGAGCTCAGCGGTCGCCGCAACGTTGAAATC
Source organism: uncultured Acidobacteriaceae bacterium (assembly GCA_963823635.1). GTDB lineage: Bacteria > Acidobacteriota > Terriglobia > Terriglobales > Acidobacteriaceae > Bog-257. The sequence continues at coordinate 387,383 of CAWGMV010000015.1, read as the reverse complement.
GGCTTGAGATAGCCACGCACGCGGATTTCCTGGCCATTAGAAACCCCACCTTCCAGTCCGCCGGCATGGTTGGAACGGCGGGTAAAGCTGGTGAAGGGTGTGGCAGCCTCGTGCTCGCCAGCGGTGATTTCGTAGCCTATTTCATCATGCACTTCAGAGCCTAGTGAAGTCGCGGCCCGCACCGCGTCGCCGAGTGCGACCGCCTTCACCGCCTGCAACGACATAACGGCGGCGGCCAGCTGTGCGTCTAGCCGCTCATCCCAATTCGCGTAGGTGCCAAGGCCAGGCGGCACGTTGTGAGCCACAACTTCAAAGATCCCGCCGACTGAATCGCCGGTGCGCAGCACCAGATCTACCTGCTCCTTCATGCGCGCCTCCGTCTCCGCATGGGCGCAGTTGAGCAGGACTTCTTCTTTCTCCGCCAGCGTCTGGATCGCCTCCCATGAGACGGCGGCGTCAAGCCTCGCGTTGCCGACCGCGATTACATGACTCAGCACTTCCATTCCCAGTTCCCGCAGCAGCAGCTTGGCGATTGCCCCGACCGAGACGCGTGCCGCCGATTCACGCGCCGACGCCCGCTCCAGTACGTAGCGCGCTTCGGCGAAGTTGTACTTGAGTGCGCCCGCGAGGTCGGCATGACCCGGTCGTGGCGAGGCCACGCGCCTGTGCTTCTCGGGATCGCCTTCCTCCACCGGCAGCGCCTCAGTCCAGTTCTGCGAGTCCCGGTTGGCAAGCATGATGGCAATAGGAGACCCGATGGTCTTACCATGCCGCACACCGCTCAAAATGTGTGCCGCATCGCGCTCAATGCGCATCCGGCCCCCGCGACCGTATCCCTGCTGGCGACGCCAAAGCTCACGATTAACGAATTCGAGGTCGACGGGAAGTCCCGCGGGCATGCCGGACAGCATTGCCACCAGCGCCTCTCCGTGCGACTCACCGGCTGTCGAAAAACGCAGCATAGGGAAGGGAGATTGTAACTTAGCAGTTGGCAGTTAGCACTTAGCATTTAGCTTCGGTCGGGAGCTGCGGATCGAGTTTGAGAGAACCCCGGGGCCGATCACGGGGCGGGCCGTTGATCCATCGAGGCCAAGCTGCATGCTAAATGCTAAATGCTAACTGCTAAGTACTAAATGCTGGATTCTGTGCGACCCAGCAACGTCGCCATTCATCTCATTTCATGACACTCATGTTGCTGTCGGGCCAGCGAGTGTGCGACAGTGTGAGTTTGCAATCGATTAGTGTGTCTTGATTCGATGCCAAATAAAATCAGAACGAAATCCTTCGAAGAGGCCGTGGCGTGGTTTCGCGACCATGGTTTCGATGTCCTGGAAGCCCCGGGTACCAGCAACCGTGTCTTCCTGAAGAAATATCACGTCTCGGCTGCCATTGAACCAAGCTCAGATGGCGGCGTAAAGATCTTCGCCTATCCGGGTTATGTCTTGGGGGGCGAAATTTCCAAGCTTGTCGACCTGGGACACCAGAAGGTCCTGAAGACCAGCAAGGCCGATTATCCGGCCACAGCCGATCACCTAAAAGCGCTGCACGATTTCGCAGAAGAGCTGAAACAAGGTATCGGCGCCATCAGCCTTTACAACGAAAGCCTTGGCACAGTGAGCGAGTCCTATATGTACGATCGGATACGCGACCGTGACTTGCCTGTGGCGCAACGTCCTCAGCGTCCCTGGCAGAAGCCCGTGGCGGCCAAGCGCCGCGCCTGATGTTTTAAGCCCCAGTTGCGAGCGCCGGGGCTGAAGCCAGGTGCTTACACCCATTCAGCTACAAAAGTCCAACGGCTCTGCAACCCCGCGCCTGCCATCTGCTATCCAACTTACTTGAAAGTAAACATACGCCCCGGGGTCCATCTTGGGGAAAGGCAGGAAAAAGGTTTATGAAGCGAATTGGAATTTTGTCGACCGTGTTGCTGTTCTGCGCATTTGTGTTCTGGGCGCCGAACATCAGCGTAGCCCAAGATGACACCAACAAAGCGGCGGCGCAGAATGACGCCAATGCCGCCAACCAAGAGAAACAGGACGCGAAAGATACCAGCAACCAATCGACTGCAGAACACGACAAAGTGATCGCGCGCTTGGACGACTCCTCGAAGATTCTGAACCAGTTGCTGGGCGCCCCCGACCAGGGCATTCCGGACGATGTATTTAAGAGTGCTAAATGCGTGGCCGTGGTTCCTTCCATGATTAAAGGTGGCTTCGTCTTCGGCGCGGAACATGGCCGCGGAGTAGCCACCTGCCGTACCGCTAAAGGTTGGAGCGCGCCGGCCTTTTTCGTGATCACCGGTGGAAGCTGGGGCTTGCAAATTGGTGCCGAGGGAGTTGACCTGGTCATGCTCATCATGAACGACCAGGGAATGAATGACTTGCTGAGCTCAAAGTTCAAGCTCGGCGGTTCGGGCAGCGTGGCCGCCGGTCCTGTGGGCCGTGAGGCCAGCGCCAGCACCGACTGGAAGTTCAAGTCGGAGGTGCTGGTTTACTCGCGCACCCGCGGCATATTTGCAGGTTTGACATTGAATGGCGCTGTCATCAAGCAGGATGACGACTCGACCCGCGCCTTGTACGGACGAATGGTGGGATTCCGTCCCACTCTGACCGGCCAAGTAGCGGCTCCTGCGGCGGCCGAACATTTCCTGGCGACCGTACGCAGGAGCAAGACCGAAGCGGAGAATCACGGCAGCTAGCTCGATTCCCTGATTTCAGCGGGGCGGCGGGTCTCATCCCGCCGCCTTTCTATTCTCTCTCATCCACTCTGACCACAGATTTTTGCCACAGCATTGCCCCGATCCCGCATCCATCAGATGTTAGCCTACATCGAACAGGTCATTGACGAACGGCCGGACGGGTGTAGAATGCACTCGTCTCTCGGGCGGGTTTCCATTCCCGTTCGATGAGGCCGTAACAGGCGGTATCCGCAGAGGCGGAACTGTACTGGAGGACATCGTGAGTATTACCACCGGAGACTTTCGCTCCAAGATTACCGCTTCCACCCTTCTCGAAAAGAAACTGCGTCACGAAACCATCACCTGCCTGACCGCCTACGACTACGCCAGCGCGCGCCTGGTGGACGAGGCCGGCATTGACATGATCCTAGTCGGTGACTCGCTCGGCATGGTGATGCTGGGCTACGACAACACTCTGCCGGTCACCATGCAGGAGATGCTGCATCATACTCGCGCAGTGCGGCGAGGGGTGAAGCATGCCTTTCTGGTCGCGGACATGCCATTTGCCTCGTACCACGTCAGCCAGCGAGAAGCGCTGCGCAATGCCGCGCGCTTTGTGAAAGATGGGGGCGCCGAAGCTGTGAAAATCGAAGGCGGCGAGAGACGTGCTCGCCTGGTCGAGCGGCTGGTCGAGGCGGAAATCCCGGTGGTCGGTCACATTGGGCTGACCCCGCAATCGGTGCACGCCATGGGCGGTTACAAGGTGCAAGGCAAAACGCTGAAGGCCATCGAGCAGCTCGTGCACGACGCTCTTGCATTGGAGCGCGCCGGTGCGTGCTGCGTCGTGCTGGAAGGTATCCCTCGCGAAGTGGCCGCCATGATCACGAGCGAGTTGGAGATCCCGACGATTGGGATCGGAGCCGGCCCCGAGTGCGACGGCCAGGTGCTGGTCTTCCACGATCTGCTTGGGCTGACGTTCGCGCCGCCAGCTAAGTTCGTGCGCCGCTACGCCAACATTGGATCTGTTATCAGCAACGCGGTACTGGCCTTCAAGGACGATGTGAAGTCGGGCGGCTATCCCTCCGATGCCGAGTCGTACCACCTGCCCAAGGACACGCTCGCCTCGTTGCAGGCGATTGCCGAACGCAAGCAGGCTGTGCAACTGTAGGGCATGCGGCTTTGGTTTTGCAGTTTGCTGTCGGCGGTCTTGCTGGGCACTGTTGTCGCGCCAGCTCAAACTTCTTCTTCCCGGGCGCCGTCTGCCACTCCCCCTGCCTGGAAGCGCTACTGCCAGCCTAAAGGCGGCTTTTGTTTCAAGTATCCCAGCTCATGGTCGACTCTGGGCGAGGTTTTCGCCGGTAACGGCGTCGTGGTCGCGCCTCCGCAGAAGCAGGACCGCACGTTGTGGAATGCAATCACAGTTACGTTGATCGTGCCTGCGCCGGAGAGCGGCGAAGAGCCACTGGATTTGGATGGCGTGATCGACCAGGCAACCTCAGGCTTGCGGGAACGGGGACAGGATTTCGAGACCGTGCAACGCCAGCGGCGCACCGTTGACCACAAACCTGCACAACTACTGAAGGTGCGCTATTACGAGAAATCCAACGCCCACGACTGGATTGAGGAGATGGTCTTCATCGAAGGGCCAGACAATGAAATTTACTCTGTGGCCCTGAAATGTTCGCCGCAAGATCTGACGCGGCTGGAGTCTGTATTTAAACAGGTACTGGCTAGTTGGATGTTGCCTGTGCCTGAGCCTCCAGAATCGGAAGAACAGCCGCCAAAACCGAAGACGCAGCCGCCATCCCAACCACACTGAAGATCATGCAAATCCTGCGAACCATCGCCGAAATGAAATCTGTCTGCCGGCAAATGCAGCGCACCGGCAAAACACTGGGATTCGTGCCTACCATGGGCGCGCTGCACGAAGGCCATCTTGCGCTGGTGCGCGCTTCCAAGGCGCGCTGCGACGCGACCGCCGTTTCCATCTTCGTCAACCCGCTGCAATTTGGCCCGTCGGAGGATCTCGCTTCGTATCCGCGCAGCCTGGAGCGCGATAGTAAGCTGCTGGACGAACTTGGCGTGGACCTGCTCTTCGTTCCCGCTGCGGAAGAGATGTATCCCGCGGGCGCGACGACCTATGTGCTGGTGGAAGAGCTCAGCGACAAGCTTGACGGCGCTTCGCGGCCGGGACACTTTCGCGGAGTTGCCACCGTAGTGGCGAAACTCTTCGAGATTGTGCGGCCTAATTACGCCTTCCTCGGGCAGAAGGACGCAGCGCAAGTCGCAGTCCTGCGCAAGATGGCGAGCGATCTCAATCTTGATGTTGAGCTGGCGGTCTGTCCCATCGTGCGCGATGCCGACGGCCTCGCCCTGAGCTCGCGCAACGCCTATCTGAATCCGGAGCAACGGCAGCAGGCGTTGGTGCTGCATCGGTCATTGATGAAGGTGAAAGCGGCAGCCGCGGGCGGCGAGCGCGATGCCGCAAAGCTCATCGAGATTGGCAAACAGCTAATTGCTGCAGAGCCTGCCGCTCGTCTCGATTACTTCGCCATCGTGAATCCCGAGACCCTCGATCCTGTCGCCGACATCTCTCGCGGTGCGCTGGTCGCCGTCGCGGCGTTTATCGGCACGACGCGCCTGATCGACAACATTCTGCTCTGAGAAAAGGTTTTGAAGCCGCGCTCCTTCAAGTCAGGACGTCAAAGCGACTCCAACGGGTGCTTACCACACCCGGCATGCTGGCTCGCGCACCATAGGCTGGCCCGCCTTGCAGCCGAAAGCCTCCTGGAACGCGGCTGAATTCTGCGCCGCGCCGTTGGCGCGCCAGCGCCCCGGCGAGTGCGGATCCGTAATCGCATACACGCGCGCCTGCTGCGGTGTCACATTCTCGCACCAGATCTGCGCGTAGGCGATGAAGAAGCGCTGCTGTGGAGTGTAGCCGTCGATGGGCTTCACCGGCGTGTTGCCGATCATGTTCATCAGTGCCATATACGCCAGCTTCAGGCCACCGTTGTCGGCGGTATTCTCGCCCAGCGTAAGTTTGCCGTTGAGGTGCACTTCGCCCTTGTCATCCTTCACCGCGACGAAGCTGGAATACTCTTCGGCAGTACAGTTGGCACGCTCCTCGAACTTCTTGGCATCCTCCGCTGTCCACCAGTCGGTCAGATTGCCTACGGCGTCGTACTTCCGGCCCTGATCGTCGAAACCGTGCGTCAGCTCGTGACCGATGACCACACCAATCGCTCCAAAGTTGACGGCGTCATCCATGTTGGTGCCGTAGAACGGCGGCTGCAGAATTCCGGCCGGGAAGTTGATGTCATTCATCGGCGGACGGTAATAAGCGTTCACCGTCGGCGGCGTCATCGACCAATCCTTACGGTCGGTAGGATTCTGGATCTTCTTGTACTGGCGTTGCACCTCAAAGGCTGCAGCTCGCGTGACGTTGCCGGCGTAATCGTCGCGCGTCACCACCACAGTGCTGTAATCGCGCCATTTGTCCGGATAGCCGACGTTATTGACGATGGCTTGCAGCTTCTTGTAGGCCTGCTGCTTGGTGGCATCCGACATCCAGGTCAACTGCCCTAGATCCTCGTGCATGGCCTGCTCGATGGCCTGCACCATCTTTACGGTACGCGCTTTCTCGTCCGCACCGAAGACTTTGTCCACATAGAGCTCGCCCAGCGCCATGCCGAGCTCGCGGTCAGTGGAGCGCACACAGCGCTTCCAGCGGGGCTCAATCTCCTTGGTTCCGGCCATGTAGGCGCCTTTGAACTGGAAGTCTTCATCCACAAACGCCTTCGATAGCGTCGGAGCGCCGTGGTCAAGCGTGCGCCATCGGAGGTAGGTCTTCCAGTCGTCGAGCGACACTGCATTGAGCTGCTCATTTACAGCCTTGAAGAAGTCAGGATTGCCGACATTCAGGCTGGTAAACTTCGGCGACCCGTTGTCGGCAAAATACTCCGTGAGCTGAAAACTGGGAGCGGCGGCCGCGATCTCGGTCACCTGCATCATGTGATCCCGCTTCTTGGGATCGCGACGCTCGGTCCGGTCCATGGCAGCCTTTGCCAGGCCGGTTTCGACGGCGAGCACGGTTTTCGCTTCTGCCCCGGCCATGTCAGGCTTGTCGCCTGCCAGTTCAAACATTTTCTGGACGTGCTCCTGGAATTTCTGCCGCGTTTCCACCGACTTGGCGTCGTCCTTGAGGTAGTAATCGCGATCGGGAAGTGAGATTCCGCCTTGGTCAAGGTTGGCGATGGTCAAAGTGGAATTGTGCATGTCAGGCATCGAGTAGAAAGCGAACAATGCCGGAGTGCCGTTGCGATGCATGTTTGCCACTTCGGCGATGATTTCCTGTTTGGTTTTGATGGCAGCGATACGCTGCATCTCAGGCTCCAGCGGCGTTGCACCCTTTTTCTCGACCGTAGCCTCGTCCATGCAGGCGGCGTAATAATCGCCAACTTTCTGTTCTGTGGCCGTGTGCTGCCCCGGCGCCTCAGCTTTGTCCAGGATGTCGCGCAGGACACACAGGTTCTGCTCGGCCAGGGCATTGAATCGGCCCCACCTCGATTTGTCCGCCGGGATGGGATTGTTCTTCATCCAATTGCCGCAGGAATACTGATAGAAATCCACGCAGGGATCAGCAGTCTTGTCCATGGCAGTCAGATCGAAGCCGGGAACCGGTTTCGGGGCAGATGAGGAAGAGGCCGTTTGCGCCACGCAGAGTGAACCCGCAAGGAGAATGGAGAGAGCAAACATAGCTGGAATTCGCATTGTTACCTCACGGAGAAATATCGTTCCGCTACAAACCATGCGGAGTTTCGTGCAACAGATTGAAAGCACGTACGTTTTCTGGAATGAGTCAAGCGCCAACGGCTTTCCGGAAAACATACTACAAGGCTAGTTATAGCGGGAAATTGCTGGCGTGCGTGACGGACTAAAGTGTGACTGCTCAAAAGATCTTCAAGTGAATGGTCAGATATGTCTTCGGGTCTTTGCGCACGGCCGCGATCAGCTCTCGCGTCTCCACCAGCAACTTATCGGCGTTGTTGTATAAGGCTGGATCGTTTATGAACTTGCCGGCCGTGCCGGTTCCCTCGTCCAGTTTGTCGGCAATGGCGTTCAGGCGGGTAACGGTGGCGTCGATCTTCTTGGCCAGCGCCTCATCCTTGGCGAGTCTGCCGATCGTGCCCTTGCCGGAATTGATATCGCTCATCAGCTTGTTGGCTTCGGCGCTGGCCTTGTTGGCATTGTCGTACAGGGTAGGATCTTTCAGGAACTTGCCAATCGTTCCCTGGCCGCTGTTAACCTCATCAATAATCTTATTCACGTTGTCGATGGCGGCGTTGGCCTTGTTATAAAGCTCATCGCTATTGATGAGCTTGCCAATGGTCCCGTTCGGCGAGTTGACTTGCCCCACCACCTCCTGTAACTGGATCAGCATGGCGTTGGCGCGATCAAACAGCGCCGGATCGTAAATGACCTTGCCGATGGAGCCTTGGCCGCTCTCAACGTAGCTGAGGATTCTGTCCAGCCGCTTCACCAAGGTGTCAACATTCTGTAGCGTGCCCTGGCTGGCGCGCACCACGTCCTGCAACTGCGCCACCGCCTCAGTGGGTAGCTCTGCTCCGTTCTGCAACGGGCCGCCCTTGGCCTCACGGCAATCCATGTCCACGAAGACTTCACCCAACACTCCCGCTGTTGATAGCAGTACTTTGCAACCCGTATTCATGCTGTCGGCATACTTGGTGGTGATCTTCATCATGATCTCCACCGGTACCAGAGCGCGCCTGGGATCGGAGACGACGCGAATCCGGGTGACATTGCCGATGTCCACCCCTTCCAGTCGCACGGGCGCACCCACACGCAGACCACCTGCGTTATCCACGTAGGCACGAAGCAGCATTTTCTTGGTGAACAGGCCGGTGGTCCCGGTCATCAGAAAGATGAGGATGGCAAGCGTCACCAGCGCAACAAGGACGGTCACTCCCACCCGGAGTTCCGACCATTTGACCTGCTTTTCGCTAGGCACGCTCTCTCGATTCGCCCCTTTAGTTGTGCTCGCCGCGTACCCCGACCGATGACGTCGGTCATCGCGGCTATTGCTGCGGACTGCACTTCCGCAAGCTCCGAATCATAACATGTCCACGAAAATTTTCGGGAGATCGCCTTTGCGGCAGATGTTGGCGAGACGTCGGGTTATCAGCGGAGGAGTGACCCACAAGCGCTATAACGTGGATTTTGCACGTCGCCCGAGAACTGCTCCTATCGCGGCGCCCACAACCACACCGATACATATCCAAATGGCCATTGAGTGCGTCGCGGCGCCTATTGCCACACCGGCGCCGATTCCGACGGCTATCCAGATCGCTATATTCTGACCTTTCATTCGAACCCTGGCTACGTGCTGATTTCCCCGTGCCTCCGTGCCTCGCTGGTGAAAGGGTTTCCTACAAATCCAGCTCTGCCCGAATCATGTTCTCTTCCATGTTGTGGTACATCTTGAAGCCGGTCTTCACGCAGACCGCCCGCATCTCCCGGTTCTCGGGCAGCATGTTGGAGACCACCCGCTTCAGCTTGTCGTCGCGCGCGATCTGGATCAGCCGCCGATACAGTTCCGTGCCCAGGCCTTTATGCTGGGCGGCGTCGATGGCGACGGCCGCCATCTCGGCTTCGTCGAGGCCATGCAGCTTGCTGAGGCGGCCCACGGCCAGGATTTCCATCTGGTCGCCATCGGTTTTGCGCTCAGCAACCAGCGCCATCTCCCGGTTGTAGTCGATGAAGCAGGTCCGGGTCAGCCGCTCGTGCGCTGTGCGCTGCGTCAGCTTCAGGGGTTGGAAGTACCGGAGATAAACGCTGCGCTCCGACAACTTCTTGTGGAATTCGATCATTGCCGGTTCATCCTCGGGACGGATGGGGCGGATGGTCACCGGTTTGCCATCCTTCATCGTCCACTCGCTGACCAGATGGATGGGATACGGGCGGATGGCGGTCTCGGGCAGCTCGTCTTCGGTCAGTTCGGGGCCATGCACAACCACGCGCGCGTCCAGCGCCAGCAGACGCTCAGGCGACGCCAGCAGCGGATTAATGTCAATTTCCTTGATCCAGCGCTGCTCCACTACCAACTGGCTGAAGCGAACCAGAAGCTCTTCCAGCGCCGAAATGTCCACCGGCTTGCGTCCGCGCACGCCTCGTAACGCCGTCAGGATTTTCGTCTGTTCCATCATGCGCAAGGCCAGAGTCGAATTCAGCGGAGGCAGCGCCAGGGCGCTGTCTTTGAAGACCTCGACGAGCTGGCCGCCGGCGCCGAAGAGAATGACTGGGCCGAACTGCGAATCGAGGCTGCTGCCAATGATCAACTCGTAGCCATCAAGCTTCACCATCGGCTGTACGGTTACACCCTGGAAGTGCTCGGCCCCGGCTTTTTCGGTAACGGATTGCTTAATTGTCTGGAAGGCCGACTTCACTGCAGTGGCATCAAAGAGGTTGAGCTGCACGCCACCCACATCAGTCTTGTGCGTGATGGTGAGGGAGTACACCTTCAGCACAACCGGGTAGCCAACCTCCTCCGCGGCTTGCAACGCCTCCTGCTCGGAGATGGCAATGCGCGTCTCGACCGTGGGAATGTCGTACGCCTTCAGCAACTGCTTCGATTCATATTCGGTGAGAATCGTGCGCCCTGATTGGCGCACATCGCGGATGATGCGCTCCGCCTTGCCGCGCTGCAACGACGCATCCGCGACCTGGGGGAGGGTAGGAGTTTCGTAAATGCCTTTCAGGTTGTAGGAGTAGCGCCACATATAGTTGAAGGCGCGCACCGCGCTGTCGGGGAATTGGAAGGTCGGAATGCCCGCCTGGTTCAGGATCTGTTCGCCGGCCGCGACTTCAGCGCCGCCCATCCAGCTCGCCAGCACCGGCTTGCCCAATCCCTTGGCATAGGGCTTCAGCTTTTCGGCAATCTGCGTGGCATTGGTCATGTCCTGCGGCGTCAGCACCACCAGCATGCCGTCGATGCCAGGGTCTTTGGCGGCAATCTCCAGTGACTTGGCGTAACGCTCCGGCTCAGCATCGCCCAGGATGTCAACCGGATTGTTGTGACTCCATGGCGGCGGCAGGATGGCGTCGAAGGCCTTCATCGTCTCTTCCGATAGCTCCGCCAACTCGCCGCCTCCGGCGACCAGAGCGTCAGTTGCCAGCACACCGGGCCCGCCTGCGTTGGTCAGGATGCACAGCCGCCTGCCGCGCGGGCGCGGCTGCTTGGCCAACACATCCGACATGAAGAAGATGTCAGCGATGCTGTTCACACGCAGCACGCCGCAGCGGCGGAAGGCGGCATCCAGCACTTCATCGCTGCCCGTTAGCGCGCCGGTGTGCGACGCGGCGGCTTTGGCCGCAGCGGCCGTTCGTCCGGCCTTGATCACGATGACCGGCTTGGTCAGCGAGACCTCGCGCGCCGCGGAGAGAAACGACCGCGCGTCGCCGATCGACTCCATGTAGATCACAATGCTGTGCGTGCGCGAGTCGCTGCCGAAATAATCCACTAGGTCGCCCCAGTTCACATCCAGCATGGAACCGATGGAGACGAAGGCGCTGAAACCGACATTCTCGCGCAAGCTCCAGTCCAGCACCGCGGTGCACAGCGCGCCGCTTTGGCTGATGAACGCCACGTTCCCCGCCCGCGCCACCGAACGCGCAAAGGTTGCATTCAGCCCGCGCACCGGATTCATCACCCCCAGGCAGTTGGGGCCGATGAGCCGCATCTTGCCGCGAATCGTCTGCGCAATCCGGCGCTCTAATTCCTGGCCGTGCTCGCCAGTCTCTTTGAAGCCCGCCGAAATTACGATGGCGCCCGGTATGCCCAGCTCTACCGCCTCCGCAATGATGTCGGGCACACTGTCCGCGGGCGTAGAGACGACGATAAGATCCACTTTGTCCGGCAAGTCCCTCAGGCCGGGATACGCCTTGATGCCCAGCACGTTCGAGCGCTTGGAATTGACCGGGAAAACCGTGCCCCCGAACGGACTGCTGAGCAGGTTCCACAGCACCGAGCGGCCGACGCTGCCTGCGCGCTCCGACGCGCCAATGACGGCAACACTGTGGGGAAGAAACAACGGATCGAGAGGATGGCTTTCCGAGCGGTAAACGTCGGAAGAGGGATCCATTTTTACGGGCTTGCTGTCGGGGCCTTTCGTGGCGGCAGGCGTGGACATAATTCCTCGCTGATACGACACTCCAGTCTAATCTTGCTCGCAAGCGGATGGAACCCGCGAGTCACAGCGAGTCGTGACCGGGCGGGCATGGTGTCCGTAAACGATGCAGTCGCTTTTTGGGAATTTCTCTGTGGCTCTGTGGTTCGCCGATTTTCGTGCCGATTTTCGCAACCAAACCCCGCGCGCATCGTCTAAACTAATGCTGCCAATGAATTTGGCGAAATTTTATGAAATGCGAACCTCCGAGTAACCGGAAGCTCACAATTCCCGGCTCCCTGACCCGTCCCGCGTTGCGCACCTGAGCGCACTGCTCCTCCGGTCACGGAGTGCAACGTGAACCGGGCGAGTGAACCTGCCAATCTTTCAGGATCACCCTCCAAAGCCGCGCAGTGATGCGCAACCTCGCGCCGCGATGCGCGAGGTAAGGAGGAACCATGCTGTTTACCGCCAGAATCAACAACCTCGTGACCGCTTATCCCAAGCTGTCACGCATCTGGATCAAGACCGGCAATCCCAAGACTCCGCTGAAGGCGGTCTGGATTAAAGAGTTGGAACTGAGCCGCGCGATGAACGACCCCTGTGCGGCCATACACGACGACGCCCCCGCCGAACTGGCGGAGGACCACTTATTCTTCGCTGCTTGACTTGGGATGGTATCTACTAAAGAGAACGCCCACTCATCGCGACGTCTGCGGATGAGTGGGCATTGAATACCGGGCGCAGCTACTGAAGCAGCTTGCGCCGCAGCCCATAGCCCATGCCCAGCAGCCCGGGGATGAGCACCAGCAAGGCGGCCGGCTCGGCAACCGGTTTCGCTATCAGCTCCAGTTCCCCAGAATCATAGTAGTACAGAGGTTCCAAATACTCCGTTCCGTTGTTAAACGTGTCGTTCTCAATATATTCGAAAGATCCGAAAAGTGCCCCCGGATAGGAGCTGAAGATTTGGAACGTCGAGCCCAGGGTCGGATTAAAGCCCGGTTTCAGCAGGATATCGAGCGTACCGCCCAGCAATGCAGACCCGCCGACGGTGATCGTACCGTAGCTGCTGTAGGAGTTGATGATCTCCCCTAACGTCCCGTTGGCCAGTTGAGCGTACCTCAGCCCAGAGGAAGGCCCCAAGCCGACCAACAATGTCGAGACGCTGTCTACGCCGATGAATCCTCCGTTGTTCAACGTCGGAGTGCTGACTGCAGCCCCACCAGAAAGGCCCATGCTTCCGTTGATAATGAGTTTGTCGGTCGGGTTGAGCAGCGAAACTACCGCGCTCGGGCCGTTGAACAGGGTGCCGTCGATCGTTATTGTGTTGCCGCCGGAGCCTTTGTAGAAGCTGGTGTAGATATTCCCTTCGTTGTTCGAATCGCCCGTAACCGTGAGCGACGATGCATTCTCCAGATCAATAAGTCCGGCGTTCCCCATCTTCCCAATCGTGGCCTCGTCGCCCGGGCCGTACAGCACGAAGGATCCGCCCGAGTTGTTGTGAAGCGTGCCGGTGATCGTAAGGGTGTTCGCGCCGGGATCAGTGGTTATAGTCCCGGAGTTGGTGGCATCGCCGGTGATCGTGAGCGCCGATCCGTTATACAACTCGACTGTCCCGTTGTTGACCAGTCCTCCCAGATAGGCTGCATCGACATTGCCATGGACGTTCGCCTTACCCATACTAAAATCTCCGCCCGGGTTATTAGTGAGCGTACCGGTAACGGTCAGGGTGACCCCGCCGCGATCGTCGTAGCTTGTGCTCACCCTTCCCGAGTTGTTGACATCACCATTGATTTGGAGCGACGTCCCCGCGGTATTCACATCAATACCCCCGCCGCTGCTCACAGTGAGAACACCGCCACCCGGGGTGATATTGGTAGCTTGGCGGTTCCCTAGATCCACGCTGCCTTCCACGCTGGTCAGATTCGCGAAGCCGGTGTTGGCCGCCCCTGCCACGGCGAAGTTGCCACCAATGACCCAGGTCGAGCCGGCTACCACATCGGTAACCCCGTTCGGCTGGTTGGTCAGGTTCAGGGTCGTATCGCCCTGGACGCTCACAAGCCCGAAGTTGTCCACCATTCCGACATTGGCCACGTCCCCATTACCCTGCAAATAAAAGTGCCCGCCGTTGTTGTTGGTCAGGGTACCGGTGATGTTCAGCGTGTTGCCGCCGGTATGGTTAAAGCTGGTGTAGAAGAACCCGGAGTTGCTGACGTCGCCATTGATCTGAAGCGTGCTGGCCCCATCTACATCCACGGCTCCAGAATTGGTGAGGCTGCCGAGGGTTGCCACATCTCCGAAACCTAGCAGTTCGAATTTCCCGCTGTTGGTCACGCTCCCGATCGTTGCCGTGTCGTTCGGGCCATTCAATGTGATCGAACCCTCGTTGTTTAGCTGGCCGGAGAAAAGAGTCTGGTTAGAACCGTTGAGGCCGATCTGCCCTACACCTTGGTTGGCGATATCGCCGTCGACTTCGATCATGTCGCCATTGCCGTAGAGGAACACGTTGCCTTCGCCATTCACCAGGTCACCCTCCACTTTAATGGTATTGTTCCCGCCGCCATAGTAGGAGCCGGTGGCGAGGAGCCCACCGTCTATCTCCACATCGGTCCCAACGTGTATCGTTGAGCCCAGCGAGGCATCAAGGGTTCCGCCCTGATTTATATATAAGCGACCGGTGTCGGCCATCTCGGTCGTCTGCCCGTTGGCCAGAATCACGGTTCCTTCAACGCTCGACAAGTTGGCCAACGCGCTGGTGCCTCCGAGGAAGTCGTTAAAATTCCCCAATACGTCGATTCGCGAGCCCGCCGCCACGTCGGTTATGCCGCCCAGTTGGTTGGTCAGGCTCAGGGTCGCTCCTGCTCCGATGAACACGTAACCGCTGTTGTTCAGCGTGCCCACATTACCCACATCACCCGTGCCGTTCAGAGAGAACGTTCCGCCCGAGTTGTTGGTCAGGGTGCCGTTGATCGTGATCGTGTTGCTACCAGTGCCGCTGTTAAGGCTAGCGCCCAGAGTCCCGGAGTTGTTCACGTCGCCATTGACTGTGAGCTTCGATCCGTTTTCGAGATCGATAAATCCAGTCGCACCGCTGCTCAAGCTCCCAACCGTAGTTGCCTGAATTGGCCCGCTGTCAATGTAGAAGAAGCCGTTGTTCACCAGCTTTCCGATGCTGGCTGAGTCTCCTGGACCAAAGATCTGAACCGCCGCGTCCCCTTCGTTGGTGAGCGTGCCGGTTACGTTGATCTGCGAACCGCCGCCGATCGCGCCAGTTTCGACCGAACCTTGGTTGTCAAAGTCGCCAGCGACCGAGAGGACCGAGCCCGTGAACACATAGATGTACGGCGGGTTACCGCCGCTATTCTGATTGTTCAAGTTGCCCGCGATCGAGAGGTGCGATCCGTTCTGGATGTCGACCTCTCCCGCGTTGTTCGAGTCAGTACCCACGGTGATGGTGCTGCCGCCAGTGAGCTGCAGATAGCCGGTCTGGCCTACGGTCAGCCCGTTGCTGATGGCAAGAGTCTGAGCAACGCCTCCATCGGTAAGCTCGGAGGTGGTGCCGTTGCTGGCGCCCCCCAACACGAGCGAGCTGATGGTGGGGCTCGTATCCAGAGTCACGGTGTCGTTGCCGCCGGAATAAATTGTCACATCGCTACTGGCTCCCGGCTCACCGGGGCTCCAGTTGCCCGGGACGCTCCAATTGCCGGTGCCGCCGTTCCAGCAATCCATACCGTCGGGGCAAGACACGAGGGGCGAGGATTGCAACGAACCGAGGGTCAGGGTAGAAGAACCGTCGCTGGGCACACTACTCCCTCTGCTCAGCAGGGTGGCGCTCATCAGAGGGGTATCGTTCCACTCTTCCGATGCGAGACGGTGGCGGTCAAGTTTCTTGGTGGCGGCAAAGCCGCTGCTTACAACCAACGCGGCTACGAGGAATACGCTAAGAACTAGCTGCAGGAAGGCGCGGGCAGGCTTCATGACTCGCCTCTTTCAGGTTCCGATGGGAACCAAGGCAATCTGGGCGCTGTTAGGGATCGCTCGGGAGGTGAGTCGAGACGAACAGGACCGTTCCTGAGGGCCGGCTTACAACCCGGCGGTCCTTAGAGATACAAAGGAAGGCAGAAACAATAGTGCATGTCGAATACCAAATTTTCATGCACCTTCGTGCGAGCAGGATAAATTCGCAAGCCAAACTTGACAAAAGAGTTAGGCTACTACGACCAATAGCTGCGAGCCCGATTCCCATTTTGGGAGAGAACAAATGTTCCAAAAGAATAGGAAAAAGCCTGCGCGGGGGCACAGCTTTCTTCTTGTTCCCGTGCCGAAACAACAAACCCTCATCATATCTTGACACGAGAGCTTGACAAGCTCCTCGCCACAGTCAGATCACGTCCGCCTGTGACCCAGTTCACTGACAACGGCGCGCCGATCTGTACACTTATGGTCTGAGGGTTGGTGTGTCTATAGCTCGATGTCAGGGGATAGGGTTGGTGGATAGTGCATGGAATGGAGCCGAAGCTGCGCGATGGACGACAATTTGATTAATACCATCCGTGATAGGAATTCAAGGACGGAGATAAATTTTGGCTATAAGTCCTTTGGAATCTATTAGAAGCCTGTAAGCCCTTATGGCTCAATTCGATGCGACGATTTTGCGATTAAGTCGTTTATTTTCAATTGGCGATGCCCGGGGGGGTGGGGGTGTTAATCAACCAGTAATATCGTTCCAAAACGGGAAGAATCTGGAAGGTGAGTTATTATTCCACTAATTTGCCAAGTTGATAAACACCAACCGCCACCTTGGGTCGCTGGGAATCGCTGAGAACTCAAACCTTGACCTCCCAAAACTCAGCCCGTCGAAACTTGAAACTCGAAGCGGCAAGTTGAGCAAAAAATTTCGACTCGCGTGCTTTCCATCCCTTGGGAAAAGGTGCAGCGATTGCTCCTGTATCATGACAGCATGGCGCAACGATATCGGTTTGCCCCCGCAATCTTGCTCATCCTGGCGCTGTTCACCCTGGGCGGCTGCAAGTACTTCAAGGCGAAACCGCAACCCATTACGGTGAATGTTCTGTGCAATCTCAAGTCGCCTTACGGTAACGCGCTGGACCATCAAATCCTCGACTTTCAGACGAGCAACCCGCGCACCAGTTCCGGCCGGCCCATCGTCATTCGCCCGGTAGAAATTGGCGACTACAAAGACATGCTGGAGAAGCACATCGGCAGAGACATCCACGTGCAGATTGTAATTCTGGATGCGCCCGAGGATGCAGCGCTGAACCCTGGCATTCAGGCTGACATGGCGCACGCGGTGAACATTTGCGCCGCGCTGAAGGCCTGTCCAGCGGTTGTGCCGGTCGTGATTCCCTCAGGTGTCGAAGGCGACGAGCTGGAGGCGGCGCAGAAATTCCAGCAGGCGCTGCAGAATGCGGCCGCGAGCAGTTAGTGATCGGGATCGTGCCCAGCTCGGGCGCGGTGAATAGATTCGTGGAAGACTCTCAAGCTTTCAGCGTGGTTGTGAAGATGGTCTAATACTGGAATGGAAAATGTGCTTCACTTAGTGCTGGCGCTGGCGGTTGCGGTTGTTGCCATCACCCTAATAGTGGCCGTGTCGCACCTGTCGGCGATCCGTAAATCACTGCAAGAGCTGGTGAGGCAAGGACGAATGGCGGTTCCGCCAGCGCGATCCGCGCTAGCTCCAGAGCGAGCCCAGGCGGCTGAAGAAGTCGCATCCCAGCCTCAGCCGATATATCGCCCGGTGGTCGTCAGCCCGCCGCCAGCTCCGGCGCCAGTCGAGCGCACGCAATTCGAAGAAGTCCCAGAAGAGGCCCCTGCAGTAAGTCGTCCGGTGATTGTCAGCCCGCCACCACCTCCAGCGCTGCTTGAGCCGACGCACTTCGGAGAAGCCCCGGAACAACCTCTGCTGGATGAAGAGATCCCTGGACGAGCTCTGTCCCCAGAGGAAGTGGCGGACCAAACCGTGCCGAGCGATCGCCCTGAAATGGTCAATCCATCGCAGCCATCGGCCGAGGCGAAGCCCAGTCGATTGCCAACCATCATTGGCATCATCGTGCTGGTGCTTGCTGTTGGGTTCCTGGTATTTGTGGTTCTCTATACGAAGTGAATAAGCCAGCAGGCAGATACCACGCGGCGCAGCACGGTCATTCCTTCCTTGTCCGCTGGCCCATCCTTTTCTTGGGCGCGGATTTTTTCGCGCGCGCCGAGATCTTCCCAGACTGTGCGCCCGCTAGTGGCAAGTCCTTCATTTCGGCGGCGCGCCACATATACCAGCAGGCGACGCTGCGATACGGACGCCAGCGCTCGCCGTAGGCCAGCAACTCCTTCGGCTTGGGCAACTCGGCGAGCTTGTGCACCTTGGCAAAGCCTTTGCGGATGCCGTAATCGTCCACGGCCAGTACGTCGGGGCGCCCGAGGCGGAAGATGAGCAGCATCTCGACCGTCCAGCGGCCGATGCCACGCACGCTGTCGAGGCGCTCGATTAGCTCCTCGTCGCTCATGCGATCGGCCTGCTTCACGGTCGGCACAGTGCCGTCCAGGGTTTTGGCGGCGAGGTCGCGAATGGCCAGCGTCTTGGCGCGCGACAGCCCCGCAGAGCGCAGCCGCTCCTCTGATGTGGCCAGGATCTGTTCGGGCGAGGGAAAGCCGTCCACCAGCCCGCGGCGAGTGCGAATGCGCCTCGTGTTCTCCGGGAACAGCGCCTTGACGCGGCTGGTGATGGTGGCCGCGACCTTGCCGTTGAGCTGCTGGTAGATGATGGACTCCAGCAGCGCCTCGAAGATGCTTTGCGTGGTTTCCATTTGCAGACGACACGGCCCCGAGCGGCCAATGATGCGCGCCAGCTTGCGGTCAACCCGCGAAAGATGTTCCAGAGCGGCCGTATGATCGAGTGTCTTCGGCATAGCAGCGGAGATTTTCAACCGCGGATTTCCGCAGATTACGCTGATAAATCGTGAACCTAATCTAGAGAATCCGCGTCATTCGCGCAAATCCGCGGTCAACGGTTTTCCTCTTTTACGTCGGACGCTTCGACGGTTTCGCTTTCCAGTGCCGCCAGGGTTTCGTCGTCCACGTCCCACTTCTTAAGGATGTGCAGGATGACGCCGGTCCGAAAGCCGGCGCGCACCAACATGCGAAAGACACGCGCTGCCTGCCGCTGGCCCGCCGGCTTGGCAATCCGCTTGCGGTTCAGGAACTGACGCGCCAATTGCTCTTCGTTCACGTCGCTGTAGGCGACGCTGACCACGCTGTCAATGATGTCGCCGTGCACGCCCTTGGCCCTCAAGTCCTGCACCACACGCATGCGGCCGAACTTTTCATTCTCCTTGCGGAAGCGCGTATAGCTCTCTGCGTAGCTGGTGTCGTTCAGATAATGATGCAGCTTCAGGCGTGCGACCACGATTTCGACCAGCAGCTCGCCGTGGGGCTGATCGCCGACGCGGCGGCGCATCAGGCGCTTGATTTCCGCTACGGTGCGCATCTGCCGGGCGAGAGCCCCAATGGCGTATTCGTAGAGCGACTCCTCATCGTAGGTCTTTTGCGGGCGCTTGAAGGGCATGGGAAATTCTAGCAACACTGGTAATTGCTGGCCCTCGTCCCGTTTCGGGCATCACATTCGCTATGTGACGGCTGTGCTTGCGCGAATTTGTAACGCGGATACACTGAGGCCAGATAGGGCCGCCACACCTAGAAAGCACTAAGAAGGGCATCCGGCCCACAGCAGTTCGAGGAGGCCAATATGCACCTCAGTAAAGTTAAGGATTTTCTGGATGCGAACGCAGTGAAGTATGTCGTCATCTCTCATTCCAAAGCGTTTACGGCGCAAGGGATTGCGGCTGTGTCGCACATCTCCGGCCAAGAGCTGGCCAAGACGGTAATCGTAAAACTCGATGGCGCTCTCGCCATGGCGGTGCTGCCGGCGTCGTATCAGGTGGATCTGCCGGCGATACGGCGGGTCACCGGCGTGCAGAGCGCGGAGTTGGCCAGTGAGCGCGAGTTCAAACAGCATTTTCCGGATTGCGAAACCGGGGCGATGCCCCCGTTCGGCAATCTGTACGGCATTCCGGTGTACGTGGATGAATCGCTGTCGGACGACAAGGAGATCGCCTTCAACGCCGGCTCACACTATGAGCTGATCAAGATGGCGTACCTGGATTTCGAGCGGCTGGTAGGGCCGGAAGTCATGAACTTCTCGTCGGCGCGGGTAGCCGTGATGGTGTAAGAGCCGACTTCACCGCTCGTGGTTCTTGGCGACTGCCGCTCTTACCGCTTCACCGTCTGCGGCTCCGGGGTATCACTTTGCTGCGCGGTCAAGCGGGCGCTGCTGCGCTGGGCGATGATTTTTTTGGCGTTGTCGGCCAACTGCCTCGCTTGGGGCAGCAGGTCAAGCGCCTTCTGCACCTCAGGGTCGCCCTCGGCATGCACCCTCATGCCTTCCTGCTGGCCAAATTCGTTGATGAACAGCTCGGCCTTGATGTTGGTGTGGACCCACTCAGCATTCTCGGCCAAGTCGGCCTCGGTGAAGGGGATCTTCTGCTCATCGAGGAACTTGCGGAACTCCTGCATCACGGCGTCATCCACTTCAAACTGCTTGTTCACCTTGTGGTTGATGACGTAGTGCTTGGCGAAGTTGAAGAAGGCGTACTTCTCCAGCAGGGTCTCCTGGAACTTGTTGGGCTTGGGCGAGTGTAGCTTCACGTCAGGCGTTATACCGCCGCCGCCATACACCATACGGCCGCTGTCAGTCTGCTTGACTTCATGGTCGCCCGCAGTAGGAGCGTCGGCGTTATCGCGGTCGTTGTAGTAGTAGTCGTAAAGCGAGACGTTAGTGTAATCGCGCTGAATCAGGCGGCCGCTCGGCGTGTAGTATTTGGCCGTGGTCAGCGCCAGTCCGGTATTTTCCGACAGCGGATAGACGGTCTGCACCAGACCCTTGCCGAAGGTGGTTTCGCCAGCGATCAGGCCGCGATCATGGTCCTGAATGGCGCCGGCAACAATCTCAGCCGCTGACGCGGTGCCGCGGTTCACCAATACCAGCAGCGGATAGTCCTTACCGCCGTTGCCGTGGGCGGCTTTGTAAACTTTCTCGGTCGAAGCCCGTCCATGGTGGGAGACGATGACCTGTCCCTTCTTCAAGAACTGATCAGCCACGCCCACACCTTCGCTCAGCAGCCCGCCGGGATTCTGCCGCAGGTCGAGGATTAATCCTTTGAGGTCACCCATTTCATCCAGCGCCTGGCGAAGCTCGTGTTCCGTGGTTTCCTGGAAGCCGGAAATGTGAACGTAACCGATCCCGGGGCGAATCATGAAGTGAACGTCCACGCTGTATCGGGGAATCTCGTCGCGTACCACGGTGAAGTCGAGAGGCTTGTCAGAGCCTTCACGCATCATTGTGATCTTAACAGTGGTGCCCTTGGGGCCTTTCAGCAATTCGGCCACATCGCTGGTACTCATGTTGTCGGTGGGTTTGCCGTCCACGGCGATGATAACGTCGCCGGGGCGGATGCCCGCGCGATAAGCCGGCGCACCCGCAAACGGCGCGATCACAATGACCTTGTTGTTGCGTGGTCCAACCTGCATCCCGACGCCGTAATACTTGCCGCGTTGCTCCTCGCGCAGAGCGGCATAAGACTTGGGATCGAAGAAGTTGGAGTGGGGATCGAGCACCCGCAACATGCCGGGAATGGCTCCGTTATAGATGGCCTTGTCAGGATTGACAGGCTCGGCATAGTTCTGCTGCACTACGTCGTACACGTCGGCGAAGCTGCGCAGGCTCTCACGCACGTCGCCGTCGTGGGAACTGGTGTTGGGAACGAGCCGCTGGCCAAACAACATGCCAACAAACCCGCAGGCGAGGACGACAGAGAGGACAAGGACGGCAGAGCGACGCGAACTACGTGCCATGTAGGTTTCCTTCGAGTGGCCGGAGATCCAATTCAAGAGTGCACCGATGCGGAGATATGAGCAGTATAGCATGCGCTACCCCGCCATCCGAGCGCCCGATTTCAGGTCCAAAGTTTTGGATGCCTCGGCGCAAGCAAGGGTGCGAAATCCAGTCTAACCCGCGAGGTAAGAGACGCGAGAGATGGGGGTTGGTGAGCGGTAAGGCAAGACTTAACGTGCGTCCGGCGGCGCGACTGGGCATCGAAATATGTAGGTATTAGGTATAATGTCAGCCATGAGCTCGACCGACCAACTGCCCCATTTCGACAATCCCGAGCCCGGCAGCGAGCGCTTCGACAATCTCGTGGGCTCAAACCAGAGCCGCGGGGCCATTCTGCGCGCGACATTCGGCGAGCAGCAACACGAGGGCATCGTCATGGCTTCGATGGACGCCGTGGTGAATTGGGTGCGCAAGAACTCCATCTGGCCCATGACCTTCGGTCTGGCCTGCTGCGCCATCGAGATGATGTCCATGGGTGCTTCGCGCTTCGACATCGCACGCTTCGGCGCCGAGGTCTTTCGCCCGTCGCCGCGGCAGTCGGACCTGATGATTATTGCCGGCCGGGTTTCGCAGAAGATGGCGCCCGTCATCCGCGAGCTGTACATGCAGATGCCCGAGCCGAAGTGGGTCATCTCCATGGGCGCGTGCGCTACGTCAGGCGGCGTCTTCAACAATTACGCGCTGGTGCAGGGCGTCAATCAGTGGATCCCGGTGGATGTCTACGTGCCCGGCTGCCCACCTCGTCCTGAGCAACTGATTTATGCAATCATGATGCTGCAAGAGAAGATCAAGAATGACCGCGGCTCCTTCCGGCGCGCACTGAATTTGGAAAAAGCGTAAAAACAGTGCCCAGTCGCTAGTGGTCGGTTGTCAGTGACGACGCAGGTCTGAATCCCCCTCTTTTAATTTCCATCCAATCATGAGCGCCGGCCATGACTGATACGCCCATGAAGATCGGAATCACCTGCTACCCGACCTATGGCGGCAGCGGAGTGGTCGCCACTGAGCTGGGGCTGGAGCTGGCAGAGCGTGGGCATGAGGTGCATTTCATCTCCTACTCGCAGCCTATACGGCTGACGCAGCCGCTGCCGAACATCCACTATCACGAGGTGGAAGTTTCGCGTTATCCGCTTTTCGAATATCCGCCTTACGACCTGGCGCTGGCCACGCGTATGGCCGAAGTGGCCGAGATTTACGATCTGGATCTGCTGCACGTGCACTACGCCATTCCGCATTCGGTAAGCGCCATGTTGGCGCGGCAAATGCTCTGTTACGATCACACGCGCAAGAGGCGTCGGTTACCCTATGTCACCACGCTGCACGGCACCGATATCACGCTGGTGGGCTCCGATCCGTCGTATCTGCCGATCACGCGCTTCTCCATTGACCAGAGCGACGGCGTCACCTCGATCTCCGAGTATCTCAAGCGGCGGACCACCGAAGTCTTCGAAGTGCAGACCCCGATCGCGGTCATTCCCAACTTCGTGAACTGCGATCTCTATCACCGCACCCCTGAGGTAATGCAACACCGCGCGGAATACGCGCGGCCCAACGAAAAAATCCTCGTGCACCTGTCGAACTTCCGTCCGGTGAAGCGGCTCACCGATGTCATCGAGATCTTCGATCGCGTGCAGAAGGAAATCCCGTCGCGGCTGGTGCTGATTGGTGACGGGCCAGAGCGCTCACGCGCCGAATGGCTGGCGGTGAATAAGGGCATTCACAACAAGGTGGATTTTCTGGGCAAGCAGGACCGCATCCACGAGAAGCTTCCCGTGGCCGACGTGATGCTCTTGCCCAGCGAGCTGGAATCCTTCGGCCTTGCGGCCTTGGAGGCCATGGCTTGCGAGGTCGTCCCCATCGCCACCAATCGAGGGGGTGTGCCTGAGGTGATCGACCAGGGCGAGACCGGCTTCTTGGCGGAGGTCGGCGACGTGGATACGATGGCTAGCTATGCGATCGAGCTTTTGTCTGACGACGCGAAGCTGAAACGGATGGGCAAGGCAGCACGGGCCAGCGCTCAGGCGCGCTTCTGCGCCAGCAAGATCATCCCCATGTATGAGCAGTTTTATCGTGAAGTGCTGGAGCGCGCCTCGTAGATTGCGCCCGCGACCGAGCCGCCCATTTCTTCAGCTTGCAGCACTGGCAGCACCAGGCGCACCAGCGTGCCGTGATTGGGCTGGCTCTGGATGGTAATCTCCGCAGCATCGCCGTAAACCACCTGCAGGCGCTCGGTGACGTTCAAAATGCCGATACCGGTGCCCGGAATCCGGCTCGCGCCCGATACAGGCATTCCGATGCCATCATCCTCGACTTCGAGTATGAGGCGGTCGCTGGCGTTGCGGCTGCGGATATGGATGCTGCCAGAATCTACCTTCGGGGAGAAACCATGCTTGACGGCATTTTCCACCAGCGGCTGGAGGATCATGCTGGGCACGAGAAGGTCGAGTGAGGCTGGCTCCAGTTCCTTTACGACTTTGAGTTTGTCACGGCCGAAGCGCGTCACCTCAATGTCGAGATAATCGTCGAGGAATTCGATCTCCTCGCGCAGGGGCACGAACGAGTCTCCCTTGCGCAGCAGGCGGCGCAGAATGTTGCCTAACTTTACGATCATTTCGCGCGCCGAATCGGGATCGCGGCGTACCAGCGAAGAGACTGAATTCAGCGTGTTAAACAGGAAGTGCGGGTTGATCTGACTTTGTAACGCTTCCATACGGGCCTGCAACAGCAGCCGCTCCTGCTGCTCCAGCTTCATCTCGATTCGAACGTTGTTCAGTACCTTCAGTGCAATGGCGACCGCCATCACCGTGCCCGCGTAGATCGCCAGGGTTACCCAGAGATTGTCGGAGTCTAGCGCAAAGATGCGGCGGGGAAAGGCGCGGTACAGGTGAATGCGGACAAACTCCAGGGCGAGAATGAGAAAGAAGAATGAGGTCTGCCAGTCGATGAACGACTTTCGAATGCTACGCCGGATCCAGTGATAAATGCTGAGATCGAACAGCGGCGAGAAGGACCAGATGGCTTCGCGGTCGCCGGCAATGTGGCGCAGCAGGCCAGCTAGCAGTCCGGCGAGTACGTTCATCGGCAGCGTGAGCCATTCGCCAAGAAACAGCGCCGGCAGTGAAACCAGTGCCCCTCCGGCAGCTCCGGCAAGACGCCCGCCGATGACGCCCATCAGGATAGCGCCTTCGAAGGCGATGTCTGCGGCGAGGAAGTTGCGTACCCAGTGCCGCACCAGCACGCCCAGCAGGATAGGCGTGCTCACGATGCAAACAAGCTCAATCTTCTCGGCGAGCGTGCGCTCTTCGCGGAACAGCAGCACACGAAAGCGCCGCGCGCGCACCAGCACGCTGCTGATGGCCGCAGCCACGCCCAGCCGGACCAGCAACGTAACGAGGATGAGGCGGTTGTCCATTTGGTGGATGGTGGATAGCTCGCAGTTGTGCGCTCTGCGGAACGCCGCGTTAGCTGAATGATGAACGAAGTCTTCTATCCACTAACCACTATCCACTATAACGCTGGCCGCCTGTTGAAGCGCCTCTTCTGCGCGCGAGGCATCGGGTGCGCCTCCCTGCGCCATCTCGCGGTTGCCGCCGCCGCGCGTGCCCAGCCGCTGCACGGCATCTTTCATCAACGCGCCCATGTCGTGCGCCAGCCCGGTAGATTGGGCGAAGACCAGCGATGGTTGCCTACCTCCGCACGCGAGCAGCGCAACCGCTTTTCCGGATTTCGTCACCTTCTGCGCCAGGATCTTGATGAAACTGAGATCGCGCTCGGGGAAGAACTGCACAATCAGCTTGGACCCGCCGCGCTCAGCATTCGATTGCAGCATCTGCTGCGCCTGCAGTTCGGCAACGTCTTCCAATAGGCGATGCTGCCCCTTCTGCGCCGCCTTGATCTCGTCCAGCGCCTTGCGAACCTGCTGCGGCACCTCCCAGATGTGAGTGGAGAACTTGGCCGCGGCATCGGTCAGGTTTTCGAAATCGCGCCGCGCCGTTCGCACCGCGCGCAATCCGCAGACGAATTCCACGCGCACGCCCTGCTTCACTTTTTCGGTCTTGCGCAGGAGAATACAACCAATCTGACCCGTGCTGCGCACGTGGGTTCCACCGCAGGCGTTCAAATCAAAGTCGCGGACGTCGATTAGGCGGAGCTTGTCGCGCTCTGCGGCAGGAATTTTGCGCACGCCGAGTGTCCGAGCTTCGTCAGCAGTGGCGAAGCGAATCTCGACCGGACGATCCTCGGCGGCGACCCGGTTCGCGAGCGCCTCAGCGCCTTCGACTTGCTTGGCGGTGACCGCATTTGTGGCGAGGTCGATGGTGCAACTCTCGTCGCCCATGTGGAAGGAAACAGTCGCGAAGTTGTACAGCTTTTCGAATGCCGCCGACAACACATGCTGCCCTGTGTGTTGCTGCATGTGATCGAGACGACGGTCGGCATCGATGAAACCATGCACGATCGCACCCGGCTGCAAGCGCTCGACACTTTCCACGACATGCAACACTTCTGCGGTATGTTCATCTTGGGCGACGTCTTTCACCCGAACGCGCGAACCATCAACCTCCAGCCAGCCGGTGTCGAAGACCTGTCCGCCGCTGGTGGGATAAAAAGCCGACCGGTCGAGCGTGACCGCCTCGCCATTGATGGCCACCAAGCGGGCCTTAAACTCGTGGAGGAAAGAATCCGTGTAGTAAAGGCGCTCGGTCAATTCAGGACCCCGAGGTGGATTATTCATCGAGTGTCGGCAACAAGCAACTGCCAGCCAGCATCTTCCGCGCATATCGGATAAACTTCTACTAGCCGGCGGCCCAATGAAACCCTATCAACGATTGCTGTCTTTTCTTAGCTTGGGCTGTATCTGCGTGGCCACGGGCTTCTGGTGCCAGGGCAGCGTCGCAGCGGCCGACGTTCCTCCAGTCCCCACGCGGGCCGACAACGACGCGGCCACCCGCAAGGGCTTCGAGTTCTTTTACAACCTGGAGTATGACAAAGCCATTCGCGAGTTCGAGGCCGCCCAGCAGGCGCATCCCAACGACCCGTTCGCGGTCAATCACACGCTGGAGGGCGTGGTCTTCAAGGAGCTGTATCGCACCGGCGCGCTTGATACCGAAGCCTACGCTTCCGACAACTTTCTGACCAAAAAGCTGGCGGCGCCGCTTGATCCCAAAGTGCGCGACCGGGTCAAACAGTTAAGTGACCAATCGCTGGCGCTCTCGCAGGCGAGGCTCGACAAGGATCCCAATGACGTGGATGCGCTGTACGCACGCGGCGTCACGCGTGGCATGCGCGCCACTTACATGGGACTGGCGGAGAAAGCATGGTTTGCGGCCTTGCGGAGCACCGTGGGCGCCCGCCACGATCACGAGCGCGTTCTCGAGCTCGACACGAAGTACACTGACGCCAAGGTGGTCGTCGGCACGGACCTCTATGTTGTCGGCAGTCTGAATTGGCCGACCAGAGTAGCAGCTTCCATCGCCGGCATCAGCGGCAACAAGCAGAAGGGCCTGGACTATCTGCGCCAGGCGTCGACCGAGGCACACAGCGAGGTAGCCAGCGACGCGCAGATCATCCTCGCTCTATTCCTGCGGCGGGAGCAGAAGTACGACGAAGCGCTGCAGGTCGTGGCCCGCATGCAGGCGGAATTTACTCGTAACTTTTTGGTGGCTACCGAATACGCTCACCTGCTGAATGCCGCCGGACACGGACCGCAGGCGATCGTCGCCTATCGCAAAGTTTTGGCCGGTTGCCGAAGCAATGCCTATTCTTCGTGCCGTGTCGAGGTCCCAGCCTACGGGCTGGGTGAGGCGCTGCGCGGCCAACGGCAGTACGAGGAAGCCGCCGAGGCCTATGAGCTGGCGGCCAGCAGCAGCACGACGGATCCTAACTTGCGGCAGAAAGCAACCCTCGCCGCCGGGCAGATGTATGACGTGTTGCAGAAGCGCGATACGGCGCTGGAGAAGTACCGTGCCGTCGTGGCCGAGAACTCCACCACTGGTTCGGCTGAGCTGGCGCGGCACTACATAAAGGAAGCGTACAGAAGCCCCTAAGACCACCAACTAGACTTAGCAATTAGCGCTCAACACCAACGTCAGGCCGCGGCTAAGTGCTTTGCTTCCTTAACATTTGCGTCTCTGGGGAACTTCTGCCTATGCGAATCGTATTTAGCTGGTGGAGGGGTTATGTACTGTAACTACTGCGGAAAAGTGATCCAGGACGACGCCAACCTTTGCGCTTATTGCGGTCGCCGCGTGGGCTCGGTTGCGTCGCGCCGCAAGCTGATGCGCTCGCGTACTGACCGTAAGATCGCCGGCGTCTGCGCCGGATTCGCCGAGTACTTCGACCTCGATGTCACCGTAGTCCGCGTAGTGTGGCTGATCGTGGCCTTGTTTGGCGGTGGCGGCATATTGGCTTACATCATCGCGTGGATCGTCATGCCGGAAGAGCCGGAATACGTTGCGGTTGCGCCATCGGCGTCGCCGCCGCAAATGTATCAAGGCCAGTGAGATCGACCTCGTGTTCGGACTGCGTTAGGTTCCCGTCGGGCTGATCCATTTGCCGGCTTCGACTTGGCCACTCCTGTGGTTCGCGAAGGGACACTTACGTTGTCCCGCGAGTCGCGGGAAAAGAGAAAATCCTCGATCTCATCAGTCCGCCGGTCGGCGTCATGGTAGCCAATATCAATCAGGTCCTGGGTGTACTTTGACGTGAATAGCAGATAGCTCATCAGGTCAGCGCATGAAGCTGCATCCCGTCCCAAACTGCTCACAAAATATTGAATAAGATACGGCATGTCCTTCTGGTGCTGTCGGGCTAACTCCGACAAATCGACGGAGGGGGTGATGAGCAACGGCACCAAAGGCCGCATCTTCTCGCAACCCTCCAGGCCGGTTTCGCCGATACGACCGTCTTTGAGCAGTTGGTTCAACCGCTGCAGGTGCTCAACGTCGGTGGCGAGATGGTCCAGGAACATGACGTTAAAGAGGAGTCCCATGACTTGCGCCAGAGAAGGGTCTTTCTCATCGGCAGCCTCTTCCTGGTGCTCCAGAGTTTCACCGCGAACACCGATGGCGAAAATCTTTCTTGCGCCCAGACGTATGACCGGGCTCAGCGGCTGTTGCAGGCGGATACACCCATCGCCAAAGAATGCCGTTCCCCGTGCCGTCTTGAGCCTTACCGGCTGAAAAACCAAAGGAATGGCCGCCGACGCGCAAATGTGCTCGACTGTGATCTTGGTCGCCAAAGTTACGCGCCGGCTCCGGTTCCACATAGGGTGGCCTTTGGCGCCCTGAATAAACAAATAACTTTTTCCGGATTGATAATTGGTGGCGGAAATGGCGAGCGCGTATAGATGTCCTCGCTTGATGTTGTTCTGGATGCGGTCGCAATCGAGATGGGCATGCAGGTAGTGCCGTAAAGGAGTGGCATCCAAGAACGACCGCGCGTGGCCTCCGCCGAGAATTGCTCCAAAGGAGAGGTCCATGATCCAGGTAAAGGAGTTACGGGCCTGCGCCACAACATCGGATCGAAAGACATCAGTCGGCTTGAGGCGTGACCAAAGGCCGGCGAGAACCTGCGTCACCAACACAAAATTGTCGCTGCCGGCCGCAAGGGCAGAACCATTGATTGCTCCTGCGGAAGTGCCACCGATGATAGGAAAGGGGTTGCCGTGAGCCTGAACGCGAGGTATCTCGCCAATCCGCTTGAGGACTCCGGCCTGATAAGCACCACGAGCCCCGCCGCCGGTCATCACCAAACCGAGCGTGTCATCCATCTCTTTACCCTTAGACCGCCGCTACATCCTAGACTTTCTAATTCTCCGCGACAACCACTACTATGCAAAGTAGCACGATGAAATCACACTCTGCGAGGACATGCATCACGCTAAAGTGTGATAAAGAATCCTTGGACTCGGTTGGCAGTTGAAACTTGAAACCTTCAAAATAGAAACTCGACACGACCATGCCCACGATTCGCAGCCCTGATGCTGAACTCTATTACGATGTTCTCGGCGACGGACCCAGTGTAGTCTTGCTGCATCCGTTTCCGCTGAACCACAACTTTTGGGACGCGGTTGCGGCGCAGCTCAGCAGCCGCTATCGCCTGATCATGCCGGACCTGCGTGCGCACGGTGCGTCCGAACTGGGAGACGGTCCGGCGACCATGCGAAAGCTGGCGGACGATCTGGCACGCATATGCCGCGAGGAGAATACCGGCAAGACAGTGTTCGTGGGGGTGTCGATTGGCGGCTATCTTCTGTTTGAGTTCTGGCGGCGTTATCGCAAGCAGGTGGCAGCGCTGGTGCTGGCCAATACCCGCGTCATCGCGGAGACCCCGGAGAGCAAAGCCGCCCGCTTGCAGGCTGCGGACAAGGTGCTGCGGGAAGGCACTGCGGGCTTCATCGAGGAGATGCTGTCGAAACTGCTATCGCGGGACACACGCGCCAACCGGCCTGACATTGTGGATGCGGCTCGCAAGATGATGCAGGGCATGTCGCCCGAGGATGTTGCGGGAGTGCAGCGTGGGATGGCCGAACGTCCGGATTCGATTTCGACGCTACCGACCATCAACGTCCCGACCTTGATCATCGCTGGCGAAGATGACACCGTGTCGTTTAGCGAATTCGAACTAATGCGGCAAGGCATTGCCAACAGTCAATTGCGAGCGATCCCTCGCGCGGGACATTACGCTGCGCTGGAGAGGCCAGAGGAATTCGGTGGCCTGCTGCGAGGATTCCTCGAATCAGTAGTTCGCAACTACTGACTGTCCGCTGCTGCTTTACCCCCCTCCCCAAAGTGCTCTGCAAAATCTTGAAAACAAAGGGGCGCCTAAAAAGCTTTCCCCCAAAATATTGCAATCAAATTACTTACAAGTAAAATCTTGAGCCGCAAGGAGTTATGAAGCAGTTGCCGATGGGCAGTAGCCAGTTTTCCGTAGCAGACATCTCACCGCTTCTGCCGAGAATCGGCTGGCTGGCAACTGACTACTGGCTACTGACCGCTGCCGTACAATGGATTCTTATGTTCGATGCATTTCTCGTACCTGAAAGAACCATTGTCACAGCCAAGGGCGACAGCGCGCCGCTGGACGTGAGCGCGTCCACCAGCGCGGTCTTCCTTGTGACGCTCTCTATCACCGGCGTGGTGGAACAGGAATCGCTGGAGATCACGCTGTTCACCTCGCCCGACGGCACAACCTGGGACGCCAAGCCCGTGGCCTCGTGCCCGCAGCGGTTCTACGTGGGAGAATGTCCTCTGCTGGTGGACCTGTCCGCTGCGACCAGCGCCAAGTTTCTCCGCGCGCACTGGGAAGTGAGTCGCTGGGGACGCGGGCCAACGGGGGCGAAATTCGAGTTTGGGCTGCGCATCCGCGAGGTCTCGCGCGAGGCGCTCCTTGAAGCTCAAGCGGAAGCGCAGGCCCGGCGCTAAACAGCTTGCAAGACATCAGAAAGTCCGTCATCGTCCAACCGGCGCGCAACATCCTCGGGAGCATGCGCCTGCCGGGGGACAAGTCCATCTCGCATCGCTACGCGATGTTGGCAGCCCTCGCCGTCGGTCGCTCCCGCTTCGAAAACTTTTCGCCCGGCGCGGATTGCGCCAGCACTCTGGGCTGCGTGCACGCGCTAGGCTGCGCTGTGGAACATGACGCCCAGGGCGTCGTCAGCATCGACGGAATTGGTTCCCAACTGCGCCAGCCGAGCCAAGCGCTCGACTGCGGCAATTCCGGCTCAACCATGCGCATGCTCGCGGGCATGGTTGCGGGCCAGCCCTTTACAAGCGAGATGATCGGCGATGAATCGCTCTCGCGCCGTCCGATGAAGCGCATTATTGAGCCACTGACCCGAATGGGCGCGGAAATCCAGTCTGCTGACGGATGCGCGCCCTTACGCATCACCGGCGCGAAGCTGCACGGCATCGAGTATCGACCGCCAGTCGCCAGCGCGCAGGTAAAGACCTCGCTGTTGTTTGCCGGATTACTGGCAGAAGGAAAGACCACGATCGAGGAGCCGTCGCGCACACGCGATCATGGCGAGTTGGCACTGCGCGCCTTCGGCGCGAAGGTGGAGCGCTCACGCAACGCAGTGACCATCCAGGGCGGGCAGACCCTTCATCCGCTCGAGGCCTACGTTCCCGGTGACATCTCTTCGGCTGCCTTCTTTCTGTGCGCCGCGGCTATCTTCCCTGAGTCCAATCTGGTCATCGACGGCGTGTTGCTGAATCCCACGCGCTCAGCGCTGCTGGATGTGCTGACGGCGATGGGCAGTCGCATCTCCATGGTGAGGGTGGAAGAGCATCATGGTGAACTGGTTGGCACGATCACACTTGTGGCCGGCGCGGGCTCGGCGGTCACCATTGCCGGAGCGCAAACTGCCCTGCTCATAGATGAGTTGCCGGTGCTCGCCGCCATCGCTCCGTTTACGGCTGGGCTGGAAGTCCGTGACGCCGCCGAGCTCAGCGTAAAGGAGTCCGACCGGCTGAGCGCGGTCACGCAGAACCTGCGCGCGATGGGAGCGCAGGTGGAGCAGACCGCCGATGGCTGGCGCATTCCCGGTGGTCAGAAACTGCACGGCGCTGAAGTTGAGAGCTTCGGCGACCATCGCATTGCCATGGCCTTTGCTATTGCCGCGCTGCGCGCCGAAGGCGAGACTGCCATCCGCCATTCGGAATGCGTAGCGATTTCTTATCCCGGTTTCTTCGAAGATTTGGAACGGCTGGTGGAACGATAAGAAATGTCGGCGGTCAGAGCTATGCGGAGGCAACCCGGGGAAGCGGTTCCGAAGCCGGGCTCTCCCGCAACACGGTGTCCACCATGGGATAGCCAAGCTTTTTCCATTCGTAGAAGCCGCCCAGCAGCGGGCGCACACGGCGGATGCCGACCTTTCGCAGTTGCAGCGCCACCCGGGCGCTGGTCGCTTCATTGGGTCAAGTGCAGAAGAGAACGATTTCGCCGTCGCGAGTAATCTCCCGGTTGCGGCTTGCGAGGTCCTCAGGCGAAATCTGGAGCGCTCCCGGCAAAGTTCGTGGATCGCTGAGTACGTCGAGCGGATGACGCAGGTCAACAATCACGATCGGTTCGCCGGACTCCAGCTTGTGCTTTAGCTCATCGGGTGTGATACGGTCACCTTTGACCTGGCGCAGAAAGCGCTCCCGTTCGCGCCAGCGGTTCAGAACGTAGGCGATGACGCCGGTGGCAAACAGGAGCAGCATATAGCCGCCGAAACGCTGTACGTAAAGATTGGCCCGATCGAGCTGCTTGCCGAAGATGAACCCCAGCCCGGCGAAAGCGCTCGTCCAAAGCAAGGCGCCGAGGAAATCGAAGAACAGGAACTTCGGAAGATCGACGCCAACCATGCCCGATAAGGTCGGCGCGGCGGTGTTGAGGCCGGGCACGAATTTGCAGATGAGCAGCGTCCGGGGTCCGAATTTGGTGAACGTGGTTTCGGTGCGGCGAACGCACGAGTCGGGCTCGAGCGCGATCTTGCAGAGCAAGTTCAGCACCACGCCGCCACGCCGCTTGCCGAAGAAGTACCAGAAGGTGTCGGCAAACAAGGAGGCAATCGCCGGTACGAGAACGGCGAACGCGAAGTGCATCCGCCCTTGCGCGGCCAGCGCGCCCGCAGCCAGCAATAGGGGAGCCGCCGGAATCGGCAGGCCGCCCTGCTCAATCAGCACCCATAGGAATAGCAGGGCGTAGCCGTAGTGCACGACGAATTGGAGAATCTCGTTCACTCAGGACCGGAGGCGCGTAGAGTTATGTTGATGCGCGCCCCCGGCGAAAAGTTACCGGCGTTTTGCTCAGTAACGATGATGGACTGAGGCCAACGGCGATTTCATCCTGCTTGGCCACTATGTTATAACCGCCTGTTTCGGCTCTGTGCGGCGAGGTTAGTATTGGCTCCCGCTTTCATAGCCTGCGGCGCTTTCACTTTCCGGAGGAGCGATTTGGATTTCCAGCTCTCAGAGGAACAACTGCAACTGAAGAAAATGGTGCGCGAATTCGCCGAGCGCGAGATTGCGCCCAACGTCATGAAATGGGACGAACCCGGCGAGTTTCCCCTGGCAACCATGAAGGATCTGGGCAAGTTGGGGCTGATGGGCATCATCTTCCCTGCCGAGTATGGCGGCGCAGGCATGGGCTACGTCGAGTACGTGACCGCGATCGAAGAGCTCTCGCGGGTGGACGGGTCGGTCGGCATCACGGTGGCGGCCCACACCTCGCTGTGCTCGAACCAAATTTTTGTCGCGGGCAACGACGAGCAGCGGCGGAGGTACATTCCCAAACTCGCGACTGGTGAATACCTCGGCGCGTGGGGACTGACGGAGCCGGGTTCAGGCTCCGACGCCGGCGGCGCGCGTTGCAGTGCGGTGCGCAAGAGCGACAAGTGGGTGTTGAATGGCAACAAGACGTTCATCACCAATGGCCATCATGCCGATATCGCGGTGGTCATCGCGGTTACCGACAGAACGGCGCACACGCATGGGCTCTCGGCCTTTGTGGTGGAGAAGGGAACGAAGGGATTTCGCGCCGGAAAGAAAGAGAACAAGCTCGGCCTGCGGGCCAGCGATACCTCGGAGCTGATCTTTGAAGACTGCGAGGTCCCGGCTGAGAACTTACTGGGACAGGAGGGCGACGGTTTTGTGGACGCCATGAAGGTCCTTGACGGCGGGCGCATCTCAATTGCCGCCCTGGGGCTGGGCATGGCACAAGGGGCATACGAGGCTGCGCTGAAATACTCGAAGGAGCGCGAGCAGTTCGGTAAGCCGATCAGCGAGTTTCAGGCGATTGCGTTTAAGCTCGCCGATCTGGCGACCGAGATTGACGCTGCCCGCCTGCTTACATTGCGTGCCGCGGCGATGAAAGATGCGGGAATGAAGACCACTCTCGAGTCCTCAATGGCGAAGCTCTACTCCAGCGAAGTCGCGGTAAAGTGTGCCAACGAAGCCGTGCAGATCCACGGTGGCTATGGGTTCATCAAGGACTATCCCGCCGAGAAGTTCTATCGCGATGTGAAACTGTGCACCATCGGCGAAGGCACCAGCGAAATCCAGCGGCTGGTGATCGCGCGACAAATTCTGAAGGATTGAGTGACCACCAACAACCACATCCAGCAACTGGTCAGCCGGATTCGTGCGGGCGAACTGCGAGCCCTCTCCCGCGCTATTTCGACGGTGGAAAATCGTACTCGCGAATCCACCGAGTTGCTTAAGGCGCTGTTTCCATACAGCGGCAGAGCGTTGTTGATCGGCCTGACCGGCGCGCCGGGAGCCGGCAAGAGCACGCTGGTAGACCACGTGGCGCGCGAATATCGCAAGCAGGGTAAGACCATCGGCGTCGTGGCTGTGGATCCCACCAGCCCGTTCAGCGGCGGCGCAATTCTGGGCGACCGCATTCGTATGCAGTCGCACCATGCTGATTCGGGCATTTACATTCGCAGCATGGCGACGCGCGGTTCGCTGGGCGGGCTGGCCAGCACTACCGCCGATGTGGCGACCGTGCTTGACGCCAGCGGCCGCGATCTGGTGATGATTGAAACCGTCGGCGTTGGCCAGGACGAAGTGGACATCGTTCGCCTCGCCGACGTGACCATCGTTGTGCTGGTTCCCGGCATGGGCGACGACGTGCAGACCATCAAGGCCGGCATCATGGAGATTGCCGACATCTTCGTCATCAACAAGAGTGACCGAGAAGGCGCTGAGCGGGTGGAGCGCGAGATCAGGGCGATGCAGTCGCTAGCCGTGCGCCACGATGACTGGATCCCGCCGATCGTGAAGACCGTCGCCAGCGAGGGAACCGGCACCGTGGAGTTGGTGGCGGCCATCGAAAAGTATCGCGCGTATCTTGAGCGGAGTGGGCGCGCGCAGGAGCGCCGCATCGCGAACTGGCGAGGGCGGATCGCGGAGATGCTGCGCGATGCGCTGTTTCAGCGGGTGCTTTCCTATTATCTGAGCGAAGGTGAGGCCAACCGCTACGCCGCGGAAGTTGCCGAACATAAACGCGACCCGTATTCTCTGGTGGAGAAGATTGTGGACGAATTGGGGAAGCCGGAATGAGCTACATTGACCACTTGGGCGTTGCCGTGAAGTCGCTGGCAGAGGCGAGGAAGTTTTACGAGAAGCTCGGGCTGCAAGTCATGCCCGAGGAAACGGTCGAGGCCGAGAAGGTGCGGCTGGCGATGGTCCCGGTCGGGGAGAGCCGGATTGAGCTGCTGGAGCCGACTTCGCCGGAGTCAAGCATTGCGCGGTTTCTCGAGAAGCGTGGCGAAGGATTGCACCATGTAGCGCTGCACGTCAACGATCTCGCCGGCACGGTTGAGCGTCTCAAGGCAGCGGGAACTCGCCTGATCTCCGATGACATCAAGATTGGCGCAGGCGGGCACCTTTATGTGTTTGTCCACCCATCCAGTACCGGCGGCGTGCTGGTTGAACTCGTCGAAGACGCGCCACAGGGCGTGTAAGGGTGCTGATCATCGCGGTCGAAACCTCAGGAAAGCAGGGAAGTATCGCCCTTTGCCGTGGCGATCGGGAACGTTTTGACGTCCTGGAACTCATTTCGCTGGAAGGCGGAATGTACTCCGCGCAACTGATGCCGCGAATTGCCGAAGCCTTGCAACGAAGCAATCTCGACAAGAGTAAAGTGGAAGGCTTTGCCGTCGTCTCCGGACCGGGCTCCTTTACGGGACTGCGCGTTGGACTCGCGACCATTAAGGGCCTGTGCGAGGTGCTGCGCAAACCGCTGGCCACTGTTTCCATGCTGGAGGCGATTGCGCTGACCTACGGGCGCACCGGCCATACCGCGACCGTCGCGTTGGATGCGGGACGCGGCGAAGTGTACGTCGGCGAATACGAGGTATCTGCTGATCGAACCAGCCTGGTTAGCGAATACATCACGAAGTTGGATGCTTTCGCCGCGGAAGCAGCGGCGATGAGCGGTGACTTGCTCACGCCCGACACCAAGGTTGCCGAAGCAGTGCAGGCCACGAATGCCGGTGCCAGGCTCGTCGCTGCAATCCACGCCGACGAAATTGGCCGAATCGGCCTGAGCAAGCTGCTGGCGGGCGAAACCGTCGACCCCGTGACCGTGGACGTTAACTACATCCGCCGTTCTGACGCGGAGATTTTCTCCACACCAAAGCATTGATTTGTGCTGATTCGCGCTGCCACTCCCGATGACGTCCCCTCAATTCGCGCGCTGGAGCGACAGGCCGATACCGCCGCGCACTGGGCAGAGCGTGAATACGATGCGCTGTTCGCGGCAGACGTGCCTGCGCGAATCGCTCTGGTGACAATTGGTGAATCGAATACGGCGCGTGTTGACGGCTTCGTGATCGCACGTTGCGTGACCGAGGAATGGGAGATCGAGAACATAGTTGTCGCCCAGGAGCGCCATCGGACGGGAATCGCAACCAAATTGGTTCAACAGATGCTGCTGCGAGCTCGCACCGCCGGTGCCACTTCGGTGCTACTAGAGGTCCGAGAGTCGAATCTCGCCGCCCGCCGCCTCTATGAGAAGGTTGGGTTCAGCGAGCAGGGCAGGCGAAGTAACTATTACCGCGATCCGTCGGAGGACGGGTTGGTGCTACAGATTTCCATAAAAAGCGGCAAGAAAGTGCCTTGAACCGGCTTTCCAGGTATGCTAGCGTTTTAAGTCGCAGCTCTCCCGGAGGTTCACTGAATGGCAGCTCAGGTACGTGATCAGCTTCTGGCAACCAATGATGAGTTTCGCCGCCTGGCGCAGGAACATTCCGAATACCAACAGCGCCTCGAAGGCTTGATTCAGAAGAAGTATCTTTCCGAAGACGAAAAGCTTGAAGAAGTACGTTTGAAGAAGCTGAAACTCCGCCTGAAAGACCAGATGCAAAGTTTGGAATTGAAGTTCCGGACCGAACACCCGGTCGTTTAGTCCACGCTCATCGCCTCAACCGGCGGCAAAGACGAGGGTCTTCACCGCCAAGGTCAAGCCCTACTCATCCGTCCCATCGATTATCACTCCACGTATATCCTAGGTAAGCGACAATTCATGCCCGCGAGGTGTACTCTCGATGTCCCTTGAAAGGCACCATTGCATTCTTGCTTGCGCTGCGCTCTGCATCTGGATCTTGCCCTTTGCGTTCGCAGGTCAGCGAGCAGCGCCCGCTGGATTGTGGGACGGTAGCATTCAATCTCGTGCTGGTGAAGTGAACTTCGGCATCGACCTGAAGCAGCAGGGAAACACCCTCAGTGCCGTGCTCGTGAATGCGACCGACCATCAGCCTTTCAGCAGCGCAACGTGGGATGGCCAAACTCTGACGCTGCGCCTCGATTACTACGACGGTCAGCTCACCTTGCACTACCTGTCACCGCAGCGCATGGAAGGCGAGTATTCACGCCTGACCAGCAAGGGTGTGGTGCACATTCCGGTCACGCTGGCGCCTCACGGCGAAATCACGGCAACGAAGCCGTGGACGGGCCCCAGCCTCACCGGTGACTGGCTGCTGCACGAAGAAGGCGCCCAGGGCGCAGAGGAGAATACCCTCACCACGTTCCAGCAGGAGAAGATGGCGACCTCTGGAGGGAAAGTTGCTGCGACAGCAATCCTCGAACCAGTCAGCGGCGACACTGGCCTGTTACACGGTGTGATTTCAACTGATGCGAACGGCCGGGCACATTTTCATCTGAGCCGTTTCGATGGCATTCATGTGCTCGCGCTGGATGGCGAGTTCGCTCCCGATGGCAGCCTGAAAGGGCAGATCGGGGGCGTAAAGGCCTTGTCGGCGTTCACCGCGGAGCGCGCTAAAGACGCTGCCGTTGCGGATCCCAACGCGCTGGCAGGCAGCCTTACCAACGTTAAATACCCGCAGGAACCATTCCGCTTCAGCGGCGTTGATCAATCCGGCAAAACCGTTGACCAGAGCAGCCCGGAGTTCAAAGGCAAGCCTGTGATCGTGGACATTTTCGGCACCTGGTGTCCCAATTGCCATGACGAAGCTCCGCTGCTGGAAAAGATCTATCGCAAATACCAAGGGCAGGGGCTGGTGATTGTGGGCCTTGCCTACGAATACATTGACGACACCGCGCGCAATTTGCGACAGATCGGCATCTATCGCGACAAATACAGAATCACCTTCCCGCTTCTGCTGGCGGGGACAACCGACCAGGGGCAAATCGAGAAGACACTGCCGCAACTGGTTAACTTCGGCGCTTACCCCACCACGGTATTCCTCGACCGCAATGGGCGGGTGCGTGCCATTCATGCAGGGTTCGCCGGGCCATCAACCGGAGAGAAGTACCAGGAAGTGCAGCAGCACATGGACCAGCTCACGCGGGAAATTGTCGCGCCATCGAATTAGGGTAGCCCAGCCCAGGCTCTATAATCAAAGCAGCCCATGGTTCGCGATGGCATCTATTACGGACTTGCTTTTATGGCAGTTGCAGGGCTGGTGGGGTGGGTAACAATGCCTGCCTTGGCGGTCATCCCCCTGCTGCTGGCAGCGTTCTTTTTATGGTTCTTTCGCGATCCCGAGCGGCAGATTCCCGCAGTGCAGGGAGCCATAGTTTCTCCCGCTGATGGCAAAGTTACTGACGTGTCCATTATCGAGCAGAACGGCCGGTCGCAGACCCGTATCAGCATCTTTCTGAATGTCTTTGATGTGCACGTCAACCGCTCTCCTATTGCCGGAATGATTACCGGCGTACAGTACAAGAGTGGGCAGTTCCGCAACGCGATGGGAGCTATCTCGGCGGAGCTCAACGAGCAGAATGTGGTGACCGTCGAAGGAGACGCGGGCACGGTAATCTTCAAGCAGATTGCCGGACTGCTGGCGCGGCGCATCGTCTTTACCAAGAAGGCTGGAGATCCGGTGGCGCGCGGCGAACGTGTCGGGCTTATCAAGTTTGGCTCTCGCGTGGATGTGATCTTCGCCGCCGGTGTCGAGATGAGAGTGCGCGTAGGTGACAAGGTGAAGGGCGGATCAAGTCTCCTCGCGGTTGCCCAGCCCAAGGCGGTCGTACCCACCCTTCGAGAAGCTGTGGAGGTGCGATGAACGAAGATCTAAAGCACCACTACACCAGTTTGGAAAAGCCACGCCGTGTCAGGAAGGGCCTCTACCTTCTGCCCTCGATCTTCACCGCCGGCAACATTGCGGCTGGTTACTATGCCATCTCGCAGGCCATTCAGGGCACGCCTTCCGCTCCCTGGCACTTCAACCTCGCGGCCAAGGCGATTGGCATCGCCATTGTGCTTGATTTCTTCGACGGCGGTATCGCGCGCCTCACCAACACCGCCAGTCCGTTCGGCCGGGAGCTGGACTCGCTGGCCGACGTCATCGCATTTGGCATTGCGCCTGCGATATTGGCCTGGACTTGGGGCTTCCGGATGGTGCCGCTCCCGGGCGATCTCGACCTCCGAGCGCGCGTCGTTCAATTGGGCGCCATCGCCACCTTTGTTTTCCTGCTGGCAGGGGCCTGCCGCCTGGCCCGCTTCAACATTCAGGTCAATCCGCAACCCTCGAACCCCGGTCGTCCAGGAAGAAAATATTTTGTTGGCATGCCCATCCCTGCGGGTGCGGGAGCGGTGGCGGCGGTGGTTCACCTGGTCGAGGGAAATCCGCTGCAAATCTGGTGGCTCTCGATAGGGTGGGGCGTGTTCGTCTTTGCCCTCGCCTTTCTGATGGTGAGTACCTGGCGGTTCCCCAGCCTCAAGGGCATTAACTTCCGCCAGCCGCAGAACTTTCGCTGGCTCATTGTGATCGGCGCTGTTATCGCGCTCATCTGGTTTTCCTCCCAGTATGTGTTGTTCGTAATCGCGGTGGTTTACATCCTGGCAGGTGTGCTTGCCCGGCTCACATTCGTCTTCCGCCGGCCTGCGGCGCCGCCCACTCCTCCACACGACGAGGTATTGCACGCCTGATGAAAAATGGAGCCAGCAACCCCGCCGGAGTTCGTAGCGACGGCGGACATTG
This sequence comes from uncultured Acidobacteriaceae bacterium, assembly GCA_963823635.1. Classification (GTDB taxonomy): domain Bacteria; phylum Acidobacteriota; class Terriglobia; order Terriglobales; family Acidobacteriaceae; genus Bog-257. The sequence goes on along the minus strand of CAWGMV010000015.1, from coordinate 346,632 downwards.
GGGTGGGATGTTCCGCGTGGCCATTGTGGGCGCTGCCACGCTGAAAGGCCGCGAGTTGAAGGAGGTCCTTGGCGATCGCAACTTTCCTACCCAGGATATCCGCCTGTTGGACGATGACGAATCGCTGGGGCAGTTAGAGGCTGTCGGCGAGGAGCCGACCTTTATTCAGAGCGTTTTACCTGAGCATCTGGAAAATGTGGACTTCACTTTTTTCGCTTCCGACGAGAACTTCACCCGCCGTATCTGGCAAATGGCGCGCAAGGCGGGTAGCGATATCGTCGATCTTTCCTATGCGCTGGAAAACGAGAAGGGCGCTCTGCTGCGCGCTCCCTGGATCGAACGCGAGCTGAACATTCTGCCGAAGGTGGACTTCACGGTAGCGCCCGTAACCATTGCGCATCCCGCCGCGGTAGTGCTGGCCCTGCTGATGCTCCGCGCAGAAAAAATTGGCAGCATCGCGCGCTCCATCGCGACGGCGTTCGAGCCCGCCTCCGAACACGGCAAGCGCGGCATGGACGAACTGCACGAGCAGACCGTGAACCTGCTCTCCTTCCAGCAGCTCCCCAAAGGTGTCTTCGATTCACAGGTAGCATTCAACCTTCTGGATCGCTATGGCGAACACTCTCTGCCTTCGCTGGAATCTGTGGAAAGCCGAATCCAGCGGCACTTCCGCAGCCTGGTTGGCGACAGACTGACGGTGCCTTCGCTGATGCTACTGCAAGCGCCCATCTTCCACGGGCACGCGTTTTCGCTGTACATTGAGGTGGACCAGCCTGCGCAAATCGAGGAACTCACAGCGGCGCTATCCGGCGAGCACGTGGACGTCCTGCAAGGACAGGAGGAGTCGCCCAGCAACGTGAATGCCGCAGGCCAGGAGCAGATTCAGGTGTTTGCTCGCCGCGATTCTCAAAACGCGAAGGGCTTCTGGATTTGGGCTGCCTCCGACAATCTGCGTATCGCGGCATTGACCGCTGCGGAGTGCGCCGAAAGCATGATCGCCGCTCGTCCACGAGGAACGGTGCAATAATGACGTTGCGGCGCGGTCGCTCATCCTTTATTGGCTGCATGCTGGCTGTTTTGCTGGCCACAGCAGGCTGCGGATACCACACCAGCGCGCACGGCGTTCGTCTTCCGGCGGACATGCACACCATCTACGTGCCGTCCTTCGGCAACATCTCCAACACCTATCACATTGAAGAGATCTTAACCGCCTCCGTCGTCCGCGAACTGCGCAGCCGGACTAATTACCGGATTGTTACCATGGACGACGGTACGGCGGACGCAACGCTCCATGGGACGGTACTAAACACCTTTATTGCGCCTCTAACCTACAACTCCCAGACCGGCGGTATCTCGTCGTCGTGGGTACTGGTCACAATGAAAGTCTCGCTGGTGAGCAGCAAAGGCAGAGTGCTCTGGGACAATCCCAGCCTCATCTATCGCGATCAGTACCAGATTGCGGACAACGGCAAGAACTTCTTCGAGGAGGAAAGTCCGGCGCTCGACCGGCTGGCATCCAGCTTCTCGCAAAACCTGGTAAGTGACATGCTGGAGGCGTACTAGGATGCGGAGCTTCGCGGCCTCCGACCGGTTCGTCGCCGATGTCAAAGCGCGAAAGCTGTCGCCGGGTTATGTCTTCATTGGCGACGAAGCGTTCTTCCGCAAGCGGTGTCGCGATGCCATCTTGCAGCACTTGGTGCCAGCCGACGTTCGCGAGCTTAGCCTCTATGACATGGACCTGGCCGATGTGGACTTGCACCTGGTCCTCGATCGGGCGCGCACGCCCTCTCTTATGTCCCCATTTCAGGTGTTCTTTATTCGTGGGGTGAAGAACCTCTACAGCCGCGGCAAACACGACGAGGAATACACGGCCATCGAAGAGTACTTCCAGAATCCCAATCCGGACGCTCTGCTTATCTTTGTTGCCGACCACATCAGCATTCCCGCCGACGCCCGCCGCATGGACCTGACCGACAAGGAGCGCTACGAACGCATCCGCGAAACTCTGGGCGAGCACTGCACCATTCTCGAGTTTGCCCGCGTGGATGAAGGCGACGCCGTTAAGTGGGCCATCGACACCGCCAGCGACGAGGACGTCAAGCTGGACAGCGACGCCGCGCGCGAGCTGGTGGACTCCCTCGGCGGCGACATGATGATGGTCGCCAGCGAACTGGAGAAGCTGGTCCTTTTTTCCGGCGACAAGAAGCGCATCACGCTGGGCGATGTAGAGACCCTAGTGCTGGCAGCCAAGCAAAGATCGTTCTACGAACTGACCGACGCCATCTCTTCCCGGGACCGGGCCCGCGCCCTGGGTGTGCTGGACGCCATTCTGAGCAGCGGCGACGGCGACGAAGCCGCCATCGGGCATCTCTACATGCTGTCGCGGACATTCCGGCAGATGCTCGTCATTCTGGAGCGTAATGTGCGCGACTCGCGCGCTCTGTGGCAGGCTTTGTGGCAAGGCTTCCGCATTCCGCCGTTCGCCGCTGAAGACGTCATTCGTCAGGCGCGCCGCTACAAGTCACGCCGCGAACTCACCAGCGCCATCCGCCGCGTGGCGCGCGCCGACCTCGCACTGCGCTCTAATCCACCCAGCAAACGCCTGGTACTGGAGAACCTCGTGCTTGACCTGACCGCCGAGCCAAAACTACACGCCGAAGCAGGCTGGCTGCAGGATGAGCTGCCGGTTTAGCGATGGATGTCGAGACTTACCTCCGCCGGATTGACTACGACGGTCCACGTCAACCTTCTTCTGCGAGTTTGCGCGCGCTGCATCGGCAACATCTTTTCACCGTCCCATTCGAGAACCTGGACATCCCGCTGAAAAACACCATCCGTCTGAACCTGGCGCAGCTCTATGACAAGATTATCGTGCGCCGCCGCGGTGGATTCTGCTATGAGCTGAACGGCTTGTTTTGCGAGTTGCTAACCGCGATGGGCTTTCAGGTCCAGATGCTCTCAGCGCGCGTGCGCCGCGACGATGGCGGCTTCGGTCCGGAGTTCGATCACATGCTGTTAAAGGTGCAACTGCAAGAACCGTGGCTGGTGGACGTCGGCTTCGGCGACTCGTTTGTCGATCCTATTGTCTTTCATGCGGGAGGAGCAGATCAGGTAAACGGACACCGCTACAGCGTTTCGCCCGTCGGCGATGAATGGCAACTTCTTCGCGAAGATGAGAAAGGCCAGGTCCCTCTGTACTGTTTCCGCAACGTTCCGCGCCAGCTCAGCGACTACAGCGGGATGTGTCACTTCCACCAGACATCGCCGGAATCCGGCTTCACCCAGCGGTGGATCTGTAGCAAGGCGACACCTGATGGCCGCATCACCCTGACCAATATGCGCCTCATCGTCACTCGCGGTGGCAATCGGGAAGAAAGCCGTCTCACCACGGAAGCCGAGATTCGCCCCTGCCTGCGCGAGCATTTCGATATCGAACTCCCGGAATCGTCGGAGCTGTTACCGCTGCTCGCATTCAAGTAGCTACTCACCGGCTCAGAGCGTTTTCACTCTTGCTGTAATGGGCGGAGCGCCGCTTCAGCGGTGCATTCTCTGCTCGCGCGCGCCATCCCTCGCCAAATACCGCCGAAACGGACGCTGCGTTGGCAGAAGATGATAATCCAAAAGGGCGTGTGGATCCCCATTTCGGGAATCGTAACCATTATTTTGTTACTTTAGTCTTGACTTCCGGTTACCATCCACCCCAAACTTAAGCTGAGCGCAACACGCTTCATTCCTTTTCGCGTGTGGCGCGTGCTTGCACTGAATTCTCGCTCCTGAGGTGCGAGCATGCCGCTTTGTTCCTCTTCGGTCTTCTTTCCTAGGCCATTGCCGTCCATGCTTCTCCTTCCGGCGCGAATACTTCCCAAAGCAACTCATAGGAGAACATCATGGCCATTAAACTCTGCCATCACATCAAGGAAGGTGGCATCTTTTGCGGGAGCGCGGCGCTGCGCGGCCGCGACTACTGCCATTTTCATCTGACCTGGCGCGGACGCCGCGAGCGCATCGCCCGGCATCGCCGGCGCAACCAGCCTTGGCGAATCGAGCTGCCGCCGCTGGAGAACCTCAACGCGGTGCAGGCCGGCATCATGCAGGTTCTGGACGCCATTTGCGAAGGCCGCCTCGAGCGTCGCGATGCCGGGCATCTTCTCTACGGTCTGCAAAACGCCGCCTGCAATCTTCGCGGTAGGGACCACGCCTCGTTCGAGGTGAAGCCCGAGGCTGAGAACCGCTGCGTCGCCTATGACAGCTTCGAAGAAGATTATGGGCTTATGGACGAGGACAGCACCGGCGGCCAGGAAGGTTATGCCTCTACCGCCGCTCCGCCGGCGACCACGGCGCCTGCCGCCGTTGGCACTGACGAGAACATGGCTGATGCAATTGGTTCGCCGCCAATCGGCAGGAATAACGGTGAAGAAGGCGCAACGGCGACAGAAGAAACTCCGGCTGACCGCGCCGCAGATCCAGCGCCTTCCGGCATAGCGGCAGCGCGCGCTCGTTTCGCGGAATCGCAGGCCGGCCCCGTGCCTGACACCGCCAAAGTGGAGGCACTTGCCAAAAAGCTACCACGTGGCCTGTGCCCGCCGCAGGCGCAGCGTCAGTCAACGGAAGAGGCAGAGATGATGGCGCAACAATGGATGCCCGGCGACGAGGGTGGTCGGCTGCTAAACGGCGAAATCGTCAACTGCAGACTGTGCCCCAACCACATGTACAAACAGATGGCGCAGTTTTGGGAAGGAGATGACCAACCCGCCGACTGGCTGCCTCAGAGCGGCGTGACCAACTGTGGGGATTGCCGGACAAGGACCGGGGCCGCTCTGCGCACGAATCGCGACAGACTGTGCTCGCACCCGACCTGCCTATTTATGGTTCTTAAGACGGACGGCGGGAAAGATCCGGGTGACTTTGAGGACTTCCTCGGCAAGTGGAGCGATTTTTGCTGCGACACAGGAGACTTCGCTGCGGATTGGCACACCCGCTGGGGTGCGGTGGAGAACCTGGGAATTGGCTTGGCCGATGAAGCCCTCAGCTACTTCGGAGATGCAGACGAGGACGAGGAGGACGAGGCAAGTGCTTGAGTGTCAATCCGTTACAGGGAAGCTGTTGGGATTGAATATTTTGCGGCGGATTTCCCGCCAACCCTCTGATTCTAAACAGCAGGGGCGGGGGAAGGGGGTATTGACGAACTAGGGTAATAATTTACTTGACTCCACCATGCCTGTAAGTGCATGATTCTCGGAGGAACGTAAATTTGCGCCGATGAGCTTCGGAAAGGAAGGTTCATCGTGCAAAATTTGCCCAGTACGGACGCGAAGCAGAATCGCGTCCGTACTCGTGGAATTAGAAGTAACCCAAGATATTGGGGAAGGTGGTTCGCGCCCATTGGGGATGGCGATATGAAGGAAACTAACCTCAACATCTTTTACCATCTTGGTAGCTGCCTCAGCTACATGATGGAAAATGTTTCCATCGGAATGGGCCTCCAAGATTTGTACATGAACTTGATAATGCCACAAGACTGGCTAAAGGCATTTCTCAAAGAGACTGAGGATTTTACTGATGCCCTAAAGGATACTAGGACGTCTGCCGCTTCCCTGCTTGACACGGTACAAACCCTGCTGGAAGAAATTCCTGGTGACTGGGAAGGAAAGATGACCCAGCCGCAGATGCTGGCACTGTCGGGCTGGAAGGATGATTTTGACCGAAACTTTGAGCGTGAACATCGCAATCTAGATGTGTTCACGGTTACCCCGAAGGGTATATACAGCACGCGGCAACTTATAGAAAAGCCATAGAATAAGTTTTCCCCTGCGGTAAGATCAAAACTGCCAGCGCAGACCCTCGCGGATTTGCGGCAAGCGGGAAGATGCTTAGCATTTGATATTCCCACAGCTTGCGCGTTTCATGTTTGTAGAGCGACAGAATCGCTAATTCTCGCATACTATGAATTTCTTGCAGGCCACCCGTGGATAAAGAAAAAGAAAGATTGGAAAATCTACATTGAGCAGTTAGTGGTGGAAAAAGCTCCCAAACGTATAGCCGACCGTTTGGACGAAATAAGAGAATTTGACCGCAATTCGTATATTCACCCAGATGTGGATGTGACGCCGGAAGAAGCTCCTATCCTTTTCGAGCTTTGCACGGCGGTTATATTTTGGATGGCGAAGGAAATGGCATGAGCGAATCGGAAAAGTTTGATGCTGTAGTGCGGAAGATGATGTCCGTACCCCACGACGAGATCGTGAGGCGCGAGAAGGAATGGAAGCGCAAACGCAAGCTGGAAAAACAAAGGCGGGCTAAGGCCTTGGCCTCCGCCCGCGCTTCAAACGTGAAACATTAGAAAGCCTCGGCGGTTCCCACCTTGCCAGTCAATTCGGCGAAGGTGAGGCGCTTTCCGGCAAGATTACGAACGGCCATATTGAACCTGTCGGCAGCGGTAACTTTGTTCTTCTTGGTTGCACGGTTATTGAATCGAAACGATTGTTCGTCAAGGTAACGAAACAGATGAAACGGTTCAACAGCAACATAGGTTCCACCAAGAGTGCGCTTCAGAAGCGACCAGAAGTTCTCAAGGCCATTGGTGTGTATGCGACCGTTCACATACTCAATCGCGTGGTCTATGATTTGGTGCTCGTACTCACCAACCAAGCCTTTATATCCCCCCATCTCGTCAGTGAACAATGCGCTTCCAAGATGGACATGCTTGCGAACGATGGGCTGCAAGGTTCCCTTGAGGCGGTCGGGAATGACCTGAGTGCGAACCTGCCCGCCGCGCTCCAAGATTCCCATTACAACAGTCTTGTCGCGGAAGCTCTGGCCCTGTCCGGTAATGCGCCGTGCGTGGACATCCTTGTGCATATTGCGGGCCTTACCCCCGATGAAAGTTTCGTCGGCTTCTACTTCGCCGCCGAGTTTGCTACCGAAGTTCTCATCTTGCATGAGCAGTCGGATGCGGTGAAGCATGAACCATGCAGACTTCTGAGTAACCTTGATGTCGCTCGCGATCTCGTAGCTGCTGATTCCGTTCTTGCAGTTGGTGATGAGCCACGTTGCAGTGAGCCACTTATCGAGGGGGATTGCGGAATCCTCCATCACAGTACCGACCTTGATGGAGAACTCGCGCTTGGCATGATGCTTGGAGCAAGTCCAAGTCCGACGATTGGCCCGAAACTTTACCTTATCGGAACCGCAGGTGGGACACACAGCCCTGCCATTCGGCCAGCGGTGCAGCGCCAGATAGTCAATGCAGTTGTCGGGATTCGAGAAATACTCGATTGCTTCTTGGAGGCTTTCAGGGTCTTTCATGGCATCCCTCACTGTCAAAATAGTAGCTCAAAACAATGGTGGAGTCAAGTAAATTATTACCCGAACTAGTAATATTTCCCGAAACGGGAAGCAGTCCGCCCTTGTTCGACAGCAACAACCGCTCGAGCTATTTCTTCTCCTGTACGTCCACGCTGGCAGCGGTAGTGTCCCATTCCAGCTTGAGCGTTGCCGAGGTGCCGCTGATCTTGTCGAAGGAGATGGTGAACTCTTCCAGCGGCGAGGAACGCTGGTTGACCTTCATGTCCACGCGCGCCAAGTCCTGGGACTGGTTGTATTCAGTGCCCCACTGTCCGGTCTGCTTGTTGATGATCAGCTTCCAGCTCGTTGCACCAGGCAGAGTGTAGAGCGTGTAGTTGCCTGCTGGAACACTAGCAGCGCCGATGGTCAGAGGAACGTCGGTCTTCAGGCTGGTGGCGGCGTTGGCGCCAGTACGCCATACCTGGTCGTAGGGCACGAGTCCGCCGAAGATTTTGCGCCCGCGCATGGACGGACGGCTGTACTCGATGGTCACGGTCTTGCCGTCATCGAATTTCAACGTAGCCTCGCCCGCAGGGCTCGCGGGCTTGTTTCCTTGTGCCACGACGATAGCGGCCAGCGCAGCGATTGCTATCGCGACGAGTATCCATAAATGACTCTTCTTCATTGCGCTCTCTCCTCTGGGATACGAGTTCTGACGACTCGAGGTTGCCGCTCTATTATTCACGCCCGCGCCGGACGATACAATTCACGGCATGAGCATATTGGATGAAAGACGCGCGGAGCTGGATCGGTACGAGTTCATGATGGGCGTGCCTCGCGGCCGGCTGGCCGTCGCCCTCGATGTCCTCACCGATGCCCTGACTTTGGTGGGCCAGCACGGTATCTATTGCCAGAGCGCTCGCCAGCCCGGCAAACCGGCGATGGACGTGCAAATCGTGATGAAGGGCATAACCGATGCGAAAGAGCTGATCTCATCGGTGATGGAGGAACTGCGTAAGCAGAAAGAAGCGACAGGAGAATAGCGAAGAGCGAAAGGCGGGTTTGCCGTGCTACACTGCTTTCCATCTGAGGGCTGAGGATGAAAACCACTCTGCGCAAGATGCTGTTCGTGGATTTGATCAAGGGCTTGAAGGTCACCTTCCGCAATCAGGACCCGAAGGAAGCCATCACCGAACAGTATCCGCTGCAGCGGCCGGAAGTGGCCGAGCGGTTCCGCGGCGCGCCTCGTCTCAACAACAATCCCAATACCGACGAGACGTTGTGCATCGCCTGCGACCTGTGCGCGCTGGCTTGCCCGGAGAACCTGATCGTCGTGGGCAGCGAGCGCAACGAAAAGACCCGCCGCAAGGAACTCACCGAGTTCACCTACGACCTGAGCCGATGCATGTTTTGCGGGCTGTGCGAGGACGCCTGCCCGGTGGACGCGCTGGAGTTGACCCAGGACTTCGAGATGGCCAACTACAGCCGCGAAGGTTTGATTTGGAACCGCGAGACTCTGGAAAAGGGACCTGAACCCAACGCGTACCGGCGTTAGTCCAAGCCAATCACACTCGCGACGGGATGGAAGCTTCAGGCTCGTGAGAAAAAGAAGGGCCACCTCAAATACATTTCTGTGTTTCAAATTCTTCAGCTTCCGTGTCTCTGTGGTGAAAAGATTCTCGCCCGCTCCGGGCCTGCGGCGCGAAGTTACTCAAAAATCAATATCGCCGCCGCAATCACCGTCGTCCACCGGCCGCGCTTATCGCCCACCGCGCTCTGCGTGATGTTGGCGGTGCGCACGATCTTGTTGGACAGGCGGTAAACTTCCTTTTTCTCATCCCACGATTTGTCAGCGTCGAACTCGACGTCCAGCGTGGTGGCGAGCATCTCGGCAGCCAGTTCTTCGGCGTAATCTCCGGCCACATCATCGGTCTCGCCAAAAGAATGATGTTCGCTTAGGTAGCCATATGTGCTGCGATCGGCCGGAATAGCCACTCCGATGGAGGATGCCGTCAGCCGGTGTGGTTCGCGAGTCGAGTTTTCGGCAACGACCGCGAACGTCACTTCGCCCGGCGACAAATATTTCAGCCCATCTTTGCGAGGAATCAATTTGCAGTTGGGCGGGAAAATGGATGACACGCGAACCAGGTTTTGGGCCGCAATTCCCGCATCGCGCAGCGCTAATTCAAAAGAGGTAAGTCGCTCCCTATGTTTCCCCACGCCTTTGGTGAGGAAGATCCGCTTAGGGACCATGTCCTTTGCCAATGTCTGTTCTCCAGGAAGAGAGTGGTTGTTCGAATGGTCAAAAATATCACACCGGGCGCGCGGCGCTATATGAAAACCAGATTAAAGCGAGACACCGGCCGCCACCGCCGGTGCAACCTGCTTCAGCTTAACCGCAATATCAATAAACGCCAGCGCTGCGCGGCTAAGCGCCTTATCTTTGCGGAAAACCAGGGCCAAGTCGCGCTGAATGCTGGCGTCGGCCAAGTTGAGCGCCGCCAGCGCCTTAGCCTGCAGGTCCTCGGCTACATGGGAGCGCGGGATGAATCCGATGCCTACGTCAGCAGCCACGAAGCGCTTCAGTAATTCGCTGGAGTCCAGTTCCATCGAGATGATGGGCTTCAGACGGCGCTCGTGAAACAGTGTCTCCAGCGTGTCACGCGTGCGACCGACTTTGGGTAGCAGCAGGGGATACTCGAGGACCTCCGCCACTGTTGCTTTGGCGCGCCTGGCCAGCGGGTGACGCGGCGGAGTGATCACGATCAGCTCCTCGCGATGAATGGGGACGATCGTCAGCCGTTTGTCGGGCACGGGCAGCGACACGATGCCGAAGTCGCACGAGTTATCAATGATGGCCTCCAGGATTTTGGCGTGCTCCAGGCGCTTCACGTTGACCGCCACATTGGGGTACTGACGTTTGAACTCGGCAAAGACCTCGGGCAGGATGTGCAAGCAAGTGCCCTCGTTGGCGCTGACCACAATCTCGCCGCGGGGGATGCGATGCATCTCCGCCAGCGTCACCAGCATAATGCGGCGCTGCTCGATGGAGTCCTCGGCGTATTTTTGGAAAACCTTGCCCGCAGCCGTCATCGCCACCTTGCCGCCGCTGCGGTCGAGCAGCTTCGCTCCCACCTCGTCCTCCAGGCTACGAATTTGCGACGAAATCGCCGGCTGGGTGCGAAAGCGCCGCTCAGCCGCTCGCGAGAAGCTGCTAAGCCGTGCGACCTCCAGAAATGTCTCGAGCTGATCGAAGTCCATAAAGCAGCAATTAGCAACTAGCCAGACCATCCACAACGGTAACCTGCAAGCCGAGGTCGTGTTTCGCAGCCAGAAACTGCCTCGCGCATTGTGCAACCGACGCCGGCGTCGCTTACACGATGCCTCTCGATTCTACGCGAACAGCCGTTTTCCTCAGTAAAATCAAGGATTCGCGCCTTCATAAGCGGTGGTTATCGCACCCATAAAAACATTGTATTAGCCAGCGCTGCCGTGGCAACGTATTCTCTAAGGTGACCTTCGGGTAAGCTCCCGTGGCCACCGATCCTTATCCCAACAATGCAGTTCGCAGTTCGGAATTCCTACTCCGGAAGATTGTGCCTCTCCACGGCTGAAGCTGGTGGAGTGCGGGCACAACGTTCCATAAAATTCAAACGGCAATGCCATCAACGCCCTTGCGCCTCACTTGCGCGGGTGGCAACTAAGGAGAACCAGAATGGCTGATACCAAGCCTGATCCAAAGGCAGTCATGGACTTCGTCAAAGAGCACAACGTTCAAATCCTCGACCTGCGTTTCACCGACATTCCCGGACTGTGGCACCACGTTTCCTACCCCATCGGGCAGCTCAGCGAATCGTCGTTCGAAGAGGGCTTCGGAATGGATGGCTCGTCCATCCGCGGCTGGGCGGCCATTCATGAGAGCGACATGCTGCTCATTCCCGACGCGTCAAAGTACATACTCGATCCCTTCACCGAAGCGCCCACGCTGGTGATGGTGTGCGACGTCATCGATCCCGTCACGAAGCAGCGTTACGACCGCGATCCGCGCTACATCGCCAGGAAGGCGGAGATGTTCCTCGTGTCCACTGGCCTGGCCGACACCGCCTACTTCGGCGCCGAAGCCGAGTTCTTCATCTTCGACAACGTCCGCTTCGACCAGAACGAGCACGAGGGTTATTACTTCATTGACGCCGAAGAAGGCCGCTGGAACTCCGGCCGCGTGGAGAACAACCTCGGCTATCGTCCGCGCTACAAGGAAGGCTACTTCCCGGTGCCGCCTACCGACCACTACCAGGACCTGCGCAGCGAGATGGCGCTTACCATGCAGAACTGCGGGCTCGAGGTCGAGTGCCACCATCACGAAGTCGCGACCGGCGGCCAGACCGAGATTGACCTGAAGTTCGACTCGCTCATCAAGTCGGCCGACGCCATGCTGCTGTACAAGTACATTGCCAAGAACGTGGCCAACCAGTACGGCAAGACCGTGACCTTCATGCCCAAGCCGCTCTTCCAGGACAACGGCAGCGGAATGCACACGCACCAGTCGCTGTGGAAGGGCGGCAAGCCGCTGTTCGCCGGCGATGGTTATGCCGGGCTGTCACAGCTCGCGCTGTGGTACATCGGCGGCCTGATCAAGCACGGCCCGGCGCTGTCGGCCATCATCGCGCCTACGACCAACTCGTATAAACGTCTGGTTCCGGGCTTCGAAGCTCCGGTAAACCTGGCGTACTCGCGGCGCAATCGGTCAGCAGCCTGCCGCATTCCGATGTACTCGGCTTCGCCCAAGGCAAAGCGGGTTGAGTTCCGCCCGCCTGACCCGAGTTGCAATCCGTATCTGGCATTCTCCGCCATGTTGATGGCCGGCCTCGACGGTATCGAGAACAAGATCGATCCCGGCCAGCCGCTTGACAAGGACATCTACGATCTCGGCCCAGAGGAGCTGGCAAAAGTGCCTTCCATGCCGGGCTCGCTGGAATCGGCGCTGGACGCGCTCGCTCGCGACTACCAGTTCCTGCTAAAGGGCGACGTCTTTACCGAGGAGATGCTCAACACCTTCATCGACTACAAGCGGGAGAAGGAAGTGAATGCCATGCGCTTGCGTCCGCATCCCTACGAGTTCCAGATGTACTACGACATCTAGGACAAATATCCAGAAGCTGTCTTAGCGATTACTCCTGCTGGTAAGCCAGCGGGAGTTTTCTTTCAGTGCTGTTTGTATTCCATTCCGCCGCACTTCCTCTAATGATGTTTCCCGACTTGCCGATAAAACTGCATAGGAGCGCGCCCTCCGCGCTCTGGAGCTGGCTTGTTTCGCGGCGAGGAGGAAGTCATCCATGGCGGTTTACTTCATCGCCTACAATCTCGCGGACAAGCCGAATCAAAACGGCAAGAACCTGTGGGATGCACTGACGACACTCGGTGCCAAGCGTGTTCTAGGGACTGTTTGGATGCTGCGCACTGACTCCACGGCGGTACAGGTTCGCCAGCATCTCTGGCCGTATGTCGGCTTAAGCGGCCGCTTGTTAGTTGTCGAAGGCTCAAAATGGGCAGCCTGGAACCCGCTGGCCGACGTTAACTCAGTTTGACCGACCTGCGCAGGACCTAATTTTTGCAAACGACTCATTCGCTGTCATCTTCGCTCGCGGCTGGCTTCCAGGTCTTGTCCGGATTGTAGGCCGTCATCGGCTTGGCCAGGTCGGCAGTCTTGGGACCGAGGTCCTTCTCGTACACAATACCGTCCGGACCAACCAGGAAGGTCATCACGCCGGAATTACGATACTCGGCAGGATAAGCGACGTAGGCGAAACCGCCCGTCATCTTGCCGTCCACGATGTAGCTCTTGGCGCCGCCCTTCATATGGGCGCCCTGCGCGGTCAGGGTGTGGAAGAAGTAGCCATAGTAAGGTTGCGGAGTATCGTGCTGACCGCCGTAACCTTTTGCCGTGGCATTAGCCACCAGCGGCCCGATGGGACTCTCCGGCTCTCCTTCGGCAACTTTCCAGTAGAGGCCGTTCTGCTGCCCCGGCTCGCTCACGATGTGCTGAGCATACTGTTGCTTTTGCCCGAAGTATTCATCCTGCGCGTCAGCCAGAACTCGGCAGGTGCGAATGGCCGTCAGCTCGTTCTTGCCAATGCGGCGGAAGAGGATCTCTTTCACGCCGGCCTGGGTGTCGAAGTACCACGTACCAGCGGCGTCCTTCTTCAGAGGAATGGGAAACGGCCAGTTTTCCGCGCCGATGATCAATGTCTGGTTGCCATTGATTTCCTCCGCCCAGCGATTCATCTGTTCGTAGCGGTCGGTGAAGAACTTGCCGTTGTTCTTGTCCTCGACCTCGTCGCCGGAAGACAGGACACTAACCGATGACGCGCCGAGAACAGCTTCCATTGTGGCCTTGTCGCCCGACTTCACCGCGTCGTAGAGCGCTTGGCCCGCGTCCTGCGCATTGGCGTAGGTTTTCTGCCCGGCTTCCTGGGCGAGAGCTATGCCTGCCAAAAGAACGAGTGAGATCAAGGCCGCTGCGTTAATAAGATTTGATTGCCACCGCATATAAGCACCTTTCGGATTAGCCTGCTTTTCTATCCACTATCCACTAGCCACTGACTTACCGTTTGCGGCCGCCGCCTCCGCCGCTCTTGGCTGCTGGCGCGCTGCGTTGTCCGCCGCCTCCGCCGTAGCTCTGCTGCCCACGATTGCTTTGCTGGCGGGTTTGGCCCCCGGAGCCCTGTCCGCTGAAGGCACCTGTCTTGGTGCCGGTCGCAGGCTTTTGACCGTAGCCGCGGTCGGCCGCCGGGGCCTGGGCTGGACGATTGCCCGCGTTGGGGCGATTGGCATTATTAGCGGCGTTGTTGGGCCGGTTTGCGTTGTTGATGTTGTTGTTTCGATTCCCGCTATTGATGTTGTTGCTGCGGTTGGTGTTGTTGACGGTGTTCCGATTGCCGGTATTGACGTTGACGGTATTTCCGCTGACGTTGGTGTTGCGATTGCCCGATCGATTGTAGTTAGTATTGCCGTAAGGAGTTGGTCGCGGCCGGTTCCCGTAGTATCCACCATTGCGATACACGTTGCTGTTGGAGACATATACATTGCGGTTGTAGACGACAGTTCCGCCGTGCCATCCGCATCCCCAACTGTTCCATCCCCAGCTATTGTTGATCGCAGCGCCGATCGCCAGTCCTGCACCGAACGAAATTATGCTCGTGGCCACCAGCGCGCCGGTGCTGTAGCCCGGCGGATAGTACGGCGTGCCATAAACCACGGTCGGGTTATAGGTCGGCACATAAACCACCTGCGGATTGGCGGGCTGAATCACGATGACCTGCTGTCCGCCTTGGTTCTCCGTAGTCACGGTTTGCTGGGGCGTGGTCTTAAGGTTCCCTGCCGCCTTAGCCTGGGCGCGCAGGCGTTGGACCGAAGCCATCACGTCGGCCTGCTGGTTGTAGAAGGCATCACCGAGGGCCGAAGTCCACGACAGATTCGTCGCCATGTTGCTGAGCACCGAAGGAAACTGGGTGAGTGCCTTGACGCTGGGGTCCCAAGACTGCCCATTCACCTGCTGGTCGCGTTGGGCGTCGTTCAAGCCGGAGTTGGCCTGCAGCCAGGAGTTGGCGGTCACGATCTGGTCGGGATAAGTCGAGGCGGCGAGGATCTGCGCCACCAGTGCGTCTGGATACAGGGCAATTGGGGAAACCAGTTCATCAATCTGCGATGCCGACAGCGCGGCCTGCGGCGCTTCCTGCATGGCAAGGATGGGCGGATGAATGGCCACAGACGCCCACGCGTCGGGACTGGCCGGCGACATCGCCAGCAGAAGTCCCCAACTCAGGGCGAATGCCAGAACCTGTTTGAGGCGGATCATTATGATTGCTCCAATCTAGGGCCGCGGAACGCAGACCAATACCCTCAAGCACGACATCGAAATCTGCGCGGTTGAACCGCGACCAGCTCGGCGCAGTGCCTTGAAACTATGAACAGATGCAACGGAAGCGCTAGTTCATTGTAATTGCTCGTGGGCAAGTCATGAAAGCTCTTACAACCAAAGTAGCAGGCGAGACATCAGCCACAACCTCGCCTCGAAACGGCGCGGAGCGAGGGTCCTGCGATACGTTTACTTCACTACCCGCAAGTCGTTCGTCACCTGGAAGACATCGGGCACCTGCTTGGCAGCGATGGTAGCCATGTTCTTGTCCATCTCGCTGTTCACGTAGCCCTTCAGCGTCACCCGCTGATTATCCACAATGATGTGAATGCTGGGCGCGGCCTCCCAGAAATATCGCGACAGCGAGCCGGTGTTGGCAATGGCGCGATAGACCTTTTCTCGCGCTTGCTGATCCAGCGGTGACGGCGGAAGGATTTTGATGTCATTGATTACCTTGTCCACGCCTTCAATGCGCTTCACGGCGCCTTCAGCCTCGGATTTGGTGATCGAGTGGTCGGCGGTGACTACGCCGCTCAACGTCACGGTGCGGCCCTGAACGCTATACTCCAAATCGTCGAACAGCGAATAGTAAGGAAGCATCAGCAGTTCGTGGCGGACTTCCTTGGCGATGCGTCCTTCCGGCGTATTTGGGTAGCCGGTCCGGGCATAGTCCGCAACTACCGGACCGTTGCTGGCCAAGGCCGCGGTTTGGGCTGCGGGCGCGGACTCCGGCATCTGCGCCAATGCTCCACAGGTGAACGCCAACAGCAAGCCCGCTATGAGGGTTATACGCATGTGTGCTCTCCGTTCTTCTTGCTTGGATGCAGGTAAAAACCCGGCGGATGGCGCTACGACTGCTATTGACACAAGGACTTGACAAGACTTAACAGTCCTTAACAACTCCGTACGCTGCGCAACGATGGGCACGGCGCGGGCATCTTTTCTAGTAGAAATCGGGTTATTATGCTGGCGGCATAATTTCAGGGGTGGGCAATGTTCAAGATCATCACGGTGGAGCGCGAGTATGGCGCAGGCGGCAGCCTGGTCGCTGCTGAGTTGGCGCGCCGCAAAGGATGGCAACTCCTCGATCAACAGCTCACGTGCGAGATCGCCAAGCTTGCCGGCGTGCAGGAAAAGGCGGTGGCAAGACATTCCGAAAGGTGCGATCCGCTGGTGCATCGCCTGGCCAAGGTTTTCTGGCGAGGCAGCTATGAGCGCGCTTTGCCTGTTGGCGATGACAAAATCTTCGACACCGACGAGATGGTCGAACTGGCGCACCAGGTGATCGAGAAGGTCAGCCGGGAAGGGAACTGCGTCATTGTAGGACGCGGCGCACCTTACATTCTGCGTCACCGCGACGACACCTTTCGCGTCTTCATCTACGGCTCGCGTGAGGAAAAGATTCGCCGCCTCATCAAGCTGAAGATGGACCAGCAGGAGGCCACGGAGATGGTTGACACCATCGATGGCGAGCGCGCCGCGTTTGTGCGCAAGTACTTCAACGCCGAGTGGCCGAGCCGCCATTTGTATCACGTGCTGCTGAATTCCGACCCCGGAATTGCCTACGCGGCGGACACAATTCTGGCCACCATGGAGATGCTGGAGCGGCATCCGCATGGGGCAAAACGCGCGCAGCAAACGGCGCTGGATCCGATTTCGGAACACGCGTGAGGCTCGAAGGCTGCTTTTCGCATGCAGCATTTCGCTAAAAAGCTCGCTCATCTCCAGCATGAGGAATGGGTGGCGCGGCAAGCCATTGTCACCGTCACCGACGCTGCAATTGCGAAAGCGCTGCAGATTCTTGACCGCCCGACCAAGCGTGGTCCTGAAGCTGGTGATGAACTGCCGAAGGGGTATGTCTCCACTCGTCGCAAACATCCTCGCAACTCCCGTCGGGCAGGCTAGACCGCTGCCCTATGCTGTGACCGCAGCCGCGGCGCTCTGGGCCGCCTTCTTCTGTTCCTTCTGCGCCGCGGCCAGCAGCTTTTTCAAAATTCGCATTCCCTTGTCCACGTGCTTCTCTTCCAGCAGGAAGGGCGGCAGGAAGCGCAGCACGGTGTCCTGTGTCACGTTAAAGAGCAAACCCTTGGCGTGTGCGCCTTCGAGGATGGGCTTGCCGAGAATGCTCAACTGCAGCGCCTGAATCGCGCCCACGCCGCGGGCCTCGACGGCGATGTCGAACTTCTCGACCATCTCGCGCAGCTTCTGCGAAAAATAAGAACCGACGCGCCGCACGCGCTCCAGCAGGTTCTCGTCTTCGAGGATCGCCAGATACTCCAAGGCAACGCGGCAGATGAGCGGCCCTCCGCCGAAGGTCGTCCCGTGCTTGCCGGGCGAGATGTGCTGGGCAAAATCCTGCTTTGCCAGCAACGCGCCCATAGGCAGGCCCGCAGCCATCGGCTTGGCCACGCAGACCACGTCGGGCATGACGCCGAAATGCTGAAAGGCGAACAACTGGCCGGTGCGTCCCATGCCACACTGGATTTCGTCGAAGATGAGCGCGGCATGGTGCTGGTCTGCCGCCTGGCGGCAGGCGCGCAGGAATTCAGGCGACACTTCCTGGATGCCGCCCTCGCCCTGGATGGGTTCGACCACGATGCCGCAAACCTTCTCATCCATGGCGGCGCGCAGGGCCTCGACATCGTTGCGCGGCACAAAACGCACGCCTTCGAGCATAGGTTCGAAGTCCTGGCGATATTTCGGCTGGGCGGTGAGGGCGAGCGCGCCCATGGTGCGTCCGTGGAAGGAGTTGTCGAGCGCGACCACAATGGACTTGTCCGGTCCGCCGGTGGCGTGGCCGGCGGCCCGCACCAGCTTGAGTGCGCCTTCGATGGCCTCGGTGCCGCTGTTGGTAAAGAATGCGCGATCGAGTCCCGACCGGGTGCAGAGCTTTTCCGCCAGCAGTCCCTGGTACTCGTTGTAATAAAGATTCGAGACGTGGATGACCTTCGCGGCCTGGTCGCGGATGATCTTCACGATGCGCGGGTGGGCGTGTCCCAGCGCGTTCACGCCGATCCCGGCAAGCAGGTCGAGATAGCGCTTGCCCTCGACATCGTAAACGTACACACCCTTGCCGCGGGCGATGGCGATGGGATAGCGGGCATACGTGTTCAGCAGGTACTTCTGTTCGCGTTCGACAATCTCTTGATAAGTCATCCAGCACCTCGGGGGTTTCATTGTATCGCCCGCATCAGGGCGCGGGTTTCGAGTTTCAAGCTGCGCTGCAGCCCCCTTATTGCGGTTCTTTAAAATCACGAGGTTACGAAATTTTCTCTGCCAAGTTATTGAGGTGCAACGGGTTACAAGTAACTTGATTGTTTGCTTCACTTAGCCTCCGGGGTGGTCAGTGGTGGATAGTTCGCTGACAGCCATCCACACCAACGCGTACGCGCTCGCCTCTTCCATTCATCCGTCATTGACTATTTCTCTGCCTGGCAGTCACGATTCCGCAGGTTAAGACAGAGGTCAGCCTTCGCATCGGCACACTTCGACCGATGCCTCTCAATCCACGAGCCACCAACCACTAGCCATTAAACTGCGTTGGCCAGTCTCTGCTTCCCGCGCTCTTCCTGTTCGGCCTGCTCTTGTACCGCTTCCATGGCGCGCACTACGCCCAGGTTGTAGGCCTGACGCTCGCCTTCATCCATGCTGGCGAACTGCCGTTCCCGTTCTTGCAAGGCGGCGTTGCGGCGGTCGGCCTCGGCCTGCCAGGCTGCCTCGTGCTGTTGGCGCTGCTGCCGAGCGATGCGCTCATCGAGCCGGTTCACCTCTCGAAGATAGGTCTGCTCGCCCATGGAGCGCTGCTGTTTGTTCAATTCCTCCCGCTCAATCTCCTGCCTGGTCCAGTGCTTGCCGGGCTGACGGTGACACCAGGGCGAAGTCTTGGGGTCGCGGGCCGGAGTGGGGACGCGCCAGGCATCCTCTGGAGGAGGGAACAGCACGTGCGTCGGCTTGGAGACGTCGATGTCGGCTGGCAGTCCGAACTCGGCTTCGAAGTCGGGATATTCTTCGACCAGTCGCTGCTGCTGGCCCACCCTATCACCGTTGTCACCCACCCTCTCGCCAACAGCGGGCGAGAAGGGTGGGGCACCCGCCCCGGCATTCATCCGCAGCAGGGCGAGAATGCGGTGATTGATGGCCGACTGCTGCAAGCTCCAGAGCAGTGTTCCGGCCTGTCGGCGGTCCATCAGCCCCGAGGCCAGCGCGCGGGCCACATGTTCCACCGCGGCCTGCACCGCGTAGAGGTCGTCGAGCGCGGGGAGGTCGAAGCGGTAGGGCTGGCGCTTGGCGATGGCGCGGGCCATGCGCAGGCGCTGGCCCCGCAGCCGCAGATGGCTATAGCAGAAGCGGCGGCCGCGCAGCGCCGGATTCTGGCAGTAAAACCCGCTTTCCATGGCGTGGTGGCAGAGACCAGCGGGTTTGCCGGACTTGGCGTCCTCCTCTTGGTTGTCATCCCGACCGAGTCCCGCCGGTTCTGCAGAACAGGCGGGACGAGCGGAGGGACCTGCGGTTTGCTGGCGCTCGTCCACAGAGGTGGGCGGGCCAGCTTCTACAGTTGCTTGCTTTTCGCTTTCCGACATCGTTCCTCATTTCTCGAGGGTCTTAGCTGCAGTTTCAAGTTTCACGTCGGCCTGCCACAGGGACTCGAGAAGCCAAACGCATTTGCCTTGTATCAGGGCCCGACTTTAGTCGGGCCGAAGCGTGCCATTGAATTTGCGGGCTTCAGCCCGTGCTAGCAGGGGCTGAAGCCCGACCGTTTGCTGCACCGTTTTCGGCACGACTGAAGTCGTGCCCTGATACAAAGCGATTTACTGGTTGGTTCATATCGCTCCTTAAGACAAAAAGCCCTGCGCCAGGTCGCGGTGGGTTGCACCGTGGCCTGATCACAGGGCTCGTTTCAGTTACGATGCACTGCGTCGGCTATTAACTTGCGGGTTTGCCGCCCCATCCTCAAGGCACAAGGGGAGCAAGCTCCGCTCGGCTTACGACACGTTCTTCGTGCCAGTGCGAGCAGTACTGCACACAACCCGACTGCGCACAGGCTATGCCAAGCTGGAGTTCCTGTCTGTGACGCAGCGCACAGGGTTGCGGTTTCCACTTCGGTTACACTTTTGGCATGTTGAGCGAAAAGCAGTTTCGCGAGCGCACCAAAGTTGAGCTGCGGGAGATCGGCAAGCAGGTTGCCAGCCTGGCCGCCGACCGCGACATTTATCGCAAGCTGGAGACCGAGGTCATCGCGAAGAACCCTCAATTGCAGGGTTCGCGCAGCCCATTCCTCCACATGTTGCGTGGCGCGTACACCGACGCCATGGCGGCACGCGTTCTCCGGATGCTGGATTCCGAAAGTGCCGGCCTGTGTTTGCGGCGGGTGCTTGCCCAGATTGCAGAGTATCCCGAACTGTTGCACGACAAGGTTGGCGACCGCGAGTTTGCCGGCGATTCGACGGCCCTGGAACGTGTTGCTGCCAACCTCAAGGCCGCCGTAGATCCGCATTTCGCGCATCACGAACGGACGCCATCGGCGCTGGCGTCCACGCATCGCGCGCTGGATGAGGCGCTAGACACGATGATCTCCACGCTGAAGACGTATTACTGGGTAGTGGCGGAGGGGCATCTCGACCTTGAGCCGCGATACGCTGAGGACCCGCTGGACGTGTTCCGGTTCGCGTGGATCGAGAAGCCGTGAGGTGGGGGTTGGGACGACGCGGGCTTTTAGAGTGTGCGCGAGAATTGTGCCGCCGGTGACGAGACTGTGTCGCAACCGGAGCATCAAGAGACGTGAGCACGGCGGTGTCCGCCATTTACAACTTTGGGGTGAGAGAACCGGCTAATACTGTTGTCTTTTTTAGACTGCGACTCTATCGTTGTGATTTGCAACACCGCATGTACCTAATTGCCCTGGGGTGAGATCAAAGAAGGGAAAACTGACAAATGACCGAGGACACCGAGAAAAAGGACCCTCTACCTGATCATCCGCCGGTTTCCAAAAATCTCATTCGCAATCCCATTAGCCTGATCGGCTTGGCGCTCGCGGCCGTTGCCTTCGCCAACATCGTGCTGCTGGTGCTAATCGACCTGCTGGCCAGCCATGCGTCTCCCTACATTGGCATCCTGGCGTACATGATCGCGCCGGCCATTCTGTTCGTCGGGATTGTCCTGATCCCTATCGGCATGGTCTGGGAGCGGCGCCGCAGGCTGCGCGAGGTCGGTGCGCCCTTCCACTTCGCGCGCCTTGACCTGAATAATCCCGCGCAGCGCAGTACCGTGGCCTTTGTCCTCAGCTTTATCGTCATCTTTTCACTGATCAGCGCTGTCGGGAGCTACAAGGCTTACGAGTTCACTGACTCGGTGAACTTCTGCGGCCAGTTGTGCCACACCGTCATGCACCCCGAATTCACCGCTTACGAAGCCTCGCCGCACGCGCGTGTGGATTGCGTCGATTGCCACGTCGGGTCGGGCGCGAGCTGGTATGTGAAATCCAAGCTCTCCGGCATGCGCCAGGTTTACTACACCATTCGCGGCACCTATCCCCGTCCCATCCCCACGCCGGTGGCGAACCTGCGTCCGGCGCAGCAAACCTGCGAGCAATGTCACTGGCCAAAGAAGTTCTGGGGCGCGCAGCTTAAAACTTTCACCCATTACGGCGACGACGAGCAGAACACGCCGCGCGTGATCCGCATGCTGATCAAAACCGGCGGCGGCGATCCCAGCCTGGGCCAGGCCGGCGAAGGCATTCACTGGCACATGAACATCAACAACAAAATCACCTACTTCTCCACCGACGTGCAGCGGCAGGTGATTCCCTGGGTGCGGATGGAAAACGCCAGCGGCAAGGTGACCGAATACGCGGTGAAGGACAACGCACCCACTCAGGAGCAGATCGACAAAGCGGAAAAGCGTCGCATGGACTGCATTGACTGCCACAACCGCCCGACCCATATTTATGTGGCGCCCGACCTATCTGTGGACCGCAGTATCAGCGGCCACGCCATCGATGCCACGCTGCCGTACATCAAGCAGCAAGGCGTGGAAGTCCTGACCGCCGACTACAAATCCGGTGACGAAGCGCAGCAGGCCATTGCCGACAAGATCAACAAGTTCTATCGGGAGAAGTATCCGCAACTGGTATCCACCAAACCCGACAGCATCAAGGGCGCGGTGAGCGAACTGCAACGCATCTATAGCACCACGTTCTTCCCTTACATGCGGGTGAACTGGAAGACCCATCCCAACAACATCGGGCACTTCTACTTTCCCGGCTGCTTCCGCTGCCACGATGGCAACCACGTGAGCAAGGATGGCAAAATCATCAGCAAGGACTGCAACTCGTGCCACACCGTGCTTGAGCAGCAGGAGAGCGGCACCCAGATTGCCTCGCTGCCCGTCGAGAGCTTCAAGCATCCGGTGGATATCGGTGACCTGCAGAACGTGACCTGCTCTGACTGCCACAACGGGGGAGTGGGGCCGTAGGGCAGGGGGTCGCGGAAAAGGACTATCCCACCCAACCAAAGGAAGGTTGGGTGGGGACCTAGTTATTGACCAAGGTAGCGGACCACCTTAAAGCCTGCGTCGAAAAGACCGTGAGGGAGGGTGTATGAGTAACCCCCGGCCGCAACAATCTTGCCGTCCGGCTGGACTGCCAGCCCATTGGCATTGACAGAGATATTAAAAGCACCCAGCCCGAATGAGGTGACAACTGTGCCGTTGGTTCCGAAAGTACCGTCGAGCTGTCCGTTCGCCGTGTATCGAGCCAACGCGAATGCCGTTTGCGAAGAATGACTCGCAGTGCCCAACGTCACAATGTCACCACTCGGCTGAACAGCGAGATTGGAAGTTGCGACGTTTGGATAATTGGGAATATACGTGACGGTACCGCCGTTCGTGCCGAAGCTCGCATCGGTAACCCCGGCTGCTAGATAGCGAGATATCACAAAACCGGAGGCGGTGAAGCCGTTGGCCGGTTGGACAGAGTTGTTGGTCTGACTCCCGTCCGACAGAAACTCTCCATTACTCAGAAGAACCAGACCGGGCCCCGTTCCGGGGCTAGCCAACTGGCCACCGATGCCGAACGTGGTGTCGAGGCTGCCGTTCGAGTCATACTGAGAGAGAAAGCCGCTTGCTATCTCGCTAGAAGTAGTTACGATCTTTCCATTGGGAAGAAGCGCCAGCCCAGTGGCCTGATAACCCGCGGCCCTCGCCGCGCCACCAGTCCCAAAGCTGGTGTCAAACTGGCCGCTGGGCAACAGTCGGAACAGGTAATTGTTGGCCACAAGAATATTGCCGTCCGGTTGCACAACCACACCGCTTGCCACTGGCCCGTTGATGAATTGCAGCGTCACGATCCCGCCAGTCCCGAACGTGGAATCCAGCACTCCGCTCGAGGTGTAGCGGGCCACAAACGCGGTAAAGCCTCCCGCTACAGCCAGGATCTTCCCATCTGTCTGCAGGGTGATCGAAGTAAACGGGACATCCTCTATGCTCGGCGTGCTCACAATACCTGAGCTTCCAAACGCCGCGTCCAGGCTGCCATTGGTGTTGTAGCGGGCTACCGCGGCGACCGGAAAACCGTTTTTGCCCGGAACTCCGCCGCAGACGAGAATTTTTCCGTCTGGCTGAATAGCGACACCATTTGCGCTGGCGAAGTTGGAATTGCTTTGCGGCCCGAAGTCCGTGGTTACAATGCCACCATTCCCAAACGTCGGATCGAGGTGGCCGGCCTGGGCCGCGGCCTTTTGGGACGCAATGAGTAGGATTGAGCAAATCAGCAGCGTAGCGCTGTTTAATGTCATGCTTTTCCTCCTGATTAGGTTGATCGCCCCCCAACCGCAAAGCACCGGTCAACATTTGAGCGCAAGCCTAACGCCTGTGAGCAGGAACTTGTCACGGGATTGTCACCAGCGTGTCAAAAAATGGTCAAAATCCAGACGGCCTGTGATTCCACAAAATTGCCGGCTGACAAGTCATGATCTGGAACGCTGCCGGCGGGGCGTCACGTTATAGAATTATCCTACCCAACTGAAAGAGGTTTGTGAGCGCCTGAGCAAAACAGCATGAGCGAATCCGCGAAGCCGATAGATCCCCACACCGCACTCAAGCAAGAGGCGGCCGAATATGCCGTCCGCTACGTTGAATCGGGAATGGCTGTTGGCATGGGAACCGGCTCGACCGCCATCTTCGCGGTTCGCCGCATCGGAGAGCTTCTTCGCACCGGCAAACTCAAAGACATCGTCGCCTTTGCGACCTCCAGGGTTACGCAGCGCGAAGCGGTACAGCTCAATATTCCCATGCTCTCCGACGACCTGCCTCGCACCCTCGACGTCACCATCGACGGCGCCGATGAAGTCGATCCGCAACTCAACTTGATCAAAGGCGGCGGCGGCGCCCTGCTCCGGGAAAAGCTGGTAGCCCAAAACACCGCGCGCGAAATCATCGTGGTTGACGACAGCAAGCTCTCACCCTGCCTGGGCACAAATCACGTTCTCCCGGTGGAGGTCCTGCCCTTCGGCTGGCGCTCCGCCGCGCGCTATCTTGAAGCATCGGGAGCAAAGTATCTTGTTCGCCGCGCCGCAGACGGAGCCGAGTATCGCACCGACCAGGGCAACATGATTCTCGACTGCGATTTCGGCCCCATCGCCGAACCCGCGCAACTTGCCGCGCAACTCGACCGCCGCGCGGGAATCGTCGAACACGGCTTGTTCATAGGCCTGACTCACCTGGTAGTGGTGAGCAGCCCCGGCGGAATTCGAGAATTGCGAGTGGAATAGTGCGACGGTTTCCTGAGCGCAGTCGAAGGATGCATCCGGCGACCGGTCATTGCCGGCCGATCTGGTCGATGTGCTTCTGAATCGACAGCTTGTCAAGGCTGGCGAGTGGCAGACACAGGAACAAGCCAATTCTGCGATCAAGGGCCATGAAGGCTTCGCGATAGGCGCGCCCGATTTCGTCTGGCGTTCCTTCGACTGCGGCAGGATCGGAAATGCCCCAATGCGCCGTCATCGGCTGGCCGGGCCAAACCGGACACACTTCCTTGGCGGCGTTGTCGCAGACCGTGAAGACGAAGTCCATCTGCGGCGCGCCCGGCTGGGCGAATTCCTCCCAACTCTTACTGCGTAACCCTTCCGTGGGCAAGTGAGCGAGTTCAAGTTGCCGCAGCGCCTCGGGCCGTATCACTCCCGCGGGATGGCTGCCTGCGCTGTAGGCGGTAAAGTTCGGGCGGCCTTTCAGGTTCAAGATAGCCTCGGCCATGATGGAACGGGCCGAGTTCCCCGTGCACAGAAACAGAACGTTGTAGCGTCCTGGCATTGTCTCAGCCCTTCGCAGCTTGCGCCCAGGGCTTCTTCGCCCGGATAAACGCGCTCCTGAACTTGCCATCGACCTGCGGTGCAATCGCGTCCACGTCAACGCCTTGATCGTGGAGAAAAACCCGCGCGTCTTCGAGCTTGTGGATCCGCGTGGGCTCGATCTCGATGTCTTCGAATCCGGCGGCGGCAAGCTTCGAGGTGTAGTCGGTATCCTGCAGCGCCCCTGCGATGCAGCCAACCCACAGCCGCACGCTGGCGCGCACTTCGGCGGGTACCTCGCCATGTACCACAACGTCAGACACCGCGAAGCGGCCGCCCGGTTTCAGCACGCGGAACGCCTCGCGCAGCACGCGGTCCTTGTCAGCAGAAAGGTTGATGACACAGTTGGAAATAATCACATCCACGGAATTGTCGGGCAGAGGGATGCTCTCGATCTCGCCCTTGAGGAACTCAACGTTCTCCACCCCCGCCTTGCGCTGGTTTTCGCGCGCCAGCGCAAGCATCTCATCGGTCATGTCGAGCCCATACGCCCTGCCCGCCGGTCCCACGCGCCGCGCCGACAGCAACACGTCAATGCCACCGCCTGAGCCCAGGTCCAGTACTGTTTCGCCGGGGTTGAGTTGCGCCAGGGCCGTCGGATTGCCGCATCCCAACGAAGCCTTGAGCGCGTCTTCCGGGATCTGGCTGGCCTGAGCTGCGTCGTAAAGATTGGCGGTGATGGGATCGCAGCAGCTCTCCAGCGCCGTGGAGGCACCACAGCACGAACTTCCTCCAGTGTGCACGCGCAGCGCCGCCTGCCCGTACTTCTCTTTGACGACCTCCTTGAAATCAGTTCCCATTGTGTTCTCCTAGTTGCAGATCGTAATGAACTTTTCCGGTTGGACTGCTTTGTTACGGGTGCAGCACTCGGCATAGAGGAATCCGAGCAGCTCTTCCAGGGCATCGGTACTCGCTGTGTACCACAGGAATGTTCCCTCGCGCCGCACCTTGACCAGATCCTCATTCTTCAACTTGTCGAGGTGATGCGACAGCGTAGAGCCTGGAATATCCAGCTCGTTGCCTATGTCCCCGGCAACCATTCCCTGGGGATGCGCCGTAAGCAGCAATTGCATAATGCGCAGGCGCGGCTCTGTGCCCATCGCACCAAGCATGTCGGCATAACGGGTAATTTGTTCCGGGTTGGGTTTTTTTCTCATTAGTCTTATATTTTATATTTCCACATATACAGAAATATCGAAAGTGTGTCAAGGGCGCAGCAGCCCATTCATCCCGCTGATCAGGTGCTATTTCGAGCGGACATAATCATGGGCCCTCGACATGGAAGAATTTTCATATTGACAGCCTTCCCGCCCGGGAGGAGACTGAAGCCGCGGCTGCAGGTGCGAGTTCCCTCATCCCCGCTCGCAGTGTAGCCCTGGTAAATCAAGTCTTCGCGGTACTTCTTGTGGCAGGTCTTCGTGCTTATGAAAGGGGAATAACCATTCTCTCTCAGAAGGAGGAGCCAAATGCAAAGTCGTAAGACCGTTATTGGCGCGTTCTTAGTCGTTCTTTGTGTATCCACAGCTCTTGCGGTGACGCCGGCATTGACGTTCTTGTTTCGAGATGTCATCGCCCTCCCGTCAGCGCAGGAGACGGATACGTACGCAATAAACAACTCACGTGCAATCGCCGGCGATTACGTTGACAGCGCCGGCGTCCAGCACGCCATGATCCTGGGTGGTACGAACGCCTTTACCCGAGCCGACCGGGCGGATTGCCCAGGCACCCCCGGCGCGACAGGCATTCAGTTTTATGGCATCAACAACGCGAATGTCGCTGCGGGCTGGTGCACCAACACAAACGGTGTTGAAATAGGGTTTACGTGGGCCAAAGGAACGTTCACCAACATCACAATCCCGGGCGCAACCCTCACCAATGTGAATGGGATTAATGACTCGGGCGCGGTGGTAGGCACCTACGTCGACTCGAACGGCGTGCAGCATGGATTTTTGATGGAGGGCGGGACGCTCACGAAATTGGACCCACCGGGTACCTCAACTACGAATACAGCTTGGGGGATCAATAACGCGGGCGTGATCACCGTGTACGGCGTCAACTCCAGCAGCACGTACCTGTCGTTTACTACCGCCGACAAGGGCATGACCTACACGCCGTTTCACGCGCCTGGCGAAGGTTCGACGGGGACGGCTATCCATGGAATCAACAACAACGGAGACATCATAGCCACCGTTTTCGATTCCTCCGGCAACCGTCACGGTGTGCTGTATACGGGCGGGAATTACTACACGTTTGACGACCCCAACGGCGTAGGCAGCACCCGCGCTGACGGCCTGAATGACATGGACGTCATGGTCGGCCGTTATGGCTCTGGTGTTTACGGCGGTGTTGGTTTCCAAGCATTTACGCAACCGTGAAGCGATTACGCAAGCTGAGTTTTAGTTCGAGGAGCGACGGGCTTGCCCGTCGCTCCTCCTTCCAACAGCAAATGTTCCACATCGGCCAACGCGTACTGGTTCCCATGACAATTGTGCTGGTGTGCGCTCTGCCCCTGGGAGCTGACGATGGCTTGCATCCCAAACTAACCAATGCGTCCGGCAAGGCACACAAGACCCTTCCGCCTCCTACCGCGAAGCAAGAGCAGTCTGCGCTTCCTCTCAGCCTGCAACAGACACCCCCACGGCCGCCAAAGGTTACTTATTCGGACGGCCAGCTCACAATTATCGCTGAGAACTCGAGCCTGGCCGATATTCTGTCGGCGGTCCGGAGCCAGACGGGCGTCGTAATTGACTTGCCGTCCGGCAGCGCCAGCGAGCGGGTTGCCAGCCGAATGGGTCCTGGTCCTGCGCGTGACGTGCTGGCTGCGCTGCTGAACGGATCGCGGTTTGACTACATAATGACCGGGTCGCCCTCCAATCCGGCTGGGGTTGAACACATCATCCTTATACCCAGGGGCGATGGATCAGAAAGCACGAGTCCGATGGGCAATCCGGCTATCGCCGGGCCGCGAACCGCCTCAGCAGGATGTCGGAGAGGCGGAAACGACGTCATATGGCGTGGGAGATGCGGACGCTGATGTTTCGGAGCAGCCGACCAGGGCGTGGACTTCTGAGGCGCAGGAGCCTTCTCAGGGGAATGGGGAGCAGCCGCCCCCACCCGGTGGACAGCAGAGCTCCGGGTGGCGGACACAGCAAGTGTTTCCGCAGCAACCGGCAACTACTCCGCAGCAGCCGGAGAACAGCCCCGCCCGTTCCCAGGGATCTCCGACTCCTCTGCCGCCCCACAGCTGAGCTTATCCTTCCTTCTCGGCTGATACGCATTTTGGGAAGTCGGCGCGTTTGTCTAACTCATTTGAAATGCTTAGGGCCGGGAAGGGGAGGAGCGTCGCAGAAAAACAACTGCGGAATTCGGGCAATGAAAAAGGCCCAGCGATTGCCGGGCCTTGATACGAAACTGAGAGCCTTACTGCTTCATCGCGTCGCCCTTGGTGGTTCGTCCTTCGAGCTTGTCATCCATGATGATCTTCATGGTCTTGCCGCCAGGAGTGACGGTCATTTTCGAGATGTACATGGCCTTGCCGTCGCGCTTGTCGGTTTCCTCCAGGGTATCCTTGCCGAGCATCTTCACCGACACGCTGGTGATGCGCGGGTCGCCCTTATAAGGCGCGTCGCTTCCGTCAAGCTTCGCGGTATAGGACTGGCCGGTCGGATTGGTCATCATCACCTCGTCACCGCTGATCTTGTAGGTCCAGAGCAGCCCGCTCTCGGTCGACTGCTCCACTTTTTCGGCTCGCCAGGAACCTGAAATCAGGTTCGCGCCCTCAGGACCGGCCTTGACGCGGGTCATCATGAAGGTGCCGGTTTGCGTGCCGCCGCTGGGCTTGCCTGAATCCGTCCAATTGATGGTCAAGGTCTTGCCATCGGCTGAGATCGAATCTTTCTCGGTGCCGACCACCTTCCCGCCTCGCTTGGTCGTCATCTCAACATTGTGGTCGTCATCGCCTTGACGCCATTGTGTCAAAGTAAGGGTGGCCGGTGACCTTCTGGTCGGTGCCGTCGGCCTTGACGCTGATTGGCGGCTTACAGGTTTTGCAGTCATACATGCCGTTCTGCAGCACGTACTCATCGGGCTTCTTGTCGAACTGCAGACTGCTCGGGTTGAATTTCCAGGTGCCGTCGAATTGACTTTGGGCGGTTCCCACCACCGGGAGCAGCAACAACATGAGACATCCCGCAAACAACAGCTTCTTCATGGATAAGCCTCCATCGTTTGATTTGCGGTGCGAATTATATATGAATCATAGAGTTGGGAGCGCAGTCTGCGGCCAGGATTCGACGAAGTGTTTTGCCCAGCCTACCTTGAATGTCATACTCGCAAAGAGGCCATGCTGATGAATGTGCTTGTTCTTAACTCCGGAAGTTCCAGTCTGAAGTTTCAGATTATTGGCACCGATCCGGATCGCATCAAAGAGTACCGCGACGAGCGTCTTTGCCGCGGTGAAGTTGAGCGCACTGGCGGCGAGGCGATTGTTACATTCCAAGCGGGTAAGAATGCAAAGCACAAATTCACCGCCTCGCTGCGCGATATCTCAGCCGCGCTCGAGTACCTGGTTCGATATATTGCCTCCGACCAATCCGGCGTACCGGAGATTCGCAGCACCGCCGATATTCATGCGGTCGGCCATCGCGTGGTGCATGGCGGCGAGCAGTTCGCTGAGTCGGTACTGATTGATGACAAGGTGTTGCAGGGCATCGAAGATTGTATCGACCTGGCGCCATTGCACAATCCAAACAACATCAAGGGAATCGTCGCTGCCCGCGAATTGTTCGGCAGGGACACTCCACAAGTCGCGGTCTTCGATACCTCCTTTCATCATTCCATTCCCGATATGGCTTTCCTCTATGCCATTCCGTACCACTTCTACCGCCGCTATCGCATCCGGCGGTACGGATTTCACGGCACGTCGCATCGGTACGTAGCCTTTCGTTACCGCGCACTGCGCGGCCTGACGCGGGAGCAGACCAACATCATCACTCTGCACCTGGGTAACGGCTGTTCTGCAGCGGCCATTCGGCAGGGAAGTTCCGTGGATACTTCCATGGGTTTAACGCCGCTGGAAGGCTTGGTGATGGGCACGCGTTCCGGCGACCTCGATCCGGCGATCGTCGGTCTGATTGCGTGCAAGGAAGGCATGTCGCCGCCGGAGGTCGAGACGCTGTTCTTCACTCCGGTCGGGATAGATTTCAGAGTACGTGCCTTCCAAATATGTTGGGCCGAGAACGCCCGGCGCGCCGTGTCCCGGACCGGCCAGGAAGATCATGTCGAGATCGTATTTCTTGATGAGGCGGTTGAGATGTACGTAGATGAACGACAAGCCGGGACTCGATCCCCAATGACCGAGCAGCCGGCTCTTGATGTGCTCGGGCCGCAGCGGTTCGGTGAGAAGAGGATTGTCCAACAGATAAATCATCCCCAGACTGAGATAATTGCAGGCCCGCCAGTAGGCATCCGTTTTACGTAGTTCCTCGGCGCTCAGTGGGGAACCGGTTATAGTCGATCGGGCCTTTCCATATGCGCTGAGAGAGAGCAGGTCGGTGTCAACGTTTGCAGCGACAGTAGTCATAGGAACTCCTGCAGGGCGGGCGAGTCAGACGCCGGCTCGGTTTTGGCCATGTAATAATCTTACGCTCGATGCACGCGTCCGTCGTTTACACAGCTTTCATGATTTGGCGAATTCTTGCGGACCCGGAGCTTGTGCTCGGAAGAGAGATGTAGCTACTGGTTCGTGAATCGGTCGATAAGTAGGCCGTGGCGAAGCCCTCGATCGCTGACGCAAAGGCTGTCCTTTCTGAGCTTATCCATCACCGTCTTGACGATGCATGCGCCCGCCAGAATGACGTCAGCCCGCTTCGGTTGCAGGCCGACAATCTTTCGCCGATCTTCCAATGATCGAGAGCGATAGAGCTCAATCTGCTTTTCTACTTCAACGCGTTCGATCACCGAACCCTGAATGACGTCCGGATCGTACTTAGCCAGCTTATGCTTCACCGCCGCCATGTTGGTGATAGCGCCTCCCATTCCGACCAAGGCGTCGGGCGACGGCCGGTTGTCGATCCGCGCGAGAGCGGCGGCAATCGCATCAAGCGCTGCACGGAGCTGCTCAGGCGAGACGACACCGCCAAGTCCGTACTGCTCGGTAAATCGAACCGCACCGACGTTCAGGCTGAAACGCTCTTCTACTTTTGCACCGCGGCCGAACGTGAATTGCGTGCTGCCGCCGCCGGTATCGAAGATCGCCAGCGAACCTTCGGTCAGCCCGAGCCCGGACTTTACCGCAAGATAGGCCAGCCTGCCTTCCTCGTCACCAGGGATGACTTCGATGCGAATGCCGCAGCGCTGCTCGACTGCGTCGATGAACTGCTGGCTGTTGCGAGCCGTCCGCATTCCCATGGTGCCGACTGCGGCGATTGCCGCTACTCCTTTGTCCTTCGCTTCGGAGGCCATAGCAGCGATCGCGGAAACGGTCCGTTCCATGGCATCGCTGCTTATCTCGCCGGTCTTCTCCAGTCCCTCGCCGAGCCGCGTGATTTCGGCACGGTCCACGACTGTGCGCCATGTGCCGTCCTCCAGTCTCTCGCTGATGTTGAACTTCACCGAGTTGGTGCCGACGTCGATGACCGCATAGCGTGGCATTGCGGAGCTCCTCAGCCCTTCATCCCGACGAGCTGTTTCAAGCCTCGGGGGTAGTTGATATTGGCAAAGCCGTCGAGTCCAAACTTGCGCACGGTGGCGATGACCCGAGCGGGATCTTCGGACTCGATGGCGACGGTGCGCGTCTTCTTGCCATCGGCGACCACCTCGGTCATCTCAGACATGCATCCGTCAATCTTGTAACGGGTCCGCTTCTTGTGTACATTCACCACGCGCAGGCGGCCTGCGGGCTTCGCGAGTTCGTCGATGAACTGGTCGAGCGTGTAGTCTGCACGCGTCAATGGCGGAGCGGCAACGCTGAGCCCCTCGAAGACTTTCTTGACCTCGGCAGCAGGCAAGGGGAAAGTGCCCTTCATCACCGGCTTCCACTGTTCAAGGCCGTCAGGATTAACGTGCTCCAGCGTCTTGATGTCCATCAGCTTATCGCGGACCTTGACATTCTGGTCGCCGGCGGGCGAAAGGAAGTAGATCTCATCGCTTTCCTGTGTGCCTGCGGCTTCGAGCGCGGCGAAATGGTTATCGGCTTCGCCGAAGCTCTCGCCGAAGGTCCTCCATTCCCAGCGAGGGATGATGTTTTCCATACAGACTCTCCAGTTGGGCGAAAGTACATCATACTGCGTGGAGCTGGAACTACGGTTTGAATCCTGGAAGCTCAACCCGTTTCGCGATGTGGTCCTTAATCCAGTGGGCGTCCCACCACTCCTTGGGATCGATCTGGACGCCGTCGAGCTGCATCGCGAAATGGATGTGGTCGCCTCCCGCCATGCCGGTCTGGCCGCTTATGCCCATCACCTGTCCTTGCTTCACCATGTCGCCTTCGTGGACATCAATCCTGCTGAGGTGGCCGTAGATCGTCTGCAGTCCGTAGCCGTGGTCGACGACGATGCAGTTGCCGTAAATCCCCAGAGGAGCCGCATAAACGACCTTGCCGTCATTCGAGGCTTCCACACCGACGTGCTGTGTAACCGCCAGGTCGTATCCCAGATGAACCTGCTGATCGATCTTCTGGCCGTGATAGATGTAATTCCGCACGTCGGCAAAGTTCGACTCAGCCTGCGAGTGAGGCTGCCGAATGAAGGGCCGCGACCACAGAAACTTGTCGGCGGTCTTGAACTGGAGATCGGAAAGCGTCTTGTTGTTGGCCCGGCGCATCTCGCTGTTGATCTTCACGAAGCGCGCGACCGGATCACCCGTTCCGTTCGGGTCAAGTTCGTTGATCACCTTCTGCAGGAAAGCGTCGCTCACCTGCAGGTCATGCGTGGTGTACTTCGGCTGCTCCTTCTTCGGGAAGCACGACCACCAGGGCGCTGGCCACATCGTTGCCTGCACCGTTCGTCGGCATAGACCACCGGCACCGTTCCGGCCGGCATGTTCCAGGCGAAAGCAAACAATGAAAACAGCCCCGGCTTGCCGCCAGGCATGGGCCAGGCGCGAAACGTCTCATCGCCGACGCGCACTCCCGCTTCTGTCCAGCTGCCGGAGACATTGAACGTCGCCAGGTCTGCCATTCCCAGATACAGGTAGTGCTGCTCTGAATCGACGCTGAGAGCCGGAGGTTGCGTAACCACCGTCACATCGCGTTCGACGCGGCCTGTCTTTCTAAGCAGGTCGTTCGAGGTCGCTTCGACGATCAACTTCGCATTGCCCGCCTGCAACTGGGGAGTCGTCTTGACGCCCGCCGTGAAGTTCCAGGTAGTGTCGGGCGACTTCGACGGCTGCGTTATCGCGAAGACCTGGTACCGGGCGCCATTCTGCTCGACGAACGCTTGCACGCTGCGAATGCCGCGCGGATCGCGTACGTGAACGGTGATGGGAGTGGCTTGGCCCAGCGAGGTGACCGCAGACGGAAGCTCTACAACGGGAGTTGCTGATCTTGCCCCAAAGAACACGAGCAGCAACACAACCAGCACGATGACGACAAGAATGAGTTTCTTCACAGGCCATTTTAGCTCGCCGGAAAGCAAGTGGCGGGTGAGACAGGATGGCGGACGGGCTACCCGTCGTCCTGCGTTGTGTGACCATCATTCAGTGGTCGCGAATGAGCCGGGTTGAGCAGCGGGCGGCTAGTTGTCGCAACAGGTGAGTCCAGCCATGTTGAAGCATAGTTGGTCAGATACATCTATGCGGCTCGTCCCAATCGTTCCAACCGCCAGCTCCAGGACCCTGCGGGTTCTCCAGTGAATTGCGGCGAAGCGGAATGGGCCCAGATTTTGCCAGGTTCCAAGGACACGCATGTGAGCATCCAGCGAGACCACATCGATGGGAAAGCGCATGCCAAAGGTGTGGATCCCGGATGACGGCTCGATGAGGAGCCCGCATCCGGGTTCCAGGCTTTCGCTTCCAAGCAGGCCCACGAAACGCGCGATTGCATTGTCGGCAACGCGGATTCGTGTACCCACCACGACGTTCTTGGTCAGGTTGATGATCTCAATGTCACGAGACCGTCGCATTGTCAGTCTCCCGGGGACTATGCCGTCTTACGTCGGCGCATAATCAGGACCATGAGAACGACAGCACACAAAACAGCGGCTGCGCTGCGAATCACCGTTACAGTATCCATGTCTAGCTCCTCTCCTCCTTGGGTTTAGTAACTGTTACTACTTAAACACCGTATTCAAGCTCCGGCCTATAGTCAAAAGGGCTGGGCCAAGCAAGACAATGAAGATGCTGGGAAAAATGAATAAAACCAGCGGGAAAATAAGCTTCACCGTAGTCTTGGCGGCCATTTCTTCGGCTTGCTGGCGACGTTTCAACCGCACGCTGTCGGAAAACACGCTAAGTGCCTTGGCCACGGGAGTACCAAAGCGGTCGGTCTGCGCCAGCATGCTGACAAAGGCCTTAACGACGTCTAATCGGGTCCGGTCGGCCAGGCTACGCCAGGCATCGAGGCGGCCTTTGCCTGCGCGCTGTTCAATATTGATGGTCATGAACTCTTCACTGATGGCAGGATGGCTGATGGCCAGTTCCTGCCCAGCACGCAGTAGTGCCTGGTCCAGCCCCAACCCGGCCTCCACGCAGATGACCATAAGATCGATCGCATCCGGCATGCCCAGGCGGATCGCTTCCCTCCGGCGTCTGGTCATCTCCGTCAGACAGAGGTCGGGAACGAGATAGGCGACCGCGGGCAGGACTATCATCCACAAGCCGCCGTTACCGGGGATGAAGGTTGCCGCCACGATCGCAACCAGGGGCGCCAGCAGACGAAGTCCGAAATAGACATCGATATCGCTCTTGCTACGGCGACCAGCCGCGAGCAAGCGTTGGCGGAGTTTTTCGTTGTCCTGAAACCGCAGACGAGTACGGAACGAGCGCACCATTGCCAACGCTCGCTGGACTAGGTTGGGGTGCTCCTCAACCGCCGGCTCGAAGGGGTTTGGGGTGCGCGTCACCTCCATGATCCGCCTGGCATGCCGGGAAGGCATCATCATAGAGAAAGCGAGCAGCAGCCCGGCCGCGCAGAACGCGGTAATGACAATGCAGGCAAGGAGCACAAAGTTCATTGTCGTTACACCTTGACATTGACGATCCTGCGGATCGTCAAAGCTCCCGAGCACCATCCCGACGGCCCCGGCGTAGATGAGCTTTCTGCCTGTCGGGTCCTCGACCAGCACCCGCGCGTAGCCCCGGTTCGCCAGGTTAATCAGAAAGAACATGATGATGGGCAAGGCCCCCAGAATGTAGCCAGTCATGCGTCCCTGTGCCGTGTAGGTCCGGATCTCGCCCTGGATGCGGATGCGATCGCGGACCACGGCCGCTGTGCGGTCCAGTGTGTCCACCAGATTGCCACCGGTCTCCTTTTGCACCAGCATCGCCGTGACCGTAAACCGCAGGTCTTGCGAAGGTACGCGGCTGGCCAACTCCAATAACGCCTCGCGCTGTGGCAAGCCGAAGTTCTGTTGCCGGTAAACTTCACGAAACTCGCTGCGGACCGGTTCTGCCGCCTCCTGTCCTACGATCTCGATGGCCGCGCTGGTGGAGTGCCCAGCGCGCAAGGCGCGAGTGATGAGATCCAGGGCATCGGGCAATGCCTGGTCAAAGCGCTTCAGCCGCTTCGCCCGCCTCATATGCAGATATCCGAAGGGTAGGAAGACAGACACGAGCCCGACTGTAATCGCAGCAACAAGCTCCGGCAGGTAGTAATACGAGAATGCAAATGCGGCCATTCCACAACCTCCGGAAATCGCGAGGATGACCGGCACACTCCAGGAAATGTCCCCCTGTGAAGCCAGGAGTCTAATCTTGTGGGAGACATTCCAATGCTGAAGCAGCCGGTCGAGCCAGCCAATTTCGCTCAGTTGGGTACGCTTGAATATCTCCGGCACACCTTCCCCGAGGAAAATTCCCTGTGAAGCGGCCTGAATGCCAGCCATCCGCGTTTCGATGGCACGGTCCGTCACGGTCGGCCGGGTGAATAGCATCACCACCGAAAAGGTCAGCACAAGGACCAGGGTGAAAATCAGGCAAAGCAGGATCATGTCTCCGGCCGAAGCCCTACACCTCCTCCGAAACTTCCAATAGATTCATCGAAAACGGGATACCAGAGGCCCGCAGTCTCTCGGCGAACTTAGGAACGATTCCCGTCGCCGCGAACCTCCCAATCACTTTCCCATTCGGTCCGACTCCGCGCTTCTCGAACAGAAAAATGTCCTGCATGCTGACCATGTCTCCGACGGTACCCGTGATCTCTGATATGTGGGTGACTCGCCGGGTGCCATCACTCATGCGCGATACCTGCACAATCACCTGGATGGCGGAAGCTATTTGCTGCCGCACCGCCTTCTCCGGCAGATTAAGATTGGCCATCATCACCATGGTCTCGATACGGGACAGCGCATCCCGCGGGCCGTTGGCATGCACCGTGGTGATCGAGCCATCGTGTCCTGTATTCATGGCCTGCAGCATGTCCAGGGCCTCTTCGCCGCGCACCTCGCCAACCACGATGCGGTCAGGGCGCATGCGCAGAGCGTTGATCACCAGCTCCCGGGCCCGCACGCCACCTTTCCCTTCCACGTTGGGAGGTCTGCATTCCAGCCGAACAACATGTCTCTGCCGGAGCTGCAATTCGGCGGAATCTTCGATGGTGACGATCCGCTCCTTGTCCGATATAAAGCTGGACAGAACATTCAGCAGTGTGGTCTTGCCCGCGCCGGTCCCTCCCGACACAATAACGTTGAGACGTGCCCTGACTGCGCTCTGGAGAACCTCCATCATTTCCGGCGTAAACTCGCGATAACTTAACAAATCTGCTGCCGTCAGGGGCGTACTGCCGAAGCGGCGAATGGAGAGAACGGGACCGTCCACAGCCAGCGGCGGGATAATTACGTTAACGCGCGATCCGTCTTTCAAGCGCGCATCCACCATGGGTGAGGATTCATCCACCCTCCTGCCGACCGCGGACACAATCTTGTCAATGATGTGCATGAGGTGGGTGTTGTCCTTGAAAACGACGTTGGTCGCTTCCAGCACGCCTCCGCGTTCCACATATACGGTGTCGGCAGTGTTTACCAGAATGTCGTTGACCGTTGGGTCCTGCAGGAGCGGCTCTAAGGGTCCTAAACCGAAGACTTCGTCCAGCACTTCATTGGCGATGCGCTCCCGCTCCCGGGCACTAAACGGAATGCCTTGTTCGGTGACCAACTGAAAGATGATCGCCAGGAGTTGATGCCGGGCGCGGGCGTCCTCCATGAAGAACAATTTCTCGAGATCGAGTTTGTTAATCAGGTCACGATGAATGGCAGACTTCACCTCCTGCTGCGCGCGTCCAACCATGGGCTTGAGCCCGCGACTGGCCATGTTCACCAGGTCAGCCTGGGGTGCGCTTATGGTCGTCTCAGCCACACGTCCTCCAGCAGCAAATAGGTGACAGCGTGTTCATCTAACCCCACAAAGAGAATTTTCGTTTCGGTTGTTCCTGTACTGGTTCCCCGGAGGGCGCCAGCATACCGGCCCATTTCTTCATCTGTAAGGCAAACTCACTCTTTTGGTCGGGCGCGATTGGCGTGCCGGTATTCATGGCGCGAATCAGCGCGGCCGAATGGTTGGGCATGGTAATGGAAATCGGCTGCCGGATAGCGTTTTCGATCTGCTCCAGACTGACTGCCCCTTGCGAGGAAAAGCGATTGATCACCACCCTGAGCTTGGTGGGGGACACCGAGCACTGCAGAAGCCGGTCGATGTAGCGCGACAGGTCGCGCAGGGCAGGAACGTCCGGGGTGGCAATGAGGTAGAGCTCATCGCAGCAA
Organism: uncultured Acidobacteriaceae bacterium; assembly: GCA_963823635.1. Lineage (GTDB taxonomy): Bacteria > Acidobacteriota > Terriglobia > Terriglobales > Acidobacteriaceae > Bog-257. The sequence goes on along the minus strand of CAWGMV010000015.1, from coordinate 308,182 downwards.
TCGATGGTGACCAGGTTCAAGTCACCGATTCCGCGGGGAGAATCGATGATGACGAATTCATATACTTCGGCAAGGAAGTGGACCGCTCGCTCAACCGCATCCAGAGAGATGTCGGGCAACCCATTCAAAACGCTGGGTGACGGCAGAATGTCAAGTCCGCTGGAATGATGCGTGACGAAGCTGCTCAGTAAGGTTTGGTCCAGCCTCCCTACGTTGCGCACCAGCTCATAGAAGTCATAAGTTGCCCCGTCCTGGCCGAGGTAGAGTCCCACGTGTCCCAGTTGCCGGTGCTGGTCGGTAATGAGCACCTTCTTGCCGAAAGGTCGGGAAAGAAACATGGCCAGATGGACCGCCAGGGTGGTAGTTCCGGCCCCGCCCCGGCATCCTAAGAATGCCAGGGTTTTGCCTACAGTCTTGTGCGCCGCATCCCCTGACTTCAACCGGCCACGGAGCCGAGTCAAAGATTCGCATAGCGCCTCGATCGAGAGCGGCTTGGTAAGGTACTCACCGCAGCCGGCACGCATGGCTTCCAGAATGAGTGCCGGCTCGTTCTTCTCCGACAGCGCAATCAGTGTGGTCTTTCCATGCAGCAGCTGTTGCAAGCCGGTGGCGGTCTGTACCGCACGCTCATGGTCGCGGTCGAAATCAATCACACAAACTGAAGCTTCTGCATTCTGCACCTTCAGCAAAGGCTGAAGCTCGCCTTCCCGGGGAGAGTAGTCCTGCAACTCGCCCGCAAAATTGCAATATTCACGAAGCGCGGCCTGGCGCACATTGTCTGCCGACACCGGATCGAGGCAGACAGTGATCACGCACATCCCGCTTGGGCTCGTATCGGGTCCTTCAACCTTCACAAACCGCTCCTTATTCGCCCGCCGACGCCATCACGGATCCGAAGTTCACTTGGGCAAACCGTGATCAAAGTTCTTGAGCTGCCCCGGCGGTGTCGCCCAGTTCGGTTGCGCTGGCGGCTGCATCGGGCCGTTCAGTGGATCAACAATGGTCGGCGTGGCGATGACGATCAGTTCCGTGACCGAACGGTTCAGGTTCCTGGACCGGAAAAGTTGCCCCAGTATGGGGATGTCTCCAATACCTGGCATTTTGCTGAGCTGCTCGGTGGTACGGTGGTCGAGCAGCCCTGAAATTCCGAAGCTCTGCCCATCGCGCAGCTCGATCTCGGTCTCAGCCTTACGCGTCGAGATGGCCGGCAGGGTGTAACCGGCGATAACGACCTGATTGGTGTAATCGAGGGCGCTGACCTCTGGCAGTACTTTCAGCCGAATGGTTCCGTCGGGATTCACGTAGGGGGTGAAATCCAGCTTGACGCCGTATTGCCGGAACTGGATGGTAACGCTGGTGACGCCCCCGCCCCCGGAGGGCTGTACCACCGGGTAGGGAAATTCACCGCCCGCCAGAAATTTGGCCGGCTGGCCGTGGATGGTCACCAGCGTGGGTTCAGCCAGAATCTCGAGCACACCTTTGTTCTGCAGATCCTTGAGGGTCGCGCCCACATTGAGAGCGGTGTTGAAGTAGAAGAGGTTCAGGACGTCGCTCAGCGTAGCCGTCACTTGCCCGGTTCCGCCGACCGTGGGGAAAGTTGGCGCACTGAACTGACCGGTAGTTGAAAGTGAGGTGTTATTTCCCAGGCTGAATATGTTGATGCCAAAGGCATCGAGCTTGGTTCTGTCAACTTCCGCGATTTCGATTTTGAGCTGGACCTGTGGCTGATGTCTGGGATCGACCACCAGCGAGTTGATGGTGTCCTTGGAGTACACTGAGGCCAGCTTTCCTGCGGCCTCGGCTTCGGCATCGGCGCCCACGACTCCCGACAGAAATACCCGCCCCTGCTGCGATTCGACCTCAATACGACAGTCCGGCAAGGCCTCAGCCAGGGCATCGCGCAGACCGGCAACATCAACGTCAGCGAAGACGGTGTAGTTGGTCGATTCGCCGGCTTCATTCCATACCACGACACTGCTGGTTCCGGTGGCCTTCGCGCTGATCACGAGTTCGTGCGGACTAGCGGTCAGGGAATCGAGCACCAAGGGATTGCTCAGATAAACACGCCGCAGGCGACTCGTCGAAGTGATGTACAGAGACCGTCCCACCACCAGGCGGAGCGTCTGTCCCGCGGCATTGGATTGCGAAGTGGATGGCGGAGCCGGTGCCAAGCCCACGCTGGGGGCGGCAGCCTGTCCACCTGTCCTTGAGTTGGGCAGCTTGCTAAACACCCAGGGAGCAGGTGCTCCACCACTCTTCGCGACGGGGCTGGAGGGGCTGGCCTCAGGCATGGGTGCCGGGCTTGCTGTGGCTGAAGTCGCCGAAGTTGGTGGCGGGGTGTAGGCGTCTTGCCCTGCCAGCATGTTCACCAGCAGGACAAAGAATGTGCCCACGACCTGCAGCCACACACGACAATTTGTTTTCATGTCGACCATAGCTTTACTCGAAATGGGCGGTGGAGTGCTTGTCGCCGATGATCGTCTCGACCACATAGCCCTGATCGCCGGATAGCCTCGGAGTCGCGCGTCCGCCCGCTGCGTGCGATACCGTCCCCTGGGCGGATAGAGCAGCCACCTCGATAGGAACCGTATTCACGCGGCCACGATCCGCTCCATTGCGCAGAATGAACTGTATGCTTCCCTGGCTGGCGGCCAGCACCACCTTTTGGGCGTCCTGCGGCGACAGCAGCAGGGTAACCACGTTGACCGATTGCGCTTTTCCCTGGGGATCAGGCTCGAAGTTCTGGCCGGTAGTCAGGACCTCGACGTCCTGCAACACGATCTGAGTGGCTGGTGCGGCCCTGTCAGAATGAAAAGTGACCAGAACGTCGACGTGCGAGCCAGGAAACAGGAACCCGGCAACCCCCACCACTTCATCGGATCGCACTGATGTGGCTCGCATTCCCTCCGGGATCTTTACTGTCAGGCCAAATCCTGAGCCGGGCGCAGCCAGGTAGGTATTCAAAATCGGCTGGCCGCCGGCCACTGGATAGATCACCGATCGGCCCACCAGATCATTCATCTTCCCGAACCCACCCTCCACGGGAACGGATTCCGGCCAGTCCACCATGGCGAGGTTCTCCGGTTTCAAGAGCTCGCCGGACTGTATGGATCGGGAGGCAGCGACATAGCGGCGCGTCTGCGGACGCGCGGTATTGTGTTTGCTGATTTTCCGGCTAAGGAAGAACGTCATTCCACCGGACAGCACCAGGGCAATTAAGAGAGCGATCGCAAGCCGACGCGGATTCATGCTTTTATCTCAGCAGCGCATTCCCGTATAACACTGCCGCTCCCGCTGCAATAGCTGTGCCGTACGGAAGGCGAAGGGCCAACGGATTCGTAAGGTTAAGCACCGGATGAGGAGTAAGTCCGGTCCTGCGATGGTGCATGAACAGCGTGATTACATTCGTCAAGACACTTTTGAGCTGCCCATGGACCAGGGCCCACCCCACGGCAAGTACGCCACCCAGAAGAGTGGTCTCCAATAGAACTTCACCCACATGGCTCAGACCGGTGAAGACGCTGACTGCGGCCATCAGTTTCACATCGCCGGCCCCCATGCCACCGCCGAAGTAGAAGAGTAGAAAGACGCCGCCTCCGATGGCTCCGGCCAAGGCCGCGGCACCCAGTGCTATCCAGCCTTGCAAGCACAGGTGCATGGCTAGTCCCAGCAGGATGGACGGGCCGGTAAGCCAGTTAGGAATGCGGCGCCAGCGGATGTCGCAGGTGGCGCCAATCAGGGCGCATGCGAGCGCAGCCAATAGGAAGATGCGATCAAAGTCGTGATTCAACACGAATCGCCTCGCTGGTGAACCTGCCGTCTCAAACCACTGGGGGCGACCAATCCTTCGATAGGCCGTTTCGTTTCACGGCTCTACTATCGGCAAATGGTGTGCAATACGTTATGTTCGGCCATCTGTCGGGTTGAAAAATGCATGCTCGCGTTGAACTGTCTTCAAAATAAGGAGCGGCCAGAGCATGTCTGCCTTGGCCGCGTTCCTGACTTAAGGTGACGAGAAGAAGTTACCGTCGGTGTGCTGGTTTCGATGGTTAAGGCATATTGGCGTTCAGCGAACTACTCACATTACCGAAGGCTGTGGTGATGCCAGCCGCAAGGCCTTTCATGGCAGCAACTGCGCCCAGGGCGATCAAAGCCGCCACCAGGGCATACTCGATCAGGTCCTGGCCTGATTCGTCACGAGACAGCTTTTTCAAGATCTCAAGATATTTCATTTATTCACCTCCGCGGATTGGCGCCATGGCAAACAGGCCGTCCCGTTTAACACTGACGCAGGACGAGAGTATCCCTTTCAGCTACAGCTTTTATTCCATGATCTTGCGCAGGCTTATAGATTCGTCACCACAAGGCGCGATCCCAGTTCAGTAGTTTGATTGAAGAGGATGCAGCTTTCTGCCGATATCCATTCAGCAGGCGCTGACCGGCGCAGGCCGGGATCAAGTGTCTATGACAAGCGACAGGATAGAGTTTTATGACCGCGCAAGGAAGCAGGTCGTCCCATTGGTTATGGGCGGCGATCCGATTCACGATTCCAAAGGTTCACCCTGGCCAGGCATCAAGTTAGAGCATTTTCAGGTGGAGAACCTTCACACCCCGGAGGTTTCGACGGACTGCTTTCTGGCGGCGCTCTGCTTGCGCGCCGATTCTCAGGCTGCATTCGGGGCTGCGGGCCACAGCGTAGTAATCAAGCCAGAGGAGATGGTCGTGGTCGGCCCGGGTAAGATCCCGGTCCAGGAATCCTATGGAGCCATAGAGTTCCTCCTTCTGGAAATAGCGCCCAGGTACCTTATGTGGGCCGCGGAAGAGCTGGCCGCGGAAGAACACTTCGATAGCGCCGCCTGCTGGCGAACTCGAGATGAGCAGCTCCGTCACATTATGCTTGCCATGTACCACGAGCTATTGGCTGGCTTCCCATCGGGCCCGCTCTTCGGAGAGTACATGGGGCTCTCGTTTGCCACCACGCTCCTCGCCAAACGATGCGCGACCGCGCGGGTGAGCGACTACCGAGGAGGTCTTTCGCCATCGAAACTCAGGCTGGTAAAGACATTCGTAAATCAGAATCTTGCCAGCGGTTTGAGCTTGACCGAGATTGCCAATCTGGTGCACATGGGGCCCTGCCACTTTGCGCGAGCGTTTAAGGAGTCCACCGGCCTCTCGCCACATCAATATGTCCTGCGTCGCAGAATCGATCGCGCTGTAGAGATGCTCAAAGACGAGCGATCGAGCCTGGCGGGAATTGCCTACGACCTCGGCTTTTCAAGTCAGGGACACTTCACCAGTGTATTTCGGAAATTCACCGGCACACAGCCCAGCAACTACCGGGAGCAGTTACTGTCTCTTAAGCAGGTAAGCACGTGGCACCCCAGACAGTTTGTGCCCGGTAGTCCCTTGCAGTAGCACCCCTGGGTCCGCGTTCAGCATGGACCGCAACAAACCGCAAGAATCTGGTAACGCTGTGGAGATCATGGAAGCTTCGCCTTTGGTATAAGGCTATCGTGACGAGTGCGGATGCCAAACACCTTTGGCGCCGTGGAGGGTTGGTATGCGAAAGGAGATGCCAGCGTCTTCGCCACCCAAAAGTGACAGACGGCCGGCGGAAACCTCGTCCCCCCTGGACAAGGCAAGCACTTCCGGACGCAAGGTTGCGTCCACGAGGGGTAGCGCCATCCTCGAGTTTGCCTTCGTTGTACCGGTATTTTTTCTTTTGTTGTTTGCACTCATAGACTTCTCGCGTTTGTTCTATGTTGAGATCACACTTCAAAACGCGATCCGCCAGGCGGGACGATATGCCATTACGGGAAATCACATGGCCGACCCCAATAATCCCGGCCAAAATCTCTCCCGTGTGAACTCGATTATTCAAATCGCCCAGAATGCGGCACAGGGCCTCGATGTAGCCGCTATTCAGGTATCCAGTCTGGACGGTGGTTCGGGCAGCGCAGGTGGTCCGGGCGATACCGTAACCATCTCCTTGACCACCAACCTGAAACTGATGACAGGCATGGTGGGGCAGTTCTTTAAGAACGGCACTTATACCTTTACCGTCAGCGTCAGTTTCAAGAACGAATCTTTCCCGCCCAGCGACACAACCTAGAAGAGAGGAACTATGCCGTCGCTGTCAGGAGAAAGAGAGATCGGACGCAGAAAGGCGGAGCCAGCCGATGCCGGCCAGGCGCTTGTGGAGTTTGCCATTTCGGTGGTGGTGCTGCTCACCCTGGTTTTTGCGGTGATCGACTTTAGCCGCGCCATCTATGACGTTGAGGTGATGAAGAACCTGACCGGAGAAGGCTCGGCCATGGCGTCACGCGGAACCAGCCTTTCGGACACGGCCACGGCTGTGGTCGCTTCGTCCTCTCTGGATCTGAATGACAGTGGGCGGGTGATCGTGACCTCCGTTCTTAACAACAATAATTCTCTTAAGGTCACCGGGCAGGCATCCCAGGGTGGCATGGCGGCGCTCAGCAAGGTAGGGAATGTGATCGGAGGGGCGGCTACGCTCCCCGCCGGTGCAACCCCCCAAGTCAACCAAACCGTTTATGTGACCGAGGTCTTCTACAACTACAAGTCAATTACGCCGCTCGGAAATTTCTTGGGTGAGAACGTCTTGCCGTCTCAGTTGTACGACGTGGCGTACTACTAACCAGGAGCCATGAAAATGAAGCTCTTCCGTCGCAGCAGGAACAGAAAGAACGAGCGAGGGCAGGTTGTTGTCCTGTTGGCCCTTTCCATGACCGTGGTGTTGCTGGGCATGGCCTTGGCCGTTGATGTGGGATTCGCTTATATCACGAAAGCGAAACTCTCCAAGGCTGTGGACGCCGCCTGCCTTACTGCCATGAGAAACCTGCCGCAAGGACAGGCCACGGCCCAGACGCTTGCCATCGGTTCGTTCAATGCAAACTATGGATCCTCCGGTCTTGACGCCAGCCCTCCCTCCATCAATGTGGCTTTCACGACCGACGGCAACGGACAGACCCTGGTTAACATCACGGCTACTGCAACCGTTCGGACATTCTTTCCTGGGGATTCTGCCGCAGTACAAGACCTGGCAAGTTAGCGACAGCGCCCAGGCGACGCGCGGCAAGCTGGTCATGACGCTGGTGCTGGATCGCTCGGGCTCGATGACAGGGAATGGAGGGTCGGCAGCACTTCCTCCGGCGGTCACAAGTTTCGTTAACGATTTCAACAATGCTACGGATGAACTCGCCATGGTTAGCTTCTCCTCTAACGCGACCATCGATGTAGCCATCAACTACAACTTCATCACTCCGATTACCAATGCAGTGAAATCAATGCCCTTCGGCGGCGGCACGTTTGGTCCGGGAGGCCTGGCTGATGCGAAAAGCCAAAACGAAAGCGTTCCTGTACAGCAGGGACAAAATGTCATCAAGGTCGCGGTCTACTTCACCGATGGTTGGGTCAACATCATCCAGCAGACGTTGCAATGCGGCATAACTAGGACTTCACCAGGAAACGCCACACTTCTGAATTTCGGAGGGTACGATTCAGGAAACGACGTTGGCTTCTTCAATCCCACCAATGGCAACCAGAATTGTACCTATACCGGATCAGGTACGCCTTCCTGCTGTACGGGCGTGACCGGATTTACTTCTGCGATCGACGGATCATTTCAGTCTTTTACCCGTTCGCACGTCACCAATGACTCCGTCTATGATGCTGTTCAGCTCGCCAATGCGATGCGGGCCGAAGGCATGTATGTTTATGCGGTGGGCTTGGGCAATGATGTCTCCCAGTCTTTCCTGCAGCAAATCGCCAACGATCCTGCCAGTTCCACCTACAATCCGAACCAGCCCGAGGGTCTGGCGGTATTTGCGCCGAGTTGCCCGTCGTCGCAATGCACAGCTCAATTGCAGCAAGTCTTTCAAACTATCGCCGCTAAGATTCTGCTTCGCCTGACGCAATGAAAACGGCGTCCTCTGCCGTGCGCCAGCACAGCTCAATTCAGTTCGTTGTAGCGATCGCACGACTGCACCGCGGGCAGGCTCTTGTGCCAATAGAAGCATACTTTGGTCTCATGTGGTCTCAGAAACACATCTTGGTAGGTGACTCGAAGAAACGTCACCGCTCGCAGTTGATCGCGCGCCAAACCAGACACAGCCTCTGCTGAGGCCTGGAACCAGACGTCAGTCGTATACGCTGCACCCGGGATTAGTGTGCCGGCAGGATTATGGGCAGAGGTGGTTAGCTCCGGAGGTTCTCCGGGCTCATCCATGCCTTCCACCCTGACAGCACCGGCGATTTGCAGGTCGAGCGCGGGCGTCTGGCCGGTGTTTTGGAGTTTGATGGTGAACCCTCCGCCGTTGTTAGTGAGCGGTTGTGCACTCGCATCGGCCAATCCCACCCAGGCTCGCTGGGCTGTCCGAATGTCTTCTTGCAGTGCCAGCATTCCGGCCTCGGACGAACTGGCCAGTTGAGCATTGAGTTTCGTCGCCTGTCTCTGGAGACTGAGAACGAAGCAGATTACCGCGAGGGTCGCAATGCCAGCGGTGATAGTGGGAATCCATTGCGTAGCTTTTGCATGCCTCCAGCGCAATTCCGCAGGAGAATGCTGGGGAGGCGAACCCGGATTCGTAGTGGAGGGCTCACCCGGCCCGTCATTTCTGGTGACACGAGCGGGTTGAATCGGCGTGTGCCTTGGAACTGCCAGGCGTTCCACCTGCGATCGAGGGTCGCGTCTCGGCTTCCCCGAGAGAACGGCGGTTTCGGCAAGCGCAGCTATGGCTCCGATTCCACACCCAGCCAGGAATTTGCTTCCTCTCGGCATTTTCAAGTAGGTCCATATATCACTATCGGCACGGGGCAGCCTCCTGCTGGAATAGCAGAGTTTTTCCTTGAGGCGATCAACGCAGGAATCTATAACCCGCCGCAATATCGTGGAATATTCCTCGGATCTTTGGATTTTTGTGGGCGGCGAGTGCGCGTCTTCTTAAGCGGGAAGACCGCTGAACATCAGTGGTGCGACATGTAGCCTCATACGATGGCTCCCGGGGCCGATAAGCAGAACGGGAGTCTCGTTTGCCCGGAATCAATCGTTTTCATCTGTTCATGGCGGTCACGTGCTCGGCGATACTCGCAGTGTCAGTGCTCGGTTGCAGGCTCACCTCGATCACGGCTATCGGAACTGCCGGTATCTTGATTGCGGTTATGGCGATCCTCGCCGTGATGTTGCCGGTTCCGGTCTATTGGCACGAGAAGGCACAAGAAGATCGACGGGAAGCATCGCTCGTCATATTCTGGGCGGCAGTCTTGGCAGCGATTTTGCGCTATCCGTTGTTGGTTGCGGCACGACTGAGGATGCCACTTCGCGACCCGCTGTTTGCCAGCATTGACCGCTCTCTCGGGGTGAACGTTCCAGCAATCATGCAATGGGCGGCTCGCCACAGTTGGGCTGGGATTGTGCTCAACCGGAGTTATGCACTACTCCTGCCAATGCTGCTTACGGCGATCTTCTTGCCTGCCCTGACCGGGAAGCGAAAAGAGGCCCAGGAATTCATTGCCGCAAATGGCATTGCCTTTACAATTGCCGTTCCGCTCTTTGCGGTTTTTCCCGCCGTCGGGCCTTGGGTTGTCTATCATTTCGCGGCTCGCATCGATCAACAGCAATGCGAGAGTCTTCTCTTTGCACTACGGACTTCTGGAACCTTCCTCGCAATGCCCGGACAGGACACTGCGATCATGTGTTTTCCTTCCTTCCATGTCGTATGGGCAGTCCTCTCTGCCAGGACTTTATGGGGATTCCGCTCATTGAGGATGCCCGCCAGCGCTTTGGCGGCATTGATCCTGATCTCCACCATGACGACCGGGTGGCATTATTTCATTGACGTGCTCGGAGGTCTGGTGGTTGCTGTAGTTTCGATTCTGTTAGCGAGAGTCCTACCTGCTCGGAATGCGCTTCAAAGGGACCGGTTGCGGCCAGCCTTGTTCGAACGTGTGCCGGAGACGCTTATAGGACTTTGCTGGCTTACACGACTGAGTCCGCTGATCACTATCCACTGTATCTACCTTGATTCTTTCGCCGGACGTTCGCTTGACGACGTTTGGCGCAGAGAAGTCCACTGGGAGAGCCGGGAGTTCGGCAAGATAGTCGGTCCTGCTCTTGGCGCCAGTTCAACTGGAACTTTAGCTATGATGTCTATCCACATCGCCGGAGGTTGGTTGTTCGCCCTTCGCCGAGTATTGGCCACGATCTGCATTGGCCTGCTCGCGGTGTTTATCGGGTACAAGGCGGTGGTGGGCGCCAACGGCATGAGGGTATGGCAGAGCAAGCGCGCGGAGGTGGAACGGCTGCAAAAAGAGATCGACGATGCCAACGCTGTCCACCAACAGCTGGAGCGCGAGGTCGATCGCCTGCAACAGGCCGATCCAAGCACCATCGAGAAAGAAGCGCGTGAGCGATTGGGGTTAGTCCGGCCGGGCGAACACGTGCTTTACGAGCCGACGCCCAAGGCCGACCCCAGCCAAGTGGCAGCAAACGGCGGTCAGAAGTAGCGCAAAGCAATCAGCACTTAGCATTTAGCGCTTAGCACCTCACCTTTTTGCCCCGCAGGGACATGGCATTCTCGATTGCGACACGCTCTCGGAAAGCCCCCGACCCGAACCCACTCAACTTCCGAACTGCGCGAAATGCTAGTGCTAACTGCTAACTGTCAATTCCCGCCTCTCTCCACTGACTCGAAATCCTGCTGCCTGCTTGCCAGGCGCTCATGCCACTCAGCCGCGGCTTTGACGAAGGCGCGGAACAGGGCGCGAGATGCCGCATCCTCTTCGTATGTGCGCTCGGGATGCCACTGTACTCCCAGCACAAAATGATCGGGCGCGGTTCCTTCCACCGCTTCCTTGACGTCGTCTTCAGGACACCACGCCGCCAGGCACAAGCCGTCGCCGAGGGTCTGCGGCGCCTGATGATGGCTAGAGTTCACCGGCATGGCAAGCTCGTCGCGCTCGGGCAGAGCGCCCGCGGCGCGCAGAATCGTCGCCAGCTTCGACTGCTGTTCGATACGCACCTGATGTGCCTGGACGACCTTGCTTCCCGCCTCGTGCTTGACACCCTCGGGCAGCTCCTGGTCGAGCGTGCCGGTGCGCCATACGTTCAGCGATTGCAGCCCATAGCAAATACCGAAGACAGGCTTGCGCATGTTGTAGGCGTCCTGGAGCAGCAACTCGTCGGCGTTGTCACGAAGTGGATCGGCGGGCGCCGTCTTGGGATGCCGCGGCGCGCCGTATTTTTCGGGATCGACATCGGCCGGACTACCGGGCAACAACACGCCGTCACAGAGCTTGACGGTTTGGGCAATCTCCGCGTTCGTGTCTTTCACGTCGATGATGACCGGCTCGCCGCCGGCCTCTCGTACCGCCTGCTCATATTGCGGCAACGCCCGCAGTACGTAGTCTGGCCGCTTCGAGTTCGGAACCGGAATGGCGATGCGGGGTTTCATGGCTTGGCGCGCGAGGTATACATCTCGGCAATCGCTGCGCGCACCTGCGCTGCGAGCTTGTCGAGGTCGCGCAGTCGCATACCGGTTGTCTCAATTGGCTGGCCGATGATGACGTCCACCGGCCCCGGCAGGGCATGAAAGCTGTTCATCGGCAGCAGTTCGTATGTCCCGACGATAGCGATTGGGATCACCGGTACTTGTTCTGCGATGGCGGCGAAGAACGCGCCGCCCAGAAAAGGCTGAAGCTGCCCATCCGGCGAGCGCCCGCCCTCGGGAAACACCATCAGCGGCAGCCCATGACGCAATGACCGACCGGCGCGCTTCAGGCTGCTTACCGAAGCGTGCGCATCGCCATAGACGATGGGAATCTGTCCCGAACGCTTCAGATGCCAGCCCAGCACCGGATAACGGAACAGCTCTTTCTTCGCCATGATGCGAAACTGCCCGGGGACGTAGCCATAGAGCACGGGAATGTCGAGCGCCGAAATATGGTTGGCGGCATAGACCGCGGGCCGCGCAGGATCAATGTGCTCCAGCCCATCAACATGCACTGGCACGAAACCGGTCTTCAGGATCATGCGCGACCACAAGCGCGCGAACTCGTGCTGCACCCGTCCGCTGCGGTCGAAGAGTGATGACAGCAGCGACAAAATCCCGAGAACCAGGGTGTAGAGATACACCAGCGGCACATAGACGAAATACGAGCGCAGGCGGGTGAACAGCGTGCCGGGTCGGGGCTTCGTGCCCGCCATCTCTTGTGCCTGTGCGCTCATTCCGTTCACGGTTGCAAGCCCTGCAAGGTCATGATCTCGCCGACCAGAAAGATCGACCCGGTTGCGACGATCACGCCATCGCGCTGGCTCAGCTCCTGCGCGCGCGCCAACGCCGCCGCGACCGTCTCCTCCGCGTGCAGGGCAACCCCGGTACGCGCGGCTGCCTGGAGCAGTTCGCCTGTCGTGGCGGAGCGCGGGTTGGCAACATGCGTTACTACCACCTGTTCCGCCAGGGGGAACAAAATCTCGGCGAGCTCCTGCAGCGGTTTGTCACGCATGGCGGCAAAGACGAAAGTCAACTCGCGTCCGGAGAAATTCTCCGAGAGCGCCGATCGCAGCGCCCACGCGCCGGCTGGATTGTGCGCCACGTCGAGGACCATCTCGCGTTCGTGCGTTGCTGGCGACGGCGGCAGCACCTGAAAACGTCCCGGCCAGTGTGTCTCGCGAATGGCTTGCTCAATCTGCCTCGCGGTTACCTTGAAGCCGAATTGCGCCAGCTCTACGGCGCTGGCAATCGCCAGCGCCAGGTTGCGTAATTGATGCCGCCCGGCGAGCGGCGAATCCACGTCGATCTCTTCGCCCATCACGGTGAGCGGATAGCGATTGCGTCCTCGCACCGCCGCCGCGTGCCGGGCCAAGTAAGCCGCCGCCCCCGGCGACACCGGCGGCACATACTGCACTGCGCCCACCGCGCGCGCGTTCTTCTCCAGAATGGAGTGGCCGATTACATTATTGGCCTGCGGATGCTGCGGCAGCGTCACTACGACTCCGTTGGCGCGAATGATACCGGCTTTCTCCGCCGCAATCTCGGCGATGGTGTTGCCAAGATACTTCTGATGATCGAGCGCAATATCGGCGATGACGGAGATTGCTGGCTCGACGACATTGGTCGCATCCAGGCGTCCACCCATGCCGACTTCAAGCACTGCAATTTCCACGCCCATGCTGGCGAAATACTCAAACGCCATCGCGGTCAGCATCTCGAAGAAGCTGGGATGCCATGGCAGCTTGCCCGAACGCAACAGCTCCTGTGCGATGCGCTCAACGCGATCGTGCATGGCGCCAAACTCCGCATCGCTGATGGCCTCGCCATCCACCCGCAGGCGTTCGTTGATGCGCACCAGGTGGGGCGAGCTATAGAGCGCGGTCTTATATCCTGCAACGCGCAGAATGGAAGACAATGTCGCCGCGGTCGAACCCTTGCCGTTCGTCCCGGCTATCAGCACGCTGGCAAAGCGCCGCTCAGGATGGTCAAGCGCCTCCAGCATCGCGCGCACATAGGCGAGGTCAAACTTGTGCGCAAGCGTCGAGGCCAGCTCGTGCCCGAGCGCGTAAAGTTGCTCAACGGTTTGCTGATAAGACATGCAGGTGAGTTCAGATTACAACATTAGGGAGGAAAAACGCGGCAGCTGCGGACGCTCGTTCGCGTGGAAAGCTGAGAGCTAATGGCTAACTGCTAACGGCTGTCTTCTCACATTCCCGGCAACTTCATTCCCGCCATCCGCCGTGCGAAGCTGGGCTTGCCCATGGTCTTGAACATCTTGCGCATCTGGGCGTACTGGCGCAGCAGTTGATTTATTTCCTGCACGCTGGTGCCGGAGCCTCGGGCGATGCGTTTGCGGCGGCTGCCGTTGATGACCTCGTGGTGGTCGCGCTCGTAGGGCGTCATCGAATTGATGATAGCCTCGACGCGGTTGATCTGCTTTTCGTCCACGTGGTCGGCGGCCTTCTGTATGTTCGCGAAGGGGCCGATCTTGGGCATCATGCCCATGATGCTTTGCAGAGAGCCCAGCTTCTTCACCTGCCGCAGTTGATCGCGAAAATCTCCCAGCGAGAAGCCATCGCCACTGAGGGCCTTGCGCGCAAACTCTTCTGATTTGGTCTTGTCGAGCTTGGCTTCGGCCTTCTCGATGAGCGAGAGGATGTCGCCCATGCCGAGGATGCGTCCGACAATGCGGTCGGGATGGAACGGTTCCAGCGCGTCGTACTTTTCGCCCACGCCGATGAACTTGATGGGCTGTCCGGTTACGTTGCGGATGGAAAGAGCCGCGCCACCGCGCGCATCGCCGTCCATCTTGGTGAGCACCACGCCGGTGAGGGTCAGCTTCTTGTGGAACTCGTCGGCGGAGCGCACCGCGTCCTGGCCGGTCATGGAGTCAGCGACGAAGAGGATTTCCTGCGGATTCAGGATCTTCTTCAGCGACTGCATCTCGTCCATGAGCTGCTCGTCGATGTGCAGCCGGCCGGCGGTGTCCACGATGAGCACGTCGCAGGCGTTGTTGATGGCTTCGCGGCGAGCTTCCTTCACCAGCCGCTCGACGGTCGCGGTGTTCGACTCTTCAACCTTGCCTTCGTAAAGGTGAGCCTTGATCGCGTTGGCGACGACTTTGAGCTGCTCGCGTGCAGCAGGACGATAGACGTCCACCGAAACCAGCATCGGCCGGTGGCCGCCGTGCTTGAGCCAGTTCGCCAGCTTGCCCGAAGTGGTGGTTTTGCCGGATCCTTGCAGTCCTGCCATCAGCACAATCGTCGGGGGCTGCGAGGCGAACTTCAGCTTCGCGGTATCTTTGCCCAGGACGTTGATCAACTCATCGCGAACGATCTTGACCACCTGCTCAGCAGGGGAGAGCGCCGTCATCACTTCCTGGCCCAGCGCCTTCTCGCGGATGTGGTCAACCAGTTCCTTGACGACCTTGAAGTTGACGTCGGCTTCGAGCAGCGCGATGCGGATTTCCTTCAGCGCTTCGCCTATGTTCTCTTCCGTCAGCGTGCCCTGTCCTCGCAGGTTCTTAAAAGCGCGCTGCAGCTTATCTGTGAGGTTCTCAAACATTGTTCAGGAGTCCAAAGCTTTGGATGGGGCGGGGAAGCAGTTGGTTTCCCTCGCGAAGAATCAGAATATCACGCTCTGTGAGCCTCGCCCGGGGCTGGCTGGTACACCTCGGACGCTGCCAGTACAGTATTGGCGTGGATGGCGACTGTGTCTTCGATACGGCGGGCGTAGCCGCCGGCCAAGGTAACCATCACCGGGATGTCATGCGCGCGAGCGGCGCGAAAGACCAGTTCGTCGCGGCGTTTTAATCCTTCAATCGTGAGGTCCAATCCGCCAAGCTTGTCTTCGCGATAAGGATCTGCTCCGGCCACATAGCAGATAAGCTCGGGCTGGAACTGCCGCAAGCCGGAACTCAGGGCGTTGTCCAGCCAAGCGAGATATTCCGCATCGCCGCAACCGTCGCGCAGGTTGACGTCAATCGATGACGGAGGCTTTTCGAACGGGTAATTGTTTTCCTGATGCAGAGAGATAGTGAACACCTCCTTGCTAGGGCCTTCCGTCGGCGCTACAGCTTGCGAATCGCCGAGCGTAGCTGCCGACCACGAAGGCAGTTTGTTGGGCTTGTGGGCCGCGTGGCCGAAGATGAACGCTGTGCCGTTGCCCTGATGCACGTCACAATCCACCGTCATGGCGGGTCCGATCAATCCGCGTTTCTGCATGACGCGAATGGCCACTGCGAAATCATTGATCATGCAGAAGCCTTCGCCATGCTCAGGGAAAGCGTGATGAAATCCGCCGCCGATATTGATACACACGCCGTCCTTGAGCGCCTGCTCGGCTGCCAGAATCGAACCTCCCGTATGCAGCATGAACGCGTCCACCACTTGCGGCGAATAGGGGATTTCCATTTCCAGCTCTTCGCGCGCGCTCAGGCTGCCTTCCATCAGCTTGCTGACGTAAAGCGGCGAGTGCACCAGCAGAACATCATCCTCGCTGGCGGGCTGGGGAATGAGGAAGTCGCTCTCGTCAGCAACCTTCTGCTGAAGGAGAAGCTCGCGAATCATGCGGAATTTGTCAGCACGAAAGATATGTTCGCCGATGGGCAGGAAATACTTCTCGCTATAGACCAGTTTGAAGGGCAACATGGGCCGGCACGCGTAACTGACGATTGTAGAACTAGGGCGAAAGAAATCGCCAGCAGCGACCGCGGCTATGCCAACTTTTGTGTTGCGACCGCTCGTGGCCTCTTTCATTTAAGATGACGCTCGATGTCCTCCACTGCCCAGCTCGTTTCGCTGCGCCGCGCCGCCGGCTACAACGTGCTCGCTACTGCGGGACTGCTGCTGGTCGCAGTCTTTGTGGCGTGCGCGCTGTTCGCGCCCTGGATCGCTCCGCAGGACCCGGCGCGAATCGATCTGCCGTCGCGCCTGGTGGGACCGTCGGCGTCGCACTGGTTCGGCACCGATGAGCTTGGGCGCGACATCCTCTCGCGCGCGATTTACGGCGCGCGCATCTCCATGCTGGTCGGCAGTTGCGTGGTCGCGGCATCGTTAACCCTGGGAATGATCTTCGGCTCCATCGCGGGATATTACGGCGGCGTCACCGACCGACTGCTTAACGTCATCGTGATGAACGCCTTCATGTCGTTTCCTGGAATTTTGCTGGCGATTGCCTTCGTCGCCTTTCTCGGGCCGGGCATCTTCAACTTGATCTTTGCGCTGTCGCTTGGCGGATGGGTGGGCTATGCGCGCCTGGTGCGCGCCCAGGTGCTGGCAGTGCGGGAGCGAGAATTCGTGGAAGCGGCCCGCGCTCTGGGCGCCAGCGATGCGAGGATTGTAGTGCGGCACATCTGGCCGAACATCATTCAGCCAGTCATTGTGCAGGCCGCCATCGGCATGGCGGGAGCAATTCTGGCAGAAGCCACCATGAGCTTCCTCGGGCTGGGCGTGCCTCCGCCGGCTGCCAGTTGGGGCTCGATGCTGAACGACGCGCGCTCGCACCTGTTCGACTCGCCGCATCTGGTCCTGTTCCCAGCCGCGGCGGTCATGCTCGCAGTGCTGTCGTTCAACTTTATTGGCGACGGGCTACGCGACTACCTCGATCCGCGATCCAGGATTGACGTGGGGCTGTAGTAGCCTCCGGGTATCAGGCGCTCACGTTTACCGGTGTGGTTTGGGTGGCGGAGGTGCTGGCCGCCGCGCTGCTTCCAAACTGCTACCAAATCTGCTCCATGGTTGCGAAGGCTTGCTGCGCCGCCGTAAGATTGCCCGCCTGCAGCGCCTGACCCAATTGGCTCAGCGCCTGTCGAAAATGGATTCGGTGGTGCGACGCCGAAGCGGAGTTGGCTTGTCCGGGCTGGTTCACCGCATTTGGACCGACAAAGGTAGGGGGCGTGGTCGGTGACGTCCCGGCGGAAGCGACCGCACCTGTCTGCTGGTTGCTGGCCAACGACTGGGACAGGGTTACGAAATCGGCCTGGGCTTGGGTCAGGTTGCCAGTTTGCAAGTCCTGGCCGAGCTGTTTGAATTCGCTTTGAACCTTCTGATAATTGTGCTGCACGTTTGCAAGTTGAGCGAAAGCGGTGCTGGCGATTCCAGCGATCGACATATAGACCTCCATTGGCGCTGCGCTGACCGTGATGGCTCGAGGTGGCGACGTCGCCCCTGCGGCACAGGCTACGACCGCAATTCGCGGGCCAAGCTAGATAAGATTCCTCTAGTCTTTCTAATTTGTGGTGCCCCGCAAAAAGTCAAAACGCCTTCACCGTGCGAAGGTGTCAGGCTCAACTCATTTCTTGTCTTCGACAATGCTTTCGACAATGCGGTCAATGGTGTCGAGCGCCTTCTTGGCGGGCAGGTTGCTGTTGTTGGTCATAACTGAGAAGACGATGTGCCGACCGCTTTGGGTTGTGGCGTACCCGGCGAGCGAATACACGTGCAAGAGTGAACCCGTCTTGGCGCGAACTGCCCCGGCCGCCGGTGTGTTGCGAAAGCGATCGGAAAGCGAACCGTCCACGCCTGCCACCGGCAGCGTGTCTTCGTAGAGCCCGCCCCACGGCTGCTGGTGACAGTAACGCAACAGAGCGACCACCGCTTCCGGCGTCACCAGGTCTTCCCGCGACAAGCCTGAACCATCGTAGAAGACGAACTGGTCCGGCTTGATCCCGGCGTTCACCAGAAATCCGCGCAATATCTCCAGCCCGCCCTCGATGGAGCCGGACGTCCCTTTTTCCTTGCCGAGCAGGCGCAGCATCAGCTCAGCATGAAGGTTCTGGCTCACCTTGTTGATGACTCGCAAGTCCTGGGCTACCGGTTGCGATTGATAGCTTGCGAGGACGAGAGGTCCTGGCACGGTCGGGCGAGTCGAATCGCCTCCGCCTGAGGCGATAGAGGTGACGCTGAAAGTCTGAGTCGAGGCCAGTTCGGTGTGATGGGTGCGCGCCCGCCCGTAAATAGTGACGCCACGCTCCTCCAGCAATTGGCGAAAGAGCCGCGCGCTGAAGTCGGCTGGATCTTCGATAGCCAGCGCTTCGCCAAAGCCGGGATCATCCTGCGGAATATTGCCCCAGAAGGTGAGCTGGCTCGAACCGGGTTCGCGATTGATGGAGACGGTTCGCGGGCCAGTCCCTTGTGGAGTCGTCATGACTCGGTTATCAATTTTGTAGTACTCGGGAAACGGAGTGATACTGAGAAACGCGCGGTCGCCCGCGCGGTCTGCGGGCTTGACATCGACGAAGATGACATTGTCGTTAATGGTGAGCGCCGACACGGGAGCGCCCCACTCTCGCGCGAGATCGTCCTGCGCCCAGCCCTCGCCGTAGCGCTCGAAGACAAAGTAGGAATCGTCCGCCACCACATCACCGTCAACATATTTCAGGCCATGCAGCACAAGCTGGTCGGCCAGATTCTGCAATACCTGGATGGGAGGCGTCTTTCGCTCAGTGCGGACGTTGTAAGGCAAGGTGCGGCCCGAGAGATTGGGGTCGCCGCGTCCCACCAGCACGAGATCGGAGTTCAGGCGGCCGTACTTGTCCAGCGAGCCGAAGGTTTCTACCGTGGTCTTGAAACGGTAGTCCGGCCCAATCAGCCCAAAGACCGCAGCGGTCGTGAACAACTTGGCATTGGAGGCCGGCGTGAACAGCTTGTCCTGGTTTAGAGCGTACAGCGGCGTGCCGCTATCGAGTGAGACCACATAAATTCCCCACAAACCGCGGGCCACGGCGGGATCACTAAGGATTTGTTGCAGCTCGTGATCCAGCTTCCGCGAACCATCCCGCTGCTCGGATTGCTTGCGAGCGGCGGCATATGACTGGGTGAGCAGCGCGGCCAGCAGAAAGATCGCAGCGAGATTACGGCCCCTGTACATACGACTATTGCTTGGATTTTAGCATTGCGACGCAAGTCATAGTTTCGCTGTTGTCCAACGGTCATGGAGCGGCAATTACAATCGTTGCCATGCGCCCTGGGTATCGCTGGCAGTTGCGTTCGCGAGCATTGGAGCTCGGTCCGCGTACCTTCATCATGGGAGTGGTGAATGTCACGCCCGATTCCTTCTCGGACGGGGGGCAGTTCCTCGATCCGCAGCGAGCCGTCGAACATGCTGTGCAGTTGCTGGAGGAAGGCGCCGACATTCTCGATATTGGCGGAGAGTCCACGCGGCCCGGCGCTCAGATCGCGGCAGAAGGTGCGAGCGCAACCGTCAAGACGCGGCCGGTTGTCACGGAAGAGGTAGAGTTGCAGCGAGTTCTGCCGGTTGTCCGGGGTATTCTTCGGCAGCGGCCTGGCACGGTGATTTCCGTGGACACCTACAAGAGCGGGGTTGCCAGGGCTGCCGGAGCCGCGGGGGCCGAAGTGATCAACGACGTAAGCGCTTTTCAATGGGACCCGAAGATGGCCAGCACGTGCGCCGAATTGCAATGCGGTGTGGTGCTGATGCATACGCGCGGTCAGCCGCACCAGTGGCGGAATCAAGCGGCCGATGCAGACATAACTTCGCTGGTCGAGCATGACCTGGCCAACCGTGTGCAAGTCGCTTTTGAGCGCGGAGTGCGGCGCGAAAATATTGTGCTGGATCCGGGCTTCGGCTTCGGCAAGAATTTCGAAGAAAACTATCCGCTACTAGCGCGTTTCGACCGGTTGCAGAGAATGGGATTCCCGCTGCTGGCGGGAACCTCGCGCAAGTCATTCGTGGGTCGCTCCGTGGGTAAGCGCGCGGGCAAAGACGCACCTCCAGGCGACCGTCTGTATGGCTCACTGGCAGCCATGGTGGCCAGCATTCTGCGCGGAGCCCACATCGTGCGCGTGCATGAGGTGAAGCCGGCGGTAGAAGCAGCGGCGGTTGCGGATGAAGTGCTGAGGGCGGAGGGCTCGTAAACGCAAGCGGGATCTTCTGTCCGACAGCGTAAACCGCACTTCATGATCACGTTGGAACGCCTGTCTTCTCATCCGCGCGTCACCATCCGCCGCAGAGGATTGTCCGACGGGCGTTGCGTCGTGTACTGGATGCAGCGGGCCCAGCGCGCGCTCGACAACCCGGCGCTTGACGTCGCCGTACAAGCGGCCAAGACTTTGCAACAGCCTGTCGTTATTTTCTTTGCGCCTGTGCCCTTCTATCCTCATGCCAATCTGCGGCATTACGCGTTCCTGGCGCAGGGAATTCCTGACATCGCAGAGCGGGCCCGCAGGCGCGGCATCGGCTTCGTGTTGCGATGCTATCCCAAGCATTCGCTGGTGAAGTTCTGCGACGAAGTAAGGGCGTCGCTGGTGATTGGGGACGAGAATCCCCTCCGCGAGCCCAATCATTGGCGCGAGCTGGCGGCCAAGAGACTCAGCGTGCCGCTTTGGACCGTGGACGCCGACGTGATTGTTCCCTCGAAGCTGCTGGAAAAGGAACAATATGCCGCCCGAATAATCCGCCCGCGACTGAAGCAGAGACTGGAACAGTTTCTATCACCGCTTCCCAATCCTAAGGCTAAAGTCGAATGGCAGGCACCCCGCGGATTGCATGCGCTGCCCGATAATGGGTCGATCAACCTAACCGAAGACTGGAAAGACCTCGACCGCTCTATACAGCCAGTTGAGTCATTTCACGGCGGGACGACTGAGGCGCTTAAGCTACTGCACGAGTTCATGAAACATAAGCTGGCCCATTATCCTGAGCGCCATGGCAAACCGGAGATGGATGGCACCAGCCGCTTGTCACCCTACCTGCATTTCGGACACATTGGCCCGCACACAGTAGCGCGGGCGGTCAAAAGCGCAAACGCGCCGCGTGCGGCCAAGGATGACTTCCTCGACCAGCTAATAACCTGGCGCGAGCTATCCATCAATTTCGCGCATTTCAACCCGCTGTACGACTCTATCGAAAGCGCGCCTGATTGGGCGCATCGCACGCTGGCCAAACACGCCCGCGACAAGCGGCCAGTGACCTACTCCCGCCAGCAACTCGAACGAGCCGAGACGCACGACGAGCTGTGGAATGCCGCCCAGCGCCAGATGCTTCATGCCGGATGGATGCACAATTACATGCGCATGTATTGGGCCAAGAAGATCCTGGAGTGGAGCGTGTCGCCAGCGGTCGCGTATCAGACTGCGGTGTATCTCAACGACAAGTATTTTCTCGACGGGCGCGATCCTAACGGCTACGCGGGGATTGGGTGGGCCATCGCGGGCAAGTTTGACCGGCCCTGGTTCGAGCGGCCAATCTTCGGAACGATCCGCTACATGTCGGGCGATGCTGCGCGCAAGAAGTTTGATGCCGACAAGTATGTCGAACAGATGGCAGCATTAGCGGGATGAGCAGCCAGGCGGGGTTATTCGGCCGCGAGTAACGCCCCCGCGCGAGGTTAGGGAGCCACCTTCATGCTGTAGAGAAAGACACCAGCCCACAAAAGAAACCCCGCCAGCCCAACATAAACATACAGCCAGCGCTCGAACGACGAACGAATCGTGGGCAGAGGCAGCGGCGTTCCCAGCGACCTATGGAATGACGTTGTGATCAACCCGCCAAACCCCACCACAGCCGTAGCTCCGCCAAAAGCGAGTCCGGCGATGACCAGAACGAAAGTCATATTGAACACATCACACCCCACTTGCCCACAGCCTAGTCCCGCGCGAGAAGTTCCGCAAGCGGGAATCACTTTCTGAGGGGCCGTAGGATGTATCGATAAAGCAGCTTTGTTTTCTTATAAAACCTCCCTCGTGTCAAGGTCATCTAAAACGTATCTTCATTCGAGGACTTGATGAACATATCTCGTAGTTCATTACTGGCTCTCCTTCTTACGGTGGCCTTCATAGCTGCTATCGGTGTTGACAAGGCAGCGAATCCAACGTCGGCGTTTACCGATTATCGTCAGGAAAAACCGGGCACGATCCACAAGATCACACCCAGCGACCTGCCTGCGCCCTATGCGACCCAATCCGTGTCAAATTGGGCCAAGGTGGTTGATCGGCCGGCAAACGCCTGGCCGCAAGCGCCTGCGGGCTTCAAAGTGGAATTGTTCGCAACCAGGCTGGACGAACCGCGCAAGCTCATCACCGCCCCGAACGGCGATATCTTTCTCGCCGAGAGTCATGGAGGCAACATCAAGATTTTTCGTGGCATTACCAGCGACGGCGAGCCCGTCCAAACTGCAACCTTCGCGACCGGGTTTAATCGGCCCTACGGAATTGCCTTCTATCCGCCGGGGCCCGACCCGCAATATGTTTATGTGGGAAACACCGACAGCGTGGTGCGTCTTCCCTACCACAACGGCGACCTGAAAGCTGCCGGCAAGGCTCAGCACATAGCCGACCTGCCCAGCGGCGGCGGACACTGGACCCGCGATATCGTCTTCTCGCAAGACGGCAAACAGATGTTCGTCGGAGTCGGCTCTGCCTCTAACGTGGATGATCCTGATACCCATCGGGACGAGAAGAATCGCGCCGACATTCTGGTGATGAATCCTGATGGATCGAACCTGCGGGTGTACGCGTATGGAATTCGCAATGCGGGCGGCGGACTGGCCATCGATCCGAAGACCGGCGAACTTTGGGCCTCAGTAAACGAGCGCGACGCCCTGGGTGACAATCTCGTGCCCGATTACATCACTCATGTGCAGGCAGGCGGCTTCTATGGCTGGCCGTATTACTACATCGGAGGCAATCCCGACCCGCGCTTAAAGGGCAAGCATTCCGAGTTGAAGGACAAAACGATTGTGCCCGACGTGTTGTTGCAGCCGCACAATGCCTCGCTTGAGATGGTGTTCTACGAAGGCAAGCAATTTCCCGCGGAATACCAGGGCGACATTTTCGCCGCACAGCACGGCTCGTGGAACAAGAGCATACGTGTTGGATACGAGGTGATCCGGGTGCCATTGCATCAAACGGGGCATGCCAGCGGCGAATACGAAGATTTTCTTACCGGATTCGTGCTTCCCAATGGCGAGGTCTGGGGACGGCCGGTAGGCGTGACCGTGGCCCAGGACGGATCGCTGCTGGTGACGGACGACGGATCGAATTCGATTTGGCGAGTGACTTATACCGGCAAATAAGCGCGCCTAAGAACAGGATGAACATGAATCGAAGAGAATTCATCACCGTAATGAGTGCTGCGGGTTTCGTTGCCACAAGCAGCACCTTGAGCGGCGCCAACTCTCCCGCTGTGAAGCGCCGTACTCTCGGCCACACTGGAGAGCAGGTCTCTATTCTCGGGGTCGGTGGCTACCATCTTGGCCGACCCTCCGAGCAGGAGGCCATTACCATCGTTCGTACCGCCCTCGATAACGGAATGAACTTCCTCGACAACTGCTGGGACTACAATGACGGCGTAAGCGAAGAGCGCATGGGAAAGGCCTTGCGGGATGGCTATCGTCAGAAGGCTTTCCTGATGACCAAGATCGATGGCCGCGACGCCGCAACAGCGTCCAGGCGATTGCAGACCGACCATCTCGACGTGCTGCAGTTTCACGAGATCATTCGCATGAACGACCCGGAGCGCATCTTCGCGCCAGGCGGCGGCATGGAGGCTGTGGCGAAGGCCCGCAGCGCAGGCAAGTTACGCTACATCGGATTTACCGGCCACAAAAGCCCGCAGATTCACAAGCACATGCTCGAGGTCGCCGATCAGCACAAGTTCCTGTTCGACACCGTACAGATGCCCCTCAACGTAATGGACGCCCACTACGACAGCTTCCAGCAAATCGTGCTTCCCATCTTGAAGGAGAAGAACATCGGCGTGCTGGGGATGAAGCCGATGGGCGATTCCATAATTCTGAAGAGCGGCAGCGTAACGCCTATCGAGTGCCTGCGCTATGCGCTCAGCCTGCCCACCAGCGTGGTGATTACCGGCTGCGACTCCATGTCGATCCTGCAGCAGGCGCTCGGCCTGGGACGAACCTTCACGCCGCTGACCGAAGCCGAACGGGCATCGTTGCTAAATAAGACCGCACAGACTGCGAAGAACGGGCAGTACGAACTCTACAAAACGAGCCATCAGTTCGATGGGACGTTCCAAAACCCCCAATGGTTAGGGTGATTGCCCCTTCTCACGTTCGTGCAGCCGGGGCTTCGGCCTCGCCGCCCTCCGGTCCGTAGAAAAACGCCCAGGTCGCGAAGTCGTCGGTGAAATCAACAAAGCGATGCTCTTCGCCGGCGGCAACGAAAAGCACGTCTCCCGGGCCAAAAGACGCCTCTTTGCCTTCGCGTTGAAACCGCCCCGTGCCCGTTGCGATGACGTAGATTTCGTCGCGCGTGTGCGGATGCTGGTCATCGGTGCCGCGCGGAGCATACAACTTCACCGTCAGCGTACCGTGACGAAACAACTCGATCGAACGCTCGCCATCGGGACCGGGAAGCTGGTCCAGCCCGCTCAGAGCTTTCAGATAGCCCTGCACGATTCTGCCTTCAATCTTCATGCGGCCGTCATCTCCCGGCCAATCTCAACCTTCGCCTTTGGTTTCCAGGCGCCAAGAATGACTCCCATGAGAATGCAACCCGCCAGCGGATAGCCGGCGGAAATCGCCATAAAAGTCGGACCCATCATCTCGAAGACCATTTCGGTGACCAAGGCCACGGCAGCGGCCAGGCCAACCAGGATTCCGATGCGAATTCCGCGAACCAGCGTGTGCGTTTCACCGATGGCCAACATACGCGCAATAACGAACGCCAGGACCAGGCTGCACAGAAAGGCAATCACGTAAGGCCAGAAATTCGGGTGGGCCATAGCTGCGTCCAACTCTTCCTTCGGCATTCGCAGGCCGGCCGTCCAAGGCTTGGAAAACGCCGTGAACCAAACCGCGCCCAGCAGCCAATGCACGATGGCGGCCACCAGGATAGCTACCCAATTCATTCGGGTCATCTCTTCCTCCGCATCCCGCGCGACGATACAGTGTTCGGAGCCGTTGTGCAATCGCAATCATGTGAAGCGCACATATTCAGTACCTGCTGCGGCCTGTATCCCTGCTCACGCAGTGTGCACAGGCTGAGCGCATCATGGCGCTTAGCGAGCCGCGTGCCGGCGTCATCGCGCACGAGGCGGCAGTGATAATAAGCCGGAATGCGCAGCCCTAGCGCACGAATCAGCAGCAACTGCCGCGCTGTTGATTTCAGCAGGTCGTCGCCGCGAACCACCTCCGTGATTCGCATTGCCGCGTCGTCTGCGACCACGGCGAGCTGATAGGCAGGCACATCATCCCGCCGCCAGACCACGAAGTCGCCGAAGTCGTCTCCAGCTACAAAACGCTGAGGCCCGAGGTGAAGATCATCGAATGTGATCTCTTCGCCATCGGGCACCCGAAACCGCCAGTTCACACCCGCGGGCGATTCGCGCCGTGCAGCCTCGCCGATTTTCCCGCGGCAGCGTCCCGGATAAAGCGGCTCGTTGTCGCCTTCATTGGGGGCTGCCGCTGCTGTCACCAGGTCTTTGCGGGAGCAGGTACAGGGGTAAATGAATCCTCGATCACGCAGCTTGCGCCAAGCCGCCAGATAAAAGTCGCGGCGCAAACTTTGCTCATAGGGCGCAAATGGGCCGCCGGCGTCCGGCCCTTCCTGCCAGCGAATTCCCAGCCACTGCAAGTCTTCGATCATAGCCGCAGCAAATTTTGGCTTCGAGCGCTGCGGGTCGAGATCCTCATTGCGCAAGACCAGCGTGCCGCCACGTGCCAGCGCGCGCTTATAGGCAGTCCAGAAGGTACAGGCATGTCCGATGTGCAGCAGTCCAGTCGGAGACGGCGCCAGCCGTCCGCGATAAGGTAACGCTGGAACGGTTGGGGCGCCATACATGAGCTGATTGTAGAGGCAAGGCGCCGCGCGTCAATCCAGCGCACCTACAAGTTCCGGCTCCGGCTCCACCGGAACGTCTGCCGACGGCTCTCTGCGGGCACGCTCCGGCACGTGGGGATGCAAGTCGCGCGCATTGCGCAGTAGGAAGAGCAGAGGCATCATGCAGAGGAAAATCACCCCCATAACCCAGAACGCTTCTACGAATGACAGCATGGCAGCCTGCTGCTGCAGCATGCCATAGATGGCGCCCAGAGATTTCCTCGCCGCGTCCACGGAACTGGAGCCGTGGATCTGAAACCAGCTCTTCATCCCATGCAGTGCCATTTGCGTGTGCACATCGAATGGAGTGATGTTACTGACGAGCTGGTTCTGATGCACCTGATTGCGGCGGGCGAGGAAGGTCGTCATGGTGGCGATGCCAAAGCTGCCGCCAATATTGCGCATCAGGTTGTAGATGCTGGTGGCATTGCCCATCTTCTGCTTGGCAATGTTCGACATGCTGACCGCCATCAGCGGGATGAAGAGAAACGCCATGGCGCCGCCCTGAATGACCTGCGGCCAGAAGATGTCCCAATAGCCGGCGTTCAGATTCAGGTGCGAGAGGCTGAACATGCTCCAGGCGCCGACCCCTAGCCCCACCAGGATGAGCTTGCGCGGGTCATAGCGATTCGTAAGCTGGCCGGTGATCGGCATCATCACCAGCGAGCCGAGGCCACGCGGCGACAAGGCCAGCCCAGCTTGCAGCGCTGGGTAGCCTAACAATGTTTGCAGGAAGATGGGCAGCAGGACCAGGCTGGCGTACAGCACGAAGCCGAGCATGGTCATCAGGAACACTCCGGCGCTGAAGGTACGATCCTTGAGCGCGCGCAAGTCCACGATCGGATGCTGCGCCTTCAACTCGCGTATCACCAAGGCCACCAGGCCGAAGACGCAAAGCGCCGTCCACCAGCGGATCTGAGTACTACCGAACCAGTCTTTTCGCTGTCCGGTGTCGAGCACGACCTGCAACATGCCGAAGCCAAGCGCCAGGAAACCGATACCCCAGAGATCCACGCCGCCGGTCTTGTCCTTGCCGATGTAGTGCGGGTCATGCACAAAGGCGCTAATCATCATTAGCGAGATGGCGCCGACTGGAAGATTGAGATAGAAAATCCAGCGCCAGGTGTAGTTGTCGGTAATCCAACCGCCCAGCGTGGGACCGAGGATGGGCGCGAAAATTATGCCCAGGCCGAATGCGGCCATCGCTGTGCCGTGCCTCTTCGGCGGGAAAGTCTCCAACAGGACGGCTTGGGAAAGCGGCTGCAGTCCGCCGCCGGTCAGGCCTTGCAGCACTCGGAAGAAAATGAGCCATTCTAGGCTCGTCGCCATGCCGCAGAGCAGTGAGGTCAGAGTGAAACCCGCAACGCACGTCATCATAACCCGTCGGCGTCCAAAGCGATTGGCCAGCCAGCCGGACATCGGCAGGATGATGGCGTTCGACACCAGGTACGAGGTGACAACCCAAGTGCCTTCCTCCACCGTCGCGCCCATGTTTCCCGCGATGTGGGGTATGGAGACATTCACCACCGTGGTGTCGAGGATCTCCATGAACGTGCCCAGCATGACTGCGACGGTCACAATCCAGGGATTCACGGGCTTAGGGGCGGTGTCCGGCATCTTCCGTTCTTTCACAATTCTAAGAACGCGGGGTCACAGAAAGATGTGACGAAGAACACAGCCGAGGGTGGCGAACATGCCCTTGCGTCAAACATACCGCGGCCCGTGTGATTTGCATCACAGGGTCATGTGAAGCGCAATGCTACGATAGTTCCTTATGTCCGCTCCCGATTCTCGCTTTGTGCGCGCCTGCCGGCGACTTCCCGTTGAAAGCACTCCCGTCTGGTTCATGCGCCAGGCGGGTCGCTACATGCAGCAATACCGCGACGTCCGCAAGCACTACTCGCTGGTGGAAATCTGCAAGAAGCCCGAACTCGCGGCCGAGGTGACCATCACCGCAGCCGAGTTCCTCAAGGTTGACGCAGCCATCATCTTCGCCGACCTGCTGCTGCCGCTGGAAGTCATGGGCCTCCCGTTTCACTTCGCTGCCGGCGAAGGGCCGGTAATCGAAAAGCCACTCCGCAGCGTCGAAGACGTGAAGTTACTGCGCACCGATCACGCCGCGGAGCTCGGCTACGTGGCGGACGCAGTCGCGCTGGTGGTGAAACATTTTGGCGCAAAGCTGCCGGTCATAGGCTTCTGCGGCGCGCCGTTTACGCTGGCCAGTTACATGGTCGAGGGCGGTGGCTCGCGGCATTATGTCGAAGTGAAGAAGGTGATGTACAACTCGCCCGAAGTCTGGGAGGAGTTGGTGGGCAAGCTGGTTGACGTTCTCGTCGAATACGCTGCCGAGCAGGTACGCGCCGGCGCCGACGCGCTGCAGATCTTCGATAGCTGGGTCGGCTGCCTGAGCGTGGAAGACTATCGCCGCTATGCGCTCGTGCCCACTACCCAGCTGATTCAACGTTTGCAAAAAGAAACGCACGTGCCCATCATCTACTTCGGCACGGACAGCGCCACGCTGCTCCCGTCAATGTCGGAGACTGGCGCCGAAGTCATCGGCCTCGACTGGCGCATCCCGCTCGACGAAGGCTGGCGAACGGTTGGGCACAATCACGCCGTACAGGGCAATCTCGATCCCGTTCTGCTGTTCGCTTCTTGGCACGAGCTTAAGCAGCGAGCCGAGCACATCCTTCGCCTCGCCGACGCGAGACCGGGGCACATCTTCAATCTTGGGCACGGCATTCTTCCGCACACGCCGGTGGACAACGTAAGAGATCTCGCACAGTTCGTGCATGAGTTCAGCTCGGCCGCGGCGACTTCGAGGGTGCAATGAGCAAAGACGCCGTTTTGCTGATTGCCCACGGCAGTCCCGAGCGGGTCGAGGACATCCCGGAATTCTTGCAGAATATTTCGCGCGGGCGTCCTATGCCGGAATCGGTAGTGCGCGAGGTGCAACATCGTTACTCGCTGATTGGCAGCTCGCCCCTGACCCGCATCACCTGTCAGCAGGCCGAAGGCGTCTCCCGTGAGCTGGGCGTCCCGGCTTATGTCGGGATGCGGAACTGGCAACCGTTTATCGCCGAAACGTTACAACAGATGACCGCAGACGGCGTTGACCGCGCCGTCGCAATCTGTCTTGCGCCGCACAACTCGCGGACCAGTGTGGGACTGTACAAGCAGGTGCTGCTGGGAAATAGTGCGCCCTTCGCCATCGATTTCGTCGAAGAATGGCACGATCAGCCATTGCTGATCGAAGCCTTCGCTGAGAAGCTTCGCAGTGGATGGTCAAAAGCCTGCTCCGAACACGGCTCGCGGATTCCTGTGCTGTTCACCGCGCATAGCGTCCCACAGCGCACCGTCGCCGAGGGCGACCCCTACGAGGCGCAGACGCGCGAAACGGCGGCGCTGGTGGCGGCCCAGGTTCCCGACATCGGCGCCTGGTGCTTCGCGTTCCAGAGTCAGGGCATGTCCGGCGGGGAATGGCTCGGGCCCACCGTCGAAGACACCATCACAAACTTGCGCGATGCAGGTCACACTGGATTGTTCGTGCAGCCCATCGGGTTCGTTTGCGATCACGTCGAGATTCTTTTCGACATTGACATCTTATTTCGCAATTTCGCCGGCGAACGAGGCATGAAGCTGTACCGGGCTGAATCCCTGAACGATTCTCCTCTATTCGTGCGCGCGGTTGCCGATCTGGCAAGGACGCGGCTCAGCGCCTTCCCTGCGAATTGCAAAGCCACTGTCGCCGCGGAGAAAATTTCGTGACAAGGAAGTCTGCATGAAGCGGATCGCCATCGTTGGTGGAGGAGTTTCCGGCCTGAGCGCGGCGTTCTATCTGGAGAAGGCACGCGCCTCCGGAGCCGAGCTGCAATACACGCTTTTCGAGAGCGGCCAGCGGCTGGGCGGCTCCATGTATTCCGACCATGTCGAAGGCTGTCTGGTTGAGGCCGGCCCTGACTCCTTTCTCACTGAAAAGCCGTGGGCGCTGACACTCTGCAAAGAGCTCGGCATCGCCGATCAGCTCATCGGCTCCAACGATGCGCAGCGCAAAACTTACATCGTGGTGAACGGCCGTCTGGTGATCATGCCCGACGGGCTGATGTTCATGGTACCGACACGGCTGGTGCCGACGGCGTTGTCGCCGCTGTTCTCGTGGAGCACGAAGATGCGCATGGCCCGTGAGCTGCTGCATCCGCCGCGTCCCATGCACGACGATGAAACTGTTGCCGAGTTGGTCGAGCGTCATTTCGGTGCCGAGGTCGTGGATCGGCTTGCTGGCCCGCTGCTCTCAGGCGTCTATGGGTGCGATGCTGCGAAGCTAAGCGCGCGCGCCGTGCTGCCACGCTTTGTCGAGATGGAAGAGAAGTATGGCAGCCTGACCCGCGCCATGCTCGCCGCCCACAAGAAGATGAAGCAGGCGGCCCACAAACAGCCACCGCGCCCGCTGTTCACGTCGTTGAAGGACGGCATGCAGCAGTTGGTGGACGCGATTGTCGGCCGGCTTGATCCCGAATCCATCCGATTGCGAAATCACATTCAACGTATCTATCCCGCTGATGATGGATGGCGTGTCTCGATCGAGATGAATGGCGACGAAAGCTTCGACGCGGTGGTTCTGGCCACTCCTGCGAACGTCGCCGGCACACTGCTGGATGGTGTGGACCGTGGCCTGGCACGCAACCTTCTTGACATCCCCTACAGCTCTTCGGTCACGGTTACGCTGGGCTACTACATGGACCAGCTCAAGCGGCTGCCGTCGGGCTTCGGCTTTCTGGTGCCGCGCAGTGAAGGCACTCGCATGCTGGCTTGCACCTTCGTCCACAATAAGTTCCCGCATCGCGCGCCCCAGGGAAAAGGCATTCTCCGTTGCTTTCTCGGCGGTGCTCGCGATGAAGCGGTGCTCGCGCTTACCGATGATGAAATTCTCGAAGAAGTTCACCGCGAACTACGGGATATCTTGAAGCTCGAGGCCCGGCCGATTTTCGCTCGCGTGTACCGCTGGCGTGGGGCCATGGCGCAGTACGAGTCCGGTCACATTTCCCGCGTGGAGCGCATCGAGAAGCGCGTATCGGAAATCCCCGGACTGGCGCTGGCTGGCAATGCCTACCACGGCATCGGCGTCCCCGATTGCATCCGCTCGGGCATGGAGGCGGCAATCGCCGTGGCGCCGGCCGTTGTCGAATCGCTGTCACTGCAGCAGCGATGAGCGTCACGGCCTCCTCCGCGTAGTTTAGGATGTTGCCTTGGCCAGTCCCCTGGTCTCCAGGGGCGTCCCACACTTCCGGAGAGGTCCGTACATGGCAGATGTGCGTCGCGGCTTGATCATCGTGAACACCGGTCCGGGCAAGGGCAAGACCACGGCCGCCATGGGCACCGCATTGCGCGCCGTAGGCAACGGCATGCGCGTGCTCATGCTGCAATTCCTGAAAGGCTCCTGGCACTATGGCGAACTCGACGCGGTGAAGGCGTTCGGCGACAACTTCGTCATGAAGCAGATGGGCCGCGGCTTTGTGAAGGTGGGCGGCGCGGAGACCGATCCCGAAGACATTCGGATGGTGGAGGAAGCGTGGGCCGAAGCCGAGAAGGAGATTCTCTCCGGACAGTGGGACCTGGTCGTTCTCGACGAGATCAACTACGCCATCAGCTACAAGATGCTCGACCCGCAGAAGGTCGTGGCCACACTGAAGCAGAAACCGGAGATGGTGCACGTCATCCTCACCGGCCGCAACGCGCATCCCGACATCATCGCAATCGCCGACACCGTCACCGAGATGCGGGAAGTAAAGCACGCCTACACCAAAGGCATCGAGGCCCAGCGCGGCATCGAATACTAGCAGATGAAAGTCGGCGACCTAGTCCGGGTGACAAGAGTTCCTCCAGCCGTGGAGGATCACGACGATTTTCCGACCCGCACAATTTTGGAAAAGTGCGTTGGGCGGGTATTTCCTATTGTTGGTTTCCAACGTGTCGACGGTCTCCCCGGCGATTTGATCGAACTCGAAGTCGGAGAGGTTGTCGGCAAGGCTGCTTGGACTCACACGATTTGGGTTGAGCCTGATTGCCTCGAACTCAGAGTTGATGCTGTACTCGAAGCTCCGCGACAACGGCTCTCCCTCTCGGCTACACTGAATCATTACTCCTATGGCATGGTTTAAGCGGGAACCAGTCGAGCAACTGGACGTCTCCGGCGAAAAGCGCGTCAAGACCGAAGGCCTGTGGGTGAAGTGTGACCAGTGCCGGCAGATCATCTGGAAAAAGGACCTCGACCAGAACCTCAACGTCTGCCCCAAGTGCGATCGTCACTTCCGCATTGACGCACGCACCCGGCTTGCACAACTGCTCGACGACGGACAATACGAGGCCGAAGACGGCGACATTGTCTCCACCGACCCGCTGAAGTTCACCGACCTCAAACCGTATGCCGATCGATTAAAGCGCTCCCAAAGGGACACCGGGCTGAACGATGCTGTCATCAATGCCCGCGGCAAGCTAGAAGGCAGACCCGTTATTGCCAGCGTCATGGAGTATTCATTCATCGGTGGCTCCATGGGCGCAGTCGTGGGCGAGATGATTACTCGTGCCGTCGAGAAGGCCACGGCCAAGAAGATGCCGCTGATCGTCGTTTCGGCCTCGGGCGGAGCGCGCATGATGGAGGGCGTCGTCAGCCTGATGCAACTGGCCAAGGTTTCTGCTGCTCTCTCCCGCATGGACGACGCCAAAGTACCTTTCATTTCCGTGATTACCGATCCCACCACCGGCGGCACAACCGCTTCTTTCGCCATGTTGGGCGATTTGAACATCGCCGAACCGGGCGCGCTTATCGGCTTTGCTGGACCTCGCGTGATCGAGCAGACCATCCGACAGAAGCTGCCGGAAGGCTTTCAACGCAGCGAATTCCTGCTGAAGCACGGAATGCTCGACGCTGTTGTGCATCGCCGCGACCTGAAGCCGTACATTGCACGAGCGCTGGACTTCATGCAGGTGCCTGCGCTATAGCTCTTAATGCGACTGCGCCTTTTGCAGGAGCAGCACATTGTGCCCTTCGGGATCGTGTAGCACGGCCCAGGCCGGCTCGACCTGCACGAACAGCTCCCGACCAATTGCGGCAATCGTTGCTGCCAAATCGTCCACCTGAAAGAAGAGAACGGCCTTGTCGTACGAGGGATATGATTCCGCTCCCTTTCGCTCCAGACAAATGAATCCCGAGCCGCTGTCGAACTTGGCGAAGCGTCCATTTTCTTCCTCCGCAACTGCGAGGCCCAGAATGCCGCAATAGAAGCGCTTCGCAACTCCCAGATCGTCGAAATAGAGCTCAATTCCCGCAAAACTCGGTGTGGATACTGCCATCGACTTAGCCTCCAGCACGAGTTTACGTCCAACGTAGTCGCTCTGTACCTCTCTCGTCACTGCAATCAGATGAACGCTCCCCAGCCTCGCTAGCCGTAGAATCAGGTTCATGAGAGCCGTCGTCGTCACACGTCCCGGTGGCCCCGAAGTTCTGGAGGTCCGCGACGTGCCCGATCCGAAGCCGAAGCCCGGCGAAGTGATCGTACGCGTGGACGCAGTCGGGGTGAATTTTGCCGACACCATGTCCACGCGCGGGAGCTATCCCGGCACGCCGGCTCCTCCGTTCATCTCTGGCCGCGAATTTGCCGGCATCGAAGAAGCGACCGGCGAGCGCGTGATGGGCTACACGCAAAATGGCGCGGCCGCCGAGAAGATTGCGATGAAGCCCAAGCTGCTGTGGCCGCAACCTGCGGGGTGGAGCTCGGTGCAGTCGGCGGCCTTTCCCGTAAACTTTCTTACTGCCTATCTGGCCTACTGGAAGGCGGGTCTGACCGCCGACGCTATGGAGCCGATTCATTGGCGCGATTCGCACCAGCGCCGTGTGCTGATTCATGCCGTCGCCGGAGGCGTGGGCACGGCCGCCGTTCAGATTGGAAAATTGCTGGCGATCGAAACCTACGGAACGTCATCGTCCGGCGAAAAACTGGAGCGCGTGAAGAAGCTTGGTCTCGATCACGGCATCAACTATCGCGAAGTTGACTACGAGCAACGCGTGCTGGCACTGACTAACAGCGAAGGGGTGGACGCGGTCTTCGAGATGCTTGGCGGCGAGCATACCGCCAAAAGCCTGCGCTGCTGCCGTGCCTTCGGCCGCGTCATCATCTACGGCACCGCGACCGGCCAGCGCCACCAGTTCGACGCCGGCGTCATGATGGCCAGGAGCCTGAGCGCTCACGGCCTCTGGCTGAGTGTGCTCGCCCAGGACCACGAACTCATAAACCGCAGCCTGCAGGCGATGCAACCGTGGATCGATCAGGACAAACTGCATCCCGAAATCGGCCACGTTCTTCCGATGGAGCAAGCCGGTGAGGCACACCGCCTCATGCTGCAGCGCGCCAACTATGGCAAGATCGTGCTGGAGATTTCTTAGGCGGTCTCACGGCACGATGAGACGACTGCCGCTTCCTCGTCGGCGCTTGCAATCGCAGATGTTTTCTCGGGAAATTGCTCGCGCAGGAAGTCCAGGAAACCCCGCGAGAGCAGCCGGCCCGAGGTGTGCATGTGCGCCAGACGAAGGGAGAACACCAGCGCCTTCAGCACGTCGCCATCCTTCAACGCCGCATAGCCAAGGTGCTTCCGCTCGAGTGCGCGAAACTCTTCGAGAAGCCGGCCAAGCGCTTCCATGATTGCCTGTTGCGCCAGGCCGGGGGTCGCTTCCTGATAAACCAAACCCGAGCCCACCAGTGTTTGATAACTCTTCGCCATGTTGGCCAGGGCGCCGATGACCTCGCGATCAGTCAATTTCGGGTCGGCTGCATAACGCCGCGCAAGAGTGTGCCAAACTCCCATCAGCAGCGGCTCATGTTCGCGCAGAAATTGCTCTGGGACTTCAATGGCTGGGAACAACTCTTCCTGAGGCAGGTCTTCCAGTCGTCGCGGCTCCTGGTGCTGGCGCGCCTGCTGGAGATACGTGCAGTCGGAAGGGCAGTCCAGCGTGAGCTCCCGCTGTTCGCCGCAGCACTGCGGACAGATGCGCCCGTGGATCGCGGGGCAGAAGCGCTTTTCCTTGCGAACGCTGCAGATCGCACAACTCAAACTCATCACCTCGGTGGCGGAAGATGGCCCGAAGTGACCATTATGACACCTCCCGCCGGCCCGAGGGCTGCGGAAACCGCATGAATAGCGGCTTTTGGAGCGCAGCCTGTGGAAAAACCGCATAAAATCAGGCGAAAAATGCTTTCCACCACGACGAAGTTGGTATAAGATAGCCCACGAGTTGAGCACTCTTACTGCTCAAACCTTCAAGGAGGATTTACGAATGGCATCAGGCATGACCAAGACCCAGCTTGTCCGTCACATCGCTGAGAAGCATGAACTCAGCAACAAACAGGCCGCAGCAATTCTCGAACATCTGGCCGACACCGCAATTAAGGAAACGAAGAAGAGCGGCGTGTTTGTGATACCGGGGCTGGGCCGACTAGTGAAATCGAACCGCAAAGCGCGCATGGGCCGCAATCCGCAAACCGGCGAAGCAATCAAGATTCCTGCCAAGACTGTGGTGAAGTTCCGCGTGGCCAAGGCCGCGAAGGACTCGATCGCTCCCAAGAAGTAGTTACGTTTTTTGCCTGCAGGGCCGGCCACGTGCCGGCCTTTTTGCGTTTTTGGGCCTCCCGCTGCTGCGCGAGTCGGTCGTTAGCCTTTCGAAATCCGAATATCGCCAGTTTCCGCGTTTATCAGCAGCTTCGCAGCTCCGTTCCCGACGGTGCCGGTCGCCTGTGACGTACCGTTAGTCTGGCTGATCTTAATCGCGCTGAAGTCGGACGCGATATCGCCTTTGCGGGTGGTGGCATCGATCTGGAAGCCGGCGTTCGCTGGCAGCGTCAAGGTGATGTCCCCATGTTTTCCGGTGATGGTCATCTTGCCCACCGGCAGCTTGTTGGCGGCACGGACATCAACGTCGCCATTGGTAGTTTGAACCTGCAAATCACCGGAGACGGCTTCCAGATGAATGTCCTTTGAGCGCGTGACCACCCGGCTTGGCCCGGTGAGATCATCGCCCCGCACAGAGTCAGTGGCAATCTCGATCTCGCCGGGTACGGATGCAATCTCCATATCGGAGCGTGCTGACTTGAACGTGACCGTCTTACCGATCTTGCTCAGCCGCATGTCCTGGAAGAAGTCGCCGCTCAGGTGCACCGCGCCCGCACATTCATCGACGCTCACATTATCAATGTGACCTTCAATGTCCAGGTCACCGCCGATCTTGGAGGCACGAACGGAGCCGTGGTCCAGATTGATTTTCGCCGCTCCCGTTATGTCGTCGAGCGTAACATCGCCGTGCTGCAGGTTGACTCTCACATCGGCCTTGCGGCCGTTGATCGTCACATCACCGCGCTTGCTGGCAATGTCAACCATGGCATCACGCGGCACGAAGATTTCCATGTCACTTTCCACGCCGTGGTCACCCGCGCCATTGGTGTTCGCATTCAGCAGCACTGCGCTGCCGTCAACCGTGATCTGCGGCTTCGTTCCGTCGTTGTACTTGTTGGCGTCATTCTGGTTCTGCGCGTAAAGCTTCTTATGGACAACCACCCGCAAGTTGCTATCGTCGGCGGGCGAGATGTTCAAAGCGCCATGGTCGCAGACCACGCGCAAAGTGCCTTTGGCAGGAAAAGACTGCTGCAACGTGTCGTCAAAGGTGTAGGCCGTGCCGAAGATTCCGCCCAGATCGTTGTCCATCTGGATCTGATCGCGTACGCCGCCCCAGTCAATGTCGGAGCTGTAGTGGGCTGACAGGCCGACTGCAATGATCAGGATCAGCAAGAAGACGCTGCCAGCTCCCACACCGGCACGACGGTAACCGTCGCGTTGTGCCATGGAGTGTTCGATCAGGCGGATTACGCCCCACAAGATGAGCAGCAGCGGCCACCAGTGTCCAAACCAGTGCCAGATAGGCACCCGAAATCCCAGATTGCGCAGCAGGAAAACCAGGCCGATAACAATCAGCACCAGCGGCCCCGCAATCGACCGGCGGTAACGATATGGTGGCGGATACTGTGGTGGAACCGGCGGAGGATACTGAGTCGTGCTAGCCATTGCGCACCCTCGGATCGTCAGGCTTATTCCAACTCGCGCCCGGCGTGATTGGTCCGGCCTGTTGCGAAGCCGGAGGAGGCGTTACCACCGGTGGTTGCGGCGGATACGGCGGCGTTCCGTAACGCTGATCCTGGGGCTGCCAGGCCGGTGGCCCCGCACCGTACTCGCGCGGAACATGGCCGGCGGCAGAGGCGTTGTGTTGCAAGAACATCACCAGTCCGATCACGATCAGCAGCGCCGGCCACGTGTCATCGAAATGCAACCAATAAATGTGGCTTACCTGGTCGAGCAGGAACAGCACGCCTAATGTGATCAGGACGGCAGCACCCATGAACCCATGGGCACGGCAACGGCTGCAGGAACAATGAGGATTGTAACGGTATCTCATGATGACCTCCTCACCAGCTCCTTCCGGTTCGGCGCATCAGGACGCGAATACCGAGCGCAATCAGCACGAGCGGCCAGAAGCGCCACAGGTTGTGCATATGCAAAACTCCAAGTTCATCGAGCAGAAACAGTACGCCCAATCCAATCAGGATGAAAGCGCCAACCGGCACCCGCGACGGCGGACAATACGCAGCATCCATAAGCGGCTGCCCCTCACCGGATACCGGCGTGTTACCGCCCTCCGGTACAACACCGACAGCAATGTCCGGCGCTGGTTTGGCAGGACCAGGAGTCGAGAACAGGTTGTTGAGTCCAAACGGATCGGGTGCTGGTAAGCCCATTTCCCTGGCACGCGCCGTCTTGTACGCCTCGATCGGCATGTAAACGCAGAAAGCTGCGATTGCTAGGCCGAATAGCTCGTTGACATTGTCGGTCATCCAAATCAAGGTTGCGAAGATGACCACATGGATGAAGCCCTTGGCAAACTCGCCGTTGTACATGGCACCGACGCCGGGAATGAATCCCAGAATCGCGGCCAGACGGGGACTCGGCAACCCGGTTGGAGGTTTAGCACCCGGAGGCACGGCAGCAGGGCCGGGTGGCGGCATGGTGCCGCTCAATTGCGAGGCCAGACACTCCTCGCAGTAGACAACGCCGCGAACGTCTCGCGTGCAGGTGCTGCACAGTGGCTTGCCACACGTACGGCAGTATGCGGTTGCGGGAACGTCGGCATGATTGGCGCAGTTCATGCGGTTCTCCTGTTCAGCCGGGCCTGAGAGATCAATTCATCCACCACCTGATCGCTGGAAGACGGAGAGGAAGCCAGCGCGGGCTGGCCCATCTCGTGGTTGTAGTTTTGGTTGCGATGTTCCTTGTCTTGCTGGTCATCGTTCTTGGGTTGGTTGTCTTGCGGCGCAGGCTGTTCCTGGCTGTCCTGTGGAGTCGCGACGCGGCGCAGATCGCGAACTCGGGATTCAATCTCATACACCAAACGAATGTTCTCGTAATAGCGGACCACGCGCGTCTGGGTGGCGTAATAAGCCCTGGTAATGCCCTTCGCGCTGAGGTCAGCATTTCGCAGATCGGCAATG
The DNA here is from genome assembly GCA_963823635.1 of uncultured Acidobacteriaceae bacterium. Taxonomy (GTDB): domain Bacteria; phylum Acidobacteriota; class Terriglobia; order Terriglobales; family Acidobacteriaceae; genus Bog-257. Next base: position 269,287 of record CAWGMV010000015.1, on the reverse strand, counting down.
CGGAAGCCGGCGATGCTCAGCAGCATGGTGATGGAAAAGAACGCCATGCCAAAAGACATGGCAAAACGCGGCGTCACCACCGGAGCGAACATCGGTGAGAGCTTACCCTTCAGCTGCTGCAGCCAGTTCTCGCCCTTCGGTGCCGCCGCTGGCCGCGGCTCGGGCATTTGTCCGACTGTCGCCGCCAAAATGTTGTGCACCAGATTGCGGGGTGACTCGACTTCATCCAACCCCTTCAGCCAGTGCATGCCGCGGCTGGCTTCTTCCACCATGGTGCGGCAAGCGGGGCACGAATCCCGGTGGGCCTCAAAGGCCGCTAGGGTTGCGCCATGCAAGGTGCCATCGATGGCGTCAGCCAGCAGGGCCTCGACCTCGACGCATTGCATTCCGGGTTGGATCTGGTCGGGCATCAATTTACCTGCTTGTAGGTACGTTGAAGCAGCCGTGCAAGTTCCGTTCGTCCCCGATTTATGCGACTCTTCACAGTTCCCTCGGGCACTTTGAGGACTATGGCAATATCCTTGTAGTCCATGTCTTGCAAATCCCGCAGAATGACCGCCTCCCGCAGCTCCGGCGACAGCTTGGCCAAAGCCTCATGGACCAACTTTTGTGCCTGCTGGCTCCTTACCAGCGCCTCGGGTCCGGCGGAGGGATCCTCCAGCTTCTGGGCCAGGGTGAGGCCCTCTTCCTGGCCTCCGGGAACCGCGTCCAACGAGTCGGTTACCCGGTCGTACTTTCCTTTACGGAAGTGGTCCACCAGCAGATTGCGGGTAACCGTGGTGACCCAGGTCATGAAAGAGGCTCGGGACCAGTCGTAGGTGTTCAGTGTGCGGTACATCTTGATAAACACTTCCTGGGTCAGGTCAGCCGCGTCCTCTGCTGAGCCGGAAAATCGGTAGCAGATGTTGTAGATGCGCCGATTGTATTGCTGGACGATTTCCTGCCAGGCCGCAGCGTCGCCGGCAACACAGCGACGGACAAGGGCATTGACGGCTTGGACGTCGTCCAATCAGCGCTCCCAAGGAACGTGACTCCTGGCCCAAATGCTATTCACTGCTGGTCATTTATACGGGTTTGCTAGCCAGAAGTTCGGTTGAGGAGGACGGGTTCACCAACGTTTGACGCAGCCTGCAGTCCGCCCCGTTTCGCCTGCATTGTAGCAGGATGATGGCGCTTACGACGGAAGCGTCTCTGGGGCGGAGTCTTGTGAGAAGCAGAACCAGCAACTTGACAGGTGAGACGATAGGGGCATTGGACGCAGGAACGCGGAAAGGCGAAAGAATGGCAGGGTCCTGGTGTCCCCAGTCGCTGCGCCCACGCGCACCAAGACCCCGCACAAGGATGTTTCAGTTTTCAAAGATCGCAGTCAGGCGTGGGCACTGGGCCAGCCTGTTTTGTTTTCCTCGGCTTAGCGGAGGGCGCGAGCTCAGCGCCCCGCCGGTCGGGCCAGGTTCTCCATCAGCACGAGTGAGCTCAACCCGTGCTGGTGAATTCAGGTCGTCCGCCAGCTTTGCGCGCGCGAGCTCGGCGCACACCAAGCTGTGGATTCCCATCCCATCGGAATGCCGGTCGCCGATAGGAACCTGGCCGATCTAAGCCCAAAAACAAAAAGAGCCGGAACGGCTCTCGCCTTTTCCGACTCTACTTAATTACATTATAGCACATTTTTAGGGTTTCATTCAGTCGGTTTTCGTTATAACTTGACATGTAGTTTCAAAGGCTTAGGATGTCATCAACACCTTTGTGGGGCTTGACAAGCTTTTGTGTTGACAAATGCAACACAGGCATTTAGGTGGCAAGAAAGTAATGTTGTATTCCGCAACAGTCACCAAACGGCAAACTATTTCCTAGGACGAAAGTTGTATAACCGTTCGTTCACATTGCGTCCTGATGCCCGCGACGAGCGAGCATCCTGCCTTAGAGACTGAGGACACATGACCCCGGTAGTCGCCGGGCCGGCCCATTCTCCAAAATAGCGCAGCGCGAGATTTTGTCAAGATTACGAAGGTACAGGTTGGGTAACTGTACTTCCGTAAGTTTAGGCTTGACGTTTCGTTCGTGTCTCAGGATTCATCGCCTTCTTCCCTCGGATGGTCTTCAGCGTCGGATTCATTGCCTCCCGTTTGCTGCAGTTCTGTCGATTCCCTACCCAGGCCCATGGCTTTAAGCGCAGCGTTCGCAGCCGAAGATAGCGGTACCGGACGAGAACTTACCGCAGTCGGGCTAAGATTAAATGCGCCGGTTACACCGGTCGCACCGATAACGTACGGACTGGTGATTGGGTTACCCAACGCGGTCTCCCAAATTGCTCGCTGCTCCTGCTCTCTTGCTTTCAATTCTAAGTAAGTGAGCGAATTTATTAATGAGCTTTGCTGCCGCGTCAGGCCGCGAGTTAACTCAAGCAACTCATCCATAATTTCACCCTCCGAGCGTTGTGTTCGTGAAGTGACTTGCTCTGCTGGCAACGCTGCCAGCTTTGATTCCAGCTTTGGCCACCAAGTCTCGAATGCTTCCTCAACATGGCCCTTTTCTAAGGCGTCTTCGCCGAGCGCTTGGTTGAGAGTTTTCAGCAGTTTCAGAAGGTCCTCTTTGGTGGCCCTAGTAGCTTGAAACTGGGTCAGCGGCCCGCTTATCTCGTTTGGCTGTAGGTCGATCAGCAGTGGACATACAAACGTATTCTCAACCGACTTTGAGATAGCACCAGCCTCGAACAGTATCCAATCGTTGTGGAGGTTGCTTGGCGTGAGGCAGATAATACCCGCTTTCACGTTCTTCAGTTTTGACGCTATTTCGGCGCTCCACCGAGTACCTTTGTCCACGTCATCAGACGAAATCCACGGCCTCAAAGCGTTGATGACCTTTGGCAGCCAGTCTCGTAACGCTGTTGCAGCAGCACCGCTGCGCTTGCCAGACCAACTAACAAAAACTTCCATGACAGTGGCCTCCCCTCCCGTATCAACTGCTCCACCGTTCTCAGCGGAAGTGTACTACCGCACTTCTTCACAATCACAGAAAAGAGTCTTCCGGCCCGAAATCTAACCCGCCGGGTGCCCCGCTCATTCCTGACGTTGGAATGAGTGGGAGTGAATTGTCGTACGACCGGTCCCAGCGAGGTCGCCTCCAATTGGTCCATGGTCTCTCACACATCCGAAACCCACGAATGTGTGGGGCACCCGGCGAGGTCTACGCGGTCGTGGCCGACCGTGAACATTTGGAAATCCTTAAGCAAAGTCGAGCGGTGGAACTGGTGGAGGGATGAACACTCGCGCGTGATTTTACATCCGAGCCCGCAGCCACGCTTACGCCGAGCGCCGGTTTTGCGCGAGGCGTGTGGCCAGGGCGAAACAGAAGTTAGCCCACCGTGAAGCGAAGCGGAACGGTGGGTTCGGTAGTCCCAGGAGTTGTCGAGCCCCTTCAGGGGCGGCACGGTTTTTGTGTCGCCGGCTAAAAGCCGGCTCGGGGTTCATTCAATACGCCTACCCAGGGTCCCGCCTTCGGCTTCACCCTGGGCTAACCGCCAAGCCGCGCCTCCGGCGCTCTGGCGTCTCGGCTACCAAACCGATTCTGCTCCGAACACCCCGAGGGCCGGGATATCGACTCGATGCTCATCCGGCTGCGCTCTTGGCAGTCGTTTACTGCGAGTGCCAACGTTGACATCGTCTGCTTTCATACTTAGAATGAACATGGAATACTGTTCTCATGATGCTTTGCTAACTTATTGCAAAATAGTGAGTTAGAGCTCAACAGCGACCTATGACGGCACCCGAATCCATTGGCCGGCGGGAGCGTGAAATTCTCACCGCCATCGTGGAGACCTATATCTCCACTGGTGAGCCCGTGGGCTCGCGCACCCTGACGCATGGCAATCGTGAGAGCCTGAGTGCCGCTTCCATACGCAACGTCATGGCCGACTTGGCCGATGCGGGATTTCTGGAGCAGCCACACACCTCCGCCGGGCGAGTGCCGACGACCAAGGCTTACCGCTATTACGTCAAGCAGCTTACCGGGGAAGCGCGATTGTCGTCCGCCGACGAGGGTCTGATTCAGGGCAACCTGCAGGGACTTCAGGACGTGCAGGAGTTCATGGAGCGTACCTCGCACGTGTTGTCCTTGATCTCTCACGGCGTGGGTGTAACGGTTACACCCGGTCCCGGCCAGCGCAATGCGCTGGAGCATGTGTATTTCCAGCGTCTGGGCGATAAGAAGGTTTTGGCGGTGGTGGTTACTCGTAACGGTCTGGTGCGTGACCGCGTGCTGCGGCTCAGCAACGAACTTAGCGTGGCTGATCTGGAAGCCGCTGCCGCGTACATCAACCAGAACTTTCGCGGCTGGGAAATGGAGTCGCTGCGCAACGAGATAGCCCGTCGCGTTCAGCAGGAACGCAGCGAATACGATCGTCTGATGCGCTCGGTCGAACAGCTCTACGCTCAGGGAGCGCTCACCACCGAAGCTGGCGCGCAGGCTGTCTACGTGGAAGGCGCAGCTAACCTGGTTATCAGCGAGAAGGACAAGGAGCGACTAAGTCAGTTGCTGGCCACCCTGGAGGAAAAGCAGCGTGTGGTCGATTTGCTTTCGGCTTATCTCGACGTACGCCAGGAAGCCGTCCGCGTGGTCGTGGGTCTGGAAGACGCCTTGCCGCATCTAAACAACTTCGTGTTGATTGGCACGCCGGCGCGCGTGGGCGATGAAGTCATGGGATCGCTGGCCGTCATTGGCCCGACCCGAATGGACTACGAACACACCATCACCGCCGTTTCGTACATCGCGCGCCTGTTCGATCAACTCTGGAATGAATCGACGTAACGGGGAATCGGAAGCCGGAGGGGATTTGGCCTAAGGTGCAGGATTTTAGTTGGATTTGCGAATCGTCAATCTCTGGACGAAGCGAGAACGCGGGAGCAGCGGGAAAAAATTGAACCGAGTCCCTTGGGGACGGCAGAAATATTGGAAGGTTTTATGCCAGTGAAGAAGGGCAACGGAAGCTCCACCGAACTTGAACTTGATCACGAACTCCCGCCAGCCGAAGGTGGCGACGAGCCTCTCGCGCCGGGAACCACCACTGCGGCGCAGGAACCGCAATCCGAATTGGAACGCATCAAAGCCGAATGCGCGTCTTATCTCGACCGCGCCGCGCGCATACAGGCGGAGTTCGAAAACTTTCGCAAGCGGAATGCCAAGGCGCAGCAGGAATATCGCGAATATGCGATCGCTGACGCAGTGAAGACATTGCTGCCCATTCTCGATAGTCTTGACAACGCGCTGAAGACCAACGCTGCATCGCTGCAAGACTTTCACGCCGGCATCGAGCTCATCGACAAGCAGTTTCATGATGCATTAGCCAAGCTCGGCGTAGAGCCCGTTCCTGCAGAAGGCGCGCCGTTCGATCCCAATGTCCACCAGGCCATTCAGATGGTTGATACCGATAAAGCCGAAGATAATCATGTGCTCGACGAGTTGCAGCGCGGCTACAAGCTGAAGGACCGCTTGCTGCGTCCGGCGATGGTGCGCGTGGCGCGCAATCCCAAGCATGGATGATATTCACCACAGAGACACAGAGAACACGGAGAAGAAAAATCAAAATACTCCGTGTCCTACGTGCCTCCGTGGTGAAGAATTTTTGCGAATGCAGAAGGTAAACTCTGGCCACTAACGTAAAACGCGATTACTACGAGGTGCTGGGCATCTCCCGCACCTCGACCGATCAGGAGATCAAGAGCGCCTATCGCAAACTCGCGCTGCAATATCATCCTGACCGCAATCCGGACAATCCTGACGCCGAAGAGCGCTTCAAGGAATGCAGCGAGGCCTATGCCATCCTTGCCGACTCGGAGAAGCGCGCCCGCTACGACCGCTTCGGGCATGCCGGCGTGTCCGCCGGCCCGGGAGGGTTCGGCGGATTCGAGACCATCGATTTCCAGGACATCTTCGGCGATCTCTTCGGTGGATTTGGCGACCTGTTCGGGCAGCAGCGTGGCGGACGCCGTTCGCGCGCTCAGCGAGGCGCCGATCTGCGTGAAGACCTCACACTGGAATTCGAAGAAGCGGTCTTTGGCGTTACCAAACAGGTGCAGGTCCGGCGGATGGAAGAGTGCGACCCATGCAAGGGAAGCGGCGTCGCTCCCGGCAAGTCGCCCATCAACTGCACCACCTGTGGCGGTCAGGGCCAGGTCCGCTATCAACAGGGTTTTTTCGCCATTTCGCGGACGTGCAGCACCTGCCACGGCTCAGGCAAGCTCATAGTCGATCCCTGCACTCAGTGTAGAGGTCAGGGACGCGTCACGCGCGAGCGCACCGTGACCGTGAAAGTTCCTGCCGGCGTAGAGGAAGGAGCGCGCATTCTCTACTCCGGCGAAGGTGAGGCTGGCCTCTACGGCGGTCCTTCAGGTGATCTCTACGTTGTGCTGCACGCCAAAGAGCATCCGTTTTTCGAGCGCGAAGGGAAGAACCTGTACTGCGTGGTGCCGATTTCTTTTCCGCAGGCGGCCCTCGGCACCGAGATCCTCGTGCCCACCCTCGATGGCGATTACATGTTGAAGGTCCCCGAAGGCACACAGACGGGAACGACCTTCAAGGCCAAGGGCAAAGGCGTGCCGGTGCTGAATGGCCGCGGCCGTGGCGATCTGCATATCGAGGTGAAAGTGCAGACGCCGTCGAGACTCAGCCAGCGGCAACGCGAGCTGTTGGAAGAGCTGCGCACCACGACATCGGTGGAGAACAAGCCTGTCAGCCGCTCGCTGCTGAACAAGGTGAGAGAGATCTTTCAGTAGCTCTTGGCCGTTAGCTTTCAGCTCTTAGCAACCGATCGGTTTGCCGGCTAAGAGCTAATGGCCAAAGGCTAACGGCGACTCTTCTTGGACAACGCCCTCCGCATCTATGCCATCTTTCTGCTGATCGTGACTGCGTTGCCGGCAGCGGCGAGATTGGCTAGGCCGCGTGAGCTGGCACGGATCATGCTCATTCGCTATCAGAACCCGAAGCGGCGCAAGCGCGCTCGCATCGGCGGCCTTATCTACCTCGGGCTTTCGCTGTTCGCCATTCCTTTTCTGCTGCGTGCCGAGGCGCGCCAGGAGCGATGGCTGGTCATGGCTGTGCTGGTGGGCGCGATCTCGGCCCTCGAGTTTCTGCTCAACAGCCGCCTGTTCAGCGAAGATGCCCTCACCCGCCAGAACCGCGTTTTCGGGGGAGTGTACGCATCAATGGCAATTGCCGTCGCCCTGCTACTCTTTACTCGATGACCCGCCGCCGCTGGATTGCCGACGAGTTCTCCGACCACCGCGCTGCCCTGACTGGCGCGCACGCCGCGCATCTTTCGCGCACTCTGCGGGCGCGCGTCGGACAGCAGTTCGAGGTCGCCTGCGGCGACCGTGTGCGAAGAGCGACGATCGCTCTCGTGAGTAATGACCGCGTGGAGTTCACGTTGGGCGAAGAAGTCGCGGCGCCTGCGATTGTGCCCATCACGCTGCTGTTGGCCATCTTCAAATTCGATCGCATGGAGTGGGCCATCGAAAAGTGCACCGAGCTGAACGTGACGGCGATCGTTCCCGTCCTGGCGCGCCGCACGGAAAAGCACTTAGCGACAGCCGCCGCTAAGCGCGTGGAACGCTGGCATCGCATCGCGCGCGAAGCCGCCGAGCAGTCGCGGCGGACGTCGCCTCCTGAAATCCGCGAGCCAGTGAAGCTGAAGGAAGCTTTAATCCAGTTACATGACGCCGTCATCCCGACCGAGGACTCCAGTCTCTCCCAAATTGTCATTCCGACCGAGGGCTTTAGCACGAACGGGTGCGGTCCTTCCGCCGGCGACCTGTGCATCGTCCTCGCCGAAAACGAGCGCGGAGCGACGCTCAGCGAAATCCTGCACGATCAGAGTGAAATTATGTCCCTCGTACTCGCGGTCGGCCCGGAGGGCGGCTGGACTGCGGACGAACTTCAGCTTTTTGAACAAGCGCGCTGGATCGCTGCCTCGCTGGGCGATACCATTCTCCGCGCTGAAACCGCCGCCATCGCAGCGCTGGCGATAGCGAGGGCAGAAGTCTAAGATGAGAAACGGGTGGGGCTTTTACCACGCCGCGAAACGCCTGATGATTCGCAGCGCGATTATTATATGTCTGGCAACACTGTTTCTCACGCTACTGGCGCTCGGGCAGAATGATCCGCCCTCGGTTGCCAGTTCCTCCCCAGCCATGACTGTCACCGATCAAGAAAACGGCAAAACCATTAACCTGTCCAAGGCCGCGACGCTCGTAGTGGAGTTGGCGTCGAATCCCTCCACCGGCTACAGTTGGGCCTTGGATGGCGATCCTTCGCCGCTGAAGCTGGTCAACTCGGAGTACAAACAGGACCAATCGGGTAAGATTGGCGCGACGGGAACGCTGCGGTTTAGGTTCGAGGCAACTGCCGCCGGAGCCTCCACCTTGAAGCTGGTATATCACCGGCCATGGGAGAAGCACGTCGCGCCCGCAAAAAAGTTCACTCTCAAGGTGAATGTTAATTAGGCCGATCCTACGGCGTCATTCCCAACTGCCAGAACAGGAATGAATAAATGTCGGTCCACTCCTCCACCAGCTTGGAGATCGGCTTGCCGATGCCGTGTCCGGCCTTCGGCTCGATGCGCAGCAGGATGGGATTCGGCCCGCCGTTGTCGGACTGCAGCAGTGCGGTCATCTTCTTGGCGTGCATCGGATCGACGCGGGTGTCGCTGTCGGCGGTAATGAACAGAATTGCGGGATAGTCCGTGCCCTTTCGGACGTGGTGATACGGCGAGTAGGCGTAGAGCCACTGGAACTGCTTCGGATCTTCGGACGAGCCGTACTCCGGGATCCAGAGTTTTGCGATCTGGAAATTCTGATAGCGCAACATGTCGAGCAATGGCACCTGGCAGACGACGGCGCGGAACAGGTCGGGACGTTGCGTAAGCGCGGCGCCCATCAGTAGTCCGCCGTTGCTGCCGCCGCGAATGGCGAGGTGCTGCCGGTCGGTGTAGCCCTCTTTCTGCAGATACTCGGCTGCGGCGATGAAGTCATCGAAGACATTCTGCTTCTTATCGAGCATGCCCGCGCGGTGCCAGTCTTCGCCGAACTCGCTGCCGCCGCGCAGGTTGGCCACCGCATAAATGCCGTCATGATCAACCCAGGGGAAGAGCGTCTTGTAGAACTCCGGTGTAAGGCTGACGTTGAAGCCGCCGTAGGCGGTCAGCAGCACCGGGTTGTGGCCGTTCAGCTTGAGCCCCTTGCGCATGACCAGGAACATCGGAATGCGTGTGCCATCCTTCGACGGGTACCACACTTGCTTCGTTTCGTAGTTGCTGCCGTCGAAGCTGGTCTGCACCGAGTCCCAAAGCGTGCTCCTGGAGGCTGGGATGTCGAAGCGATAGATGGTTGTGGGCACGGTAAACGATGAGAAGAGATAGAACGCGCTCGTGCTGTCGTACTCTCCACCGATGTCCGTGACCGTACCCAGCGTTGGCAGCGGAATCTCGCCCAGCGGCTTGCCGTCAGTGGTGAACCGCTTCAGCAGGGAGTGTGCATTCTGCTCGTAGCGGGCGAACAGCTGTCCGCCGATGATGGACAGCGAAGTCAGCACCGCATCCGATTGCGGCATGATTTCGCGCCAGTGTTCACGCGTCGGCGCTGTGATTGGGGCTTTGAAGACGCGATACCGCGGTGCATCTTCGTTGGTCTGGATGTAAAGCTCGCCGTTGTAAGGCTGTGCGGAGTAAAGAAAATTCTTGCCGGTTGCAACCGCAACCGCCGGCGCGCTGGTTTGCGCGTCCTTGAGATAGACTTCGCTTTTCGTCCAACCCTCACCGACGATGATGCTGAGCCAGCGCCCGTCGTTCGATAGAACGACGCTTGGCCAGTCCTGCGGTTTCCGGCCCTCGCCGAAGATGAGCGGGTCTTTCGCGGGATCGCTGCCCAGCGCGTGATAGAAGACGTGACGGTTGTACATCTCCTGACCTTCCGGCACGTCGCCCTTTTTGGGATAGCGCGTGTAATAGAAGCCGCTGTCGTCTGGCTGCCACGCGATGCTGGCGGCACGCGTGCGCGCAATCGTATCCGGCAGCAGCTTACGGGTCGCGGCCTCGATCACGCGCAGCGTGCTCATCTCCGAGCCGCTCTCTGATGTGCCATACGCGACGTACTTGCCGTCGTGCGACGCCGCCCACCAATCGAGCGCAACCGTGCCGTCTTTGGAAAGCTGGTTGGCGTCCACCAGCACTTCGTCTTTGCCATCGACGCCCTTGCGGACGAACAGCACCGGCTGGTTCTGCTTGCCATCACGCCGCGTGTGGAAGTAATACTCGCCGCCAACCTGCGTTTCGCCGAGGTTGCCAATCTCTAGCAACTGCTCGATGCGGTCGTGCAGCTTCTCGCGGCCGGGTAACTTGTCAAGAACGCCGCGCGTGTACGCCAGTTGCTCGGAGACCCACTCTTGAGTCTCAGGGCTGCTGCCGTCTTCCAGCCAACGGTATGGATCGACAATCTTCTGACCGAAGTAATCGTCGGTGACAGGCTGCTGCTTGGTCGCGGGCGGCTTGGGAATATTCATCGGGGAGGAGTTATTGTTCTGTGCGGTCGCGGTCGCAATCAGCAGTAAAACCGCGCCCGGCGCAATAAGGGAACATCGGACTACTTCGAGCATGTTCATCGAGATACAACCGGTGGCTCTGTTGGAAACTGACGTTGGGACTCGCGTGAAAAGCGTAGCAGCTTTGCGGGCCCACGCCAAACGGTACCGGATTTCTGGCGGTTTTAGCGGGATTGGTGGCGCATTCCTTGAATACGCTTTGCTTCGCGCACAATTGCAGCTACCAGGCCCGGAATCGTGTACTCACGGGCTTCGATGTCCACCGGTAGCCGGAACTCGCGCAGCGTGGCGGAGGTTACCGGGCCAATGGATGCGGTGTGCACTCCACCATGAGGTGCTACCTTTATGAGCGCCGCGCGCGCACCGCGCAATCCCAGCAGACGTAGGAAATTGCGCACCGTTGAAGAACTGGTGAAGGTGATGGCGTGCGGTTTCCTCGCGCTCGCGAGAATAGCGCGCAGCCGCTTTTCCGATAACTTCGGAGCGACAGTCTCATACGCCTCAACGACATCAACGGTTGCTCCTGCTTTGCGCAGGTCGCGCGGAATGACGTCGCGCGCCACCTTGGCACGCACCAGCAGCACGCGCTTGTTCTTTACACGGCGGTGCAGTGCCGCGACCACCGACTCAGCCACGTACTGTTTCGGCATGACCGTCACGCGCAAGCCGTGCTTTTCAATTGCGTTTCTGGTGGCGGGGCCAATTGCCGCAATCTTCAGATGCGAGAGCGCAGATGCACGCAAGCCCTTCCTCGCCATGCGCTCGAAGAGCGCCTCCACTCCGTTGACACTGGTAAGGACAAGCCAGTCATAGGTTGATAGATTTCGCAGCGCTGAATCGATCGGTTGATACGAACTGGGCTTGCGAATTTCGATGAAGGGAATTTCGATGACCAGGCAGCCGAGTTTGCGGAGCATCGACGACAGCGCACCTGCTTGCTTCTTCGCGCGCGAAACCAGCACACGGCATCCGGCAAGCGGCAGATCGTTCGGCGCGTTCTTATTTAAGTTAGTACGCAAGAGGCGACCCTGAGTCATTCTTACCCAACGGCGGCTGTCGATTTCGGTTGCAATGAGATCCGAACTGGCCCCTAGCCACTGACCACCAGCCCCTGTTTTAAGGCTGTTGTGGTGCTACTGCCTCTGCGCCGTAAACATACTCGAGAATCTTCGTTGCGCCCCGCCGCAGCAAGGCATCGCCTACCTGTTCGCCGAGAGCCACCGGATCGCCGCCGCTCCGCTGTTCACGCAGCACCTCCGATCCATCGGGGCGCGCCACAATCGCAGTCAAGCGCAGCGTGCCATCACTCATTTCCGCAAATGCTCCGATCGGTACCTGGCATCCGCCCCCAAGTTTGTTGAGCAGCGCCCGCTCGCAGGTGGTTGCGGCGCGCGCGGAAGGGTCGTCGAGGAACTTCAAATAGTCACGCATCGGAACATCATCTTTGCGAATCTCGATGCCAAGCGCGCCTTGTCCTGCCGCCGGACACATGAAATCTTCCGGCAGCACCTCCTTGACCCATCGCGTTTTACCGAGCCGTGTCAACCCAGCAGCCGCCAGGATAATGGCGTCGTATTCGCCCTCTTCCAGTTTGCGCACGCGAGTGTCAACATTTCCGCGCAGCGGATGAATCACCAGGTCGGGCCGCACGGCTTTCAACTGCGCCTGCCGCCGCAGGCTGCTGGTGCCCACGCGGGCCCCTTGCGGCAGGCCCTTCACGCTGTCGTACTTCACGGAAAGAAAGACGTCGCGCGGATTGACGCGCGTGGTAACCGCAACCAGCTCGAAGCCTTGCGGCAACTCGGTGGGCAGGTCCTTGAGGCTGTGCACCGCCAGGTCCACGCGTCCATCGGCCAGCGCCTCTTCGATCTCCTTGGTGAACATGCCCTTGGTGCCGACTTTGGCCAGGGCAACGTCGGTGATCTTGTCGCCGGTGGTCTTGATGATCTCGATCTCGGCCTCGTGACCGTGTTCGCGCAGCAGTGCCGAGATGTGATTGGCTTGCCAGAGAGCGAGTTGCGAGCCGCGCGATCCGATGCGGAGGTGCGCCATCAGTTCTGCGACCCCGGTTTGCCGCTGACGGCCGATTCCTCTGCGGCCGCGGCCGCCTTCTTGGCGTCGCGCAAACCAAAGAGCTTGCGCACAAGATCGACTACCGTAGTGGCTTCGTTTGATTCCCGCGCCGCGGTCTTGAGCGTGGTAATGGGTGTGTGCATGATTTTGTTTACGATGCCTCGGGTCAGCGCTTCCACTGCCAGTTCCTGTTCAGGGGTCAACGTACCAAGTCGTCCTCGCACGCGGTCAATCTCAGCCTGGCGGACGGTCTCAAGATGCTCCTGCAGGGACACAATGGTGGGCACCACATCGAGGGTTTGCAGGCGCGACTGGAATTTGTCAACTTCAAGCTGAACGATGGCTTCAGCCCGGTCAGCCTCGGTCCGGCGATCGGCGATATGCGACGACACAACCTGTTGCAGGTCATCAATGTCGTAAACGAAGATGCCGTCCAGCTTGTTCATCTCCGGATCGATGTCGCGAGGTACCGCGATATCGATGAAGAACATGGGGCGGTTTTTGCGGCGGTGCAGGAACTTCTCGCCATCTGCCTTGCCGAAGATGGTGTGCGGTGCGCCGGTGGAGCTGATCACGATGTCGGCATTCGGCACCGTCTCGTAGAGCTGCTCGAAGGGAAAGGCCTGGCCGTTAAACTTCTTGGCCAGAGCGACCGCACGTTCGTACGTGCGATTGGCCACGTAAATCTGCTTTGCTCCGTGCGCCACAAGATGTCGCGCAGAGAGTTCGCACATCTTCCCCGCTCCGACCAGGTAAACGCTCTTGCCTTGCAGGTTACCGAAGATTTTCTTCGCCAGATCTACTGCGACTGACGCGACCGATACCGCTGAGGTCGCGATCGCAGTTTCGTTGCGTACGCGTTTGGCGACAGCGAACGCGCGCGTCAGAAGTGCGTCGAGTTGCGAGTTGACCGCGCCGACGGCGCGCGCCGTGGCATAGGCTTCCTTCACCTGGCCCAGTATCTGCGGTTCGCCGACAATCATCGAGTCGAGACTGGAAGCCACGCGAAATACATGCCGCACGGCATCGCGCTCGCGATGCTCATAAAGGTACTTGCGATACGGCCCGGGATCGAAGCCGTAGAACTGATGCATGAAGCCTTGGATATCGGCGGTGCCATTTACCGTGCGAGCCAGCAGCTCCACCCGGTTGCAGGTGGAAATGACCATCCCCTCTTCAATGCCGGGATAACTGGCCAGGCATTTGGCCGCTTCCGGCAGGCGCGCTTCAGGGATGGCGAAGTGCTCGCGCACTTCGACGGGCGCGGTCTGGTGGTTCACGCCGATGACGATGAAGTTCATGAAGCGATAAACCTGTGCGTGCGGCTAAAGTAATTCGCGGCCCACGCGCCCAGGGCCACGACGAAAGCAAAGGTCGCCAGAAACGCCGCCCGGCGGCCGCGCCATCCCGAACTCCACCGGGTGTACAGCAGCAGCATGTACACTGCCCACATGATGAACGACAGCAGGATCTTGGGATCGTAAAAGAACAGTGGCCCGTACTTTTCGATGGCCAGCACCGAGCCTGCCACCAGGCCCAAAGTCATAAATGGAAACCCGAAAAGCAGGGAGCTGTAGCCGATCTCGTCAATCGTCTGGAGTGGAGGCAGCCAGTTAAGCAAGGCGCTCGGGCCTTTCGACTTCAGTGCTCTCTCCTCGACCAGGTAAAGCAGGCTGGCGCCAAAGCTGAGAAACAGCCCGGCATATCCGGTGAAGATCAGGACGACGTGGACGAAAATCCATCCGCTGCGCAGAAATGGCGAGGTCAGCGTAATCGGCTTCTGTCCCACGGCCGAAGCGAACGTCAGCACGAAGACAATCGGGAAAATCACCACTCCAGGCGAGACCGTGCGATAGGCAACAAAGAAAATGAAGAATACGACCATCGCCAAAAAGGCGAGCATCGACTCGGAATCCTGGATGGAGGCCCACGACAGATGTCCGATTTGGATGGTGGACTCTACCAGGGAAACAAAATGGAAGATGAGTCCCAGGCCGACGGCCGGTTCGACGACCTTCCCCAGGATGTTGCCTTTCTTGCTGAGCAGGAGAAGCGAGTACAGCAGTCCCACGCCATAGAAAACCACCGCGACTCGGAGCCAGATTAAAGGCATGGACCCCACAAAATCCAAGGCTTGGACTCTTGCTCTTGCACTGTGCTTAGTATAACGGTGGGGCGGAAGTGGGACGCAGCATGGCTGTCACACCAGCTTGTGACCTGCGTCACATGAGTTGCGTACAAAGCCATCGCAAGGACAAAGCTCACACGGTCTTGTGACCAAGTTCCGGCTCAACTTGGGTAGTGAAAGTGCACGATGTGCTGCGAAGCAATGGTCACCCCATCGCGCATAGCTGGCCGGAAGTGCCATCTTTGCAGGACGGCAAGAACTTTCTGCTCGACGCCGTAGCCGATGCCCTGAAGCAGCTTGGTTTCGATTACATTCCCTTGCGCATCGATGGTGACTTCCACAATCACGTCGCCTTCCACGCCCGAGGGCAAGTCAGCGCGAGATACCGGCGGATCGGGAAAAACCTCCGGCAGAGCCGGCACGACTTCATCGCCGGTTATGGGAGAACCGGGCACGCGTCCCCAGGGAGATCCCCCGCGCGCGGCTTGCTCAGGCGCGTTCTGCTGAGTGGGGCGGTCCGTTGGCGACACCTTCAATTGCGTCCTGGGAGGCTTTGGCGCGGAGACCGCTGGAGTACGCAAGCTGAGGGCCGGCTCTTGCGGTGAGGAACTCGTCCGCTCCGGCCCGACGGGCGCCAGATACACAATGGAAACCGAACCCGAGGATCCCGCGATTCCATGCTCAATGTCAGACGGCGTTACAAAGACCGGAGCCGCGCGATGGATGAGAATCAGCAAAGCGGCGCTATGCAGCCCCAAAGACGCCGCCATTGAGCCGGTCCACCGCTTACGACGCGGCCACTGCAACTGCGTGAACATCAGGTCTCACCCCGCTGCATCCAGTACCCCACACCTCTACTGCATGATTCGACGAAAGCGCCAACGGTCTGTGAGCTAATGCTACTCGACGCCAATGGACTCCAGCAGCGCCAGGAGCGTTTCTGCCTCCAACCGCAAACGGCGGCCCTGGTTCCGCATGTCGGGAATTTCGTCGAACGCCTGCATCAGGCGCAGCTTCACGCCGGCGTACTGTTCCGGCTCGCTCAGCGTACGGCCGCGGCTGGCAGCCCAGCTTTGCAGCGCCTCCGGGCGTAGAAAAATGCTGACTGCATAAGTCGTCTTGCGGTCTGAGGTCACGTCGAAGATGAACTCCGTGGCCGGTGCCTCCGGATCGTTATCCAACGCCGGCCGCTTGCCGACGAAATAGTACTGGTAAACGTAGCCGGTTAGTCCGGTGTAGGTCTTGATGCGGCGGACGGTCATGCGCCTACCGCTCCGTCGGCCTCTCGCGCAGGATGGCCGCCGCGGTCTCTGAGCTGACGGGCGAGTAGTAGACCTCCTTAAAGGTGTACGACTTCGCCTTGGTGCCCAGTATTGGCAGAATCTCGATGTGCCAGTGGTAGTCGTCCTCGATGGTCTTCCAGAACCCAAGGTTTTCAGAGCGATGCATGGTATTCGGCGAGGTATGCAGCACCATATGAAAGCCATCGGCGATGGTGCGAATGCGGTACAGCGTCCGCCGCAGCAGCGCGGCGAGGTCGCGCATGGCGCCCGACTTCAGCGTCGTGCGCTCGAAATAGGCCTCGTGACTGCGTGGTGCGATCCAGGTTTCATAGGGCACGCGCGGCGCGTAAGGACAACATGCGATGTAATCGCCGCGCACTTCTACCAGTCGCGCCTTCTGGTCCTGTTCCTGCTTAAGGATGTCGCAGAAGACGCAGCGCTCCTTGGTGTGGTAGTGCTGGCGCGCTGCCCGCAGCTCGTATAGCACGCGCCGCGGAACGAACGTGGTGGCCACAATCTCCGACGTCGGGTGATCGAATTCCTGTCCCGACATGCTGCCGAAGTTCTTGAAGACGCTGACATACTTGAAGCGGACGTCTCCCTTCAGGTCCTGGATGCGCTGCCCGCACAGCATCAGATATTCCTCGATCTCGCGATCGTCCGCATTCCACAGGTGACGATCGTGACGGGAATTCTCCACAATCACCTCGTGCGCGCCGACCGGCTGCATGGTGTCGTAGAGTCCGTTGCCGGCGCGGCCGGGATCGCCATCGATGCCATAGAGCGGATGCGGGTGCACCACCGCACGCGCGGCCCACGGACTGCCGTTTACGGTCGGCGAGGTGGCAATCACCTGCAATGGCAGACCCGACTCCGGGCAAAAGGGGCAACGGAAGTCGGGCGCGGAGGCGCTCTCGGGCTCGTCTCCGCAGATAACCCACGAACGCGTGATCGGATCTTTGCGCAGTTCCATCGTTCTTTACTTTACGTCCAGAGACGTGGCAGTGGCTAGTGGAAGGCGGAATGATCCCGGCAACTCTGCCTTCGCAACGCGATTAGCACAGTTGCAATCAACTCAGCAATCAGTAAAGAGAGCCCGAGTTGCGACAGTCTCGGATTGCGGAACGATTTTGGTTGCGGTCGGCCCCCATCTTGCGCCTCACAAAATAAAGGAGTTAGCGGTGTTTTTGATGCATCTAATAGAATCTAAACAGTTTATACGCATCCAATTGTAAATTAAGGAGTTTACGTAAGAATTGCCGTCCCCTCCCTTGCCAGACACTCATTTTTGCCAAGGCAAGTTGGCACGCTACCAAGGAAATGCTTCCCATGAAGCGCAGGCTCGAGTGCTGACTACGCGATGGCCGGGCATCGTCGAAAACCACCCATACAACGTTGCTTCGGTATTACGACATCGAAGTCACAGAGCGCCGGTGAAGCGGACGTGTGAAGGGAAGCCGAAACAGATGCCATTGTTGCAAGTCATCATTACGCTGATCGTGGTGGGAATTCTTTTGTGGCTGGTCAACCGCTTTATCCCAATGGCGCCATCCATCCGGTCGATCCTGAACGCCGTGGTCGTTATCGCCGTCGTAGTTTGGATATTGAACGTCTTTGGGCTGCTTGCATTCCTTTCGAATATCCACGTTGGTAAGCCCAGCCCGTGACGCGAACAACTACGATGGAATGTACCCGCATCTGACTCCTTGCGGTCTACAAGAGAACTCAGGAGGGCATAAGTTGACGAATTACTGGATTAAAAAATTGACAAACAGGCCGACGCTCTGCGCCGCGATCTTTACCGCGGTCTTGGCGGCAACCTTTACTTGGTCCGGATGCAATCGGGAAAACCATCCCGACGTGAAGTACGCGGTTGACACCGCGATGACGCA
Organism: uncultured Acidobacteriaceae bacterium; assembly: GCA_963823635.1. GTDB lineage: Bacteria > Acidobacteriota > Terriglobia > Terriglobales > Acidobacteriaceae > Bog-257. Next base: position 251,327 of record CAWGMV010000015.1, on the reverse strand, counting down.
GAACGGTCTGGGCGTGGTCAAGGTTTCCCAAGACCGGGACAAAGGCGTCTTGACGCTCAAAGGTAACGTGGAGTCGGAAGACCAGAAAGCGCAGGCGGAAAACATCGCTCGGCAGGCGGCTCCCGGCTACACCGTTGCCAACGAACTGGGCGTAACGCCGCCAGGCGAGGGAAGTCAGGCGAAAGCGGTCAATTCAAATCTTGACGACGCCATCGAGGATAACTACAAGGCGGCGTTAAAGGAACACAAAAATCTTGACGACCAGAGCATCTCTGCCGATGCCAAGAACGGGACCCTGGTCCTGAAAGGCAGCGTCAAGACCAAGGCGCAACGCCAGGAAGCAGTTCAGCTTGCCAAGGCCGTTCCTAATGTTCAGCAAGTCGTGGACGAAATCGAGGTGAAGCCGGACAAGCACGCAACGGCTCAGCCTTAGAGCACGGGCTAGCAAACCAGTCCCACTCCTGCGCGGGTGGGACTTTTTTTGCCGCCGATACCGAGGAAAGTTCGTCAACAGGTCCGACTACCTGATGATAAAGTCCTAAACAGCAGAGTCCCTCGCGGGCTAAAGCCCGCTCGGACAATCTAAACAGGCAACTTATCGGCACGACTGAAAGTCGTGTCCTGATACAAACCTAATCGCGGCCGTGATTCCCTTAACATACCAATCGAGGTTTCCATCACTGATGTTCACTCCCCAGCCGATCGGATTTGTGAGCAGTCCTTACACGACCACCAAGGACATTCCGAAAGGCCTCGGCGCCAAGCATGAGGCAATCGGCATTCTGAAGGTCCTGCCGGAATTTGAGTCTGGACTCACCGACATCGAGGGATTCTCCCATCTATTCGTTATCTGGGAATTCGATCGTTCGCAAGGATTCGAGCTGGTGGGCACGCCGCCTTGCGATAACCAGCCGCACGGCGTGTTTGCCACCCGCTCCCCGAGGCGCCCGAATCCTCTTGGCCTTACGGTTGTCGAGCTGCTCGGCCGGGAAGGTCCGTTGCTGCATGTGCGTGGCGTGGACATGCTTGACGGCACGCCGATTCTCGACATCAAGCCCTATCTTTCGAGCGTCCCCATGGAGCATCTGAGCCGTGGGTGGCTGGCAGAAGCTGAGGCGCGCAAGAAAGAGTGACCTAACCGCCCCTCAAGCAAAAGAAGATTGACCGGGGCCGACCTGCTGCTCACGTTGCAGCCGCCATCAACAGCGCTTCAACCTTGACGTCCAAATCCTGTGCGACCTTTAGAGCCTCTGGATTCCGGTAGGGAGCGAGCAAGCTGGCCATGCGATCGTACGAGAGATGCACTCCATCGGCGCGTTCGTCGATCAGGATCGTTACCGGTGCGTAGGAACCGGCGTCCGGTACGTGCTCGACCATTTGTTTCATGATCAGGGGATTGCCGACGACAAGGCGCAAACTCCTGGGTGCGTCTTTTCTTTCCTTGCGCAGGATCCCACCCAGGTCAAAGCGAATAAACTCCATCAGGTCCGTAGGGCCAACAGCTTTGCGGACGATTTGTTTCATCTCGGAGTATGTCCTGGCTGCGACTATCTCTCCCAGGAACATTTTCATCTCGGGATGGCCGATGGCTGCGTCGAGCTTGGCTAACACATCCTCGAATGCTTTGGCGGAGACGACGCTGAACCGCTGGATTTGAATTTCGCGGGTGGTCACTTGTTGCCTTCCGTCTAGATCGCAGTGATCCATTGCGCGCTGTTAGTTAATTCCGGCTGCCTCTTACCCTGAGGAAGCACACAGCGCCTCAGCCCAAGCCAGTACGCTTCCCCCGCTGCGTCGGTTGCGAGGTTGGAATTCGACCAAGCCAAGTAGTACAACGTACCATTGTTGTAAATCTGGCTGAATACCCAGCTTCCGCCGGAGGGTGAGAGCTCGAAGACCTCGATATATGGGTAGGGCCCTCCGAACTCATAGCTGGCAATCCCGAAGAGGTTGCCCAAGCTGGCCTGAACGAGGCTGTAGGGACCTCCTCCAAAAAATTCGCCTTGGAAATTGAAAGTGTAAATAACATTTTCTTTCCAACTGCCTCCTGAGGGTAGCCGCACTAACTGGAAAACCACACCGTTGCCAAATTCGCCGCCGCCTGCCGTTCCGTAGAGATTGCCGTCACTGTCTGCAACGAGTGAGCTAGGGCCGCTTCCGTCGCTTCCTCCTGTGAAGCTGTAGAGTATCTGCTCCGTCCAGCCGCCAGGTGAGGGCGTCAGCTCGAAGACAGCACCCGCTCCATAGGCGCCACCGGACCCTGACGTGCCATATAGATTGCCTGCTTGGTCAAAGACCAAACCGCCAGGGCCGGGTACGTCGTTGTTCCCTGTAGGCTGATACACCACACTTTCCGTCCAACTGCACAAGGCAGTGAGGCAGGCAGTCGGGGGCGGTCTTAGGCTGTAGATCAGGCCGCAGTAGCCTCCAGAGCAGTTCTGTATGCCTCCGGACGCCGTGCCGTAAAGAACCCCTCCGGGCCCAATGATGGGCGTGCCGGGCGCTGACCCGTTAGAGCCCCCGGTAAAGTTGTAGAGGGGACTGAACACCCAACCTTGGTTCCTGGAGGCGAGTTCGTACACAAAACCGTAGCCACTTTGACCGCCGCTCATTGGTCCATAAACGTTCCCTGCCGGGTCCGCCACCACTCCGCCGGTGGGACTGCCTCCATCTTGTTGGCTATCGAAGTCGTGGATGATCTCCATACTTCCTCCCGATTGAAAACAGGGGTCGGCACCCTGGCTCAAGCCGATGTCGAAGGCTTCGGAAGGGATGGTGCCCATCGCGCTTTCATAGGCCTGCGAGGGGCAGCCCTGAGACTGGCAGCCTGCGCCGCTGTTCTCGTCCCAGAACACCGGATTACCGCTTGGGACGGCCGCGTTGAAAACGTTGAACCAGTACGTGCTCCCTTGCAGTCACGTACAAGTTCAGGCCCGACGCGGAGATCTCGTCAATGTCGTAGCCGTACTGATTGGTGGAAATGAAGCTGTCGGTCAGGTTGCTACCGCTGACGGTACCTGAGCCATAGACCATCCCTCCGTTCGGGGCGGAAGTAATGGACCACTGCAGCGAGCTCATGGTATCGCCTTGGAAATTCCCAGACATAGAGATCAAAACCGCCGACCAAATAGTCGTCGTTGCCGGCGACGAAGGTGTCACTAACGACATAGCCGAAGTTGATGGTCCAGGCGTCGGTGGTGCCGTTGGCCGGGCCATTTTCGTAAGTCACTCCGCACCCGGCCGACAAAGGCCGATTGCTGCACGATGGCGACTGCCCACCCTGCAATGTGCCGCGGGCGGAAGCCCGCGGTTTGTTCATCGCTGGCCGCGGCGCAGGATGCAGTTTGGCAGCCCACGCCGGTGACGCCGCCGCCTCGCGCGCGGTGGGTGGAACCGGATTCTGCGCTCGGCTGGCAACCACCACCAGCAGCACCAGCAGTGCCACCGCCGCTGCAAACGAGATGGTGAACACAATGGAGTTGCGAAACTCTGATTGGCCGCGCATCGGGTCGCCTCCTTAGCTTTGGGTGCGAATAAAGTTGACTGAACGAGACGGGCGCACTCGAATGTATGGGAGAAGGAAGCTCAGCGTCTGCTTTCTCACCGCGCGGCTGCGATGGCAGTGGGTTGGAAATAGACGGAGAGGTTCTTCTACCCGAATCCCGGCAGGAGGTTACCACTTTGTGCAACCGTTTGTATGTGACGGCGCGCACAGGGTCCCGTTTAGAGGGTGTAGCGGTCGAGGTGGACCACCAAGAATAATAGTCATCATCACGAGATCCGGCGAGCTGGACGTCCCGATTCATTTGACCCTCCAGGAAGCAGGCCGTAGCATTAAATCTGGCAAAACGCCCGAGCGGCGGAGGTGTTGGTTCCAGCCCAATAGCAAGCAACTTTTTCACTCCATGGCATTCCTCGTCACAAAACCGCCGGGCAAGATCCTTCTGGTTCGCTTCAGTGCTTTCGGCGATGTAATTCAGACGCTGCCTGTTCTCACCATGCTGCGTGAAGGTTTCCCGGACGCCAAAATCGGCTGGGCCATCGATACCGAACTGGCGCCTGCCATCGAGGGCCATCCAGCGCTCGATTACATTCACCGCTGCTCCCGGAATGGCTGGAGACGAGCTGCCCTCCACCCGTCGAAGTGGCCGTCGGTTAAGCGCGAATTCAGCACGTTGATTGACGAAGTAAAGTCGGTGGGCTATGACGTGTCAATCGACGTGCAAGGGCTGTTTAAGACCGCGCTGCTTCCTTTTCTGGCGGGCATCCGCCGCAGGATCGGGTATAAGCATGGCCGCGAGTTCAGCAGTCTTTGCTATACGGAGCAATACCAGAACTCCCGCGAGTATTTCGATCCGGCGGTATTTCATCTCGAGCACATGGCGGGTCTGGTCCGGATGCTGGGCGCGGCCGAGAGCGGCTACAAGGTCGAACCACCAATCGTCTCGGAGGCACGAAAGCAGCGGGCGCGGGAGGTATTGCAGCGCGCGTTCGCGGAGCCTGCGCCGGTGGTCGCCATCGCTCCGGCAACGCAATGGGAAAGCAAAAGCTGGCCAGAATCCTACTGGACGGCGCTTATTCAGCAGGTGTTGGCGCATACCAACCTCAACCTGCTCCTCATGGGATCTGCCGGAGATGCGCCACTCGCAGAGCGAATTCTAAGCGCATTCTCCCAGGAGCAAATCAACGGCCGGGTGTGCAATCTGTTTGGGAAGGCGCCGATTCGGGACATGTACGCGCTGTACGAGCAGGTGGAGGCGGCCATCGGACCGGATAGCGCTCCGCTTCACGTCGCTGGTGCCGCCGCCGTGCCCGTCCTGATTGGCATTTACGGACCTACCGGTTACCGCAGAACACCGCCGCTGGGCAGTCCGCATCTGAAGCTTCTATCCACGGAAGGGCAACTATCATGTCAGCCGTGCCACCAGCGAATCTGCCCGCTGGGCACCGACGAGTGCATGAAACGCATCAGCCCTGACGAAGTGTTTCACACTTTGCTGGAAGCTTTGACGGAGGCGGGAATAGAATTCAACCGGCATGGGGCCGTGGTGGAGTCGGTGTGACCCAAATTGGAGTGGCCGGATTGATGACTTGCGGGAGGACAACGTGACCACGGCGACGGCCCTTAGAATGCTTGATCTTTCGCAGCTCGAGGCTGCGCCCCTCCACTCCGAGCCTTTTGAATATCTCACCGTTGGCGATGTCCTGCAGGCGGAGTGCAAAGCCGCAATCGTCGAGGATTTTCCGCGCATCGATCGCCACGGTAGCTTTCCTCTCTCGACTGTGCGGCCGGGCCCGGCGTTTCTGCAGCTCGTGGATGAATTGCTCAGCAAAGATTTCGAGGCTGCGGTGGGCGGCAAATTCTCCATGGATTTAAGTCAATACCCAACCATGGTGACGGTGCGCGGACAGTGCAGCGCCAGTTCCGACGGACACATTCATCCCGATTCCAAAGACAAGCTCATCACCGTGCTGCTTTATCTCAACCCTGCCTGGGAGAGCGGTGGTGGCCGGCTGCGCGTCCTGCGCTCGAAAAAACTCGACGACTACGCGGCGGAAGTACCGCCCACGATGGGCAGTCTGCTCATCTTCCGGCGCTGCGATCATTCCTGGCACGGTCACCTGCCCTTTGAAGGCCAGCGCCGGAGCCTGCAGATGAACTGGGTCAAGAGCGACCGTTACATGCGGCGAGAGCAGGTTCGCCATCAGATCAGCTCGTTCTTCAAAAGCTTGACAGGCCGGAACAGCTATTGACGCAAGGTATGACCTCAGGTCGCGGTTCCGCCGAGGAAGCCGGGTCCCGGCCACGGCAGATGGCCGGTGCCACAACGAAGACCGGCGGCCCTTCGCTCTCCGTGACCATCGTCGCCCAAAATGAGGAACGGACAATCGCCCAGGTGCTGGCGCCCGCCGCTGAACTGGCGGACGAGATTATCCTGCTCGACAGCGGTTCAACTGACCGCACTATCGAGATCGCCCAACGATTCGGCGTCCACCTCTATCACCAGCCATGGCTCGGCTATTCTGAGCAGAAAAACAAGGCCATTGATCTGGCCAGCGGCGAGTGGATTCTCAGCCTCGATGCCGATGAGGTGATGACCCCGGCTCTAGTGGATGAGATCCGCCGCACCATGCGCGCTGGGGTACCACCGGACATCGACGGATTCAGGATTCCGCGAGTCCTGCTCATCGGTGACACTCCGGTGCGGCGCGGCGGGTTTTATCCCGATGCGCAATTGCGCCTGATCCGCAAAGGCCGTGGCCGCTTCCGCCCCAGAATCGTGCACGAATCCATCGCAGTAGAGGGCAGGGTGGGGCAGTTGAAGAACGATCTTCTCCATTACGCCTACCAGGACGTTGAACAGTTTAGCCAAACTATGGACGAGTATGCGCGACTCAGCGCGCAGCATTATTTCGAGCAGGAATACAGCCGTTTGCGCAGCAACCCGATGAATGAGGTCCTGCATCCGCTGTGGACGCTGTTTTACCGGCAGATTGTGCGTGGTGGGTTGTTAGGCGGCCCGCTGTGCTGGCACTTGAACCGCATCTATGCGGATTATGTCCGGAAGAAAGTCCGCTACTTGCGACAACTCGAACGTCGCGATCGGCCAGCACGCCACTAGACTAGGGAAATCCATAGCTGCCTAGAGCAGGCTCAGGTTGTTAGCATTCATTGTGCCCTGTCCGTAAGAGGCCGGATGGCTAGTCGTCGCCGGGACGAATCTGTTCCTCGCAGAGTCTTGCGGAAAACGTCCGGCTAGAATGGCCTCATTGGAGAGCACGGTAAGGAACGGCTTGGAAACCAAGAGTCAAAATCTTAGCAACATCCCAATAGCGGATTGGCTGTTCGGCTATCAGAAACGGTGGCTTCGGCTGGACATAATCGCTGGCCTGACTACCTCCGCGGTGGTCATTCCGAAAGCCATGGCCTACGCCACGATTGCGGGCCTTCCCGTGGAGGTGGGACTCTACACCGCGTTCATCCCCATGGTGATCTATGCGGTGCTGGGGTCCTCCCGGCCGTTAAGCGTAAGCACTACAACCACCCTTGCGATTCTCACCGCCGCCGAACTCGGGAATGTCGTGCCTGGAGGTGATGCAGCCTCCCTGTTGAGGGCCGCGATTACGCTCACGCTGTTAGTCGGGGCGATGCTCGTCGTAGCTTCAGTGCTGCGGTTGGGATTCGTGGCCAACTTCATCTCCGAGCCGGTTCTGGTAGGCTTCAAGGCGGGCATAGGTCTGGTCATCGTGCTGGATCAGCTCCCGAAGATTTTAGGCGTACACATCGCCAGGGGTACGTTCCTCCACAACCTGCTGGCCACAGTCCAGGCTATTCCCCATGCGTCTCTGCCGACGGTCGCCGTTGGAATCGTCATGATCGCACTGCTGGTCGGAATGGAGCACTTTGTGCCACGGGCGCCAGCTCCGCTAATCGCGGTGGCGGCCGGAATCGCAGGCGCTGCACTGCTCGGGTTGCAGTCGCACGGAGTGGATCTGGTCGGCCCGATTCCGCAGGGATTGCCCTCCTTCATCATGCCGAATTTTGCGCTTGCTGAGCGTCTCTGGCCTGGGGCCTTGGGCATCGCGCTCATGAGCTTTACCGAGACCATCGCTGCCGGCCGCGCGTTTGCCAAGGGCGATGAGCCAGTTCCCCGTCCGAATCGTGAGTTGTTGGCTACAGGACTTGCCAACGTGGGTGGCGCTTTCTTCGGGGCCATGCCCGCAGGTGGAGGCACCACCCAGACCGCGGTGAACCGACTAGCCGGCGCGCGCACTCAGTTGGCGGAACTGGTGACTGCCGCGGCCGCCCTGGCAACCATGTTGCTGCTTGCCCCGGTTATCGCTCTGATGCCACAAGCGACACTCGCGGCGGTAGTCATCGTCTACTCGATCGGATTGATCAAGCCAGCGGAGTTCACGGCGATCCTCAGAATTCGGAGAACAGAGTTTATATGGGCTCTGACCGCATTCGCGGGCGTGGTTGCACTGGGGACGTTGAAGGGAATTGTCGTTGCCATCGTTGTATCCCTGGTGGCGCTTGCATACCAGGTAGCCGACCCACCCGTGTACGTGCTGGGACGAAAGCCAGGAACCAATGTGTTCCGGCCACGCTCAGCGGAGCACCCCGAGGACGAGACATTTCCGGGCTTGCTGCTGCTGCGGCTGGAGGGCCGCGTCTTTTTCGCGAATGCTGAACGCATCGCCGAGAAGATAAGACTCTTAGTTGAGGAAGCACAGCCTAAGGTCGTCGCCCTTCATCTCCGAGGTGTTCCCGACCTGGAATACACAGCACTGAAGACCCTAACCGAAGCCGAGAAGAGACAGCGCGAGCGTGGAGTGTCGCTGTGGCTGGTGGGCCTCAACCCGGGAGTGCTGCAGATGGTCCAGAGATCGCCGCTCGGGGCGTCTCTTGGACAAGAAGCGATGCATTTCAATGTCGAGATGGCCGTGGCGAAATACTTGGCAATGTCGGTGACAACGAAAGCAGAGTGATAAGGGCAAACGGAGTTCTCTTGCCAATAGCGGAGTTCTCTTGCCAATGTAGATTCAGGATCTGAGCGTCAGACATTGGATCGGTCCTTCTGTTTTGAACTAAATCAGTCTCCTTAGCCGTCAACGTCGAGCTGATGGCCATTTCCGCGTATGGAGTCCAGCGCTGCCCGGGCTTAGACGGTCGTGTCTCAGCAGCTCGGGGAAGGCGACCACCAACCCGACATTGCCGCCAAGCAAGGTGGTCTTTGGGAGAAGATGCGGTGCTGGAAGCCGTTTCTCGGCTGGGTGGGCACAAAATTGGGCAAAGTCTGAAAAGCAGAGAAATCGAGAGGCTGTCAAAGCGGCCGCAACTGACTCGCGGGCAAGAAGAACTCTGGCGCGCCCGGAGAGATTCGAACTCCCGACCTATTGCTCCGGAGGCAATCGCTCTATCCGGCTGAGCTACGGGCGCGCTCTGCGAAATTATACATTGCCTGCATGGCAGGCCAGGAGCGCTGGCTTCATGGGGCGAATGGCTTGGCTCTTATTGAACATTGGCCACCCCGGACGGGGAAGGGAGATGTAGAATCAACGCTTCGATTCGCCCGGGCGTGCAACGATATGATGCTGGGGCGCGTCTGAGTTGTTGAGCGGCTTGTCCGCGCATGCACGAGGTGAAGCAATGCAAACCTGGAAGAAGGCGGTCGTATTCGGATCGATCGGGGTGGGTGCGGCACTGGTCATTAGAGGCCGCCGCTCCGTTGGCATGGCGTTTACGGCCGCTGGTCTGGCCGTGCTCGCATCTGAGTATCCCGAGAAATTCGAAGCCGTGTGGGAGAACGGCCCGGAATACCTGCAGAAGGGCATGCAGATTTTCGCCACGCTACAGAAGCTGGGAGAAGGTTTCGCAGAAAAAGCCGAGCGTCGCAGCGTCAGCGCCTGGCGCGAAGTGCGTTCGCAATACTCGTAGCTTCCACTGGCGCCGTTCGTACGAGAGATACGCGCTCGACTCTTCGCCAAGCTTAGGCTGACGGTCGCCCCGACTCTCGTACTCTTACCTTCCGCCTTGCAGCCGCGATGTAGTTGCAACTTCGTTTGGCAATCCACTCTGCAGCCAATCGAGCAGCGCGCCCTTGCCATGCTGTTGCGCCAATTGGGCTACGCGAGAGCAGGCCTCGCCGTAAGCCGCGCGTAGCTCTTCTTCGCTCGTCGGCACTCGCAAAGCTTTTTCCAGAGCGGCTACATCTCCAAAGCCGCGCAGCGCACTGGGCTGCGGCGGATTCGATCCCGCGAGATACAGCACCAATCCTTCCCGGAACCACAGCGGCGTGCCGGGCCGCGCATAAGACTCGATCAGCATGTGCAGCAGCTCGTGACGAATCGTACTCTCCAGCGCGCCGGAGCGCTGCAGCACGTCGGATGGCTGCAACTGGATGGTGCGTCCACGAGTCGAAGCGGCCACCCAACCTGGCTCGCCCGTGGAGTTGCGGAACGCCGCCACGGTCGCGTAAATCTTTAACCTTGGCGCAGCGCGATAGACGAGTCCGGTACTCTCCTCGGAATTGTGTACGTAGCGCGTGGCCAGAGTCAGCAGAGCACGGTCGCGATCAGGCTGGGTTGTGAGCAACTCGACGTCCTCGTTGGAAAGTTGCCGCCACGGAGTGCCTTGCGCGCTGACCCCGAGCTTCGTCTCCGGGTAGTAATAGGCGAGAATTTCGCGGTAGGAGTGGCCTTCCTCGCCCATCACTTCAGCCCCGATCTGACACAGGCCCACGCCGTGTCCCGAACCGCGGCCATGAAAGACAAGAAAACTGCCTTCATCGCTCACGTCGTACAAATTGCTCTTGAGGCGGTCCCATCCGAGGTTGCGGCCGATGGCGGCGCGAAAGTTCAGCCCGGATACGGTGACGCTCCCGCCGCCCGTGACGCGCAGGAACTCGACCCGCCCGCTGGGCGTGCGATGCAGCACCGCTACCGAGCGCAGCGTGCCAGGAACGGCAATACCTTCTGCCGCGAGCGCGCGTTGGAGACCGCGTTTTGACACCTCACTTCGCCATTGCGTGCTGCCATGGCGCACGCAGTACTGGTCAGAGTGTTCGTGAAGGTAGGGCGCAGGTGCTTCGTCATTGCCGAGGATGAATCGTCCATCCTCGCTTGTGCCCGCGCAGTTGGCGGCATAGTAAGCGGCAGCGGGCTCGCCGTCGTACCAGAGAATTTCGCCGGCTGTTGAATCGGCGATCTTGCGCAGATGCGTGTCAATGCCGGCGATGCGCAGGTCCTGGCAATGCGTCGTGTCGCAGAAGTCGAAGCCATCAACTGCATGGCGACTGCCGAAGTGCATCGCGTATGTGCGCGCTGCCACGGACATCGCCTTCAGCGCCTCGTCGGACTTAAAGTTGCCGGTCTCGCCCGCCAACACTCCGGCGATGTACTCCTCCATCGGCATGAGCGCGGTGATAAGCAGATGGCCGTCGCTGGCCTGAACTTCGATCGGAAAGTCGGCGCGCAGCGGCGGCTCGCCGGCGGCATTCATCTGATATGTGCCGCTGACGTGCAAGCGGGAAGCCGGAGCTTTGTCGCCGCCAATCTGGATCGCAGATTGAGTGGCGCGAAGAGCTAGCGAGACGAGAGCGACAGGCTTGCAGGTTGCGCAGTTTCGCACCTGTGCCTGTGCAGCATCGGCGCGGAGGTGCAACTCTATTGGAGGATGCAAATACCACAGCCGCACGCGCACTGTTTGCGGAAAGCCGGATGCGGGCTGACGAGCAGTCGAACGGACATCAGCCACACTCCAAAACAGCAACAGCCCCAGCAATGCTGAGAGGCGCTTCATTAGTGCGGCCCCGCAGTGACCTTGGCTGAGCGGCTCTCATGGTCCTCGGCAAATGCGGCAAAGATCTTGCTGGCCAGCGCCGCGGCGTCGCTGCCGTGACCGTTGTCCAGGAAGACGACGAGCACGATCTGCGGATTATCGGCAGGCGCGTAGCCGGCGAACCAGCCATGCCGCCACGGCCCTTCATCGGACAGAGCGGTTCCGGTCTTGCCTGCAACCTTCATCGGCACATCTGGTTGCGCGGCCCGCGCCATGCCATAACCTACCGATGCCTGCAGACCTTCCGCGAGCAAGGCGGTAATTTGTGCATCATTGTTGGTCTGCGACAGAAGGGCAAGATGGCGATAGGCACCAAGCAACTCCAGCGGTGTGACGCTGATACCCCATTCGCCGATGGCTTGCAGTTGGAGTTGTTCTGGCGATTGAGCAAGCTCGACATCGCCGGTGGCTTCATGAGGCGCGAGTCCGGTGACGGAGGTGAGGCCGGCGCGCACGAAGCTGGCGCGCAACTGGTCGGGCGTAAGTCGCGTGGCGACCTGAGTGAAATAGGAGTTGCAAGAGTAGGCGAGCGCGGCGGCCGGTCCCAGAGGCTCCTTCGTATCAGGATGAGAACAGTCGAGCCGATGGCCTGCGATGGTCAGCGGACGCTTGCACACCAGCGCGGTATGAGCATCTAATTTGCCTGCTTCGAGCAGCGCGAGCAAGGTGAACGGTTTGATGCTGGAACCCGGATGGACCACACGGCGCGCTGCAACATCCAGATGATAGGCAGCTATTATGCGGCCGGAATGCACGTCAAGCACTACAGCCGAGCCATGCCGGCTTGCCATGGCGTGATCGACAGCACTTTGCAGATTCGGGTTAGCCGCTCGCGCGCTGGGCGAGCATAAGGCCACAAGTAACGCGGACGCGAGAGCGAAGAGCGGTCGAGCGCGATAAAACACGGCTCGATTGTATTCGATACCGCGGGTCATCAAGAGTGGACAGGAAGGTACGCATCGGCATGTAAGCTCAGTCCAATATTGATGACCGAACGGCCTATCCAGTCCCAGTCCGGCCGACGCATTTCGCTGAGGCGCAGGGCAGCACTGGGGCCACCCTACGCCTGGGGAGCGCAATCTTCAGGCTCTGCGCTTGTTGCGTTTCCCGTTGCCGCCAGCCGGGCTGACGTTCTTCTTCTCTCCCGCGGGCCGGAGGCCGCGTTGCTGGCGCGACTGCTCGTCGTGGTGCATGTCCAGCGGATGTGTGCCCGGGTCCTCGCCTTCAGTTTTGCCGCTCCGGGGATCGACAATGAACAGCAAGTCGGACAGATCACTCGCATGTTCTTCTTCGTCACGCAGTATGCCCTCAATCATGACGCGAGTGGTGGGATCGTGGTCGGCGAAGTGACGAATCATCTTCTGATACACCTCGATCACGATGCGCTCGGCGATAAGATCTTCCTTGATCATGTCGGCCAGCGATAGGCCTTCGGCATACTGCGAAGCCGAGCGTTGCACCAAGGATGCGGGATTGAAATCGGGTTTGCCCCCGAGTTGTTGAATACGGTCGGCGATCTTGTCAGCGTGCTCACGCTCGGCATCGGCGTGTTCCTTGAATTCGTCACGCACTGCCATCCCGTGAACACCGGTCGCCATGAAGTAGTGATGCATGTAGCGCAGCACGCAAACAATTTCCGTGGCAAGCGCCTCGTTCAGAACGGAAATGGTCTGCTCGACGCTGCCTTCATAGGTGCTTGTAACCGCGCCGTCCTGGATTTTTTGCGCGGCTCGCTCGCGGATTTCTTCCACATCGGTCACGAACTTTGGCATAGAAATGGAACCTCGGAGGGAAATCCCGCCGCACGCGGCGGTGCATCGTGTCTGATTCACCAGCGAGGCCTTTAGATGCACGAACCAAAAAGATTTATGGGAAGAACACGAGGAAGGCTTGCGAGCGGTTAGCCCCCGGCGCCAATCAGATTGATCGTGAGCATCAATGCGCCGGATGCCTGAACTTTGGCGTCCACATCCCGCAGGGCCTCGATGATCACACCGGCTGCCGCTAGCTCCTCGGCATCAAAAGTGGTTAATACTCCGACAGCAGTCATACCTGCGGCTATCGCAGCCCGGATACCCGAAGGCGCGTCTTCGAAGACCACGCAATCTTTGGGCTCAAATCGCAAGCTGCGAGCGCCGGCCAGATAGGGCTCGGGGTCTGGTTTGCCGCGGGTGACATCATCAGCAGTGATCATGGTGACGGGCACAGGCAGCCCAGCAACCTGCAGCCGCTTGGTCGCCAGCCGGCGGGTTCCCGAAGTCACGATGGTGTAACGCTCTGGCGGCAACTTGGCCAGTAACTCCTTCGCTCCCGGCAGCACGCGCAGCCCCTCAGTGTCATCGACTTCCATTTGCTCAATGCGGTTAGCTTCCAGTTGTGCGTCTAGGTGAGGTGCAACCTTGCGAACCGTCTCGATCGTTCGCTGGCCGTGCGCGATGTGTACGACACGCTCCGCATCCAGCCCATGCTGCCGCGCCCACGAGCTCCAGACGCGGGTCACGCAGGGCGTGGAGTCAACCAGCACGCCATCAAGATCGAAAAGGATGGCTTGGCAGAGGACAGCTTGCATTTAGCAATTAGCAATTAGCAATTAGCAATTAGCACCTAGCTTTGTACCTGCAATGGTTTGGCCGGCCATGAGTGCAAGGGCTGAATACTAAATGCTAAATACTAAATGCTAATTGCGAACTCAAAAGTTGCTCAACAAAAATGCGTGCGCATCCGATATATTGGCAGCGATGCCTCCTCTCGCACTTTCCGATCTGCTTGGCGCGCCCGTCTTCGACCAGAACGGCGCTGTTGCGGGTAAGGTGCGCGAGGTGGCCGTCGTCCCGGTGGACAGCTCGGCTCAGATACTTGGCCTCATCGTGAAGACCCGGAGCGGCGATCGGCTCCTGGTGACCAACGAAGTGCACTCCATAAACGGAGGCGTGCGCAGCAGCAATACCGCTGCGGATTGGATGCCGTACACCGGCGGTGAAGGCATGCTGCTGCTGGCCCGCGATCTGCTCGACCAGCAGATCATCGACGTACATGGCCGCAAAGTTGTGCGGGTCAACGATGTCGATATTCACGAGGAGACATCGGATGGCCACGTGGTGCTCAAGCTGGGCTCGGTGGATGTGGGCGCCCGCGGCGCCGTGCGGCGCTTGCTGAAGGGAATGCTTCCCGCGGCCGCCCTGAATCCGTTGCTGGCAAAAATTCCCCCGCGGATGATCCCATGGGAGTTCGTTGACCTTATCGAAGTGGACCCCGCCCGCCGTGTCAAGCTAAAGATCTCGCTGGAACGGCTGGCCAAGCTGCACCCTGCCGACATCGCCGACATCGTCGAGGACCTGGCTCCTGCCGAACGGGAGGCGGTGTTCGAAACGCTCAACGAGGAAGTCGCCGCCGAAACCCTCGAAGAGATAGACCCCAAACTCCAGGTTTCAATCCTTACGTCGCTCGATTCCGACCGCGCCGCCGACATCGTGGAGGAGATGGATCCCGATGCCGCCGCTGATCTGCTTCTCGACATGCCACCCGAGACTACCCAGGAGATCCTCACCGAGATGCAGCCGGAGGAGCGGGCCGAAGTTGCCGAGCTGATGACCTTCGAGGATGACACCGCAGCTGGCCGCATGACCACCGATTACATGGCCCTGGGAGCGGGCGCCAAGGTGGAAGATGCCGTCGAGATGCTGCGCAACTTCGAGGGCGGAGTAGAAAGCGTCAGCACCATTTACATCATTGGCGAGAAGGACAAGCTGCTGGGCTCGGTGCCGCTGGCCAAAATCGTGCTCGCGCCACCGGGAACTCCTCTGATGATGCTCAGCACCGGCCACCTGACCACGGTGCATCCCGGCGCCGATGAGAAAGAAGTCGCCGAACTCTTCGACAAGTACAACCTGCTGACTCTTCCGGTAATCGATGACGAGGGCGTACTGACAGGCGTGATCACGGCAGATGACGTGATCAATATGCTGCGCGCTAAGCTGTGAAGGACAGTATCCAGTATCCAGTAGTCAGTATCCGCTCAGTAGTTGGTTCTAGTCGCACCAGCCGTTGGGGAGGAGCGTGAAGATGGGGAAGTCGTACCGAGATCTCGTTGCCTGGCAGAAGGCCATGGATTTCGTGACCGTGATTTATCGAGTGAGCGGTTCTTTCCCACAACATGAGTTGTACGGTCTCACTTCGCAGCTACGCAGAGCCGCTGTGTCGGTACCAAGTAACATTGCAGAAGGACAAGGACGTCACGGTGTGGCTGAGTTCCGGCATTTCCTGCGTCAGGCCACCGGTTCGTTGATGGAATCAGAAACCCAGATCATGATTGCCGAACGGCTGGGCTATGTCAGTTCAGCGGCCGCCAGCGGGCTTCTTGCCAGTTCGGCTGAGCTCGGGAGAATTCTGAACGGCCTGATAAATTCCTTAACGTGAGACAACTGGCTACTGGCTACTGAATACTGGCTACCGATTTACTGTCATGCCCGAAACCCGGCGACTGAAAGTCTGGCGAATTCGTCTGTTGATGTTCCTGGCCGTCGTCGGTCCCGGGTTTATCACCGCCAATGTGGACAACGATGCCGGCGGAATTTATACGTACTCCGCCGCAGGAGCCCAGTTCGGGTATCTTCTGCTGTGGGTCATGATCCCCATGACCGTCGCCCTGGTTGTCGTGCAGGAGATGTCGGCGCGCATGGGCGCGGTCACCGGCAAAGGTCTTAGCGATCTCATCCGCGAGGAATATGGCCTGCGCATCACGTTCTTTATGATGCTGGGCCTGATCATCACCAACTTCGGCAACGTGGTGGCGGAATTCGCGGGCATAGCCAGCAGCCTGGAATTGTTCCATATCTCGCGCTATATCAGCGTGCCGGTGGCTGGCGTATTGGTCTGGCTGCTGGTGGTCAAGGGCACGTACAAGAGCGTGGAGAAGGTCTTCCTCGCCGCGTCGTTCTTTTATTTTGCCTACATCATCGCCGGTGTGCTGGCCGGGCCAAGTTGGAAGGAAGCATTCGTAGCTACCTTCAAACCGCCGCACAGCGGAGCGTTCCACGAATCAGCCTACATTTACATGGTCATCGGCGTGGTGGGCACGACCATCGCACCCTGGATGCAGTTCTACCTGCAAGCGTCAATTGTAGAAAAAGGCATTACGCCTCGTGAATACCGGGCGTCACGCTGGGATGTAATCCTGGGATGTCTGTTCACCGATATCGTTGCCTGGTTCATTGTGGTGGCCTGTGCGGCCACACTATACGTACACGGCGTCCGCAATATTCATGATGCTGCGGACGCGGCGCAGGCCTTACGCCCGCTGGCCGGAGAGTATGCCTATATTCTGTTTGCAGCAGGATTGTTCAATGCGTCGCTGTTCGCTGCATCCATCCTGCCCATCTCGACCGCGTACACTGTCTGCGAAGGCCTGGGCTTCGAGTCGGGGGTGGACCATAAGTTCAAGGATGCGAAGCTGTTTTACTGGCTGTACACGCTGCTTATTATCGCCGGCGGCAGCATCATTCTTCTACCTAACGTTCCGCTCATCAAGATTACGATTCTGTCGCAAGTGGTCAACGGAATCGTCCTGCCCTTCGTGCTCATCTTCATGCTTCTGCTGATCAACAAGAGTGAATTGATGGGCAAGCACGTCAACGGCACCTGGTTCAACGCGATTGCGTGGGCCACGACCATCATCATGATTGGGCTGACCATCGCGTGGTTTGCGACCGGCGGGGGAGGGTCTTAGAGCAGTTCGCCGTTGGCGAGTTGTTGCACCAGCTTCCGGTCGGCATCGAGGAAGTCCAGCTTCGGCAGATCATGCCGGTCCACCCAACGAATCTCGCGGAAGATGCGATTTTGCATCTCGCCTTCATAACCCTCGACCAGGAAGAAGTGGAGCTCCACCGCATTCCCGTTGGCGTAGCGGTGTTGCAATTGCGCAACCTTGCGACCTATGTGCGCGCGAATCCCCAGTTCTTCGTCGAGCTCGCGTTGTAACGCTGCGGGCGCGTCTTCTCCGGGCTCAATCTTTCCGCCGGGAAACTCCCACTTGAGCGGCAAGGTCTGATGTTTCGTGCGTTGGCAGCAAAGGATTTGTTCGCCGCGGGTGATGAGCGCAGCCGTCACTTGCTTGATCAAGCGGGAAGCCTCGGTTTCGGGCAGAGCGGGCCTTCAGGCCCGCGTCTGGTGCTCGAATAGAAAACCTACTTTCGCCGCGGAGGTCTGCGACCTCAGCGGCGAAAGAAAACGGCCCTGTCCTAAACGCGCGCCTGAAGGCGCGCTCTACCTGGTCCCAGTAGACTACAAACTCTTCTCTAAGTAGTTTCCCACCAGCGCGGCGCAGTGCTCTACCAGCTTGCAATCTTCCTCGGTGAAGGCCGCCGGCGTGTGGCTGTCGATGTCGAGTTCTCCGACAACCTCGCCTCTGACAAACACAGGCGTCACAATCTCGGACTTCGTTTCGATCGAACATGCCAGATAGCGCGGGTCAGAATTGACATCGTCAACCACCAGCGTGTGCCGTGATGAAACTGCCGCGCCGCAAATTCCCTGGTTGAGGGGAATCCGTGTGTGCGGCGTTTCAGCGCCGACGTACGGACCCAGCACCAGCATAGGAGCGTCGCCCAACCCGTTCTTCTCAATCATGTAGAAGCCGACCCAGTTGAAGTGAGGCAGCCGTTGCTGCAATCGCTCAACTAACCTGCTCATCAGGTCCTCGACGCTTTCAGCAGCATCGGCCAGCGCGTTGAGTTCTTCGTCAAGCTTCCCGTAGTTCATCACCATAGACACTCCATTCATATCACAGCGCGATTTGGCGTATGCCGCCGGGCTTAGGGAACAGCTCAGGATGCAGGGCCCAGGCGATGGCGTTCAGTCCGCCGACCAGGGTGCTTGCGGGCGTGTTCAGCAATTCGTCATTGATGCAGAACACCCGAGCCTTGCGCACGGCCGGTAGTTCCATCCAATCACGCTGCTGGACAATCTTCTCAAGCGGAACGCGATCGCCGGCACCACACCAGGCAGCGAGAATTACGTCGGGTTGCGCAGCCGCGACCTCTTCTGCTGCGACAGTTCGTCCAGGCTGGCCGACAAATTCGCCACCGGCCGCCTCGACCAACTCGGCGACCCACGGCTGGGAAGCGATAATCGGCTTTCCCCACTCTTCGCAGAAGACCCTAAGCTTCGACAAATCAGCGGTGCGCGCCCGAAAATCAGCAATCGCATGCTGCATCTGAGTGATTACAACTTGCCCCTGTTCCGGCGCACCCATCACGCCAGCGATGGCAGCGACATCGACGTAGATGTCTGCCAGCGTGTGCGGCGCCAGCCCGAGAAATCGCACACCCGCTTTCAGGATTTCGGCCACCGCTTCGAGTTGATAAGGAACCGAGGCCAGCACAAGGTCAGGACGCGCGGCGATAATC
Source organism: uncultured Acidobacteriaceae bacterium (assembly GCA_963823635.1). Lineage (GTDB taxonomy): Bacteria > Acidobacteriota > Terriglobia > Terriglobales > Acidobacteriaceae > Bog-257. Next base: position 232,580 of record CAWGMV010000015.1, on the reverse strand, counting down.
TGTTGGCTTTGGGCAGTCCAGGAGTCGGAAACAATGATCCGAGACCCATCGGCAACTTCCGGGCAAACATCAACGCAGTACTTTGTGCACGCGACCAGACGGTCCAGCAGTCCCAGGTCGCGCAGAGTGACGGTAGCGCTGGGCTGGAGAGAAACAACGCGACGCGGCGTGTGATCCGTAAGGTTCAAACTGTCTGAATTATACGAAGGGTGAGTCGGCCGGCCGGCGCGGCGCGGTATGCTGGTAACGTCTATCTGACGCCATGTATTCCGCCCAACTTCTCGACCACTTCGAGCACCCGCGCAACTCTGGCGAGCTGCCCGAGGCTGACGCTTACGCGCGGATGGAGAATCCTGCCTGCGGCGATATCCTCGAGCTGGCCATCAAGATGGAAGGCGGACACATTGCCGCGATCCGTTTTCGCGCCAAGGGCTGCGTGCCTGCCATGGCCTGCGCTTCGGCGATGACGGAGCTGGCGAAAGGGAAGTCGGCGCAGCAAGCGGCGCGGATCAGCAGACCCGATGTCGACAGTGCGGTCGGAGGATTGCCCCCTGCCTCTGGTCATGCGGCCCAGCTAGCGATCGATGCGCTCCGGGCTGTGCTGAAGGAACTGCGCTGATCTCACGAATTCTGTAATCCCAGCATCGTCTGGCATTCCTGCACTTGCCATTCTGGAGTTGCGCCGGAACGGCTGGCGACGAGCGCCCCCACGGCATTGGCGAACCGGCCAATGTCGGGAGCGTTCCAACCTTGCGCATTGCTGTGCAGGAACGCCGCAGAGAAGGCATCGCCGGCGCCGACGGTGTCCACCACGTCCACCTTGAAGCCGGGAATCTCGCAGTACACACCGTTCTTGAATATGGCGCAACCACGCTCGCCGAAGGTGACGCACATGGTATCGCACCCATATTGCTCGCTCCAGCGGCGGCAGAAGTCCTTCACCGACGAACCTTGTCCTCCGGCGTTCACCGTGGCATCGAGGAACTCCGCTTCGCTGTCACTCAACTTCACCACGTTCGCCTGTGCCGACAGTTGCTCCACAACACCCAGGCTCCAGTTGCCGTCGCGCAGGTTAACGTCATAAAAGCGCCGGGCCGCAGGTGCGGCGTCAAGCAGCTTGAGCGTGGAAGCCAATGCCAGGCCCGACATGTGGTAAAGGGTACCGAAGTAGATCCACTGCGGCTGTAACTGGGCGATGCGCCGCAGCTGTGCTTGATTAAGCTCCACAAAATCGTAGGCTGCCGGCCGCACGATCCGGAACATGGGCTTACCCTCCGGGTCGAGTTCGACCTCGGCTGTCCCAGTCTGCTTGCCGCGCAATACCTGCACGAACTCGACCGACATGCCGCGTTCCCGCAGACTCTCGAGTGCCCGTCGCCCACGCGCATCTTCCCCGACGGCGCTCAGCAGGAAGACTTCGTGCCCGAGTTGCCGGGCGTGGGCGGCAAAGTTCAGCGGGGCGCCGCCGAGATATTCGCGGCCCCCGATCACATCCCACAGAATCTCGCCAACACTGACGACTTGCACCCTCGAATCACCTCCACCAGCCCCGCCTATCCTACCGTAACGCCGATTCCAAACGTTATTTGCAATCCAGCGAATTTTCGTTATGATTCAAGCCTCATGAAACTGCCTTTCCAACGTAACAATGCGGTTGCCACAGCCCCTCCCACCGCAGCCGATTTTCCACCGCTATCCGGAGCTGACATTGCCGGCATGATCCAGGGCAAGCGTGTAGGGGGCGACTTGTATGGCTTCCTGCGCGCCAACCCTTGCCGCGTGGTCTTCGGCCTGCTGGATATCGCCGGAAGCTACGAGGAGAACCACGGCATAGTTGACGCGGCCAAGCAGACCTTTCACGAACTGGGCTGCAAGACCTTTGCCGACCCGGAGGTCAACGAGGCGGACGCTATGATGCAGTTGTGCCTGGAGCTGAACTTGAGCATTCGCCGGGCAGCCTCCGGAGTGCGTTCCTGTCCGGCCTTCATCGGGTGTTATAACGAAGCCCTGGGCACCGTTTGCTACGCCAATGCCGGACATACTCCTGGGCTGCTGCGCGATCCTACCGGGGTCACTGAGTTGCCGGCGACCGGTCTTCCTCTGGGGCTATTTGCCGCTGCCACCTATGAAGCGCCGTTTGCCGCGTTGCAGCCGGGCGCCTCGCTGCTTCTGGTTTCCAAGGGTGTAGTCGAGGCCGCTTACAAGCGGGAAGAGTTTGGCCTGGAGCGAGTGAAGAAGCAGTTCGAACGCGCCTCCCGCGAGAACGCGCAACAGATCGCCAGCGGCATACTCGCTGGGGTGCAGGAGTTCCTACGTATGCCGCCCACCCATAACGACGTCACTGCCTTGGCCTTGGTTCGGGCGCCGTCCGCGGCAGCCGCAGGCGGGATGTAAGCATCGCTGGAGACATGATAGGATCAAGCTTCGGGGTCCACGGGGGGCGTGTGTACCACGAGAGGAGATTCCAGCGAGATGTTGTTGGGCCGCAAGCTCTGCGGGATAGTTCTGGGTATCGCCGGGCTCATCCTGAGTGTGCTGCCCGGCGGACTTCCAACGCCGGCGATGGCTCAGTCTCCCCAGCCTGCGACCACCCAGGGAGCAGAAACCGCCGCACCACCTGACGCGACCGGCACCGCAGCCTCCACCGGCCAGCAGCAGCCACAGACACCAGGGAACATAAGCGGAACGGTGGTTGTTCAAACCGGCGCCGCGGCCGCTGACGCTCAGGTGCGACTCACCCGTGAAGGCCAGCCGCCGCGGGACGTATTGTCCGGCGACAATGGTCAGTTCTCTTTTGCCAATGTCCCTCCGGGACCGTTCCATCTCACGGTTTCGGCGCCCGACTTCGCGACCCACGAATTTGATGGGACCCTGGAGCCCGGCCAGGCTTTTATCGTGCCGGAGATCATGCTGAGTGTTGAAACCGAAGTGACCGAAGTGCGGGTCGAGATGACTCAGGTGGAAGTGGCGCAGGAGGAGATTAAGGAGCAGGAAAAGCAACGGGTGTTTGGCTTTATTCCAAATTTCTATGTCACCTACCTTCCGGACCCAGCCCCTCTCAACTCGAAGCAGAAGTTTGAGCTTGCCTGGAGGTCAGTCATCGACCCCTTCACGTTCGTGGGGGTTGGCTTCCTTGCTGGAATTGACCAGGCGGCGGACCAGTTCGGCGCATACGGGCAAGGCGCAGCAGGGTATGCAAGGCGCTACGGTGCAGCGTACGGTAACGTCTTTTTCAGTACGTTCATCGGGAGCGCTATACTGCCATCTCTCTTCAAACAGGATCCACGCTATTTCTACAAGGGAACCGGAAGCACTAAATCGCGAGTCGTGTACGCGCTTGCCAATGCCGTGATCTGCAAGGGCGACAATAAGAAGTGGCAGTTCAATTACTCCGAAGTGATCGGGGCCTTCGCAACCGGAGCCATCTCGTACACCTACTATCCGCCCGGCGATCGCAACGGAGTGATATGGCAAAACGGCCTGATCAAGCTTGGTGAGAGCGCCATCGCCGGCGTCTTTCAGGAGTTTGTCATCCGCAGATTGACGCCGCACCTTCAGACCCACGCCAAGGCCCAGCCGGACAGCACCGTCCCGTAACAGCTCGGCTTCATCTCCAGAACCGGTCCAACCTGAAAGGCGATAGATCAATCGGTGTGGGCCGCTGCAGCGCCCATGCCGCCAGCGCTTCGCCGATTGCCGCCGAATGCTTGAATCCGTGACCGGAGCACGCGGATGCGAACAGTACACTCTCGCAATCGGGAAACTGATCGATGATGAACTTCGCATCCGGGGTGACGGTGTAAAGACATACCTCAGTCCGCAGGCATTTACCGGACACATCAGGAAAGCGCGGCGCGATGCATTCCTCATACATGGCGGTGGTTTCCTCATTGCTGACCGTTCGCTTGACGGCATCCGGATCGACGGTCGCCTCATACTGCTCGGGGGCGATCTTCACTCCACCCTGCGGGCCGTCAACGGCCGGAAAGCCGTAGAGCATGTCTCGCGGCCGGTTACCCACAATCCAGATGAACACCGGAAATCTCGTTGTACTGTACTGCTCCGAATTCTTCGCTAAGGCAAACCAGCGCATTACCTGCCGGTAGATCCTGAAGTAGCGCGCATACTCTTTGCCCAGCAGCTTTTGCATCCAGGGCCCGGCGGTCACAATAACTCGCGCGGCGCTATATTTAGCTCGCTCGGTCCGCACTTCGACCGCGCCGTGCTGCTCCCCGATGTCAAGCACAGTCTCTGAGGCGAAGACCTCTGCGCCATGCTGCCGGGCGAGAGCGAGCTGTGTCTCAATGCAGGCTTCGGGACGAAGAAATCCGGCTCCCGGTTCAAAGTAGCCAACCTCGTCGCGGCTCAGCTTGAACTGCGGATAACGGCGACGAATCTCGTCCGCGTTCAGCACCTCGTGCGCAATGCCAAACTCGACGGCTGTGCTGACGGTGTCCTGAAGGAACGAAGTCGATCCGTGATGATCGCCGGAGATGCTTTGCGACGCGAGGATTATTGCGCCGTTGCGAGTAAGCAGGCTTCGTCCAGTGGCTACTTCCAGTTCTTCCCATATCTGGTTGGAGCGCTGCACCAGGGGCACGAACTCGCGGCCTTCGCCGATGGCCTCACGCGTGATGCGGGTGTCGCCGTGAGAGGAGCCATGATCGTGCGGCGGATTAAAGCGGTCAATGCCGATAGCGCGAGCGCCGGCCTTGGCAGCCTGATACAGCGCCGCGCTGCCCATCGCTCCCAGACCAATGACAATCACATCGACGACGTTCCCCATTGGCGCATGATAAGGGATGCGGGTGGTTGCGTGGGTCGCCATTATTCATTGCGCTGTCATCCCGAATTACTGCTTGGCGCGCTGACAGGTCCTAACCCTCGACGCGTGATGTTCGTCACCGAACCACCTTGATTCTCGTGATTACGATGCAAGGTGCGAGCCCCGCTGCGCGGGGCGCAACTAATTAGCCCAGCGCGGAAGCGCTGGGTAACCGGCGCCCAATAATGATTTGAGCCCCCGTTACCGGGGCCCCCAGCGAGCGCCGAATTTGCGCTCGTTGGGGTGGTTGAGGGGGCGACACAATATGCCTCACAGCTACATCGTCTCCATCTTCCACATCGTCTTCACCACCAAGCAACGCACGCACCTCATCCCTCCCGACCACCAACCGCGTCTGTGGAACTACCTCGCCGGAATCGCGCGCAACCATGGGATGCACGTGCTGGCCGTGGGCGGCACTGCAAACCACGTCCACCTTCTCATTATCTTGCCGGCAGAAACGGCGTTGGCCGACGCTGTGCGAACTTTGAAGGCAAACTCCAGCCGATGGATGCGCGAAACGTCGCCCTCGTTTGCGTGGCAGCAAGGATACGGAGCGTTCAGCGTCAGCCCGTCCCAACTCGAACGCGTGACGCGGTATATTGCCAACCAACCCGCGCATCATCGGACGCGTTCGTTCGAGCAGGAGTTTCTCGCGATGTTGCAGGCCGCAAACATCAAGGCCAACCGACCGCCTGATTGTGCCGCCCCTTAAAAGGGGCTCGGGAATAAATTGGGCATGGTTACCCAGCGCTCCCGCGCTGGGCTAATCAGTTTCGCCCTTCGGGCTGGCGACTTGGTTCTGGCCGTACCCTTTGTGGACACGCATCCCATTGGTGTTGCGCCGGCTTAGAATCGTGAGCGAACAAGTCCCGCCCCGCGGGAGGAAACTAATCAGCCCACAGCGGGAGCTGTGGATAACGATTGATTTTGTTTGACAGCCCCTTATAGGGGCGACGCACATGATCCATCCCCTGATCGTGCCGCCCCTTAAAAGGGGCTCGGGGAATAAATTGGGCACGCTTACCCAGCGCTCCCGCGCTGGGCTAATCAGTTTCGCCCTTCGGGCTGGCGACTTGGTTCTGGCCGTACCCTTTGTGGACACGCATCCCATTGGTGTTGCGCCCGGCTTAGCATCGCCAGGGAGTCCCGCCCCGCGAGACGAAACTAATTAGCCCACAGCGGGAGCGCTGGGTGACCGGCGAGACGAAACTAATTAGCCCAGCGCGGAAGCGCTGGGTAACAGATTCCAATAACACCGGGAGCCCCCTTTAGGGGGCGGCACGCTGCTGCGGCGTCCAATCAGTGCCTTGTTCCCAGCCCTCGCCAAAGACAGGCGAAAGGCTGGGTCACACGGCTGATACAATGCCGCGCTGCCCATCGCGCCCAGCCCCACGACAATGACGTCCGCAGCGTTTGCCATAGGCGCATGATAAGGGATGCGGGTGGTTGCGTGAGCCCGCCGTGAGCGCAATCAAGAAGCATTGTCACCCGGCAGACTCTAACAACGCCTCGCATAAAACCGTAATGATTTGCAAGAATTTATCTTGCTTCCCGGACTGTTCGCAGCGTTCGGATCTTCTCCCACAAATCCGCACCAGCAGATGAGTGACCCGGCTCGGGGAGTTCGTCGATGCCCCGGAGGATACGCCAGCAGCAGTACAGCATCTCGGCGGCGAAAACGAAGAGCCACACATCTGCGATTGCTCCAAAGCCCGCTCGTATCCCTAAGAACACGACCGGCAAGAGAAAGAAAAGTGCGGAAAAGTTGATTAGCGATCGTAGCCACTTCGGGCTGAGAGTAAGCCAGCGCTGCGACGCCATCAAGCCATAGACGATGATACCGGCTGAGACGACCACCGGGTAAAAGCTCGCAAAGTGCGTCGTCGCAAGCACTTGTAAAGGTGATGGATAAAGGCCAACAAGTTGGCTGCGCGCGGTATGAAGCAGGCACAGCCAGCCGAGCAAAAGAAGGAAGGTCGCTAAGGGGAAGATGGCGACAGCGAAAGAAGCGACGATCAGTGGGCGGAGTAGAACGGCTAGGCGTGAAATCGGACGCGTGAACAGAAAACGTGTTTCAGCCGCACGGTTCTTGGCGCTGGTCCAGCCTAGGTATACTCCTATGGGAATGCAGAGGAAGAAGTTGATACCAACGAGATGACTGCGGACATCACCGCCGAGAACGGCCACGAGAATCGCCACCACCAACGAGAGGATGGCGGTCGCAATCAGGCGCTTCCGGAAGAGTAGAAGAAACGGATGCCAGAGCATGGTGTTATTCCTCATGGTATTTCGTTGCGCGCATTGAAAAACTGGGCAAGCCACAACAGAGCGGCCGCGATAACGATAGGGATCAAGGCGCAGGCATAAGGCGGCGGCCCAACGTCGTGGTGGTTGTAGAGGAAGAGCATTCTTCTCGCAAATTGTAACGACGGAGCCGCCCAGATGAGGGAAAAAAGCAGCAAATTCGAGCCTAGGATCCAATACAAAACCACCCGCAGCCGTGGGCGAGGAAACTCAATTGATGCCACAACCACGGACGTTGTGGGGAACGTCGAATTCGGCTTGGGCATAGAGCCCCAGGGCAGGCTGCGAAGAGCGACGATGACGCTGAAGATCAGCGTCGACGTTGTCAACAACGAAAGAACGGGCCGCACAGGGGATGTCTGAAGAGTCGAGATGAGATCATGCGCCTCCAGTTCTGTAATCCCCTGGGCGGAGATTGCGCTCGGAACATGGTTCCATACCGGGCCGTAAAAGATCAGCAGCAGAAGGAGAAACCCCACGGCTGCGGTAGCGATTGAGGCGAGTAGAGTTGTGAGCGCCAAACCGGTTCTGGCCCAGAAAAGAAAGCGGAGTGTGAGAGGGCGTGTGCGTTCAAATTTCCGCACCATAGATTTCCGCCGAACCGCGACAGTAGCAAACAACGCTGCGGCAACGCCGCAGATAAACAGGTCGTTGCCAACTCCGGCGCGAAGGTTAACGTACCAGACACTTTGTGGCAGGGTAAGTGCGGAGCCGTAGCTATCTGCCATCTGGGGTGGAAGCCACTCGCAGAACATCAGGAACAAAACCCATGAACAGATTAGGTATCCGAGTTGCCAGGAACGCCGCTGGCGGAGATACGCACGTTGCGGCGAGTGGAAGTGGCGCAGAAAGATGCCGGGCACGGGGTCAGGTTTCGGGTCGAAGCGCGTCACGCTTGCTTCCCCGTTCTTCAATCGGTGGTGCGTCCACACCTTAGCGGCGAAGATTGGGACGCCGATCCCTAAGCAGAAGATCCCTAAGACGATGAAGAGAGGAGAAAGGGCACTCACGCGGACACCTCCGGACTGGCTTTGTTACCCTCACCCCGGGCTGTTTCCTGGCTGTCGCGTGTGCGGCAAAGGGCGAGGAAGATTTCGTTCAGTGAAAGCGGAGCGGAATCGACAATGGTCGCGCCGTTGCGAGTGAGCTCGAGAGCGAAGGCGTCGGGCTCGCGCTGTACAACATATTGTGTGGCGTGGGCGTCGCGGCGAGCACTCAGGATGCAGTCACCGCCCGTGGGCAGGTTGACGCCGGTGACGGTGAGGCGGCGGAAGCTGGAGCGGATGTCGTCGAGCCGACCTTCGACGAGAATCTTACCGCGGTCCATGATGCCGATGTGATCGGCTATCTGTTCGATTTCGGCGAGCTGATGGCTGGAGAGAAAGATGGTGCGGCCATCAGCAGTGCAGTCTTCGACCAGCAGGCGAAGGAGCTCGTCGAGGACAACAGGATCGAGCCCGGTGGTGGGCTCGTCGAGGATGAGCAGGCGAGACCGTTGGGCGATGGCTACGGCAAGTGCGCACTTGGTTTTGTTGCCGAGCGATAGATTCGCTTCGTCCAGCGGAAGTTCGAGGCGATCGACCACCTTGCGGGCGAGCTCGTCGGACCATGTGCGAGGGTAGAAGGCGCGATTCAGCGTGAGCAGGCTGCGGGGCGTGCCGCTCATGAGTACTTTGTCCTCCGGCACGTAGCCGACCTGCTCGAGCACGGTAACGCGCTCAGGATCTCGCGCGGGGTTGAGTCCGAAGACCTCGATGGTGCCAGAGGTCGGCAGGGCCAGCCCCATCGCCATGCGGATGGTGGTGGTCTTACCGGCGGCGTTGCGGCCGAGTAGACCATAAATCGATCCCTCAGGAACGTTCATGGAAAGGCCGTCGACAGCACGAATCTGTTTGCGGCCGAGGCCGTAGGTCTTGACAAGAGAGCGGGTTTGGATAGCGAAGGCGGTCATAGGTCTCCTTCTTGAGCTTCTTGACTGGAGATAGATTTGTGGACTCGGCGAGGCTTTTCAAGTTCGAGCAGGACCCCGTCGAGCAGCTTATGCAGGTCTTCGGAAGCGACACGGAGCTGGAATGCTTCGACAGCGAGCTGAGTCGCCAAAGGACGGAGGCGGCGGAGCTTTTCGGCTTTCAACAAGCCCGGGCCGGAAGCCGTGAACTCCGCAACATATGTTCCTCCGCCGGGGACGGTGCGAATGATGCCTTCTCGCTCGAGGTTCTGGAAGGCGCGTGCTACCGTGTTGGGATTGATGCGAAGATCGGCGGCGGTGCGGCGCGTGGAAGGCAGCGGATCGCCTGAGCAGAGTAGGCCCGAGGCGATGCTCTGCTTGATTTGCTGTTCAATCTGCAAGTAGACGGGGACGCCCGAGCTCGTGGAGATGTGCAGCGACAGCATGTCTGTACTAATACACTAATACGGATAGTCGTGCAAGTTATTTTTTGCGGTTGGCCGCGAAAAGCGGTGCGGGAGGCAGGAGTCGGTCCCCACCCAAGCTTTCTTTTGCTTGGGCCGGGCCACGTCCGCCGCATCACATGCGAACGTGACCTGTGCACTTGCCCGCGGGCGGCTCGGCGCGGTATCAGTGAATTGCGAGGACGAGGTTGTTGTGTCTGCGGAGGCCGCACCCAGTGCGCTGGCGGAAAAAGCTCTTTGAAAAGAAGTTGCCAGTAGTCAGTTGTCAATAGCCAGTTGTGGTGCGAACGTTACCGACTTGCTAAACGCCGCGGAAGGCCGGAGTTTGGAAGCTGCCACCTTGTTGGCCATAAGTTACTTAGATTGTGTTATGAACATCTAAGCCATTTTGAATCTGTTACTTGTGATTAGTTTCTTCCTAACTCATTGATTCTAAAAGTGGCACAAATAGGGGAGGGTTACAGCGAACGGTAGAGGCCGTCTCACGATGGGAAACGCAGAAGGCGAGGGCCGGATTGTATCGAGTAGTAAACAGCAGTACGGGCCTGACGGATCCAAAATGCTACTACGGAACCGCAGATCCCTCCGCTCGGACTGAAGTCCTCGGTCGGGATGACAAAGCGAGCGGCCCGAAGAGCGAAAGAGCGAAGGGCGAAAAGCGAAAAGCGAACCGCGAAAAGCGAACAGCGGCCTCTACTGCTGCACGATCTGGATTGCCTTCGGATGGACCTGCTCATTCTGGATTTGCGAGGCGTCCCATGCTCCGCCCAGCGCTTTCACGAGATAGACGGAAGTCACCATCTGCTGGCCGAGGAGTTGGGTCGCCAGGCGCTCATTCGTCAGCAGCGCTGACTGTGCGGTGATGACATCGAGGTAGCTGGTGACTCCGCCGACGTAGCGATTGTTGGCAATCTCCAGAGCCCGCCGAGCGTCACTAACCGCTGCGTTCTGCGTGGTTCCCGCCTGAGACAAGGCGTTCAGGTCGGAGAGCCCATCCTCCACCTGCTGGAATGCGGTCAGCACCGCCTCACGGTAATTCGCCACCGATTCGTCGTAGGCGGATTTGGTTGCCGCCAGGTTAGCGCGATTGCGTCCTCCCTCAAGGATTGGCTGCAGCAAATCGCCGCCTATCGACCAGATGGCGCTGGGAGCCGTGAACAGGCTGGTGATGTCGGTGCTCTGCAAACCGCCTCCGCCGGAGATGGTGAGCTGCGGATAAAACGCCGCCGTGGCGACTCCCACCTGCGCGTTCTGGTAGGCCATCTGGCGCTCCGCCTCGGCAATATCGGGACGCCGCTCCAGCAGGTCTGAGGGCACGCCGAGCGGCACGGCTGGCGCCGACTCATTCAGCGGACGAATCGGCACGCTGAACGTCGAGGCTGGGTTGCCGGTAAGCACAGCGATGGCATGCTCGAAGTCGGCACGTTGCTGTTGCACCAAATAGAGCTGTGTCGTGGTCGAATCGAGTAAGGTCTGCTGCTGGGCAAGGTCGAGCCCTGAGGCCACGCCGCCGGCGTGGCGGGCTTCCACCAGTTGCAGTCCCTTCTGCTGAATGGTGACCGACTCTTGCACGACTTGGGTTTCTGCATCGAGCTCGCGCAGCATGAAGTAGTCCGCGGCAAGCTCGGCCGTGAGCACCAGGTTCACGTTGTACAGGTCGGCCGCAGCCGCCTGCAGCGATGCATTGGAGGCTTGCAGGCTGCGCTTCACCTTGCCGAAAAGGTCAGGCTCGTAGTTCAGCAGGAACGGAACTTCAAAGACGTTTTGCGTGAGTGGCTTTCCCAGAGTGACAACCTCGGGCCGATTGCCCGAATACCTGATGCGCGAAGCATTGGGGTCAGTGCTGAACGTGGGGAAATATCCTGCCGAGGTCACACGCGCCAGAGAGCGCGCCTCGCTGAGACGGTCCTTGGCTGCGGCCAGCGACTGGTTGGCCTGGAGCAGTTGCTGCTCGTAGGCGTTCAGCTCAGCGTCGTTATAGATCTCCCACCACGCGCCTTTGGGAATAGAGTCCTTGGGAGCGGCCACGCGCCACGGACCTTCGGTCTTATATGCCGAAGGCGCCTGAACCGGCGGACGGTGATAGTTGGGGCCTACGGCACATCCTGCCAACGCGCCAATGGCGAGGATGGCTGCCGCCAGGGTCATCCGCCTCATGACTGCGCGCCTCCCTGATTCTCGGGGGCGACGTTCACTTTCTGTCCTTCTTCCAGCGAGTCGGAGGGGTTGATGATGATTCGGTCCTCCAGTGTCAGCCCGCCCAGGATTTCCAGAGTAGTGCCATAGTCGTGGCCGATGGAGATGTGGTGCAAATGGACTTTGCCATCACTCCCGACCACAGCCGCTTGCGGGCCCTCCTGGCGGAAAAGCATGGCATTGACCGGGACGGTGATTGCCAGCGCGTTGGTTCCCGTGTGGAAATGCACTTCGCCAAAGGACCCGGGCAACAGGCGTCCGTCCTTGTTAGGCACGTCCACTTCTGTAAGCAGGGTGCGCGTGGTCATATCAATCGCTTCCGCGGTGCGCACCACCGTGCCTTTGAATTTCTGTCCAGGCAATTCCGGCAGCGTCACGTACGCTTCCATGCCGACTTTGATTGCTGGCGCGTAGTTCTGGGGGACGCTCACATACACACGCAGGGGATCAACCCGAGCCATATCAAACAGCTCTTTGCCCGCGGCCCCCCCAATCGATCCGGCATTGATCAAGGCGCCAGGATCGACATTGCGTTTGGTGAGCACACCAGAGAACGGCGCATACACGTGCTTGAAGGATTCCAGTTGCTCCAGACGGTGGACATTGGCATCGGCGGCGTCAAGGTTGGCTATGGCCTGCTGATATCCGCTGCTCTGCTGATCGGCTTCCTGCTGCGACACCGAGTCGGTCTTGCGCAACCCCACATAGCGATCAGCATTGATCTTAGCCAAGTCCAGCTGGGCAACAATCTGTTGCCGGTTGGCGCGCGCCTGCGTGAGTTCCTGGTCCACTTCGGGCGTGTCAATGTCGGCCAGCAACTCGCCCTTTGTGACGTGGCTGCCGATGTCCTTGTACCAGCGCAGCAGGTAGCCGTTGGTGCGAGCGTAAATTGGCGACTCTTCATAAGCCTGCAGGGTACCTGGCAATAGCAGTTCTTCACCGGGCTTCTCGGCTGTGGGATGAATGACGGCCACAGTAGGAATGGACTCGCGCTGCGTCTCGTCCGCCAGCACGTGGTTATCGCGGACGCGGATAGCCATTGCAATGAGGCCACCGATGACCAGCAGCAACACCACCAGGCCAATCAGCAGCAGTGCTTTGCGCGGCGTGGCGGGAGGAAGTTGAGGCGGCGGAGTTATCTCTGCCGCTTGCCGTTCGTCGTCCAAAACTGCCGGGTTGGAATGTCCATCCATATAAATTGCTTCTTCTTCAGTCTCAGTTCTTAACATTCTATGACCGTTTCAACTCCGCTTGCTTTTCCCGGTGGGTGTGAATCATGGCAAAGATGGTCGGCACGAAGAACAAGGTCGCCACGGTGGCAAACAGCAGGCCCCCGATTACGGCGCGTCCAAGCGGCGCGTTCTGCTCGCCGCCTTCGCCGAGGCCCATGGACATGGGCAACATGCCGATAATCATCGCCAGCGCCGTCATCAGTACCGGGCGGATGCGCGTGTAGCCGGCTTCCAGCGCGGATTGCATCGCCGGGATCCCGGCCCGCATGCGATCGCGGGCAAAAGAAATCAGGAGAATGGAGTTTGCAGTAGCGACTCCCATGCACATAACGGCACCGGTCAGCGACGGCACACTGAGGCGAGTGTGCGTCAGTAGCAGAATCCAGCAAATGCCTGCCAGTGCCCCCGGCAATGCCGTGATGATGATGAATGGATCAAGCCACGACTGAAAATTTATGACGATTAGGAAATACACGAGCACAATGGCCATCACCAGTCCGATTCCCAAGCCGATGAACGAGGAACGCATGGTCTCGACCTGGCCGCGAACTAGAATGCGCGTGCCGCGCGGCAAGTGGTCCTCGAACTGCTTAAGGGCCTTAAAGGTGTCCTTGGCCACAGCGCCCAAGTCACGCCCCTGAGTGCTGATGTAAACGTCGATCACGGGCTGCACATTGTAATGGGAAACCACTACCGGTCTTGCGGTCGGCGTCAACTGCACCAGGTTGCTCAGCTGCTGGTAATTCGGGACATTGGGATTGTCGATCGGCGTCCTCAGCAGGTCCTGTAGCGAGGTCATGTGGTACTGCGGCGTCTGCACCGCGACCTGGTAGGTCACACCGTTCCTGGGATTCAGCCAGAAGTTGGGTGCGGTCTGGAAACTGCCGCTCAGCGAAACAAGGACGCTTTGCGCCACATCTCGGGCGCTCATCCCAACTTGCGTGACCTTGGTGCGATCGATGTTGAGATCGAGCGTAGGCAGAGTGAGCATCTGTTGCACGTGGACGTCGGCGGTGCCGGGAATCTGTCGCACCCGGTTAGCGATCTGCTGGGCGATGAAGTAATTGCCTTGCATGTCGGCGCCGACGACCTGGATGTCGATGGGCGCCGGCAAGCCGAAGTTCAGGATTTGGGTGACGATATCGGCCGGCTGGAAGAAGAACTCCACTCCCGGGAAGTGCCGTGGCAGTTGCTCGCGCAGCTTACGGATGTACCCCGCTGTGGGATGGTGATGCTCCTCATTCAATCCCACCAGGATTTCGGCGTCGCTGCTGCCGATCACGCCGGAATTGCTGTAGGACAGATTGATACCCGAATTAGGCAAACCGATGTTGTCAAGGATGGTCACCAGCTCGTCTTTGGGGATCTGCTGGCGCAAATACTTCTCGACCTCATCGGTAAGACGGGCGGTTTCCTCGACACGCAGACCGGCGCGCGCCCGCATGTGAAGCCGCATCAGGCCGGCGTCAACCGAAGGAAAGAAGTCCTCACCCAGGAAGAACACCAGTCCCATCGAGAGTACGCAAAAGGCGAGAAAGCATGCGGCGAACAGCTTGCGATGCCCGAGCGTGGTTTCCAGGAGCTGGTAATAGCCGTTGCGGAATTTGTCGAAACCGCGCTCAAACCCGCGCTGATAGCGTCCGAAGATGGTCTTTGGCCCTGCTGCCCGGTGCTCGTGCCCGCGCATGATGTACATCACCAGCGTAGGAATCAGGGTGCGCGACAGAAAGTAGGACGCCAGCATAGCGAACACCACGGCTTCCGCCAGCGGCACAAACAAGTAGCGCGCCACGCCGGCAAGAAAGAACATGGGCACAAACACAATGCAGATCGAGAGCGTAGAGACGAATGCCGGGACTGCGATCTGCGATGCGCCATCCAGGATGGCCTGCTTCATCTCCTTGCCTTGCGCAAGATTGCGCTCGATGTTCTCGATCTCCACCGTCGCGTCGTCCACCAGGATGCCCACTGCCAGGGCCAGGCCTCCCAGGGTCATGATGTTGATGGTCTCTCCCAGCGCGCTAAGGAGAATCACCGACACGAAGATGGACAGCGGAATCGAGATGGAGATGACGATGGTAGGCCGCCAGTCGCCGAGGAACAGAAGAATCATGGTCGCGGTCAGCGCGGCAGCAATCAAGGCCTCGCGGATGACGCCGTTGATGGAAGCACGCACGAAGAGCGACTGATCGAACAGCGTCTTGATGGTGATGTCTTTAGGGAGCGACTGCGCCGCGATCGGCAGCATGTTTTTTACAGCCTGCACAATGTCCAGCGTGGAGGCGCTACCGATCTTGTAAATCGACATCAGCGTGCCGCGCACCCCATCCTGGCGCACGATGTTGGTTTGCGGCGCAAATCCGTCGCGAATGTGAGCGACGTCCCGCATGTAAATCGTCGAGCCGTTGACGGTCTTGACCGGCAGGTCGTTCAGCTCGGCAATGGTTTGCGGCGAGCTGTTCATCTCCACTTGATATTCGAGTGGTCCAACCTTGGCCGAACCCGAGGGCGTAATGAGGTTCTGCGCGCTGATGGCGTTGACGATGTCGTTGGGCGAGAGCCCGTTGGCTTGCAGCCTCGGCACATCCAGATCCACTTGTACCTGCCGGATCTTGCCGCCGTAAGGGTAGGGCGTGGTGGCGCCGTGCACCGTCGCCAACTGCGTGCGCAGGAAGTTCTGTCCCAGGTCGAACAGTTGCTGCTCCGGCAGCACCTTGCTGCTCAGGCCAAGCTGCACGATGGGCGTTGAGTTGGCGGAGTAGGTGATGATCAGCGGCGGCGTGGTCCCGGGCGGCAGGCCGCGCAGGGTGACCTGCATCATGCCCGTCGTTTCCGCCAGCGCCGTCGGGATGTTCGCTCCCTGCCGGAAGTAGATCTTGATTATGCCAACTCCGTTGACCGACTGTGATTCGATGTGCTCGATGTCGTTGACGGTGATGGTGATGCCGCGCTCCGCATTGGTGATGATGCGATCGGCCATCTCCGAGGGCGCAAAACCGCCATAAAACCAGATCACACTGATGACGGGAATATTGATGTCGGGAAAGATGTCAACCGGCGTGCGCAGAATCGTGATCGGGGTCAGGATGATGAGTACCAGCGCCATCACGACGAAGGTATAAGGACGCCGAAGCGCAAGTGCAACAATCCACATTGGTCGGGAACAACTCCAGCCGGGGGCCGCATTACCACCCCGTTCG
The DNA here is from genome assembly GCA_963823635.1 of uncultured Acidobacteriaceae bacterium. GTDB lineage: Bacteria > Acidobacteriota > Terriglobia > Terriglobales > Acidobacteriaceae > Bog-257. Next base: position 216,408 of record CAWGMV010000015.1, on the reverse strand, counting down.
CACGTACCGTCGAGAACCGGTAAAAATCCTTCGATTCGATACGGTACGTATTGGATTCAATATATGCTATCTTAAGCCATGCAGCAAATGGTTTCGGTGCAGGAGGCGCAGAATAACGGCTCGCGGCGTTTGCCTGGCCGTCCACGAAGCGAAGAAGCCCGCCGCGCCATCCTTCGCAGTACGCTGAAGCTGCTGCAGAATACCGGTTTCCTTGACCTCACCATTGAAGCCATCGCCGCCGATGCCGGCGTCGGCAAGGCGACCGTGTACCGCTGGTGGCCTAATAAAGGCGCACTTGTGGTGGACGCCTTCGCATCCAGCACCGAACACAAGCTGCACTTTCCCGATACTGGGTCGGTGTATCGGGACGTGAGCCTGCAGATGAAGCAGGTCATCGCCATCTTTCGCAGTCGCCGTGGTCGCATGGTGGCGGCGCTGGTTGGCGGCGGCCAGTCCGATCCCGAGCTGCTGGAGGCCTTTCGCGAACGTTTCCTGTGGCCGCGGCGTCGCGAGGCCTACAAGACGCTGCGTCGTGGAATCGAACGTGGCGAGCTTCCGCGCCACCTCGACCTCGATCTGGTATTGGACATTCTTTACGGCGCAATTTACATGCGCTTCCTCATTCGCCACGCCGAACTCAGCGAGAGCTATGTGGAGAAGGTCTGCCGGACGGTTTTGGACGGGGCCGCACGCGCTCTCCATACCAAGGCCACGAATGGGAGTCAAGAAGTTCGTACCCGACCAGCCGTTACGCGTTGACACGCTTGTTTCCTCGTCAATACGATTCGTTTACCGATGGCGAACATGATTTTGGTTCTGTCGCGCTTCCACGTATCGAAGTCGGACGCAATTCGATTCCGCCGAAGCCTGCTGGCTACCATGCTGGCCATTTCGCTTCTGGCGATGGCCACGTCTACCTCCGTCGCCCCGGCCGATCCCAAGCTGTACCTCAACGACATCAAGACGCTCGCTGCTCCAGATATGGAAGGACGCGGCGCCGGGACCAAGGGACTGGAGAAAGCTTCAAAGTACCTGGAGCACCGCTACAAGTCTCTTGGACTACAACCTGCCGGCACTAATGGATATTTGCAGCCGTTCACCGTTACCACCGGCGCGAAGCTGAAATCCGACAACAGTTTGACGGAGGACATCGGCGGCAGGAAGCAGGCGCTGGCGCTCAATCAGGATTTTGTGCCGGCCAATTTTTCGTCGTCGGGCACGTTCGCCGGTCCTGTCGTGTTTGCCGGCTACGGCGCTTCGGCTGACGAGTTTCAGTACGACGATTATGCCGGCCTGGACGTAAAGGACAAGATCGTGCTTGTGCTTCGCTACGAGCCTGAAATCTTCGCGGAGAAGAGCGGGCACCAGGGCTTAACACAGCATTCGCAACTGGTTACCAAAGCCATCAATGCGCGAAATCACGGCGCGAAAGCGATCGTCTTCGTCAACGGAAAGCTGAACCAGGGCGAAGAGGATCTGTTGATGCGCTTCGGCAGTATCAGCGGGCCGCAGGATGTCGGCATCATGCTGCTGCAGGTGAAGAATGCGGTCGCCGAGGGCTGGTTTCAGGCGGCTGGCAAGTCGCTGGCAGAGGTGCAACAGCAGATTAACCAACTTGGCAAGCCGGGATCATTCGCTTTTCCATCGACTGTGCAACTCGCGTTGAAGATTGACATTGAGGCGACACACGCCCGCGTGGACAATGTGCTGGCCTATCTTCCCGGCAAGACCGACCAGTACATCATCATCGGCGCGCACTACGACCATCTCGGCTATGGCGATTCCAACTCGCTTGCGCCTTCGCAGATCGGCCAGATTCATCCCGGCGCCGACGACAACGCCTCGGGTACGGCAGGGGTGCTGGAACTCGCCCGCTTGTTCGCGCCGATGAAAGGCAAGCTCGACCGCGGAATTCTGTTCGCGTCATTTTCCGGGGAAGAGCTTGGCCTGCTGGGCTCGGCGGAATGGGTCAAGGACCCGACGCTGCCGCTGGACAAATGCATCGCCATGCTGAACATGGACATGATTGGCCGCATCAAGGACAACAAGGTTTACATCGGTGGCGTGGGCACAGGGTCGACATTCAAGACGACGCTGGAGCAAGCGCAGAAGGAATCTCATTCTGATTTCAAGTTCGAGTATTCGCAGGGCGGCTACTCGGCCAGCGATCACACGTCATTCGTGGCCAAGAAAATTCCGGTCCTGTTCTTCTTTTCCGGACTGCATTCCGACTATCACAAGCCTTCCGATACCTGGGACAAAATCAATGCGCCTTCGGCCGCCCAACTGCTCGACATGATTTCCGATGTGGCTTTGCAGTTGGCCTCCGCTCAGTCGCCTCCCACTTTCATCACCGTGGCTGAAGACAAGCCTATCGGCGGGATCTCCGGTGGAGGCGGAGGTTATGGTCCCTACTTCGGCTCGATACCCGATTTCGGCGAAGTGAAAGACGGTGTGCGGTTCTCTGACATTCGCCCCGGGTCGCCCGCCGCTAAGGCCGGTCTGAAGGCGGGCGACATCCTGGTACAGTTCGACAACAAGCCCATTCATAACCTGTACGACTTCACCGACGCGCTCCGCCGCAGCAAAGTCGGACAGGTCGTAGAAGTGAAAGTCCTGCGCGACGGCCAGCCGGTCACCGCCAGCGTGAAACTGGAACAGAGGAAGTAAATTTACGGTTCCGGGCGTTTCATTTGGATTATCCATCCCGCCAACAAACTGCAATGCTGTCATCCCGAGCGGAGCGTCCGCGTGCCTTTTCCGGCGCGCTGTTCTTGCGGGCCGGGTGGACGCGCAGCCGAGGGACCTGCTTTTCTTCTCGGGCGGCAAACGTGCCAGCGGCGAAAAGCAGGTCCCTCGACTCGGCTGCGCATTCGCACCCCGCCAAAAGCAGGCGGGATGCGATCTTGGCGCGGCCCTCGCTCGGGATGACAATTCAAGAATGACCGCCATGGTCAATGATCCGGCCGGGTAGGTGCGACCGATGAGTCCGAGAAAGTTGCCGCTTCAATGGGAGAGCACACTACCCCAGTGACCCGGGAACGAAGTCCCGGGTCCCGAACCCCGCGAGACGCGGGGCACCCGGCATTCCCAAAACCAGATTGGGAATAGGGCGAGTTTTCCACAGAGGTTACTGCGACAATTCCGGCTAGAATCCACATGGTGTTCGTGGCATGATCGTTTTATGAACTCCGAGATTGTCAGCCATAAAACTACGGCTCACACAGCTGCCTTGGCATATCACAGACGCAAATTTCGAATTCTTGACTTGTTCTGCTGCGCAGGCGGTGCAGGGAAAGATAAGTCTTGAGAGCCTCTGTTAAGGCTTGCTTCCTCTAGATAGGAACTCTTTGAGCCAAGGCGTTAGGAGCCGGTCATGCGCTTGAGGATTCGCTTCGATGAAGGCGATAAACCTATTGCACGCATGGTGTACCACTCCACGAATGCACAGTTCGCACCCATTCGCACAATGGTTATGATTATGTTCTAAGACAGTAACCGGCTGCTTTTTGCACTCACCGCTATGTGGGATATTTCGAGCGTGGAAATAGCAGTAGTTACTGTCGTATCCGCAGATTGGACACACACCCTTTTGCTGCTCTAGTAGCTTATTTCGGAGGCTCCTGCGCTCCGCTGCGGTCATGTGCTTTTGCTTTTCTCTTCCCATTGCCCAAAAGCCAGCCAACCTCGACCCCTAGTACCTCAGCGAGAGCCTTAAGTTCATAATCAAGAACATGGCGGAGCCCGTTCTCTATCTTCGCGATCGCGGCACGGTCTAGCTGAATGCCGCTGCGCGCGACCTTTCCAGACAAGGCATCCTGCGTCAACGGGGGCCTGCGGGCCTTGCGCGCCTCAGCAACACGTGTGCCGATGATGTTCTTGCGCGGCGGCTTGCCTTTCACGTGGAGAGAGTAATTTGCGAACCAATAAAATGTGTTCTAAACTAGAACAGCGAACGGCGGGCAGAAGTAAAAGCAGAGGAGGTCCGATGGCGAGATTTCATCGGCCATTGAAAAGCTGTACCGCACGCCCGACTAATAGGGATCGATCATTCTGGGCAAAATGCGCCCTAGATAGCTTTGCCAAGCTGACCAATTCGACAGCCGAATTGCGAGCAGAAACTCGAGAAGTATTAACCGACTTGCTTGCCGACCTCATGCACTACTGCGACGCGCGACAGGTCGATTTTGCGAGCGCGCTTGAGCGAGCGCGCCGCCACTACGTCGAAGAATCCCGATAAAAAGCAGAACCCGAACGGTTCACTTACCAGATGTGCGAGTTGACACCCGGCGACATTGACCCGGCAACCGGGCGCAAGGTGCGACTGCATATTTGGCACATCAAAGGATAAGAGCCTCGGAGGCACGACGAGCAGTCCAACCTTCGGGCTCTCTGCTCCACCTGCAACCAAGGCGCCAAGAACGTGACCGCGGAAAAGCCAAGGGCCATCTGGCTGCTTTCCCAGGTCAGACGTGCGGGAATAGAAGAGCAGCGGGCAGTCTTCGCTTGGCTGCGCAAGAAGTTCGGCGAGTGATGGACAACTTATCCCCTGAACGCCGCAGCGCCAACATGCAAGCAGTGAAGGGCCGTAACACCGGGCCGGAACTGATTGTTCGTCGGCTGTCGCACAGCCTAGGCTATCGATTCAGGCTCCATGCGTCCAAGTTGCCGGGAACGCCGGACCTTGTATTTTCGGGCCGCCAGAAGGTGATTTTTGTTCACGGGTGTTTTTGGCATCGTCACCGCTGTAAGCACGGGTCACAGGTACCGAAAACGAACAAGGCATTTTGGAAGCGCAAGATTGCTGGCAACGTCAAGCGCGATGCCGAGAACCTTCGCCGACTGAGAGCGGACGGCTGGCATTGGATGATCGTTTGGGAGTGCGAGACTAAGGTACCGGGTAGGCTCTCTGCGCGTATTCGTCGATTCTTGGGTAGGTGATTTGCGGGCCTGCTCTCGGCCGCTCTCCGTTCGCGCCCGAGAATTCTGCATCGTCTGGATTTTCCCAATTCGGGAATCTCCCACAACAAGTTGTTCCTAGATCACAGACTTCTTGACCCCGGTGTGCTACGGTCGGCTTGAGTTGAACCATACGGTCGGCACTCCAGGTTCTGTGGTGCGCCGAGCGTGTGGATTTTTGTTTTGCGGCGAAGGAGGACATGTTGACTTTGGTGTAGCGGGTGGAGCACCGCTTCAGCGGTGCATTATGACCCACTTTTGTTGCGGGCTTTAGCCGCTGCGGTAAGAAAGCGAATTACCTCAGGCGCTAAAGCGCATGGCTGAACGAGGGTCTGTTATGCACGCCTGAAAGGCGTGCTCCACCCAGGCACTTGGACGCCCGACTATCAAGGACCTTGGACCGCCAGGGAGGAATCATGTTCATCAAACTTTGTCACCACTTGAAGCAAGACGGGACACTGTGCCGCGCCATCGCGCTGCGCGGGCGCATCTACTGCCATTTTCATTCGGAGTTACATCGGCGCCAGCTCAGGCGGATGTGGCTTCTGCGACGGAGGCTGCCATGAAGTCGGTCAAGCACTGCCGGCACGTCAAGGAAGACGGCATCGCCTGCGGCTCCCCGGCGCTGCGCGGCCAGAGCTACTGCCATTTCCATCTGCGCTACAAGGGATACCCGCTGCGCACCTGGCCCAACAAACGCCGCCTCGGCGGATGGCACTTCGGCCGGAGAACGGCCTTCAACCTGAAGACCGCAGAAGCCAACCTGAAACGAGTGGAGCGGGCGCTGTCGTCTGGGAGCTGTCCGGATCCGACGCGCGCTCGGATGCTCCGCTGGGGCCTGCAGTCGATCGTCTCGGACCTGCGCCGCGAGCAAGAGGAGAGAGAAATTCGCGAGCTGATGCTCGGTGGCGAGATGGCTCACGGGCAGCCGTAAATCCAAGAGAATGAAGATTTTGCGATAAGTGGTTTAGAAACAAATATTTGCACTATAACCTGAACTAAATTGCTGATTCTAAAGCGGTAGAGAGTATAGGAAGGGGGTAGGGGTCTTGCATAGTAACTCGGTGTTCATCGAGAGTAACCAAGTACGCGCGAACCAGGTTTTGGTGCGTGAACGTGCTCTCGGCTAGGGAGGTTCGAGCACGCTGTTGCGCGTCGGGCAGACTATCCGGGCCACGCACCCAGCGCTCGCCGCACCAGTACCAACTGCCCGATGTGGTATGCATTGTGGTCGCCAGCCAGCAGCGCTTGCCGCAGCAGCGTCTGGCCGGTGCCGTGCGGCAAGCGGCGCGAACAAGTCGCGGGAGGGGTCGCTCACCAGCTTGCGCATCGCGTCAAGATGCTGGTCGATGGCTTTTACGCTCTTGTCCCAGGCCTCAGCGCTCGCCGGCGCTTTGGTTTTGGGCCAGTATCCCTCCGGCCACTTGGGAGACTTGTGGCGCGCGTCGCGACTGAACTCCAGAATGTCCCAAAGCGCCAGCCGGATGTGCTCGAGCAACTGCCACGCCGAGTGGGGGAGTCCGTCGGGCACACGACCACGCAGCTTGGCAGGGAAGTCGTCAACCGCCGCGTGAAAGTCGGCATGGGCTTCGTTCCAGTCGATGATTTTGGCGAGTTGTTCGCGGAGCATTTTATCGTCGCTCATGGGAACCTCAGTGGCCAGTGGGTCGTCGGCATCGGCCCCTTTTGGACATGTCAGCACGTGGCTGTTTTACTTGGGATGACTGGAGACGCCGCGATGATTCAAACGACGCAATTGACTACCGGCCACTGGCCACTGACCACTAGCCACTACCCACGTCGCCGCCGGCGCTGCTGCAGCATCTTGCTGGCGGCCGGGTTGACTAACACGGTAAATCCATTGCGCGGAGCCTGGAGATCCACTTGCACCAAAACGGCGCGTTGGCCCTCGATGCTTCCACCAAGCAGACGTCCCAGGCTCAGCAGAGATCGGCTGCCGCAGATCTCGCACCGGTCGCTGGCGCTGTTACTGATGATCTCGCAATCAGCACACAACACCGCTTCCAGAAGAGAAACGGAACTCAGTTCGGCGCCCCATTTGTGCTCGATAGGCATGAGACTGCTCCCAAGATAGTTGGCGAGCGGCGCGCAGGAAAGTGCCTTCTGGTGCCAGAAGCAGAAGAGTAACGGCCAGGTGGACGGGTGGACGCAGGGGAGTTATTGCCCCGGGACGGCGGTTGCCTCAGGCGGCAGCAGATTGTGGTTCAGCGCGAAGAGAGCCAGTTCGAGCCGGTTGCCGACTCCCAATTTGTTAAAGATATTGGTGAGATGACGCTTCACGGTTTCTTCGCTAATGCCGAAGGCCTGCGCGATGTACTTGTTGGTGCTGCCTTCCGTGATTAACCCGACAACTTCCAGCTCGCGCGGGGTCAAGCCGAAGGTCTTGCGCTGGGGCAGAGCGGTCTGCGCTGTGAGATCGTGGAGGACCTGGACCAAGTTATGCACGGGACGGCCTTCCAGCCAGTATTGCCCCTGCATCACCGCATGAATGCACGCCGAAAGGTGGTCGATAACGGCGTCCTTCAGGAGCACGCCGCGAGCACCGAGTTGCAAAGCTTCGAGGATTTGACGCTTGTCGATGGAGCCGGTAAGCAGGATGGTGCGCGTGCTCGTGCTGTCGGTGGTCAGTTCGCGCAAAGCATCCATGCCAGGCATTTTCGGCATGGCGAGGTCGAGGAGCAGAATATCGGGCCGCAGCGTCCGCACCATATGCAACGCTTCCATGCCATCTTTGGCTTCGGCGACTACCTTGATTCGGTTGTCGGCCTGAAGCATGTTCCGCAAACCAACTCGAACTACAGGATGATCATCGGCAATAAGCACTTTAATGGGCGCGGACAATACACTTCCCCCAACTTCAAGAATATTCCTGTTACGCCGCGGAGCCCTCGATCGGAATCACCGACTCTCCCAGCCGGGCTGCCAATTCGGCTTGCACCGCCTGCAGCGCCTGCGCGACCTGATCCAGTCCCGGTGCAGCATCGCGAAACTCGCCGTCACGGCCCATCTGTTCCAGCGAGGCACAACAGCGCGCAACGGTGGTGGCTCCGATCACCAGACTGCTGCCGCGTAAGTAGTGCGCCCGATCGCGGAGTCGGGTCGCATCTTTCTGGGCCAGCGCCGAGCGCAAATGCGCCAAAGTGCGGCGAGCTTCGGCTAGATAATCCCGGCACAAAGCAGCCAGTTCTTCCGGGTCGGCGGCCGCAGCCTTTTGCAAACACTCGAAAACATCTGGAGATAAGGAGTCACTGTTCACAGGCTTTGCATGCCGCCCTCGACGGCATTAGTTAACACATAGGTAACGCTTTCGTGAGCTTCTCGTCAAGATGGAATGTCGGGAGGGGACTCGATTTTCATCCGGGAGGTTGTGATAGTCAATCAGTTTCGCAACTGAGCAGTAATTTTTAGATCTCCAGCCGGGGCCGTTGCATTTCGCTTTGCTACCGAAGGTCCTTGTCTCTCGCAGCGAGAACCAGTGCAATGCCGCCTGCCGCCATGGTCCCCAGCGCGGCCAGAGTCCGCAGCCTGGAGTGCCGCAGTGCCTGTTCCCGCTCACGTGTCAGAGATGACTCAGGCAAGTCGCCATCTGCAGGTCCGTTGTGGAGGGCGAGTTGCAAAACCTCGGCCCAGGTGCAGGGCGTGACGATCCGTACGTTGCGATATCTGCTCCCGGCAACTGAATCCATCGGCGATGATCAAATCGCTGGGCCGCGCATTTCGTACCGTAGGGAGAAGCACCTGTTCACCGATGTTGACGGAGAGATCATATTTGCCGGCTTCGAAGCCGAAGGCTCCCGCCATGCCGCAGCAACCATCATTGAGCAGATGGACGTTCACTTGCATCTGCTTCAGCAGATTTCCTTCGTGCTCCGCCGCGCGCAGGATTGCTTTATGGTGGCAGTGCCCATGGAGTAGCGCGTCCATGGTCAGCGTTGGAGGGCGATAGTTCGCCTTTTCAACCAGGAATTCGCTGAGCAGAAAAGTGTTCTCCATGATTTTGTGCGTCTCTTCGCGTTCAGGAAATAAGCCACGAATCTCATCGCGAAGAACGGACCAGCAACTCGGCTCCAACAGCACGATTGGAATCCCCTGCTCAACATAGGGTACGAGAACGCGCATTGCGTGACTAAGGTATCGCTTCGCCTCGTCCAGGAATCCATGGTCGTACAGAGGCCGCCCGCAACAGACATGCTCCCTGGGAACGACGACTTGATAACCGGCGTGCTCCAGGACTTCGACGGCGGCGCGTGCCGTCTGTGGCCGAAAATAGTTGTTGAAGGTATCAGCAAATAGCAAGACCCTGGGCGTTCCGTCGTCCTTCTGGAGCCGCCTGCCGAACCATGCCTTAAATGTCTCAGGAGCAAACTGCGGAATCGAGCGTTGCGCGGCCATGCCAACCGCGGCCTTCATCAGCTCACGCATTCCGGGCGTGGATGCCAGCAGATTCGATAGCCCCGGCCATAGCGAAGCGATGCGTGCCCACTTGTCGATGTAGCCAAAAGCATACGAGTGGCGAGGGCGAATTCGTCCCTCCCAGTAGTGGGAGAGGAACTCCGACTTATACGTCGCAATGTCGACGTTCACAGGACAGTCGCCCTTGCAGCCTTTGCACGATAGGCACAGATCGAGAGCCTCTTTAACATGTTCATCACGCCAGCCATTCTCGATCGGCGAACCCTGCAACATCTCCCAGAGCAGATGGACGCGGCCTCGCGTGCTGTGGATCTCCTCCCGTGTAGCCATGTAGGAGGGACACATCGTCTGGTTGTCCGCCGTGTCCGGACTTTCCCGCCGGCACTTCCCCACGCCAACGCAACGCAGCGTGGCGTGCGCAAAGCTGCCGTTGTCATCAGGAAATTGGAAATGCATTCGCGGTTTCCAGGGACGATAATCGGCACCCAGCCGCAAGTCTGAATCCAGCGGGTTTGCGTCGATGAGCTTGCCGGGATTCATCTTCCAGTCAGGGTCCCAGATGTTTTTGAATTCCCGGAAGGCATTCATGATCTTGGCGCCGAACATGATCGGCAGCAGTTCGCCGCGCGACTGGCCATCGCCATGTTCGCCGGAGAGCGAGCCGCCGTAGCTGGCCACCAACTGTGCTGCTTCCTCCACAAAGAGGCGGTAGTTCCTGATTCCTTGCTGGCTGGTCAGATCGAACGTAATGCGGCCATGAATGCAGCCCTGTCCAAAGTGTCCGTACAGCGCGCAATCGAGTCCATGCTTGTCCAACAGCTTCGAAAAATCACGCAGATAGTCGCCAATCCTGTTGGGTGGGACGGCGGCATCTTCCCAGCCAGACCAGGCGGGCGGCTTGCCGGGAACGAAAGCTGTCGCGCCCACACTCGATTCTCGCAGCGTCCAAACCGCCTTCTCGTCGTTCTTGTCTTCATAGAAACGAACGTTAGGAGGGTGCAGTCTGCGCCTGAGTTTTTCGATCAGGCCATGGGCCCGTTCATCAGCTTCGGCCTGCGAATCGCCTGCAAACTGCACCATCAGCCAGCCTCTACCTTCCGGCAGTTGCCGCAAGGCATTGGTGTGCAGGCCTTTCGTTCGCATGTTGTCAATCAGCTTGTGGTCAAGTCCCTCCAGTCCGATCGGCTCTAACTCGACGATCTGGGCTACATCGTCGCCGGCCTGATAGACGTCGGGATAGCCGAGCACGACCAATCTCTGATACGGCGGATTGCAGACCAAATTCACGGTTGCTTCGAGAATCGTGACCAGCGTGCTCTCCGATCCGACGAGAGCGCGTCCCAGGTTGAAGCGGCCCTCCGAATCGGAAATGAGCTGGTCGAGGTTGTAGCCCGAGATGCGGCGTGGAATGTTGGGGAAGCGGGCGCGAATTTCCTTCTCGTAATGCAGCCTCAGCGCCTTTATGCGCGACAGAATCTCGCTCACGCGTCCTCCGCCAGCGATCGCCTCCTCCAGCTCAGACTCGCACATCCAGCCCGCGGTCATGCGCGTGCCGTCGTAGGTCAGGATGTCGAGCGACTCCACGTTGTTGGAGACCGGTCCGGCCATCTGCGCATGGACGCCGCAGGAGTTGTTACCCATCATCCCCCCGAGCGTGCAGTATTTGTGGGTCGCCGGATCAGGACCAAACGTTAGCCCGTATTCGGCCGCCGCGCCGCGAAGATTGTCGAGGATACAGCCCGGACGAACGCGGGCAAGCTTATGGCTGGGGTCGATGTGCAGGATCTGGTTAAGGTACTTACTCCAGTCCAGCACAATGGCCGTATTGCAGCACTGACCAGCCAGACTGGTACCAGCTCCGCGGGAAAGAACGGGCGCTGCGAATTCCCGCGCAATCTTGACCGCCTCCACCACATCTTCCGTGCTTCGGGGAATCACCACGCCTATCGGTACCTGGCGATAGTTGGAGGCATCAGTGGAATACGCTGCTCGGCTCCCGGCGTCGAAGCGCACTTCACCAGCAATATGCGACTTCAACTCCGCTTCCAGTTCGCGCGCATGCACGCCGGTGTCCGGATTCTGGCGACGAACGAGAGGTTTGGAATCGAGAATTCGAAATGGAGCCATGGAGACTTCCTCGCACCGACACGGAAACTACCCGTCGTCGCTCTCCCGAAAACCGAATGCCGATTGTTTGCGGCACTCAGGGAAGCAGCGCCAAACGCTTGCGATGCCAAACAGCATCCTCTCACACCCAGGGGTCTCACCGAGATTGGGGCCCGGGAGACTCCAATCGGGATCCCCTAAGTACAACCACAAACGTGGCGACTGCCCGAGACTGGTAGGTTAAGAGTTATCCTCGGTATGCAACAGTTTGCATATCCCCCTTTGGTTTGATGGAATAGGTCATTTATTATCAGGCAGTTAGATAAATGCAGTCTGGAATCAGAATTGCACACTGAATTGCTGTAGTTTCGCTTTGTGGATCAAGGGGAAACGAATGAAAAGATCTGTCTTGGTGCTCTTCGTTGTGCTGGCGGCCATCTCGGTAGCGTTCGCCGACGTATGTCCCAGCAGTACGCTGGACAACTATTTAGGGGCAGGGTTCTCGTGCGGTATTAACGACACCACCTACTTTGACTTTAGTTACGCGTATTCGTCTAATCCTGGAGGGTTCGGTATCCCTGCCGATGCAGTAAGTGTCAGTCCCATAAGTACATCGGGCAACCCAGGGTTCTTGTTCAGCGCTCCTTGGTCGGTATCGAACAACTCAGGCGTTCTGGCGCAGAACTCACTGCTCGGATACACCGTCACGGTGAACCAGGGTGGCGCGCCCATCACGGACCTCACGCTCGCCATGGTCGGCTTCGACGCGATCGGGACAGGCGAGATAACAATTAACGAAACCTACTGCCTCGGCGGGATATTGCCTCTCTGCACCGGCGGAACGGAAGGTTCGCTAAGTCTGAACTACACGTCGAGCGGCGGATCATCGAGTAAGATGGTTAACTTCTCGGGAGTCGATGAGATCAGCGTGCAAGAGGGGATTTTGCTGACGTCGGGTACAAACGGTCAAGCTGCAGTCTCGGGCGTCTATAACCAATTCTCCCAAGGTCAGGTTCCAGAACCCGGCAGCATGGTTCTGTTCGGAACAGGAGTTCTGGGCTTGGTAGGCGTGTTGCGCCGCAAGCTTGGTTTCTGATCTTCTTCAATTCCCTAATTCGCCAAGGCCGGAGCGAAATGCTCCGGCTTTTTTTGTAAGCATTGTCCCCATAGCTATGGTTGCGCCTTGAAATGCATCAGACTGAAAGACGCTCAAGGACATGGCAGGCTCGCCAGCCTCGAATCGAGAGGCTGAGGAATGTGATCGGTGCAACGTCAACGCCAGAGGCTGCGCAGTAACCTGTCGGCGTGAGCTGGTGGAGAGCTACGGCCGGGGCAGGACCGACTCTACCAGTGCAACTGCTGCGGCCGGATCGGCAACTTCGACGATCAGTTGGTTGTAGCGTTCGTCTCGCAAGTCAATCACGACGGTGTTGTCGGGATTGTGCACGTCCCAAAACACCCGCTCGCTGTGCTGGTAGAAGGTGCCGGCAGTGATCACTCCCGGAATGCTGGTACCCGGCATCCTGATGCCATGCCACCAACCACGCGCGATGCTGGGGTCGGCGCGAATCCCGGCGACATGTTGCAACGGGATTTCCAGCGAACTCTTGAGGGCCCAAAGCCTGTCAGCGCCTTGGACGTGCAGCAGCAAATTACCGCGTGAGATAGACAATTCAACCATGCGAACCTCCTATATTGGTGCTCTGGAAAGCTCAGAAACTGAAACCGACCTCCAGCACGATATTCGTGCCTGAAATTCCGGGATTGAATACGTACGTGGTGAACTCCCATTTCTTGTGGGAGTCGCGCATCCTGTTTGGGCATGGGTAATTTGGTTGGAATTCACGATGCTATTACAGCGCTCATGCATTCGGCTAGGCGTCGGGCTTGAGAGTGGCGGCTATACGCGTCCGTAGCCCCCGGAAGAGGATGGGTTCCGCTCTGAACGCTGCGCAAGAAATCGGGTAACGCTGAGCAGATCGCCCCTTCATTAGCGATGTCCACAACGGTTGCGCCTCCGGCTTCGTTGAGCAGCCGAGCGGTGTCACCGTTATGCGTGGTGAGCGCAAGAATGGGCTTATTCAGCCGCAGGTATTCGTAAGCTTTCGCCGGAATCTGGTGATCGCAGCAGGCTGCCTGCAAGAGCAGAAGACCATCGGCTTCGGCAGCGTCTTGGAGAGCATCACGGTAGGGAAGATGGGGCAGGAAGTGGACCAGGTCCTGAACTCCGAGCTGCTCAACGTCCTTCTGATACTCATCTTCGGAGCCACACGCCCTGAGGTCAACGGACAGAGTATCCGAGCTGACTTGACCTTCCGCTTTTAACCTCGACAGCGCGCGAAAGAACGGCCGCGGGTCGCGCTCCCAGGGATAGATCACTCCCGAGTGCACCAGCCGTATCCGATTGTGAACGACACGCTTCGGAAGCAGGCCAGCGAAATCCGGTTCATCGTAGCCATTTGGCAGGAAGAGGCAGCGATCAGGATTGAGGTGCGGGTAGCGCTCGAGGTACATGCGTATCGCCGCGGGCGCGGTGAACAGGAAGCGCGAGCCATGTTGGATTGCCTTGCGCTCGATCCACTGGTAGGAGCGCCTGGTAAGCGGGTTTTCGGGGTAGCCCTCTTCCGTCATGGAATCGCGGAAGTCTACGATCCAGGGTTTGCCGCTGAGCACGTGCAGGAAATAGCCGATCAGAACCGCAGTAGCGATCGGATACGTCGTAAAGATTACGTCGATCTTGTGCTTCCTGATGTCGTCCAGTCCCGCAGGGACTGCTCCGGCGAGCCAGGTCATCCAGCGGTCTGGAAGCGCAGTGGCGCGGAGGTAGCGTCCACCCAGCGAGAGATGGCGCTGGGAGTCGAGACCAAATGCCCGGGTGACATTCACAAAGGACGGGATCTCAGCCATCTGCGATGGATCGGTTCGCTCATAGGCGCGAGGATGAATGGTCAGCACGCTCGGCAGCCAGCCAAACTCAGGAAGATAGCGGCAGAATTTCAGCGACCGCAGGAGTCCGCTGCTGCCTGACTGGGGAGGAAAGTGGTAAGCAACAATAAGGACGCGTCCGCGGACGACCGGCGGCAGCGATGCGTGGTCAGGCTCGTTGTCCAGAGCCACCTTAGGTGAAGCGGTAGTTTTTTCAGCGAAAGCATGATCAGGAGGAGCTGTCACGGCTTTGATCATCCGTCCTGGCGGGCGACAAGAGGCTCACACGCGAATTGGATGTCGCGAAGATAGTCCGAAGGTTCGCCGCGTTTACGAATCAGCCGCACTCGCCCGCGACAAACCATAACTTCCGGCGGCGAGGGATGACTGAGGAACCCGAGTGGGCTGGCTGTGCGGGCGTAAGCGCCGGATTGGAATATTGCCATCAGATCGCCGAGTGCGACGCGCGGCACGGCCACTGAACGGCCCAGCGTATCTAACGGAGTGCAAAGCGGACCAACGATCTCTACGGTCTCCTCATCTGGTTTTCCCCACTTAGTTGCAACCGCTATGGGAAAGTTTCGTTTGATGGTCTGCCCAAGATTGCCGGAGGCTGCCAGATGATGGTTCATCCCGCCGTCCAAAATGACGAACTTCTTGCCGCGTGACATCTTCACATCGAGAACGCGGGTGAGATAAACACCTGCCCCAGCAATCAAATACCGGCCCGGCTCAATTACAAGTCTCGTGCCAGTGAAGTCTGGATCGGCGGCAATCTCCTGTTCCAAGTTTGCGAGTCCGCTTTTGAGTATGGCCAAGTCCAAAGGCTGCTCGTGCGGAAAGTACGGCACGCCAAGCCCCCCGCCAAAGTCGAGACTGCGAATCGGTCTCCTGAGGCGGTGAGCGACGCGCTTTGCAATCTGGACACCTTTGCGATATTGGGCCAGCAGAATCTCAGCGTCCAGAATCTGGGTTCCTGCGAAGATGTGGATGCCGCGAAATTCAATGGACGGCTGGGATAGGGCAAAGTCGAGAGCTGCATCCAGCAACTCTTCATCAATGCCAAACGGAGCCGGCTTGCCCCCCATGCGCATGGCCCCGCCTTGCGCATCAGCTTCCGGATTGACCCGAATGGCAACTGGCGCCATGCGACGCAAATCCGTTGCGATTTTTGCAATCCGCTCCAGCTCAAGCATCGACTCCACATGGATCTCGCCGACGCCTTCGGTGAGTGCCAATTGAAGCTCTGCAGGCGTTTTCCCGGGGCCGGCAAACAGAATGCGATCAGCGGCGCAACCTGCCTCGCGCGCTTGACACAACTCACCAGCCGAAGCGATTTCCAGTCCCGCGCCTTGCGCCAGAAAGAAAGCCAGAATATTCAGGTTGGGGTTGGCCTTCACCGAGTAGTAAATTTCAAATCGCGGCGGGAAATTTGAGCGCAGCGCGTCCCATTGTCGCTGCATGACAGCTTCGTCGTATGCGAACAAGGGAGTGCCGAACTCCTCAGCGAGCTGGCTGGCTGCAACGCCGCCAATCTGCAACTCGTCATTGGAGGCGGAATAGGAATCCTCGATGCCTGGTACCAGTTGCATGGCGGGTCAGAGGCCCTCACGACGGCGAAGCGCCGGATAGTCCACCTTTCCACTCGACGTCTTCGGCAACTCTGTCATGATTTCAAACTGCTTGGGCACCATGTGGCGCGGCATCTTCTCCACGCAAAAATCCTGAATGGCATCACAATCGAGCGGCGCCCCATCCTTGGCCACAAGAAATGCCTTGATGGTCTGGCCCAGCACTTCATCGGGAATACCGATCACCGCCGCCTGACGAATTTTGCCGGTCTGGAAACAGCACCTCTTCCACCTCGGTGGGGCTAATGCGATAGCCGGACGACTTGATCATGGTGTCGCGGCGGCCGACATAGTAAAGGAAACCATCGTCATCCGTCTTTACCAGGTCACCGGAATAACAAACCTTCTCGCAGTCTCCCAACTCCGGAGCCAGAAGGGGATTGGGCTTCAGCACGCGGTCGGTCGCTTCGAGGTTTCCCCAATAGCCCATGGACACTGTCGGCCCGCGATGCACCAGTTCACCCACCTCGCCCGGTTGGCAACTCTCTCCGTGCTCATTCAGAACCAGTATCTCCGTATCAGGAATGGCCTTTCCCATCGAAGTGGGACGGCGATCGAGTTCTTCGGGAGGCAGATAGGTTGAACGGAAGGCTTCGGTCAGGCCGTACATCAGGAAAATCTTTGTGGACGGCAGGGCCTCGCGCAGTACCTTGAGCACCGCCTGCGGCATTGCCCCTCCCGTATTGGTGATGTAGCGCAAGTCCGGAAACTTGTGTTTCAGAATTCCGCCGTTCGCCAGGAGAGACCAGACCGTCGGAACACCGGCCAGGCCGGAGATGCGCTCCGCTAGCAGGGCGTCGATTATCTCTTTGGCGAATACGAATTTGATGAGAACGATGGTTGCGCCCTGCTGGAACGCCGTCATCAACTGATTCATGCCGGCATCAAAACTAAATGGCAGCACGGCGAGAATTCGCTCGCTCTCGCTAATCTCAAGGTAAGTTGACACGATGGTGCTGCCCGCCATTATGTTGGCATGACTCAGCATCACGCCTTTGGGCTTCCCGGTTGAACCCGAGGTGTAGAGGATGGCGGCCAGGTCCTTCGAAATTCCCCAATCTGTCCATTTCCCTGCGACAGGCAACTGCAACATCTCCTGGAACCGGTATGTCGGCTTAGAATCCAGCTCCCCGTCTGGCGCGCCTGTAAGCACAAAGAACTCGAGCGAGGAGATATCACTCAATGCGGAGCGCAGCATCGCCAGCTTTTCAGGCGTGGTGATGAGCGCCTTCATCCCGCAATCACGGGCGATATGGGCAACCTGCTCCGGAACAAGGACGGTATTAATCGGTACATATACGCCGCCGGCCTGAGAGATGGAAAAAATGGAGAGCACCTGTTCGACCGACGGATCGAGGTATATTCCTATGCGATCGCCGCGCTGCAGGCCTGCGCTGCGAAGGCCACACGCGACCGAGGCACAACTATCGGCAACTTCGCCAAAGTTCAGCCGACGGAGACCGTGGACGATTGCCTCTTTGTCGGGATACCGGGCGGCGCTTTTCCGCAACATGTGGTGGATCAGGAAATCCATCGGATGTTTCTCTCCCGTTTACTATATCGAAGGAATCGGGCCATCGCCTGAATGGCGAGAATCATTCAGCAGACCCAGGCTGTAATTCCAGACTGCGCTCGACAAACCGTGCCATAGACTCGATGTTTTGGAAATTTTCCGGAGTCAGGTCCTCATCCGCCACCGCCAGCGCAAACTCTTGCTGCATAAAGGTCACAAGTTCCAAGACTCCGAGCGAATCGATGATTCCGCTCTCCAGCAAATTGTCACCATTGCCCACCCCTCGCCTGCGCGCAAGAGGAAATTTCTGAAGTACAAATTGTCGAATGCGCAAAACTGCGTCTGTGTTTTCTGGCACACCATTCACCCTCATTTAGCTTTCACGATCACCGTGCATGAGAAACATCTGCGCACTGGACAAGCTGGATTCGCCCGCGAACGCCATAACGGGTACTGCTTCGCGCGCCCAGAAGCCAAGCCTGCGCAGTAAAGCTGTACGCGGGTCGCTGCTCAATACCGGCATACTGATGGTCGCGACGCCACGAGATCGCAGCATTCGCGCCAGCTCCCGCAGTAAGCTGACCACCACTTCGGACTCCATGTTGCCAAAGAGCTCGGCAATGGTGGCATCTCCATCGGACACTGTGAAGGCGCAGTAAGTCAATAGCTCATTGCTCCGGCGCGCGGTGAGAAACTCGTACTTGCGGCGGGGATGCTGCTGGTATCGCCAATTGAGGTACTCTGCACTGCGCACCGTACAGATGCCCAACGACGAGCCGACCTGCCTGGCCAGTGTCGAGTACTCAGCGTTGCAGGGTGAAGTTTCCAAGCGAAGTTCCAGTTCAGTTCGGCCGGTTGACTTACGGTCGCTCAGGGCCAGAGCGGAGTTCATGGCAGCGGCAATGGGACGAGCTAGTGCGGGCACGCGGACAACGTTCGCAATCTTGCTGTCGACGCGCAATTTCTTGGCAAAGCGGACGGAGTTTCCGATCGGACGCAGGCCAAGATGCTCATAGATGCTCAACATCGTGGTGCTGGGAAAGTCAAACGCGACGGCAAACTCACCTGACCGGGCACACGTTAGACAAGCACGTTGCAGTTGCAGCGCAGGTCCCACACTGCGGTATTGGGGACTAATGCAAAGGTCTCCCAAGACGCATCCCAACACGATCTTCCCATCGCGATGCATGTACCGAGGGAAAATCGCCGCCATGCCGATGGCTTCGCCATGTTCTTCGCAGGCAATCCATGCCCGCGCCGGGCCAAACGGATTTCTCTCATAAAGCCAGCAGAAGCGGTCCTCATCTGTGTCGGGGCTGAGAAACTGTTGTGTCAGCCGCGCCAAGGTCTTCCTGTCATCGATGAGACTTGCATCACGGACGTAAATTCCCATCGCGATGTCCTGTTCCTGGTACAAAAGCAGCAATTGCTCGTCCAGCGACCAGAAGTGCAAATGACTTGCCAGATAGCCGAAAAGTGGTAAGTAACGTCCTGTAAACAATCCATGTTGGTGGACTAGTACAACTTTTTTACCGTATTTCCGGAAAACATCTTCCCATCAGCACTGCAAGTAATTGCACATTCGACAGCCAGTTGCAGAACTTGAGCAATTCAGAGACGAACCTAGTCGCACATCAGGCATCAAAATGCTGGCGTGCTCAGTAGCCCTTGCATTTACTATCATTACAACAGTAGGTTGTGCTTTGGACTATGACTTGCGGCAGTTAGATCCGGATAGGCGGATAGCTCAGTTGGAGAGCGCCCCGACTACACCGGGGAGGTCGCAGGTTCGAGTCCTGCTCCGCCTACCAAGTCCTCGTAACTAGTAATGAGAATTGGCGGTCAGAGAATCCCGGGTAAGACTTTGGTGCTCGTTCTGTCAGAGGGGGCACTGATCGGTTGCGGACTTCTGTTCGCAACCGCGTTGCGTTTTCTCAGCCTAGATGCTCTGCGACAGCAACTGAGCGAGCCCGGCGCGCTTTTGCGCTACGGGTTGGTGATAGTGGCTTGCGAGCTGGCCCTTTATTATTACGATCTCTACGAGCTCAGCGTCGTGCGCCGGCCGACGATTTTGTTTGCCAGGCTGCTGCAAGCGTTGGGCGCAGCCTGCTTCATCCTGGCACTCTTTTACTACTTTGAGCCAGAACTGAGTCTCGGGCGTGGAGTTGCTGTAATTGCCGCCCCAATCATCATTACTCTCGTCATCAGTTGGCGACTAATGGTTGATGCCGGTCTGCCCTTTCTCCGGCGCCGTCAGCGTGTACTCATCATGGGGAGCGGCTCAGCCGGAAAGGTCCTGGCTCAGGAAATTGTAAGTCGGCCGGAACTCAACATTGAAGTTATCGGTTTTCTCCAGGGAGATGAATCTTCGCGGCCGCATGAAGAAGCTGAAGCCGTAAGGTATTACAACCGGAGAACGCCGCAGCCAGCGAATATTTATACCTTCCGTGTGGCTGACAAGTCTGCTGGCGTCCAACAAAGTGATCTCCCGCCTCTGGAGTTCGCAGCAGCTTCCGGTAGGGGCGGGAGTTCCACCGCCGTAGCACGGGCTTTGGACGAACCCCAACTTCCTGACGCTGCCGAAGATTTGCCGCCGGTGATTGGTACAGCGGCAGATGTGGAACGTCTTGCCATTGAGAAGGAAGCTGACCTGATTGTGCTTGCGCTGTCGGAGCGCCGGGGCCAAATGCCGTTGAAGGAGCTGCTCAACTTGAAGTTTTTGGGAGTTCAAGTTGAAGAAGCCCATAGCATGTACGAGCGAGTGTCGGGTCGGATTCTGCTGGATCAACTTTCGCCTAGCTGGCTGATCCTCTCGGAAGGGTTCCGGAAGTCACGAGCGCTGTTGGCGTCAAAGCGGCTGGCTGACATTGTGTTTTCCATCCTGCTGTTTGTGATCATGCTCCCGGTAGCACTGCTGGTGGCGGTGGCGATCCTGCTGGAGACCGGTCGTCCGCTGCTGTTCCGGCAAGGCCGGGTAGGACTGAACGGGCGATCGTTTCAAATGATTAAGTTCCGTTCCATGCGCCAGGAGGAAGTACCGCCTGCGAACCAGACCTGGACTGCCGATGAGGACCCTCGTATCACCCGAGTCGGCCGATTCGTACGCAAGTTCCGGCTTGACGAAATTCCGCAATTGATCAACGTCTTGCTGGGTGATATGAGCCTCGTGGGGCCCCGGCCTGAACAACCTGAGCTAGCGCGCATGCTCGCACAAGAAATTCCCTACTATAACCAGAGACATTCCTTGCGCCCCGGCATAACCGGCTGGGCCCAGGTCCGGTGCGGATACGGAGCCTCAATTCAACAGTCGCGGACCAAATTGGAACACGACCTCTTTTATATTAAGCACCTGTCTGCTATGTTGGACTCGATCATTCTTTTCGAAACCGCTAAAGTCCTGCTATCTGGGCGGGGCGCGAAATGAGAATGGGATGAGGATCCAACTGGGATTCCACCGCGCCCGATCTTGAGGGAATACAAACATGCCTAGCAAGTCCAGGATGGCCGTTTGCCTGGCAGGGATTTTTTTCCTGTTTGCGCAGGGATGTGTCCGCGACCCCGTGGTCAGGGCAGAGAAGAGTTATCAGCGCGCAGAGAAATATTTGCAGGACAACAATCCTGACGCGGCGGTCATTGAGCTGCGCCGCGCCCTGCAGTTAAACCCGCAACTTGCCAAAGCGCACTTTGCGCTCGGCACGGTAGAACTTCAGCGGGGCGCAACCCTCACCGCTTTCCAAGAATTTTTCGCGGCTACCGTGACCGATCCTGACAACCGCCAGGCGCAGATCATGGTCGCCGAGCTGCTCGCCAGGGCGCATAACTTTACCCAGGCGAAGCGGCAAGCAGAGCTGATCCTAAGCCGGTGGCCCGACGACAAAACCGCGACCCTGCTACTTGCGGAGAGTGAGATCGGACTGCAGGACAACAAACGTGGCTTGGCCTTTGTAAATGAAGTCCTGGCGGCTGAACCGAATAATTCACGAGCGCTTCAGGACCTCGCCCTCCTGCAACTGGCGCAAAGGAACTTTCCGGAGGCCGAGGCAACTTTGCGTCGAGCCTGGCAAGCAGATCCTAAATCTGCCTCCGCTGTTGCGCTGTTGAGCGCCATATACGAGAACCAGGGAGACCTGAAGACTGCCGAGTCGGTTCTCCAGCAGGGTCTAAGTCAAAATAACAATGACGTTTCCTTCGAGGGTCTTCTGGCAGCTTTCTACATGCGGCATAAGAGGTTTTCAGACGCTGAACCGCTTTACCGGCGTATCCAGGAGTCGGCCAAAAACCAACCCCAGTCGCCCTACCACGATGTGCTGGCGGAGTTTTACTTGAGCGCGTCCCGCCTTGACGATGCCGGAGCCGAGTACAAGCGCCTGGTGCAGGCCGACCCCAAAGACTGGCGCAGCTGGCACGGGCTGGCGGTGGTTTATCTGGTACAAGGCCATTATGAAGACGCAATCAAGATCCTGGATCAAGTCATTAAGAGCAATCCCAAGGATTGGGAAGGGATGGCGCTAAAGGGTCGCGTGCTTCTTGATCGAGGGCAGACGGCGGAGGCCATTCCGTTGCTCCAGCAGAGCCGTAAACTCCATCCCGATGCCGCTGAACCGGCGTTCGACCTGGCTCGGGCTTACGCGTCGCAAGGAAAGTTAAAGGAAGCAGAATCGGCCTTGCAGGATGTCCTGAAGGTTAATCCAAAGTATCCGGGGGCTTTGGTACTGCTTGCCGCATTGAATCTGCAGGGAGGTCGAGTCGATCAGGCCCTCCAGAACCTCAGTCAGGACCAACTGCTGGAGCCTGGTTCAGTCGAGCGGTCCTTCCTGCTTTCACAAGCGTACGCCGCGAAGGGCGAATACCATTCAGCCGAGTCGCAGCTGCAAGGTATTCTTGGTAGCGTTGGATCGCCGAACCAGAAGAGTGTCATTCTGCAGTCCTTAGCATCCATCAAGCTTGCCCAAAAGCAGTATGCCGAGGCAGCCAGTTTGGCGAATGGTGCGCTGGACGCTTCGCCGCGGTTGCCTACCGCGCTATACGTTCTGGGAGTGAGCTATGTGGAACAGAAGCAGCCCGAAAAAGGCATCGAACTTGTCAGGCTCCGCTTGCAGAAGGCTCCAGACTGGGCACCGGGGCTCGAGGTTCTAGGCCGGGTGGCCCAACAGGCGGGCCAACTGCCCGTCGCGGTAGATGCTTATAAGAAAGCATTAAGCATGGATCCTACCATGACCAGTGCGGCATTGGGACTGGGTGATACATATTGGATGAACAAGCAGCCTGACTTGGCGAGTGAGCAGTTTGAGAAGGTGGCGCAGCAGCCAGCGGGACGGTCCTATGCCCTCACAAGGCTTGGTCAGATCTACGAAGCTGCGGGCGACTACGACAAGGCGCGGGCCTCTTATGAAAAAGCCTTGGCAGCAGACCGCGATAACGTGCTCGCCAAGAACAATCTGGCATGGCTTTACGCCGAGCATGGTGGCAATCTTGACGTTGCTCTTAGACTCGCTGAAGAAGCGAAGGAGAAGGCTCCCGATGATCCAACCATCACGGACACGCTAGGTTGGATCTATGTTAAGAAAGGTTCGTATGAAGCCGCAGTCGCGAACCTCAAGATTTCAGTGGCGAAGAATCCGCGCGACCCAGGTGGGCTCTACCACCTGGGAACGGCGTATTACAAGCTCGGCCGAACTGCGGACGCGAAAAAAGAGCTCGAGGCCGCCCTCAAAATGCCAAATTTCAACCAGGCCGCCGATGCGCGCAGAATGCTGGCCGACATGCCGTCGAAATAGGGCGTCAATCAATACTTTGCTATTCGCCATTTCCTTGCCCAACCACCCCCAAAGGTTTGATGCCTCAGGCGGCGCGACGCGTGTCCCCGCAAAAGCTGAAGTGTTTGAGGAAGCCGAGTGTCATAAGACCACCAGTGCACTGCCTTGCGTTTCGGGCGGCGCAGAAGTGCGAACAATTACCCGCTAGACGGTTGACTGTCCGGCGAGGATGGCAGTCCAAAGGGGGACCGAATTGTCGGTCATCGGAGGCTTGCAATGTCCCTTCTGTCGGTCGCCTTTATCGCGCTCCTGCTGGTCGCTGGTCCTCAGTCGCCCGCGGCGGCGGACAATGAAAAAATCACTCAGGACGAGCTTGTCCGCCGAACGCAGGAACTCGTCGACGCCGTAGCCGTCGGTAATCAGGAGCCTTGGAAGCAGTATTTCGCCGAAGATGCCATATTCTTTGACGAAAAGGGCCGCAACATGGACAAAACCGCGCTGGTGGCCGATATCACCCCATTGCCTAAGGGATCCTCAGGAGCCATCAAGGTTGTGAAGCCGCAGAGCCGGATAGTCGGCCAGACCGCCATCCTTAGCTACGACCTCGACGAGACCGAGACCATCTACGGACAAGTCGAGAAGGCCCGCTACCACGAAACGGATACCTGGATGTTTCGTGACGGGCGATGGCGGATTGTAGCCGGGCAGGTGCTTCGCTACTACGAGGACCCAGCGCCGGGCAAGGTGGAACCCGCACGGCTCAACGACTACGTGGGAACCTTCGAACTGGCGCACGGCGTGACACGGACCGTATCACGCGAGGGCGACAAGTTGTATTCGAAGCGCGGCGAGCGCCCGCAGGAGCTGCTCGTGCCCGAAACCTGCGATCTCTTTTTCCGCCCCGGGGTCGAAGGCCGGCTGCTGTTTCGACGCAGTAGCGACGGCAAAGTGGACGCCCTCATCGATCGCCGCAACAACGAAGATGTCGTCTGGAAGAGGCTGTGAGAGGGTTTGTGAACCAATCTTTCCGTATTCCGTATTATGTCTGAGTGAGTACTCCGTCTCAAATGAAAGCGGTGTCTGGACCTCTCTACTCATCATCTACCCGCGATCACCAAGTTCACACCCGCTGGTATGCCACCGGCCTGGCGGTTGTGGCGCTCATCGTCTTCTTGCGGCTGTTGTTGCACCTGCTGACCGCCAACCGCTACGGCATCTTCCGCGACGAGATGTATTACATCGCTTGCGGCCGCCACTTGGACTGGGGCTACGTGGACATGCCGCCGTTCATCCCACTCATGACGCGGTTGTTTACGGCGATATTCGGGACTTCCCTCTTCGTCATCCGGCTCATACCGGCGATCGCGGGATGTGGGGCAATCGCGCTCACAGGCTACCAGGCTTATCAGTTAGGCGGAAGGCGCTTCGGGATGGCGCTTGCGGCCTTGGCGATGGCGGTCTCCCCGGTCTTCGTGATTAACGGCCACCTGCTAGGCACCAACGACTTCGAAGCGCTGTTCTGGATGGGCTGCGCGTCAGTGGTCATCCGCATCATCCAGACCGGCAATCAGAAGCTCTGGCTGTGGTTCGGCGTGCTGGCGGGTCTGGGCATGCAGAACAAGTATTCGATGGCGGTATTTGGACTGGGCATTGTCGTCGGATTGTTACTCACGCCGGAGCGCAAAGCATTCGCTCACATGTGGATCTGGATCGCTGGTGCGATAACCCTGCTGATTTTCCTGCCAAACCTGATGTGGAATGTGCATCGCGATTGGCCCTTCTTCCAGTTGATGCACAAGATCCGCGCCAGCGGTCGCGACGTTGCCCTCAAGCCAATTCCATTTCTACTGCAGCAAGCCCTGATGGTGAATCCCTTCGCGTTTCCGCTGTGGGTGGCGGGACTTGGCTGGCTCTTCTTTGGTCGCGAAGGCCGGCGTTATCGCGTGCTGGGCTGGGCGTTCGTGGTGACACTTGGCTTCTTTATGACACAGCACGCCAAAGACTACTATGTCGCTCCTGCATATCCCATGCTCTTCGCCGCCGGCAGCGTCTGCTGGGAAGCATGGATTGAGCGCACGCGGCGGGCGTGGCTGAAGCCAGTGTTCGTTTTGGTGTTGCTGGTCCCCGCACTGGTGCTCATGCCTCTTATCGCGCCGGTGGTGAGCCCGGAACGGTTTGTTGCTTTCATCCGGGCAATCCACTTCACGCCACCGGTCAGCGAGCACAGCCACCGGCACTCGCCATTGCCACAGTACTATTCCGACGAACTCGGCTGGGAAGTAATGGTGGCGGAGGTGGCGCGGATTTATCACAGCCTTCCGCCTGACGTGCAGGCCAGGACCGCCATCAAGGCGAGCAATTTCGGCGAGGCTGGTGCTATCGATTATTTCGGGCCGAAATATGGTTTGCCGCCGGCCATTTGCTTTCATCAGAACTACTGGTACTGGGGAACCCACGGCTACACCGGTGAGAGCATTATTGTGGTGAACGAAGGAAACGAGGGAAGACACCTCAAGCAGATAAGTGAGCATGCCGAGAAGGTCGGACATTTCGATTATCCGTACGCGCTGGAGAATTTCGACATCTGGTACGCGCAGGGACTCAAGGTGAACCTGCATGATATTTGGGAGCATGAGAAGGATTGGGACTAAACTCCGATGCTGCGCTTCGTGACGCCGCTCCCAAACGCTTTGCGAGCAAAACCCGGATAGCGACGGCGACAGGACGCGGTTACGCTATACCCATGCAAACCGAACTTCACAATAAATGGCAACAAGTACTGGCGCGTGACGCCCGGCAGGATGGCCGCTTCGTCTTTGCGGTGCGCACCACCGGGGTTTTCTGCCGGCCATCCTGTCCGAGCCGGCGTCCGCGTCGCGATTCGGTGGAATTTTTTGCCGGGCCGCGCGAGGCCGAGCGCGCCGGTTACCGCGCCTGCCTGCGCTGCAAGCCGACGCAGATTTCCGAGCAGGCACAGTATGTGCTGCGGGCGCGGCAACTGCTCGACGATACCGAAGGCGTAGTCACATTGGCACAACTCAGCCTGCGAATCGGGCTCAGCCCATTCCACTTGCAACGGCTGTTCAAGCGCGCCACCGGGCTGAGTCCGCGTGAGTATCAGTCGGCACGCCGCATGCAGCACATAAAAGCTGGACTGCGCAAGGGAGCAGATGTGACCACTGCGCTGTATGACGCTGGCTTCGGCTCACCCAGCCGTCTCTACGAGAATGCGAGCCAGAAGCTGGGCATGAGTCCAGGCACGTATCGTCGCGGAGGTGAAGGCGCGACGATTACATTTGCGATTGCGCCGACTCCGCTCGGTCGAATCCTAGTTGCGGCGACCGAGCTCGGCCTATGCGCGGTGCGTTTCGGCGAGAGCGCGCCCGAGTTGGAACGTAGCCTGCGCGAAGAATTTCATGCTGCCGTTTTGCATCGCGACGATGCAGCCATGGAGCGGTACATCGAGCCGCTGTTAGCGAGTATTCGCGGCCAGAACACCACCATTGACCTCCCGCTCGATGTCCGCGCCACCGCCTTCCAGAAGAAAGTGTGGGAGAAGCTTTGCCAGATTCCCCGCGGCGAGACTCGCAGCTATTCCGAGATCGCACGCGCGATCCGCGATCCCCGAGCAGTACGAGCCGTGGCCCGCGCGTGCGCGTCCAATCCAGTCGCCATCGCGGTGCCGTGTCATCGCGTGATCGGCAGCGACGGTGAGCTGGCCGGATATCGGTGGGGAGTAAAGCGCAAGGAGAAACTCCTGGAAGCGGAGCGCCTGCATTAGCAACCACCGCGGCCAGGATTTAAAACGCACCAGTCAAAGGCCTGGGCTCAGCCAGAAACGTGACGCCGGTTCGAGATGCGATGAGAGGGCCACCTTCCCCGCCTGCCTTATTATTTGGAATCAATAAGTTGCGCAGATTTCGGACGCAACTTATTGATCTGCGGATACTTATCGCATAATCTCGAGCCACAAGTACTTAGCGGTAGCTCCGTGCTACCAAAGGTGGTTTCCACCCCTCCCCCTCCTGTCTTATTCCTTGGAGTCAATGAGTTGCGCAGATTTCTGCTGTAAATTATTGAACCAAAAGGACCTGTCGCATAATCTTGAGCCGAAAGGATTTATTGCCTAGCATGCTAATCATTCTAAGCATGATATCAAGATAATCATGTTAGCATTCAATCCCGGGTTGGGCTCATGAGCTCAGCCTAGAGTCCCTCCAGGTGAAGATAAGCCCCGCTTGAATTGTCAAAGAGCGATACACCTCGCCCTGGGGCGGGTGGGGACACACATCTCGGCTGTCGCCAGACGCGGCCCAAGTTCCAAGGTTAGCGCAGTGTAGCGGTTTGTCAAGATTACGAAGGTACAGGTTGGGTAACTGTACTTTCGTAACAATTAGGCGGCAGGGTAACCTTCCCGAAAGGCTCACATGTGCCGCGAACAGTGTCAGTGCCCGATGCTGCTGCTGTGTGTGACGAGCCGGAGTTCCACTTTGGAACTGAGCGCGCATTCTCGTTTCCCATCTTCCCGCCACTCGTTTATACTTGCCCGTTTGCAACACAACTAAGGGCCTCGTGTAACGGAAGGGAGTCCGGGTGAAGATCCTGGTCTGCATGAAGCAGGTGCCGCAGAAGGACGCGCCGCTCAAGCTGAACGAAAGCGGCACGTGGATTCGCGAAGACGTTTCCTATGAGGTGAACGAGCCCGACGCCTACGCGCTGGAAGAGGCTCTGCGCCAGAAAGAGAAGCATGGCGGCGAGGTGGTGGTCATCACCAGCGGTCCGGCGCGCGCGCAGCAGGTGTTGCGCGAGGCGTTGGCCAAGGGAGCTGATCGCGCGATTCATCTGGAAGGCGACAGTTTTGTCACCCTCGACGCTTTCAACACGGCGAAGGCCTTCGCGGCGGCGATGAAGGACGAGAACTTCGATCTCGTGTTTACTGGACTGCAATCGGACGATTTCGGCTTTGCCCAGACGGGCGTGATACTTGCTGAGTTGCTGGGCTGGCCGCACGCCACCATCATCATGCAGATCGAGAAGAGCGACGGCGGCATTCGCGTGAAGCGCGAATTGGAGGCCGGCTTCTTCCAATTCGTTGACATGCCATTGCCGGCGGTGCTCACGATCCAGTCCGGTATCAACAAGCTCCGCTACGCCACCCTCATCGGCATCAAGCAGGCGAAGAACAAACCGTTGAAGAAAGTGAGCTTCGACGAGGTGAAGTCGGCCCTTGGCGAGAACCTGCAGAAGATTGAGAAGCTATACATCCCGCAGAAGACGAAGAAGACGGAAGTGCTGGAAGGGCCTCCGGCGGAGATTGCGAAAAAGTTGGTGGACAAGCTGCGCAACGAAATGCGCGTAATCTAGGTAAACTAGCGGCTGTGCCGCTGCGCAACGGTGAGTTGCGTCGTTGCTCTTTGCATGACTGTGGCTCGATGGCGGAGAAGCGTTTCCGGCGCCGGCTTCTTATATATGACGACCCGCTCATTATTCGGCATCTAAATGGCTGAGGTCATCAACGAAAGGAGCTGGTTATGCCGGGATTTGATCGCAATCAGGCCGCCATTGACGACACCGTCGAAAACCGCCGCCTCGGTTCGGTCTTGCTGACGGTCGGCTGGGTGCTGCTGTGGATGGATGCGTTGTTGGGCATCTATTTCTTCATCAGCTTGCGCGGGGGCTCGTGGTTTTGGCCGATATGGCTGGGCATAGAAGGCGCGCTTGGACTGATGCTGGTGATCATGGGGACGCGCTATCGCCGCGCCGTGGGGCCTACGCGGCTGGGCCATCGCGACCTGGAACACACACTCGCGCAGCAGCGGCAGGATGAAGAGGAACAGCGGCAGGTGAGTTGACCGAGCTTCTTAGGCTTTTGGCGCAGCTCGGAACAAGTCGGAGTGCTGGAGTCGGGCCATGGCAACGCCAGAAGAAAAACGTGAAATCGGTGCGGCCATCATGGTGATCGGCTGGATCATGGTGCTGTTCGCGTTCCTGGTGATGTTCTATCAACCAGCCGCCATGAAGCTGGGAGAATCGCGGTTTCAGATTATTGCAGCAGCCCTGGTCCTCATCGGCCTGGTGCTGAACGTGATTGGTGCTCGTGTGCGGGCGCAAAATCGCTGAATGGTGCGCGAGAATAATCATGGTAGTTTTCACCGGGGCAGGCTTTGGGTGGGGCACCCAGCCAGGTCTGCGCCTAATTAATGCGCATTCATAACCGCCAACCGAGTTGCGCCGTTCGCGGGCGCTCGGAGGGCAGCAAGAAAACGGGTCCTAATGGCAGATACAATTCTGGTGGTAGCGGAGCAAAGAGAAGGCAAGCTGAACCGGGTTTCGTGGGAGACACTTACCGGCGCGCAGGCCATCGCCGCCGAAACCGGTTGGATGCTGGAAGCGGCCGTCGTAGGCAGCGGAGTTGGCGAAATCGCCAGGGAAATTGCGGGCAAGAAGGTCTCCAAGGTTTACGACCTTGAGGCGGCGCAACTGGAGCCCTATACCCCTGATGGCTTTGTAGCTGCTCTCAAGCCATTCGTCGAGCAGAAGCAACCGCGGCTCGTCCTGATGCCGCACACTTACCAGGTACGGGATTTCGCACCCAAGCTAGCTTCCGCGCTGAATCGCGCTCTGGTCAGCGACTCTATCGGCTATAAATACGGGGGTGGGAAACTGATGTTCACCCGGCAGATGTTCCAGGGCAAATTTGCCGCCGATGTAACATTTGCCGGCGAACCCCCGTACTTTGCAACCTTCCAGAATGGCGCCTTTCGAGGCGACAAGGTAGAGGAAGGCAGCGGCGCTGCGCCGGTGGAGACGATCAATGTTGAGGTGCCGGCAAGCGTGGTGCGTAACCGACCCGAGGCGCCCTTCAAGGAAGCCAAGCAGGCCGTGGACCTGACGCAGGCCGAGGTGATCGTCGCTGTAGGGCGGGGCATAAAAGAGCAAAAGAACATTGAGATCGCGAAGCAGTTGGCCGACGCGCTGGGGGGCGAGATTGCAGCCTCTCGGCCTATCTGCGACTCAGGCTGGCTGCCGATGGATCGCCAGGTCGGCTCGTCCGGCCAAACGGTCGCTCCTAAGCTTTATCTTGCTCTTGGGATCAGCGGCGCCATTCAGCATGTGGTGGGCATGAAGGGCGCGCGCACCATCATTGCTGTGAATAAAGATTCAGAAGCGCCTATCTTTGAGATCGCCGACGTAGCGGTGGTGGGAAATTTGTTTGACATTGTGCCTCCGCTGATTGAAGAAGTGAAGAAGGCGAAGGGCGCCTAGCAGACGTGGTTTTCGCGGGCCTTGCAATAATTTAGAGCGCAGGAAACCTGCGCTCTTCTTTTTGCGTAATAAGAAATACAATTTGTCTTCATCTGGAAGTGCGACAATGTCAGTGGAAGCGGAGCAGCACTATTTTCTGTGGGTAGGTTGTTATGGATAGGTTGAATGATTGTCTTTCGTAAGCCGCTTCCCCGCATCGAGCGCCCGGCGATGGAAGCAGATGTCGTCATTGTTGGCGGAGGCCCTGCCGGTATGGCCTGCGCTCTGCGCCTGTCGCAGCTCATTGACGAACATAATTCGAAGCATCCCGATATACCCCTCACTAAGGAAAACATCTACGTCCTGGAAAAGGCGCGGGAAGCCGGCGCTCATTGCCTTTCAGGCGCACTGCTTGATCCCCGCTCCATGCGCGAGCTGCTTCCCGAATTCGAGAAGGAAGCTCCGCTGGATGCCGCCGTTACCAAAGAAGCCGTTTATTACCTGACACGCACGGGTAAGTTCAAATTTCCCATCACGCCGCCGCCTATGCGCGATCACGGCAACTATGTCATCTCCATCAACCGCTTCGTGAAGTGGCTGGCTGGGAAAGTGGAAGAAGCGGGGATCACGCTGTTCACCGGCTTCGCCGGCTCGGAGCTGCTGTTTGAGAGCGGGCGCGTTGTAGGGGTGCGCACGGACGACAAGGGGGTGGACAAGAACGGTGAGCAAAAATCCAACTTCGAGCCAGGCTATGATCTGAAAGCCAAAGTCGTGATTCTCGCCGAGGGCACGCGCGGGTCGTTGACCAAGCAACTGATTGATCGCTTCCAGCTTGACCGCGAACGCAATCCACAGACCTACGGCGTGGGCGTGAAGGAGCTCTGGGAACTCCCGGCTGCCCGTATTGCTCCCGGCGAAGTCATTTACACCATGGGTTACCCGCTGACCTTCAGCGAATACGGTGGGGCATGGATCTATGGCTCCAAAGACAACCTGATATCGCTGGGCTTTGTTACTGGACTTGACTATCGCGATCCGCGGCTCGACCCACAGCACGTTTTGCAGGAGTTCAAGAAGCATCCCTTTATCGCCAAGCTGCTGGAAGGCGGCAAGATGGTCCGTTACGGGGCAAAGTCGCTACCTTACGGGGGCTGGTGGTGTATTCCGCCTTTTGCCGGCGACGGATGGATGGTGCTAGGTGACTCGGCAGGCTTTTTGAACTCGCAACGGCTGAAGGGTATTCATCTCGCGATTAAGAGCGGAATGTTGGCCGCCGAGACAGCCTTCGACGGTATGGTTAAGAACGATTTCTCGCTTGAGCGGCTGGAAACGTTTCAGGACCGGGTTGAGAACAGTTGGATCAAGACTGAGCTGTGGCCGGTGCGCAACTTCCACCAGGGCTTCGAGCATGGCTTTCTCTCCGGCATGTTCCACGCCGGCATCCAGCAATTTACCGGCGGATATGGCTTGCGCGGCCGTTACAGCAACGAAGCCGGGCATAGGCATATGGAGCCGCTGAATCGGCTGCCGGCGGACGGAGGGCCTGTGGCACACGTCATCGGCCCGGCCAAAGGCGACGGCAAGCGGACTTTTGACAAACTCACCGATGTCTATCACTCCGGCACAAAGCATGAGGAAGACCAGCCGGCGCATCTGGTTATCCACGATACGGACATCTGTAATGAGCGCTGCCTGAAAGAATTCGGCAATCCCTGTAAGAACTTCTGTCCCGCCAGCGTCTATGAGATGGTGGAGGCTTCGGACACCCCGAGCGGCTGGCAAATACACCTGAATCCATCGAACTGCGTGCACTGCAAGACCTGCGACATCATGGATCCCTACGAGATCATCACTTGGGTGCCACCGGAGGGCGGCGGCGGGCCAAACTATGAGGGGATGTGAGGAAGAGTGTAGGGCCGGTTCTTGGCTATTTAATCCTGCCACCGATGATGGTTTGCACAACATTGCCGTCGGGAGAAAAGACGGCGATGTCCGCGTCAGCGCCTGCCTGCAGCACTCCTTTACGATGTGCGATACCCAGCACTCGCGCCGGATTTAGCGTGGCCATGCGTAAGCTGTCCTGAAAACTAAGCCGCGCAAATTTCATTGCATTGTGAATGGCACGGTCGAGCGTAAGTACGCTTCCGGCGAGTCTGCCAAAAGATTCGCACCGATTTTCGCGCAACTGCACTTTGAACGAGCCCAGATGGTAGGTGCCGTCAGGCATACCGGTGGCGCTGATGCCGTCGGTGATGAGCACGGCGCCATCGACTCCCTTAGAGCGAATGAACAAATCAACCACGACCGGTTGCACGTGCATTCCATCCGCAATAATGTCCGCCGTTACGGCGCGCTCAGTCAGTATTGCGCCGAGTATTCCCGGATCGCGGTGCGTGAGCCGCCGCATGGCATTGAAGCAGTGAGTGGCATGGTGCGCTCCCGCCTTGAGACCAGCCAGCGCTTGCGCCAGATTTGCGTTCGAGTGCCCGATGCTCACGCACAAGCCGCGCCGCGAGCCATCGCTGATAAGAGCGAGCGCGCCTTCCAGCTCAGGCGCGATCGTCAGCATGCGGATGCGGCCAGCAGCCGCGTCCCACATCTGATTGAACATCTCCTGCGATGGCGGTTGCAGGTGAAGTGGCGGGTGGACTCCGCGACGGGCGTGACTCAGGAATGGACCTTCCAAATGAATGCCCAGAGGACGCGCGCGAGGCGGACCGGAGTGGCCGTTGTTGGCAGCACGCTCGACAGCCCTGCCTAAAGCCTCGAGTGACTTCAGCGTCTCGTCGAGAGGCGCGGTAATCGTGGTTGGACAATAGCTGGTCACGCCGTGCTGCGCCATCATCGTCTCGATGGGCGCCAGACTCTCGTCGGAGCCCTCCATCACGTCGTGTCCCGCCCCGCCATGGATGTGCAGGTCAATGAGTCCGGGTGCCAGAATGGCGTCGCCGAAGTCCACCACCCGCCCTTTGAAGGGGATGGTCACCGATTCGCGGGAACCGACCGATGCGATGACTCCGTCCTCGATGAGCAGCGCGGCGTCATCAATCCGCTCCAGCGGAGTAAAGAGTTGCCGGGCTAGAAGAACGGTTGTCATGGCGCGCTGTAGGATGTCCTTTCCAGATAATACCCGTCCGGCGCCGCCGCGGCGTACACCATGCCGACTCGGTTTGACAAATTGTTGTTTGTGGAAGGAATTCGTTCCGAGGCAACGCTATACTACTGTGAAGGAAGTTGGGTATGGCTACCATCACGACCGTTCCGGTGGACGTCTATCTGCACTCGACGTACGAACCAGATGCCGAATATGTCGACGGCGCAATACAGGAGCGATCCGTGGGCGAATACGATCATGCAAGCTGGCAGGCAGCACTGCTTGAATACTTCACTGCGCACAAACAGGATTGGAACGTCCGTGTGTTAGCTGAGTTACGCGTGCAGGTGGCTGCCACCCGCTTCAGGGTTCCGGACGTTACTGTACTGGACCGCGACCGACCGATCGAACAAATCATTACGCAGCCTCCACTGGCGGTTTTCGAGATTCTCTCTCCCGAGGACACAATGTCCCGCACATTGGAAAAGCTCCTCGATTACGAACGCATGGGTATCGCTGCCATTTTTCTCGTCGATCCCAAAAGCGATGCGAGATATCAGTTCCATGACGGAGCTTTACTGAAACTGGGAGCTGCTCCAGTTACTAGTGGACGCTTGACAATCGACTTCGAAGCCGTCGAAGGTCTCCTCGATTAAGATCGTCCCCGCAAGACTATACCTGCAGGATTTTCCACGGCGAGCAGCAGTCCTTAAATCTGATAGTCGATCTCGATTGCCTGCTGCAGCTTGTCATTGCCGTTGGTGGAAGCAAGCTCGCGTCCCTGCAATTGGCGCACTTCCACTTTTAGCGCCTTAACCTCCGTCGCTACCGCGGCCAGCGCCTCGGAGAGTGGGTCGTTGATCTGCTTGGGATCGATGATCACGACACGTTTACCGGCACGGAAGATAATGTGTCCGGGTACGCCGACCACGGTGGAGTTGTCAGGCACATCACGAAGCACCACTGACCCGGAGCCGATGCGGCAATTCTCACCGACGACAATGTTGCCCAGCACCTTCGCTCCTGCGCCGACGACGACATTATTGCCAACGGTCGGATGGCGCTTGCCACTTTCCTTGCCGGTGCCGCCCAGCGTCACTCCCTGATAGAGCGTCACGTCATCGCCGACGATTGTGGTCTCGCCGATGACCACGCCCATTCCGTGATCGATGAAAAAACGCCTCCCGATCTTCGCCCCGGGATGGATTTCGATACCGGTGATTAACCGCGCCAGTTGCGATAGCGCCCGGGCAGGGAAGCGCCAGCCATGCATCCACAGCCAGTGGTGAAAACGGTATCCCCACAGGGCATGCAGCCCGGAGTAAAGCAGCACGATTTCCAACGAGGACCTGGCTGCAGGATCGCGTTCCTTGACAGCGGCGATGTCCTCACGCACGGATGCAAACATGTCTTCAGATGTCCTCGGCCACCAT
Source organism: uncultured Acidobacteriaceae bacterium (assembly GCA_963823635.1). Classification (GTDB taxonomy): domain Bacteria; phylum Acidobacteriota; class Terriglobia; order Terriglobales; family Acidobacteriaceae; genus Bog-257. The sequence continues at coordinate 181,312 of CAWGMV010000015.1, read as the reverse complement.
AGCCATTGATTCGTTGCGCAGATGCTCGAACAGCAGGCTGCTCAGGTAGCGCTCGCCGAACGATGGGATGATCACCACGATCAGCTTACCGGCATTCTCTTCGCGGGCCGCCACGCGAAGCGCAGCTTCAACGGCCGCACCTGACGAGATGCCAACCAGCAGGCCTTCTTCCTTGGCCAGACGCCGCGCCATCACCAGCGCATCCTGGCTCAACACTTGGATGACCTCATCAATATAGTCGGTGCGCAGAATGCTCGGAACAAAGCCGGCGCCGATGCCCTGGATCTTGTGCGGCCCCGGCTGTCCGCCGGAGAGCACGGCGCTTTCCACCGGCTCGACGGCCACCGCCTTGAACGACGGCTTCTTCGGCTTGATGTACTCACACACCCCGGTCAGCGTTCCTCCCGTGCCGATGCCCGAGATCAGGATGTCCACCTTGCCGTCGGTGTCATTCCAGATTTCCGGCCCGGTGGTTTCCCGGTGGATCTTGGGATTCGCCGGATTGTCGAACTGTTGCAGCATGTAGCCGTTGGGTGTCCTGGCCAGGATTTCGTCGGCCTTGGCGATCGCGCCTTTCATGCCCTTGATGCCCGGCGTCAGCACCATTTCCGCACCGAAAGCCTTCAGCAGAACGCGGCGCTCCAGGCTCATGGTGTCCGGCATGGTGAGAATAAGCTTGTAGCCTTTCACCGCGGCCACAAACGCTAGCCCAATGCCAGTGTTGCCGCTGGTGGGCTCAATTAGAACGGTGTGGCCAGGGCGGATCTTGCCCGCGCGCTCGGCTTCGTTGATCATGCTGACTCCGATGCGGTCCTTCACGCTGCTGCACGGGTTCTGGCTCTCCAGCTTGGCGACCACCCTGGCCTTCGCGCCCTCGGTTACTTTATTCAGCCGCACCAGAGGTGTGTTACCGATCAACTCCGTCACATCAGTGGCAATCTTCATAGTGCTCCTGCGTATCTGATAACCCTTCGAGCCTATAAGTTTCCATCAGCCGCAGGCAAGTTAGCGAGATGTGATCGTCTTCATTCAGAATGACGGCGACTGGGCTGATCAGCTAATAATTCTCGTAGTGCGAGTCGCTCACCGCCGCGAAGTATACCGCTGAGCTGTGCTCGCCAGCGTATAATCGTCGTTTGCGCACTTCATTCCAAGCTCATCAGGAAGGCTCGTGAGTCATCAGCACGCACACGCACCCGGCCAGCCGCCGACATCGCCTCAGCCGCTTCCCGGCGTCGACAGCATCCTCGCCATTGGCTCCGGTAAAGGCGGCGTCGGCAAAACCACGCTCGCGGTAAATCTGGCCATCGCGCTGGCGCGCATGGGCCACAAAGTTGGCCTGCTCGACGCCGACGTCTATGGCCCCAACGTTCCACTGATGCTGGGCACCAGCGTCGCGCCCAGTGTTGTCGGCGAGGACCGCATTCTGCCGCCAGAGCGTTACGGGCTGAAGGTCATCTCGGTCGGCTTCCTCAGCCCTGGCGACAAGCCGCTGGTTTGGCGCGGACCCATGCTCCACTCCGTCATCAAGCAGTTCCTCTCGCAGGTGGAGTGGGGCGTACTTGATTACCTCATCATCGATCTTCCGCCGGGCACCGGCGACGTGGTGATTTCGCTGGTGCAGACCGTGCCCGTGACGGGCGCGGTGGTGGTCACCACTCCTAGCGACGTCTCCCTGCAGGACGCGCGCAAAGCCATCGAGATGTTCCGCCAGGTGAAGGTTGATCTGCTCGGCATCGTGGAGAACATGAGCTATTTCGTGTGCCCGCACTGTGGCCACGAGATTGACGTCTTCTCCAAAGGCGGCGGCGAGCGCACCGCGACGCAGTTCGGTATCCCGTTCCTGGGCAACATCGAGCTTGATCCCGACATCCGCAAGGGCGGCGACAGCGGTCAGCCGGTCGTGCTTGAGGGCGACCAGTCGCCACACGCTAAATCGCTGTTCGCCTTCGCCCGGCGCGTCATTGAGCGCACCAAAGAAGTGCAGGAAGCAGCCGGCGGCAGCGTAATCCAGATCCAGTAAGTGAAGGACGTTCCTCACTTCGGGCACAAGATCATCCGAGTCTTTCCCCGATTCGTGCATTTGCGACTGCTTTAGTTACGTGAACCTCGCGAGAGCGAAATGGAGGCGCCCACGGAAACACGGCCCACAGCCAACCTTAGCGATTATCTTGCTGCCGAGCGGACCTTCCTGGCTTGGATTCGCACCGGTCTGGCGCTGATGGGATTTGGTTTTGTGGTGGCGCGGTTCGGTCTGTTCCTGCAGGAAATCCAATTCATGCAGCACACTGCTGAAACTCAGTCTTATGGGCTATCGCTGTGGTTGGGCACAGCGCTCATCGCGGGCGGAGTCTTGGTGAATCTTCTCTCTGCCTGGCATCATCTTCGACTCGTTCGGGCCTTAAACCGCGGAAGACCCCAGCCTTCCAGACCATCGAACCAGGCGGTATGGGTCGCTTTGTTCCTGGCTTTGATTGGGATCGCGATGGCGATCTATCTGGTTTCCTCGCGCGGCTCTGCTCATCCACGTAACGAAAACAATAAGGAGGTATCCATGGCCCCTGCAGCTAATAACGGCATCGTTGACAAGCCAGGCAACCACTCGGTCGACCAGACGGTGGACAAGCTGAAGAACATTCTGCAGTCCAAAGGCGTGACCCTTTTCGCACTCGTCGATCATAGCGGGGAAGCGGAGAAGGTCGGAATGGAGATGCCTCCCACCAAACTGTTGATTTTTGGCAACCCCAAAGGCGGCACGCCGCTAATGCTTGCCGCGCCTCGCATCGCCATCGACCTCCCGCTCAAGATTTTGGTCTGGGAAGATGCGCAGGGCAAGGTCTGGGTCAGCTACAACAGCCCAGCGTATTTGCAGGAGCGGCACGGCTTCCCATCGGACCTGCTGCAAAACATCGCCGTAGTCGAAACTCTGGCAGCCAAGGCCGCAGAGTAGTTCGAATTCGGGACGGCGAGCTCGCCGGCCCCACAACGTCACCGCAGTAACCCTGACTTCGCGATACGATGTTCTCATCCCTACTACCACGGAGAACCCATGACCTCAGCCCTTGCTGATCTTGAACCCCAAGCTGTATGGAAGCACTTTGACGCCCTGGCAGCAATACCTCGCCGTTCCGGCAAGGAAGCTGCCGCCCGCGACTACGTTGTCGGCGTCGCCAAGCGTCTTGGTCTCGACGCTGTACACGACAGCGCCGGCAATACCGTGATTCGCAAGGCCGCCCATCCCGGTCGCGAAGCTGCCCCCGTGGTGTTGTTGCAGGGGCATCTCGACATGGTCTGTGAGAAGAACGAAGGCACGGCGCACAACTTCGATACGGATCCCATCAGCATCGTCCGCAGCGACGATTGGCTGAAAGCCGACGGCACCACCCTCGGCGCTGACAATGGTGTTGGCGTAGCGTCGGCGTTGGCGGTAATGGAAAGCACTGACATTGCTCACGGTCCCCTCGAGTTCGCCTTTACCATAGACGAAGAGAGCGGCCTCACCGGCGCTGTAGAGTTCCCCGCGGGGTTGCTGAACGCAAAGTATTTCCTCAATCTTGACAACGAGGAGATCGGGACACTGTGTATCGGCTGCTCTGGCGGCATGAAGACAACAGCGCGTCAAAAGGTAACGCTAAAGCCAGTAAGCAAAGGCCAAGGCTACAGGATTAAAGTTGGCGGGCTCAAAGGCGGACATTCCGGCATTGACATTCACCAGGGCAGAGGCAATGCCTTACGCATACTCGGCGGCGTACTCCACAGCGCCCTCGACAGCTTGCCCGTAAAGATCGCCAGCATTGACGGCGGCAGCGCCCAGAACGCGATACCCCGTGAGGCCGTTGCTGTCGTGGTGATGAATCCGGCGAAGGAGAAGAAGTTGCTGTCTCTGGTCGCCAGAGCTGAGAACGAAGCCAAAAGCGATCTCGGCAGCTTTGACCCCGGCGTCGTTATCACCGTGGAAAAAGTGTCAAGGCCGGAAAAGATCTTCGGCGCCAGAGACGCCAGGAACACCGTTGCCTTACTTGTCAGTGTTCCCCACGGTGTGCTGGCCATGAGTCCCGACGTCGCCGGGCTGACGCAGAACTCCACCAACCTGGCGATCGTCTCCACCAGCGGCGACACAATCGAGTTCGTCACCAGCCAACGCAGTGCTATCGACGGCAGCATGATGTCAGCGGCGCGTATGGTGGCAACGGTGTTCCGCCTGGCGGGGTACGACGTCGAGCACTCCGGCCGCTATCCCGGATGGAAACCTGAACCCAACAGCGACATTGTCAGCAAAGCCCAGGCCGTCCACGAAGAGCTCTTTGGCCAGCAGGCGCAGTTGATCGCCATGCATGCCGGCCTGGAGTGCGGTGTCATCGGCGAGAAGTATCCGGGGATGCAGATGATTTCCTTCGGGCCGACCATTGTCAATCCGCACAGTCCCAACGAACGGGTGCAGATCTCGACGGTCCAGAGCTTCTGGCGCTATCTCAAGGCGGTGCTGGAACGGCTGTGAGCTAGGTCGTCAGCCGCAAAGGGCGAGCAGAGATAACTGAGCGTGAATTTCACCGGTACTTGGAAGGCAAATTTGCCCAAGAGCAGATTTGCAGGTCCACATGGTCAGCCGCGAGCAGTCACGGTGAAGATCGAGCATTCAGATCCTGAGTTGCAGGAAGAGATGCTGGTCACGAAAGCCGACGGAAGCGAAGAGCGGATCATCTTCAAGTGTCGGACTAACAGTGAGCAAGTCGAAACCGTGCTGAACGGCGGAGCGGTCCGTGGAGTGGCAAGGTGGGAGGGTGAGGAACTTGTCATTGAATCATGGGCGCAGTTTGGTACACAGGAGATGCATTTCTGTGACTGCTGGTCCTTAACTGCCGATGGGCAGACGCTATCTATGGAACACCGCGACGACGATCTGGCAGGGCAACTCGCCGTCTTTGAAAAGACGTAATAGGGTGATGTTATTTCTGATGATGTAGCTGGGAATGCTGTATGGCCGTTCATTCGCATTCAAGTCTGAACGTAGTCAAGAGCTCCGAACAGCTTCCGCCGGATGTACCTTGACCATTTACGGTGTGATTTCGAATGCGACCCCGTAGCCATTCGCTCCTCCCGCCTCCGCCGTTCCGTAGAGGTTGCCATTGGCGTCGAGCACCAGGCTGCCGAAGGGCATTCCCCCATCACCGCCCCCGGTGAAGTCATAGAGATCGCTGTAGGTCCAGCCGCCGCCAGACGGCGTCAGCTTGAAGACATTGCCCTCTCCGTGGGCGCCGTCTTGCACGGTTGTGCCATAGAGATTTCCTGAAGTATCCATAACCAGTGCGCTGGCGGGGCCACCGCTTCCGCTAAAGGAATAGAGCACGCTCAGCGTCCAGCGGCCGCCGGACGAGGTCAGTTCAAAGATCGTCCCTCCGCCACCCGAACCTCCTGTGGTGGTGCCGCCGTAGAGGTTCCCCGCCTGGTCGAAGATCAAACCGGCAGAAATATCGGCGCCATCGGAGCCATTCTGAAAGCTGTACAGGACATTCTCTGACCAGTCCGATCCTGAGGGAGTCAACTGGTACACCGCTCCATAGCCGTGCGAGCCGCCATTGTAGGTCGTGCCGTAAAGATTACCCGCCTGGTCGAAGATCGCCCCTGATGCGGGATATTGCCCATCGCTGCCGCTAAAGCGGTGCGCAAGGCTCTTCGTCCAGCCTCCGCCGGAAGGTGTCAGCTCAAACACCGTGCCCGACGAGACGAACTGCAAGTAATCGGCCGTCGTGCCGAAGATGTCTCCCGCCTGGTCGATGAGCAGTTCGCCAATCGGATAGGCTCCATCGCTTCCGCCCGCGAAGCGGTATAACACAGTCTCTGACCACGGACAAAGCGCCGTCTTGCAGGCAGCCGCTCCCGGCCGCAGATTGAAGAGCGTGCCGCAGCCGCTGTATTCGTAGATCTTCGCGCACGACCCGCCTCCTCCTGCGGCGGTTGTTCCGTAGAGGGTGCCGTTCGGCCCCAGGACCATCGTCGCGACTGGCCCCGCCCCATCACTTCCTCCCATGAAGCTGTACAGAGGGCTAATCAACCAGGCAGAGTTCTTGCGCGCGAGCTTGAAGATCGTGCCATAGCCCGCCCCGCCGGCGGAGGCCGTTCCATAGAGGTTTCCTGCCTTGTCCATCGTCAGGCCCGCGACGGGCTGCGAACCATCCTGTCCGCCGGAGAAGTTGTGAATGACCTGGTAACTCTGCGCCGATGCTGACGCGACGAAAACCAAAGTCAAGGCAAAAATTACGGTAACAACTGCCGCACAAAGTCTCGGGCTGAAGGCGTATCTCCCCGGCTGTTCTAGGTATGCCATGAAATCTCCTCGTGCAAGCCGTCGATGTTTACATGAACACCCTGCGATTCTACTCTGGGAATAGAGAGCTGGCGTGCCGGTTGGGTTAGCGTTAGGCGGCCCGGCTCTTGCGGATCCCGCGGTGCCCAAGATGACGCGGCCAAAGACTTCGCGATTGTGATGGTTGGGCTTTAAAGCCACGAGCCTATCTTCATAAACCCCTGCTCAGACTGCCGCTTTGGCCCTCCCATATCTGATTACCTTCGTAGGCTAAACCTGCTCTTTTTGCGTGACTTTTCGCCGGGGGCGCCACAGATTCGCGGTTTTTTGCGGGTTCGGAATGCCTGGTCCGGGCGCAAGAAATTTTCGTTGCGCATGAGGGAATCGGCGAGCCGATGTCACATATCCAGGTGAGAGCGGATATATGGATCTTGCGCCAACAAGCCGCTCCCGAGTTTACGCGCAATTGATGCGGTACCCGTAAACAATTTCAAACTAAGAAGAGGAAAATACCATGAAGAACGTAAGCCTGCATTCATTCCTTCTGGCCCTGACGCTTGGCGCCGGCGCCCACACCGTTAACTTCGCCGGACTGCCGGCGGTATCCACCCTTGCGGACAAAGGCACACTGCCTCCGATCGTGAGCCCCACGTCTCCCAAGAACCCCCGCCCCGTCGCCCATGAGAAGAGCGCTATCCTTGCGGACGCCGGCACGGTTAAGCCGCCAATCGTGGTGATCGGTCCCGATGCTCCGAAGAAGCCGGGCCCCGTGGCACATGAGTCGGACAGCACGATTGCGGACGCCGGCACGGTTAAGCCGCCAATCGTGGTAATCGGTCCCGATGCTCCGAAGAAGCCGGGCCCCGTGGCGCATGAGTCGGACAGCACGATTGCGGACGCCGGCACGGTTAAGCCGCCTATCGTTGTGATCGGTCCCAATCCTCCGAAGGATCCAGCTCCTGTCGTGCGTGAGTTGGAGAGCTAGAACGCCGAGTGCTCCCCACTCATTAGCGGGGTTTGCCAATGAGTGGGGAGGCAGATCCGGACGGCATCTCACGCAAAGAATTTCAGACCGGTTCGAACCAAGATCGGTTTGGTTATCGAAACCAAAACACCCACCCAAGAAAAACCGGCTTGGGTGGGGCACTGCTCCGGTCCTCCGGCTATGTAGCCGGAGGCTTAGCCGGGGTTCTGACCCTCCGACATCCGGTTACCTTCGTAAGCTGAACCTGCTCTTTTTGCGTGACTTTTCGTCTCATCCATGCCTAGCCTGAAACTGTGGTGAATATTTAGCCAGGGACAACTTTAAGAGTCATACTTTCTCTACGCGATCGAAGCTTCAAGAGGCCGCTCGGCAAGAAGAGTCTGCTTCGGCGGCCAAGCCACCGCGCCTGATTATCCGCACCTGTGGGCACATCCTCGAGAGCGGCGTCTTCTGCCAGCAGCCTACGGTCCGAGGCGGAAGATTCTGCCGCGCTCACCGGCCCCTGCGGGTTCGCCGCCGCCGGATGGTAAGGGCGCGCCGCCGGATCGGGGCATTGCGGCTGCCTCTGCTGATCGACATACGCGCGATCCACACTGGCTTCGTCCGAGTGCGGCTTGCGCTTGAGGCCGGCCGCATCGATTCCCATCAGGCCCGGCTCTTGCGCTGGAGCCTGCGCGTGGCCGCCGACGACCTCCGCTTCCTTGAGTGGTCGGAAATGCAGGCGATTGAGTCCCGCGGTCGCTACGGCGGACTTGCGTCTCCCGATAGCCTGTAAATATTTGTAGCTCTATGAGTTACGTACAAGCCATGTGAATTTAGGTAGTTATGCCGAAAGCGATTCGTAACTCTCTGAAAACACAGATGCAAGGGGGGAGGGTACCTACAGTAACATATAGGGAGGTGGCCAGCGAGGAGCGGCAGATGGCGGTCCCGAATGGAACTCAGAAGCCCGGGGTTTCTGAGAAGAAGCTAGGTTTGTCTGGCTGCTTACCCCAGTGTTCTTTGAGGGCTTGGCTCACCTCTTCATGGGTGACCTCATACCCGTGATCCTTCGCCAGCTTGATGATGTGCGCAGACGCGTCGTTCACCTTCTTGCGCAAAGCGTCATCTTTCTGAATGTGTTCGACGAATTTTTGGGCGTGTTCTTTGGACATAGTTCTCCTTTTGTTCCGTAGTATGTTTTAACGGGATTCGTTCACTAGCCTATTAGGCTGGCGGGCGAAAAGCAAGTCATGTCCCTACTACGGCAGTAAAACAATTAGCCTCAGTCGCCGTGCATAACGAAAGGCAGTTTTACGCGGTTTAGAAACCCGGTACTTCGGAAAACCTAGCGCAACACTCGTCCCCGCCTTCGTCCTTGCCACCACCTTTTTGCCAATGTTCCTTGAGGGCAGCACTGATCTCTTCCCGGGTGCAATCGAATCCTTCGGCTTTAGCGGACTCGACAATTTTCTCCGCAGCATCGTGTGCCTTCTGGCGAACCTTGGGATCGGTGTGTACCTTATTCAGGAACGCTCTTGCTTGATCTATGGACATGGCTCTCCTATCATTCAGCTCGAATTGGCTACCACCAGACTCGCTCGTAAGCCCAAAACGGCGAGTCGCTGGAAAACAGACTAAAAAGACTTGAGCTCGCTGGATTTAAGTCCGGATTGTAAGGCGAGTCGGCGAGCCCTGCTCAGGTACAATCTCAAAAGCCGGGTGCTTCGGAAAAAACCTTACACGGATTTATCTTTGGATCCGTCTCCGCCGCTTGGTCGAACCAATGTGCCCTCAGCGCGCGGGCTATCTCTTCGGCTGAGACTTTGAATCCGGCAGCACGCGCAACCTTCACGATATCTTGTGCGGCCTCGCTCACCTTCTTGCGGAGGGCGGCGTCCTTCGCAAGAGTTTCTATGAACTTCTCGGCGCTTTTCTTCGACATGGTTCTCCTTTCGTCCTTCTCGAAATCAGCACTCAGGATTCGTTGTAAGCCTAAACGGCGGGTATCCGGAAAACAAGTAAAAGATTAGAAAATGAGGTGGTCGGGATTCAATTCGGCTTCTGTCTTCGGCCCGGACAGCCAGCCCAATTGGATGGGCAGGGTATAGAGCCGGCCGGGGGCGAATCGTGCCCACCAACTTCGCATTCCTGGTACGACCACCTTCACCACAGGCATGCCCACGTCTTCGCGCGTCTGCTCCAGGACCAGCATCTCCAAGCCCCAAGATTCCGCCAGCTCTGCGCAGAACGATACGTCCTGTTTCGCCTCGCCCCTCTGCGACGTGGAAAAATCAGAGCACGTTAGCGCTGCGACGTGTTCGTGCGCTGTCAGGAAGGACATATCCGTCTGCCCGCTTCCAGGCAGAAAACAATGAAGGTCCTGGCCGGAAAGAATCACAGGCAGCAACTGGGTCATTTCTGTTACTGCCCGGGCGAGCGCGATCCGCGCATCGAAATGCGCGCCAAAACCGAAGGCATAATCCTCCCCGGGCGGATCCTCCGTCCGAGACACCGCAACGAAGGTTGGAACATTCCGGTCGACGGTGATGTCCAGCACCTCAACCGAGCGTCCGATCATACGATGAACATTGCGAATCGCGAGCATGTCGGGCTCACCGAAGCTTTCGAGGTGCACTCGCGGCCGCCGGAGCCGGTTGTACCACCAGATGGCAACACACTCCCGCTCCACTAACTCGAGGAAGCCGTGCACGATCGCCTCATCCACACTATTTGCGGCAGCATTCCCATTCGAGTCGGGGCGGCAGAAATCATGCGCCGGGTCGAACGGATATCCGAAATAGCAGTATGCCGTTGGCAGATACTTCGTACATTGCTGCGTAAGCGACCACGCCGGTGACCAGTCGATGCTCGGCTCCTCATCGAACCGCTCGGGCACCCAGTTGTAGCGGCCCTCGCGCCGGTTCCACTCGTCCCGCTGGCTGTATTGCGATTCACTGAATAAGGTGAGCGTATCCGGGTGAATCGCTTCGCTGGCAATCTCCGAGAAACGCGCCACACGACGCGGTTCGCCCCCCCGGAAGATTGCTGAGTGTCGCTCCAGAGCTTCCCCAAGGCAACTGATTTTTGCCTGCAGCGCTGTGGCGCCGCTGCCACAAACTCTAGCCGAGACTCCCGGCCGCGCTCTCGCGGCGGAAAGACAGAACTCAGGTTTCAACTCGCCAGTGCACAAATGGATGGGACTCTCCCACGGAAGCTCATACTCGCGAAGGGTCTTGAACACGCCGGAGTGATCGTCCAGAAACCTCCCATACTTGCTCAGGGTCTGCCGAAGTCTGAGCTGAGAATGCGCTTCGACTGCATCCGTCATATCGGTATAAGGTATCGCAAGAACCCGTTTCCGGCAGTGTCGCTGGAGAGTAGAATTTCGGTTCCGTTCAATTTCGCCGCGGGCAGAGAGCCTTCTTAACATGGCTAGGCCATCATGCCCGCCGCGATAACTGGAGCGAGCGCATGTATGCTCAGTCAGCGAAATCCGGACTGAACGCCTTTCTTGCAGCGCGCGACTTCCTGCTGCAACACCGTAACGACTATGCCATCGCCTATCGCGACTTTCGCTGGCCTCGGCTCACGCAGTTCAATTGGGCATTGGATTACTTCGACGGCTACGCCCGCGAAAATCAAAAGCTCGCCTTGTGGGTTGTGAATGAAAATGGCTCCGAGCTGAAGTTGAGCTATGACCAGATGTCGCGCCGTTCCGACCAGGTGGCAAACTTTCTCCGCAATCACGGGGTCCGGCGAGGAGATCGCATCATTGTCATGCTGCCCAACGTGGCGGCGATGTGGGAGGTCATGCTCGCTTCCATGAAGCTGGGCTCCGTCGTCATTCCGGCGGCGACGTTGCTGACGCCCGATGATCTCCGCGACCGCCTTACGCGGGGCCAGGCGCGCCACGTGATCACCAATGCCGCCTTCACCGGAAGGTTCACAGAGCTTGCAGGTGACTATTCCCGAATTGTTGTGGACGAGCCGGTGAGCGGCTGGAGGTCATATGTGGAGGCTTATCAGGAAAAGGGCACGTATGAGCCGGATGCGCCCACGAACGCGACTGATCCGATGCTGCTGTACTTCACCTCAGGCACGACCGCCCAGCCGAAGCTGGTGTTACATACCCATCAGAGCTATCCCGTCGGGCACTTGGCAACTATGTATTGGATCGGTCTGCGACCCGGCGATGTGCACCTCAACATAAGCTCGCCGGGTTGGGCCAAGCACGCCTGGAGCAGCTTCTTCGCTCCATGGAATGCAGGCGCGACGATCTTCGTGCACAACTGCACGCGGTTCGACGCCAGCAAGACTCTGGAAGTGATTTCCCGCTGCGGAGTCACCACGCTGTGCGCTCCGCCCACGGTATGGCGGCTGCTGGTGCTGGAAGACCTGCGCGCTTATTCCGTCAAGTTAAAGGAATTGGTGGGAGCGGGAGAGCCGCTCAATCCGGAGGTCATCGAGAAGGTCCGGAAGGCATGGGGCCTGACCATCCGTGACGGTTTTGGCCAGACCGAGACCGTTCTCGTCATCGGCAACTTCCCCGGGCAGACGGTCAAACCGGGGTCCGCGGGTGTTGCCTCACCAGGACATGACATCCTCTTGCTGGGCGCCGATGGAAAAGAATCAGGCGATGGAGAGATCTGTGTTCGGCTGAATCCTGCGCCCGTCAGCCTGATGGCTGGTTATGTCGATGATCCCGCCCGCACCGCCAGTGTGATGGAGGGCGGGTACTATCACACCGGCGACATCGCCAGCCGCGATGCCGACGGCTACTACACCTACGTCGGCCGCACGGATGATGTCTTCAAGTCTTCGGATTATCGCCTGAGCCCGTTCGAGCTGGAGAGCGCCCTAATCGAACATCCGTCCATTGCCGAAGCCGCCGTTGTGCCCGCCCCCGACGCCATTCGCTGGAATGTGCCCAAGGCGTACATCACGCTGAAGCCCGGTATCTATCCGTCAAAAGAGGTGGCGCAGGAGATTTTTGTTTTCATCCGCGGCCGCCTCGGGCCCTACAAACGGATTCGCCGCATTGAATTCGGGGAACTGCCCAAAACCATTTCCGGCAAGATTCGCCGCACGCAACTGCGGTCGGTGGAGAACGTCGAGCGCCCGGTAGAGTCACGGCGTGAATTCGAATATTGGGAAGAGGATTTCGAACAGCTAAAGTGAGCGTGCCGCCTGAGCTTTTACAATCCTCGATTTTGGATTAGTCAGGTAACGATCGTGTCTCATCCGCAACTAAACCGCAGATTGTGAGTGCTGACACGCATTCGTCGTTTATGATGTGTGCACCCTGACGAAATTTTTAATGATGTGGGTATTCTGACTTAAGGAATAATGTCGCTACCGATGAGAGTCTTTCCCGGTATTTGCCGAAGCCTGGCTCCCTTGGCAGTAGTCTTTTGCTCTGCGCTGGCATTCGGCTGTGATGGCCTTGCAGCCGGGCAGACCCTTTGGATTCGCCTCAGCGCGCCGGTCTCCTCCTATAGCGCAAAACCCGGTGACCCGGTACACGCCGTGCTAATTGAGGGGGTCACTTGCGAGAACGAGGTGGTTCTCCCGGTCGGAACAAACATCGAAGGAACGGTGCACGCCGTTCGCAAGGTGGGTTGGGGCATCTATCATGAGACGGCTGCGTTGGACATCCGCTTCGATCACGCCATCGTCCCGTCAGGCTCTCCGACATCCATCTCGGCCTCGGTGGTGGAAATTGAAAACGCTCGCGAGCAAGTGACCTCCAAGGGCGTTATCCAGGGCATTCGCAGCAGCGACACCCCACAAGGGAGGATCAACAGCCGCCTGAAGCATTTGCCCACCTACAACCCTTATTCGGATGTCGGGCTGATTGTTTACAAAGCGACTTTCCCCGTCTTCCCGGAGCCGGAGATCTACTATCCCGCCGGCACCGACCTGCGTCTTAAGCTGACTGCTCCCGCCCATTCGCTGGTCGCGTCTGCTGCGTCCGGAGAAGGCATGCCCGAAACCAGCGACGAGCTGGACGTCGAGCGAATGGCGCCGTCGTTTCCCTCGCGCTCCACTACAGTGAAGATGGTGGACGCCGATGTGGTGAATCTTGCCTTCATCGGTTCGCGTGAGCAGGTCGAAACCGCTTTTCACCAGGCTGGCTGGAGCACCAGCGATGCGTTTTCCAGGCGCACGTTCGTGCGTACCTTTTACGCGTTCCTCAACGACAGCACCTACGACCAGGCCCCGATGAAAACCTTGCTCCTTGATGGCAAGCCTGCCGATATGAGCTGGCAAAAGAGTCTGAACAGCTACAACCGGCGCGATCATCTACGCATGTGGCAGTGGTCCGAAACGTCGGATTCTGAGACCGTCTGGATTAGTTCTTCAACCCATGACACCCGGGCGACGCTCTCCGTCAAGCATCACCAGTTCGTCCATCACATTGCGCCGGACATCGACGACGAACGCAGCACCGTGATTCGCGACCTCGAGATGGCCGGTTGCGTCCAGTCCGTGCACCTCACGCCCCGGCGCAGCGTTTCGAACCTGACTCAGAATGCCAACGGAGACACGGTCCGCACCGACGGAGATCTCGCCATCGTGCAGCTAAAGGAATGTCAGCCGGTTGTGCCCGGCTTGCCGGCGTCCACCGCAGGGACGAATTTCAAGGCGGGAAACCACGTTTTCCGGTACATCCGTAGGCAGATCCTTACCTTCCGCAGCGACATCTGGCGCGCCAACATTATTTATGGCGCGTATGACTTGACGCGCATGACCATCCAGGCCTGCCGGCACCATCCCGCGCCGCCGCCCACGCAGCAGGCGCACACAGACGATAAGGCCCTGCACATGGGGGGATCGGAATAGCGATGCTGATTCAGGGTTGTAGAGCCAAAGCCGGACCGCCTACCGGTGGTTTACTTGGGCGTTCATATAGGCGCGGAGGATTGCGTTAATGCGGGTCTGATAGCCCGGGTTGCCGCGAAACCAGTCTAGAAGGTCTGCATCGAGACGCATTGTCACCGTTTTCTTTGAGCGTGGCATCACAACCTTGGCCATATTCCAGAAAGCCTCGTCCGTCGGATGGATGTCCGGGTCCTTGCGAATTCCGGCCCGGATCTGCGCGCCTGTGAGGGAACGAACCCGCTTCCAATTCGTGCGCGGCTCATTCGCCCTCCTCGAGGTTCTGCCAGTACTGGCGGCGCTCATGCGCTTCTGATCTCCATGCTGATATTAAGTGCCGTTCCTCGTTACCACGGTCCGTGTAGATGACTGTAATCTCAGTCCCATTTACTACGCCGATCCATAAACTCGGATCTCCCGTAGTCAAAGCGATCATCGACTCTCTCGACCGTCGGGCCTTCGAAAATCCGAGCTGCGTCCTGGAAGACTATTCCATGGCGCCGTGCGTTGATGCGGTTCTTCTTGGGACTCCAGCTGAATCGCATTTATATATTTACACAATGTATTTACATCCGTCAACAGCTGACCGCCTCATCAGTCCGGCAGCACCTTCCCCAGGGTCTCTTCTCCAAACGGAATCACCAGCAGCCCGATGCCAAACGCAATTGCGGTAAACGCCACCGGTTTGCCCAGAGTTCCCATATTGCGCACCATGCCGCCGATCAGGAAGTTGACGCCGGCGGCAATGAAGCGCCCGAAGGACGTGGTAAATGCGAATGCCGTGGCACGGACCGTAGTGCTGTACTGTTCCGGTAGCCACAGGCTGAAGACCGCGAAGTTGCCACCGAAGAATCCGAGGAAGAACAGTACCGCGATGAACGGGTTGAGTCCCTGTGGCAGGTAAAACGCCCAGCCAAAGCTGAGCACGATGCAAATCAGCATTCCGAGGAAGTAGAACGCCAAGGTGCGCTTGCGGCCGATGCGCTCTGCCAGCAGCGGAACCGCAAGGCAGCCAAGGATCGTCCCCAGCGACAGCAGGCCCATGCCCAATGAAGCCGTGCGCACCGCCTCAGCCTGCACCATGCCCGCGCGCTTGGCCAGATTGATGATGGCCGTCGGCGCGTAAACCGCGCCCGCCCATAGTCCGCATATGGCCGCAGCCAGGAGCACGGTATTGACCAGCGTGCGTCGCGCATAGGGAGCGCTGAATATCCGGCCCGGGGAAGAAAGGCCGCCCTTGGCTTTGGTTTCCGCTTTTTTCCAACGCTCGGGTTCCTTGACACGCAGGAAGATTACGAACGCCACCACTACCGGCGTCAGCCCGCACCAGAACATGGCACGCCAACCGTAGTGCGCGCCCACGGTGTAGTTCAGCGCCGAGGCCAGGAAGAAGCCGGCATAGTAGCCCGTCTGCAGATACCCTGCGCCCATCTTGCGACGGTCCTCCGGCCAGGCCTCAGCGACATAGGTTCCCGCCAGCGCCCACTCGCCGCCAATGCCGATGCCTGCCAGCAACCGGAACAATCCCAATTGCCACACGGTTTGCGACATCGCAGCCGCGCCGGTGAAGATGGCGTAAACGAATATGGTGGCGGCCAGCACGCGGCTACGGCCAAACTTATCGGCGATGGGTCCCCAGATCAGCGACAGTCCCCATCCCACCAGGAAGAGCGCAAACAAAGTGGATCCGGCCAGCCCGATACTGGCAGGAGTCGCCTTTATCCCCGATTTCGGAAGCAGCTCGGTGAGGGCTGGACTAAGAACGAGCGCATAGATGACGGAATCCATTCCGTCGAGCGTCCAGCCGGTCCATGCGCCCCAGAATCCGGTAATCTGCTGGCGGTTGAGTTTGGTGTGAGTGGCCGTTCGCGGAAGGGCCACTGCTTCGTTGGCCATGGTGTCCTCCTTAACCGCGGGTGCTCAGACAGAATCGCTGAGCGTGAGCAGCATAGCATGGCTTGTCAAGGACGCCCCGCCAGGTAACGAGTGATAAGGCGATATAACAACAGTTAGCCAGAACGCTCTCCGCCGAGAAATCGCAGCTACGGCGTGAGCTCCCACACGTTGCCCACGCCATCCTGTCCGCCATCTATGGTGGTGCCGTACAAGTTGCCGCTCGCGTCAAAAATTACTCCGCCCACAGGAAACTCCCCGGTTTCCTCGCTGAAGTCGTAGAAGTGGGTGTAGATCCATCCATCGCCGGACGGCGTCAGCTTGAACACCTCACCATAGTTACCTCCTGTGTTTATCGTGCCGTAGAGATTTCCCTGCGCGTCAAGGGTAGGAGTGTCGAAGGGGCCTCCAGAAGGCGCCGTGAAAGGCTGCCGCCTGCTGACGATCCAGTTTCCGCCTGAGAGCGTCAGCTCGTACGCTTCGCCGTTTCCAAAGGTACCGCCGGTCGTGCCGTAAAGATTGCCTTGTGCGTCCATAGTGACACCGCCAAAGGGGTAGCCATCGCCGTCTTCACCGCTAAAGCTGTATAGCGTCTGTTGCGTCCAGCCTGATCCCGAAGGCGAGAGCTCGTAAACCACTCCGGCTTGGTGAGCGCCGCCACCCTCGGTAGTGCCGTAGAGGTTGCCAGCGCTATCGAAGATGACGCCACTTAGTGGATTGCCACCGTCACTTCCTCCGGTGAAACTCCAGAGCACGCTTTCGGTCCAGCTTTGCCCGGAAAGGATGAGTTTGAAAACGACGCCATCTCCGTAAGCGCCGCCGATGGGCGTTGTGCCGTAGATATTGCCGGCTTGATCGAAGACCAGGGCGTCTGCAAACGAAAGAGATGAGCCTCCGAAGCCTCCATCCCTGCCGCCGGTGAAGCGATAAAGTACGGTCTCGGTCCAAGGACACAGAACCGCCCTGCAGACGGTGGCCGGCGGACGCAGGTTAAAGACTGTTCCGTATCCAACACCCCCAGCGAAGGTGGTGCCGTAGAGCGTGCCGTCCGGACCGAGAGTGACGTCCGCCACCGGATGGGCTCCATCTGTGCCTCCCTGAAAGCTGTACAGTCCAGTCGCAACCCAGCTCGAGCCGGCACGGGCCACGCGGTACACCGTACCATCTCCGTGTTCTCCTCCAGAGGAGTTCGTGCCGTAAAGCCTCCCCGCCCGGTCCATCACCAAGCCGGAGAAAGAACTGTATCCGACATTGCCACCGGTGGTGAAGTTGTACAGGGTATTCAACGTCTGTGCCTGCGCAGATGGCGTTGCAACTATGGTTAGCGCGAAGGTCAGCGCCAGTGCAAGTAATCCAAAACTGCGTCGCAGGATTGATGTGGAAGATTGTGCCGGGTTCGCCATGATAGTCTCCTTCGCTGAAACTGACCGTTGACGATGCCTTTTTCGACGTTGGTACTTTACATCCAAGCTGTGGCGGAATCCACGCGAAAACCATAACTGTTGTAAACAGGCCTTATCACGTCCCAAAACGCGAATCTCGGCCGGATTAATCGCTGGTATCCGCGCTCCGAAACATCGTCGCTACTCCCGGCTTCATCACCTTTCCCATAGCGTTGCGAGGCAGAGCATCTAAGACCAGCAGGCGTGACGGCAACTTGTGCGCCGCCAGCAACTCTCTCGCCCACGTACGCAGCGAGGTCAGATCGAGCGCATCCCCGTCGTTTAGCACCACGGCTGCGGCGACACGCTCGCCCCATTCCAGATCAGGCACGCCCACCACGGCGCACTCGACAATCGCCGGATGTTCGCGCAGCGCTTCCTCGATCTCCAGCGCCGAAACTTTATGCCCCCCCGTCTTAATGATGTCAATATTCGTGCGGCCGAGAATGCGATAAACGCCGTTTTCGACTACCGCGGTGTCGCCGGTGCGAAACCACCCGTCGCGAAAGGCATCGCGGGTGGCCTCTGGCTTGCCCCAGTATTCCATGAACACGCTCGGGCCGCGCACCTCGATTTCGCCCGGCGTGCCTGCGGGGACTAACTCGCCGCGCTCACCGACAAGCTGCACTTCGACGGTTGGCAAAGGAGGGCCGACACTACCGGGAACCCTTGTGCCACGGTATGGATTCGACAACGCCATGCCGATCTCCGTCATGCCATAGCGCTCCAGCAGTGTGTGGCCGCTGATTTCCCTCCATCGCTCAAGGTTGCTCACCGGCAACGCCGCCGAGCCGGAGACCATCATGCGCAGCTTTGCGCAAGCGTGGCTCAATGCCGTGCGGCGTTCCGGGGAGGCCGCTTCCCAGACTGCGATCAGCTTGACATATACGGTCGGCACGGCCATGAAGAGCGTCAAGTTACCGCTGGCGATGTGCTCCCAAACGGTGTTGGCGTCAAAGCGCGGCAGCATCTCGCAGCTCGCGCCTGACCACAGCGCGCACGAAACCACGTTAATGATTCCGTGCACGTGGTGCAGCGGCAGGCACAGCAAAATGCGGTCATCGGCTGACCACTGCCACGCCTCCACCAGGCTGGTAATCTGCGCGGTTATGTTGTCATGGGTTGTAACTACGCCCTTGGGCTGGCTGGTGGTGCCGCTGGTGTAAAGAATCATGGCTCGGCGCTCGCTGGCGACTTCGGGCAATCGGGCCGTCGCGGCTGCGAGCAAGTCGTCACACGACAACCCGCGAATACCACGCGCCGCGGCGATGGGCGCGAGTAGTGACTCTCCCTCCGCATCGAAGACCAGCGCCGACGCCTTCGTATCGTCGATGAAGTACTCCAGCTCCGAACGGGTGGAGTTGAGCGGCAATGGCACCGCCACGCCGCCTGCCCGCCAAATCCCCCATTGCACGGCGACCCACGGAAAGCCCGGCGTCAGCAGAAACGCGATGCGTTCTTCCCGGAGGTCGTTGCGGCCGTCGAGCAACGCCGCTGCCACCCGCCAAGACGCATCCAGCAGCTCGTGATAGGTGAAGCCACCCTGAGAATCGACAATCGCTGTGCGATCACCGCACTGCGCGGCGCGAGAGATGAGTGCAAGAGAGCTGGATACGGCCCGCATACGGCAGAATGTACGTCGTCCGCGAAAAGTTGTCCACTGCTATAGGTTCTAAGTACGAGCCGAAATAAGGATTGGGCCGGATGGCGATCGCCATCTTGCTCGATCGCCGTCCGGCCCGATATTCACGCGTCGCTCCATCGCTGGATCGCGCGTGTATAAGAATCTCCCCGTGTTCCGCCGAAGCGGGACTTTCGACTGGATTGGTCGGTGCTTACTGCGCCAGCACGTGCTTGGCGGTATCTCCCTTGAAGATCATTTCGACCAGCACCTTCTGGTTCTTCGCGTTTTGCTCGAAACGCTCCTCGCTCTGTTTCGCCTTCTCGTTCAAGGGAACCAAAGTGCAATTCGCCTTGACTTCAGCCTTACCGCCGTTCTGCTTGAACACCATGATGTGGGTCTGACCCTGCATCTGGTGCGTCACGGTATAAGTGCCCGCCGGAACCAGCGTGCCGGCGATCACCGTGGGATCATTCAGCACCAGGGTCTGCTTTTCAGCAATGCCCATCGGGTTGTCCTTCGCAGCCAGCATCACGGAAAGACACAGTGTCATCATCAGTGCCGCCACCAGCGTGGCAACCATTTGCTTTGACATAACAGCTCCTTAATAGCCCAGGACTGGGCTAAATAAACGCAACCTTAGTGTAGAAAAATACCGCGGCATCCGCCGTGTCGCAGGTCACAAAGTGACGTGACGAACTGAGGTGGGAGATAGACGTTTACAGCAACTTTCGCAGCTCGCGACGAAGGATTTTACCGGACGCAGTGCGCGGCAGCGAAGGCACAAAGTGCACCTCGCGCGGCATCTTGTAGCGGGTGAGACGTTCGGCGACGAATTCCTGCAGACCGCTTTCCGTTTCTTTCGTGGCCACTTCCGTATCGCGCAGCACGACAAACGCGCAGGGTATCTCTTCACCCTCCTCGTCCGTCCGTCCGACGACACCGCAGTCGCGCACTGCGGGATGCTCCAGCAACACCGATTCGACCTCAGCAGGAGCAATCGAGAAACCCTTGTACTTAATCATCTCCTTGCGGCGGTCCACGACGTAATACAGGCCAAGCTCATCGGTGCGCACAATATCACCCGACCAGTACCAGCCATCACGCAGCACCGCGGCTGTCGCATCCGGAGATTTCCAATAGCCCTGCATAATCTGCGGCCCGCGCATGACCAGCTCGCCCAATTCGCCTGGAGCAACCTCGTTCTCATTGGCGTCCAGCACGCGGCACTCGGTTTGCGCGACCGGACCGCCGGCGGATTCCGGTTTGTACAGCTCGGGCGTCAGAAATCCGATGTGCGTTACCGGCGAGGCCTCGGTCATGCCATAGCCCTGACGAATCCGAATGCCGGTATCCTCGGTGAAGCGGCGGGCCAATTCCGGAGCGAGTGGCGCTGCACCGCATTTCACCCACCGCAGTCGATGGTCACGCGGAAACAAACCCTGCTCGGTGGCCTGGCAGTACGCCAGCACAGTCGGCGGTACGCACAGAGTGAGCGTGACGCCGTTGTCCACGGTGATCTGCAATGACTGCTGGCAGTCGAAGCGCGGCATCAGCACCACCGTGCATCCTCGCATGAGCGACAGATTCAATCCGATGGTCAGCCCGTAGATGTGGTAAAGCGGTAGAAAGCAGAGCAGGACCTCGTCGTCGCTTATCGCGCCAAACTCTCCAACCGTCAAGGTCTGATATACATTGGCAACAAGGTTGTAGTGCGACAGCATGACGCCTTTCGGCAAGCCGGTGGTTCCACTGGAGAAGGGAAGCGTGGCCAGCGTGCTTCGCGAATCGAATTCCGGCTTCGGAAAGGTGGCAGTCACAGCCGACTTGAAGAGCAGGTCAAACGGCTCCGTTCCGGCCGGCGGGCGGGCACGGACGCTGTACACATGCCGCAGTGAAGGCAAGCCGTCAAATTTGATTCCGGGCAGCAGCGCGCCGTCAGTAATGAGCGCAACCGCGCCGGAATTTTCCAGTTGATAGCGAACTTCGCGATTGCGATAAGTCGGATTCAGCGTGGTCGGTATCGCTCCGGCGAGAGTAGCAGCGTGAAAGGTCACGCCGAATTCCCAGCAGTTCGGCAGGTAAATGCCAATCACTTCCCCGGGACGAACGCCGGTGGCAACCAGATTCCGAGCGACGCGCTCCACCAAATTGGCATAGGCGCCGTATGTCAGGCGTCGCGCCGGCTTGCACGAGGTGTCAATGATCGCGACCTTGCTTGCGTGCTTGCGGCAGGATTCGAGGATGGCATCGTGGACGAACTTGCCCTCAGGATCGGCAAATAGCTGGGTCCGGAGGCTTTCAGCGAGCGTTGGCATTGGTTTGTCGGCAAGAGTGTAACAGGCCAGGAGAAGCGGCAGCATTCTTGACGGTCAGTTCAGGAAGAACTTCGTGTACAGCGTGTCGCGCTGCGCAGGACGGAACCCGGCATCGCGGATGATGCGGCGCAGCTCTTCTTCCGTCGTGCAATTGCGCACGCCGGCTGCACGCACCACGTTCTCTTCAATCATCACCGAGCCCACATCGTTGCCGCCGAAGCGCAGGCCAGTCTGGCAGACCTTGAGCCCTTGCGTCACCCAGCTCGATTGCACGTTCTTGAAGTTGCTGAGGAAGATGCGTGCGATGGCCAGCGTTTTCAAATACTCGACCGCCGTGGCCTCATCCCAACCCCGACCGCCGAGCGCGGTATTCTGCGGCTGAAACGACCACGGAATAAACGCGGTGAATCCGCCGGTCTCCTCCTGCAGGTCATAAATGCACTGGAAGTGATTGATCCGGTGCTCGTAGGTTTCGCCGACGCCGAACATCATGGTTGCGGTGGTTCTCATGCCGAGCTTATGCGCGGTGCGATGCACATTGAGCCAGTCATTGGTCAGGCACTTCAGGCGCGCAATCTTGTAACGCACTTCGTCATCGAGTATCTCGGCGCCTCCGCCGGGGATGGAATCCAGCCCGGAATCGCGCAGGCGGCGGATGGTTTCTTCAATGCTCAAGCTGCTGACTTCGGCAATGCAGATGATCTCCGAGGCCGAGAAGCAGTGCAGATGGACCTGCGGAAAGCGCTGCTTGATGCCGCTGAGCAGTGCCTGATACCACTCGATTTTCAGGTCAGGGTGCAGCCCGCCCTGGAGCAGGATTCCGGTACCGCCCAGTTCCACTGTCTCTCGTACCTTGTCGTAAATTGTCTCGAAGTCGAGGATGTAGCCTTCCTTCGCCAGCTTGCCCTTCAGCGGCCGGTAGAAGGCGCAGAAGGTGCAATACTCGGTGCAGAAATTGGTGTAGTTGATGTTGCGGTCAATGATGTAGGTGACCACGCCCTCAGGATGGAGCTTGCGGCGCATGGCGTCGGCTTCCATGCCGATGCCGATCAGGTCATCGGAGCGATACATCTCCAGCGCTTGCAGATTTCGTCAGGGACATGGCAGCGTCACAGGCCTGTGTGACATTCTAACCTCCATAATGGTCGCAGGGAAGTGAAGTGCGAAATCGCGGTACTGGTTTAAGCTATAGGCAGCAGCAGAGCAACAATCGCCGCCGTGCGGAGTTTATACACGCGGACTCCTTGTTGCCCAAATCCTCGCGGTGAAAGGCACAGCTCTCATGGATATCTCAAATCTCATCGGCAGATCCGAAACAGGTACCCGACTCTTGCTGTCGTTCCTGGTCCTGGCGCTTCCGTTTCCCGCATGGGCCGTATTGGGCGACACCGCAGCTTCGGTCCTCAATGACCAGGCGCGTATGAAGGGCACCTTGCACAGCGTGGACAATCGCACCTACGTGTTGCACGAAATCACCTCGCCTTCCGGAACCGTGGTGCGCGAGTTTGTCTCGCCGCAAGGAGCGGTGTTCGGCGTCGCCTGGGAGGGTCAATTCCCGCCCGACTTGCAATCTCTCCTCGGACCGTATTACCAGCAGGCCCAGAAGGCGCAGGAGAAATCGCAGCAGCAACAGGGTTCGCAGCAGCAGCCACGCGCAAGACGCGCTCCCATCGTCATTGAGACACCCGGCCTGGTGTTTTATGAAACCGGGCACGTGCGCAGCTTCCACGGGCAAGCCTACGTTCCACAGTTAATTCCACCCGGCGTCCAGCCCAGCGATATCCGCTGACGGAGAGAAGATCGTGCGTAAACTGGCAATCCTGCTCGCAATCGGAACGGTCGTGCTGATGGCAGCATGCGGCGGCAGCAGCAGCGGAGGCGGTGGCTCAACAGCCATCACATCGGTTACCGCGTCGTGCTCGCCTGCAACCGTGACGTCTGGCCAGACCAGCCAATGTTCGGCGACGGTGATGGGCACCGGGAGTTTCAGCACGACGGTCACCTGGAGCACAAATGCCGGCCAGATATCGTCTTCGGGGCTTTTGACCGCGCCCAACGTGTCCGCGGCCACAAACGTAACGGTCACGGCAACCTCGACCCAGAACACATCCATATCGGGAGCTGCAACTGTAGCCGTGAACCCGACCTCGTCGGCCAACAACGTTGCTCCCCTCATTGTGGATGCTGGCCCGGATCCGGCGACCTTTATCTCAGCCAATACGGCGTTCGTAAGCGTCACGGTTTGCGTGCCCGGTAATACTCCTCCCTCTGCTCGAGTGCCAGACCATCAATCACGTTGAAGTTGACACCGGATCGTCGGGCTTGCGCATTGTGTCTTCCGTGCTGACCGTCCCGCTGCCCCAGCAGAACGATTCCATCGGCAATCCGCTGGATGAGTGCCTCGTATTCCTGGATGGGTATGTTTGGGGACCCGTGGCTGCAGCAGACATCTATGTGGCTGGCGAAAAAGCCTCGAACGTGCCGGTGCAGGTCATGATTCCTGCCTCGAGTTCTCCGCCGGTTCCGGGCAGTTGTTCCAGCGCAAAGCATGGGGCCGAATGGAAACGAGGGCGTCAGCGTGGACGCCTTCGGCGCTAATGCGCTCATTGGCATAGGATTGTTTCAGCAGGATTGCGGACCGGCGTGCGTATCGAACAGCCCACCGCCCCGGCGACGTACTATGATTGCCCTGCCTCAGGTTGCAATCCCATCAACGTCACACTGGCGCAGCAACTTGCCAACCCGGTGGCTGGATTCGCCTCCGACAATAATGGCGTCCTGATACAACTTCCGGCGGTCCCTGATGGTGGATCGCTTAACGTAAGCGGCTCCCTAATCTTTGGCATTGGCACGCAATCGAATAACGCCTTGGGTAGTGCCACGGTATATCCGGTGCCCGACTCAGGTACCAACGCCGGGAGCTTCACCACGAGCTTCAATGGAACTAACTATCCAAACAGCTTCATCGACAGCGGCTCCAACGCGTTCTTTTTCGCTGACTCGAGCATAGTGGTGTGTCCAAATTCGCCGGTAACCCCCCCCAACGAGTGGTATTGTCCCACCAACTCGCCAGACAACCTCACCGCCGTCAATCAGGGATCCAACGGGCAGAGCGGCCCCACAACCACCTTCAGCATTGAAAACACCATTAATCTTTTCGACACGAATAACACCGCTTTCAGTACCCTCGGTGGACCCGCCGGCGCCGGAGCAGGTTCCAGCTTTGACTGGGGGCTGTCGTTTTTCTATGGAAGAGACGTGTTCACAGCCATCGAAAATCTGAACGCCGGCGGCGTGACGGGCCCGTACTACGCCTATAACCTGCCGTAGGTAGGCTCTGAACAGGGGAGGGTGGTAGAAAAGAAGCTCGTATTCAGAATTTTCACACTGTCTTTCCGAGTGGAGCTTCCCGCTTTGGCGGCGAAGTCGAGGGCCTATATTCCGGCACGCTGCGCGGTTCTGATCGCTTCATTCTCGCCATGTCCCAAGTCGCTGGCCGTCGCCTAACCTATGCTCAACTGACGGGCGAGGACATTGACGCGCCCCACCACGAGACGGTTGGGACGGGGCAAGAGGAACCGTTCTAGCCCGCATCGCTGCCGGTCTTTCTGTGGCGCTTAGGTTTTGGCCTAGGCGTCACTTGTTCTTTTGGAACCCTAAAGGCAAAGCGCATGGCATCTTCAAACTTTTCCCTTGCGTTCCGGCCTTCGTTGTATTCTGCTTTTCTTTTCACCATTATCAAATTATGCGCCTCTTCCAGGTTGCCGCTCTGTCCCTCTTACTTGTGACCCTGCCATCCAATGGGAGCCAGCAACAGAAACCACCCGACAGCAAACAGCCCAGTACCCAGCAGTCCCAATCGAATCCGACGATAACCGTGTCGGACAATCATTATTCGGCCACCATACAAGGGAACCGTGCCCAAGAGGAGTCGAAACGCTGGCCACCACCGTGGTATTCGCCATTTTGGCCTAATTGGGCTTTCGTCTTCGTAGGATTGGGTGCTGCCGTCGCGGCTGTCTGGACTCTGTTTGCCATCAAGGATCAAGCCAGCCATATGAGTAATCAGGTTACGCTGCTCGATCGGCAACTGGCCGCTTTTATCGAAGGACAAAAGTCGCAACTTAGCGCCGATCCGCACGACAACCCCGCACACGATGTTCTTGACCCTCAAGGCTGCCGAGTGCAGCTCGAAATCACAAATGTCGGGCTTGTAACCGCCTACGATGTCCTTTGGGAGTCGTGGATAGAGGTTATCGTGCCACCATTTATTGATTTCAGCGTAAACGCCGACCACTTCGTTTCCGAAGAGCCGTTCACCCTCTACTCTAAACACAAGCCCATGAACCTCAATATTCCTTACCGACAGGGAATCTCCGATGCCGAGAGAGCAATGATCAGAACCCATCGCCTTGAGGTCTGCGTTCGTGTTCTGGTTAAGTGGCGAGATGCTTTTGAGCCACACAAGCAGAGGAGTTTTGGATATGTAGTCGATGCTGCGGGACTTCGCATCATTCCGAAGTATCACGACTCCAACTAACCCTGTCACGGCAATCAACAAGAAAGCACGGATTTTGTGAGCCAACGCCTCGATTAGCCGGGGGGTGGCGAACTCCCAATCCTCCCTGACTCACCGTGTCTAGGTATTATTTGCTAGCATAGCATACTTAATTATCTTCCTTAGATTCCTTAGTTACCTTAGTTAGCTTAGCCATTTCTAGTCGAAAAAATGGCGCTTAACTCCTTTATTTACAATACAAAACTCGTAAGCCTGCAGAATCAAATGGATACAAGGTACTGAAGCTAACCTATTGATTCTAAATGAGTCCGAGAAAACGAAAAAATTCGATAACGGGCGCGTCCGCAAGCCGCCGAACTCGGCTCAGCTCCAAGATCATTCACGAAGTCTGACAGCCAGACACAACTGCCGGCCGGGCGCATCGCCCTGGCCGCGTTGCGATCCGCAGTCGTGATTCTCCCCCCGGGTGCCAGCACTCGCAGTTGTCTCAGGATCTGAGCGAGAGCTGTGTCAAGGTATGGCTTGCCGTCGCTATCGGCTTCGGGTCAAGCTTGTGCTGCGTCCGTGGGCACGCTTTCGCATCTAATAACTGAGGGGTAAATAGAGGTTAAAAGGAAAAGATTATGAGGCTGTCAAGGTTGAAATGGATGGCAAGTTTCTTCCTGGCAGCGATTCTGTCTGCGCCCGCATGGGCCGCAACTCCAGCGCTACCAGGCACCGTTAATTACGTGGAAGGGCAGGCGACGATCGGCAACCAGACCCTGGATTCAAAATCGGTCGGGTCGGTCGATCTGCTGACCGGGCAAACCCTGACCACGGGAAATGGCAAGGCCGAGATCCTGCTCACTCCCGGCGTGTTTTTCCGCGTGGGAGACAACAGCGCGGCGACGATGATTTCTCCTAACTTGACCAACACCGAGGTCGATCTTTCCAAGGGGCAAGCGATGGTCGAGGTCGCCGAGATCCACAAGGACAACCTGCTGCGGGTGCAGGAAGACGGCGCAACGACGCAGTTGCTGAAAACCGGTTTGTACGCTTTCAATGCCGACCAGGGAAGCGTCCAGGTGTACAAGGGAGAAGCCCTGGTGCAGGACAACGACCGCTACGTAAAGGTGAAAGACGGGCATGAGCTGGACGTGAACAATTCAGCCAAGTTACGTACTGTCAAGTTCAATAAAGACACATACGAACAAAGCGACCTGTATCGCTTCAGCAATCTGCGCTCGGAATATCTGGCCGAAGCCAACGCGAATGCGGCCCAGATTTACTACCCGGGCGCTGTGGGATGGTACGGTGCGGGTTGGTATTGGGACCCGCTTTTCTGGGACTACACCTGGATTCCGGGAGCCGGCATCGGGTACAGCCCGTTCGGCTGGGGCTTCTATTCACCGTTCTGGGTTGGGTACTCTCCTTTCTTCTATGGAGGCTATTACCCATATGGATATAACCGCGGGCCGGCAAGACCCTACTATGGTGCACACCCGGGTCACTACCTCGGACGTTCGGGCTATCCGGCTGCGCGCGGGGGCGGGTTTCGCCCGGCTGCACCCGCCAGTCATAGCTTCGGCGTGATGGGCGGCGGTTTTCACGGAGGCGGGTTTGGTGGAGGCGGCTTCCACCGCTAATAAAAGAGCGGATACGACAGCCCACGAGCGGGACCCTC
This sequence comes from uncultured Acidobacteriaceae bacterium, assembly GCA_963823635.1. Taxonomy (GTDB): domain Bacteria; phylum Acidobacteriota; class Terriglobia; order Terriglobales; family Acidobacteriaceae; genus Bog-257. The sequence goes on along the minus strand of CAWGMV010000015.1, from coordinate 153,706 downwards.
CGAGGTCCCGCTTGTTGTGTTTGGGGCTTAGAATTGGCAGCGTGGAGGTGACTGTGGCTAGAACGAAACCGCAGACGAAGACGGCACCGAAAGCATCTCGTCCCTACATGAAAGGCTACGGTGTTCCGCAATCCTTGCAAGGCGCATTGCCGTGGTCGTGGGCAGAAGAGCGCATCACGAAATCGCACAATTATTGGCTCACGACAGTAAAGCCAGATGGTGCGCCTCATACGATGTTGGTGTGGGGCATCTGGCTTGACGGCGCGTATTACTTCAGCACCAGCGCAACCTCGCGCAAGAGCCGCAACTTGCAGCAGAATTCTCACTGTGTTGTATGCAACGAGAACGCCGAAGAGGCTGTGATCGTGGAAGGCATCGCGCGCCAGTTGAGTGATAACGAGATTCCCCATCAGGCCTTTGCCGACTACAAGGCGAAGTACGGCTGGGAGCTTGATCCGAAAATGGGTGCGGTTCACGAGGTTCGTCCCAGGACCGTGTTTGCAATGCCCGAAAAACTATTTCCGAAGGCGGTGACCCGCTGGAAGTTTGAATGATGCGGGGTTCCGCTCCTTTGCGCAGAACTGACACCAATGTGACAATGTATGAATGCCAAAAAAGTGGAACACACCCCTCTGTTTATTCGTGTCCGGAATTGCGCTGCTTGGAAGCGCTGTCGCCCAGTCAAGTTCTGCCAACAGCACACAACAAGCTCCCGCTTCTAACACTCAACAAACGCCCACGAAGACTGGGCAAGCAACCCCACAGCAGGCTCCGAGCAACCCAGCCTTTAAGTCTGACAAGGACAAGGCCAGCTATGCCATCGGGATGAGCATCGGCAAAAACCTGGAGCGACAGTCCCTAGACATTGATCCAGCGATCGTGACAAAGGGACTGCAAGACATGCTCGCTGGCAAGCCGCTTATGACGGACACGGAGGCGCAAGCGGCTTTGACGCAGCTACAGGGCGAGATGCGCAAGCAGCAGGAAGAGAAGATGCAGAAGGCGGGAGAAACAAACCAGAAGGAGGGTGAAGCATTTCTGGCTAGCAATAAGACGAAGCCAGGTGTGACTACGTTGCCCAGCGGACTGCAGTACAAGATTTTGACAGCGGGTACCGGACCGAAGCCAACCGCGACTGACTCCGTCGTGTGCAATTACCGAGGCACGCTCATCGACGGAAAGGAATTCGACAGCTCTTATAAGCGCGGCGAGCCGGCAACCTTTCCAGTGAATGGAGTCATCAAGGGTTGGACCGAGGCGCTGCAACTGATGCCGGTTGGCTCGAAGTGGCAGCTCTTTATTCCCGCCGACCTTGCTTATGGCGCTCGCGGCGCTGGGCCCGACATTGGCCCCGACTCCACGCTCATTTTTGAGGTGGAGCTGCTTTCGATCAAGGGCAAAGACAAGTGAGCAGATTCGCTGGGCCGATTTGCTTCGCGACGAATCGGCTCACTTCTTGCTCCATTCCTCCTGTGACATTACCGTCAAAGGTACAATCTTGGCGTTTTGAAGTTGGGCGTTAAGCTGTGTCACCTGGGCAGTGAGCGACTGAAATTTCGATGTGGCGTCGTTAAGCTGCTTGTTGAGCACATCGGTGCGATCAATCTGAGACTGCGTCGGACGACCGGAATAACCGTTCACGCCGCCGTAGAGTTCTCCCAGGTTCTCGCGCAGCTTGTGTTCGCCCGTGATCATACCGCCTTCTTTGGTGGAGACCAGCGTGGAACGGAATTCCTCCAGGCTGTCGGCGAACTTCTGGAGCTGCGCCTTGGTTTCGTTGTCGGAGGCGCTCTCCCCTCGCTGGCGGGCCTGGTTGCGGAGGTCGACGGTAGCATCGACAACGTAGGTCAAGTGTCCCAGCATGTCATAAAGCTGGACCACCGTTTTATGTTGCAGGGCGCGGTCTGCTGCTGTGCTTTTGGTGCGCGGATCGGGCACGAGATTGATCGTGGTGGTATAAGTCTCCTTCCCCTTGATAAGCTTTACGGTGTAAGTGCCTTCTTGTACCTGCGGACCGAGAAACGCGAACTCGTTCTCCACCAGCCCAGCAGCCGGCGGAACCTTGGGTGGCTTGCCGCGCTCCGGCCATTGCACGCGGTTCAGGCCACGGCGCTTGTCGCCCTGAATGGTGGTAATTAACTTGCCCTGTGGATCGTAAATCTCGATAAGCAGATCGCCGAAAATGTGGCGCTTCTTTTGGTAATACACAATCGGCGCCGCTTCAGGCAGCGTCGGTCCAACGAATTCCGAGTCACCGTCGAAGCGCTGCTCACCGGCAGGAAGGGTCAGCGTGGCTGGACGCGATGGCAGAAACGCGGCGTCCTTGGTTATGACTTCTGGTGTCAGTGCGCGCAAGGGAGTGAGATCGTCAACGATGAAGATTCCGCGGCCGTGACTGGCAATCAGCAAGTCGGATTCGCGCGGGTGAATGGCAATGTCGCGCACCGCGACATTAGACAACTTGCCGATGTACTGTGCCCAATGGGCTCCGCCGTCGATGGAGACGAACAATCCGAACTCGGTGCCGACAAAGAGCAGATTGGGGTTCACCAGGTCTTCACGGACCACATGGGCATAACCCTTCAGTTCCGGCGTGGAGAGTGAAGTCCAGGTCTTCCCATAGTCAGTCGTCTTGTAAACATAAGTTTTCATGTCGCCCGCAGCGTGGCCATCGAACGTGGCATAAGCTACGGCCGGATCATGATGGCTGGCTTCAATGGTTGAGACCCAGGTGTTCGGTGGCAGACCAGGAATGTTCTTTACGACGTTGTTCCAGTGCTTTCCGCCGTCACTCGTAATCTGGACGTTGCCGTCGTCGGTGCCAACCCAGATCAGGCTCCCGTTCTTCGGGGATTCGGCGATGGTGTAAATGGTTTCGTATTTCTCGGCATCGGAATTGTCGATAGTCAAGCCACCGGAATTCTCCTGGTGCTGCTTCGCCGGATCGTTGGTGGTCAGGTCAGGCGAAATGCGCTCCCAGGAATCTCCGTGATCGCGCGAGCGGAACAGGAACTGTCCACCAAGGTAGACCGTTCCCGGAGTATTCGGACTGAGCGAAATGGGAGCGTTCCAATTGAAGCGAAACTCGGGCTCATTCGCCCGCGGCAGGGGCTGTATTTCTCTGGCTTCCCCAGTTGATTTCCGGTGGCGCGCGATCTTGCCGCCCTGATATTCGACGTAGGCATAATCGGAATCGGTCGGGTCAGAAAACGCCCAGAAGCCGTCACCAAAATCAATGTTGCGCCAATGACGGTTGGCAATGCCGTCTATTGCCCGAGACGGACCCATCCATGTGCCGTTGTCCTGCAGTCCGCCATACACGTTGTAGGGATCGGCCATGTCAAAGCTCACGTGGTAGAACTGCGATACCGGCAAGTTCGAGAGAAAGCGCCAATGCGTCGCGCGATCGAGCGACTGATAGACGCCGCCGTCGGTGCCATCGAGGATTTGGTCTGAATTGACGGGATTAACCCATAGAGCATGATGATCGCTGTGCACGCGGTCGCCTGGGCCTTCGCTCATCGACATTGCCATGCTGAAACTTTTTCCTCCGTCATCGCTCACGGTCAGAACAAATCCCGGCTTGTAAACTCGGTCGGGATTGTTGGGATCAGCGGTCAGGCGCGCGAAGTAAAACGGCCGCCCGCTGACGTTGAAGGAACTATTGACTTCAGTCCAACTTTCGCCGGCATCGTCGGAGCGGTAGAGCGCGGTGTGGTTCTTGGCTTCGACCACCGCATAGACTCGGGTGTTCCTGGCTGCTGGAATCGCCAGTCCAATCCGGCCCAGATCGCCTTGGGGCAGGCCTTTACGCAGTTCATGCCAGGTGGCACCAGCATCGGTACTCTTGAATAGTCCACTTCCCGGCCCGCCGGAATTGAAGTTCCACGGCTGCCGCCGCACTTGCCACATCGCGGCATACAGCACGTTCGGGTCCTTCGGATCCATGACCATCTCGGCACAGCCGGTGTTCTCGTCGCGATAGAGAATCTTCGTCCAGGTCTTGCCGCCGTCCGTCGTCTTGAAGACGCCGCGCTCTTGATTAGCGTTCCACAGATGTCCGAGGGCGCAAGCGTAAACCGTGTTGCCGTCCTTCGGGTGAATAACGACCCGGCTGATGTGCTCGGAATCTTTCAGCCCGAGGTTTTCCCAACTGTCGCCGCCATCGCGCGAGCGATAAATGCCGGTCCCGACGGAAACACTGTTCCGCACCCAGGATTCGCCCGTGCCTACCCAGACGGTTTGCAGGTTCGATGGATCAATGGCTACCGAGCCAATCGACTGCGAGGGCTCCTTGTCGAACACGGGCTTGAAGGTGGTGCCACCATCAACCGATTTCCACACTCCTCCGCCGGCAGAGCCGATATAGATGGTCAACCGCTGCCCATCTTGCACGGCGGTGATGTCAGCAATGCGACCGCCCATGGCTGCGGGTCCAATAGGCCGCACGCCGAGTCCACTGAAGGTGTCGGAATCGATCGTCACTTCTTGTGCTGCAGCGAAGAAAGACAGCGACGCGATAAGGATGGTAGAGATGACGAAGAGACGCAGACGATTTGACATAGCAAGGCCTCGACGGGGAAGCTGCGGTCGGATCAGACCGCTAGCCTGACACGATAATTTTCTGAAATACATAGTCCTGAGCCGCGGACACCAGCGTATTAGCGCCGCGGGGACACGACCAGACTGGCACTAACATCACTTCTTCGGCTCTTCCGGTTTGGCTGCTGGCGCCGGAGGAGGCATTTTGAAGACCGAGTCGTCAACCGGGACGTTCAACTCGATTTTCGAGATGGTGAGCTTTTCCTTCTCCTGGCTTCCCTTGATGCCGTTCTCCATAGCAAAGGGGAACATCAGCCCATTGACTTCCTTGTAGTCGCCCAGCGAGGATTCAACGTCCTGCTCGCTGCCTCGTATCATGCGTTTTGTCTCTTGCTTGATCTCCAGGAAGGAATCAGCATCCAGATAGTCGGTTATGACGTCCCCATTCTTAAGGGTGATCTTCAGCTTGTAGGCATCGGTGCCTTCCACCTTCTCTTTGCCTAGCAACTCTACCTTGTTGCCCTTGCTCTTGTAGTCCACCAGTGGACCATCAATGTCAGCGTTTTCTTCTATGTCCTTTTCGTCATCGGCCGACATCACTTCCGGGTCTTTCTTGCCCATGAAGGGCATAATCTGCCAGGCGGTCTTGCCATCGTAGGCTTGGACTGCGGTCAGGCCCTGCACGGTAAATTCAAGGCGCGCCATGTCCGGACGTTTCTGGATCATCATTCCCGGAGCTTCCATTCCACCGCCCATGCTCATGGTGCCGGTGGAGCGGATGGTCTGCACCGACTTGATCTTGCCCAGTCCGCCGCGGGCCTGGACGTTCTTGGCAATAATGTCGTCAACGGTTTGCGCCGACAATAGCGCCGTGGCAAGGCCAATCAAACTGACAGCTAAACAGAATTTCCGTAACATGGAGCCTCCTGGGCGCTCACGCCCGTCAGAACGGATACGTAATCTATCGGGAAAGTGTTCCGCAAGGAACTCTACGGGTGCTGGTTGGAACATGTCAACCGATGGCTTGCAACCAACCGCAGGCTCTATCCCGTAACCTTCTGTTCTGCCAGCGGACGTGCAAAAGCGTTCCCAGGATTGTGCGCGTTGATGGTCAGGACCTGCTTGTAATACTCCATCGCTTTGGCTTTATCGCCCAACTTTTCGTAGGCCTGCGCCAGCAGGCTCAGTACGAACACATCTTTCTGATCGCCCTTCTGCAACTCGGCAATCGCCGTCTTGTAATCTCCGCCATAAAACGCAACGTAGCCGGCAAGGTAGGGATAGAAGCGCACCTGATCGGGATTGGTGCCCTTGTCAAGAAGCGCCTTGGCAGCGGCCAGGTGCTTCTGTGCTTCATCCTTGCGGTCCTGGCGTGCGCGGATGCGCGCCAGTGCGCTTTCCCAGCGGAACTCCCAAAGGTCCTTCTCCACTGGTGTCATATTCGGTTTTAGCAGGGCAGTGAGGTGTCCAGTTTGATACCACTGGAAGGCATTGTCCACGTCGCCAGATTCCAAGTAGATGCGCGCCAATTCGTTGGCCGTGGCCGCGGCATCGTCGAACTTCTTTTCTCCGTATTGCGCGTCGAAGGCCTGCTGGTCATACTTGGCGGCCTCGCTCGGGTCGTGTGAGAAGGCGTATGAGATCCCCATGGTCCGCAGTGCCTGGATCTTCTGCTCCGACGTCGCCAGTGCTATCGCCTTGGCCAGATGCACGCGCGCTTGCTGATACTTCCCCTCCAGGTCGAGCGCCGCGCCCGACGCAAGTTCCGCCTGGTAGAGGTCAGGCGACAACTGCAGAGCGCGACTGTAGAGGGCAAGCGCCTCGTCTTGCTTGCCTTCGCTGTTCAGCTTCTGGCCTTGCTTGACCAGTTCAAGCGCCTCAGATGTCTGCGCAGAGGACTTGGGCGGCGATGAGGGTGGGGCAGGCGTTTGCGGATTGGTTTGCGCCAGCACAGAAGCGGCCCACAGAATGAGGGCGATGAGGGAAAGAGAACATCTCAGTGGCATAGCGCGCCAATTATTTCACATTGTTTCGAGGCCGGCTAAAGGCCACACTGTGCCGCAGCCCTTGAACGGCGGGTTGCGCCGCGAATTAAGTCTGTTTCGCACCTACTGCAGCAAGTTGCTCGATCAACCCCTGCAACACAGCGCAATTGGCTTCTGAGAGCGGAACAGGCACTCTCTAATTGAGCAGCCCGTAAACATCCACCTCATTTCTGGCGCCGATCATGACCATACCGTCTGCGACGGTCGGAACCTCAAACTGCAACACGCTTCCCGCCTTGTCGCGCCCGGGGTTCTGGTTTGAGTTGTAAAACTCGTTTGCCAGATTGTTGGCGTCATAGGCATGCAGAACAGAGTCGCTGCCGAATATCCAAACAATGCCGTTTTGCGTGCTGTTGGACGAGACGGACGGAGTCGGCCCCGGGTATTGAAAGGTCTCCGGAGTGGCGGAGGTAAACGGGACTTGGATCTGCTGCTTCACGGGGTCGTAGTGGAAGGCTTCCAATTGCTCAAATTGTCCGCCTAAGTAAAGGTTGTTGTTCCACATCACTGGAGAGCCCCAAAAATTGGTGAGGATCAGCGGTAACGTTTGCACGATTTGATGATCGCCGGCCGGGTCGAAATGGCCCATTTTGTCACGGTCCACCAGGTCAATCGTCCCTTCTTTTGTTACTTGAACCAGCAGATGCGGATAAGGTGCACCGGGCTCGTCGGGAAGAAGCAGAACTCCTGCCGAAGCCACGTCGTAGTCCTCATAGCTAAGCCACGCCTGATTCCATGGCGTGAAATAGTCCTGCACGACCGGCTGGTTACTCTCCCAGGAAAAGCGAAGGACACTGTCGCCGTAATCAACTCCTCCGACGTTTATGTCGAACAAGCCATTTCCTGTGGGAACGTAGAGATTGTTCTGGGCATCGACAGCCATGCCCGAACCGCTGCTCCAGATTCCCCCTTGATTGCCATCGGGAGTGTCGAGAAACGCCCCACTGGGAAACAAGGTTGACTTGTTAAAAGCCATGATCCATCCGTGGTATGTCCCGAAGTCGCAGAAGCCCGCCCAGGAAACGTAGATTAGCCCATTAGCAAGCGTCAGCGCCGAGCGCTGGAGCCCGTGCTGGGGGTCAAAGGTAATGTACCCATTGATCGAGCCGGAACCCGTTCCCGGTAACGTCGCGGTGATCGGCGCACCATAGGCTGGACCCGGCATCTTCTCGACTCCCGTGCGAATGTCGAGAACATGCATCCGCTGATAAAACTTCGTGTTCCCATTGAAGATTTCCTTGGTCGCCGCCACGATATAGATTTCATTGGTCGTCAAGTCAATGACCGGCGTGCTGGTGATGCCAATCTCGTTGCCGACCACGGTACAACCCGTATCGTTGCCCGACATCGGCAGGATCGTCTTGAGGGGACTGGTCGAGATAAGGAAGTCCTTGTGCCAGATAGGCTGTCCTGTGTTGACATCGAACGCATAAGCCTGGTCGTGCTCGGTGACTTCATACACCACATTGTGCAGCGTCCCATTGATGTTGACGTTCGGTACATAGAGCGGTTGCGCGAAAGCATAGCCGGTGACAGGCAACACCAGGCGCTTACCAAACGTCACCTCGTTCACGTTGGACGGCGTGAGAACGATCTCATTCGAATTGACACCGCTGCGATAGTTGTCATTGTGATACGTGGTGACCGCCACCTGTCCGATGATAGGGGCCGACAATAGGAGCACCAGGGCGCACACACTTGGTGTGGAGCAGACCAACCAGTTCTTCATTTGGGCAACGTCTCCTGCCAGTAGATCGAAGTTGCGCGGGCGATTGAGAAGGAAGGGGGAATTATCTCGCAAAATCTTCCTGCTCGCAAGTCACACAGCAGAAAAGGTTTATTTCGGGGCAGCACCGAGGTGCAGCGGTCCGGCGTCGAACTTGACGCCATTCGCGTTTTTGTGACGAATGATGACAGCCACAATAATCTCAATAAGTGTCCGGAGGCTCCTGGGGTCTCTTGTCATTCAGGAAGTACTCTGCGTTCATAGGAGCGGCAATGTGTTTGAATACTCGGGGCCGTTGATACGATTGAAAAAAGCTGGTTAGATCGTTCGTCGCCCGTGCATCCGCAAAGTTGAGCGCACCCTCCGGTATGCCGAAATTTTGCTCGACGAACCGTAGTATGCTGCCGAAATCGTACCGGGCATTGTCAACGTAGCCGGGCGGTGTATAGGCTGAGACGACAACTAACGGGACGCGAAAACCGTATTGATAGTCACCTTGACCTTGATTTGGCACGGACAAAAGGGTCGGCGGCTCGTGGTCATAAAAGCCGCCCCAATCGTCCCAAGTAATGAAGATGGCCGTGCTGTTCCAATAGCTGCTCCCGTCGGGATTCTTGCACGAACTTTCCCCAATAGCATTGACAACCGAAGCTACCCAGGAAGGGCCCCCATTAAAGGTAGGATCTCCGGGGTGGTCGGAGTTCTTTCCGTCCGGAATCACCCAGCTCATGCTCCGGAGCTGGCAGTTGCCGATGTCGGTCAGCACATCCTGGGGAAGGAAATCGACATTATTTATCCACTCCTGTCCGGTGCAGTTTTGGTAACCAGGGTCAGGCACGCAGATATCCTGGAACCAATTCGGCGCCGTCGCAATGGTATGCGGACCAACCGTGTAGTACTTCCAACTGATTGCAGGTTGGTGATTATCCAGCAGGGTTGCCATCGTGGCATGTGAGAAACATAGGCTTCCCAGAGGGTTGTTTATGTACGCTGTGTACTCATGAGGCCAACTTTGCGGGGAAATCGCCAAATAGCTCTCATTCAGCGGAGCCAGGCATCCGCCGTCCGCACCATTCGGGTCCGGATTATTGGAGATAAACGTTGCCTGCTCATCGTCCTCTGCGGTGGCCACGGAGGTTCCCGCGAAAATGAATTGATGGGCAGGCCCGGTGGGTCCTTGGTTGGTCTGGAACATGAAGTTTGCCCATCCGTATTGCTGCGCGATGGCGAGATATGGGCCAACATCGACAGGATCGACAAACGTATACGCACAGTGACCCAATGGGCAGCCGGTACTGGAAAGGCCGTCCATCCGACATGTATTCGTCGCCGGATCTAGATCGCACATTGTGAGGAACCCATCGTGAGAATGATCCAGATCATAACTGATCCCCAGCGGGGTTCGGAACAGGGGAACGTGGTTGCCTGCTTTATCGATTCCAAAACTCTGCAAGTCGTACGGGACAGGGCACAATTTACCGCTTGGGCCGCACAAACCCTGGAAAAGGTTGTCCGGGGTGCGATTTTCCTGAAACAGAATAACGATGTGCTGAAAACTCTGGGCGTCGGCAAGGGTCGACCCGAGTGAGACGAGTAAGAACAAACTCTTGGCAACGAACTTCATATCGATCGCCCCTTGGAACCGGAAGTGGCATACGTGGGCTGGATTGTACCACCAGGCACAATGCTCAAAGCTGGTGAAGCCTCGTTCACGACCATTCTGGGTGTCGTGCCGGGTTCATGCTCAAACTGGCTGGAGTGTCGTGATCCCCAGCGCGACTAACGTCATGCCTTGACAGGCCCCACAGCACGGCTGACCTTGTTAGAATCAGGAATCCGCAAACAAGAATAGGGTTTGGTTTTGGGTGCCCCGGTAAAGGTAATGAACGACAACGCTCAATTTCCCAATTCAACTATCGGTACCAGTTCCCGGGCGGCAGGCGCCGCGTTGGCGATGGCAATTCTGTTTGCGCCGGCGCTCGTGTTGACCCGATCAGCGCAAGCCCAGACATTCAAGGTAATCCACAACTTTGCCAACGGCCAGGATGGGGCCCAACCGTACGCTGGCCTAACAATGGATGCCGCAGGAAATCTCTACGGAACGACGTTCGGCAACCTCGGCGGCCGCTACGGTAATGGCTCGGTCTTCAAACTGAAGCATTTCGGGTCCGGATGGGTAGTAAACCCACTCTACGACTACACCGGAGGTGATGACGGCGCCTGGCCTTGGGGCAGGGTGGCCGTTGCTAAGGACGGAACGTTGTATGGCACGACCTGGACAGGCGGAGCGGCCGGCGTCGGTATAGTTTTCCACTTGAGACCTTCTCCGACAGCTCCAACGTCAGCGTTGGCCCCCTGGAATGAGACCATAAGTTACTTCTTCACTGGAGGGAGCGATGGAGGTGCTCCTCAAGGTGACCTCACGTTCGACCAAGCAGGAAATATCTACGGCATAACGAACTATGGGGGCGACGCCGGTAATGGCGTGGTCTACGAGCTGACGCCCTCGGGCGGCGGCTGGAAGCAGACCGTCCTTTACTCCTTCCAAGGGACTGACGACGGGGCGAACCCCTATGGTGGTGTTGTCTTCGACGAGGTCGGCAATCTTTACGGTGTGGTCAATTACGGTGGCACCTCCAATGGCGGGGCGGTTTACGAGCTATCGCCCTCCGGATTGGGTTGGACAGAAACCACCCTCTACGACTTTACCGGTGGAAACGATGGAGCGACTCCATTCGGAGGTTTGATCATCGATGCCTCCGGCAATCTCTACGGGACGACCGCCTTTGGCGGCATGGGCGGGGGCGGCACGGTTTTCGAACTCACGCCAGTAAATGGGGGCGGTTGGAGCTTCAACACGATCTACAGCTTTTCCGGAACCGGCTATCCCAACTACGGGCCCCTGGACAAGCTGGCTATGGATGCTGCCGGCAACCTCTACGGCACAACCTATCAAGACGGCGCCTATCAAGCAGGGTCGGTTTTCATGCTGACGCCCGCGGGTGGTGGCTGGACCTACACCTCGCTCCACGATTTCACCGGTGGCAGTGACGGAGCAAATCCCATTAGCAACCTTATCTTCGATACCAGCGGCAACCTCTATGGCACCGCATCTGCGGGAGGCGCCTCCGGCTACGGTGTTGTTTTTGAGATTACGCCTGAGGTGAGCGTTTGCACCGCTAGCGGGCCGGCTCGACCCGCCAGCAAGGCCTCGTTCACGTCGAAGATTTTGGTTTTCTCAGATTGAACGACGGCCTTGTGCAACACAATAAGTGAGTTTGGCCTACTGCCGCAGTAGCTGGATTAACTGCTGCAGCAGGGCCGAGTTGGCTTGGGTGAGGCCGTCCGTGAAGTCGCCGTAGTCGGCGACTTCGCCGCCACAGGGGTAGCCCCACTGATCGATAGTCACCGCCCTGACGGCGCACACGCCGTCATATTGATTGTCGCTGAGGGAGATAAAGCCTAAGTTCGAATTCTCGCTGCCGTTGTCCGTCAGGCCCCAGAGGTCTACGCCTAAATTGTAGTAATCCTGATTGGACCCCTGCGACCCATAAATATTCTGAGTGTCGGTGCCATAGTGCTGGCCGCGAATCGGCTGTGTCGAGTAGTCAGCGTAGGCCGCCCCGTCAGTCGGATAGTTACTCTCGTCCGAATCCGCCTGCGCTGAACTGGCTTGGAAGACCGTAACCGGTAATCCGGTAATGTCGTAAACCGCCTGGTTGTTAGTCAGCGACTGGGAGATGTAAGTCGAGTTCCAAGTGAGCACCAATAGCTGGCAGCCGGAGTCGTGCAGTGCCTGGGCCACCAGGGGTCTCATCCCGAAATCCCCTCCGCCGCCATAGAAGCCGCACATCAGCAGGTGGTTGGGGTCATAGCCGCGCACCACGCTGATCTGCGGGTTATAGTTCTGGAGGGCCATGATGTACATATACTGGTTGAGATCGGCCAGAAGATTGGGATTCATTCCCGTCTGGTTGTAAAAGTCATTGCCAAACCAGGCCGTGTGGCGACCGTCTTCATCGAGCACGCCGGTGCCGGTGCCGAAACCGCCGGCATCGCAGAACGAGGTGTAATTGCTTCCCCATGAGGCATTGAGGGCAGCAATGTTGCCATACTTTTTCTCCAGGTAGGATTGTCCTGGCGGGAAATTCTTCGAATCGTTGGCTATTGCATTACACGTCCACGCCGCCTTGGAATATAGGATGGGGCGCTGCCAGGTGCCGTTTACGGGCGGCAGATTGAAATTAAAGGCGCTGGTCGCCACGACCTGGGCAGGATGGGCATATCCGCCCGGTCCGCTGCCCTTGAACAGGACAAATTCGTCAGAATCTCCCAGGGAAATGGCTGCGACCCAGGGGGTGGTGTTGAAGCCATCCGGGAAGCCGCCCAAGCCCTGGTTTAGCTGCAGCGCCAGCTCACCTTGATTGGCTACCAGCCAGTTGGGATCCATGACGTCAAGGTTGTAAATCTGCCCGGGACGTGGATAGCCATTGCTATCCTGGCCGCCGATTGTATTCTTAATCGCTTCCGGGATGCCTAGGTCGGATGGATCAAAGATCGCGTCCTGGCTGGTGCCGAAGTACAACAGGAAAGGAACTTGGACGGACGCGCCGTTATTGTTGCCACCTTTGGGGATGGGCACCATGTAATCGCTGTAAAAGATGTCGTTCGAATTAAACCCGTAGGCGACTTCCCGCTGCAGCGAGTGCGTGGCCCACTTGCTGTTGTCATTGTTGTAGCGACTCTGCAGAATACCCTTCGATATGAAATAGTTAGTTGCGTCGTACACCGCAAGTTGGTAGAACGCATTGCAGAGTGGGTCGGCATACACCCAGCGCGGGGGATTGCTGCCGATCTTCACCTTTACCAACTGGAAGTAACCGTTTGGCGTGCATCCCGGCACCGGAGCAGCAGTCAATCCACTGTACTCATCCATGCCGATGACGACGTTAAGGGTATAGCTGCTGCTCTGCTTTTGCGCGGGCTGCGAAGAATCCGTTGCTAATACCTGGAGCGGGAACTTGCCCACCTGCGTGGCTGTCCCGGAAATCGTGCCCCCGCTGGTCATGTTCAGTCCTGAGGGCAAAGAGCCAGAGGTGATCTGGTAACTGTAGGGCGGCGTGCCAAACGACGACTGCAGAGTGTACGAATACGACTCCATATAGTTGGCGTTCGCGGGTGGCGGTCCGCCGGTAACCGTCAAGCTAACCGTGGTGGTTTGCTGCACTCCGCCGCCATTGCCGGTGATCGTGATCGGGTAGGACCCCGTGGTTGTGTTCTTGCCCACTGTTGCGGTCAGGATCGAGGTGCCGGACCCGGGAGCCGCAATCGAACTGGGGTTCAAATTGAGGGTGGTGCCCGACGGTGCGCCGGAGGCAGAGAGATTGATCGAGTTGTTGAAGCCGCAACAGGCGAAAGTGGTGATCGTGGACATGCCCTGACTGCCCTGTCCTATCGTCAGCGCCGCAGGCGAAGCCCCCATGGCGAAATTGGGCGCAGCAATCACGATCAACGTAACCGGGACGTATCGCAGAAGACCCCCGCTATTGCCGGCCACGACAATGTTGTAGCTGCCGGGGTACGTGCTCATGGTCACCGTGATGGTCATAGTAGAGTTGCCCGACCCCGGCGCCGGAATGGTTTGTGGATTGAAGCTTACGCTGGTTCCTGACGGCGCGCCGGAAGCCGAGAGACTGACCGCGCCATTGAACCCGCCAGTGACCGTACTGGTAATGGTTGTGGTTCCGGGGCTACCTTGCACGATACTGACTGAACCCGGTGAAGCCGATAACTCGAAGTCCTGGGAAGCCACCACCGTGAGCGTGACTGTCGTGCTTTGCTTCACGCCTCCTCCGCTGCCAGTCACGGTGATGGGATAGGTCCCCAGCGTGGCGATGCGCAACACGACAATCGTCATCGTCGAGCTGCCAGAGCCTGGTGCCGGAATGGTTGCCGGGTTGAAAGCTACGGCCACTCCCAGCGGTACGCCCGAAGCTGACAGGCTGATGGCACCGTTAAATCCACTGCTGATGGTAGTGGTAATGGTAGAAGTGCCTTGACTGTTTAACGCAAGGCTGACGGAAGCCGGCGAGGCCGAAATGCTGAAGTTTGGTCCGCCTTGCGCCGTCACCGTCAGCGTGACCGTTGTGTTCCGCTGGAGACCGCCGCCATTGCCCGTGACCGTTATCGGGTATGTTCCCAACGCAGTGCTGCTGGATACGGTTATGGTCATGGTTGAGCTGCCCGATCCGGGTGCGGCAATAGTTTGTGGATTAAAGCTCACCCCAACGCCGGAGGGCATTCCGGAGGCCGAGAGGTTGATCGAGTTGTTGAAGCCACCGCTGACAGCGGTGGTTATCGTGGACGTCCCCTGATTGCCTTGCTGCACACTGAGTGAAGCTGGCGAGGCCGAGATGGTGAAGTTGGGCTGTTGCTGTGCCGTCACCGTGAGCGTGACCGTGGCGTTTTGCTGGATGCCGCCGCCGTTGCCGGTTACTGTGATCGGGTAGGTGCCCACGGGGGTACTACTGCCTACAGTGATGCTCATCGTGGAACTCCCGGAGCCCGGGGCAGGAATGGTTTGCGGATTGAAGCTGACCGTGGTCCCAGACGGCACGCCTGAAGCCGACAGACTGACTGCGCTATCGAAGCCGCCACTGATGGTGGTAGTGATGGTGGACGTTCCCTGGTTGCCTTGCTGAATCGTGAGGGAAGAAGGCGAAGCCGAGATGCTGTAATTCGGCGAACCGGAGAGCTGCGTCACCCCCAGAAAAGCGATGGTGGTTGAATCTCCTGTGCTTTTGCTGGTGCCAACTACCATGGTCAAGACCGTGCCCGTCAGCGTCACTTGCTGCGTGAGGTTATTTGCCGGCCACTGCGCCGCTGACCACATCTTCCCTTTGGCATCGTAGAAATAACCCGCTTGAGCGGTTCCACCTGTCACCGTGGCTATTACCTTAGTGCCGTCCAGGAACTGTATCTGGCACTGCACCCAGCATTGCTCGTAACCGACATCGCCCATCGCCAGCGACAGATTGTACGTACCGGCCGACGGTAGTTGGACATTAAATGTCGCCGGTGTTCCGTTGTTAGCGTAGTTGATCCCCGCCAACCGCGGATCAACTGACTTGCTACGGTCCCTCCCGTTCACCGCGGAAGTCTTCACCCAGCCATAAGTTGTCCCGTTGTTCTTCGTGGGGTAGGCCGTGGTCGGGCCCACATAGGTATCGCCGGAAGGATCCGTTACGTAGCTGGAAGTATTGCGGAAATCGAACCCGGCCTGCCAGCCGGATCCGGGAGGCATGATTTGATTGATGCTGCCGTCTTGTTCGTTCGCTTGTTTGTCGTCTCCGTGAGCAGCCAGCACCGGTGAAACAAACAGCAGGAGGCTAGATGTCAAAATAAGAAGAAGAATCGCGCGTCGCTTTGTCCTGAAATCCACAACCGGATTCATAACTAGGACTCGACCTCCGGCATCAATAGCCTCGCCATACATTCGGAGAATCCGAGACTGAGCTCCACCCTGTCCACAGTAGAACAACGAGCATTGCCAACTTTAATTGTAGGATTACAGCTAGTCTTTGGTGCTAATCTCGATGTCACTTTTCAAACTAAAGTAACCGTATCATAGTTACCATATCGCCGTGAATCGGGCTTTGCGAGGAAAGGGAGTGCCAGACCATGATGCCCCTTCCAGCCCCTTAACTACTACTGGTTTAAAGACTTAATGAACTGTTGCAATATACTGGAATTGGATTGTGTAACAGTGTCCAGGAAGTCGCCGTAATTAGCTGCCTCCCCGCCGCACGGATAACCGTATTGGTCGGTGCCTTGGCCTACCACCGCGCACCTGCCATCGTAGGCATTGTCCATGAACGTTATGAATCCCCAGTTTGTGCCCTCGCTGCTATTGTCAGTGAGCCCCCAGAAGGCGATTCCCATGATGTAGTAGTCGCCATTGGTCCCTTGCGCATTGAAGATGGTCTGCTGGTCGTTGGCGTATTGCTGACCACGAGCAAACTGGCTTGGATAATCAGCGAATGATGCGCCGCGGGTCGGGTACTCACTCGTGTCGGAATCCTCCTGCGAACTGATGCCATACCATAAAATCTCAGGCAGCCCCATAGCATCGTATTGCGCCTGATTCCCTGACAGCGCCACGGCCGGCCAAGTCGAGTTCCAGTTGCCGACGACAACGCCGCAGCCGGAGTCGTGCAAACCCTGCATGACGGGCGGTCTCATTCCACCTTCGCCGATGCCGCCGAAGTTTCCACACTCCAGGACATGGTTCTGGTCGTAGGCTTTTATGGCGCTGGCCTGAACGCCGTACACCTGCACGGTGAATTGGTAGAGGAAGGCGTCCATATCGGCGACGAGATTAGAGTTCACGCCCACCAAGGTGAAATAGCGATTGGCAAGATCGCTTCCAAACCATGCAGTATGGCGTCCATCCTCGTCCAGGACGCCAGTCCCAGTGCCGAAGCCGCCCGCGTCTCCGAAGGTCGTATAGAAACCTCCGGTATTCCATGATTGGTTGAGTGCGCCGATGGTGCCGTACTTGTTTTGCAGGTAATTGACCCATTGATACTTGGAGTGTAACTGAGGATCCACGAAGCCCTGGCTCGAGTAATCGAAGTCCACCGTCGCGACCATCATGCCAGCGTGCGGATAGGCGCCAACATTGTAGGGGTTCGCTCCGTTGCCTTTGAGCGCAAAAACAAAGTCCGAGTCGCCAAGCGAGATGGCGGTGATCCATGGATCGGTATTGAAGCCGCCGGTGTAGAGTTGCACCTGATTCTGCACCTCAGCCTGATTGCCTTGAGTCCACTTCGGGTCGAAGACATCAACCAGATCGGTGCAATAGTACTGATAGCCATTGCTGTCAAAGCCATGGCAAATGTCCTTCACCGCCTCCGGTAGGCCTAGGTCCTGGGGATAAATCAGCACATCCCTAAGTGCCGGGTAATAGAGGGCAAATGGAACCTGGATGTCCGCAGGTGGTTCCCCGCCCGCGGGCACGGGCAGCGTATAGAGGGACGAATAAATGTCGGTTGCATTGAAACCCCAACCGGTCATCCTCTGCAAGGAATGGTCGGCCCATAGATGTGTGTTGTTGTCATAGCGCTGCTGCATAGTCTGCTGCAAGATGAACAGCCTATCGGTGTCATAGACAGATCGCTGATAAAAGGCGTTGCATTCCGGGTCGGCAAGAAGCCATCTCCCCCGAACCGTCGATAGCTGGAAGTAGCCGGTCGAAGTGCAGCCCGGAACGGGCGCAGCCGTGAGTCCTCCGTAGGTGTCCAGGCCAATGATTGCATTCAGCGAGTAGTCGGACGTCTGTTGCTTTGGCGGTTGGGAGGAGTCGGTTACCAGCACGCTGAAGGGGAACTGTCCGGTGGCCGTCGCGTCGCCGCTGATGTTCCCTTGCTGACTCATGCTCAACCCTGGCGGGAGGGTGCCCCCTGACAGTTGATAGGTATAAGGTGGTTTGCCGAAGGACGACTGCAACGTGTACGAGTATGGTTGCATGAAGTCGGAGTTGGGCAGGATCATTGCGCTCAAGGGTGTGACGTTCAGAGTCAAGCTGGCCGTCTGTTGAATTCCGCCGCCATTGCCCGTTACCGTGACCGGATAAGATCCCGGAGACACACTCTTGGTCAACTCAAGCGTCATCACCGAGTTGCCACTGCCCGGCGCCGCCAACGTCGCCGGAGCAAAGCTCGCAGTCGCGCCCGCAGGCAGCCCGGACGCCGACAGGCTGATGGCGCTGTTGAACGTGCCGCTGATGGTGCTGTTAATCGAGGAGGATATCTGGCCGCCCTGCGCGATACTGAGCGAAGCCGGCCCGGCAGTGAGCATATAGTTGGGCTGCCCAGCCACAGTGATTGTCAAAGTAAGAGTGACTGTCTGTTTTATGCCGCCGCCCGTAGCCGTGATCGTAACGGGATAAACCCCCGCCTTAGCCGTTACAAAGACCACGAAATTCATGGTCGCGTTGCCGACACCCGGGGCCGGAATCGTCGGTGGAGTGAAGACAAGCGTCACGCCCTGAGGTATGCCAGAGGCTGCGAGACTTATGGAGTTATTGAAGCCGTTGATGCGGGTGGTGACCGCCGCGTAGCCGCGGGTATTCTGCGGCAAGCTGAGCGAGGTGGGCGTAACCGCCAGTGTGAATGCCTCTCCTCCAGAAGAGGTCACCGTGAGGGTAATTGTGACCATCTGCAAGAGCCCGCCGCCGCTGCCCGTCACAGTGATGGGGTAGGTGCCCACGGGCGTATTGCTGCCGACAATAATCGTCATGATCGAGCTACCGGAGCCCGGGGCTGGAATTGTCGTTGGGTTAAAGCTGACTGTGGTGCCACTTGGCATACCGGAGGCTGACAGGGTGATCGCGTAATTGAACCCGCCGCTGACCGTTGTGGTCACTTGCGATGTTCCCTGATTGCCTTGCGAGATGCTGAGAGACGCCGGCGACGCTGAGATGGTGAACGATGCGACCATCACCGTGACCGCTGTCTCTTGCCACAGTCCTCCGCCATTTGCCGTCACTGTGATTGGGTAGGTGCCGGAGGGTGTTGTGTTGCCGACGGTGATGGTCATCGTCGAATGGCCGGCGCCGGGAGCTGGGATTGTCGTAGGCGCAAAGCTTACGGTAATTCCAGCGGGCATTCCCGAAGCTGACAGCGTGATGCTGCTGTTGAAACCATCCTCGACGGTAGTAGTGAGAGTTGAATTCCCTTGGGTACCCTGTACGATGCTGAGCCGCGCGGGTGAGGCTGAAAGCGTGAAGCCGGGTTTCCCTTGCGCGGTTACCGTCAGCGTCAAGGTAGCGGTCTGCTTGATTCCACCGCCGACCCCGTTAACCGTGATGGTGTAGTTCCCTGGCAGCGTCAGCCGTATCACCGACACAGTCATGGTGGAGACCCCGGCGCCAGGCGCTCCAATAATGAGGGGATTGAAACTCGCGACGACTCCGGGTGGTGTGCCCGAGGCGGAGAGCGCAATGCTACTGTTGAAGCCACCACTGATGGTGGTCGTTACTGTCGCCGTTTCCTGACCGCCTTGCGGGATACTGAGCGCCGACGGCGTCACCGTGAGTGTAAAACTACCCTGAGCGGCAAGCGGTGAACTGAACCACAAGAAACTTAGAAAGCAGACGCAAAAAGCCGTACATCTAACGACGAAAAGCCGCATCTTATGCCCTTTACCCCACGACGATTGCTTCACTCGCTTGGTGTGGCAGTTTTAGCCAAGGCCAATCTGGTTGTGAAGACGGATGACGGAGGATATCACTTCGGTCATAAATTCGAATAGTTAAGAAATGTAAAGAGAAAAAAACGAAGGTAATATCTGCCGTGTTACCTTCTAACTACGGTTGATCGGTAGGTTTTCTTCTCGGTAATTCTCGGTATAGTCGCTAAGCCCAGCGACGATTTTCCACCTTAAATCCGGGAAGGCTCTGCTTCGGAAAGAATTCCTCCGTGCCGGAGGGCGTTGCCACGAAGATCTCATGGAACGCACCTGCTCAGGCCACAAACCCATTACAATTCTGGATTGCCCTTCCGCGAGGTAGGCTCGCGGAAACCCAGTCTGTCGAAAAGCGGAAGCGGATTGCCAGTCACAACAAAATATCGAACCCTGGTTGACGCGCTGTTGTCTGCACCGGCGGAGCGGCCGTTTGTAACCGCATGGGTCGATGAAGACGAGCAGCAAACGGCCACCTTTGGCGACTTTCGCCGGATGGCGAGAATGCAGGCCCTGCTGCTCCAAGACAACGGTGTTGCCGTCGGCGATCGCGTTGTGCTCATTATGCCGCAAGGCATTCCGCTGATGGCGACTTTCGTTGGCGCCATGCTTCTGGGAGCTGTGCCGGCCATTCTGGCTTATCCCAACTTCAAGGTCGAGCCCTCCAAGTATCGCTTCGGATTGGCCGGGGTGACCGCCAACCTTCACGCCAGGGTCGTGGTCATCGACAATGAATTTCCCGATGACTTGTTAGGCCACGTCACTTTGGGTGAAGCACACTTGCTGCGGGCCGCGGACGGCAGCGCTTTCGGCGGCGACAGAGAGTTGCCCGATCCCGAAATCGAGCCCGGTTCACTAGCGTTCATCCAGCACTCCGCCGGAACTACCGGACTCCAGAAGGGAGTGGCACTGACACACGCCGCTGTGCTGCGCCACCTGGAGCAGCTGTCGGCAGTCCTCAATCTCGACGAGACCCGCGATGTCGTCTATAGCTGGCTGCCGCTTTATCACGACATGGGACTGATCGCCTGCTTCATCCTTCCGATGGTATGCCATCTACATGTCGTGATGCAGTCGCCTCTCGACTGGGTGATGCATCCCGACACCATGCTGCAAATCTTCACCGACTACAAATGCACCTTGGCGTGGCTGCCAAATTTCTGCTACCAGTTCATCCCGCGCCGCCCTCCGCGCGAGCGCTGGTCGAATTACGACCTCTCTTCAGCGCGAGCGCTCATCAACTGCTCTGAGCCGGTGCGGATGTCAAGCATGAATGAGTTCTATACCGCATTCGCGCCTTGCGGCTTGAAGCGGTCTGCCTTGCAAGCGTCTTACGCCATGGCCGAAAACGTCTTCGCGGTAACCCAGTCCGGCGTTCGCGGCAAACCGGGACCGGAAGTAATCTGGGCCGAGGGACAGCGCTTTCGCGCCGAGCACTTCATTGCCCGGGTTGCGGAAGGAACTCCAGGCGCGGTCTCCTTTACCTCCTCGGGACAATTGCTGCCAAACAATCGGGTTCAGATCGTTTCCGATTCAGGCGAGGTTTTGGAGGATGGTTACGTGGGCGAGATTGCCATCCAAAGCGATTCGCTGTTCCAGGGCTATTACAACCGTCCCGACCTGACCGAAAAAGCGGTTCGTGACGGCTGGTATTACAGCGGCGACCTCGGCTTCTGTCTCAATCACGAAGTCTATGTCGTCGGCCGCAAGAAGGACCTGCTCATCATAGGGGGCGAGAATATCTATCCGCAGGACATCGAAGAGATTGTGTGCGGCCATGCCGCCATTCACGACGGCCGAGCGATAGCGATGGGAGTTTTCAATCCTGAGCTTGGCACGGAGGACATCGTCGTGGTCGCTGAGGTGGAAAATGAAGAGCTGCTGCAGCGGGCCGACGACATCGAGCGCGAGATTCGCAGCAGCGTTGTCGCCAACCTAGGCGTGGCCGTGCGTACCATCTTCCTCAAGCCTCCGAAGTGGATCGTAAAGAGCACAGCGGGAAAAGCGGCGCGCTCCACCACGCGCGAGAAGCTGCTCAAAGAGCATCCGGAATTGGCGGTCGAAAACTAGGGAGAAAAAATAAGCATGACACCTGAAGCTCAACAGATGATTGACCAGGTTGTGAAACTCATCAGGAAACCCAATCTGCAGATCGACGAGAACACGCCGCTGGTATCGTCGGGCCTGATTGATTCCATGGCGCTGGTGGACCTGCTGATAAAGCTGGAAGACATCACTCACTTGCGGATTCCCGCCGGCAAGGTGCAACCCAAGGACATGAACACCGTGGCCTTGATGTTCGCCACCGCACAACGGGTGGGCAAACCGAGGAAATAATGCCAGAATTTGCGCTGCGCAAAACGAATCCCACCCAAGCACAACAACTTGGATGGGACATGTCTCAACCGTTTCCGAGAAAACGCTACTGCTTGTCGTACACCGCGGTGCTGCTCATCTTTTTGCCATCGGGGGTGGTTCCAGTAATGGTGACGGTGCGACTCTTGCCGCCGGGCGCGACCACAATGCGACCACTGCTGGTCACCTTGCCATCCTTCTTATTGACGAGCTTCATAGTCCGGTCATCAACCTTCGTGTAAGCGCGGGTGCTACTGGGGTCTCCTGCGAGCGGATAGTCCTTGCCGTCGAACTTCCCTGTCCATTCGGTTTGGGTCGGTTTGCCATCTCCGGTCATCCCGTCAGTGGTAACTTTCACCATGTCGCCCGCGGGCGAGTAAAACACCGTGCTGTTTTTCGTCGCCCCGGCGGAAAACTTCGACTTTGCCTCATTCAGCTTCCAGGTGCCCATGTTGGGGTCACTGGCGTGGCACACCACTACTCCGGCAAGACACAATGCCAGAGTTAATGCGATCTTTCTCGCGTTCATCTGCTCTCCTTAGAAGTATTGGCGCGATTTTCATCTTCCTCGCGGCAATTGATTGTGCACTTCCAGACCCTGAGACACAAGCGGTTCTTGCGGGAGTTGTGATCTATTTTGGAAAACGTCAGACACGGGCAGAGATGGCTAGAGCAATTTCTCAGTTGTAGTAACCGCCTTGAATGGGCGCGGCTTCAGCCGCGCGGATCCGCGCTACCAACAACTCGGCGGCTACAGTCTCATTTCTCTTTTTTCGACTTCATCATGATCGACTGCCTTAGGGGCACCATCGCTCCACGGCTGGGATCGGCGGCTTGCTGTGCGCGCGCCATCACTTCGTTACGCACGTAGGAGATGAACTCAGCCATCTGGCGCTGCATTTCGTCCATGCGCTCACGCATCTGGATGATGATGGCGATGCCGGAGATGTTTACACCCAGGTCGCGCGCCAGTGACAGGATGAACTCCAGCCGCTCCAGGTCCTCGTCGGTGTAGAGGCGCGTGTTGCCTTCGGTACGCGAAGGCTTCAGCAGCCCCTCGCGTTCATAGAGGCGCAGCGTCTGCGGATGTATCCCATACATCTCCGCCACCGCGCTGATCATGTACGCGCCCTGCTTCTTACGCTTTGGCATAGTCCTCTCGCCTCATGGCGTACATCAGGTGCGGCAAGTCGTGGAACATCACCTGCCGCTCCACCGTCATCCCGTTTCTCTCGGCCACACGTCTTGAGGGCAGGTTTTCAGGCAGGATGAGCGAGACTACCTTATCAGCCTTCAAATGGCCGAAGGCGTAGGCCATGCAGCCACGGGCGGCCTCAGTGGCGTAGCCTTGCCCCCAGTAATCGCGTCGGAAGTGGTAGCCCACCTCTATCAGCGACTCACCTTCGATTTCCTGCCGCATCAATCCACAGTTGCCGATGACTTGGCCGTTCGACTTCAGCACCACCGCAAACAGCGCATAACCGTCACGGCGATAGCGGTCCTGGCTCTTCGTCACCCAGCGCATTGCGTCATCGCGGGTGAACCGCTGCGGGTAGAACTTCATCGTCTCCGGATCACCAATCACGGCGAAGACGGCATCAACGTCCTCGAGGGTGAAGTACCGCAGGATGAGCCGCTCGGTTTCCAGGAAGACTTCGCTCCCCCGCGCCGCCGCCCCACTCTCTAGACCTGTTTCCACAACTGCTCTCTCGGATCTTCAGGATTCAGCTTGGCCAGTTCGCGCAGGATTTCCTTCGAGCGCTCATCGCGTACGCTAGGCGGCACGATCTTTACTTCCACGATCTCGTCGCCGCGCTTGCCCTCCGTAACTGCCGACGGAACGCCCTTCTCGCGCAGTCGCAATTTTTGGCCACACTGCGTTCCCGGAGGAATCTTCAGCAGAGCGCGGCCGTCAATCGTCGGCACTTCAACTTTGCCCCCCAGGCCGGCCTCGGAAAAGCTCACCGGCACGGTCAGGTAAATGTCATCGCCATCGCGCTTGAACACCGGATGCTCGCCCACGCGCACGATGATGTAGAGATCGCCCGCAGGTGCACCCATCGTGCCGGCATTGCCCCGGCCCGCAAGACGAATGCGCTGGCCGTCGCGCGTGCCCGGCTTAATGCGCACCTCCGGCGATTCAGTGCGCTCGACGCGGCCTTCGCCGTGGCAGACGTTGCACACGGTGCGGTTCTTACCGCTGCCGCCGCAGCGCGGACACGGGATGTTGAACTTCATGCTGCCGCTCTTCTGCGTGATCTGCCCTTTGCCTTTGCACTCCGGACAAACGCCGGGACTCTCGATGAAACCTTGCCCGTGACAGTTCGAACACACTTCCAGGTGCGGAACGCTAAGCTTCATTACCGTGCCTTTGATCGCGTCCCAGAAGCCAACGTTCACCTGATATTCGAGGTCGCTGCCCGGCTCGGGACGCTCCTGCATCGCCTCGCCGCGTCCACCGCCGAAGATGCCCGAGAAAATGTCGCGGAAGCCGCCACCGCCGGCTTTGCGACCGGCTGCGCCCGCTCCTTCTGAGAAGTCGTTGAAGTCGAAGCCGCCGAAATCGAATGGAACTTCCTGGGTATAGACGTGAGTTCCGCTGGCCCCCTGGCCTGTTGGCGGCGCGCCGAAGCCGCCTGCGCCAAAGCCTCCGCCGCGCGCGTAGGCCTCCGCGGCAGCCGGATCGATATTGTCGGAGTAGAAGCCAAGCTGATCGTAAATCTTGCGCTTCTTGGGATCGCTCAGAACGTCGTTGGCCTCAGAGAGCGCCTTGAACTTTTCTTCCGCAGATTTGTCCCCGGGATTGACGTCGGGGTGGTACTTGCGCGCCAGCTTGCGGAACGCCTTGCGGATCTCTTCCGCGGAGGCGGTCTTCTTCACGCCGAGGACGCCATAATAGTCCTTCTCTTTGTTGGCCGTAGTAGGCATAGTTTCTAGCTGTCAGCCATCAGTTTGCCGCACCTGCGTCGCCGATCGGCACCACGACATTCGCGGCGACACGGATGCCATCATCGTTGATGACCGGGATCGCCCGTATGCCGCCGGTGATGCCTGGCGTCAGCAGATACCAGCGGCCGTCTTCGCGGTTAAGACTTAACATGTAGGTCTGACCGTTCACTTCAAATCTCAATTGTTCCTGCAATTCTGGGGAGTTCGTTTGTTAAAGCTGCCAGCCATCAGCTTGTCTCTTCGTTTCTGGCTTGGGCTGAAGCCCTCGCCGATTCTGTGCAGCCGGCTGAAGCCGGCTCACGTTTGATTTTTCTCGCCTACCCAGGGCTTCCGCCCTGGGCTAACTTCACTGACGCTGCTTCGCGGCTCGATCATTGCCTTTTAAGCAATTTTCATTCGTTGCAAAGATTACAGCGCAAGTTCCCCCTCTTTCTAATCCTAGTTGCTCTAGTGGATAAGGGGCGCATCGAGCGCCCCTTCTTCAGCGAAAAGCGAACGGCGAAGAGCGAATCGCGTTATTTCTTGTCCTCCACGTCCACGTACTCGGCGTCGATGACGCCCTCGTCCTTCTTCTTCTCAGCGTGGGCCTCTCCGTTTCCACCCGGAGCCGCACCGCCCGGCGGCGGCTGCTGTGCCGAGGTCGCCTTGTACATTGCCTCGGCCAGCTTGTGAGAAGCGGACGTCAGGTTCTCGCGCGCCTTGTTCATTGCCGATGAGTCGCTGCCTTCCAGCGCTTTCTTGGCATCCGCAAGCGCATTCTCGACGTCGGCGCGCTCCTGCCCGGAGATCTTGTCTCCGTGCTCGCGCAGCATCTTCTCGATGCTGTACACCATGCCGTCGAGCTGGTTGCGCGCTTCCACTTCTTCGCGCCTGGCCTTGTCTTCGGCAGCGTGCGCGTCGGCGTCCTTCGCCATGCGCTCGACCTCTTCCTTGCTCAGGCCGGAAGACGACGTGATGGTGATCTTCTGGTCCTTGCCCGTGGCCATGTCCTTGGCGTTCACGTTCAGAATGCCGTTGGCGTCGATGTCAAAAGTGACTTCGATCTGCGGCACGCCACGCGGCGCCGGTGGCAGGCCAGTCAGGTGGAACTTGCCCAGCGTACGGTTGTCGCGCGCCATCGGCCGCTCGCCCTGCATCACGTGTACCTCAACCGACGTCTGGTTGTCGGCTGCGGTCGAGAACATCTCCGACTTCTTGGTCGGAATGGTCGTGTTACGCGGAATCATCGGCGTCGCCACGCCGCCCATGGTCTCGATGGAGAGTGTCAGCGGAGTAACGTCGAGCAGCAGAAGGTCTTTCACCTCGCCGCCCAGCACGCCGCCTTGAATGGCAGCACCAACCGCAACCACTTCGTCAGGATTAACGCCCTTGTGGGGCTCCTTGCCGAAGATTTCCTTCACCAGCGCCTGAATGCGCGGCATGCGCGTCTGTCCGCCGACCAGCACGACCTCGTCGATTTTGTCGGGCGTAACGCCGGCGTCCTTCAACGCAGCCTTACACGGTCCGATGGAACGGTCGATGATGTCCTTCACCATCTCTTCCAGCTTGCCGCGAGTGAGCGTCTTGACGAGGTGCTTGGGACCGCTGGCATCCGCCGTAATGAACGGCAGATTAATTTCGGTCTGCATCGTAGTCGAAAGCTCGATCTTGGCGCGCTCAGCCGCGTCGCGCAGACGCTGCAACGCCATTTCGTTGCCCTTGGCGCGCAGGTCGAGGCCTTCGTCCTTCTTGAACTCGTCAATCAGCCAGTCCACGATGCGCTGGTCGATGTTGTCGCCGCCCAGGTGCGTGTCACCGTTGGTGGATTTCACCTCGATGACACCTTCGCCGACTTCTAAAATCGAAATGTCGAAGGTCCCGCCGCCGAAGTCGTATACGGCGATGGTTTCGTCCTTCTTCTTGTCGAGCCCATAGGCCAGCGCGGCCGCCGTCGGCTCGTTGATGATGCGCTTTACCGTCAGACCGGCAATCTGTCCCGCGTCCTTGGTTGCCTGACGCTGGGCGTCGTTGAAGTACGCCGGCACGGTGATGACCGCGTCGGTAACGGTCTCGCCGAGGTAGTCTTCCGCGGCCTTCTTCAGCTTCTGGAGAATGAACGCAGAAATCTGAGGCGGGGTGTATTCCTTGCCCTGCGCAATCACCGCGACGTGATCGCCCGACTGGACGACCTTGTAGGGCACCATCTTCATCTCTTCATTGACCTCGTCGTAACGCCGGCCCATGAAGCGCTTGATGGAGTAAATGGTGTTCTCCGGATTGGTAATGGCTTGGCGCTTGGCAACCTGTCCCACCAGCCGCTCGCCATTCTTGGTGAAGGCGACGACCGATGGCGTCGTCCTTCCACCTTCTTCGTTGGGGATGACTTTAGGCTCGCCGCCTTCCATGACGGCGACCACAGAATTGGTCGTGCCCAAGTCAATTCCGATAATCTTTCCCATGCAGCACCTTCCTAAGAGGTATATCAGTCCGTAAGTTACTGATAATAAATAAACTTGACTGCAACTCAAACCCTTACAGCAAAATGACTATAGAACTTGAGTGAGTTATTGTCAACGATTAGATGTGATTGGAGGGCAGGCAGTTGCAGGATTTTGGATTGCCGTGCCGAGTCGAGCCTTGGCTACCGCAGCCAGTCAAATCGGGCGCCACAAGAATAAACGCAATTCGGTCAAAAAGCGTCACAGGATTTCTGTGTAAAATTTTGTAAAGCTTCCCGAAAGGGGAAGAAATAAGGTGGAAGCGACTATCGTCCCAACTGCACCAGCTCAGTCGTGTGTTTGAGCTGGCCGCAGGCGGCATAGATATCGCGGCCGCGCGGGCGCCGGATGAATGTGGCAATTCCGGCGCGCATGAGAACGTTTTGGAATGCCAATACGCGCTCGTCGCCGGGCGTGGAGAAAGGAATCTCGGGTCCGGGATTGAGCGCAATCAAGTTCACCTTGGCGCGCAGCCCGCGGATAAGCTCGAGCATCTCGCGCGCATGCTGCACGTTATCGTTTACCCCGCTGAGCAGAACATATTCGAACGTGAGCCGCTCGCGATTGCGTAACGGAAACTCGCGCAGGGCGGCCATCAGCTTCGAGATGGTCCACTTCTTCGTGATGGGCATGACTTCCGTGCGCAGGACTTCGTTGGGCGCGTTGAGCGAGACCGCCAGCTTAGGGCGAATCGGTTCGGCGCCGAAATCGGCGATGCGCGGCACGATCCCCGAGGTCGAAACTGTCGTGCGCGATTCGGGGATGCCAACCGCTTCGACCAGCAGGCGCACCGCTTGCATGAAGTTGTCATAGTTCAAGAACGGTTCGCCCTGTCCCATGAAGACAAGGTTCACGCGATCGCGCTCCAGCTCGACCTGCTGGTCGTTGAGAACTACGAGTATCTGCCCGACAATTTCGCCCGCGCTCAGGTTGCGCTTCAGGCCTAACAGCGCCGTCATGCAGAAGGCGCATTCGACGGCGCAGCCCACCTGGCTGGAGACGCAGATGGTGGCGCGATCCCACCCTCTCGCCTGCGGCGAGAAGGGTGGGGCACCCGCACGGGAAGATTCTTCGCTTATAGGGGTCCTTCGACTCCGTTCGTCCGCGACGGCGGACTCACTCCGCTCAGGATGACAGAGCGTGGAGTTCAGATCGCGCAACTCCACATCGCCGTCTTCCGATCCGTCGCCCGCTTCGCCGCCATCGCCATCGGGCATCCACACCGTCTCCACACTCTGGCCGTCCGAAAATGCCAGCAGGTAGCGAATGGTGCCGTCGGCGGAAACAAACTTCCTCTCAATCTGCGGCAAACCAATGGCGTGCCCGGACTCCATTAACTGCCGACGAAAGGCCAAAGGCAGAGTCGAAAACTGCTCCCACCTCGACCACCTTTGCCGGTATAAGCCGTCTAAAAGTTGTCGCGCGCGGTACGCAGCCTGCCCCAGATCCTCAACCATATCTGTAAGTTGTTGAAGGGAAAGGCCTAATAGTTCGGTATGTTGCGCCTTGCTCATGCATCCAATATGCTGGTTGGTTAGATTCCTCACGCCCGACGACGCTGCGGGCGAATTTTCAGTGCGCTCTTATATTATCCCGCAATCGGGCCGAGCCAACTGGTAGAAACATTATCGGGCCACATACAACGGAAGGTGGCTGCCGTCTCGCTACGAGCGGCGGCTAATGGTTAATGGTCGAAGAACTACGCGACATTCAACGCGAGGTTTTGCCCAACGGGCTTACCATCCTGACCGAGCAGATGGACCACATCCGCTCCGTCTCCATGGGTATCTGGGTGAAGTCCGGCTCGCGCCACGAAGATGCCAGCGTCAACGGCATTTCGCATTTTGTTGAGCATATGGTCTTTAAGGGCACCACCAGTCGCTCGGCCGAGGACATCGCGCGCCAGGTCGATTCCATCGGCGGCAATATGGATGCCTTCACCGGCAAGGAAACCATCTGCTTCAACATCAAGGTTCTGGACGAGCATTTGCCGATTGCCGTGGATGTTCTCAGCGATATGGTCCTGAATCCTGTGTTTGACGTAAACGAGATTACTCGTGAGCGCGGCGTCATTCTCGAAGAAATCAAGATGGACGAGGACAATCCTGATTACCTGGTTCATGAAATCTTCACTCAGAATTTCTTCAAGGACCATCCGTTGGGCAAGCCGATCCTGGGCACAAAGGAGACGGTCCGGCGCTTCGAGCAACCGGCAGTCCTGGATTACTATGGCAGCAAGTTCGCTCCCAACAATCTGATCATTTCTGCGGCCGGCAGCATCAACCACCATGACTTTGTGGAGCTGTTGCAGAAGCGATTTGCGCCGTTGAAGGCCGGCTCCAACGGCTGGCATGACACGCCCCCGAAGATCAACTCGCGCATCATCCTGCGCAACAAGAAATCACTGGAACAGGTGCAGATCTGCGTAGGAGTTCCGGCGTATCCTATTACGCACGACCGGCGCTACATTTCCTACATTCTCAACACGCTGTTGGGCGGCGGCATGAGCTCGCGCCTCTTTCAGAACGTCCGCGAGAAGCAAGGGCTGGTCTATTCCATCTTCTCCGAGCTGAATCCCTTCCGCGATGCCGGTGTGCTGTCGGTTTACGCCGGCACCTCCCGCGAGTCGGCGCCCAAGGTGGTGCAGGCGATCGTCCGCGAATTTCGCCAACTGAAGGAGAATGCGATCTCGGCGGAAGAGCTGCAACGGGCGAAAGACCAGCTCAAGGGCAGCCTGATGCTCAGCCTGGAATCGAGCACCGCGCGCATGTCGAACCTGGCCCGCCAGGAGATGTATTACGATCGCTTCTTCGGAATGGACGAAATCATCGAGCGCATTCAAGCCGTAACCGCCGAGGACCTGCAGCAGTCGGCCAACCAGTTGTTCCAGCCGAAATTGATCGCGGTGACGGTACTCGGCAACCTTAACGGGCTGAAGCTTACTCGGGACTCGCTGGCGTGTTGAAGAAGCTGTCGGCCGTCAGCGTTCCGCTCTCAGAAGTTATCGCTGTCATCCCGACTCAGGACTTCGTAGACTGTGTGGCAACCGCGAATGCAACTTGACGGTCGAACGAAAGTACGAGTTGCAATCAATATAGCCGCGCAGCGGCGACGATTTACAGCAGCGACGTCTGAGCCTCGCGCTCGTCCAACCAGCGGAGTGGGCTTTGACATCAGTCTGCGACTGAAGAATAATTTTGTTTAGCAGCTCCCGCGGGATCATCGCTTCCTCCAGCCGAAATCTGAATAAGTTCTGCGGCTGGGGCCGCGGCGAGCTTCTGAGAAAGGCAGTATCCATGCGCACACGCAATCGTGATCGCGGTTTTTCGCTGATCGAACTTATCATCGTCGTAACCATCATTCTGATTATTGCGGCCTTCGCGCTTCCCAAGATCATGAAGTCGCAGATCCCGGCCCATGAGGCGTCAGCTTTGGCCAGCATCAAGACCATTCATGAGTCGGAGATGATTTACTCGAGCATGCACCCCGACCTGGGATATACGGTCGACCTGGCAACCCTGGGCGGCACGGCCCAAGGCGGCGGCGAGCAGACGATTGACAACAACCTGGCCAGCGGCCGCCGCAGCGGCTACACCTTCACCTATACTCCGGGCGAGAAGGTGAACGGCGCCATTCGCTCCTACACCGTGACAGCCGTACCTGACCAGGTGGGGACCACCGGCCAGCGCCGCTTCTACTCCGATGAATCGGGCGAGATTCACTACAACGGGGCGGGACCGGCCGACGCGACCAGCCCGGTGCTTCAGTAAGGGCGAGACCATACGGGGAGTCCGTAGCCTGTAGGCGAGTGGAGCGCGTTGTTGTCAATTTCACGACTTTTCATGCATTGGAAGAGCCCTGCACTCTTTCTTTTTCTCTGCCCGCTTTCCCTGCTCTCGCAGACGGACATTCACGGCGTTGCCGCCAAGGTGGACCAGCACTACGACCACATCCGCACGCTTGAAGCGAAATTCACCGAGACCTACAAGGGCGCTGGCATGACTCGCACCGAAAGTGGAACCCTGCTTCTGAAAAAGCCGGGGCGGATGCGCTGGGACTATGACCAGCCCCATCCCAAATTGTTCGTCGCTGATGGCAGCACAGCGTGGTTCTACGTTCCGGGCGAGCAGCAGGCGCGCCGAACCCCCGTAAAGCAGCTCGACGACCTGCGTTCGCCCCTGCGTTACCTCCTGGGCAAGACCAAGTTAGAGAAGGAACTGGAGGGCCTGTCCATTGCGTCCGATCTTCAGCCGCTCACCTCCGGCGATGTTGTGTTGCGTGGCGTGCCCAAGGGAATGCGGGAGCGAGTGGCGGAAACTTTGCTCGAAGTGACGCCCGACGGTCTGATCGCGCGCATTGTGGTCGAAGAACTCGACGGCTCCATGACCGAATTTCGCTTTCTTCAGCAAAAAGAAAACGTCGAAATACCAGACCAGCGGTTCCACTTTGTGCCTCCGGCAGGAGTGGAGGTCGTGGCGGGAATCAGCAATTAGCAGTTGGCCTTTAGCAAACCGGACTTTGAGTAACCCATGCCGCAGGCGGATGTCACTGAATCTCGCCAGGCGCTAAAGGCTAAGTACTAAATGCTAAACTACCTCCAGACCCTCCGAGGAATCTTCTCTTTATGGCCGAATACGTGATCCGCATGGCCGACGAGCGGGGCCACATGCTGCAGCAATCCGAGCATGGGACCTCAGACGTCGAGGTCCGTGAGCGTTTCGCCCAGCAAGGGTTCCTGGTGTACTCGGTCAAGCCCAAGGGACTGCTGACCGCCGATCTGCACCTGCCGCGTTTCCGCAAAGTCCCGCAAGATCAGTTTGTCATCTTCAACCAGCAGTTCGTTACCCTGATTCACGCCGGATTGCCCATCATTCAGTCTCTGGAGCTGTTGATTAAGCGCCAGCGCAATCCCTTCTTCCGGACGGTTCTGCAAAACGTGCGCGACCGGTTGCGCGGTGGGGAGTTGCTTTCGGAAGCCTTTGCTGCGCAAAAAATCTTTCCGAAGGTCTATACGACAACGCTGCTGGCCGGCGAAAAGAGCGGCAACCTCGAGGAAGTCCTCGGAAGATTTATCTCCTTTCAGCGCCTGGCTGTGAGTTTTCGCAAGAAGCTGCTGGCGTCGCTGGTGTATCCCACGCTGTTGGTGGTCATGCTGTTTGTGATGTTGACGTTTCTCATCACCTTTGTGGTGCCGCAGTTCGCTGCCCTATATCATCAGCTTGGATCTGAGCTGCCTCCGATGACCGCCCTCATGCTGGCCATCGGCGTCAATGCCAGGACATACCTGCCATACGCGGCAATGGTTGCGGCCGCGGTGGGTTTCTTCCTCTGGCGCTGGATGAAGAGCGACAAGGGCGCCACGCAGATGGACCGTTTCAAACTGAAGATCCCTTTGCTGGGCAGCATCTGGCTGAAGTATCAGGTGGCGGTCTTCTCTCGTATGCTGTCAACATTGCTGACCGGCGGATTACCGCTGGTGCCCTCACTGCAAACCGCAGGCGAATCCATGCAGAGCCACTTGATCGCGCACGGCATTGAGCAGGCCACCCGCGCGGTTCGGGAAGGGCAAGGCCTGGCACGCAGCCTGGACCAAACCAAAGTCTTCCCTGAGATGTCGGTGGAGATGATGGAGGTGGGCGAGTCCACGGGGGCTTTGCCGGCCATGCTGAATTCTGTGGCCGAGTTTTATGAGGAAGATGTACAAAACGCGCTGGCCACTGCGATGTCGCTGATCGAGCCGGTCATCCTCATCATTATGGGCGTAGTGGTGGCCTTCGTATTGATTTCACTCTACCTGCCCATCTTCAGCCTGGGCGCGGGGGGAATACATTGAAGCAGGAGCCAGGGTTCAGTTTCAAGTTTCAGGTTTGAAGTTTCAAGTTTCGAGTTTCGAGTTGCAAGAGCAGCTTGTTGATTGCTAAGAGCTAATAGCTAAAGGCCAAGAGTCAAACGGCAGAAGGCGAAAAAGGAGTTTCGGCTGATAGCTTGAAAAAGCGATTTCCTCATGACAGAACCTAAAAAGACGATTTTCGTTGACGGCAGCAACGGCAGCCCGACCACAACCCAAGATGAAGTGGAGCGCGGCAAGGACCTGGCGCGCCGTTATCGCTGCGAGTTCGTGGACCTGAAGAACTTCCACATCCAGCACGAACTGTTTCGCAAGATCCCCGTGGACCTCATGTTCCGGTACAACTTCGTCCCTCTGGAGGAGCGGCCCGACGGGCGGTTGGTGGTGGCCATCGCCGATCCCAGCCAGCTGATGATGATCGACGAGATCGGCCTGCTGCTGGGGCGCCGGATCACGACCAAAGTGGCGAGCCTCTCCCAGATCAGCGACATTTTGAAGAAGACCGAGCAGTCGCAGCGCGTCCTGGAAGAGGCCAGCGAAGGCTTCGCACTCGATGTCATTGCCGAGGAAGAGGACTCGGACGAAACCATCTCCATCGAGAAGCTGACGGCCGAGACCGATATCAATCCAATCATTCGACTGGTGGACACCACGATCTTTACTGCGTTACAACGGCGCGCCAGCGACATTCACATTGAGACACGCGACGATTCCGTGGTCATCAAGTACCGCATTGACGGCGTGCTGCAACAGGCAATGGCGCCCATTGCCAAGGAGCACCATTCCACCATCATTTCGCGTATTAAGGTGATGAGCGAGCTCGATATCTCCGAGCGGCGCGTCCCTCAGGACGGGCGCTTCCGCGTGCGCTACAACGCTCGCTCCATCGATTTCCGTGTCTCCATCATGCCCTCCATTCACGGTGAAGACGCAGTGCTGCGTGTGCTCGATAAGGAGTCAATGAGCGAAAAATTCCACAAGTTGACGCTCGACGTGGTCGGCTTCGGCGACGACGATCTACGCACGTTCCGCCGTTATATCAAGGAGCCATACGGCATGGTGCTGGTCACCGGTCCCACTGGTTCGGGCAAGACGACTACGTTGTACGCGGCGCTGAACGAAGTCAAGAGCGACGAAGACAAGTTCATTACCATCGAAGACCCGGTTGAGTACCAGATTCGCGGTATCACGCAGATCCCGGTCAATGAAAAGAAGGGCTTGACCTTCGCTCGCGGCCTGCGCTCAATCCTGCGTCACGATCCCGACAAGATCATGGTGGGCGAAATCCGCGACACCGAAACCGCGCAGATCGCCATTAATGCCGCGCTCACGGGGCACCTGGTATTCACAACGGTGCACGCTAACAACGTGGTGGATGTGATCGGCCGCTTCGTGAACATGGGCGTGGAAGTGTACAACTTCGTGTCATCGCTGAATTGCATTCTGGCGCAGCGGCTGATACGGCTAATTTGCGAGTTTTGCAAGAAAGAGATCCATTACTCGCCCGAGGAGTTGGAAGCCAGCGGACTGAATCCGCAAGAATGGGCGAATGTCCCGTTCTATGAAGGCGAAGGCTGCATCGAATGCTCGGGTACCGGGTTTCGTGGCCGGTCGGCGATCCACGAGCTGCTGGAGCTCACCGATAACGTGCGTGAAATGATTCTGGCCAAACGGCCGAGCAGCGAGATCCGCCGCGCCGCGCGCGAAGAAGGAATGCACTTCCTTCGTGAGTCGGCGCTGGACCGAGTGAGGCGTGGACTGACAACGTTGAAGGAGATCAACAAGGTCACTTTCATCGAGACCACGCGATAGAAGGGGGAGCAATTTACCCGGCTTGGCACTTTCGTAATCTTGACAACGTTCGATCCGCCGGCAACTCGTCAATGCTCATGTAATTCAAGTTGACGCTTCTGCCGCTTAGTTAATCATACGGTACATGGCTGAACACAACATTCCGCGACCCAACCTGGCCTGTGAGATCAGCGCCGATGTCGTAGTCGCTGCCCGTGCCGGTGAAGGTGGAACGACGCTGGAAGCTGCGGCTGCGCAGAAGCTGGCGGCAGGCGCGCTCTCCCCCGGATTGACGCAAGCTAACGTTGCCGCCCGCGAAACTCTAATAACAGCGCTTCAGGATTCGCTTGCAGCGGTGTCAACCCGCTCAGGAGATCTCTGCCTCATCATTCCTGACGCTGCCACTCGCATCATGCTTCTCGACTTCGACACCTTGCCCGACAAGCAGCGGGAAGCCGATGCGGTAGTGCGCTTTCGCCTGAAGAAGTCACTGCCGTTCGACGTGGACCAGTCGTCCGTCTCGTTCGATCGCCAGG
The DNA here is from genome assembly GCA_963823635.1 of uncultured Acidobacteriaceae bacterium. GTDB lineage: Bacteria > Acidobacteriota > Terriglobia > Terriglobales > Acidobacteriaceae > Bog-257. The sequence continues at coordinate 118,193 of CAWGMV010000015.1, read as the reverse complement.
GTACGTCGAATCCCGTGAGAGTGGTGGCCGCCGTCACGCCGCGCGCGGTGCTGGAGGAGTACGAATCGCTGGTTCGCGAGGCTGGGTACAACCCGGGGACGGTGCTGCCCTCGATGATTGCTGCCCTTGGCGCTGTGGATGCTTCGCGCCCCACCATGGTCATCAAAGTTGAGCGTGGGACCACAACTTTTGCGATCGTCGATGCCGACGAGTTGCGGCTCTACCGCGCGCTGGAAAACGGCGGCGCGGCGGTGAGCGGAGAGTCGCTGGTGGATGACGTGAACACCTCGCTGGTTTATTTCGAGGACCGCTACGCGGTTGGAGTGGACCGGGTGCTGGTGACCGGCGTGGAGTCGCCGCAGGAGCTGCAAGCGGCGCTGAGCGCCACCTCGAACATTCGCGTTGAGGAACTGATTTCCAGCAGTATGGCAGGTGCGGCAGCGGGCAGCGTGCCGCGTTCGGCGCTGGCGGGAGTCGTGGGAGCGCTGGTGTCCTGATGCGATTCGACATCAATCTTGCCAGCCAGCCCTACGAAGCCGCGCGGCAGTTTCGTCGGCTCATGAGCACGGTGGTTGGTGCTCTGGCCCTCATTGCGGTGATGTTAATCAGCTACATTGTGTACCAGAGGATCCACTCACGCGAGATTAACCGGCAACTCTCTGAAGTTCGGCAGGAGATCAACGGGCTCAACCATGAGGAGGCGCAGGCACGGGCCATCCTAAACAAGCCGGAGAACCGCGATGTCGCCGAGCGGTCGGATTTCCTGAATCAATTGTTCGCGCGCAAGGCGCTCTCGTGGACACGAGTGTTCACCGAGATGGAACGGATTATGCCGTACGACCTGCACGTCGTGTCCATGAAGCCGGAGTACACCAAGACCAATGATCTGATGATACGGATCATGGTCGCGACCGGCTCGCGCGACCGCGCCGTAGAACTGGTCCGTCATATGGAAAAGTCGAACCATTTCCGCCAGCCAGAGATTGTGGCTGAAAACGTGACCGCTAATCTCGGTGACCAGAGTGCGGGTCCGGGAAATATTCAGTTTGATATTGCGGCGATATACGTTCCTGGTGCGCAGGAGCCCGATGCGGCGGACGAGGCCAAGGACAAGGGCGACCAAAAACAAAAGACCGCGGCTCCCGAAGCCAAGCCGCCATCTCGAGCGGGAGCCGGAACTCTGCCAGCGGGCGCCAATCCGGCGCCGGCGAAGAACCAGGCGCGTGTCATTCGTGAAGGAGCGCACTGATGGCCAGCATCGGCGAAATTCGCAAGAAGTGGATGCCGGCACTCATCGGCTTGGTGATATTGGACCTGGCTGGTGTCGGATACTTGCTATCGCCGGCCGGGCGCTCGCGCCAGGCGCGTCAACGCGAGTACTACGAATTGCGGGCCCAACTCACCGCCAAGCGGCAGGAGGTGATGCCTACGCGCGGCATGGACCAAAAGCTGAAACAGGCGTCGCAAGACATCACGACCTTCGACGACCAGCGCTTTCCGGTGGAATACTCAGATGTGGCGGAGGAACTGGGCAAATTGGCCGCTGACACGGGCGTCCACTTGTCCGGGGTCAAATATGACGAAAAGGACGCCACGATTGAAGGCTTACGCAAGTTGAACATCGAGATCACGCTCTCCGGCGATTACCTGCAGGAAGTGAAGTTCATTAATGCCCTGGAACGCGACAAGTTGTTTTTCTTGATCGATGCCATCAACCTGGCCGAACAGCAGGGCAATGTGCGTCTGCAATTGAAGCTGGAAACGTACCTCCGGAACGCGACGGCAGCATCATGAAGCTTGGCACCGAGGACAAAAAGAAGACTGCTATTGCTGGCGTGTTGCTGGTAGTAGCAGTTGTGTTGCTGGTGCGCACCTTTAGCGGCGGTGACGGGAACTCTGTACCGGCCGCAACGGCGCCGCCACTCTCCTCGACACCCTCGCAGACCAGCACACAAACGGGGCATAAGGCGCGTCCGCTTCTCGCACAAACGCTCGATCCGACTCTGCGCTTCGACCTGCTGAAATCCAGCGAAGACGTGACCTACAAAGGGAACGGGCGCGATATATTCCGTTCGCAGTCGGAACCACCGCCGATTCCCAAGCCTCTGCCGCCCGATAAGCAGCCTAACGCTGTTCAGGCTCCGCCTCCGCCGCCACCCATCGACCTGAAGTTTTACGGCTTTGCCAGCCGCAGAGACGGTTACAAGCGAATTTTTCTTTCCAAAGGCGAAGACATTTTCGTCGCCAAGGAAGGCGATATAGTGGACCGCCGTTACAAGGTCGTGCACATCGGCCAGAATTCGGTAGATGTGGAGGACGTGCTGACCAACAATCGCCAGACGCTACCGTTGCAGGCAGGCTGATTTTCGACGACCTGTCAGGCCCGCAGCCGTCTATGTAATTAGAGTGCCATTGAATCGCAGTATGCAGCAAATCGGTTCCCAAGCGGTCTGCCAAGAGTCTTCGTTGGCCAAGATGCCTGCAGCAGCGCGGGGCCTGCAGCGCGAGAGCGGCTATCTGCTGTTGGCGGTCCTGCTGATGATGGCGTTCATGATCATCGCGGCCACCATTGAAGCACCACGCATCGTCCAGCAGATCAAGCGCGACCGCGAGGAGGAAATGATTCATCGCGGTACCGAGTATGCTCGCGCCATCAAGAAGTTCTACAAAAAGTTCGGCCGCTACCCAGCCAACCTGGAACAACTGGACAATACGAACCAGATCCGCTTCCTGCGCAGACGGTACAAAGACCCGCTCACCAAAGATGGCAAGTGGAGGCTGCTCACCTACGGCGACATGGCGCTGCTACTCAACCCCAGCGCTCCCGGAACACCTGCATCCGCGCTGGCTGCGCAAGGTCAGGGCACTTTTGGGCAGCAGGGTGCAGCTACCTCGCTCAGCACTGGCACTGCGTCCACGCCGGGCGCGAGCAACATCGTATATGGTTCCACAACGGGCTTCGACCAAGGCACTCAGCAGCAACAACAACAGCAGCAACCACAGCAGCCAGTTGGCGTCGTCGGCAACACTCCTGGTGCTTTTGGGAACTCGGGGCAAGGCAATCCTCAGCAGGGAAACAGCCCGTTCGCCAATACGTTCAGCTTGGGATCAAATAGCGGTTCCAACACCGGTCAGCAGGGAAGCGCGGCAGGAAATCAGCAGGGCGGCACCGGAAGTTCTCTTTTCAGTAATGCCGGCGGCAATCAGACCTTTGGGGGTGGAGCGATTATCGGCGTCGCCAGCCTGAGCAAAGATAAGACCATCCGGATTTACAACAAGAAGAAGACCTATGACGAGTGGGTTTTCATTTACAACCCTCTCATGGATCAGGTCAACGTGCTGCTTCGCGGACCATATCAACCGACGATTATCGGCGGAGCGCAGGTTGGAACTCCAGCGGGACAGCTAAACCAGAGCGGTCAGGGAGCTTTTGGCCAGCAGCAAAGCGGGTTTGGTCAGCCGTCGAGTGGCTTCGGGCAGCAGCAGAACTCGCCCCAGCAAACTACTCCCGTAAACCAGTTCCCGCCCGACCAGAATCAGCAGCACTAAAGTTCATTTTTCGTGTTTATCCGCGTCATTCGGACTTCCTCCCGGCGCGAGTTCCGGTATTCGCTTGGTGTTTGGGATTTAACAACGCTTGCCCCACCCTCGCCGCTCTTATCTTGTGTCGATTCAGTCGTGGCCGCCGGAAACAGCTCCGCCTGCGGTTCGCCTAGCTTCTCGAACTCCTCCATACTCGGTAGCTCGGAAACATCGTTGAGCCCGAAGCGCAACAGAAATTCTTTGGTCGTCTTGTAAAGGATTGGACGGCCAATGACCTGTTTCCGACCTGCGGTCGTGATGAGTTTGCGATCGAGCAACGTGGCGATCACTCCGGATGAATCCACCCCGCGAATCTCGCTGATCTCCGGCACCGTGATCGGCTGTTTGTAGGCGATCACCGACAGTGTTTCCAGCGCCTGCAATGACAGCCGGATTGGCGGCCTCAGGCTCTTGGCAAACTTCACAACCACATCGTGGTGCTCAGGCTTGGTGGCCATGCGGTATCCGCCGGCGACCTGGCGGATTTCCATGCCGCGGTCCACCGCCGCATAGTCGGCAATGAGCTCGTCAATGATGTGGCAGAGCCGCAACTTGATGGCCTTGTCGCGAGCGGATTTCTGTTCCTTGGTCACATCATCGGAAGAGAGCCGTTGGTCATTGAAAAACGACGGGGCGGTTCCCGGACCGTCAGCGTCTGCCGCCGCTTCTTCGCTGCGCAGTTCACCGAGCACCGCTTCGCCCAGTAATGACACGAGTTGTTCAAGTGTGACCGGTTCTTCGGCGGCGTAGATGATGGCTTCGAGTTTAGCTTTCACGCTCATACGAAATCATTTGGGCTATTAGCTGTTGGCTGTTAGCTCTTAGCTTTTAGCAGGCAACTCTGCAATCCTAACCGTAACCTGCCAACGGTCAGGTGCCACGCATGCTAACAGCTAAAGGCCAAAAGCTAAGCCCAACTTATCTCCAATCGTCCTTCACGGGCTGACTTTCGGCCATCAGCTCATCGAAGTTGGTGTGCTTCTTGAGCACGATTTCACCGAAGACGCGGTCTTGGCGCGCCAGCACCGCTTGCAAGCGAATCAGTTCCAGGATTGCCAGAAATGCGCACACCAGCGCCGAGCGCGAGCGCATATTGCGCAGCAACTGCTTCAGCCGGATGGGACGGTCTTCCAGCGTCAGCCGACGGCGGATGTAATCAATCATCTGTGATACCGTGACGCTATCGTCCTCAACATTGAAGCTGGGCTTCGACTTGGCTCGCTCCAGGATTTGCTGGAAGGTCCTGACCAGGTCCACCACATCGGCGGCCATCTCCGGCTCGGTGCCCTCAGCATCCTGGAAATCCTTCAACGCCGGATTCGACCACACCGCATCTTCGATCTGCTGCTTCTGGTGGAGCATCTGCGCCGCCGTCTTGAAGCGCTCATGCTCGAGCAGGCGATTGACCAGCTCGAGCCGAGGGTCTTCTTCTCCCACCGGCGCGTTGGGATCAGGCGGGAGCAGCATCTTCGACTTGATATGGATGAGCAGTGACGCGATGTAAATAAACTCGGCAGCAACATCCACGTCGAACTGCATCGTCTCTACGTAGTGCAGATACTGCTCAGTGATTTTGGCGATGGGAATGTCATAGATGTCGATGTCCTGCTTGCGGATGAGATCGAGCAACAAATCGAGCGGACCCTCGTATATCGCGCCCACGATAACGGAAAACAGGGAATCGTTCGGCCCTTTGTGCGCATGAACGTGGGAAGCGGGTGTCTGGGCGTCGGTCTTTGCGATACTTTCGGAGTTCTCGGACATTGAGTTTAATGCGATTATAGGGTTCTTTTCGGCTACGGTTCGACCGCTGTGGCGGTCAAACCTCCTCTCAGGATGACAACGCTTTAAGAGATTCCTCTGTGTCCTCTGTGTCTCTGTGGTGAACTCTTACCTTCCTTCGCTTGCGCGCTGCGATGGCGGTTCGTATTCGTGCGACAAGTTGGCCGCGTCGCGCGCCTCAACCATCGTCGCCTCGGCCACGTCGCGCGCCTTCTTCGATCCGCCTTCCAGAATGTCCCATGCTAGCCTGGGATTGGCTTCATACTTCGCGCGCCGTTCCTGAATGGGCGCGAGCACCTTCCACAAGTTGTCGGCCACCCAGCCCTTGCACTCGATGCAGCCGATACCCGCCGTGCGGCAGCCTTCGTACACCTTCGCCATGGTCTCGGCACTGCTGAAAATTTTGTGCAAATCGCCGACCGGGCACTTGTCAGGATCGCCTGGATCGCTGCGCCGCATGCGCGCCGGGTCCGTGACCATTGTCTTCAACTTGGAGCGCAGCGAAGCTTCCGGTTCGCTCAGCAGGATGGTGTTGCCGTACGACTTCGACATTTTGCGGCCGTCGGTGCCGGGCAACTTGGCCGCCGGTGTCAGCAGTGGCTGCGGCTCCGGAAAGACGACCTCACGTTTAGGATCGCGAGCGCCCGCGTACAGTTTGCGCGGATAGAACTGATTGAAGCGTCGTGCTACCTCGCGCGTCAGCTCGACGTGTGGCACCTGGTCCTCTCCGACCGGAACGAAGTTTGCCTGGTAAACCAAAATGTCGGCCGACTGCAGCAGCGGATATCCGAGAAAGCCGTAGGTGCCAAGGTCTTTGTCCTTTATGTTCTCGCGCTGCTCCTTGTAGCTGGGCACGCGCTCCAGCCAGCCTAGAGGAGTGATCATGCTAAACAGCAGGTGCAGCTCGGCGTGCTGCGGCACGTGCGACTGAATGAATAGCGTACTGCGTTCGGGATCAAGTCCGGCCGCCAGATAGTCAATCATGACCTCCAGCGAGTTCTGCTTGACGGCGCAGGTGTCGGCGTAGTCGGTGGTGAGGGCGTGCCAATCGGCAATGAAGAAGAAACAGTCGTAATCGTCCTGCAAGCCGACCCAATTGCGCAGCGCCCCGACATAGTTGCCGAGGTGCAGCTTACCGGTGGGTCGCATGCCGCTCAGGATGCGGCCTTTTTTGGCTGGGTTTGTCTGCGGCATCAGAATCTCAGGAATTGGTTTAGCAGAGCCTGGAAAAACAACATGAAAGGAGCGATGATATTGCCGACAATATTGCACCCCGCCAGGGGCAGAACGAAGAGCACGATGATAAGTCCAAAGTAGCCAACCCTATCGTAGAGGCGCAACGTGTCGTAAGAGAGGAAATGGCGGATCACGTGGCTGCCATCGAGAGGCGGTAAGGGAATCAGGTTGAACACCGCGAGTACCACGTTGATCCACATCGCCAGATAAAAGAACTGCGCCAAGGGGGCGCCTATGTCGGCGCCGCGAAAACTTTGTCCAATCCCACGGCTGGACCCATGCACGACGATAGCCAGCGCAATCACCGACAGAAAAGCCGTCAGAAAGTTGCTGGCCGGTCCGGCGACGGCAGTGAGAATGTCGTCGCGCACCAGGTTCTTGAAGTTGCGCGTATCCACGGGCGTGGGCTTGGCCCATCCAAAGGGCGGGAAGCCCAAGACAATTAACAACAGCGGCATGATGATAGTTCCGAACGGGTCAATGTGGACGATGGGGTTTAACGAGATGCGTCCCAGCATCTTAGCGGTGGGATCGCCGAGACGGTTGGCCATCCAAGCGTGAGATGATTCATGCACGCAGATGGCGAACAGCAAGACGACGACCTCAAAAAAAATTTCAACAGGATCGCGGTGCATCCCCATCAGAATTCGATACTAACATGGGGCCAGACGTGGCACGCCGCACGGAGTGGGGGCAGTTTCATCGCAGGGCAGCCTCGGCTGCGGGCGAAGGAACGGGCTCCACGCGCGGCTTGTCGAGCGGACCCGAGATGGCATACGCCCGCCCGCCGGTGCTTTCGAAGCGAAGGTCCAGGCTGCGGTCCAACGATGCGGTGCCCTTCACTGCATAGCTCCTGCCCGCTGATCGCAGCTTGCAATCTGTCAAGTTCAGAATTCCATTCTGCAGACTCACGGTCCCGGCGAAGTCTGAGAAGGATACTGGAAGTCCGCGGTTGTCGAGAGCGACGTGCCGCAAGGAGCCGCCGGTCCAGCTGAAGACCGCCGAACCATCCGCCGAGGCCCGCATCGCGGCGGGAGTCAGGCCGCTGAGAGCAAGACTGTACTTGGCATCGATAAGGCCAGTTGCCCAGTTATCGTGCATGAGAGAGGCAAGCTGTGGCATAGAAACTCGGGTGAAATTTCCCGACCCCGCGAACGTTGGGGGTGATACCGTGAAATCGGCGGTCCAGGCTCCGCTGTGTTGTCCTCCGAGCAGGTCGGCGCGCAAACCACTGACGCGCAATTGGCGGGCCTGCAGGCTGGCCATGCCGCTGACATTACTTGCGAATGCTGCCCCGAAGTCCAGGCGCGTTATGGAGAAGCGTCCGCTGGCCCGCAACTTCAACAACGCGTCGTCGCGGCGCTGCCACGGAGCCAGCAGGCGATACCAGGGTTGGGGGCGAAGACTGGGATTGAAAAGACGGTTCAGGCGACCGAGCGAAGTGTCGGTGGAGTGCGCGTCGAATCCCACGATGCAGGTTTCGGCCGCCGTGCAGTGCACCGGGAAAGTCGCCGAACCGCTGAGCTGGGGACCTTGGGCAAAGGCTGCCGTAAACGAGGTCACGTTGACGGCTTGATTGGCCAAAGTCACCACAGCGGATGCAATCTGCAAAGGCTCTGAAACTCCCTGCAACTCAGCAGTAACGTTTTGCAGTTGAGCTCTGCCCGAAGGGACAGGAGGTGCGAATCCGACCCAGCTTCCCGAAAGCTGCAAATCAATTTGCGCCGGGCCCGCGAGGCCGACGCCCGGCGTACCAACACCGAGGGCTTTGCCCAGATTTAGAAGCCGTGCCAGTTCGGCCTCACCGCTCAGGTTGACGCTGTAATGGTCGCGATCAAAAGTGGCACTGGCTGTCGCCGGCGACGGCAAGCCCAAAGATAACGGAAAAGGCTTGACGATAAGCCGTAATCCGGCGGCCGCAGAGGGGACGGCGCGAACCGGCGATTTGCGTTTTGCAGTCAGAGGCGCCGGATTGGCCACTACGAACTGCACCTCTCCCACCTTCAGGTCCTGCTTTAACACTTCGGCATGGAGCGCTAAGTCCTGGCAGCGTCCGCCGCCTCCCCACACAGGCGTTCCGCCTTGCGCTTTGCGGATCGTGAACACGCCTTCTACAGCCCCGGTGGCAGTAAGATCCGGAGGCAGGTCCTTCTTGGCATGGCGGGCAAGGGCCACCAACCGGTCGGCAGCTATCTGGTCCGCTGAGATGCTGACATCGTAAGCTTCTCCTAGCCACCCCTGTGCGCTTCCGCGTATGCGAAGAATGCCCGGACCAACCGGTGATTCGCACTGCACGTCGTGTAAGGCGCCATCAGGTGAGGAGTAGGTTCCTGTGCAATGGACCTTCATTCGCAGCGCTTCGCCGAGAGCGATGTCATAACGACGAAAATCGTTTACCTGCGCGTCGAGCGAAATACCTAGCTCGGCCGGCGTTCCGGTTAACGTCGCATTCGAACTAACCAGTCCACGCCAGCCCCGGTCGTGTCCATATATAAGAGTGGTTATCTGACCGAGCGGCGCTCCAGTCAGGAACAGTTTGAAATTGACCGGAGTATCTCGCAGCGCCAGGCCACGCTGGAACCGCCCGTCAAGCTTGAGGGTGCCGGTGTCGCTGATGCCAACGTCGGTGCGCATGGGACGGCCTTCCAGCCGGATTCCCCACTGGCTCTCCGACTCCTGCCAGAGGGCAAAGTCAGCATCGGTGAAGGCGAAAGCCTTCTTCACGAGTCCCAGCTTGAAGTTGATACGGCCGGTCGAAGCCTTTACATAGGGGAAGCGAGGCCGGGCCTCAGGCCGCCTCTTGGTGGTCGGGGCCGAAGCTACCTGCTCGGTGCGCTCGACCAGTTCCTCCAGGTTCCAGTGCCCGTCAGGGCGGCGCACCAGGTTCAAGCTGGGGCTATCCAAAGCAAGCGTTCCAATTTCCAGCCGTCCTCGCCAGAGCGAAGCCAAACGAATGTAAGCAGTGACCGTTGCGGAGCGCAGCATCGGCTCTGCGCCATAACTCGGGTCGTCTGCTACTACGAAATTTGATAGCACCAACCCGGGGCGCGGAAGGAGCTTCAATTCGATGTTGGCGACGGATACTTCCCGGCCCAACGCGCGGCTGATGGCGTCAGCAACACGCTTGCGATAACGATTGACGTTGATGAACGGTGGCACCAGCAGCCCCAGCAGGACGAGTGCCAAGGCGGTCCACATTACCCGCCGTGTGCTGCGACGCGGCATCAGCGCACCACGTGGAACATCCGCGACCAGCGCGTCTTATCGAAGAAGTGGATGACGATGTCGAAGAGCCATGCCACCCGATCGCTAATATCCTGATGCTGATACTCGTCACGTGGGGTCACGAACGACCAGTAGATGAACATCGGCCGTCCAATTACGTTCTCTCGCGGAACGAAGCCCCAGTAGCGGCTGTCGAGGCTGACGTCGCGATGATCACCCATGGCGAAGATTTTGCCTGGAGGGACTACGAGTTCGCCGTTCTGAATGTAGGAGGGCAGGGCTGCCCGCCATTCCGCACACCCATCGCAGGGGCTGTAATCCGGCAGACCGTTAGGGAAGTTGTCGCGATAAGAGTTGTAGTCGCCGCTCTGGAGTACATAGGGTTCCTCGAGGCGCTCACCGTTGCGGTACACGACGCCGTCCTGCAGGTGAATGCGATCGCCGGGAATTCCCATGACGCGCTTCACCACGTAAAGACCGGGTTGCGCCGGGGATATGAAGACGAAGACATCGCCATGCCGCGGGTTGCGGTAGGGAATGAGTTTATCGATCCATCTCGTGATGGGCGCAAGTATCATGCGGTCAACAAATACGTGATCGCCAATCAGCAGAGTGTTCTCCATCGAGCTGGAGGGAATTTCAAAGGCCTGCAGTGCAAAGGTGATGATGAACAAGCCCGTGACGATCACGATCGCCATCGAGGCAATGAATTCTGGAGTGGTCTCTTTGGGCTTGGCAGGCTTTTGAGGCTCGGGTCGTGCAACGTCTTTTTGCGCTGCCGCCGCTTTCCGGCTCTTTTGAGCGGTGTTCACTGAATTCTTGGTTGTCGCCAAAAGCCTTCTTCCTCGGTATCGAGTTTTTCTGCCAGATGAACTACTGTACCGTCCGTAACATGCGCCGCCAACGCAGACTCTCAACCAGATTGGTTACATTGTGAGCCAGACTCGAAAGTCTATCAGACGGCAGCCCACTGGCCAGGACCGGCGAGTCCCGGTCCATTGAGAAATAAATCAGCAACGGACGACCCACCACGTTCTCTGCAGGAACGAATCCCCAATAGCGCGAGTCGTAGCTGTCGTCCCGATTATCGCCCAGAACAAAGAATGAACCCTCGGGAACGATGAGCTCGTTGTCCTCGAGAAGTTTTTGCGCCTGCAGAAACCAGCGGGCCGAGATTTTGTCGGCGTAAAAGCCGCCATCGGGGAAATTGTCCCGAAACTTGTCGCGCTGCGCCCAGTTGAAGGTAGCGTACTCGTCGTCCTGGCGTATGCCATTGACATAGACATGTTTGTTAATCAGCCGCACCCGGTCGCCGGGGACCGCAACAACCCGCTTTACGAAGTGCTGCCTGGGGTTTACGGGATAGCGAAAAACAATGATGTCCTGTCGTTGAATAGAGTGATACGGGAGGAGCCATCCCCAGACGCGCGAATGTCCGTAATGCGCCTTGTCCACCAGCAGGTAGTCACCGATGAGAAGCGTCTTCTCCATCGATTCCGAAGGAATCTGAAATGCCTGCACCACAAAGGTTATGACAAAAACGGCGATGACGATGGTCGTAGCCAGCGACTGCAGGCCAGTCATGCCGCCGGACCGGGGGCGGGATGACGAGCGCTTTCCGGCAGCGGTTGGCACTTCGGAAACGATGGTGACTTGGGGTTCAGTGCTGACTTCGCTCATGACTACTTAGATTCGTTCGCCGGACCGGGGGCGGTTCCCACAGAGCCTGCCTTTAATGATTGTAGATACTCCCAGGCCTTTCGTGCAGCCCCCTGCTCGGCGAGCTTCTTAGTACTCCCCTCGCTGCAACGGACGAAACCCGTGTCGCCCCCTGCGGAAGCTGCCACGTGCGCTTCCATGGTGAAGAGCTTGCGATGGTCAGGGCCTTCTTCCTTTACCAGCACGTAGCGCGGCTGCGGACGCCCGCTGGCGTGCGCCGCCTCCTGTAAGGCCGACTTGTAGTCCATCACCGGCAGGGTCTTGTCGCCGAGCTTGTGGACCTCGGCCAGTTCGGGCTCAAGAATTGCCTGCAGGATGAAGCGCTGCGCCGATTCGAGCCCGCCATCGAGGTACAGGGCGGCGATAACCGCTTCGAGTGCATCTGTCAGCAGGGCGCTCTTGCCGCGCCCACCGCTGCGTTCCTCGCCCTTGCCGAGGCGAAGGAATTCCCCGATCCCCAGCGTCCGCGCCGGTCGAAGCAGGTGACGCGCGCTTACAATGTGCGCCCGCAGCTTCGACAGGTCCCCTTCATGGTATTCCGGGAAGCGGCGAAAAAGCTCTTGGCTGACAACGAACGACAGTACCGCATCGCCCAGAAACTCCATCTGCTCGTTGTCGGGCGCAAGGACACCGTGGTCCCCGGCGCCACTCTTCGCTTCCATTTCCCGCGCATAGGAAGCGTGCGTCAACGCCTGCTCCAGCAGCTCGCGACGGCGGAAGCGATGCTCGAGAGCATTCTCCAGCACTGAAAGGTCATGTTGATCGGACTTCATTGCTGTTTCGTGATGTTCAAACTGCCAGAGTTGGTATGTCTATCAAGCGGTTTTTCTAGTTGCCGGCGGACACGGCGTCGCTCTACCGAACCTGCGGTTACGGTAAGTTTGGACCTGCTCTAGTCCGGTTCGTGCACAGAACCACGACACTGAAACCCAACCACTCTTAATGCGGCGTAGGCGGCGGAGTCGTATTGGACGGCTGGCCGGTTGCCGGCTTTGCGGGAGCGGGCGTCGCCGTCGGCGCAGTGGCCGGGCTTGACGCCGATCCTGCGGCGATCAGCTTCTGCAAACGCGCTTGTTGCTGCTTGGCCAGGCTCTGCACTACGCTTCCGGGTTGCGCCAATTCAGCCGCTTTGTTGGCTGACTCGAGCGCTTGCGGGTATTTTCCCAGATTGTCCTGCGCGACTGAGAGACGCAAATACACGCTCGCCTCGGGAGACGCTTTGCGAGCGTCCACTGCTTTCTGCAGGTTCTGTTCCGCCGCCGCATAATTTTTTTCATTGATCTCGATCACGCCCAGCGTCTCGTAAGCCATGGCAAGAATATTGGTCTTCACCATTGCCACTCGCTCAGGCGGGGCGTTCGGCGGAACGTGCAGGCCGGTATCAATGTTGCTGATTGCCGCCTGCGCGTCTTTCGAGGCCTCGTTGTAGCGATCCTGGCGATCAAGGTCGGTGTCATGCGTGGCCTCTGCCAAGGCCGATGCAACATTAATCAGGGGCACCGGATCGGTGGGATCGATGGCGATCGCCTTGCGCCCCATCGCAATCTCCTTTTCGGCATTGTCGCTCTGCTGATAGAGGTTCATGGCCCGAACGTAAAGGAGCTCCCGCAACTCGCTGTTGGGAAACTTTGCCGCAAACGCGTCGGCGGCTGCCGCCATTTCATCTGGGTTAGTTTTGGCCGCGGCGTCCTGATAAGCCTTGAATTCTTCCTGCGACTTGGCCTCCGGCAACTTCTTCGCGCCGCTGGGAGGCTGTGTTTGCGGGCCGCCAGCGTTGGCAGGTTTTGTCGCGCTCTGTCCCTGGGCTTGTCCGCCGGTCTGATTGGGAGCGGGATTGGTTTGAGCTATCACCGTGCCCGTGGCCAACAGCACCGCCACGATTGCAAAACTCGATCTCATTTCTTCGTCCTTCCTCGCATGCCGTCCTCGATGAGTGTGACTATTGCGGTTGCTGCTTAGCAGAAGGCGGCTGATACGGCTGTTTCAGTCCACGCTCGGCTGCATTCTTTGTGTCCGCCGAGGTGTCGCCGGTCTTGAGTGCCGCCTGGTACTGCGCAACCGCAGCCTCGCGCTCTTCCTGGAGGTCGAGAATGCGCCCGAGATAAATGTGACACCAAGCCACCACGCGCGGGTCCTTCGAGGAATCGAGTGCCTTCTGAAAGTTCTCCTGTGCGCCCTGCATGTTGCCGCTTAAGCTCGCGGCCTGGGCCAGCACGAAATAGGCCTGCGCCGGGTCTTCATTCGCTGCCAGCGCCTCGTGCGCTAGTTTTTCGGCAGCGCCTGAATTGCCATTGGACAGCTCACGTTCCGCCAATACTACCTTGGATTGCGAAGCAGGTTTTGCTGCCTGCATCACCTCAGGCTTGGCCACTGGCGCAAATTGTATCTCGCTGGCCACTTTCTTCTCGTGATCCACGTCAAGGTTGTGCAGCCAGTCAGGGAAGGCGGCCTGCAGGCCCGTGCCGCTTTTTTCGAAGTCCAGCAGTTGCTGGTAAAAGTAGCCCGTAAGGGTGAAACCTTCCGCCTCGTCACGCTGGATCATGGCCTGACGGTCTTTGGCCGGCAATTTGGGGTCGGACGGCGTGCGCGCTTCAATAGCCCGAATCAGGCACTCGATGACCAGCAAACCGGTGTCAAGCTTGTAGTCCTCCGACATGGGGGCCTTTTGCAGTGGCCCAAGGAGGGGCTTCAGCCGCAGCAGCGCCGTCGCCCGTTTTGCGATGAGCGGGTCGAGCACGAAGTGCAGATAAGTGTGCCGAATCTCGTCCATGTGGAGGCTGAGTGCGGCCGGAGAAAGCACAAGGTAGTAACTATCCTGATAATTGCGCGAGTTGACCTGCCCCGGCGCAGTCATCGGCTCCAGATAGACGGTGAAATTGTGCCCTGCAAAACCCGTCAACGGCATGCGCAGGTAGGTGTCGGTCGAAGTGATCATCTTCGCTACCGGCTCGTGGTACTCGTCAATCAGGGCCAGGTATTGAGGCTGATGCTTCAGCCAAATGGAATGCATTTTGGCGGCTGCGTAATACTGCTTCAACACCGGTCCGAAGCCGAGGACGTAAGTCGAATCCGGCGGCATGTCCGCTTCCGGCACTTTAGGAGCGAAGTCCGGAGGTTCGCCGAGGCTCAGAGCGAGCGACACATATTGTGCCAGGTTCCCAGCGCTGTCGCCCTGCTGATGATCGTGATAGAAGCGGCACATCTTTTCTTCAGCCGCCGCCGCTGCCGGGGCCTTGTTGGCCTCCGTCAGGTCGGCCCGCACTTCCGCGCGAATAGGCGACGATGACGACAGCTCCGCGTCGTAGCCGCAGACATTCATGGCTGCAACCACACTGAATAGCGTTTCACTGACGTCGAGAGTCGCCTTCGACTGGGCTGTAACAGCACAGGCCAGCGACAGCGTCACGAGCAACAGAACAAGGGTTCGGAGAGAAAAGGGCAGCAGAAGCCTCCAACTTGTGAGCTTTTAGCTGTTAGCTCTTAGCCTTTAGCAATCCAGCCCTGCTGCGAAGCCGATTGCTAAGAGCTAACGGCTAGAGGCTAATGGCTAAGGGCTTTTTCCCAGTTTACGAGGAGCGTTTCGCGGGCGCAAATCCGCCCTCGGAGACATTTCCCAAACGTCAGTGGGGGCAAGTTTCCGGAAGGGCGTTTCTCGTCAACTTGAATTGGTTAAGCGTTGTCGGGCTCAAAAAATCAGCCGACTCATCGGTGAGTTTTCGGCAGGGCTGAGTTGACGACGGTGCGAGCAGAATAGTAGATTTTCGGGCCGTAAGGGTTTCCGCTGAACGCGCCCGGATTTTCTGTTTGCGGAGGCCGTCAGTGGCTTCTTGCATTCCCAATCCCGGCTCGTTCTCGTTTCTACGGAATTTCTGAATCGCGAACCCGCCCGATCTAGCTGTGCCGCCGCGAGGCCGGAAAAGAGGAGCCATGAACAAAGCTACATTGTCAAAAATCGCCTGCATCCTCTTCGCGTTTTGTGCCGCAACGGCAATTGCCGCGCCCGCACAAATGTTAACCACGCTGCACAGCTTTACGGGATACCCCTTCGACGGCGCCGGGCTTGACTCCGCAGTGGCCCGGGGCTCGGATGGTAACTATTACGGGACCACGGGCGCGGGCGGAGACAACTGCTCCCCTTCCGGCTGTGGGACGGTCTTCAAAATCACCCCCGATGGGACGGAGGCCACGCTGTACAGCTTTTGTCCTGACTAGCCCAACTGCACTGACGGCGTCGATCCTTACGGTGCCCTGGTGCAGGCGCCGGACGGCAACTTTTACGGGACCACCTCCTCGGGCGGAAGCGGAGCCGATGATGCCGGCACGGTCTTCAAAATCACTTCCAGCGGTACGCTGACCACGCTTTACAGCTTTTGCTCTCAAAACAACTGCGTGGATGGCAGGTACCCTAACGGCGTCGTGCTGGCTACAGACGGCAACTTTTACGGGACCACCTCCACGGGCGGAGCCAACCCCGGCTGCATCGGGGATGGCTGCGGGACGATCTTCAAAATCACCCCCAGCGGCACGCTGACCACGCTCTACAGCTTTTGCTCTCAGAACAACAACTGCCCCGACGGCTACAATCCCTGGGGACTGATCCAGGCCGCGGACGGTAACTTTTACGGGGCTACTGGCCATGGCGGGGCCAGCGGCAATAACTGCGACGGTCTTGGGTGCGGGACGATCTTCAAAATCACCCCCAGCGGGACGCTGACCACGCTCTACAACTTCTGTACTCAAACGGGGTGCCCCGACGGCGAGTTCCCTAACGGCGAGCTAGTGCAAGCCCGTGACGGCAACTTTTACGGGACCACCCCCCAGGGCGGCGCCAACTGCCCAGACAACGGTACCTGTGGCACGGTCTTCAAAATCACCCCCAGCGGAAACCTGACGACGCTCTACAGCTTCTGTTCGCTAAGTAGGTGCGCTGACGGCGCCTATCCCACGGCGCCGCCGGTGCAGGCCACCGATGGCAATTTCTACGGTACAACCTACGGCGGCGGCGCCGACCTGAGCGGAACCGTCTTCAAAATCACTCCCAACGGCGCGCTGACTACGCTCTACAGCTTTTGTCCAGCACGCGGCTGCGCTGACGGCCTGTTCCCTGACGCCGCGCTGGTGCAGGCCCCCGACGGCAACTTCTACGGGGCTACCGACGAGGGCGGGACCAGCAATTACGGCACGGTTTTCCGTTTCACCCTTCTGCGCGCATGTACGGTTTGCCCAAACGTCGAGTGAAGCGGACAGAAATCCACATGGCTGATTAGTCGCTAGCTAGAGACTGACGCACTGCGGGTTGCTACCCCTTCACCTGCACCTTGGAGAACGACAGAATGACCCGGCTGGCGGTAGGCTGCCCGAAGGCAGTAGCCGGATGGAAAGTGGTGAAGATGAGCATGTTCTTCAGCTCGGGCAGGATGGCCTGCGCGTCCTCGGGGGCCGAAAGAATGCGGTAGTCCTGGACGCGGCCATCGGGGCCTACATAGGCTTCTACCACCAGCGAATCCGCGCTGTTGGCGCCCACGGACCATTCGAACGGAGTGAATTTCAACTCTGCCGGCGTGTAGAGCATGGTTGGCACGTCGTTGGAGGCCCGCACCTGGCCGGGATAGATGAGGCTGATGAGCAGCCCGAACACAATCATTGTGGTTACCAGGCCAGCCGTGGCCGGAACCATGATGGCGTCGAAGGCATTCTCCCAACGAACGCGCAACGCATCCCAGCGCGAACTTCCGGCGCTGGCAATTTCCTGGGAAATTGCCACGCGGAGCCGGAGGGCCATCTCAGGCGGCGCAGCCTTCCGCCCCAGGGATGCGACCAGCGTCTGCGTTTGTCGAATTGACGCATAGAGTGCGGCGCACTCTCCGCAGCTATGCAGGTGCTCATCCACATGGGCCAACTGGCTGCGGGTCACTTCGCCATCCACGTACAACGACATGAGTTTCTGCGCAACCGAGCACTTCATGACATGACCTCAATCTCTTGACCGCCCATCGCGCCGCCTTTACGGCGTCTTCTCTCTTGCTCAGCGCCGGCGTCCAGGCCGAAGGCCTCGAGATGGCGCTCCATGCGCTTACGCAAGGCTTCGCGTCCGCGAACCAGACGGGACTTCACCGTTCCCAACGAAGTCTGCATCACCTCGGCGATCTGCTCGTACGACAATTCCTCAATGTCGCGCAGGATCACCGTTGTCCGGTAAGGCTCGCTCAGCGCCTTCAATTCCGTTTCCACCCGGGCCCGCAACTCTTCGTCACAGGCGTTCTGCAGAGGAGACTTGCCCTCGTCCACAAGCCTGTCTTTGATACCGAGTGACGGGTGCCCGGCGTCCTCCGCAGGCTCGATGGACGTTTCTTGCCCCTTGTGCCGGAACCACCAGCGCCGGTGGTTCGAGGCCTCATGTACCGCGATGCGGTAGATCCATGTCTTCAGACTGGAATCGGCATTGAAGTTCCTGATACCTCGAAAAACCTTGATGAACACTTCCTGGGTGGTGTCGGCAGCGTCCGAGGGATCGTCGAGAATCCGGTATACGAGACTGTAAACCGGCTGGTTGTAATGTGCGATGAGCCATTCGAAAGCCTCTTCCGACCCGGCCTTTAATTCAGCCACGATCCCGGCTTCCGCGGTGCGGACTCCCAGCGCACTTGCGAGGTCACTCACTACTGTTGCTCCCGCCAAAGGTGTACCTCAATGATAAATAGAACGGGAGTCCGCAACAACCGTTCTCGATGGCGGCGCTGACGCTGCCACCATCCAGACCCTCCGTCTGAAAAATGCCACAAACGCACAACCGCGCCTCTGTCAAGGACGGGCCAACCTAGATAGACCCCGCAATTGAGGCAAATGTTCCCGCGCCTGGGCTTTTGTGGGTCCGAATGGTAGCAATTACGACTTCGGCGTTGTGCCGGAGTTGGAACCAGACTCTGCTGAGGCTGCACCGCTGCTCGATCCTGCCGCCTTCTTCTTCTTGTGGACGGTTTTGGAGGTTGGCGCGGTGTCGTCAACTACCACCTTCTTGAGCGGAGCTGTCACGGCGCTTTGCTGCTGCGCACGCAACACCTCGGCCCGCAACTGGCCCAGTTCGAGTTGGGTCGAAGCAGTGAGGCGTTCCAATGCTTCCCCTAGATCGTGCTGCACCGAAGCGATGACCTGGTATTGCTGCGTCAGCGACTCGAAATCGCTGCGTGGACCAAAAGCGCCAGCCGACTCAGTCAGTCCACCCAATACGTCGTGGAGCGCGTTCAGATTGCGATAAAGCATAAACTCGGCGGTCAGGTCTTGGGGAGCAGCGCGCGCAGCGTCGATCAGTTCCGGCAACGCCGATGTCAAATTGCGCTGTATGGAATCGGCGTTGCTTTGCGCCTGCTGTTTGGACTCTCCGTCTGTTTTCCACTTATCAATGCGCAGATGACCGATGTCGATTGCGGTCTGCGAAGCAGCAGCCTGCAAGCGGTCCAGGTCAGGGACGAAAGAACTCATCACACCGCCCACAGGGGCAGCAGGGTTCGCAGCAGAAGTGTTTACCGGACTAACCGGCGCCGCAGTTTGCGCCGCTAACCATAAGGGCAAGCCAATAAGGACAACCAGGAATTTTATCATCACGGTCCTCTGCCGCAGATTTCAAAACAAGGTCGCGGACGAGGCGGGCGCTTTTAACCGTTTGGATGCGAGGAGTGGCGGCGGGGCTGTTATTCCCTGGGACCAGTTTACTCCGGGTCGGTGAGCGGCGCTCAGCCAGAGGCGGTGATCACGCGGGTTCACGTGGAACACGACTGGCTACTGCATTCCAGCCGTTGAATTCAGCACGATGTTTAGCGGCGGGATCTCGGCCGGCTTGACGTACTGATTCACCAGAAACCGCTGCCCGTCAGCAGTCACGTCGTAGCTGAAGATATCGGATGACGATACCGGAGCACGCGCGTGGACTTGGAACAATGGGGTTGGCATCCCGGTAGAGAGTCCACCTGCTCCGCTCACCGCGACGCTCATAATCTGCTCGCTTGGACTGAGGTAGAAAATCTCTTTGCCATCGCCGCGCCATCGCGGTTCCGTTCCTCCCCCGCGCGATACCTGCAGCTTGCCGCCCGTCCCGGGAAAAGGCGTGATGTACACCTCCCAATCGCCGGATTCGTCGGAGGCATAGGCCAGCCATTTTCCGTCAGGAGAGATCTGCCCGCCGTACTGGTTGCCGCTGCCGCTGAGGATCGGCGTTTCCTTACCATCGGCAAGCGTGACCAACAGCAGCTTGGAGCTGGACGCCGATTGCTGAGTTATGACAACTCCCGCGTCATCCTTAGTCCAGGAGTTTGGTATTGAGTCATTGCGTCCCCGAACCGGTCCTACGCCGTGCTCCGCCTCCAGCCCATTGGCGCTCTTCAGGCGAATAACGCAGCCCTCGGTCTGGGCTAAACGATAAGCGATCGTCCGGCCATCGCGCGACCACACGCCGTTCGTTTCCTCCGCCGGATCGAAAGTAAAGCGAGTGAAGGTATGGTCGGGAAGATCGCGGATCCAGACGTCAACGTTCCTGTCCTTCGCGTCGGCGACATCGACCGCGACCCGCTGCGCGTCGGGCGAGAGAGTAGGGTTGGCCATGATACCTGCTTCCCCGGCTTTGGCTACTTCCTGTCCACCCCGGTTGTACCAGGTCAGTTGCGACAACGTTGCTCCCGAGCCGAGGTGATAGACCACGGTCCCGTTATCTGCGACCGCAAAGGACCCCCAGTAGGTCGAGGGGTTTCGTCCCACCTGGGTCGCCACGACCTGGGGACGGTCTAACAGCTTCGCCTTGTTCTCGTCCATGCGGACCGCGACCAGAGAATGCTTGTCGTCAACGTAATAAAGATGACCGTGGCCGTAGCCAGGACTGGATTGCGCCGGCAACACGAGCTCTTTCCGCTTGGCGTCCAGCGAGCTGAAGTAAATTCCTGAGCTCCGGTCCTCCGGGCCATGGTCGAAATTGCCCGCCCAGAAGACAAAATGCTCGCCGTCCGGCAGAAAGGCCGGCCAGCGATGAGAGGATTCGTTATCGGTCATGAGCTTGTCGGTCAGGGGTGCGGCCTCTGTGCCGTCGGGATTGACCTTCCACAACGGTCCCCCGATGCTGGGCGCATAAACGATCACATTCTTCTTTCCCCAGGCGCCGCCACGACCGCCCTCCGCCCTGGCGATGATCTCCGGAGTGCCGCCCGAGATGGACATCTTCTTCAACTTGCCATTCGCGAAGAAGGCCACGTACTTTCCATCCGGAGACCAGAAAGGATAGGTCGCGCCGTCGCTTCCGTCCAGGTGACGCGCCTCGGAGGAACCAACACGCTGCACGTGGACAAGACTCTGCGACGTGCTTTCCTCAGGCGCCACATAGGCCAGCATGGTGCCGTCGGGCGACAGCGCAAGATGGGTAACTTCGCCGTCGGTCGCGATGGCAAAATCCATGCGCTGTGGCGCCGGGCCAGACCTGGCGGCAAAATAGCCGATCAGCGCTGCAGCGACGACCGCCACCACCGCCACGGCCCATATCCATATGTTCCGTCGGTGCGCTGCCCCAATCGCCGGCACCGCCGTGGTTGATCCCGATCCCGACAAGGCTCCAAGGGCAAAGGTCAGGTCCCGCGCCGATTGAAAGCGGTCAGCGGGATTTTTCTCCAGGCAATGCCGCACAATCCGATCCAGCCCGGGAGAAATCTTTACCCCGGTGGTATCAATTTCCGGAGGATCGGATTTGAGGATCGCATTCATGGTTTCGACCGACGATTCGCCACTGAACGCCCGCTTGCCGGTAAGCATCTCGTACAGAACCGCGCCAAAGCTGAAGATATCCGCGCGGTAATCCAGCGGCTCGCCACGCACCTGCTCGGGCGCCATATAGGGTGCTGTCCCCAACACCACGCCGGGAGCGGTGCGCATGGTCAGCGTCGCGCCATCCGGTGAGCCGCCGTTTCCCCCAGACTGGTCCTTCGCCAATCCGAAGTCCAGGAGTTTCACGTGGCCGTCTTTGGTGAGGAAGATGTTCTCCGGCTTCAGATCGCGATGAATGATGCCGCGTTCGTGAGCTGCCGCCAGGCCGAACGCAATCTGGGTGCCGATCTCCACCGCTTTGCGCACCGGCAACGCGCCATGCTCCAGGCGCTGGTGCAGGGTTTCGCCTTCCAGCAACTCCATGACCAGGTAGGATGTGCCGTTCTGCACACCGACGTCATAAATGGCGAGGATGTTGGGATGATTGAGCGCCGCGATGCTGCGCGCCTCTTGCTCGAAGCGGGCCATCCGTCCGGGATCGTCGGCGATTCCCTGCGGCAGGACCTTGATGGCGACAGAGCGGTTCAGCCGCGTGTCTCGGGCCCTGTACACCTCGCCCATGCCGCCTTCGCCAACCGGCGCGAGAATTTCGTACGGCCCTAGTTTTTGGTTCGCGGAGAGTGCCATGAGTGATTGTGGAAATTATACGATGATGCTCGGCGCGCAGAATGGATGGTCCATCCGCGCCAATCGCAGCGATGAGGCCCCACCGTAGCTTGCCAGATAGCCAGAAGTAAGGGACAATACAGAAGTAAGGACAAACCGCTGGAGTAAGGATAAAGCGATGCTGCATTCTACAGTGACGAGCAAAGGGCAGACGACGATTCCCGAGAAAATTCGAAAGGCTTTGCGAATCAAGCCGGGCGACAAGCTGGAATATGCGGTGGAGGGAGACCGAGCCACCATTCGTGTGCATCCGGGCATTCGATCACTCAAGGGCGCGCTCGCCAGCAATAAGGGAAAGGGGATGTCTTTCGCTGAAATCCGCGAAGCCGCTGATCGGGCCGCGCGTCATGAGGGTACGCGGTGAGCAAGCGAAGACTTGTCGACACTAACCTCATTATCCGTTATCTGGTACAGGACCACGACAGGCATGCCAGAGCAGCCGACAAGCTGTTCGATGCCTGCGATCGAGGCGACGTGGAGGTCGTGGTGCTGCCGGTGGTTTTGGCAGAGTGCGTGTTTGTACTCGAGTCTTTCTATGGACATCCACGCGCCGGCATTGCTTCAGCACTGGGGCGTCTGATCTCCAGTCCTGGTGTCGAGATCAGCGAGGTAACGATCCACTTCGACGCCCTGAACCGCTATCAAGCAACGAGGGCTCATTTTGTCGACTGTCTGATCGCTGCCACCGCAGTAGCTAAGAATGTGCCAGTCTCCACCTTTGATCAGGACTTTCGAAAGTTTCCCGACGTGCCCGTGGAAACCGAATAGTTGCTCGCCCAAGCCAGTAATAATTTGGGTCCTCGTCCAAACTTCCAGCGGCAAATCGGAGTCGCCCCAAGAAGGACGATCGCGACCAGACCAACGCCGAAGCGGAATGCTTCAAACATCTCAAGGTCCATCGGAAATCCCCGTTTCGCCGGCAGGCCGGGACGCGCTGAAGCTTTGGTGGACCTGATCGGGTCGAACCGACGACCTTCCCGGCAAGCCGGGACGCGCTGAAGCTTCACTGCCCTGTTTCAATCAGCTCCTGAATCGAGCGGTGCGACTTCCACCTCTTGAGTTGTTGTTCGCGCTGTCGTGCTTCAGCCAACGTGCTGAATTGCTCTTGGTACACCAAAACCCATGGTCCTCGGCCGCGCGTCGAAAGAGTCTGGCCACGTTGATGTTCTGCGAGACGGGCAGGTAAATCGCTTGCGCAGCCAATGTAGAATCGCTTTGTGGTCTCGCTTTGCAGGATGTAAACGGAATGCATGAGACCTCACACTCCAGATCAGCACTTGTCAGCCGCCTTCGCCTGGTTTGACTAGACTAAGTTGCCGCGAGAGAATAAGCAAAGCGCCGTTCGTTCGGGCGGCGTTCCTTCCGCGAAGTGGGCCTGTGGCGCAGCTGGGAGCGCGCTTCCATGGCATGGAAGAGGTCGTCGGTTCGATCCCGACCAGGTCCACCAAAGCTTCCGCGCGTCCCGGCTTGCCGGGAAGGTCGTCGGTTCGATCCCGACCAGGTCCACCAAAGCTTCCGCGCGTCCCGGCTTGCCGGGAAGGTCGTCGGTTCGATCCCGACCAGGTCCACCAACATCTCTCAACAAGTCAATCGTAAGAGGTCCCCTCGCTGTGCTCGGGATTTCGGCGCGCGGCTCCCGCTGCGCTCACGCCGCGTAAACGCCTCAAGTTCGATTCCGACCAGGTCCACCATAAAATCAACAATTTTGCAGGCACCCTCTCTGCCAAGTTGGTCTTGGCTAGCAGAGGCATGTCCATCACCAAGGTGCTAAGAGATTCTTACTTAGTCCGTGTAGAAGCTTCATGCCTTCCACTACTTGTGGTCTCGCTTGCTCGAAGCAATCTAGCTAGCCGAATCTGACTGTTACAGTTAATTCCTATGATGGTTATGAGCGTGCATAGGTTCATGCGCCAGACCGGAAGCACGCGCTGATCTGGATTTAGAAACAGCACCGTACGGCCCCGCAGTAAATCGAACTCCCCACGAATGCTGAGATCTACGAAAGCCCTGCAGTTAGGCTAAAAGTCTGCGCCAGCGCAGTTGTCGGCCTGAGCACAACTAAGAAGGAGAATACCGAATGCTGTTCATCACTTTGCGCCGGGCCTTCTCGCCCGGGGCCTGGGGAGTATTGTTGCTTCTCGTCGGACTCTCAACGAATTCTGCTTACGCACAGACTGGCTATTGGCACACGAGTGGTAGCCAAATCCTGGATTCCAGCGGCAAAGTAGTTCGTATTGCCGGCGTGAATTGGTATGGCTTAGAAACTACTGACGAGGTCGTGCATGGACTATGGGCCCAAGACTATCACTACATCATGAATGCGATTCAGAGCAACGGATACAACGTGGTTCGCCTTCCGTTTTCCAACCAGATGGTAGAGACGCCCATTGTCCCAAACAACATAAGCTACTACAACAGCAGCGGACCAATTAACACGGACTTGAAGGGGTTGAATTCGCTGCAAATCGTGGACAAGATCGTCGCCTACGCCGGCCAGATCGGCCTGCACATCATTCTTGACAACCATCGCTCGGAAGCCGGCAATAGCGCCGAGGCCAATGGACTGTGGTACACCCCGCAGTATCCAGAAAGTGCCTGGATCAACGATTGGACTTCGCTGGCGCAACGCTACCTCAACAATTCCACTGTAATCGGAATGGACCTGCGGAATGAGCCACACAATGATCAGAGCGGCGGTTCCTGTTGGGGCTGCGGCTTGACGTCGTACGATTGGCGGCTGGCTGCCGGAAGCGCGGTGGCAACGCCGTCCTGAACGTCAATCCTAGTCTGCTGATCTTTGTCAGAAGGCACCGACTGCTACAACAACGACTGCGACTGGTGGGGCGGCAACCTGGAAGGCGCGCAATCCTATCCTGTCGTGCTGAATATCGGGAACCGGCTGGTGTACTCTGCCCACGACTACGGGCCGAACCTCTATCAACAGTCCTGGTTCAATGGCAATACCACTTATGCCAGCCTGGTCGCCGTGTGGACGAAGTTCTGGGCCTACCTCAGCCTGAACGGCATTGCTCCCGTGTGGGTGGGAGAGTTTGGCACCACCAACAACAGCAGCGACATCGAGAGCAACTCGCCCGGCTCCCAGGGCCAGTGGTTCCAGGGCATCGTGACCTTCCTGAAAAACAATTCCCGGCTGAATTGGACTTACTGGGCCCTGAATGGAGAGGACAGCTACGCGCTGCTCGATAGCAACTACGATTCGACGCCCGTCAGCCAGTTGAAGCAGCAACTCCTGGCAACGATTCAATTCACCGGCGGAGGTGGAAGTTGTCAAGCCCCACCTTCCGCGCCGGCCGGCCTTGCTGCCATCGCAGTGTCCTCCAGCCAGATCAATCTCAGCTGGACTGCGGTCACTTCACCGCCAAACTGCAGCGTGACCTACAATCTTTACTCCAGTACTTCGGCGGCTTTCGTTCCTTCCTCGTCGAACCGGATCGCCACCGGCTTGGTTGGGCCCAGCTTCTCGAACACCGGCCTGCAGCCCTCCACCACCTACTACTACATTGTCAGAGCGGCTGACTTGGTGGGCGAGTCGGGCAACTCCAACGAAGCTAATGCCACCACGCAGTCCGGAGGCGGCAGCAATTGCCACATCACCTATGTTGACCAGAATGATTGGGGAAGTGGATTCACCGGTGCGGTCTCCATCAAGAACACCGGCAATTCACCGATCAACGGTTGGACCCTGACGTGGACATGGTCCGGGAACCAGCAGATGATTCAGGCATGGAACTCAAATTACGCCCAGAGCGGAGAAAACATAACCCTCACCAACGCAGCTTGGAATCCAACCATCGCTCCGGGCGGCACCTTGACCGGCATCGGATTTAATGCCAACTACAGCGGGAACAACAATTCCCCGACTGTGTTTCATCTGAATGGCGTGCTGTGCCAGTGAACAGTAAAACGCGCAAATAGCTACCCCGAAACAGGCCGGCACTCTGAGAAAGAATGCCGGCCCATAACAACTAGACGCTGAAGGCGCGACTGCAAACCGTACTGTCCCAACACTAAGAAGTATTCGATTTTCGAAGAGATCCAACGGACCTGCTCGCCGGGGCCTGATTCCTCAACAAAAGTATCGGATTACTGACCCGCCCGATTCACCTTGTTCTGTTCGATGGTCAGACTGTGCCCCAGCACCATCTCGACCGAAGCGCCGGCGCCCAGCTCAATTTCGGGACCGCGAGTTAACAGCACAGTGGCCAGGCCAAGAGCGCCGCCAGCGGCTGCGCCGATCCCTGCCCCCTTACCACTCCCCTGGTCGGCGATGGCTCCAATGCCGGCTCCCGGAATCGCCAGGTTCACAATCGTGCCCACATCCTTTCCCTTGCTGCTGTCTCCGGCAATCGTTCCTTCTTTGTCCTTGACACCGTTGGTTGCGGCATTTCCAGGCGTGCCCTGCACGGTTGCGGGCAGTCCGATGGTGTAGCCGTTGGGGAACATCATGGAGGTAAGGTTCATCAGCAACGAGGCGCGGCCCTTCACCCTGCCAGGCCGTTGCACCCGCAGGACCTCGCCTTGCACAAAGGTCCCGGCCGGAATCGCGATGTGATTATTTATCCCGATGGGAAATGAGGTCTGCGCATAGACCGGATCACCCGCATGGGCGTTCTTGGTGGTAATGCCTTGCTTCAAGGTGAGTGGGATCTTCGTGCCCGCGGGCACGGTGACGGACTCCGCAGCATTTCCATGCTCGCTCGAAACCGCTGCCTGACCCGGTTTGAGCTGCGGCTGGCTTTGGCCGGGAGTCAGGGCAGTGGGACCGACCGGGGCGCCGGCTGGTGGTTTGGGTACGGTGAGCTGCGGTGGCTCGTCCTGGGCCCAGAAGGTAGCCGAGCCCATCGCTATCACCAAGCCAATCAGCACAATCCTGATCTTCATGGTTGCTTACCCGCCAAAGATGTCACCTCTCTGAAACTCCAGAAGGTGGCGAAAGTCGCGCAAGCACTACTGTAACGCAAGATAGGGCGATTGCGGCGTGGGCTTTAGAGCGATTTCGCAGTGCCTGTATCGCTTTTGAAGGGGCACGCCTTCAGGCGTGCCGAAAACATAGCGGGAAGTGACCGGCTTTTAGCCGCTGAGGGGCGTACCTCAGGGCCTAAAGGCCGAGTTGTTGGTAGCGCGCATCGGCGCGGCTGAAGCCGCGCCCTTTCAAGGCGGTTACAGCAACTCAGAAATCGCTCTAAGCTACTGACCAACCACGAAAAGATGACCGTCATTCTGACTGTACACTTTGCCGTCCTCTGCAATTGACAGCGGAGTGTAAGCCGCGCCTAAAGCTTCTTTCAGAAAGAGTCTCTGTTGCCATTGCGTAAACACCCCCTGGTGACCCTGCGGAACCGTGTACACATTTCCATCTTCACTGGTTACATAGACCAGCCCGTTGACATCGATCACCGGCGCATTGACACACCACTCGTACCCGTTCGGGTGACTCTGGTTGATGGTGGTGTTTTGGAAGGACCACTCTACCTGCAGATTAGCGTTGAGCTGTGAAACATAATACGGTCCCGGCCCCACCGACGAGCAAACCGGATTGTTGAAGTAGCAGTAAGCGGGCCCTGGATAATGGTTGTCTTTGATCACAACCGAATACGTGCCATCATGCTGGTAAACTGCCGCGGTGGAATCCCATCCGAACGTGTAGGCGTTGAGATAGTTTCCCTGGGCATCGAAATGAAAAAGATGCCCCCGGCTGTAGTTGTACTCATCGAGGGCGCCGAAGAGCACAGAGCCATCGGGCAGGACCGTTGGCGTGGACGAGGCTTGATCATAGACCGCGCCCGAACCTCTGGCATTCGTCGTCGGATCCACTCCCACGGCGGTTCCGTAGCGGCAGGAATTGGCGAGATCATTCACTCCCTTTGGCGCGATGGGCAGCAGCACGCCACAACCGTCGGTCAACCGGTTCTGCAGGGAGGCGGCCCACTTCGGCGTGAGGTCTGGATTCACCGCCACCAGGTAGGCGACCAGGTCGTCGAAGTGCGCAACGCTGACCGTATAAACCGTGCCATCGGGGCCCACTGCCGGAGCGACATTGATTCCCGGCCGCTGCGAACCGCAGAGTTGACTCGGCGGGCTGACCACCCCCGGTGGCGGCCACGGCAGCGAGGCGCCTCCGTCATTCAGGTTGAAGAACGTTCCCAGGCAGTTCCTCGAATTCCCCGGAGGGGCCTTCGGCACCAGCTTAGCGAACGTCACCGTGGCGGCGGAGTCGCTGGGTGTAACTTCCACCAGCCACGCGCCCGCTACATCGTTCTGCTGCCAGGGATTGCCGCTGGTATTGAGTTCGATAACGTTGTAATAGATGTTGCCGTTGCTGTCGACGGTCAACGGGCCGGCCACAAACGTGTTGGCCGGATCAACGCCGCCTCCCGAGAACGGATTGATGTGCGACTGCGCCTGACCGGTGGCCGTGTTTACCCTCCACAGCGTGCCACCTGCGCCGGGAACGTAGAGACTGCCGTTGGCCAGGGCGGGATGAAAGACCGGTTCCCAGCCCCCCAATCCAGAGAAGCCCAGCAGCAAGTTGGTTGCATTCGGCTCCGGCTTCCAATCGCTGGGAAACGTCCAGGCTGCAACCGGCATGTTTTGTTGCCAGTCGTAGCGCACCACATTCCATTGCATCGTGTTCCAGGTGTTGGGTCCGCAGGGAAAACCATATTCCCAGAGGCCCTGTGGCTGGCAGGAGTGATAGCTCCCACTCTTTTGCAGCATGTAGAAACTGGTGCCATCGCTATCGATGAGCGTGGACTGATAGTGCGCCAGCAGCTCGCCTCCGCTTTCATTTTGTTCCTGCTGAGTGAAAGGGTCGTACACGATGTCAGCCAGTTTGTTGTTGATCTGTTGTCCTGCAATGTTGACCATTCCGCTATGTTGCGCATCCCGGCCCCACTGTGACCAGAAGGGCTGGGCGTTACCGAAACCAGAGAACAGCAGCACCACATTAACAAGCATGACGGCGAGAGACAGGCGATTCATGGGCACCTCGGGGTTACCTATCGGAAGAAGCCGAAGGGGTGGTATTTTACCTCATTTCTGGAACGCGGACGGGAAGAACACAGGCGCCGGTACTGTCTGAAATCTGCGTTGACGGCTTAACGCGATTTGATGTCCAGGTCGTCGCGAGCCGTTTCGATTATTCTCTGACGTATCCAACGCCACTTGTTCCAAAAGGACAGCATGTCGCGCTCACCCGCAAGGCCTTGCCAGAGATCGAGAACAGCGGCAGCTTCGACTTGTTTAGTAACGAAAATTCGATCATTGATAGTTCGGCGTGCTTCGCTTGCCGCTGTCTCGTAAGCGAGACGATGATGCTCGCCCGTCACGCTCGAAAGATTCTCACCAAAGTCTAGGGAATTTTGCGCCATCGACTCCACGCTCCATGCAAGCGTGCTCAGCAACTCTTTGTACTCGGCTGTTTTTTTATCCAAGAGCCATTGCTCCCTCTGCCATGAGTGCGTGGAGTGCTGCAAGAGATAATTCCCAATCAACGTTATTCCGGCGCCAAGGATCACCGCGCTGAAGGCAATCACCCCCACCAGAACTTGTGGATTCATTTCCTATCCGTTCCGCGTTAAAGCGCTTGCCGCACCCTAACGACAAACTCGTTGCGAATCTCCGCAGCCGGTTGCGCCGCGGGCCTCTGTTCTTGGCGGTAAGCTGGAAGCCACTCCGCTCGACACCTCGTTGCTTGGCTTTTTCAGGCCGTTATTACCGGTCGTGATGCCCGATAAAGCTGCCAGGCAAACGCGCCCAAACCCAGGCAGATCACAACAAAGTGGACCAGCCCGCCGAGATACGGGACGAACCTGACGATGGTGATGATTAGCAAGCCCACCAGTAGTCCCAGGAGCCAATCGGCCTTCGTCGCCGTCGCTGGCTTCAGAATCGCGCGCCCCAGGAATGCGCCAACCCAGACCTTTGCCAGATAGATCGCAAACAGGTACGTGGCAAGCAACATCATCGAAAGCGGGAAGCCAACCAGCGTGATGGCGACGACGATGACGACCACGGGCACAGCCGCCAGGACCGCGATCCCAAGCCCGAGGCTGCGCCACCCCGAGCCCACTGCCTGTGTGCTGGCTTGGACGAAGCCGGGAAACAGGACCAGCGCCAACCATCCGATCAGAATGGCGCCAGCGAGCCAGATAGCCTGGTGAAAGTAGAAGCTGGGGCGTGAGAAGCGGCTCTTGTGCACCTCTACCTGGATGTCACGCGCACCCGCAATCTTAGCGCCGTCGGCGATCTTCACCTTTTTCATGTCATGCACGGTGGCGCTCAGGTTGCCGCCGATTTGGGCCGTGCTCGTCAGGGTGAGGCTGTCTCCGGCCATGGTCAGTTCGCGGCCGATGCTGCCGCTCACGTCGGCATTGCCGACGGCCATGGTCGCACTGCGCTTCACCTCGCCATCGAGGCTGGCGTCGCCGGCGGCACACACGATACCACCGCCCACATGACCATGGTCGCCTACGCGCACGGACCGCGCCGCCGCGTAGATGTTGTGGCTTAATTGCCCGTCGAGGTCCAGCGACTGCGAAAGGGTGTAGATGTTGCCTTCCACGGTGCCGCTCACCACGGTGCGCTTGGCAAGACTGATCAGGTCGCCCTTGATGGTGCCACGCACTTCGACAGTATCCCCGACAGCCACCAAGTCGCCATTGATCACGCCTTCTACGCGAGTCGTGTTGCCGGCGGTCACGAGCGTGTCGTCCACCGTCTCGTTCGCCGCTACGGTGACGAAATCACGGTGACGCACCTCCAGCCCAAAACCGGGCAACGCCAGCGCCAGCAGCACGATCATCAGGCGCAGGCCAGGTTGACGTGGCCGCCACCGGCGTCCCAACAGCAGCGCGCCGCCGCCCAAGAGCAACAGCAAAAAGAACCCGCCGACGACAGACACATAATCAGACAGCATCGTAGTACCTCCGTGCGCAACATAGTCAGAAAAATTGAAGATCAGGTTGGTGCGGCCGCTTACGCTGAACGGATTTAGCCATTGCAGCGCCTCCGGAATGCTCAGCTTCTCGATCCGAGGGACAACCAGCGAACCCACCGCCAGCACCGCGGCCACAATAGCCACGTCGCTCCACCCCACAGACCACGGCGAAGATGCCGAGTCTGCCGGGCTGGCCGCCTCTTCCGGAAGCTCCTGCAGGCTTTCGCTGAGAGCGCGGTTCTCAGCGCGCAATGCATCCAGCAGATGCCGGCAGCGCCGGCACGTAGCCAAGTGCTCTCGCAGGCGCCGAGCCTCCTCCGCCGCCAGTTCACCGTCCACGAAGATGGCGATGGTCTGTTCCGAATAACATTCCATGGTCACTTGCTCCTGTGGGCCAGTTGTCGGCGCAGCTCCTGCTTGGCCCGAAATAGCAACGTCGCCACGTGGTTTCTCTGCAGGCCCAACTGCTGTGCGATTTCGTCATAGCTCAATTCGCTGTAATAGCGCAGCACCAACGGCAGGCGATAGTTCTCCGGCAGGCGTGCAATGGCATCGCGCACCAGCGCCCTCTCCTCCGCGCTGAGGGCAGCGCCCAGCGGCGACGGCCCGGGGCTGGCAGCCTCAATGACCGCGGTCCCGTCTTCAACTTCCACAATCACCTGCTGTCCACGCTTCCGGCGTCGCAAAGCGTCAATGCATTGATTGCCGGTCACTCGCAGCAGCCACTTGGGGAACGGTATCGACCCGTCGTAGCTCTCGATGAGGCGCTGCAGTTTGAGGAAGACTTCGCTGGTTGCGTCTTCGGCGCTCTCCCGTGAGTCCAGCATGTAACGGCACAAGCCGAATACGCGCCGCACATAGCGGCGGTAGATCTCCCCCAGGGCCTCGGCATCGTGGCCCCGTGCGCGCTCGATTACGCTCTCCAGATCCCGCCCCTCCATCGTGGTCTTGCCCTCGTGGGGCTGCGGTCCTTTCGGATTCGTTCTGTTGGCGTCCATAAAGCGGTACGCTGCAGCTCGAACAAAGTTACACGGATTTTAGGGGATGAGGGAATTCGAGGCTGGATGCCTCGAAGGCTGTTACGAAACTGCGGACACACGGCAGCTAAAGCCTGTCGACGAGCGCAGCCGAAGGGCCATGCCCTGATACAAACCGATCTTTGAACACGTCTGCGGAGCTACTTCATACTGAAATTCCAGCAGCGCGAATCAATGTCCATGACCTGTGTCTCGTGGAACGTATGGTTGGCGCCGTAGCTTCCGGTGATGTCCACCTCGTGGCCCTCATCGTCCCACAGCAAGTGGTTGTCCCCCGCCACGCGATGCGCCTTACCCTGGTGATCAACCAGCGTGTAATTGCCATTCGAACCTTGCAGGCATCCACGCAGATCATTGCTCGTGGAGTCGGCCTGGGTCGCCGCTGTCGCCGCCTGGTTGGAAGGCGGCGCGAAGTGTGAAGCGGGCATCGCCTGCGCAGCAGCCAGCATTGCTGCCAGGGCCAATAACGATAGCAACAGAAACGCACTCTTCATTTCTCAACTCCTCGCCGGAGCCGAGACTTCGCGGCCGCTGCTCACAGCCGGCGGAGGGGCTTCCGGCTTTGCACTTAGTTAGAATCTTTGCGGGCCAGTCGCGGTGTCGCAGCGTAAGAAATTGTCACCCGTTTGCGACAAGCGTAGGGACGGCCTCCACTGTTGCGACCTCAGTATTCAGGTGGCAAGAATGCAAGTCCGCGTACCGGACGGAATAATCTAGCCCTGCGCGAAGCGCTGGGTAGGGGTAGAACATTGACCCCAGTCCGGTAGGGACGGCAGAGTTTTCCGTATCTCGATTTGTCGATTTCACTCGTCCTGATACGACGTACCAATGACAGCGGGATTTATCCGGCTGACTGAAAAGGAGACCAAATGCGATTCATGATCATGGTCAAAGCCAACAAGGACTCCGAGGCGGGCGTTCTGCCATCCGAGGAGCTCATTGCCCGAATGACCGACTACCACGAGGAGCTGGTGAAAGCCGGCGTTCTGCTCGATGCCTCGGGCCTGCAGCCTACCTCCAAGGGCTGGCGCGTCAAGTACTCGGCAGGGAAGCCGGCCGTGATCGACGGTCCTTTCGCCGAGTCGAAGGAGCTCATCGCCGGATACACGTTGATTCGCGCCAACTCACGACAAGAGGCGCTGGAGTGGACCAGACGCTTCCCATCTCCCTTCGGCGAAAACGCCGACGGCGAAATCGAAGTGCGTCAGTTGTACGAGTTGGATGACTTCGGCCCCAGCGAAGCGGTTGAAGGCTTTCGCAAGATCGAGGACACAATCAGGAAGTAGTCACGGTGCCCCACCCTTCGACGATGGACGGGTGCCCCACCCAAGCCAGCTTTGCTTGGGTGGGGTCAAAATAAGCCTGACGCCGGCTTGACCTCACGATACAGCCGCCAACTGCGACGTCTCACTTCCTGGGCGGCGGCGGAGCGCTATGCGACGGCGGTGGCGGCGGAGCCTGCCGCATCATTTGCTGCTGCTGCTGGGCGTGCCTCTGTTCCATCTGCTGCGTCTGCTGCTGGTGCTTCTGCTCCATCTGCTGCATTTGCGCCTGGTTTGCTTTCTGTTGCGCGGCCTGCTGGTGTTCCGCCTCTTGCTGCTGGGCGAGCTTCTGGTGCTCCTGGTTCTGCTGGGCGGCAAGTTTCTGTTGCTGCTGTGCGTACTGCTCATCGGCCTTGGCATTGCCGGTGTAGGGTGGCGCGGGCTGCGGATGCGGCTGCAGGTCCTTGGCGTGCGTTGGAGCTGCAGGAGTTACATTTCCCGGCTGGGCAGCAGGCGTTGCGCCACGGTTGGCCGGAGGGTGATACGCAGCGCCTGCCTCTTGAGCAGCGACAACACCGTTACCTTTGAATGATCCGGGCTTGTCCGTGGCTGCTATCGGCGGCTTGCCCTGGTTTGTGGAAGCTCGCAGCTGAGGATCGGCGCGAGCTGCCTCCACATGTTGAGTCTGGGCTGCGACCGGCGGAACATGCCGCTCACGGGCAGCCGCTTCCTCTTGCGCAGTTGGACGCGCCGTGATCCCGCCTGCGCCTCCGTTATAACTGACACGGTTCACGGTTACGTTGTTGACGGTGGTGTTGTAAACGTTATGAATGTTGGTGACATTTACGTTATTCACCGCGCGGTTGTAATAGAACTGGCCATGGTCCCAGCGGCCACCCTCGTAACCTCGGCCAAAGTAGCCAAAACCGTAATTGATGCCGCCATAAAATCCGACTGTCGGCCCCCAATAGCCCGGGTAGAAAGCGAACGCAATACCGTTCCAGCCCCAATAGGGAGGCGTCCAAAGGAATCCCACTTGAGGGGCGGCCACCCACGTGCCTGGCACCCAGTAGTAATCTCCGAAGTCGGGATCCCAGGCCCAGTAACCCGGCGTCCAGATCCAGCCTGGAGCTGGACAAGGAGGCTGCACATAAACCGGCAGAGCCGGCGGCCCGAAGCCGACGGTTATGCCAATTCCGACCTGCGCGAAGCCCGCGACTGATGCGGACAGAATCGTGATAACAAGCAGTACACCACGAAATAGTTGGTTAAATCGCATCTTCTTTCTTCCTTGGCGCTCGGGTCGGTTCTGCCCGGATGGGACCCCTACGCCCGACACGAAATTTTACTGCACATGGATGAACACTTAGGTATTCGAAAGGTTAGATGCAACCGGATCAGGGAAAGTTGGCCGATAATCAGCGTGGCCGAAGTGGGTTGGGTCGAGCCGACCGATCGCGCCCACCTCGCCGTTAACATCGGCAGGGAAGTATTCGAGGAGGTCGTGACGTTTCGTCAGTGAACCAACCGCGCGGAAACTTGCAGCGGTCAATCTAAGAACCGACTACGCTGCTCCGGCGTCGGGACAGCGCAATTTGAAGAACCTCTCATTAACTTGCGGCGACTTTTTGCCAGCACCTTATACATGAGGTTCAGCAGCGGAGCTGGACAAAGCGAAGCAACACGACCGAATCGAGACCACCATCCTCCGAGATACCCGGTGATCTTAATCACGGAAGCGGATTCCGTGAACACCCGGTCGCCTTCAATCCACAGCATGGACTCAACCGCGTCCAGCCCGTGTGAATGACGCAGACTGCGGCCGAGCTCGGAGTCACGCGGGACAAACAGCAGATCGCGCCTGCGTTCGTGCCGCAGGATGAATTGCACGGAGCGGTTGCAGAACCCGCATTCCCCGTCATAGACCAACATCGGGGCGCCGGCTTGATCCGCAACTGAGATAGCGTGCATGTTCATCTTGCCCGCCCGGGGCGGGTGCCCCACCCAAGCCACTTTTGCTTGGGTGGAATGTCGCAAACGGACTCGAATCTACAAACGGTCTTTGAGAATTGCTGGTACGTCCCGATGGCCGTGGAGTATCGAAACAATTAGCAACGGCTCGTTTCCGGCCGGTAGACGACCAGATAAGAATAGACGGGAAAGAACTTCACTACCGCATCTGTCAAGTCTTCGCGCCGATGTCCGGCACCCGGCGTTGTTGCCAGAAAAGCGATCTTGTCCAGAATGACCGACTCAACCCGATCTGCCATCTCAACGCTGGTGTGTTCTTTGACGTAGCGCCAGATTTCGATTAGATAGCGCGCGGCCTCTGGCGCAAGGACGTAGCCCGCTTTCATTCAGGCTTGGCTTTCAGTTCCGCCAAGTACGCGTTCAACTTCTCCCCCGGAATTCCCTCGCCCCGGTCAAGTTGCTCTATACCGCGCCGTATCTTGGCGTTGATTGCCTCCCGATTTTCCAAAAGCCAGCGGTCCTGTTCTTCCTGAGTTTCCAACAGGCGCAGCAAGACCTCCTCCACGCTGCCAGAGCCAGTAGCTCGCAGCTGCCTTCGGATCCTCGCCTCGACACTCGGATCGCGGATTTCAATGTTCATCGCCGGTCCCTTTTTGCGTCGGTGATTACGAGCGTTCTTGCATCGTAGCTGACGGGCCAGGAATGTCAAGGCGGCTCGTACCGACCCTTTCAAGCTTCACGGTCTGCCCGGTCCCTGCTGCCCCATCAGCCCTGCCGGCGGCGGCGGTATCGCGATGTCAACGTTTTGCACCGGACCCAGCGAGCTGAGCGGTTTGCCGAATTCCGAATCGTTGCCCAGCACCAGCACGGCCAGCCGGTCCTTGTGCACGTACTTGCGCGCCACCCGCGTGACATCGTCAGCCGTTACCTTCTCGACTTCCGTGCGATAGCGCTCCAGAAAATCCAGCGGGTAGTGATAGAACTCGTAGTTCATCTTCTCCTCCAGCACCTTTTCCGGCGTGTCGAAGCGGAAGATGAACGAGTTCAGAATGCTGTCCTTGGCACGCTTCAATTCTTCGGGAGTCGCTGCGTTCTTCTGCAGCCCGTCAATTTCGTCGTCCAGCGCCTGTATGCCCTCAACGGTGGTGGCGCTCTTGGTTTGCATCTCGATGTTGGTGACGCCGGGGCGGTCCCAACCGTAACCCACGCCGCCTCCCACGTTGTAGGCCAGCCCCAGCTTGGAGCGAATGTTGCTGAACAGCCGCGACGAAAATCCGCCGCCGAAAATTTCGTTCATCACGGTGACCGCGTAGTAATCGGGATTGCTGCGCTCGATGCCGAGATCGAGCATGGCGATTGTGCTCTGGTTCACGTCGGTCTTGCGGATGAAGTACACCCCCGGCTTGGGCTCGCTAAACTTGACGTCAGGGGCCTTGGCTTGCGGCCCTTTCGGCCATGATCCGAACGCCTGCTCCAGCCTAGTCTGCATGGCTTGGGGATCGAAGTCGCCGGTGATGCCGAAGATGATGTTGTTGGGATGCACGTACTGCTGATGCCAGTTCACCAGGTCCTGGCGCGTGACCGCAGCTACCGTAACGAACTCGGGAATGCGCGCGTAGGGATTGTCCTTGCCGTACGTGAGGATGCGGCTTTCGCGACGCACAATCGGGTCTACGCGATCGTTGCGGCGGGAGATGCTGGTGAACATCTGGTCCTGCGACAGCTCCAGCTTGTCCTGGCGAAACTCAGGATTGTGCAGCAGGTCGAGAAACATCTCGAAGACGGCGTCGAAGTCGCCCTTCAGGCAATCCAGCGAGATGGTGGTGGAGTCGGCCCCGCCGTCGGTTTCAATCTTGGCGGCGCGCGCCTCCAGGAAGTCGTCCATCTGATCGCCGGTTTTCGTCTTGGTGCCGCCAGTGCGCCACACGTCACCGTACAAATCAACCAGCCCGGTTTTGTTGGCCGGCTCGTACGCCGAGCCGCCGCGAATGCGCGCCGTTGCCGTGATGAGTGGCAGTTCGTGGTCCGGTTGCAGAAAGATGACCATGCCGTTCGGCAACTGCACGCGGGTCGGTTGTTGCGGCTGGAATGCCGGTAGCGGCGGCGCCTGAACTTTGTTCCAGGGCACTTGCGCGGAAGCAAAGCCGGTAAGCAGGAGAAAGAAGCAGAACAATTCGACAAGACGCGATGTGCGATGGGCATGGAGCCTCTTGCGACCTATGCTCTTTCTCGCGTGGGCAAACTTTTGAATTGTCATCCCGAGCGAGGGCCGCGCCAATAATGTTTGCCGGCCACCTATGGCGGGATGCGCAGCGCGGCCCGAATCGAGGGACCTGCTTTTCGCCAGCAGCACCGTGCCGCCTGAGGAAAACAGCAGGTCCCTCGACTGCGCGTCCGCCCGGCCCGCAAAAGAAGCGGGCCGGAAAAAGCAGGCGGACGCTGCGCTCGGGATGACAGATCTAAAATTCATTGTATTTCCGCGTGCGCTCATTGCTATTCCGCTCCTTTGCCGGCAGGAGCACCCGGCTGGCTGCTCGCGCTTTGAGTTTGAATCACGCCCACAGTGCGATTGGTGTCGGCGAATACCTGATTTGACACGCGCCGGATGTCGGCTTTGGTCACCTTGTCCACGCGGTCAAGGTAGCGAAACAGCTCGCGCCAATCGCCATAGCGCGTCTGGTAAATGGCGAGTTGCTGCGCCAGCCCCTCGTTGCTGGCAAGTCCGCGTATCAGGTCGGCCTTGGTGCGGGTCTTGAACATCTGCAGCTCCTCGTCGGTTACGTCCTGCCTCTTGAGCTTGTCAGTTTCCTCGCGGAAGGCCTTCTGCATTTCGTCATTGGTGTGGCCGGGAAGCGGCACGGCGTAGAACGCGAACAGGTGACTGTACTTGATGCCGGGAATGCCGGTGAAGCCCGCGGCCGCCGCGGCAATCTTCTTATCGCGCACCAGCGAGCGATACAGCCGCGAGGTGCGGCCATTGGACAGAACGTCGCTGATGGCGTCGTACACCACGTCATCCGGCGCAAGATAGCTGGGCCGGTGATAGCCCTCCACGTAGATGGGCTGCGACGGGTCCTGCAATGTAACTTGACGCACCGAATTCTGCGGCGGCTCGTCGGTGAACGGCTCTGCCGGTTTGGGTGCTACCGGGAGTTGGCCGAAATATTTCTCGATAATGGGGAAAACCTTGTCGGGATCGAGGTCGCCCACCAGCCCGATCACCATGTTGCTGGGCAGGTAATAGCGCTTGAAGAAATTGGCCGCGTCGGTCGCCGAAAAGCTCTGCAGGTCGGAGGCGTAGCCTATGGTCGGCCGGTGATAAGGGTTCGCCATGAACGCCGTGCCCAGGAACTGCTCGAACAGCCGCCCCGTCGGGCTGCTGTCGGTCCGCATGCGGCGCTCTTCCATCACCACGCTGCGCTCTTTGTAGAACTCGCGCATCACCGGATGCATCATGCGATCGGACTCCAGCGCGGCCCAAAGCTCGATCTCGTTCGATGGCATCGAGTACATGTAGGCGGTTTCGTCGTAGTTGGTAAACGCATTCAGGCCCACGCCGCCGTGGCTTTCCACGATCTCGCCAAACTGGTTCTTCACCACGTATTTGTCAGCAGCGGCGATGGCGTCCTGCCAGGCCTGCTTGAGTTGCGCCAGCTTTTGCGGATCCTGGCCGACGCGCTTGATGCGCTCCGCCTCGTAGGCAGCATAGGTCTGCTCGACTTTTTCCAGCGCGACTTTCTCGGCGGCGTAGTCGGTGGTGCCGATGTCGGGCGTGCCCTTGAACGCCATGTGCTCCATCATGTGGGCCAGTCCGGTTTCATCGCGCGGGTCCTGCGCCGAGCCGGCGTCCACCATGGTGAAGAACGAAAACACCGGCGCTTCGGGCCGCCGCCACAGCACAACGGTCAAACCGTTGGGCAGTGTCTTCAGCGAAACTCGCTTTTCGTACGACGACAAATCCTGCGCAGCCAGCGGCAGAGCGGCTACCAGCAGGAGCAGGCAGAGTAGTTTGCCAAACCAGCGCTTCATTGCGCCTCCCAAAAACAGCCAATGGCTGTCAAACATTCGAAGCTCGGGTAGATCTGGCCTTCAGGCCAGCGTCCCCGGCTGTCTTAAATACCAAAGTGTTTTAGCCTTGGAAGTCCAAGATTGCCGGATTTTTTTAGAATTCCTAAGTTACTGCAAAGCAGAAGGTTACGAGGGACAGACGTGCAAGTCAAACGAACGGAAGCGGCGGTAATGATGCAGTTTGATTTTCACAGGCCATTGAACGACGGCGGTGCGCGACCATCCCCTGCTCGGCGTTTGCAATATGCAATTCTCCGGCAGCGACATCCGACAGCTGTTTGATGCACACAGGTGCGAACGTCAGGATTTCGCCCAGAACGCCAGACGTATCGTTTCGGAAGCAACCAACAAGTGTTGAGATGATTACACAATTCTCCGCTTCATGAACACACGGACATTCCCGTATAACGGACCGCTAACGGAAAGTAGGGTTGTGTGTTGAATATCCTCGTAATCCCCCATTTTGCTGGTCCAACTGCCGCCAGGAAGCTGTCTAGCGGCATGGGTAGGCTCTCCGTGCTGTCCATAAATAGCGATCTTTTCAACTCCAGGTTCTAGCGACTCGCCATCACAAACTTCAAATCCCTTTGTGCGAAATGCTGCGATATAGGCGTCTATCGTGTACTCACGTGGAACGCCATCGGGCCAGTGGTATTGAAACATAGGGTCCGGCTCCCATCGCATGGTTGTGACAGACGCCGCCCACGCTATGCAATTGTAAAACTTAGTTGCCAAACTGAGGTCATTCTCGCAAAAGTGTGGCTTGAGATATGGAAAATCCCGGGAGAAATCTGGTCTAGCGCTCAACGTAAATTCCGAAGGCCACTTAGTCCACCTAAACATGGCCCTTTTCTTGGCCCCACGCGAGCCAAGCCCTAGACATTTCCAAAATCTTGCCACGGCTTTCAGTAGGGACAGGATTTTCATCTGATATAGCCGCAAGCGCCCAGAACCAATGATCCGGCGAATCACCTTCAGACTTGAGCTGCTCCAAGATCAACGGGATGGCACCCTTCCCCATTCCAATTATTTTTTGGTAGCTCGGCAGTAAGGCCATCGCAGCGACGGTTGCCTGAGCGCCGCGTTCTTTCTTCCACTCTTCGGCGAGCTGTTGAAACTTGCAATGGAACTGTTTGGCGTTTTGAGCCTCCTGCTGCTCAACTGCACCTTCCTCAATAACGATCTCTGCGTCTTGCTGATACGTAATAACCTCCTCGATGGGAGTCTCCGGTTCGATTCCCGAAACGGTCGTTTGCGTTACAGTAGGCACAGCAAACGTCAAGGCGCACGCTAGGACAATAGTAGCTTTAGTTGCTTGAACGCTGTTCATGTCTAATTAGCTTTCGTTCCTGCGGGAGCCGCAGGCTTTCGCAGGTGGGCTGGTACGTTGACGGTCATCACCTGATTAGACGCCAGCGCGTAGAACGGATTTCCCTCTTGATCGTAATGGCTATCGATGCGAGTAACCGATATGACATTTGGCTTAATTTTCAGAACAGTCCCGTCTTCCAGTGTTATCTCTGTCCAGCGCTCAGTTACTTCCCTAATCGGCACATCGACACCCTCGACCATGCCGACATTTGGCAGCGGTACTTGTCTCTTCATATCGGGCATCAGCTATTCTCCTTTTTTGCTAGGCTCGATCTCTTTGGCTTTTGCCCAACGCGCCATGACAGCATTCCTCGCGCTGTCGCTGCGTTCTTGGGGAGTCATATTGGCCGCGCGCGCAGGGCCACCTTTGCGGCCACCTCTACGCCCGAGGGCTACAGCATACGGGTTTTTTCTCTTCCTTGCCATGAAATTATTATACGTGAGCGGTCACGAAAGTCAAGCGCAGGATTCCCTTGACACATACGTGAGCGGTTACGTATAACCGAGGCATCATGCTGCGGAGCGCATCGTTGGTCGTCCGCAAATCACAACAGACGCATACAGACCATACTTGCAAGCGGTCGAGGATTCCCTTCGGGACGGAGGTTGACTACGCGCAACTGCATAAGATTTACGGCGCTCCAACTCCAGACGAGTCCCGGTACAGTCCTGCTACCTGTATCGGCTGTGAGACGAAAACCCTTATGGGTGACCCCGATCCCAGGCACGTCAGTACCAGTTTCGTGGAAAGGCAAAATCTCAGTATGCGCGTGGGAATGCGCCGATTCACGCGACTCACAAACGGATTCAGCAAAAAGTTTGGAGAACCACGGCCGCATGGTTGCGCTCTATTTTTTGCATTACAATTTCCGCCGAGTTCATGGCACCCTGAGAGTTACTCCCGCGATGCAGGCCGGACGGTCGGATCATGTTTGGTCACTGAGCGAACTCTGCGCATTGATCCCAGAACCAGAATCATCGGCACGACGAATCGAGAAATGCTCGCCGAAGCCCCTTGCAACGGTTTAACTGTGGAAATCAAACTGCACCACTAGAGAAGCGGCGATGGCTTGGGCGAGCCGTCGGCGTTTCGTCCAAAACACGAAAACCCAGCCATTCGGCCGGGCCACAGACTACAAGTATTTCCCTTTCGCTCTTTTCTAGTTCCATTGTAGCACATTTTGGCAACTTTCATTCACTGCTTCTGCAGACTATCAACCCGTTTATTTTCTTGCAGTTAATTTGTCGTA
This sequence comes from uncultured Acidobacteriaceae bacterium, assembly GCA_963823635.1. Lineage (GTDB taxonomy): Bacteria > Acidobacteriota > Terriglobia > Terriglobales > Acidobacteriaceae > Bog-257. The sequence continues at coordinate 76,267 of CAWGMV010000015.1, read as the reverse complement.
TAGCACCGTCAGGCTATTGACATGTAAAACTTACCGATCACCGAAAGGTCGTAGGCTTTCCAGTCGAAGCGTTCCAATTCGGGAAACTGACTACTGGGTACTGACTACTGACTACTGGCTACTGGCTACTGCCCCTCCCTCACACGTCGAACACGCGATAAGGTTTGCCCTGCGCCTGAAGTATCCCCAGCGCAACGTTGTACACCGGACAGCCCGCGGTAGTCTTGCCTTCAGCAGTGCCGCTATGGGCGTGGCCATGCAACACCAGGTTAGCGCCATGACGATCTACTACCTCTGCTAATCGCGAACTGCCGAGGTAAGGATAAATCTCCGGCGGCTCGCCTTTGACGGTGTCACCGATGGGAGCGTAGTGCAGCACGACGACGCGCGTCGGCGTGCGCAACTGTGACATTGCCCTTTCCAGCTTCAGGGCTTCATCAATCCCCGCCTGAACAAATGCCTTGACCTCGGGTTCGCCGAAGGCGGTGAGGGCGCCACGTCCAAAGCCGCCGGGAAATCCCTTAGTGCCGGCGAAGCCTACTCCGTCGCGCTCGTAGGCTGTCCCGTCGAGTACCTTGATGCCGTTGTCGGTCATGATCTTCATCAGCTCGTTGTGCTGTCCGCTCTCATAGTCGTGGTTACCCAGCACCGCAACGATAGGCAGGCGCAGCCGGACCAGCGCATTCATCAGCGACTCCATCTCCTGCGGCTTGCCAAAGTTGGTAAGATCTCCGGCGAGTACCAGCAGGTCAGCTTCTTCCCGTACGCGGTTCATTTTGTCGCGCAGGTGATCGTAGCTTTGCGGACTGAAGTGCAGGTCGGCGAGGGCTGCTATTCTCATCTTGCTACTCAGGCTACAGAGCCAAGGTCTGGCAACTCCGTTATCTTGGGGCGGCGCTGTCCGCGGTGTTCCGGCAGCGGATTCTCCAGTCCCCACTCATTCACGTCAATGGCAAACATCCTCTCATCCAGCAGCGTACCCCGGAACGTAGGGTGGGGCGAGGGCGAGTCCAAGTCACGGCGTAAGTGTGAGAGCAGTTCATCCCACAGCACGCGCGGCACATAGTCGCTCTTCGTGGGATAGACGTAGTGAAACAGTACAAGCTGCCATAGCAACACCTCCCAATGATCACCCACCAATTGGCGCAAGCGCTGCCAATCGAGTTGGCCACGCGTGCCGTAGATGATGTGAACGACATCGGCGCCGTCGAAGCGTTCCCGGAAATCCACGAACAGCTTGGACGCAATCAACTCCTCCGCTGCCAGCACACGCGTAGGTATACCCAGGACGACAAAGTCGGAACCACGCTCAATCCAGGAGTGGTCCACGGTAATGATGCCATTGCTCATGCCGGTAATGAGATCAACGTAGTAGCCATCGCGATGCGCCTTGGCTAGCCATACCGGGTCGCAGATCTCAGTAGCGAATCCCTCGTGGTGAAGATGACGGAGAGCCTCAGGAACAGCTTCGGGCGGGAGGAAGAGATCGAGGTCCTTGGTGTCCCTCCAGATGCCGGTATGCTTTTGCAAGGCGAAGGCTCCGGAGACGACATAGGGTACACCGGCACGGTTGAGATGCTGCAGCACTTCACAGAACAGGGCTTGCTGCTCCGGAGGGAACTCCGGTGGCTTGGAGGTACTGACCGGCAGCGGCTTCTCAGTTGCCATCGCCTAGAGTTGGATGGGCAAGGGCGTTGGCGCGTTGTTGGCTGAGGAAGAAAAGGATGCCTCAGCCGTCCGGCTGCCTTCTCCATTTGCATACTTTCTGGCTCAGCCTGCATCATTGCTACGCGAGGAACGATGGCCAAAGACGTGGTAGTTGACATCGAAGGCAAGCACCTCAAAGTGTCAAATCTTGACAAGGTGCTTTATCCCGAGGCCGGCTTTACCAAAGGGCAGGTCATCGACTACTTCGTGCGCGTGGCGCCGGCGCTGCTGCCGCATCTGCGCGGCCGGCCGCTCACCATGAAGCGCTACCCCAACGGCGTCAACAGCCAGTTTTTCTACGAGAAGAACTGCCCGGAGCATCGTCCCGAGTGGGTAAAAACCGCCCGCGTCTGGAGCGAAGGCAACAACCGCTGGATGGATTACTGCATGGCGGAGGACCTGCCGACGCTGGTATGGGCGGCCAACCTCGCCGATCTCGAGCTGCACACCAGCCTGTCGCTGGCCAAAGACATCCTGCGCCCCAGCTTCCTCGCCTTCGACCTCGACCCCGGGCCGCCCGCCAACATCGTGCTGTGTTGTCAAGTTGCAATATGGATTCGCGACATCTTCGACCGCCTCGGCCTCAAGTGTTTCCCCAAGACCTCCGGCTCGAAGGGAATGCAGGTTTACGTTCCGCTGAACACGCCGGTCACCTATGAACAGACCAAGCCGTTCGCCCACGAGATGGCGCGATTGCTGCAGCGCCAGAATCCGAAGCTGGTCGTGTCCGACATGAAGAAGGCGCTGCGTGTCGGCAAGGTCTTCGTGGACTGGAGCCAGAACGACGATCACAAAACGACAATCTGCGTTTATTCGTTGCGAGCCCGCGAGCGGCCCACGGTTTCGACCCCGCTGGAGTGGGAGGAGGTCGAGCGCTGCCTGAAGAAAGGCGACCCCAAGCTGCTGGTGTTCGAGTCTGAACAGGTGCTGGAGCGGGTGAAGAAGTTTGGTGATTTGTTCGAGCCGGTGCTGAAGTTGAAGCAGAAGCTGCCGAAGGTGGAGGCGCTATCGGGGCTTCAGGGTGGGGCAGACGCGAAGGCAAGCAGCATCACGGGTGAGGCGGCTGGCATCTCGCCGCGCGCTAAGGGTGGGGCAGCAGCCGCAGCAGTACGTTCCAAGGGTGGGGCGGGGCAGAGGAGCTACCGGAAGAGTGCAGCAGGGAAGCGCGGGAAATCGTCTGTGGTCCGCTGACGTGCTCAGAGCGCAGAAGCCTATCTGTCCGTGGTTATTGATTGGGTGGGGCTTATAGAAAGCGATTTATGAGACAGGGTTGCTTTGTTGACATCCCATGTTGAGGGGAGTGCCGTGAAGTGCTGTGAAGCGCCGTAGGCGCGACGTAAGTTAGCCCAGCGCTTCAGCGCTGGGTAGTGGAATCTTGAATCGGACCTGAGTCCCGTAGGGACGGCATCTACAGGTGGCGCGACAAGTTCTGTGCCGTGCCTACGGCACTCGGATTTTTCATTCTCCTGCTGTCAAAGCCGTGAACAGCTGGGCTAATTTATGTTGCGCCTACGGCGCGCAAAAGACCGCAGTTTGGCCGCTTTCGCAAGGGTTGTCGCGATGATGAGTAGTCCAGGTGCGAGGTGCGGCCTTGCAGCACGGGCCTAGAGTATGCTAATGAGCCGTGACTAAAGATAGCGTATCTGATGAATCCCGGAGCGAGGCCGTCAAGGCGCCGCTCCCACTCTACGTAGGTACCTCGGGTTGGTCGTACCCCATCTGGAAGCCGGAGTTCTATCCCAAAGATGTTGCGTCGAAGAACTTCCTGAAGTTTTATGCGACGAAGCTTACGGCGGTTGAGGTGAACTATACGTTTCGCAGAAGTCTGACAGAGAAAGCGGCGGCGGGATGGATGGCTGACGTTGGTCCGAATTTCCGGTTTGCGCTGAAAGCCAACCAGTTCATCACGCATATTCGGCGGCTGAAGAACGTTGAGGAACCGCTGCAGCGGTTTCTTCCAACGCTGCAGCCGCTAGCGGCGCAGCTTGGGCCGGTGCTGTTTCAACTGCCACCGAACCTGAAGGTGGATGTGCCCCTGCTGCGGGACTTCCTTGCGCTGCTGCCGCGCGGATTCAAGGCTGCATTTGAGTTTCGGCACGATTCGTGGTTCAGCGATGACGTCTATCAGACCTTGCGGGAGCGAAATACCGCGCTTTGTGTAGCTCTGACCGAAAAGCTCAGCACGCCCGAAGTGCGCACCGCAAACTTCATCTACTTCCGCTTTCGCCAGCCCATCAGTACGCCTGAGGATGTGAAGAAGCTGGCGGATCGCGTCGGCCAATGCGTCGCCGATGGCCTGGAGACGTACGCCTTCTTCAAGCACGAAGAGGACCCGCGGAGCCCGCTGAAGGCGGTGGAGTTGCTCAATATGGTTCGGGAGCGCCTCGGGTAGTGCGGGCCTTCAGGCCCGCGTTAAAGCAGTCACAAAGAACCGACAGCAGTTCTGCCGCCGGCTGAAGCCGGCTGGGAGATTCATTAAACGTGCGTACCCAGGGCTTCCGCCCTGGGCTAACGGCGCGGCCGCCGCTGCGCGGCTCGTTCTTGGGCACGGCACTGATTCGGGGGCGCGTAGGTTTACCCAGGACTTCGCTCGCGCGGCGACCCACCTTTGTCCCTCGTGATGACACCTGGATTATGAGCGCGGCGAATGTGCGGGGCGATTCGGCAATTGCAACATTACTTTTTCTGCAGTTCTTCCTTTTGCGCCACGGCGCGCCGAGATAGCGCTTGCGCCAGGTCGACGGGAGTGTCCACAAGAACATCGGGAGGGGCCTGTTCGAGCGTCTGCGGAGCGAAGCCGTAGGTCACCCCGACGCTCCACAGTCCGGCATTGCGAGCGGTGAGGATGTCCACCGCCGAGTCGCCGACCATCACCGTCTCTTCCGCGGTTGCGCCCGCTTCGCGCATCAGCGTGTTAGCGCCGAGCAGGTCGGGCTTCTTGGTTTGGAAGCTGTTGCCGCCGTAAACCTGAAAGAAGTTGTCCGCCAACCCCAGGCCGGCTAGGATGCCCTGCGAGGCCCGCACCGGCTTATTGGTCAGAACGGCCAGCTTGCGGCCGCCCTGGCTGATCTGGTGCAACGCTTCGCGAATCCCCGGGTAGAGGCAGGTACTGTCAAGTTTATGGTCACGATAGTAGGCGAGGAAGTAGTTGAGCGCGTCCTGCAGAAACTGCTGGTCGGTGGGATCGCCCAGTGCGCGGCGGATGAGCATGGGCGCGCCGTCGCCGATGTAGGTGCCAATAATCTGCAGGGGCAGCTCCTTGCGGCCGAAGTGGCGCAGCATGGCGTTTACCGAGGCCGCGAGGTCAAGTTCTGAGTCGATAAGCGTGCCGTCGAGATCAAAAATGACGAGCTTGATTCGCTGCTGCGGAATCGGACGAAAAGTGCGTATCATACATTTCCAGTATAGCCAGTGCTGAAAGACATGCATGTGCAGCAAATCAATCGCATTAGCGGCAGAGTCATATTCGTTTTGTCTTGCATCGCGCTGATTACGGTAGTCATCGGGTACACGCAGCCGCCTCTACCGGACGAAGGCACGGGCGCGCACATCTTTCAGCTCGCAATCGTATTGCTGGTACCGATGCTCTTGCTCTTCCTTGCCACGGCAGATTGGAAGCGGCCTCGGCGAAGCGCCCGGCCATTGGCGCTTCCAGCGGCCGCGTTGGTCCTGGCGTTTGGGGCGTTGTATTACCTGGAGCATTACTGGTACGCAATGCAACGGTGAATCAAATTACAATGGGACGATGTTCGGGGCCCACATCTCACCGCTGAGGTAATGGATGGCAACCACCAAAATTCAGCCTAAAGTTGCAACCGCAGAGGCTTCACGCGACAAATACGAAGGGCTCAGCCGGCAGCAATTGGTGCAGATTTATCGCCTGATGTATCTGTCGCGCCGGCTCGATGATCGCGAGATTTTGCTCAAGCGGCAGCAAAAGATTTTCTTCCAGATTTCCGGCGCTGGGCATGAGGCGCTGCTGGTCGCCGCCGGCCTGGTGCTGAAGCCCGCCTATGACTGGTTTTATCCTTACTATCGCGACCGCGCGCTTTGCCTGACGCTGGGCATGACACCTTACGAGCAGTTGCTGGAAGCCGTAGGTGCTGCCGACGATCCCAACTCTGGCGGCCGCCAGATGCCCTCGCATTGGGGGCACAAGAAGCTGAACATCGTAACTCAGTCGTCACCGACGGGAACGCAGTTTTTGCAGGCCGTAGGCTGCGCCGAAGCTGGACGTTACTTCAATCGCCATCCGCAAGTGGCGGAGAAGGGAAGCGGCGACTATCGCCAGTTCAAGGATGTGATGTTCCACGGCGACGAAGTCGTGTATGTCTCCGCGGGCGACGGCACGACCAGCGAAGGCGAGTTCTGGGAGTCGCTGAACACCGCGTCGAACCTGAAGTTGCCGGTGCTGTACCTCATCGAGGACAACGAGTACGCCATCTCGGTGCCGGTGGAGGTGGGCACCGCGGGCGGCAATATCAGCAAGCTGGTGCGAGGCTTTCCGAATTTCCATTTCGCTGAGGTGGATGGCACCGATCCGCTGGCCAGCTACGCTGCGCTCAGAACGGCGGTCGAGTACATTCGCGGCGGCAACGGTCCGGCGTTCGTGCACGGGCACGTGATCCGGCCTTATTCGCACTCGCTCTCCGATGACGAAAAACTGTACCGGCCCGACTCGGAGCGCCACCAGGAAGTGGAGCGCGATCCCATCACGCGCTTCCAGTTGTTCCTGGTCCGCGAAGGCGTACTGGACGAGAAGGGAATTGACGAGCTGGAGAAGGACGTTGACGCCGAGGTGCAGGAAGCGAGCGACCGCGCCGTCGCAGCCGCGTTGCCCGCGCCCGACTCGTACAAGCTGTACGTGTATTCGCCGGATCTTGATCCGGCGTCGTCAGCGTTTCAGACGGAGGCGGTGCATCCTGCGCCGTCGCAGACGGGAACGGCGAGTCCTGAGAGGACGATGGCAGATCTCATCAACGCCTGCCTGAAGGACGAGATGGCGCGCGATTCGCGCATCGTCATATTTGGCCAGGATGTGGCCGATTGCAGCCGCGAAGAATATCTGAAGAACCAGTTGGTGAAAGGCAAGGGCGGTGTCTTCAAGCTGACAGCCGGCCTGCAAGCCGAATACGGTTCCGACCGCGTGTTCAACTCGCCGCTGGCGGAGGCCAACATCGTGGGTCGCGCTGTTGGCATGGCGACGCGCGGGCTGAAGCCGGTGGTGGAGATTCAGTTCTTCGATTACATCTGGCCGGCGATGCAGCAGCTGCGCAACGAGCTGCCGCTGATTCGCTGGCGGTCGAACAATGCGTTCTCGTCGCCGGCGGTAGTGCGCGTCGCCATCGGCGGATATCTTACCGGCGGATCCATCTACCACTCGCAATCCGGAGAGAGCATCTTCACGCATACGCCGGGGATGCGTGTTGTCTTCCCGTCAAATGCGCTGGACGCCAACGGGCTGCTGCGAACCGCGATTCGCTGCGACGATCCGGTCATGTTCCTGGAGCACAAGCGACTCTATCGCGAGACCTTCGGCCGCGCGCCTTATCCCGGGCCGGAGTACATGATTCCGTTTGGCAAGGCGAAGATTGTCCGGCCCGGTCATGACATCACGGTCATTACCTACGGAGCGGTGGTGCCACGTGCGCTGCAGGCGGCGCAGCGCATCGAGCGCGAGCATGGTGTCAGTGTGGAGCTGATTGACCTGCGCACGCTCAGCCCGTACGACTGGGAGGCAATTGCAACTTCGGTCGCCAAGACCAGCCGCGTAATTGTCGCGTATGAGGACATGCTGAGCTGGGGCTACGGCGCGGAGATCGCCGCGCGAATCGCTGACGAGCTGTTCGACCACCTCGATGCTCCGGTGAAGCGGGTGGCGGCGAAGGACACGTTCGTCGCCTATCAGCCGATCCTGGAGGACGAAATCCTGCCGCAGGCGGAGGACCTGTTTAAGGCGATGGAAGAGCTGGCCAATTACTAGTTCAGCGCTGAGGGGATGAAAGCTGCGCGGATTCTGGAGATGCCGAAACAGTCAACTGATAGACGGCCGGGCCGCGACCGGACTGGGGATTCCAAACTGCAATTTCGATCTCGTCCCCCTTGGCAAGGCGCCAGTGGGCGGAACCGTATTCGCCAGAGAATCCCGATATCTCAATCTGCGTGTCCTGCCACGCTTTTACATCCAGCGTTACCGCGTCCCAATTCTGCGGGATTATTCGCCCTGCCGCCCATTGAGCTGTCTTATCTCGGATTGCGATAAAAGGAGTATCGGTATTTCTATAGGGAGTGTGCAGACCAAACCCAGAGCCTTTAATCACGATAGCCTGATCCCGCAACGGCAGGACGGGGGACACCGAAATAATCTTTGGCTCGCGCTCAGGGCTTGTCACTAATGCGGCTTGCCCCGCTTTTGGCTGCCGCATCAAGAGCGTGATCAACGCCGCCGCAAGGATAACTATTGCTCCACTTACCCAAGCGAAACGGAGCCAGGGTTTCGGTGGTCGCGTTTCGGGCGTGGGCACATCGTCGAGCATTGCGGATTTGACGCGACCGATTTTTTCGGTGGGGGCTGCAATGCCAGGAGGCGCATTGTCCTCCACACCCTGCTCCGAGACACTCCCCGCGGCGGCGGATTCTATTCCGGAAGAGAGCCAGGCTTCAATTTCGGTGCGGAAAGCGTAGACCGCCTGGCGGCCGTCGCCGGGAAGACGGTGAACCGGCAGGCTTCTTGTCTTTTCCCATCGGCGCACGGTCCGAATATCACGCCGTAAATAGGCAGCTATCTCCTTCCAGGAATCCAGGCGCTCATCGGGCACGTGGGACATAGGGCTGTTAAGTTCTCCGGCTAGATTTTACCTGTTGCCCTCCACTGACCGCATCTGCCTCTTTGTGCCTGTTGACTTGCACCACGAAAATGGCCACCCTTAGCAAATAGTTAATTATTCTGGCTGATGTTTGGTTGACGGTTCGAAAATTTCTGTCGTGCGGATCCCTATGCGCCATTCTCCGTCCGAGGTGATGCGTCTCCTTTTTTGCCACGACACGTGAGTCTACACTGAGTTGCTCGCCGAAGCGCTGAGTATGATGGTGGCTTCGAGGTCCTGCGAGGCTTAGAAAGCATCCGGTGGCGAAGTGCCTGCCGTTATGCCACTGGGTCCATCCAATCGCGAAATGATACCGGTTCAATTTTGTCGCCATTGATTTACTCGGCGGGTCGGGTTTTGTTGACCTTAGGAAGAGTCAGCTATGAGTCACTTATTTACCGGAGAAACCAGATGCATCCGGCGACGAAATCAAGACGGAACCGTAGATTCTATTTGTAGCCGTTGCGGGTTAATGATCGGCCGTGCTTCTTACCCGGTGGCCTTGGATCTGCTGGAGGAGCGGCACATCTGTCAGCCGTTAGAACGACGGAAAAAGGTTCGTATTGCTCATCGGATCTACGATCCTATCAAGAGAAAGCAAATTAACCGGCATCCGGCCTGAAAAGAGTTCGAGCGCCCGCCAGGGCCTGAAGTTGGTGCCCCAGTTCAGCAATCGGTCGCATCGTTTAAGATAACGCCTGCGATTCGCCAACAAACTGGTTTCTTCCGGATATGAATAACAGAACCAAGTAGTTCAATGGACAGAAGAACATTCTTAAAACGATCAGGAATGGCGGCGCTGAGTCCGCTGTGCTCGCGCGTGGTATGGGGAGCCGAAAGGAATCTTGCGCGCAATGCGGGAACTGCGGAACTGCAGAATGCGACGCCGGTGGGCGCGGGGTTTCGGCGGCGGCGGCCATCGGACAAGAATTGGCCTTCGCCGGCCGCGTGGAAGCGGCTGAACGATGAGGTCGACGGAAATTTGATTCCGGTGGAATTTCCGATTGAGGCTTGCGTCAAAGACACGGGAAGCGCGGCCTGCCAGAATCTGTTCAACAATATTCACAATCCCTATTACATCGGAGACCAGCCTGGCCTGACGCAAACGTTGGGATGGGTGGACGCGTGGGTGAGCAAACCCAGCGTTTACGCCGTAGCAGCAAGCAATGCGGATCACATCGCGGCGGCGGTGAACTTCGCGCGGGAAAATAATTTGCGGCTGGTGGTGAAGGGCGGCGGGCACAGTTATCAGGGAACCTCGAACGCGGCGGATTCGCTGCTGGTATGGACGCGCCACATGCACGACATCACCATGCATGAAACATTTGTTGCCCAAGGATGCGAGGGCAGGCATGCTCCACAACGCGCGGTGACGGTCGGCTCCGGCGCGATTTGGATGCAAGCCTACGACTCGGTTACGACCAAAGCCGGCGCGTATGTGCAAGGTGGAGGCTGCACCACGGTCGGCGTGGCGGGACTGGTTCAGAGCGGCGGCTTCGGAAGTTTTTCAAAGCACTATGGAACAGCCGCGGCGGGATTGTTGGAAGCGGAAGTGGTCACCGCAGACGGCAAAGTGCGCATCGCGAATGCATGCACCAATCCAGATTTGTTCTGGGCGCTGAAAGGCGGCGGAGGAGGAACATTCGGCGCGGTGAGCAAAGTAACGCTGCGTGTGCGGGAGCTGCCGGAATTTTGGGGCGCAGCGATTCTTACGGTGAAGGCCGCGTCGGATGACGCGTTTCGGCGTTTGTTGCGCTACTTCGTCGGTTTCTACCGGGAAAATCTTTTCAACGATCACTGGGGCGAGCAGGCGCACATTCGGGGGGACAATGTGCTCGAGTTGGTGATGGTGTGCCACGACTTGAGTACGGAGGAGGTAAAAGAAACATGGCAGCCATTTCTGGATTGGGTGGGGCGCTCGCCGGCTGCTTACAGCGTCGAGGGGCACCCGATTCTGGGCAGTATGCCGGCTCGCCATTGGTGGGATGTGGAGTGGAGGCAGCAGAAGCATCAAGCCGTTTTTGATTTGGACCAGCGCCCGGGAGTGAGTTCAAACAACGCGTGGTGGACAGGAGACGCGGGGCAAGTGGCCTGGTTCCTTTACGGATATGAATCGCTGTGGATGCCGGCATCGTTGCTCGAAGATGATTCGCAGGAGCGGCTCGCGCAGGCGCTGTTTGCCGGTTCGCGCCACCAGGACATCGAGCTGCATTTCAACAAAGGGCTGGCGGGAGGGCCGCGCGAGGCGATAGAGACGACACGCGACACGGCGACGAACCCGGCGGTACTGAATGCGTTCGCGCTGGCAATCGTGGGCGATGCAGGCGGCGGATATCCCGGCGTGCGCGGCCATGAGCCGGATGTTGCAGCGGGACGAAAATCCCGGCAAGAGATCCACGAGTGTGTAAATGAATTGCGCGCACTCGTGCCGAATGGCGGAGCGTACGTTTCGGAGAGCAATTTTTTCCAGGATGACTGGCAGCGCGCCTACTGGGGAAGCAATTACGCGCGTCTGGCAGCGGTGAAAAAGAAATACGATCCGACGGGATTGTTCTTCGTCCATAACGGCGTTGGGTTCGGAGGAATGGAGCGAGGACGGGTTTGTGAGGAAAGTCAGGAGTTGATAGACAGCCGCACCGCCAGCATGGCGGCGCGCGGGCTGAAGCCGGCGTTCAACCAGGGAGAGCAATCATGCGGAACTCGGGACAGCAGCTCGCGCGGAATCTTGGGATTAGCCTGCGGTCAGCGACTTCCGCGCTCGCATTAGCGACTACGTTTGTGCTGGCGGTCGTCGGATCACACTCCGCCGCGGCTCAGACGTTCAGCGTAATTCACACCTTCACCGGCGGCGACGACGGATACCAACCCACTGGCATTCTCACGCTGGATAGCGCGGGCAACCTATACGGAACAACCAGCGACCTGGGTGGCCCGGGAACGGTTTTTCAGCTGAAACGCTCCAACGGGAACTGGATTCTGAATACCCTTTACACATTTCTTAATAGCAACGACGGGTTTATGCCTCTTGGCGGAGTAGTGTTCGGGCCCGACGGCACGCTTTATGGCACAACGTATATGGGGGGAACGGGATCTGGCGGCGGCCAGTGCCAGCAGGGGTGCGGTACCGTCTTCCATCTGATGCCTCCAGCCAAAGTCTGCAAAACGGCTATCTGCGGTTGGACGGAGAACGCGATTTATTCATTTCAGGGAGGGAATGACGGGATCGACCCCAGCGCGCCTCTGGTTTTTGATCGTGCAGGCGCTCTTTATGGGACCACGCCGCGGGGCGGCTCGGCTGACGTGGGAGTAATTTTCCAACTGATGTTTCACAACGGCCAGTGGACGGAAAGCCTCCTTCACACCTTCACCGGTGTCGGCCACGATGGGGCCTATCCTGAGAGTGGAATGATCTTCGATAGCGCTGGAAACCTCTATGGAACGACGCTCGACGGAGGGTTGTCTGGCGATGGAACCGTGTTCCAATTGGTCCCCTCCGGATCCGGTTGGACGACGGATACTCTACACGATTTTGCAGGGGGAAATGGCGGACAAGGGCCGCAAGGCGAGCTGACCTTTGATCGAGCGGGCAACCTCTATGGCACCACCTCAGGCGGCGGGGTGGACGACAGCGGCACGGTGTTTGAGCTGGCATCCTCGGGTGGGGCCTGGGTGTTTTCCGTGCTGTTCAGTGTGCCCGGAGGCATAGAGAATTCAGGGCCTCAGGGCAACCTCGCTATGGATGCCGCGGGCAACTTATACGGTGCGACGTACGATGGGGGTGCCTATCGATACGGTAGCGTTTTCAAGCTGACACCAACAAACGGAGGCTGGACATACACCAGCCTGCACGATTTTACTGACGGGACTGACGGGGCAAATCCGCTCAGCGGCGTTACCCTGGGTACGAACGGGAATCTCTACGGAACGACTTCTCTCGGCGGCATGCAAGGAGGCAATTGCTACTCGCTAGGCTGCGGTGTTGTTTGGGAGATCACGCCGTAGCTTAAGTCTACAGCTCACAGCGGGGATCTTGGATTGGGTGTGTCGGCTTCTCGATTTTCGGTTAGTTCTTAAGACTCAGGTCTGTCTGTAAAGCCTCCGATACCCATTGATAAATCGCCATTTCACCACCCCACCTCGAGAGAGCGCGTGAGGCTCCGATCATCGACTTCTGCTCCCCCACAACCAATCCATGGCGATGGGGCCAGAGCCGGTGAAGATCAGCGCGAAGGCGATGGCGGCGCACGCCATGGGGAACTCGAAGCCGCCCTTGCTAGCGAACAGTCCGTGAGGCAGATGCACTTTCAGAATGGCGACCAGCATATCAATCAAAACGGCTAGCGCTGCCAGGCGCGTGAGGAAGCCAATCACGAGCAGGATGCCGCCGCCGAACTCTGCCCCGACGACGAGATAGGCCATGAATGTCGGCAGACCCAGACCGTGGATCACGCCGGTGATCATGTTCATGTGATCGGCAATCTTCTGCCAGCCGTGGGCGATCATGATTGTGCCCAGCGCGAGCCGCAAGACGAGCAGCGCCAGCGGTTGCAGGCGGTTCAGGAAGTTCAATCAGTCCTCCTCGAAACGGCCAGGGCGTTTTCAGTTTTGGTGTGCCCAGGTAGAGCGGGCCTTCAGGCCCGCGTTTGCGAATGTCACGTCATTTTGCTTCCGCCGCTGAGGTTGAACCTCATCGGCGGAAGCGGTTTTTCTTTTTTTGCCGACGCGACGCGGCGCTTAAAGCGCCGCTCTACCCGACCGCGGACACAGCAACTGTGAAACGGCCCTGCCTAATGCGCCAGAACCAACAAGGTAAACGAGGTTACAGGTTCCGGCAATGCCGAAAATCGGAAATTTCTCTGTCGCACTCTTGGAGGACAAAAAAGAGCCCCTCCGATGGACAGGGGCGAGTTGCACATCGGAGGGGTAGCCGTTTTTACACGACCATTCTCAGGGTTGTTACTAAAGTGAACACATCGACTTTCGGGAAGTTGCGTCCTGCCAAAAATTGCCTTCGGAATTGGATATAACCGCGAGCGCCTGCAAATCCGTCGTTTGAATCCAAGACCAGAAGAGAACGCAGGGGTTCCCGTCCTCAAAGCGAACCGTTGGAGTCAGGAACCAGCATGGTTACGGCTCGGCCACCAGCAAACTGTGATAAAAAAATGAGAGAAGGAGTTGGGCGGAAGGCGCGTGTTTACTGTACAGGAGCTAATCCGAAGGCGAGATTTTGTGCGGTTGAGCGGGCCAGCGGAGCCGGAAGTTTTTTCTTTGCAGGATTCGCTTTCATGTTGAATTCGAACCGGAAAGCCCCTAGGATGTAGGGACTTTGTGAGTAAAAGGGCACGAAGCTGGCCCTGAATCGGGGCTATGCGGACGATAACTCCAAGTTTCAAGGGTTTCCATGTTGAAGTCGGCCACCACGTCACTGATCGTCATGCTGGCGCTCCTGCCCGGTCTGGGCGCCTCTGCTGCCACCATCGCAACTCCTCACAAGACGCACTCCAAGGCGCACAAAATCACGGAAACCTCAGCGGCGCAAAAGCAGATGGCTGCCGCGAAGCACAGTACCAGGACGGCCGCCAAACGTAACGCTTCCAGTTACAGAGTGTCGACGCGCCATCGTTACTACGAGCGTTTTTACGCCAGCTCATTTGCCGAGAACCAGGTGGAAGGCGACATCACCGCCGGTGAAGACCCGATCGTGCGGGCGGCTGCGATCGAGGCGCTGGGCAATATGAACGGCACCATCGTTGCGATGGATCCCGACAGTGGCCGCATCCTGGCCATGGTGAACCAGAAGCTGGCGCTTTCGGCCGGCGCGCAACCGTGTTCGACCATTAAGGTCGCGGTGGCGCTGGCTGCGCTGAGCGAGAATGTCATTACCAAGGACACGCAGGTTCCGCTAGCGAAATACTGGCATGTAGATTTGACGGACGCGCTGGCGCACTCCAACAACGCCTACTTCGAAGCAGTGGGACGCAAGCTCGGTTTCGAGAGAGTCAGCTATTACGCCCACCAATTCGGGCTGGGCGAGCTGGCCGGCTGGAACATTGACGGCGAACATCTAGGAACTTTCCCGTCCACCGAGCTGGATGCCAAGCTCGGCGGCGTGGGGAAGATGTGTTCCTTTGGAGAGAGCATTTCGCTTACTCCGCTGCAGTTGGCAGCTCTGATGGGCGCCATCGCCAACGGCGGCACGCTGTATTACCTGCAGCATCCGGCCACGCCGGAGGAGGTTACCAGCTTCACCCCCAAGGTGAAGCGCAAGCTGGACATCGGGCCGCTGGTTCCGGAAATTTCTGAGGGCATGGCGGGAGCGGTGGAATATGGAACGGCGCGGTCCCTGCGCGCCAGCTTCATCGAGGAGCCGATCCTGGGCAAGACCGGCACCTGTTCCAAGAACGGCACGCGCTTTGGCTGGTTCGGTTCGTACGCCAACACGGAGTACGGCCGCATTGTGACCGTGATCTTCCTCGAAGGCGGCCGCCCGACCTTCGGTCCCAAGGCCGCAGAGCTGGCTGGCCATTTGTACCGCAACCTGTATGACCACGACTTCTTCGCGGTGAAGCCGGCGGCCGCTCCGGTGCGCACTGCCGCGACAAACGCGGGCGCGACCCAGTAACAGAAAGAGCCGAGAATCTATTTCGCGAACGGGGAGGCCGGTTGCGCCGTCAACAGGCGCAGCGCTTCCTGGTAGCGTCTCTTTGCCAGATCGTCCTGAGCAGCGTTTAGCTTTTGGTTGAGCCATTTGAGCATGTACGCGCGCGAGGGATGCGGCAGGGTGTTCTCCGCGTCGATGATTTGCAGGTCGCCTTTGGTGTCGAGTACCGTGTAGTCCACATTCTGCTGGGTATTGGGCGGCTCCGGCACGTAACCGCTCACCAGATTGTAGGTCCCGAGCAAGCGGTAATGGACCGTGACGTTGAACTTGCCGTGATTTTCGGTGGGCTCGGAATCGACCATATAGCGCGCGATCACGTCAATCTCGACATAGTCCGGGTTGGTCTTCCACTCGACCAGCGGTTGAACCTTTGACCAGCCTTGGTCGTCCAAACGCGCGCCCTCGTAATCCAGCCGGCAATACTTGGAAACCAACTCGCGGACATCCAGGGACTTGGTGTCCTCCGGTGCGTGGTTCAAGGGCAAAGGCATTGTGCCTTGCGCTACAAGCAGGCGGCCAGATGCCATGACGGCAACCATCAACAGAGCAAGACGGAAAACCTGCGCGGACATTTTGTGCCTCAGGAGAGACTAACCCGCTTGCAGATTACACCACTCGCGCAAAAAAATGCCCGGCGAGGGGCGGGGCTCCAATGGTTCAGCGCGCAACTATGCTCTCGCTGTTTTCTGGTCGCTGAAGACCTTGCCGTCGCGGATGTGAATGACGCGGTGGGCGTACTCGGCGATGTCGTGCTCGTGGGTGACGAGCACGATGTTGTTGCCCTGCTCGTGCAGCCTGTCGAAGAGCGCCATGATTTCCAAGCCGGTTTGCGAGTCAAGGTTGCCGGTGGGCTCGTCGGCGAGGATGATCGACGGGCTATTGACCAGGGCGCGAGCAATGGCCACGCGTTGGCGCTGACCGCCGGAGAGTTCGTTGGGCTTGTGGTTCATGCGGTCGCCCATGCCGACGGAGGTGAGGGCCTGCTTAGCGCGCTCCAGCCGCTCTTCGGCCGGAATGCCGGCGTAAATCAGGGGCAGCTCCACATTGTGCAGTGAGGTGGCGCGCGCCAGCAGGTTGAAGGTCTGGAAGACGAATCCGATTTCCTTGTTGCGGATGCGGGCCAGCTCGTCGTCATCGAGTTCGCTGACCAACTGTCCGTTCAGCCAATAGTTGCCTTTGCTCGGCGTATCGAGGCAGCCGATCAGGTTCATCAGGGTTGACTTGCCGGAGCCCGACGGCCCCATGATGGCGACATATTCGTTGCGCTGGATGCGAATGCTGACCCCGCGCAGAGCGTGGACCTGCTGCTCCGATCCCATGTCGTAGGTCTTCCATAGGTCTTCGGTGCAGATGATGCAATTTTCGGGGGCGGCCTGCGGCTGAATCTCAGGCATGCTCGCCAATTGTGTCGCCATCTTCTTCTCCTCGGGTAGCTGGTCAGGGTTCGTCATGAGTGCGGACCGCCTGTCTTCCGGCCATCCGGCCGGTTGATTCTCAGCTACGATTCCGGTTCTTCCTTCTTGGGGGCGGTGTTGTCAACCTTTACGCTGGCGCCGTTGCGCAGGGTGCGAAGCACCTTGTAGCTTCCAGTGACGATTTCGTTGCCTTCTTTCAGCCCCTGGGTCACTTCAATGTCGGTCGTCCCGCTGATACCTGTGGTCACAGGTACGAAGACCGCTTCCTTTTTGTTCGAAATGACGAATACGCCCTGCAACTCCTCCTTCGGATCTCCCTGGGGAGCAGCCTCGGCCTGCACCGTCTTGGACTTGCCTTTCTTGTCCGGGGCGAGGTCAGCGCGCTGGCGAATGGTCAAGGCCTGGATCGGAATCGCCAAGGCCGTGGTGCGTGTAGCGGTGGTGATGCGGGCTGTCGCCGACAGTCCCGGCAGAAGGTTCGCCGGAGGGTCCTGCAAGGCCACAACTACTTTGAAATCTTTAGCTTCCTGACCGCTGGAGGTGGTCTGCGCGGTGGAAACTCCGGTGGAACGCAGGACTGCATTGCGGCCGATTTCGGTTACGACGCCTTTGAATTTCTGCTTCGGAATGGCGTCAATCGATACCTCAGCCGGCTGCCCCAGTTGCACATTGACGATGTCAGTTTCGTCAACTTTCACTTCCGCGGTAATCGTGGATGTGTCGGCAATCGTCATCAGCGTGCTGCCGGGTGAATTCTGAATGCCGGGGACGACCGTCTCGCCTTCGCGCACGGGAACGTTGGTAATCACTCCGTCGAACGGCGCAACGTATTCCGTCTTGCTGAGCACGTCGTCGGCATGGCGGAGAAGGGCGGCGTTTTGGTTGACACGACCCTTAGCGGAATCCTGCTGGGCCTTGGCTTGCGCGAGCTTCGATTTGGCCATTCCTAACTGCGCGGTGGCGGTATCGATGGCCATTTTCTTGGCGTCGTAGTCGGCCTTGGCGATCAACTGCGAGTCATAGAGGTTCTTGGCGCGTTCATAGTCGAGCTTGGCGTGCTCGTATTCGGCCTCAGACGACCGCAAGTCAGAAGCTGCCGTGTTGACCGCCTGCTCGGCGGCGACAGCGTCGGTGTGAGCAGCATTCAGCGCGGACTCGTTCGCGGAAACGTCCGCCGAGGGCTGAACGTTGTCCAGCGTGGCCAGCATTTGTCCCTTCTTGACCCGGTCGCCTTCATGAACGTACAGGTGTGTGATCTTGGCGAATGCGTTGGAGCCTATGTTGACCTGGACCTTGGGCTTGATTTCCCCCGAGGCGGTCACAACCGAGGCGATATCTTCACGCAGCACTTTGCCGGTCTGTACGGTGACCAGTCCCTTGCGGCTTTGCTCCACAGTGAAGCCTACGATAGCGAGCAGGACAACCGCACCGCCGACGATGAGCGCTATTTTTTTCCACTTCTTCATCGATCCTCAATGGGGGAACAGGGGCTCAGGGGCGCACCTGTGTTCTGCCGTCTGGTACGAAGTGAGACGGACTAAGGTTCCTTAGGCGAGCATACAAGCATTTGGTGTTTCTGATGCCCCTCTTGCTCGCGACACGCGCGACGCAGCGCCCGCTGAAGCCCTTTCCGGACTCTCCCGATATCCGATTATAGCCGTTCAGGTGGCCGTTTTGGCAGAGCGACTTTTGTCCCCGGTCGGGTTTGGAACAAGGTGGGGAACTATCGGCGTTGAGTCGGAGGTCAGGTTCGTCTTCCCGACGTTCAGGGGTGACATAAAATGTCGCGGTTAACATTGGCAAATCTGGGTCTGCAACCTTGCGTTCGGGTTGGCGAAAACATACAATTTGAGAGTCCCTGCCGTTGCTCCAGGAGTTGGCTGTTGCCCATGAAGTTACGCGGTTTTCGCCTGTATTTTTCGCTGTGGTTGACCATCAGCCTGGGGGCGATTTTCGCCGTCGCCCAAAATTCCACTGCTCCCGCTAACCAGAATTCCGCGCCGGCAGCCGCCCCGGCGCCGGCGCCCGCGGCAACGTCAAGTTCCCAGGCCCCGGCAGGTGACCAGACTGCAAGTCCCGGGGGTGAATCCGGCAAGGCCTCCACTGCCCCGGCCTCCCCCACTCCGGCCCAAGGGCAGGCCGGCAACCAGCCGCAGGTCGATCCTCTAAAGCGGCCAGTGAGCGACAAGCAGAAGAAAGCCAACGCCAAGGCCATGAAGCAGGAGTTGAGCTCGACCTACAAGAAGTGGCTCAACGAGGACGTACGCTGGATCATCACGCCGGAAGAACTCTCAGCTTTCAAGCAGTTGTCGAATGACGAGGAACGCGACGCTTTCATCGAACAGTTCTGGCTACGCCGCGATCCCACGCCGGACACGCCGGAGAACGAATACAAGGAAGAGCACTACCGGCGCATTGCCTACGCCAATGAACACTTTGCAGCCGGCATCCCAGGGTGGCGGACCGATCGCGGCCGCATTTACATCATGTGGGGTCCGCCGGACGAGATCGACGCCCATCCTTCCGGCGGCACGTATACCCGTCCGATTGAGGAAGGCGGCGGCGACACCACGGCTTATCCGTTCGAAGACTGGCGTTACCGTTATCTGGAAGGCGTTGGCCAGGAAGTAACCCTGGAATTCGTTGACCAGTGCGGTTGCGGCGACTATCACCTGACCGTCGATCCCAACGAAAAAGACGCACTGTTAAATGTCCCTGGCGCCGGACTCACGCTGTACGAACAACAGGGCCTTTCCACCAAGGCTGCGCGACTCCAAAATCAGGGTACGAGTGCCCCCAATCCTGGCGTGTCCTCGGGTTTTAACGGCCAAAACGAGTTCAGCGGCATGGAATTGCTGGCCAAAGTGAATGCCCCGCCGAAGATAAAGTTCAAGGATCTTGAGGAAGTCGTCAACCACAAGATCAACGTCAACCTGATGCCCTTTGAGGTAATGACCGATTACGTCAAGGTAACCGGCGACACCGTGCTGGTTCCGGTGACTGTCCAGGTGAAGAACAAGGACATCACCTTCGTCAGCAAGGACGGCATTCAGCGCGGTACGGTCAACATCTTCGGCCGTGTGACCGGGCTCACCGGCAAGGTAGCTCAGACTTTTGAGGATACGGTCCAGGTGGATGTGCCGAATGACCTGCTGGAAAAAACTGTGGAGCATTCCTCGCTCTACTGGAAGGCGCTCCCGCTGCGGCCGGGCCGTTACCGGCTTGATATCGTGGTCAAGGACGTGAATGGCGATCGTGTCGGGAGCTGGAGTCACGGGGTTCTGGTGCCGGAATTCAATGAGGACAGGCTGGCCTCTTCCTCACTGATCCTGGCGGACCATATGGAGAAGGTCGCCAGCAAGAGCGTCGGAGCGGGAAGCTTTGTCATCGGGGAAACCAAGTTCACATATCCCCATATCGGCACTGACATCCCCGAAAAACCTGCGAGTTTCAAACGCACCCAGCGCATGAGCCTGTGGATGCAGGTCTATAATCTTCAGGCAGACGACAAAACCAAGAAGTCGTCGGCCAACATCGAGTACGAAATCGTGAACGTGTCGAACAATCAAGCTGTGTTGCACGCCACCGAGTCCACCGATACCATGCCGGTGGCGGGCGACCAGATTACACTGGAGAAGAGCTTGGCCCTCACCAGCTTTCAGCCGGGTGTGTACAAGTTGACGGTGAAAGTGGCCGACAATGTCTCCAAGCAACAGATTGCGCCATCGGTGAAGTTCACAGTTGAGTAGGCTTGTTGAGTTTGCGGCCTGTGGAAGCAGCCCGGGGCCGCAGGGTTTTGATCCAGGGAGCCTCTGCCGGGAGGTTAGATTATGACCCGATTACTGGCATGGTTAGGGGTAGCGATATCGTTGTGCGTTGCCGCTGCGGCCGGAGTCTCGCCCGGTTCCATCTCAGGATATGTCAAAGATTCGGCGGGAGTGGCGCAGATGGGCGCCCTCGTGGAAGTGGCCAACGGTGGGCAACATCTCACAGCGTTTACCGACACCAAGGGCTTTTTCCGCGTCACTGGGCTTGCGGCAGGCAGCTATGATGTGCGCGTCTCTGCCACCTCCTTCCTTCCTGCCTTGCGTGAAGATGTGGCGATTGCAGCCGGCGCCAGCAAAGTTGTCAACATCACCCTGAACACGTTGTTCGAGGCGATTCGCATGGTGCCGGAACTGAAGCGCAGCGATGACGAGAACGACAGCTGGAAGTGGACACTACGCTCCACCGCCAATCGTCCGATTCTTCGATTTGAGGCAGGAGCGCCGGTCGTCGTCGAGTCGGCACAGGATCATTCCACCAAGGGAACGCTGGCGTTCATGGCAGGCGGCTCCAGCGAAGGCTACGGTAGTGCCGCTGATCTCGGCACCGCCTTCAACGTGGAACATTCGATTTTTCAGACCTCGGTCATTGGTCTGGCCGGCGATTTAGGTTATCCCGGCGGAGGAGTTCCGGACGGCGTAGTCCGGGCCACCTACCGGCGGCGGAGCGCCGACGGCTGGACTCCTTCCGTCGCATTTACGGTGCGTCGTTTCTCCGCGCCTGACACGGTTCCGCACGGCGGGGCTTTGCAGGCGCTGTCCATGTTTTACTCGGACGGCTTCTCGGTCGGCGATCTGCTCGACATCCAGATTGCCGGCGATGCCTCGGCGGTCCAATTTCTGGGGAAAGAGGTCAATGCATTTCGTCCCGCGGGGACGGCAGATCTGCACCTCACACCCGACCTCATTCTTGAATACAAGTACAGCACCGAGGAACCCAACACGCGCGCCAGCAAGGGCTTCGATACCGCCCCCGCCGACCTGAGTGAGAACACCCCGCGCATGAGCATGGTTGATAACCTGCCCCTGATGGAGAACGCCCATCACCATGAGGTTTCCCTGTCGCAGCGGTTCGGCAACAACAAGGTGCAAGTTGCCTATTTCCGCGACCGCATTAAGGACCCGGCCTTGCTCGGAGCGGGTCAAATCGGCATCAGCGCCGACGACATTTTGCCCGATGTCTATTCCGGCACTTTCAGCTATGACGGCGGGATGCTTGAGGCGCAGGGTGTCCGGTTGGTGATGCAACGGCGATTCTCCAACGGGATCACGGCCACTGTGGATTACGCCTACGGCGGGGTGCTCGATCTGGACCACCCCTACGTTGACTGGAACGGAGTGAGCAGCAGTCTGGAGCACACCTGGCGGCATACAGCGGCGCTGAAGCTGAACGGCGGCCTCCCACATTGTAGGACGCGATGGATAGCCTCGTATCGCTGGACCAGCGGAGAAAATACCCTGACTCCGGTTGACTTGTTTAATGCGTCGGCAGGACAGGCTGACCCCTACTTCAATATCTTTCTGCGGCAGCCCTTGCCGCATATCCACGGCATGCCGCTCAACATGGAAGCCATCGTTGACCTGCGCAACCTGCTGGCGCAAGGTTACGTGCCGGTGATCGGTCCGGACGGCAAAACCGTGTACCTGATGCAGTCGGCGCGCAGTGTCCGCGCCGGCCTGGCGTTCAGTTTCTGAAACTGGAATCGCTGAGACGTTTTATGCAATCGCGGGATCGATCTTCTCCGCGTCGATCCCCAGTTCCTCGAAGGCCTTCTGGGCGCGCTGCACCTCAAACTTGCCATCCCGCGCCAGTCGCGACAGTGCCCCCGCCGCAATCGACTCCGCATTGACTTCGAAGTGCCGCCGCAGATGCTCGCGGTTGTCGCTGCGCCCGAAGCCATCGGTCCCCAGCGTCACCAGCCTGTGGCCCAGCCATGGCGCCAGTTGGTCGGGCACCATTTTCATGTAGTCGGTGGCCGCGATGATGGGCCCTTCCGCTCCATCCAGAGCCGTCAGAATGTGAGGGCGCCTTTCCGTTTCGGCAGGATGGAGCCGGTTCCAGCGCTCGGCAGACAGCGCGTCACGCCGCAGTTCGTTATAGCTGGTGACGCTCCAAACATCAGCCGGCACGCCATACTTTTCCGCCAGGATACTCTGCGCGCGCAAAGCTTCATTCAGGATTGGCCCGCTGCCGAAAAGGTGCACAGTTGCCTGGCCTGACGGCGCCGGCTTGTACTTGTAAATGCCGCGCAGGATTCCTTCTTCGCAGCCCGGCGGAATCTCCGGCATGGCGTAATCTTCGTTGTAGATGGTGATGTAGTAGAAGCGGTCTTCCATCTCCTGATACATGCGGCGGATGCCGTCCTGCACGATGACCGCAATCTCGTAGACGTACGCCGGATCGTAGCTGTGGCAGGTAGGTACGGTGCTGGAAAGCACCAGGCTGTGTCCGTCCTGGTGCTGCAGGCCTTCGCCGGCGAGCGTGGTTCGGCCCGCGGTGCCGCCCATCATAAAGCCCTTGCCGCGAGAGTCGGCGAAAGCCCACACCATATCGCCGACGCGCTGAAAGCCGAACATCGAGTAATAGGTGAAAAAGGGAATCGTCGGCACCCGGTAGTTGGCGTAGGCCGTTCCGGCAGCGGTGAAGGACGCCATGGAGCCGGCTTCGGTGATGCCTTCTTCCAGGATCTGTCCGTCCTTCTCCTCGCGATAGTAGAGAAGCATGTCCTGATCGTGGGGCTTGTAGAGCTGTCCCCGGCTGGCATAGATGCCCACCTGACGAATTATGGATTCCATGCCGAAGGTGCGCCCTTCGTCGGGAATGATGGGGACAATCAGCTTGCCGATCTTCGGACCCTTCATCAGTTGCCGCAGCATACTCACGAAGCCCATGGTGGTGGAGACGGCGCGCCCCTTCGATCCGGCGAGCGAATCGGCAAATTCCGTTAATGGCGGCGCTTGGAAATCTAACTCAGGGACATCCCGTACCAGCAGAAATCCACCCAGCTCCTCACGGCGTTTTTTCGCGTACACGATCTCGGGACTGTCGTCAGGCGGGCGATACAGACGCCCTTCTTTTGCAGCCATCTCGGGAACGGGAATATCGAAGCGTGAACGAAATGCGGTCAGCGCCTGGTCCGCCAGCTTCTTCTCCTGATGCGTGGCATTGCGCGCCTCGGCTGAGCCCAGGCCATAGCCCTTAACTGTGTGCGCCAGGATCACGGTGGGCGAACCCTGATGCTCCACCGCGCGCTTGTAGGCGTTGTAAACCTTCTGCGGATCGTGGCCGCCGCGCGTGAGTCGGTGCAGCTCGTCGTCGCTCATGTCCGAGACCATCGCCAGGAGCTCAGGATGTTTCCCGAAGAACTCTCGCCGAATGTAGGCCCCGCCCTTCACTTTGTAGGTCTGGTATTCGCCGTCCACCACTTCGCCCAGCCGCTTCACCAGCAGGCCTGACTTGTCGCGTGCGAACAGACGGTCCCAATCGCAGCCCCACATGACTTTGATGACATTCCAGCCTGCGCCGCGGAAGGCCGCCTCCAACTCCTGGATGATTTTGCCGTTGCCGCGCACCGGGCCGTCGAGACGCTGGAGATTGCAGTTCACCACGAAGATCAGGTTGTCAAGCTTTTCGCGTGATGCCAGGGTAAGCGAGCCCATCGACTCCGGCTCGTCGGTCTCTCCGTCGCCCACAAACGCCCAGACTTTGCGCGGGGTCACGGGGATGAGGTGACGGTTCTCCAGATAGCGCATGAAGCGAGCCTGATAGATGGCGTTGAGCGGACCCAGGCCCATGGAAACGGTAGGAAACCGCCAGAGGTCGGGCATGAGCCAGGGATGCGGATACGAGGACAGCGCGGGAAGACCGCGCAATTCATGGCGGAAATTCCGCACCTGCTCCTCGCTGATGCGCCCCAGCAGGTAGGCCCGCGCATAAACCCCCGGCGCGGAGTGTCCCTGGAAGTAAACGAAGTCGCCCGGCTGGTCGCCGTAGCGGGCGCGAAAGAAATGATTGAAGCCGACCTCAAGCAACGTTGCCAGCGAAGAATAGGTCGAGATGTGACCACCGATTCCCGGGTCTTTCTTGTTCTGACGATGCACCATCGCCATGGCATTCCAGCGAGTCAGGCTTTTCATGCGCCGCTCGAGCTGGCGGTTGCCGGGATACGGGACCTCCTCTTCGACAGGAATGGTGTTGACGTAAGGAGTATTAAGCTGGATGGGAACTTCCACGCCTGAAGCGTGGGCGTACTCGATCAGGGCCTCGATCAGTTCGCATCCCCGGGTGGTGCCTTCCTCAGTGACAACCTGGTCGAAAGCCTCAATCCATTCCGCGACTTCTTCGTCGGACTCCACCTCCGGCTTGCCCGGAAATTCCAATATGCTGTTATTGATTTCCTGAGTTGCCATCCTCACCTCGATGATGCGCGCAATGCCAGATCACCCCGGCGGGCGAGCACGCGCATGTAATGCCTTTGCAACCAAGCCAGAAGGCCTTCCCCACTCGGCTGCCACCGTTAATATATCGATGAGTCGATTCTAGCAGAGGATGAAGCGAGGCCCGGCATGAATCGGACCGGCAGTCGAGCAATCAGCATGCCCGCAGCAGGCCCCCGGGTCAAAAGAAAAACGCGCATCATTCCGCGCGTTTGTTACTCAAAATGAATTCGGACAAGCCAGCAGGGTGCTTCCGGTCCTGTGACCAGCCAAACTCAGCCGATTCAGGCCGGCAGTCTGCGCCTCGGGTCAGTATGGCTGATTAATCTTTTGCCACACTGCCATGCCGGCAATCACAAGAATCAGCACTCCGGACAGCGCGCCCAGTATGCGCACGTAAGGCTGCACTCTTTTCATCCGGACCTGGAGCTGCTCCTGTTCGGCGCGCATAGTGGCACTGGCATCGTCAAGGAAAAGCTGATCGTCTTCGTGTAATGTCAAGGTGCTGCGATAAATCAGGAGCAGAATAAGCACCGCTGTCAACACACCCCACGCGATCAGCAACATCGCGATCATGGACATTAGCCACCTCGGTTCGAACGAACCGGCCCCGCACCCGATGGATAGTCTTCTGTGCCCACCTGGTTCGGAGCCTTTAAGTGGCCTCCATTATAGACCTGCTCTCACTGCGCAAGGCAAGTATTTCCAAACCGGAATGTGGACGAAGTTAGGCCTCCCCCCGGCGCGGGTTATCTGGCCAGTCAGTAAATCGTGCGACTTGAACCGGGTAGCAGGCATCAAAACACTGGCCACTATGCGAGTGTTCGCAATACTGCGCGTAGCCAAACCAGCACTTTGCTATAATGCGGCTAGCTTCCTCTGAGGAGAGATGAATGGCAACGACAACGACAACACCTACTACCACCACACCAGCTGTTGACACCAGGCCGCTGAATCTTACTGACACGGCCATCGCCAAAGTGAAAGAGATTATGGCGCAGCAGAACCCCGTACCGGCCGGACTGCGCGTGGGCGTGGTCGGCGGAGGTTGCTCCGGATTTCAATATTCCATGTCGTTCGAGAACGGGGCCGGCATGATGGACAAGACCTTCGACTTTGATGGACTGAAGGTCTATGTTGACGCCACTTCGCTGATGTACCTGAATGGCGTGAGCGTCGATTACATCGAGACTCTCGAGGGCGCGGGCTTCAAGTTCGACAATCCGAATGTGAAGAGCACCTGCGGCTGCGGTTCATCTTTCAACGTGTGAAATGGCGTTGCAACGGAATTGAGAAGGCCCTGCCGGAATAGCAGGGCCTTGAGTTTTGGTCCACAAATCGTCATTTCCTCTGCCGGCGCAGGCCAGCAACCATTGCTCCGTAGCC
Source organism: uncultured Acidobacteriaceae bacterium (assembly GCA_963823635.1). Classification (GTDB taxonomy): domain Bacteria; phylum Acidobacteriota; class Terriglobia; order Terriglobales; family Acidobacteriaceae; genus Bog-257. The sequence continues at coordinate 49,971 of CAWGMV010000015.1, read as the reverse complement.
GGGTTCAAGAGGAAGGCGATGTGCTTCTATGCCGGAGCGGGCGCACCCTATACAATGTATTTTCCTGCTTGCATTTTTAACGCGACTGGCGATTCACGGGAGTATGGATGAGATTGTTGTGCAGAATGGGATGGCTATTCTTAGCGGCTTTTATCCTGTTGCTGGACCCGGGCTGTGGCGACCAATACCGTCCCGTTGCCAACCCCGTCATAGGCCCGGGTGGACAGCCGCAGACCACGCATTACGCTTACGTCGTCAACAGCAACCCCGCGGGTAACGGTTCAAACACCCAAATTAACGTTTCGGGCGATAGCGTTACCTCAATCCAGACTACCGGGCCCGGTTCCAACTACGAAGCCTTTCCCTACAACTCCCCCGGTGCTCTGTTTGTGACCAATGCCGGCAATGATTCGGTCAGCGAATTCATTGTCAGCTCGACCGGCGTGGTTACGACTATCAATCTTTTGCCGGGCTCCCATCCCGTGGCCATAGCGTCCACCCAGGACGGCTTCATGTACGTCCTCAATTCCGGTCCTAATTCGGTTTGCCCGAGCAGCGGTTCCATCAGCACCATCAGCACCGCGACGTTGGCCGTCGGCAGCACTACTTGTGTGGGCGTGAATCCAATTGCCATGGTGCAGGCGGCGGGCGGGGGACGGGTCTTCGTAATCAACAAGGGCGATAACAGCGTGTGGGCCTATGATCCGGCGACCCAGACCATCGCTGCTATATTCACCACTGCGGCCAATGGAATCGGCCTTAATGCGTCGTTTCTGACCTCCAGCGCGGATGGGGCGTACATTTACGTCGTCGCCGCCGGGGACGGAGTCAATCCGGGCGTTCTCAACATCATCTCGACAAGTAATTACTCCGTGGTGCCTTCCGTCTCGCTGGGGGTCAAGCCGACGTTTGCCTTCTTCGACCCCACACTCGTTCGCCTGTACGTGACCAACAGCGGCAGCAATACAGTCAGCATTTTCGATGGCTCCAACGTAAACATCAACAACTCGCCGGCCATACCCTTGTTGAGCACGACGGCAGTGGGCACGAACCCGGTCTCGGTTACCGCATTGCCTAACGGGACAAGGTTCTTCGTGGCCAATGCCGGCTCCGACAGCGTGACCGACGCCAGTGCAACCAGCTTCAGCGTGCTGAGCACAATTCCTCTGCCCGCCGGCTCCAATCCGGTGTGGATTGCCTCAGAACCAACTTCAACCAAGATTTACGTGGCCAACCAGTCGACCACGTCGATAATTCAGACCTCCAACGACGCGGTCACGGCCAATGTTCCCGCCCCGGCGCAGAACCCCAGCTGCACCAGTTCTTGCGCGCTGCAGCAACCGTTGATGATCATCACGTACTAGAGCGGCCTTACGTGAACATGAACTCTTTGGTGCGCAGCTCGCGGATGGTGTCGCGCAGCTTGGCGGCCTGCTCGAACTCGAAGCGCTTGGCCGCCTCGCGCATATCGCTCTCCAGTTTCGCGATGTAAGCATCCAGCTCCTCCTGCGAACGGAACTCGGGCATGCCTTCGGCTTCGTTGGTCAGGTCGGCATAATCGGCTTCGGCGATGGCGACCAGCGTCATGTCCAGCGGGCGCACAATGGTCTCGGGTGTGATTCCATGCTCCTGGTTGTAAGCATGCTGGATGGCCCGTCGCCGATCTGTCTCGTCAATCGCCTTCTGCATAGAATCGGTCATGTTGTCAGCGTAGAGGATGGCGCGGCCGTTGAGGTGACGCGCGCAGCGGCCGATGGTCTGAATCAATGACCCGCCCGAGCGCAGGAAACCTTCCTTGTCGGCGTCGAGGATGGCTACCAGTGATACCTCGGGCAGGTCGAGCCCTTCGCGCAGCAGGTTGATGCCAATCAGCACGTCGAATTCGCCCTTGCGCAGGTCGCGAAGGATCTTGATGCGCTCCAGGGTCTCAATCTCCGAGTGCATGTAGCGGCAGCGTACACCAACCTCGCTGTAGTACTCGGCCAGGTCCTCGGCCATGCGCTTGGTCAGCGTGGTCACCAGCACGCGCTCATGCTTTTCCGCGCGCTGGCGGATCTCATGCAGCAGATCGTCAATCTGCCCCTTCACCGGCCGGACTTCCACCTCAGGATCGACCAGACCCGTTGGACGGATAATCTGCTCGACAACAACTCCTGCGGATTTGGTCAGCTCATAAGGCCCGGGCGTGGCCGAAACGTAGATGGCCTGATTGACGCGGTGCTCAAATTCCTCGAAGGTAAGAGGCCGATTGTCGAGCGCACTGGGCAGCCGGAAACCGTACTCGATGAGGTTCTGCTTGCGCGAGCGGTCGCCGTGCCACATGCCGTGCAGTTGTGGAATGGTCTGGTGCGACTCGTCGATGAATAACAGGTAGTCGCGCGGCACGTAGTCAAGCAGCGTCGGCGGCGGCTCGCCCGGCAATCGCCCGGTAAAGTGGCGGGAATAATTCTCGATGCCGTGGCAGTAGCCCATCTCCTTAATCATTTCCAGGTCAAAGCGCGTGCGCTGGTGAACGCGCTGCGCTTCGACCATGCGCCCCTGCTTCTCCAGCTCCGCTTCCCACCACGCCAGCTCTTCCAGGATTGACTGCACCGCCGTGTTCTTGCGCTCCGGCTGCATCACGTAGTGGGTCTTGGGATAAACCGGCAGGCGTGTGTACTTCTGCTTCACTGTCCCGAACAGCGGATCAATTTGCGCCAGCGACTCGACTTCATCGCCCCAAAGCTCGATCCGATAGGCATTGTCGTCATATGTGGGGAAAACCTCAATGACGTCGCCACGCACCCGGAAGGTCCCGCGCCGGAAGTCTCCCTCGGTACGCTCGTACAGGATCTCGACCAGCTTGCGAACGATGTCGTCGCGCGTGATCTTCTGTCCCTTCTCCAGGAACAGCAACATACCGTAATAGGCCTCCGGCGATCCCAGGCCGTAAATGCAGCTCACGGAGGCGACGATGATGCAGTCGCGGCGCTCGAACAGAGACTTCGTAGCCGACAGCCGGAGCTTGTCGAGTTCATCGTTAATGGTGGCTTCCTTCTCGATGTAGACGTCGGCGGCGGGAATGTAGGCTTCGGGCTGGTAGTAGTCGTAGTAAGAGACGAAGTACTCGACTGCATTGTGCGGGAAGAACGACTTGAACTCGTGATAGAGTTGCGCTGCCAGAGTCTTGTTGTGAGCCAGAATCAGCGCCGGGCGGTTGAGCTGCTCGACTACCTTGGCCATCGAGTAGGTCTTGCCCGAACCGGTCACGCCCAGCAGCACCTGGTGCTTCTCGCCATCAAAGATGCCCCGCGTCAACGCCTCGATGGCGGTGCCCTGGTCACCCTGCGGCTTGTAGGAGCTGACTAAGCGGAATTCCATGGCTGCTGATCCATTCTAGCGTTCGATGTTGATTTGGCTGAACAGCGGAAGGATTCAAAGACCGCCCGCACCGGCAGTGTTGCTGCCGGCAGAAGTCGGAGGCAGGTATTTCACCAGAATCACCTCATTCCCCTTCTCGGCGTAAATAAGCTCGTCAACCATGTGTTTAGCCAGCATCACACCGAAACCGCCCGGCCGCATGCCCTTTTCGTCGCGGATGGCGAGGTGCGCCGTCGGGTCGTCGGGGGGATTGTTGAAGGCTGCATGGCGAATCTCTTCCAGTGAGAACCCCTGACCCGGGTCCTTGATGCGGCATCCCACCATGTGCTTGGTGCGGACATAGGAAATCTCGACGTATTGAGAAGGATCGAAGTTGCCGCCGTGCTCCATAGCGTTGAGCAGCACCTCGCGGAAAGCGATACCGACATTTCCGCGCTCATCCTCCGGCAAATCCAGGTCGGCGATTTCGCGCATGAATTGCAGCAGCCGGTCAGCGGTCTGCCGCTCGCAGCGCACATGCAGTCTGATCCATTGCGGTGTTGCCGATTCGACTTCGATACCGTCATCCCAGGCGGGAGAATCCAGCGCCATCTGCACGGTTTCTCTCAGCGACTCCAGCGAGAACGACCTGGAAAGAAACCCGAAGGCGTGCTCGCGCATGGAGGCGATCACGTCGTCGGGAGTGCTGTCGTCGGTGAGGATGATCATCCGCGTATGCGGGCGGACAGCGCGGATACGGCGCAGGAAAGCCACGTCTTCGCGCCCGGAAGTGTGCCTGCCGGTGATGACGAGGGCGAAAACACAAGACTTCGCCAGTGCGAACGCCTCATCGTTGCCGCGGGCCTTCTGCAGACGCCAGCCCTCCGGGTTGAGGATGCTGGCCAGCGCCGATTCGACCTCGGCGTCTGCGCCGATGAGCAGCGCTATTTGGAAACACAGGGCGGATTCTGAAGCTGGAGCTGCACTCATGAGGTTCACCTGGACCACCGCTTCGTTGACGCAAAAGGTTGCAGCGCGCCATCCTTTTACATGATTGTAGAGCAGGTCATGGTTTGGACGTGCAGCCTGTATAATCCGTCCTCTTATGCGTGACTTTTTCGCGCGGCGGACAGCCTGGGACCTCAGCCCCAATCGTTACACGCAGGCGCTGGAGGCGCATCGCCGAGCGGGCAGGGAAGTGCTCGACCTGACTGCGTCGAATCCGACAACCATCGGGTTGCAGTATCGCGAAGAAGAACTGCTCGCGGCCCTGCGGAATCCCGAGGCGCTGATCTACCAGCCACACCCCAAAGGTCTGCTCTCTGCGCGCCAGGCGATTGCCGCCTATTACGCCGAGCGAGGCAGTCACATTTCACCCGACGACCTGATTCTGACCATCAGCACCAGCGAGGCATATTCGTTCGTCTTTCGGCTGCTGTGCGATCCCGGCGACAAGGTCTTGGTGCCGGCCCCGAGCTATCCGCTGTTCGACTTTCTCGCTGATCTGCAAGACGTGAAGCTCGTGCCCTACGAATTGGTCTACGACCACGGATGGCAGATCGATTTCCATTCCATCCAAACCGCGCTGCAGCAAGCGTCTCCGGCTGAGCACAAATGCCGTGCGCTGATGGTTGTTCATCCCAACAATCCGACAGGCTCCTACGTGAAGCCGCATGAGGCGGACGAACTGAACCGAATTTGTGCTGCCAACCAGATGGCCCTCGTCGCGGATGAAGTGTTTCTGGACTATTCGCTCGGGGCTGATCCACCGCTGACCTTCTCGTCCAATCGTCAGGCGCTTACGTTCACGTTGAGCGGGCTGTCGAAGATTTCCGCACTGCCGCAAATGAAGGTGGCCTGGATTGCCGCCAGCGGGCCTGATGAATTGAAGGCAGAGGCGTTAGAGCGTCTGGAACTCATTGCCGACACCTATCTTTCCATGAATGCCCCGGTGCAGTTGGCCGTTCCCGTCATGCTGCAGCAACGGCCTGCAATCCAGCGCCAGTTGACGTATCGCGTTCGCGAAAACCTGGCGGAGCTGGATTCGCAGTTGGCAGCGCAGAAATTGTGTCAGCGGCTGGAAGTCGAGGGCGGCTGGTATGCCGTGCTGCGCGTGCCGGTGACTGGCTCCGACGAGGAGCTGGCCATCGAGTTGCTCCAGGAAACGGGGGTGCTCATGCAGCCAGGGCACTTCTACGATTTTCCGTCGGATGGCTATCTGGTGCTCAGCCTGATAACGAAGTCAGAGGTTTTCAAGAGGGGAATACAGCGCACGCTTCAATTCATTGCCACTAGAGTGTCTGCCTGAAAAGGCAAACCGTGATTACGGTTCCGAGAAGGACGTTATCTCCGCAAATCCAGCGCCGCAGGCGCGGCTCAGTCTAGCCCAGCGCGGTAGCGCTGGGTGGGCTGTCGTTGTGAGTTCCGAGCCGGCTTTTAGCCGGCGACACTTCACCGGCAAGCTCATCGATGGGCGTGCCGTCCCTACGGGACTCGGCTTCGTCCCCCACTCCACTCTCAGGGCTAGTATGTCGTTCTCGGTATACTGAAACATGGCTGGACGGATCGAATGACGCGCATCGCCGACATGCATAAGAAGTGGATGAAGGAGCCGAAGTACCGGAAGGCCTATGAGGCGCTGGAGACAGAGTTTGCCCTGCTTCGGCCGCCGAAATTCCCTTTCCCATTGTGGACCTGCCGCGCGTTATAATTGGAAAATCGTGCTCAAGTACTCCATCGTCGTACCCTTCCACAACGAAGAAGAGAACGTGACCGAGCTCTACGACCGGCTCAAGGCGGTGATGGAAACCGCCAACGAGCCGTTCGAGCTGGTATTCGTGGACGATGGCAGTACCGACAATACGTTCTGGATGCTGCAGCAAATTTCGTCGGTTGACCGGCGCGTGGTGGTCGTCAAGCTGCGCCGCAACTTCGGGCAAACCTCGGCGCTGGCCGCCGGTTTCGACCATGCCGAGGGCGAGTATGTCATCGCCATGGACGGCGACCTGCAGCACGACCCCTATGACATTCCTATCTTCCTGCAGAAATTGCGGGAGGGATACGACATCGTCAGCGGCTGGCGCAAACAGCGGATTGATAACTTCGTCATGCGCCGCGTGCCGTCGAAGGTGGCAAACTGGCTGATGGCCAAGTTAAGCGGCGTGGAGCTGCATGACTTCGGCACGACCTTCAAGGCTTATCGCCGCGAAGTTGTGCAGGAGGTGCCGCTCTACGGTGAGCTGCATCGCTTCATTCCCGCACTGGCGTCAGCCTACGGCGCGACCATCTGTGAAGTCCCCATCCGGAACGTAAACCGCGAGCGCGGCGAATCGCATTACGGCATCTCGCGCACCTTCCGGGTGCTCTTCGATCTGATCACCATCCGGTTCCTTCTCAAGTACATGTCGCGGCCACTGCATTTCTTCGGCAGCATCGGCATGGTCGCCATGCTGTTCGGCGGAGGTGTCGGCTTTTGGTTGGCGATTCAGAAGGTCCTCAACCCAAGCTGGGATGTAATGGACGAGCATGGACCGCTGGTGGTTTTTGCCGCGGTGCTCATCCTTGCCGGCATTCAGTTGCTGGCCTTCGGCCTGCTTGGCGAGATGCAGGTGCGTTACCACCACGAGCCACGCCGCGCTCCCTATGCGCTGGAGCGGGTCCTGCGCGCGGAAGAGCGTGAACGCTCGACGCACTCGGAATAGAGCCGCTCTTCGCTATTCGCTCGTCGCCTTTCGCTCCTCGCCATTCCAGATTAGGTTAGTTGCTGCAAGTCCCCTTCGTATTCCCTATCAGCAGCCGTACAATTCTGTACGCATCCACCCGACAGATACCGTTTTGCAGTAGCGAATAGCCAAAGGCGAACAGCGAAAGGCGAATAGCGAAAGGCGAAGAACGTGTCCAGTCGCACCTCCCCATCCGATAAACCGCATTCCGTTCGCGGCTACCTCTTCATCGCCGCCGCCACCTTCTTCTGGGGACTCTCGGCGGCTATGGGACGTGCGGTCTTCACCGGAAAGCTACTGGGCGGCATGCAGGCCTTGCGGCCCATCGATCCCGTCATTCTGGCGCAAAGCCGTACCACTCTCTCCTTTATAGTGCTGGCGCCTCTTCTGTTGCTGCGGAATCGCTCGGAGCTACGGGTCCGGGGCAACTATCTGGCACAGTTCTTTCTACTGGGAATTCTCGGCGTCGCCGCTTCCAACTTCTTCTACTTTTACGCCATCGAGAAGACAACCGTGGCGCTGGCGATTGTGCTGCAATACGTCGCGCCGGTGTGGGTGCTGCTTTACATGCTGGTGCGACGTCTGCAGCGGCCGACCCTACGTCGCATGAGCGGAGTGTTCCTGGCTGTTGTCGGCTGCGGCCTGGCCGTCGGCGGAATTGCCGCGCAGCGGGGATTCCCGTGGTTGGCAATCTCCGGCCCTCGCTACAACACGCTGGGCGTCATCGCAGCCGAGATGGCCGCGATCTCGTTCGCCTTCTACAACGTTTACGGGCAGCACTTGCTGCAACTCTACGACCGCTGGACGGTGTTGCTGTACGCCCTGCTGGGCGCGGCGCTTTTCTGGCTCATCGTGAATCCGCCATGGAAGATCATCGCCCAGCATTACAGCAGCGGCCAGTGGCTGTTCATGGCGGTGTTCGCCATTACCTCGATGCTGGTCCCGTTCTCCCTCTACTTCGCAGGATTGCAGCACCTGGACCCCACGCGCGCCATCGTGACTGCATGCCTTGAACCGGTATGGGCGATCCTCCTGACCGCTCTTCTCCTCGGCGAACTGGTTTCGCCGACCCAGATTGTCGGCATCATGGTCGTCTTGTCAGCCACGATACTGATTCAGCGACCCGAACGCGAACGTCGCAGCGAGCCGACGATTGCCGTCGAGCCCATCGAATAGTGTGCCATTTGCTATAGAGCTAGCTTATATGGAACGCGCACTTGTGCACATTTTGGACAACCTAAACCGCGATTTTTTGACATGTAAATCCTTGCCTCTCAAATGGATGCATGTTAGTCATTTGGAATCAAATGGTTGCTAACATTGATTGCTAGATATATCTAAGTAATTGATTCTAAAGGATGGGTAATCTGGGACGAAAAATGTAATCTGGGACGAAAAATATTGATATTGCGGCCGGGCACGACTTCGCTGACCTAAGATCGGCTTGTTTCATCCTGCCAGTACGCTTCCCAGGGCTACGACGTGTAGAACGACCGCAGTGCCCATCAGCTTCCAAGCCGTTCGTGCTCCAATCCACCGTTCCTTGACTGCTCTACGCAGCACGTAAATACCAAAGGGCAGGTTGATCAATACCGCAGTAATCACTCCCGGCGCGTAGCCGCCTGTGATCACCGAGGCGAAGATGTGCCAGCCTGCATTCACCAGCAGGATGGCCTCGATGAAGAGAGCCAATATCAACAGGACCTTGTGCGGATGCAGGATCGCCAAAGTGATTACGGCCAGAGGCAACACGGTCGCAATCACCAGCGCAACATGGATGCCATGAGGGTTCTGCATGAGACTGGGACGCGGCAGCCATTGGGGCAATCGGCTGGCGGCCGACAAGAAGCTGGGAAACTCTAAGTACTCTTCGGCGGTGTGCAGCACAAGCGTTGCCCCGATCAGGGCCAGCACGGCGTTGCGCGAAAGATGGCTCATGAGTGAGGCATCATCTCACATAAGCGACATCATCTGACGTAATGACGGCTTGAAGGCTTCCAGTTTTACCAGAACACATCGGTCGGTGTATGCAGGCTGAGCCTGAATGTGGTGTTGCCTGAGGCCACAGTCTGGCGACACTATTCTGCCGAGATGTGCAATTTTGACCAGACGGCAGATTCTGAACGGACCAAAATTGAAGGAAATGGGGTGTGCAAGACTTGGCACCATCCTCGAATTTTGATTGACAGTGAATTGCCCATACTGAATAATCACGGCTACCGCTCGGTAGTAGTAAGCAGCGTTCAGCCGTCGCGGATGAGGGGGCCGGCCTCTCGAAGGGCGGCATCGAACATGCACCTGGCGGACTACCGAAGAATACCCGCATACATCCTGCTCCTCCTGTTTGTTCTGCCTCAGAGTTTGTTCGCCGGGGAATCTTCCGCTACCGCTTCTGACCTGGTCATCCCGGACGGAACTGCCATTCACCTTCGGTTATCGCAAACGGTGTCCTCTACGAAAGCTCGGGTAGGCGACCCCCTGGATTTCATTGTCGAGAAAGATGTAAGTGTCGGAGACTACACCATCATTCGCGCCGGGAGCATCGCCCGAGGTTCAGTCACCGAAGTCAAGGGCAGGCGTATCCTCGGGATCGGGGGCAAAGTTGTCTTCCAACTGGACTCCGTCGACCTGGTTACTGGTGAAACTGTCAAGCTTAGGGCTCGCAAGGAAGTCAAAGGCACATCCCATACCTGGCGAATGATTGCAGGAATGGCAACCACCGCAATATTTTATCTGCCGGCAGCGCCAATCTTTCTGCTCGCCCGCGGCGGCACCAGCACGGTCCTAAGGAACACGGAAGTCACGGCGCAGATCGACGGTAGTCCTTCCGTAGTTGCCACAGACTTTCCGAGAGCATCAAAGAATGCTCCCGGACTGGATGACATGTTGGAGAATCTGCAGGGGCGTGTCCTGGATGGTGAAGGGCGAGAAGGCGATATGGTGAACCTGGTCTTCATAGCCCAGGATGATGACCTGCAAAAGGCCTTTGCCAAGGGTGGCTGGGTCAAACCCGATAAATGGAAGCCGGTGATGGTCTGGCACCTGTTAACGCGAAGGACCCACGACGCCGTGCTACCCATCGCCAGGTTCTACATGTTCGGCAGAGTTCAGGACCACTCCTACGCCCTGCCTGATCCCGTAGCCACCATGTCGCACCGTCATCATCTCCGAATCTGGAAGACGGGATACACCGTGGATGGCATTCCTGTTTGGGCTGGCGCAGCTACTCATGATATTGCCATCGAAATTGCCAAGCGCGGGCACATTCTCAACCACTGGATTGATCCCCAAGTGGACGCGGAGCGTGACTTCATCGGGAGCAATCTGACCGCTACCAGTCTGGTCCACCACGAGGAATACCTGCAAACCGCAAACCCGGTACTAGAGGCCACGACAACGTCGGGTGAGGCCTACCATTCGGACGGCAGAATCCTCCTGCTGGACTTGCACCTGTCTAACTCCAACATCGCTGAACTGCACGTAGCATCGTCCGGCGTCGATGAGTCGATCTCGACACTTGCTCCAACATCGGCAAAGATTGCCAGCAGCAGTGTGATTCAGCCCCGCTGATTCAATCGCGACTGCGCAACCGCGTCTTCACGAGCTTGTCCCAGACACATCCGGCTAATGTTTTGATGGCTCGCCATGTGACGATGGAGCTGGCCGCGCCGCCGGCGCTGCATGCGGCGGAAATTCCGTGTCCCTCATTGGCCCAGCTGGTTGGCCGGCATGGAGATTCGCCTTCTGTTGTGGCTCCAGCGGTCGGCCAGGGTGCTGCTCCATCGCCGGCATTTTCTGCTCGTAAGTCAGCTTGGGCTGCGGTGGTGGAGTCCTGGCCACCAATGCAGGCCGACTCGGCGGTGGACCACCTCGCGCCTGGTTCGCGGGCGTAGCCGGGCGAGGAACAGAGGCCGGTGGCTGGTTATGCGCCGCTTCCGGAACATTATGCCCAGCAGCCGGTGGCGTGGGCTGCCGTGTTGCCGAAACGTTCTCATTTGGACGTACGTTGGCGGGCGGCGCAACCCTGGCCGCGGTCGCAGGCTGACCCGCATGAGCTGCCACTGGCGCATGTTGCACGACCGCCGGCCTCTCGGCTCTTACGGGCGGGTGTGCTGCTGAGGTGCCTGCCGCTATCGCTTTAGGAGTGGGATTGATTTCGGGATGCGGGATGACCTGAGAGTGTTGAAGCTGTTGTGGGTTGACCTTGACTATGTTGCGCTCTACCGGCTCAGAGTTACGAAAGGCATTCGCCGAAACGGCCGTGGCTGCCACGGTTTGGTAGCGATAATGAACATTGTTGATGTTCGTGACATTAATGTTCGTGATGTTGATGTTGCGCACGTTGGTTACGTTTATCTGGCGCAGGTAATTGCCGCTGTAGTGATACCACGGGTAGAAGGGCTCGCCCGGACCCAGCGGGAACCACGCCGCTACTCCGCCAACCCCAAAACCGACCGAGAAACCAGCGCCGCCGACGAAGGCCACGAAAGCTGGGCCATAAATGGGCGCAACTGCGATCGGTCCCGGCAGCCAACCCCACCGTACTCCTACCTGCACCCAGCGTCCGTAGTGAAACGGCGCGAATCCCCAGGGAGCAGCGTCAACCCAAGTCCAGCCCCAGGGCTCGACCCAGGCCCAGCGGCCATAGCGGTAGGGGCACCAGCCAACCGGTATTCCCGCCGGATACCAGACCGGGCCATAGGTCGCGACCGTGCTCCAGGTTCCGTAGCCATCGAGATCGTAATAACCCGGCACATAGGGGCTGACGTACTGCCGCGAACGGGCATTCTGATATTTCGGGTCGCGTTGGGCGCACCACTGATCGAAGTTGTCGGGCGCAGGAACGGCGACCGTGCTGACCTGCACGGCGTTCCCCGTGCCGTTTAACATGACGGCTTGCCCGCTCTGCACCGTCTGGTTGATTCCATTTCCGGTGATCTGCACCTCGCCACTGTTCACCGTTACCAGCGTACGGTTCTGGTCAGGATAGACATCCACCCGATAATTCCCCGGCTGCACAATCGTCACGGCGGCGCTGGGAGTATCGACTTCCACCTGGCCACCAGAGCGGAGGTCGTAAGCCGTGATCCGCAGCGAACCTTGCGCCAGGCCAAGCTGCAACAATTGGTCGGTCAAGTTAGTGGTCGTCAGGTCAGTCTGCTCTGACATACGGATGGCGATGTTGCCGGTTTCCAATTCAGCCCGGGCAGTCTTGTCGGTCCACAAGCGATCGCCGGAAGTGAGCGGATAGTTCAACGTGGCAAGGCTCCAGTCATTTTCACCTGCCGGCTCGAAAGAGACAGAACCTTCCATGTAGCTGAGGCGCGCCACTCGCCCCGGTGGATTGCCGCTGTCCTGCGCATTGCCGCTATCCTGCGCGAACAACGGCAATTCAAAGGTTACGCTAAGGAAAAAGAACAGAAGGATAGGAATCGAGGTCTTTCGCGTTCTCACTATCAGCTCTCCTGCTGGAACAACGGATGTCATCGGCAAGCTGGGCGTTGCACCACCACCCAAGTTATGGCGATCGCTAGAATCCGTCAATTCACTAAATGAAACACGATGACCGTCTGGTAGTTCTTCCAAGCTGTCGCGAGGCTACCCTGAAACGTGGTTTTGGTACGCCCGCTGTCCGCTTTTCCTTTGTGCGCTGTTGCCCCAGCCACTACACTTGGACAGAGAAAGCCGTGAGCAAGAGCCTGCCCTTGTTACTTCGCCACGCCATGTATAACCTGCGTGGCGGCTTCTTAATCCGCCCTCTGACCATTGCGCTCGTGCTGGGTTCTGCGGGCGCACTCCTGTCATTCCTGGAGGAAGAGTTTCCAGCGGCCAGCTCCTGGGTGCCGAAGGTTTTATTCCCCTCTCACGCCGACCCGCAAGTCGCCCAAGTCATTCTGGGCGGCATCGCGGCATCGATCATGACGGTGGTCTCCATCGTCTTTGCCATCTTGCTCATGACCCTCACCCTGGCATCGATGCAGTTCTCGCCGCGCATCATTGTCAGCTTTTCCCGGGACCGCGTAACGCAATGGACGCTCGGCATCTTCCTCGGCACCTTTTCGTACTGTATGGCGGCGCTCCCGGCAGCGCACTCCTTACCTCGACCCTTTGCGCCAGTGGCCACCGTTCTGGGCGCCATGATTCTAGCCATCTGCTGCGTCGGTTTGCTGCTCTTTTTCATTCATCACATCTCCGAGGCCATCAGTGCCAGTCACATCGTTGACCGAATTGCGGAAGAAACCGAGGGCATTATCAATGACTTGATGCCCCGGCCGCACCATCCGGACGACCGCTATAGTGCGACACCATTCCCACCGAGCCCGACGGACGTGGCTGTGTTGAGCATCCAGTCCGGCTACATCCGTTTTGTGGACAAGAACCGCCTCGTCGCCGTAGCCAAGCACTATCACGTGAGCGTGCGCGTTCTGCGGCGGGTCGGCCACTTCGTTCCGGCGGGAATACCGCTGGCAATCGTGTCAAAAGGGAACCGCCTGGCCCCAGAAGGCACCGTCGAACTGCTTGCCGCCTTCGACATCGGCCCAACCCGGACCCTGCAGCAGGACGTGGAGTTCGGTGTGCTGCAAATTGTCGATATTGCCTTGCGCGCCATCTCGCCTGCGGTCAACGACCCCACCACCGCCATCAACTGCGTCGATCAGTTGAGCCGGATTCTGATCCGCTTCGCCTCACGCGAGCCCCCGGATGACTTGCTCTACGATCCGCCGGGCATCGTCCGCGCCAGCCTTGAGTGGATCCGCTTCGACCACCTGCTCATATCAGCCTTCGAGCAAATCCGCATGTATTCCAGAACCGACATGGCTGTCAGCTTGCGACTTCTGCGCGCCTTCGGCGACATCGCCGCCTCTACGCCCGATCTGCAGTACCGCCGGATACTCGCCGAGCATGGAGCGCGGACCGTCGCCGACTGTGCCGAAAATTTCGACGAAGAGAACCTAAAAGAGTTGTACGCCCGCCAGGCAACCCTGGAATCCGTGGCAAGCATCTCACGCGCGGCAGACTAAGCATTCCCTGCCAACCAGCTATGAAATCTTGTCCTCTCGCAGTTCGTTGATGACACGAACCGCGCCGAGTTCACTGAATCCGTTGCTTTAAGTTTCAGCACCACCGTGCCGCGGTGTGCAGTATTGTATTGCCGTTAGCCAGTATGGACGAGGATTCGGTTCGCAAGGACGTTGACCGATTCATAATGGACGAGGTCGAAAGCGTACCTCATCTGGAGGCTCTGTTGTTGTTCTGGAACAGCCGACCCCAGCAGTGGTCATTGGAGAAGCTGGCCAAAGCTCTGTACACCTCTGCGGAATCGGCGCGGGCTATATTAGTGCTCCTGGAACGGGGCGGTTTTGTAAGCGTAGTCGAGAAAGATGGTTTCCAATATCGCCCGAGCGAACGGGACGCCCTGATTGGGGAAGTGGACCGGACATATCGCCGTGAGGTGGTGCGCATCTCCACCATGATTCATGCCAAGCCTTCGGCGTCGCTGCGTGAATTCGCCCGCGCATTCCGTCTGAAAAAGGATTGAAATGGGACCGGCCGTTTACATTCTTGGTGTGCTCGTGACGCTGTGCTGCGCCGTGTTGCTGACACGCGCCTATCTGAGCGTCAAGAAGCGCTTGTTGCTGTGGAGTGCGGTTTGCTTCTATCTGCTCGCCTTGTCGAACCTGATTGTCTTCCTGGATCTGGTCGTTTTCCCACAGATCGACCTTTACTTTTGGAGATTGGCGACGGCTGCCATCGCAATGCTGATTTTGCTCTACGGGCTTATCTGGGAGGGCGACAAATGATTGTTAATGGCTTTCTGATTGGCGTGATCGCCACAGCTTCAATGGCCTCCGGTGTATTCTTCCTGAAATTCTGGAGAAACACGCGAGACAAGCTTTTTCTGGCTTTTGCACTCGCCTTCATCATCGAGGCGATCAACCGCACTGCCGTTCTTACGCTCCCACAGCCGAACGAAGGCCGGCCGGCAATCTACATCGTCAGATGTCTTGCGTTTTTGCTGATCGTGGCCGGTATCATCAACAAGAATCGGCAGGCGAGGACTTAGAGCAGTTTCACAGTTGCTGTGTCCGCGGTCGGGTAGAGCGGCGCTTCAGCGCCGCGTTCCGGCGGCCGAACGCAAGAGATCGCCCCCGGGCCGGCCAATGCCGTCGATCCGACCCAAAGAACCGCCGAGCATGGTTGGAAACGCTGGTCAGCCTGCCCGCTTCCAGAATGCCCTGCGCATCATAATATAACCACTGGAACATGCACCGGATGATGCTCCCGCCGAGCACGGCTAGGTCACGCGACATTCTTTCCAATCCAGTATTGTCATTTGTCTTGTTCTGGCTTCCAGCCATGGCCATCATCATTACGGGAAGCTCGGCATTCGGCGGTGGTTGGCGAACCATCGTATGGCCTGCCGCACTGGGCATCATGGGAGTCGGGTGTTTGGCCAATGCGCGCCGCTGCGGACGGGTACACTGTTACGTCACTGGCCCTTTCTTCTTGGCAATGGCCGGCGTCACTTTGCTGTACGGTCTCGGTGTTCTTAATTTGGGAGATAAGGGCTGGAGCCTGATCGGCCTAACGATTCTAATCGGCGCCATTCTCTTATGTTGCCTATCGGAAATGTTCTTTGGGCGATATCGCAAAGACGGGTCTGGCAGCGCCGATCACCCCCTGAACTGATTCCACCATTCCCACCATCCTTGACCAGACGCGAGTGGCCTGTTCGCCACTCTGCCTTCTTCGCCGCAATCTCCCCCAGCTCCCAGTAGCGATTCAGTAGCGTGTTGGGTGTCGGCGGCGCCCGTCGTCCGGCGCAGGTGTTAGTCTGACGTAGTAATCGATGAGCAACCGTGACATCCAGGCAGCTTGGAAGTATCACGATGGCACTAAGCACTCCTACTGGAGTATCCGTAACAATGCTCACTTCCTGGACTGGGCGAACCGGCCGCAACCTTTCAAAATCTATCCCGAGATCGAGTCGTTTCCGTTGCCGCGGGACCTGCCGCAAACCGGGGTGGCCGCGCTCTCCGCGATCTCGGAGCCAGTATCCTCGGCGCCGGCCGATTCAGTCCCGGATCTTCAGGACCTGGCGCGCATCCTTTACTTTTCCGCGGGGATTACCAAACAGCGCGCCTATCCGGGAGGAGAAATCTACTTTCGCGCCGCCGCCTGCACTGGAGCTCTCTACGAGATCGAACTGTACGTCGTGACTGGCGATCTCCCGGGCCTGGATGCGGGCGTGTATCACTTCAATCCGGCAGATGTGTCGCTGGGGCTTTTGCGAAAAGGTGATTTTCGCGGAAACCTGGCCCAGGCGACGGCGATGGAACCCGCCGTGACCCACGCGCCGGCGACGATCATCTGCACCGGAACGTACTGGCGAAACGCCTGGAAGTACCAGGCCCGCACCTATCGCCACTTCGGTTGGGACAACGGCACCCTGCTGGCGAACATGCTCGCCGTTTCTGCGGCTTCGGGGCTGCCGGCCGAGATCGTTCTCGGGTTCGTGGACGCCGAGGTGAACCGCCTGCTTGATCTCGATACGCGGCGTGAGATTTCGTTGTGCCTCGTACCCATCGGGCGCACATCAGAGAATACGCCGCCGGCGCCGAGGGAGGTCCCTGCGCTCGGCCTAGAGACGATCCCGCTTTCGCAGCGTGAGGTCGAGTATCCCGCCATGCTTGAGATGCACGATGCGTCCTCGCTTGAGTCCGAAGCGGAAGTGCGTCAGTGGCGCGAGAAGAATCTCGTCCTTCCCTCGTCCGCTCCGGCGGACGAAGTAGTTCGCCTTCAGCTACCGCCGGAAGAAGAACAACCGAAGGACACGATCGAGCAGGTGATCCTGCGCCGCGGCTCGACCCGAACATTCGATAGAACGGCATCCATTACACTGGCACAACTATCAACCATTCTCGACCGCGCCACGCGAGGTCTTCCGGCTGACTTTCTTGAGCCTCCCGGCGCGCAGCTCAACGATCTTTACGTGATCGTGCATTCGGTGCAGGGGCTCAAGCCGGGCGCTTACTTCTTCCGTCGTCAGGAGAACGCCCTGGAGCTTTTGAAGGCAGGGGAGTTCCGCGCCGAGGCCTACCATCTTGGACTGGAGCAAGATCTTCCAGCGGACGCCTGCGTGGACATCTTCTTTCTGGCGGATTTGAAACGTATCTTAGAGCGATACGGGAACCGCGGCTACCGGGCCGTCCAGTTGGAGGCGGGCGCCATCGGCGGCAGGATGTACCTGGCTGCATATGCCCAGCGTCTGGGTGCGACCGGGCTGACCTTCTTCGATGATGACGTGGTTAGCTTTTTTTCGCCGCACGCGAAAGACAAGAGTGCCATCTTCCTGCTCGCGATTGGCAGGCCTCTGAAACGCACACCACAGTAGGGATCTGTAGAGAAGTTCGAAATCAGGAAGGGATAGTCCTGGGAAGGTGGGCTGCGCGCTAATCCGAGTCTTTTGCCGCGATCTCGCCCAACTCCCAATAGCGCTTCAACAGCGTGTCGGGCACCGGCACAAGCTGCCCCGTCAGCATGTGCTTCAACTGCAGCGCGTTGACTGCGGCTTTACCCTCGAAGTGATTGTTGGCCACGACGAACGTCTTCTTCGCCTTTCCGGCGATGGCATCAATGCGCGTCTTCCAGCCTTCCAGCTCGGGTGCGGTGTAGAGATAGTTGTAGCGGTCTTTCGCCGAGTCGCTGTCGAACCACTGATCGTAATTGCGTCCGTGCAGGCGCACATAGGCAAGCGGCGCGGTGACGTGGTCGGTCGGGCCGACCGCCTTGCCCAGGCGCGGCTGATCAATGTTGCAGAAGGCGACACCCTTGTCGGCAAAGTAGCGCAGCGTACCTTCGTTGGTCCAACTGTTGTGCCGCACCTCTACCACCAGGGGGAACTGCTTGAACTTCTCGATCACGCCATCAAGATAATCGCGATTGGCGTTGGTGTTCTTGAACGAAATAGGGAACTGCGCCAGCACCGCTCCTAGCATGTCTTCGGCCGCGATAGACTCCAGGCCCTCCTTCGCCAGCCGCTCGTCTTCTGGATTGGCGCGGATCGTTTCAGCGGAAGTGCTCTCGACCACGGCAATGGGCGAATGGGTGAACGCCCGATTCAGCTTGGCAGTGAATACGAACGCCGGATTCACCGCGCGCGCTTTGCGGCACCACAGCTTGCCCCACTCCGGCTTGATGTGGCCGTAGAACGAGGTATTGATCTCGATCACGTCAATGTACCGCGCCAGGTACTCCACCGGATGCTGCGACTTCTTGATCTGCGCAGGATAGACGATGCCCTCCCAGTCCTTGTACGACCAGCCCGCCGTGCCGATGTAGATGTGGGATTGTTCCGGCATTCCGAAGCGAGGTTAGCACAACAGTGGACAGAGGATAGGAAAACCCGCCGTGGTCGAGGGTTTGTCTACCCACTAACCACTAGCACTAACGACTGCTTTTCAGTACACCACCATCACGATCCAATACAGCCCTCCGGGATGAGTTGCGCTGGTTGCAAAACAGACGCCCAGCGAATATCCGTTGGGCAAGGGCTGCCCCAGCAGCGTCTTGACGCCCGCGGGAAGCTGTTGCACGTCCGTGGCCGTCCACGCCATCACCCGATGCACGCCGGGAATGCTTCTTGGTGTTCGCGTATCCAGTGCGTCAATGACGGCCATGTGGCAGGCCATATCGTGCAGCGCGGGCTCTGCCTTGCGCATCGCCGCCGGAAACCGATGCGAGCTGGCATAGTCCGCGATCGCTTTTTGTAAGGCCGCATCGGCCTCGGCGTCGGAGTAGTCCGGCTCGCGATGCGCGAAATCCTCGGTGACGTAAAGCTTGTCGCCGACCAGCATCACGCCCACGCCAACCGCGTTGTAATTTGGACTGAGGATGTTTGCACGATGCGGCGGCGAGTTCATTAGCTCGGCGTGCGCGCCCGCCACATCCATCTCCAGCGCAACGTTTTCCGCCTGCCGGTCGGAGCGCAGACCCTCGTCCGCCACTCGCACCTGCAAAGGCGGCTCATCGCCAAACTGATGCGAGAGCTTCTGCTCCTTGCACCATGAGCTGCGTGTGCTTGCGCGCGGCCTGCGTCAGGCGCTCATCCACCGCCAGCGGCGGGAGCCCCTCGCTGACCCGCGCCTGATTGATCAGCTCCACCAACTGCTTCTCGCCGGCGACATCGAACTGCTGCGCAGAAGACGTTGCCGCAAAAACGACGTTAGAAGCAGAGCCAGAATCCAAGCGGTCGC
Source organism: uncultured Acidobacteriaceae bacterium (assembly GCA_963823635.1). Lineage (GTDB taxonomy): Bacteria > Acidobacteriota > Terriglobia > Terriglobales > Acidobacteriaceae > Bog-257. The sequence continues at coordinate 30,653 of CAWGMV010000015.1, read as the reverse complement.
TGAGGTATGAGCGCATCTGGTTAAGCATTAGACGTGGCATTCCCTCCCTTCCGTTCATCGCGCCGCCCACTTACAATACAGCATCGATCCTGATAAACTTTATTCGCCATTCGTTCGCCCTGGCAATCTAGAGCTCGTCTTTGGCGAAAAGCGAATAGCGAACAGCGAAAAGCGAACCGGTCATGACCATTCCCGTCGTCATTCTTCTGATCATTGCGATTGTCGCTGTGGTGGCTGCGCTGGCCTCCCGCTTCAGAAACGCTGCTCTGGCCGAGCGCAAAACCTCCCTGGAGCAGGAGCTGGCAGCGGCCAAGGCAGAGTCGGTCCGCAAGCAGGACGAAATCTCATTGCTGCTGGTTGCCAAAACGCGGCTGGAGGAAGCGCTGGCTAAAGAGCACGAAGCCGCGCAGGAGAAGCTGCAGCTCGTCACCGCTGCGCGCACTGAGATGGAGAACAGCTTCAAGGCGCTCGCCAACTCCGCGCTGGAGAGCAGCAACGCCAACTTCCTTGAGCTGGCTAGGGCCACGCTGGAGAAATACCAATCGCAGGCCAAAGGCGAATTGGAAGCGCGAGAAAAGGCCGTCGAGACGCTGGTCAAGCCCATCGCCGAGTCCCTCAAGCAGGTGGATGAGCAGGTGAGGGAACTGGAGAAGACGCGCGCGCAAGCCTACGGCACGCTGACCTCGCAGGTGGCGTCGCTGCTTGACACGCAACGCGCGCTGCAAACCGAGACCGGCAACCTTGTCAAGGCGCTGCGCGAGCCGCAGGCGCGCGGCCGCTGGGGCGAGCTGCAACTGCGCCGGGTCATCGAAATCGCGGGCATGCTCGACTACTGCGACTTTGAGGAGCAGATGTCGGTCACCAACCCTAACGACGATCGGCGCTACCGTCCCGACTGCGTCGTCAAGTTGCCGGGTGGGAAGAACATCGTCATCGATTCCAAGGTCCCGCTCACTTCTTATCTCGCCGCACTCCAGGCCGAGGACAATGCATCTCGCACGCTGTGGCTCACCGACCACGCCCGTCAGCTAAAGCAGCATATTGACAACCTTGCCGGCAAAGCCTACTGGGCGCAGTTTCAGCCCACCCCTGAGTTTGTCGTGCTGTTCCTTCCCGGCGAAGTGTTCTTCCGCGCCGCGCTCGACGGCGACGCGGAGCTGATCGAATACGGCGTCAGCCAGAGAGTGATTGTTGCCTCGCCGACTACTCTGATTGCGCTGCTCAAAGCGGTCGCTTACGGCTGGAACCAGAAGAACCTGGCCGAGAGCGCGCAGAAGATCAGCGAGGCCGGCAAGCTGCTCTACGAGCGGCTGTGCGTGATGACGCGGCACTTCGAGGATGTTGGCAGCCGGCTGGGCGCGGCGCTGGACTCATACAACCGCGCGGTTGGCTCCATGCAGCGCTCCGTGTTCCCGGTGGCGCGCAAGTTCGCGGAGCTTGACAAGTCGCTCGCAGCCGAGGACCTGCAAGACGTTCAGCAGGTAGAGAAATCCACCCGCCAGCTCGACGCTCCCGATTGGCAGGACGGCGACGGCGATAGCGGATTGCTCTTTCCAGGCGAGAAGGCCGACAGCGCCAAGATGTGAGTCGCGATGCGCTCGCCGGGAAATCACCACCTTGGAAACTGCGAATACCCAGCTGATATGTTTCGCGACAGAGAGTGGACCATCGCAGGCTGTGCGCGTCCGCTGTCCATGGCTTCCCTTATGGAGATGCCTGTGCGAGTTCGTCAGTCGTAGCGCAAGGCGATGACCGGATCCACGCGCATAGCGCGGCGGGCCGGAAGGTAGCAGGCGGCCATCGCGACCAGGAGAAGCAGAGCCGCCACTGCCACGAATGTGAGAGGATCGGTCGCGGTCACACCGTAGAGCATCTTTGTCATCAGGCGGGTAACTGCGAAAGCGCATACGACGCCAATCCCGACACCGGCCAGCGCCAATCTCATCCCATCGCGCAGGACAAGGTGCATCACGTCTGCTCGGTCGGCGCCCAGCGCCATACGTATTCCGATCTCCTGAATGCGTCGCGCCACCAGGTAAGAGATTACGCCGTAGATTCCTACGCTCGACAACACCAGCGCGAGGGCTGCGAAGGCCCCCAGCAGGATCATGGAGAAGCGCCGGGCCGCCAGCGATTCGGAGATGATCTGGTCCATAGTCTGCGCGCCGTAGATAACCTGCTCGCTGCTCATCTCTCGGCTCATGTGCCGGACGGAGTCGAAGACCTGAGAAGCGGGAACCGTTCCATCGATGCGCAGAAGAATGCGGGTGCCGGTGAAGCTGCCGGACATGAAGCTGTCAGGCATTTGCAGGCAGTGGAGGTAGAGCTGAGCGCGCAACGGCCGGGAGTCGTCGGCATCGAGCCCCCATTGCCTAACGTGTCCAACGATGCCAACGATCTCCGCCGGCGCCGCCCACTCGTTCAAGTTGATGCGCTTTCCGATTGGGTCTTGGCCGGGAAAATAGGTGCGAGCGAACACATCGTCAATCACGACGGCCACCGGAGAGTGCTCGTTGTCCTGGGGAGTGAGGAAGCGGCCGCGTTGCAAGGGGATTCCCATGACCTTCAAGTAGTCCGGGCCAATGATGTAGTCGATGGCCCAATTCATGTCGTTCTCGCTGGCGGGCTTGGGCTGGCCAGTCGGCCAGAAAACCATCTCGTCATCCCAGTCCATCGGAATCGCACCCCAGGTGTGCGAAACGGCCTGAACGCCGGGAAGAGCGGCAAACTTGCGATCAAGCTCTCGCAGGGTGGCACGAATGGCATCCGGTTTCGCGGTCACCATGGAAGGCGGGGCGGCAACGCTGAAGCTCAGAACATTCTGCGGGTTGAAACCCGGATCTACACTCCACAGCCGCATCAAGCTGCGGAGCATCAGACCGGCGCCGATCAGCAACACGAGCGCGAGCGCCATTTCAACCACCACAAAAACATCCTGGACGCGGTGGCGCGCGCCGCTGGCGCCGCGTCCGCCTTCCTTCAAAGTGTCGTGCAGATTCGGACGGGAGGTCCTAAGAGTCGGCACCAGGCCGAAGAGAATTCCTGCGAGCGCTGAAACTGCCAAGGTGAACACCAGGACGTGGGCATCGAGCCCGATCTCGGCGGCGCGTGGCAGCGCGGCAGGCAGCGCCGCCAAAGCCGCGCGAGTACCCCAGTGTGCCACGAGCAGGCCGAGCGCGCCTCCAGCCAGAGCGAGAAGAATGCTTTCCGTTAACATCTGCCGAACCAGGCGCGCCTGACCGGCACCCAGCGCGAGTCGGATGGCGAACTCGCGCGCCCGTCCCGTCGCACGGGCGAGAAGAAGATTGGCCACGTTCACGCAGGCGATAAGCAGGACGAATCCGACGGCGGCCAGAAGCACCAGCAGGATCGGCTTGATGCGCCCGACCATTTGCGTTTTCAAGGGGACGACCTTGGCTCCGATACCCTTGTCGGCGTCGGGATAGGCGGCGGCCAGGTTGCGCGTTACCGTGTCCATGTCCGCCTGGGCTTGAGCCGCCGTCACGCCCGGTTTGAGACGGCCGATTCCATGCATCCCCAAGCCCGCGCCGCGGTTGCTCAGAACGGGATTGTTCCACTGGCCGATCGGCAAATACAGGGCGTAATTGTGAAAGAGGTGAAAGCTTTCCGGAATGACGCCGACCACGGTGTAGCGGCGGCCGTCCAGAGTAAGGCTCATACCTACGACATCCGGTGGGCCACCCAGCTTGCGCTTCCAGAAGCCTTCGCTCACCAGCGCGACCGGCGCAGCGCCAATCTCATCCTCACCCGTCAGGAACGCGCGCCCCAGCAGAGGCTTCACGCCCAGCACGGTAAAGAAGTCGGAGGAGATGAAGTCGTTGTCCACCTGCTCGGCGTCGCCTATGCCGGTGAGGCTGACGGCGTACGGCCGGGAAACGGCGATCGCGGAGAACGTGTGATTGTCTTTCTGCCAGTCACGAAAATTGGGATAGGAAATCGAGCCCTGGTCAAAATTGGGCTTGCTTTCGTGAAGCATGACCAATTGGTCAGGCTGTGGGAAGGGCAGGGGATTGAGCAGGACTCCGTTGATCACCGAGAACAGCGCCGTGTTAGCACCGGTCCCGAGGGCTAGAGTCAGCACGGCGATGGCTGTGAATCCTGGCGACTTTCGCAGTTGTCGAAGGGCGTAGCGGAGGTCCTGCAAAACGATGTGCATGACAAGCGGTTCCTATCCAGGGGCAAGTTCGCAATCGAGACCATACTGCGAGGCGGCTATGTTATTGGACATAAACCCCACCCGCACGTTGCGAATTACGTCCTGCGAAGCGTGTATGTTCCAGAACAGACAGCCGCGTCCACGGCCGGACAGACTGGCTGGGTGCGGTGCGCCACGCTGCAGTGGACCTAATTTCGAAGACTAGTGCTGCAGGCCGGGTTCCGGGTGCCCAAGTCATTCGCGTCCTTCGCGTCCTTTGCGGATGATTTGGCAGCATCAGTCGTGAGCCAGGAGAATGGACAAGAAGCAGCGGGAATAACTCTCCCACCCAAACAGAAGAAGGTTGGGTGGGGTACCGGAGGCCGAAGGTCAAACCGCTGCGTCATTTCGGCGGCGCGTAAAAGTAGTAATCGGCCGTGTAGGCGCTCTTCATTTCGACATTTTGCTTTGCAGGATTGCAGTCCGCTGCGGGTGGCGGCTGGCCGCCCTTGGTGTTGATTCGCTGGATGCTGCTGACTCGGCTGAGCACTCCTTTGCCTGAATGACCTGTGATGGTTACCAGGAGCCATGGAATTGAATTCGCATCGGGCGAATCGACCCGGGCTACGGCCTTGCCGGTAACTTCGCTTCCATCGTTGGCCTTCCACGTGGGTCCCGCATAGTGCCGGCCGATAACTGTTCCTTGCTGATCATGAAGCTCCGCTTCCGGAGCCTTCAATGCCCAAGCCAGCTTGCCGTCGGTGCCAGCTTGGCAGACGTATATCTGCGAGCCGGTCGCGTGGGCCAGAAGCACAATTTCCTCTCCTGCCGGTACTTTGATTTTGTCGGGGACATCGGGCCGCGCGACGCTTTGTGCGCTTGCTGGTGTAACCATTGCGATGAGAGCGGCGATTTGCAGCAATCGTGTCATCATGCCGCAGAAGTGTAACACCCGAGCTCGGCATGTTCACCAAAGTTCAGGAACGAGGGGCTCAGGGGATCACATCAACCCGTGACGCGGTTCACTGACAATCGCGCGCGGATGAGTACACTCGGTGCTTGAGGGTTAGTGTCTCTAGGCCCGAACAGGAGTCAGGGACTAAGGATTAGGGGCGGGGAAGGAAAGGGCTGACGTGGCACAATTGGTTAACTACGTGGTGCAGGCAGTTTCAGAACGCAGGAGGAAAATCAGGCGGACGATACAGCGTCTTTCGCCACTAAGTCCTTTGGATGGAAGATTCTGACTGTTAAGTCCTTCGGATACAAGATTTTACAGGGAGAAATTCTTATTGGCTGTTTGTTTTCAAGATTTTGCAGGGGTAATAGGGGAGGGGGGTCCATACCGACATGGACGTCTTGTTAACATGTACTCCTTATGGGAGCTGTGGGCTTGCTATCGAGCCTTCTTCAGCCATTTCGTGCCGGTAAGTCACGAAGATTCTATTGGTTACGTATAACACATTTAGATTTAAAATTCTGCTAGGAAATTCCGGCCAACCTGCTGATTTCAAAAAGTAGGGGTGGGGGTAGGGGTGCTGCCGGAGCTGGCCGATTTCCCAAAAAGGGAAAGACAGCAGATCACACGGCCCGATTTTACTGAATGGCTAACATCAGCGCTAGCGGATTCCGGGCATTGATTGGACTGTTGGTTCTTCTTCCCGAAGCTGGCTTTGCAGCAGGACAACTCGCTCATGCAACAGGTGGCTGAGATCCTTGCGATCGCCTGAGGCCAACATCGCCTCACCGAAAGCGATTCGTGCGCGGATGACCTTCTTTCCCAACAGGTTCCAAACGTGAGGCAACAGAGTCATGTCGCCCCACCAGCAAACTTCCTGGTCCACGTCCCCGTCGTCCAGTTCATAGTTGATGGCGCACGGCGTGATGGGGACAGCGGCATCAATAGCAGGCTGCAGCATCGTCGAATGGAAACGCAGGACGCGGTGACCATCGGTTGTCGTGCCCTCGGCAAAGAGCACAACCGTAACGCCGTTCTGCAGTGATTCGGCGACGCTGACGTTGGCGCGCGCCGCATCGCCTTTCTCGTAACGGCGCACGAAGGCGGTTCCGGCCCAGCGCGCATAGCGGCCGAAAATCGGCCAGCGCTCCACCTCGGCCTTGGATACAAAGACACAGGGCACTGCCGCACTGAAGGCGAGAATGTCGAGGTAGCTGAGATGATTGCTAACGATGAGCCCGCCGGCAGGTAGTTCGCCAGTGGTGAAGAGTTGCAGATCGATTGCCGCCAGACCGCGCGCGCAGCTCTCCTGCAGCCACTTGGCGCAGTCGGCGCGCGAAGCATCGCGTGGCAGCTTGCGATGCCGCCAGAGACCATACAATGCCGCCGCCAAGAGGAGGGTCAGCCGCCGAACTGTTCGCCCCAGTCGTGCAAGTTGTTCGCCCATTGCGGGAAATCGCGCCAATAGGAAGTGTATCGAAAAGGTGAAATGGGGGAAGCGAGGAAGGCTCCAGTTCGATTACAACCCTGTTGCCTTACCGTGCAAAGCGGACTGCAGAACGGCAACTGCGACGTCGAGTCAGTTCACCTACCATGGTGGGCGCATTGCGTGAACGTGTATTTCGAAACGCTTGAAAAAATCTCCGAATCGAGTTGGACCATGTATCTCAGTGGCAAGAAAAGAAGTTGTCGTTCCACACATGCGCTCTTTGACACTATTTTCCAACGGCTGCTAGTATGGGATGTCCGACGTGTCTTCCCGCCCAGCAAGCGTCCCCGTCGTCTAGCCCGGCCTAGGACATCGCCCTTTCACGGCGGTAACACGGGTTCAAATCCCGTCGGGGACGCCAAATCTTTTCAGAGACTTGCGGCTGATTTGGTCAGTTTCCCGCGATTCAACGACGGTACAAGTTGTTTTCGGCAGGATCATCCCCACTACCCGGCTCTGTGCCGCTCTCCTATCCGGGCTCAAAGCCTGCGTGTAAGTGTCCAGTGTCACTCGCGACGTAGAGTGCCGCAACAGCTCCTGCACAACTTTCGCGTCCTCTCCGTTGCTCTTGAGCAGCGTTGAGAACGTATGGCGAAAGGTGTGCCAGCCGATTCTTTTGTTGATGCCGAGCCGCGTGGCCAATGGCTGGATATGGTCACGCATTACGGTACTCAGCCAGACCGGCTGCTTGCCCCGCTTCGAACCGGCGCGATTAGCGTCAGATGCCCACAGGTAATCGGACGGTTGCTTATAAGGCGTTTGCTCGTACCAGGCCAGCAGATCACGAGCAACATATTGGTCGATCGGCATCAGCTTTCTTGATACTTCAGTTTTGACCGGACCAACGTGCTGGTCCACCAGTGAGCGGCTCACATTGAGATGCAGATGCTTGAAATCCACATCCTCCCATTTGAGGCCGGCCAACTCACTTCGGCGCAGCCCATGTCGAGAAACACCATGGCCCTCTCCCGCACTTCGAGGGATGCCGGAAGAAGTTGCATTTCCTCCACATCGAGAATCTCTGGTGTACGCTCTCGCTTTCCCGAGACGCGCACGCCCGAGCCTTTGTGAGGGCCGGTAATGGGATTGGTGTCGGTGAATTCCAATTGCTGGTTCCGCGCCGTAATCTGGTCAGTCTTGGGTTGAACGTCGGTTTCGTATTTCTCCACCTCGAATTCGCTGCCGGCGTTCTTGCTTTTTAGCTCCGCATATTCCCTGAGTCGTGTTTTGTCTAACGCGAGGTCGGACTGCTGTGCTTGAATGGAGAACCTGGGTCGCCTGAATCTCCGCTTTAATGGCCTGCACCTGTGCAGTAACAGCGTTCACCGTCTGCGTGGTCTGAAGAATCGCAGTCGAGGTCCTGATCTGTGCCTCGGCATAGGCAGCTTCTGCATGATGCAGTTCGTCCACGTAGGGTTGAGGGTCCATCTTGAACAGCACGTCGCCTTTTTTCACCGAGGCATTATCTTTGACGCCCACCTCGATGACTTTGCCCGGCACCCGCGCCTCAATCTGCGTCGTAAGCCCTGACACTGTTGTGCCAATGGAAAACGGCTGCGTGTAGTTCGCGCCGTACAGAATCGTCAGAAGTCCGAAGAATCCAACCAGCCCGGCCATCACCTGCCAGAACAGAGTGAACTTAATCAGGTGGAACTTGATGAAGACCAGATAGGCCCCCGAAGCAGTAGATGATTCCCAGGATTGCAATCAATAGCGTTGCCCTCCCATGTGCTGGGCCAACTGTTGGTAGTCGTTCTCCACGTTGGTGAGCCGCTCGGAAATTCCCCCCCAGGGTTCTCCTGAGCGTCTCAAAATTGGCAGGGCCGGGGGACACCAGTCCGGCCTTCTGTCGCTCCTCCAGTTGCCGTTTCTTGTCCATATTTCTGAGTACCAGAACCCAGACAATGACCAGGATTCCGACGATCATGGCCGTATCCCTCCCGCACCCGGCCCAGTGGCGCCCGCGCTTAGAGCATGAAGGTTGTTCTGCAAGGTCGTGATACGTTCCGAGATTTTCGCCATTGCCGCGGCGAGCTCGGTGGTCTCATCCTGGCTGATTGCGATTTGAGCCCCCTCGCCGATCCCCGTACGCACAAACGCCGCAATCAACGCCAGCATCCATATCGGCGGCAACAGAACGCCGATCCATCCCGCAACGTTTATAGCTTCAGCCCAGGGACTATGGCGCTGCTTCGCCAGCCTGCCTGCTATGGCGGCGACGATTAGAATCAGACACAGTGCGCCCACGATTAAGATCGCGAGGATCAGCAACGAAACAATGTCAAGAACGCTCATGTGGACTCCCCAACATGTGGTAGTGCCGCTGACCCGGCGATCAAAAGACTCTCCACTCTGATGACCTACGGAGCGGGCACCACCGTATAGTGCACGCCATTCGCGCCGTAGGCTGGACTGAACCAGGTGTTGCCGCACAAGTAGTAAGTCCCTCCGCCGGCGACGTTGGGCATGATGCAACCCGCGGGTAATGCCCCATACACCGCGTCCATTTGATACGCGATGTTGGCGTTGGCAGCGGCAATAGAGACGATTTGTCGTAGGCACAAAAGGGAACAGCAGAACGGCTAAATCTGACCGTCCTACTGTTCCACAGCCGCATTTCCCAAGGTTTGCCGGCTTTTTCGTAGGCACAAAAAGGCACAACTCACACCTCGGATGCGGGCGCCATAGCGCGGATGCGAAACATGCGAACTACGCCACTCTGAGCTTCGCGTTTTTGTGCCGTAACGGTCTGTGCGTACGTATCCATGGTGACCCGGCTGGAGGCGTGCCGAAGCAGTTCCTGCATGACCTTGATGTCGACTCTGGCGGCCCGCAGCAAGGTCGAATACGTATGGCGGAAGGTGTGCCACCCGATCGGTTTGGTGATCCCCACTTGAATCGCGATCGGCCGTATGACTTTGCGCATGATTTGTTTGCCCAATAGGGTCGCCGGCCGTTCACTTTGGGGCTGGCAAAGATCCAGTCCTCCGGTCTGTTGTATCTCAGCTGTTTACGCCATGCGCGCAGTGCTTCCGCGAGACAGGGGTCAAGCGGGATGGGCCTCTGAGACGCTTCCGTTTTGCATGGGCCGGTCACCTGCATCACGATGGATCGAACCACGCTGATCTCATTGGCCTCGAAGTCGACGTCCTTCCACTTCAGGCCAAAGAGTTCACTCATTCTCAATCCTGTGCCCACATCCAGCAGTACGAGGATCCATTCTCTGCGGGCCAAAGCGTCTAACAACTGTTGCATCTCCCTGACACTCAGCACCACGGGGATCTTCCTGCGTTTGGTGCTCTGCCGCACTAAGCGGATGGGATTGCCGGAGCAGACTTGATAACGAATTCCATGGTTAAAGAGGACGCTCATGAGGTTTCTGATTTTGGCACAGCTAGCTCGTGCCAACGGCAAAGACCTTAGCCACTGCTCGACCTCTCCCGCTTTGATCGCAGGAAGCGTGTAGCTTTCCCAGCGAGGCGGGATCCATTTATTCAGGTACCCTTGGTAGGTCACTTTGGTCGAGCGCGTCTTCCAGACGTGGTCCGTTGCGAGTTCGCGCTGGCGATAGTGGTTCACCAACTCTGAGACGGTGACAGGTCGAAGGCTCAGGCGCGGGTCATTCGGGTTGATTTCGCAGCGTAGTGCGGCAATCGCCAGGAGCGCCGACGATCTGTCGGGGAACTGGGTAGTTGGACCGATCACCATTCTACGATGTTTCCGCCTGCCATCGGACCCCGCCTCTCGCCACCTAAAATCCCAAACATCGGGACCGTTCGAACGTGTGGACCGGATGATACTTCCGTTTTGCATGGCATTTCCTTTTCTGCTTTTGGTTTGGTCAACCATAACTTCTTGGTCGGAGTGCCATTGGCAAATGGAGTCGAGCCGAAGATGCCGGCGGAGGCAATCACCGGAGATGATTGTGCTGTTCGTGCGCCGACACGCTTCGCGCGCTGTTGAACTCAGCCGCTTACGACAACGCTTTCAGCGCAGGCAAACATCACTTCGGATCGGCAGTTCATGTGCGGATATTGTGCGGTCGGTTGATTCGACAGGCTACCGCTTTGCTGCGGCGATGTCCCGACACGCGACAGGAGGTTTCTCGTCACCTATGCGGTGAAACTTCCCACATACAGACTTCCTGGGAGTTTGGCCGTCCACTTCAGCGGAAAGGGCGTTTTACGTCCAAGTGGCGATGCCAATGCGGTTGCCGGATGCTGGCCCCTTTTCGGGAGTAATCTCACACATGCCGGTTGATGGTTGGTCCCCCACTGGCGACGAACGGTTCAGAATAAATTCTTGACGGCAACCCTACGATGGTTTGTTGCATCGATACCAGTAATCGCTGAACTCTGGAGATCAGCGGTCGAACCTAAAGCGACTCTTCGTCTCACAACGTTCGGGCCTCAGCCCGCTGTCGGTAGCCCTTCCGACACACAATCGACGAAGGCGCAGCAGCCGGGTGTTGATGGGGTACCGGTACTCAGCTGAGCCAGCTTATTGCTCATCCCCAGGGAAACCCAACCATTGAAGATGAAGGAGACAATGATGAAAATCGTAGTCATCGGCGGAAGCGGACTCATCGGATCAAAGCTCGTCCCCAAGCTGCGTGAGCACGGGCACGAAGCGATCGCGGCATCACCCAATTCTGGCGTCAACACCGTCACTGGCGAGGGACTGAAGGGAGCGCTGAAAGGAGCATCGGTGGTGCTTGACGTATCGAACGCTCCCTCCTGGGAAGACACGGCAGTGATGAAGTTCTTCGAGACATCAACCCGCAACCTCCTCGCCTCTGAAGCGGCGGCAGGCGTTCGACATCACGTTGCATTGTCAGTCGTAGGATCGGAGCGCATGCTCGAGAGCGGATACTTCCGCGCGAAAGTCGCCCAGGAGAACTTAATCAAGGGCTCATCCATTTCCTATCAATTGTCCGCGCGACGCAGTTCTTCGAATTCTTGAAGGGCATCGCCGATTTCTCACGGACGGCAACAAGGTACGCCTGCCAACTGCGCTGATCCAGCCCATGGCGGCCGACGATGTCGCCACCGCGGCAGGCCGCGTCGCGATGGGCTCGCCCGTGAATGGCACGATTGAAGTCGGAGGACCGGAACGGTTTCGTCTCGATGAATTCGTTCGGCAAGGTTTAGCCGCGTGGAAGGATCCGCGGGAGGTCGTTGCTGACCCGAACGCGCGCTACTACGGCATCAAGCTGAACGAGAAGACACTGGTTCCTGGCGAAAACGCACGACTCGGCGAGACCCGTTTCGAAACCTGGTTGACTCAGCCCGCAGCACAAAGTCCGAGTGCGCATCCTGAGCCCAAAGGGGTCGCGGCGGTGCCCGAGGAGAAAGAGAGTCATAAAAAAGCTAGCTGATATCGCCACCAGGGACACCCTCGGGTATGGGAAAGTACACCTGACGTCGCCTGCACACAACGAGATTGCGCCACTCGCCTTCAGTTCTTACGAGTCACGTGGCCGGCAGGACGGCTACCACATCGAAGATTAGCTGTGCGCCGAACAGGGACCCGTGGGGCACTACGCGTAACTGCGAAGTACCGACCAAAACACACGACATTGAAATGGCGTCGTCAAGCGAAGGGTTAATTTATGGCGTTCACAAAAGTAATTTTGGCGGTGGCATGTCTCATGTCTAGCACGCTGGTAGCACAGCAGGCTAAGGTAACCCAGATCATGTCGAAAGACCTGACAGAATTTCCAGGCAAAGAAGGTCTGATGATCACCGTTGAATATCCGCCGGGCGGTTCGGACCCCATACATCGCCACAATGCCTATGCGTTTATCTATGTGCTGGAAGGCTCGATCGTGATGCAGGTGAGAGGGGGAAAGTTAATGACTCTGACGCCTGGGCAGACTTTCTACGAAGGCCCGGATGATGTCCACGTCGTTGGGCGGAACGCAAGCCAAACCAAACCGGCGAAATTCGTGGTCTTCTTCGTGAAGGACAAAGGCGCTCCCATACTGGTGCCCGCCAACTAAACATGAAACTTCGAGTAGTTCTGCTCGCACAAACTTAAGGAGAAAATGGCAGGACCTGACGCGCTCCTCGGGGTTACGATTTCGCACTACCGCATCCTTGAGAAATTGGGCGGGGGTGGCATGGGCGTGGTGCACAAGGCGGAGGACATCCGCCTGCACCGCTTGGTGGCGCTTAAGTTTCCCTCTGGTCCGATAACCCGTCCGGGGACAAAGGATGGAGCGGCTACCTTGCAGGCAAGAACTCGACACAGGGGAGGTGACCGATGAAGGCGATCGTGGTGACGGATCAGGCCGCGGGAACAGCCGGGATGAAGCTGGTGGAGCGGCCCGAGCCACAGCGGGCGTCGCTTGCCAGCCTCTCGGGCGCGAACTACGGTGATGTCGTTGTTCAGGTTCATGCGTCGGGATTCACCGGGGATGAGCTGTCGTGGCCCTCGACCTGGATCGACCGCCTCGGCCGTGACCGGACGCCTTCGATCCCCGGCCACGAGCTGGCCGGAGTGGTCACCGCCCTCAGCTATGGAACGACGGGGCTGTCGGTGGGGCAGCGGGTGTTCGGCCTCACGGACTGGACTCGCGACGGCACGCTGGCGGAGTACGTAGCCGTCGAGGCACGCAACCTCGCACCGCTGCCGGGCGATGTTGACTTCACGGTGGGCGCGGCCCTTGTGATGTCGGGCCTGACCGCGTGGCAGGGGCTGTTCGAGCACGGCCGCCTTCGTGCGGGGCAGAGCGTCCTCGTGCACGGTGCGGCCGGCGTAGTCGGTTCGATGGCGACCCAGCTCGCACGTGAGGCCGGCGCGCACGTCATCGGCACCGGGCGCGCCGGCGGCCGTCAGACGGCTCTCGACTTCGGCGCGCAGGAGTTCGTCGACCTCGATAACGACGCCCTGGAAGATGTCGGCGGGGTCGATCTGGTTTTCGATGTCCTCGGTGGCGACATCGCGAAGCGGTCTGCGGGCGTGATTCGCGCCGGAGGAACGCTGGTGACCATCACCGGCCCGACCGAGGCGCGGCCCGCTGATGGCCTGATTATCGATTTCGTCGTCGTACCCGATCGCGCCCAATTGAGCGAGGTCGTCCAGCGGGCCCGGAATGGTCGGCTGCGGACAAACATCGGCAACGTGGCTACCCTCGACGATGCGGTTGCCGCCTTCAACGCGACCGAGCGGACCAGGGGGAAGACGATCATCCGCATTCATCCGTGAGGACTCGGGGATTGCCTAACGCCCACCGACGTGCAATTCATACGCCGAAGGAGAGTTTAGATGTCGACCACGATTACGCCAACCGTTTTCTATCGCACGCTTAACGTGGAAGGACTGGAAATCTTCTATCGCGAAGCCGGTCCCTGGGACGCTCCCTCCGTTCTGCTCTTGCACGGCTTTCCGTCGTCTTCTCATATGTTCCGCAATCTGATTCCCATGCTTGCGGATAAATATCGTGTCGTTGCCCCAGACTTCCCTGGATATGGCGAAAGCTCGGCGCCGTGGGTCGACGATTTCGATTATTCGTTTGAGCGGTTAGCGGCTGTGACCGAAAAGTTCACAGAAAAGCTCAATCTTTCTTCGTATGCGCTATACCTCTCGGACATAGGGGTATCGGTTGGCTTCCGGTTAGCTGTCATGCATCCCGAACGAGTGACCGCTATGATCATCCAAAACGGAGGAGCCCATGTTGAAGCCATAAACAAGGAGTTCTTGACGGGAAATAAGGAGTTTTTGACGGGATTATCTGGCTACTGGGAAGATCGGAGCGAAAAGAACGCTCAAGTTCTACTCGACTGGCTTCTGACGATTGAAGGAACCAAGTGGCATTATCTGCATGTTGCCAGCGATCCGTCGAAGATCAGCCCTGACAATTGGGTGATCGATCAGGCCTACCAGGACCGGCCGGGAAACAAGGATATCCAGCTTTCAATCCTCTACAACGCGAAGAGAGATCTGGATGTTTTCGACGATTGGCAGCAGTACTTCCGTAAACATCAGCCCCCTACGCTGATCACTTGGGGCAAAAATGATGGAATCTTTACGGTGGAGGGTGCTGAACTCTTGAAAAGAGATATTCCCAGTGCAGAGCTGCATCTTCTCGACACAGGCCATTTCGCGTTGGAAGAAGAATCGGATCGGATTGGGTTGTTGATGCATGAGTTTCTCGACCGAACAATAAACAAGTATTGAAAGAGCGTTGCCGAGAGATCTCTTTTGATTTTGGGTCCTCTCCATGAGGCACGTATGAATTCACAAGCCGCGCAACTCAGAGAGAATGGGACAGAGATTGTCCGTCTGTTCGCACGGTTTGCGCTAGGAGCTTCCTCTCTATCCGCTGTGGCTGATCGTTTTGGCTTGTGGGGACCATATGGAGCAAAGAACGTATCCTGGGGAAATTTCGCTCATTTCGTGGAGTACCCGGGCGCGGTGACTTCTCTCTTCTCCAGTTCATCGACAGTGGCGTTTGCGTGGGCAGCTACCGTCGCGGAGACACTCTGAGGGATATTGCTTATCGCAGGCTTCAAAATACGAATAGCCTCCGTCCTCTCCGGTCTTCTCCTTTTGTCATTTGCTATAGGCGTGGCCACAGGTCTTGGCATCAAGGCGCCATTCGACTATTCGGTCTTCTCGGCGGCCGCTGCAGCATTCTTACTGGCGTTCTGGGAGCCTGACCGATTCACGTTGGACAAGCTTCTGAAGCGATTACGAAGCTGAGCAGGAGATCCAAATGAAAACGCAAAAGCGTCGCCTTATGTTACATGGCATGTTGCTCTTTCTCCTCGGACTGATCACGGGATCACTTGAGCAACGCTTCACCAACGTGCGCATGGTCCTTGCGGCACACTTGGAGGGTGTGATGAATGGCATCCTCCTCCTTGCGCTCGGTGCCGCATGGAACGAGGTACGGCTGCCTCATCCGGTGAAGGTCGCAGCCTACTGCACTGCACTTTACGGCACCTATGCGAACTGGCTAGTGACCTCGATAGCTGCGGCTTTCGGCACCGCGGCAGATTCTCCAATCACTTCAGCCGGCCACAGCGGTCAGCCATGGCAAGAGAGCTTTGTCGCAATGGGGTTTCTCACCATGTCGATCGTAATTACCGCTACGTCGATACTCGTTCTCTGGGGTCCTCGAGAAACGGCTGCCGAGGTCAGCGATAGTTGGCGACATTCGGAATTCAATATTCCCGAGAGGCGGAAGGACGCAGATCATGAGCCTGGTGACCACTTCGAGACAAGATACCCGAGCGTATTGGTAAGGCCGATGAAGTTGCCGAGTCCCGTGCTCTTCTTGACTTCAGACAAATCGAGCTTCATCGGCGGCCATGGCCTCGTCATCGACGGCGGGTGCAACGTCGCCTAATTGATTTGGAGATTAGAGGAGAAATCATGGCACGCATCGTTCGCTTCCACGAATATGGTGATGCAAGCGTTCTGAAAATCGAGAATCTGGATGTTCCTCCACCGGATACCGACGAAGTCCAGATCGAAGTAAAAAGCTTCGGCCTCAATCGTGCGGAGGTCATGTTCCGCGCGCACGCATATCTGCAAGAGGCTCAATTTCCGACCCGCCTCGGGTTCGAGGCTGCGGGTATCGTTAAAACGGTTGGGACATCCGCAACCGGCTTCAAGAAGGGCGACGCTGTCAGTTTGATCCCGCCAACCGATGTAGCACGGTGGGGTACATACGGAGAATTGGCCAACGTGCCGGCTCGCAATCTGGTCAAGCATCCGGAGAACATCTCGTTCGAGCAGGCTGCAGCGTCCTGGATGCAGTACGTCACGGCATGGGGCGCCCTTATTGAGCAAGCCAAGCTCACCGCAGGAGATTTCGTCATCGTCGCAGCGGCATCAAGCAGTGTCGGGATTGCCGCGTTACAGATTGCAAAAGCCGTGGGTGCGACAATTATTGCGACTACGCGGACGCGGGCAAAGAGACAATCGCTCATTGAGCACGGAGCAGACCATGTTGTTGTGACGGATGAGGAGGATCTGGTCGCACGCGTAATGGAGCTCACTAGCGGCGTCGGTGCGCGCGTTGTGTTCGATCCAGTCGGTGGTCCGTCCTTCGCCCCCCTCACCGAGAGTATGGCGCGCGGCGGCATCCTACTGGAATACGGCGCCCTCAGCACGGAGCTGACGCCGTTTCCTCTGTTCACCGTCCTGGCAAGAGCTTGACCTTGAAGGGTTATTTAAACGGGGAGATCACGAACAACGAAGCTGCCCTCGAGCGTGCAAAAGCTTTCATCACCATGGGGCTCGCTTCGGGGCAGCTGAAGCCAGTCATCGCGCGCACGTTCCCTCTTGAACAGATCCAGGAAGCGACGCGCTTCCTCGAATCCAACGCTCAGATTGGCAAGATAGTCGTCAATGTCTGATCACGCGCTTCCGAGGTAGGCCTTTTCGGCCTGCGCAGCATCTTCCAACTTGAGGCTGCACGCCTATGCGTTGCATCAGTTACCGGGAAATACCTTTCCACTCGCAGTTCACGGTCACTTGGACGAGAAGTCGCTAGCCTACTCTGATCGCTCCTGAGGTCGAGGCTTTGCCGCACCGCGAAGGTTCCTGTGCGCTAAAGTTTCGCTAGAATTCGGCCAGGAGCAAATCGCGATGCCGACGCCGCGCATGTTCTCTCTGGCAGCCGTGTTGGCAGTGTTCGCAACCGATGGACCGCCCGCCCACTGCCGATCGACGACAAGCCACCGGACCCTGGCAGCAGCCCAAAACTGGTAAACTCCTGTTTGATAACCAACGACGTGAAGCGACTTGTGGAGTTTTGCGAGCCTATCCTACTTAGAGCGAAGAGGACGGGTGAGGATTACGCAGAGTTTCAGACGGGCGTGGGGGTGTTGGCACTTTTCTCGAAAGACGCTCAAGAAAACTACATTCCCGGCTCAGCCGAAGGGCAAAGAACAAGAGTGTGGTGTTGCAATTCCTTGTCGGCGATGTAGATCTAGAATACCGGAGACTCCAGGGTCTTGTGAAAACCTGGGTTAAGCAACCCACCACCCAGCCCTGGGGAACCAGGTCCATTTACTTCCGCGACCCGGATGGAAATCTTGTAGATTTCTACGCGCCGATCAGGGGTCAATGGCGAACCGGGAAGCAGTTCTTGTAAACAGGTTCAGCATGACGGTTCCCGTCACAATCAAGCATGGAAACAGGACCGACCCTAGTCCTTACTGCCCAACGAGATGCGGCTCTTTTCAAGGGAGGCCATTTCGCACGTAACCGAGATCGCGCCTGCGAGAGCCACTCCGGGCCGAGCGGGCGTAGCCTGAGGTCAAGAGACAGGAAGTTTGGATTCACGAAGGAGACCGCGACATCCATATAATCGAATACCTGTGAGGCGTAATGACGAAAACGACGAGCTTTCAAGTGGACATCCGCCCGCTCTTTACGGAACGCGACATTCAAGGCATGAGCAAGGCGTTCAACCTGGGAAGTTACGATGACGTCAAGAAGCACGCTGGCGCCATCTACGATCGCATTCGTGGAATCGGCGGCGCCGTAATGCCGCCCCCACCACCAAAAGGAGAAGGTCCTTGGCACCAATCTCGGATTGATCTATTCGCCAAATGGATGGCGGACGGGTTCCCACCTTAGTCGGCCCCCCAAGCGCCCAGGGCTGCTTCTTGGCTTACAATTTGCGGGCTGGAGCGAGCCGAGGAATGTGACTCGGAAAGGAAGGTGACATGAGAAGGGAGGAAGTGTCGGGGACGTCGAGAACTTGTCGATCGAGCGATCTGTACTGCGACCATTGAAGGAGGACGTATATCAAATGGGAAAACAGGAAACGCCGCCACTGCGAGTCGAGCGCCGCAGCCCGCAGAAACCAATCCTCTCGATTTTGTGGACCGAGCCCAGGCGATTATTCAAGCGGCGGTGGCAGAGGCGAAGAAGGAATTGGAAATGAACGTAGCGGTTGTCGATTCCGGGGCAATCTCGTGGCCTTCCAACGCATGGACGGTGCGATGCTTGCTTCCATTCGGATTGCCGAGCACAAGGCACGAGCAGCCGCGACCTTCCGGCGCGAAACGAAGCAATTCGAAGACGGTATCCAGCTCATGCTATCTGCTCGCGTTTGATGGGATCATTGCGTCTCGCGGCGGCATTCCACTGATCGAGCAGGGGGCAATTATCGGCGCAATCGGTTGTTCGGGAGGCACGGATTCCCAGGACGAAATCGGTAGCCAGGCGGGCGCGGCACTAATTAACCAACTCCCCGGCAAAAAACAAATGATCCAGATCTCGGGAGAGCGTTGGGAACAATCAACCGGTTTCCGAGACATAAAAATACGTAGGAGAATGCCGTGGCAACTGCAAGCGCACTTACGAAACCCGCACAGATTCGCCTGACGCGGCGGTCGCCCGCCTACTGGCGGGTCACGATCGACAACCCGCCGACCAACGTCATGGGCCCAGAAAGAGCGTGAGAACTGGAAGACCGTGCCGTTGCCAAAACCGTCTGGGTAGCCTCCACCGGAGGCAGTGCCATAAAAATTCCCCTCTCGGTCCATGGTCAACCCGGCCCTGCTGGACTGCTTACGATTTGGCGATTTGTCGCCAGTGACCCGAGGTGCAGTTTAGGGCACAACTTTCCAATGGTCGAACACTTGCCATTGATGAAATACCGAGCACAACAGCCAAGGGTTGCGAATTGACTCGCCTACCGCGCTTGCATACCATTCACAACACCACCCGCCGTCATCATGATTGGCACCACCATCTCGCACTACCGTGTCCTGGAAAAGCTGGGCGCGGGTGGCATGGGGTAGTTTACAAGGCGCAGGACAGTCGCCTTGGTCGATTTGTGGCCGATTCGATTCCGATTATCGTCAGCCAACACGAAGTTGTCCCCAAACCGGGGAGATCTCAGCGCGAGGACCGCTACGTAACACCACATGTCCTCCAAGAAGACTTCAACTTAGCCCCTATTGCGGCGGACGCATTTGCGTGTCGTAGGCGAGCAGTTTGGAGGGAGCTGGTCTCACGGAGACTACAAGCCAGTGCGTGCCAAACACTCCGATTAGTTACCGGAATCGAGCGGCGCACATCGATGAACTTGGGAAGGACGACTACCTCTCTTGCCGGGAACTGGTTATCGGCTCAGAAGGCGTTCTTTGGAGGCTGGTCCTTTCTACGGAACCCCAGCGATGATTTCGCGGCTCGTATCTGACATTTACAGTTACATCAGAAATTGAAAAGCTCTGCAACGCGGACCTTTAGCGCCCTCGCGAACCGTTCCAGGGTCTCGAATGATGGAGCGTTGATTCCTCTTTCTACCAGGCTGTATTCCTATCCGATCTGTTGCCCCGAATAGCTAATCCTCGTTCTGCTTGATTCGTTCCTACGTCTTTTCTGTGTGGCTCTATGCGCGAGAGAGCGGAGTTGCGGCGATCGAAACCAGGAAACACATGACGACAACCCGAGGGCGAAATGCTCTCGGCAGTCTCTATTTTCTCAATTCACTTTTGTTTGGGAACTACCCACCCAGATTTTGTGAATATTCTGTGACAACCCGAGCGGGTTGGGAATCAACTTTCTGATCAAAGGTCGGGCACGGCCTACCGCTAGTCTCGAGCGCGGAAATCAACCTCGGCGCGCTCCCAACGGGCATGGGGGTACAGGGACAATAGGACTTCATTTGCTGACAAACATACGAAAGGCGAGACGCCAGCAGGGAGCCGAACATGAAGCTTCACCGGGCCGCGTCTTCTGGATTACCGGGTTATCCGGCGCCGGCAAGACAACCTTGGGACGGGAATTGTGCAGGCGTCTGCGTGCCGCCGGTCGTCCGGTCACCTTCCTCGATGGCGACGCGCTCCGCAGTGTGATTGCCGATGATCTTGGTCACAGCGCAGACGATCGGCGGCGATCTGCGATGCGGAATGCGCGGCTATGCCGGTTGCTGGCTGAGCAGGGCGCCGATGTCGTTTGCGCGACCATCTCGCTGTTTCACGAGGTACAGCATTGGAACCGCGAAAACATCCCCGATTATCACGAGATCTACTTGCGGGTCCCGATAGACGAGCTACAGCGTCGAGATAGCAAGGGCATCTACGCAGGGGCTCAGCGCGGCGATTTGCGCAATGTCGTTGGCCTTGACGTGCCGGCGGAGGCTCCCGAGGCGCCGGACTTACTCCTCGACAATTATGGGGCGCTCGACGTTGCCACGGCGGTCGACCGCATCTTGGCAGCATGCGACAGGCCCGACGGCGCGGGTGCGAGGGAGCCCGCCCGCCTCGTGGCTTTCAAAACAAAGGCGGAATCTCTGGAAGCGCTGGCGCCACTGTTACGCAATGGACGCGTCCTGCCGCAAATCCGATTCTCGATTGGCGATTGGTGCTCAGATGCAGCTGGCGTGCTCGCGGCCATCACCGCTGCGCCCTGGGGTTCAGATCGGGTCATCGTGCGTAGCAGCGCACGGGGCGAGGACGGCGCCGAGGGCTCCTATGCCGGGAAGTACGATTCCGTACTCGGCGTCGTCGGCACCGCAGCGGTGGCACAGGCGATCGACCGGGTGATTGATTCGTATGCCGATGATGGAAGCGACGAGGACCAGATCTTCGTGCAGCCCATGCTTGACTGCGTGGCGATGGCCGGGGTGGTCTTCTCGCGCAATCCCAGCGGCGGCCCCTATTTCGTTATCAATTACGACGACCGCTCCGGCCTGACCGATCGAGTGACCGCCGGTGCCGGCGACAATCTGGAGACTTTTGTTTGCCTGAAGTCGCGGCCTGAAGCCTGTCCACCGTCGCTGGCACCGGTTATCGCTCTCGTCATCGAGCTCGAGACCCTTCTAGGGTGTGATGCCATCGACGTGGAATTCGCCGTCGGCGACGACGCGCAGCTTTACCTTCTGCAAGTCCGCCCGCTGGCCGCCGGCCGCCATGAGCGGGCAGTGGACGCGAAGGTCGACGCCGCGCTGGCCGATGTTGCGCGCAAGGTCGAGCTGCTCAGTCGCCAGCATCCCTACCTGCACGGCAGCCGGGCAATATTCGGCGTCATGCCGGACTGGAACCCGGCAGAAATCATCGGGGTGCGGCCCTGGCCGCTCTCGCTATCACTCTATCGCGAACTCATCACCGACGCCATCTGGGCCTATCAGCGGGACAATTACGGCTACCAGAATCTTCGCAGTTTCCCGCTCATGGTCAGCTTTCACGGACTGCCCTACATCGACGTGCGCGTCAGCTTCAACTCCTTCATACCGCGCGACGTCCCCGACGATCTCGCCGGTCGTCTGGTGAATTACTACATCGATCGCCTCCTCTCCGAGCCGCATCTCCATGACAAGGTCGAATTTGAGATCATCTTCTCCTGCTACACCCTCGATTTGCCGAAGCGGATAGGCGGGCTTGCCGAGCACGGCTTTTCTCCAGAAGACCTTGCCGAACTTTCAGGCGCCTTGCGGCGCCTCACCAATCGCATCATGCATGGCGAGACCGCGCTGTGGCGGCGCGACCGCGCGAAGATCGACATGCTGGCACAGCGGTTGCCGACAATCTGCAACGCGGAGATCGACAAGATCAGCCGCATTTACTGGCTGATTGAGGACTGCAAGCGATACGGCACGCTGCCGTTCGCCGGTCTCGCACGGGCGGGTTTCATAGCGGTACAGATGCTCCATTCCTTCGTTGAGGCAGGCGTTCTCAATGCCCGAGAGGTTTCGACATTCATGGCAAGTGTCGATACCGTCGGGGCGCGCATTGGGCAAGATTTCGCACAGCTTCCGAAGGCAGACTTCCTCGCGCGCTACGGCCATCTCCGGCCTGGGACCTACGACATCCTGTCGCCACGCTACGACGAAGCGCCCGATCTTTATTTTGACTGGTCGAGTGCTCGACCGATGGCATCCGCCCCGCCGCGCTTCGCGCT
Source organism: uncultured Acidobacteriaceae bacterium (assembly GCA_963823635.1). Taxonomy (GTDB): domain Bacteria; phylum Acidobacteriota; class Terriglobia; order Terriglobales; family Acidobacteriaceae; genus Bog-257. Next base: position 8,180 of record CAWGMV010000015.1, on the reverse strand, counting down.
CTCGATCGAGCAGTTGCGCTGTATCGAGCAACTGCTCAAGGAACATGAGCTCGAGATCGACGTGCTGAGTTTGATCGAGTTCATCAAGGCGGGCATTGAGGGACGCGAATACGCGAAGTTCGTGTTTACGCGAAGCCTGAGCGACGCTCTGTCGCTGATCCGCCAAGTGGGCGCGGATCACGGCCTTTCGGCGGAGGATTGTGCATTTCTGGACTACGGCGTCATCCGCTCGCTGTATAGCGAGAGCGGTTCGGTGCGCGAGACGTTGCTGGAGAATGTCGCGCTCGGCAGGGAGCGTCACGCGCTCACAAGCAATCTCGTGCTTCCGCCGATCATCGCGTCGCCCGACGAGGTGTTCGCATTTCACCTTCCCCCGAGCCAGCCTAATTTCATTACGCGAAAAAGCGTCACCGCACCGGTCGCCTCAATCAGCGACCCGCCGGCGAGTTTCGCGGGACGGATTCTTTTCGTGCCGAGCGCGGACCCCGGGTTCGACTGGATCTTCACTCGCGGTATTGGCGGATTCGTCACTCAGTTCGGCGGCGCCAATTCGCACATGGCAGTCCGCGCCGGCGAGCTAGGTATACCCGCTGTAATCGGCGCCGGCGAGGCCCTGTTCCGGCGATGGCAGACGGCGCGCGAGCTGTGCCTCGACTGTGCGAGCCAGAAGGTGTTGCTCATCGCATGAAAACGGTCGCCATCACCCAGCGGGTATCGGTCGTTCCAGCCTATGCTGAGCGCCGTGACTGCCTGGATCAAGCATGGACTAAGTTCCTGGCGGCCTGCGGGTTGCTTCCCGTGTTGCTCCCCAACGTCGGCGAGGCAGCTCTTGCCATATGCGCGGAGGCCCGCATCGCCGGGTTGGTGTTGACCGGCGGTAACGATCTTGCTGTATTTGGCGGTGATGCCCCTGAACGAGACGTCGTCGAAAATGCGCTGCTCGATTTTGCAGAGCGGCGCGGTCTGCCGGTCCTGGGCGTTTGTCGCGGCATGCAACTGATTCAGCAGCGTTTCGCTATTCCGTTATGCCGCGTCGAAGGCCATGTGGCTCAACGGCAGACCATCCGAATCGACGGCCAGCCAAAAGAGGTCAACAGCTATCATCGCTTCGCCGCCCTCGACTCGCGGCCACCGCTCGATGTCTGGGCGGTCGCCGACGACGGTGTCGTCAAAGCGATCCGCCATTCAACCTGGCCTATAACGGGGATCATGTGGCACCCTGAGCGGTCCTCCCCGTTCTCGCCTGCCGACGTGGCCCTGTTCCGTCAGGTCTTCGGGGTCGAATGATGCGCGCGATTATTCTCGCCGCCGGTCGCGGCAGCCGCTTGGGGCATCTTGGCGACGACCGCCCGAAATGCTTGGTCGAGCTCGAAGGCAAGCCGTTGATCGAGCGCCAGATCGCAGTGCTGCGGCGTGGTGGAGTGAACGAGATAGGAGTCGTCCGCGGCTATCGAGCCGAGATGATCGATTTTCCCGAGCTGTCCTATTTCGCTAACCCGCGATGGACTGAAACCAATATGGTGATGTCGCTCGCCGCGGCCGCTTCCTGGCTACGCTCGGGGCCCGTCATCGTCAGCTATGCCGACATCTTTTACCGTAGCGACTTGGTGCGAGGTCTGGCCGCTGCGCCGGGCCAGTTAGTCATCTGTTACGACCGCGCCTGGCGCCGTCTGTGGACTCGACGTTTCGCCGATCCAATGGCCGACGCCGAAACCTTCCGGATCGATGCCGCGGGCCAATTGCTGGAAATTGGCGGCAAGACGACGCGGATGGAAGATATCGAGGGGCAATATATGGGCCTCTTGAAATTCACGCCACCGGCATGGAGTGTCGTCGACGCGCTACTCAATACACTCAACGGGCCGATCCGCGATCACCTCGACATGACCGGATTGCTGCGCCGACTGCTAGCCCGAAAGGAGGTACGCATCGGCACTTTCGGCACGGATGGTCAATGGGGCGAAATCGACAATCCGCAGGACGTGGTGCTGTACCACAATATGATAATGGAGGGGGAACTCCAGCTCGAGGATGCGCGATCCGGCAGAGAGCCGACGGCAGGATGACGGCGATCAATCGGCGCGGCGGGTCCGGTCATCCCGAACCTTACTTTATGGAAACCGAGATGGGAGGCCGCAGGCTGTCAGTCATTATGAAACACGGAGATTTTACGGGGTTGGCTGGCGACTACGCCAGGTTCCGAGCGGGCTATGCGCCGCAGGTCGCGACCGCGATCCTAAGTTATGTCGGACGCGATGCGGTGAACGTCGACGCCGCCGACATCGGCGCCGGTACTGGCATCTGGACACGAACGCTCGCCGCCCGTGGCCTGCATTCCGTCGTCGCCGTCGAACCCAATGACGACATGCGCGAGCAAGGAATCGAAACCTCGCACGGCACGGACATTGACTGGCGCAAAGGTTCGGCCGAAGCCACTGGATTGCCGGACGGCTCAGCCGATCTTGTCAGCATGGCCTCGTCACTCCACTGGGCCGACTTCGACAAAGCGTGCGACGAGTTCTACCGCATCCTGCGGCCGGGCGGTGTCTTCGTTGCCTTGTGGAATCCGCGCTTCATCGAGGTGAACCCTCTGCTCGTCGAAATCGAGGCCCAGATCACGCGGCTCAAGCCTGACCTCCGGCGCGTATCGTCCGGACGCTCTGGCATCACCGAGCGGCTGACCGACATGTTGAGCGCCAAGCCGCAATTCGCCGAGGTGCTGTACCTCGAAGGCAGGCATTCCCTGCACCAGACACCAGGGCAGTATATCGGCGCGTGGCGCTCGGTGAACGATTTGCAGGTGCAATTAGGTCCGGAACTTTTCCGGCAGTTCCTGGATTTCACCGAAAAGCGCATCGCGGGTTTGACGACGATCGAGACAACCTATGTGACTCGCGCCTGGGCGACGCGGCGTGTATAGGCACTCCGGGGCTGAACATGCCCGGAGGACATTCAGTTCGACCGGTTTCACACAGCGGATGCCAGAATTTGTCACCCAACGCAATGCTTCGATACCACTCGGCTTGCCGGCACCCGGATTGAACGATCTCGAGGACCTGCTGCTACTCAACGTCTTTGTATCGGATCCGGAGGTCGTTCTTTCTGGAGGCCTGTGAACGGAACTGAGAACAGGAGCGTTTCGGAATCGCTCCAGCTTGTTCCGCCAGGGAAGGATGCGGATCTCGATGTAAACCAGTCTCCCGATTGCGTAGAGATCATGCGGCCTTCGAGTAATCCCAATACGGGCCGGCGACTGAGCAGGAAAACGCTCGCAGTTTGGCCCGCTCCGCTTGCTTGACTTACAGACCTGCTACAAGCACTGTCTATTTGCTGAGAGTTGGCAAACAATTGATGTACAGTCTGCCTCCGCGAACTGTCGCTCTTAACCGGAACCTGCTGCCAAAACCATCCTGGAGATGACGTACGCTGGCCAAAAATATCGTGGCCACCGAAAATGCCGAACAGGTTTGACCAGGTGTTTACTCCTATAGTGCTCCACGCTTCCGCAGCAGAATTTGAGTAGGGTGCACCAGCCATTGAGTAAAAGTCCGGCCCGTAACCATCGGTTCTCTGGAACTGCGTTCCATGCATGGTCAGCCACGCATGAGTCGTGATATAGCATTCGCAATCGGAATTCGCCACCATAACGTCATAGGCCCAGGACCATGCGGCGTTGCCAGCGAAGAAATCCATCGCCAGGACAAGCAGTTTTATGCCGGAAATGACGAACTTTACCGCCGTGTTGGCTCCGGTAGCGTCATGAGATCCAACCCAGTAAGCCATGTCACCGTCACCCAGGCTGATGCCGGAGCCGTAAACTGAAGAGCGGTGCTTCGCGGAGAAATAGCCTTTTTTGAATTGTGCTCCGAGGCCGCGCCGGGAAGAGAGGTCGCCTGAATAGTCGTGGTTCCCCGGAGGCGTAGTGAATGCAATGCCATTCTTGTCAAGAATCGTCCAGGCGGTCTCTGCATTTCTGAACTCATTGGTGTCAGCGGTCGAGTTCACGCAATCGCCCACGCCCACTACAGCCTTGATGTTAGCGTCAAAGGACGGTGCGCTGGATGTGAAAATGATGTTCTTGTTGTCGACGATCCACTGCATCATGGCAGCGTAATATCGACCACCCCCGTCAGGGCACGATTCAGCCAGGAACTGAGGATCGGGAATAATGGCAATAGTGAAATCAGTGCCCGCCACCTCTGCCGAGGATGTACTCATGAGGCCTGATGCTCCCACTACCGACGGTGTACTTATGAGGCGTGATGCCGCCGCACCAACGAGGCTACCCAAGACAGACACCCCAAACTCCCGCCTGGTAACCTTTTTCAAGAGTCGTTTAGGCGTCAGCCCCCCGTGTTTAATTACGTACTCCAGTTCCGTCACTACTGTGGTCCTTCAAAGCCATTTTAGCTTGCTGTTGCATGGTCCGGCACGGGCCAGACATACTCACGTTTTGCCCTCACGCTATAGCCGAGTATCCTATCTTCTCAATCCGTTTTTTTGTCTTCACATCCAGCCCGTTGATAAAGTCCCTGAATCGAGAGACCTTTTCTTGAACGGCCAAATAGCCGTAAGGCTTTGTTCTCGGACGCACTACACGTAAAAGGCTCAAATCGAGGTCCACCGACATGACTTCAACGATCTTGGAAAATTCTTTGAATGGATCGATCATGAAGTCCTCAAGCCGCAACGCGTGCGGGGCAGACTGCAGATGAAGCTCAGTTTCCTCGACGAATTCTGGGAAGGACAAAAATCGCGGGCCTCCTACTGCTGCGAAAAAATCGCGGCTATCTTCGGCAAAGCCCTTGAATTCAAGAAAATTCTTCTCCAACTCAGCACATAGATCGTCCGTGTTCTTATAAACCTGCGAGATACCAGAAATTTCCCTGTGCTCACGAATATACGTCCTCCACCAAATCCAATTGGTCAGCAACGAATCGAGGGGGTGACGATAGATAAAGATCAGATCGGCAAATCTCGATCTGACCGCTTCCAATATGCTGCTCATTACCGCTGGCGGAGCCTGGGCGCGAGAAATGTTCCTCATTGTGGCATGCCCGCTATAAATCATAGAGGTCGGGCCTGGATGCAGGCGAATCTGATCCCTGAAATATATTGCTCTTTCTCCAATGTTCTGCCGTATCAGTGCATTGATATACAAACGTCCCGTGCCGAACAGCCCAATAATATAAGCTGTTCTGTTGCCCTCCATTTCTGCGTCCATATAGCACCAAGGGTTCTCACGGCCTTGTTTGCCCGAGTCGTTTTCCATCATGCCGGCAGGGATTTTCAGGTTCGCCGTGATTGGTAAGCTCAATAACACGTTTACCCGCTCGTGCAAGAAATCAAGCTGCTCTCGCACGGACTCCATCAAGATGGCGCTGCCATTCTCCGCCTCAGCCAGTCGCCCTCCCATGGCAACTATGTTCGTGGAAAACTCTTCAATAGCGCAGAAGATTTCTTCCAGTGATCGACTTACGGAGGAGTTGAAGTCAGACAAGGGCTGTGTATACCAAATTAACAAGTGAGCAAGTAACTTTCTGACAGGTTGGACTAGTTTGTTATCCGAGCGAGACGCTCGGGGAATAATGACTGCTATTTTGCTTCTGTGCTCTTCAATGGATGCCACCTCGCAGCGCAGTACATCGATGTTATGGAGCCAGAGATGAGGGTCTGTACATTTCCGGTCCAACTGTGAACCTATGTTCATTTCTCCGTTCCACCCGGCCGAAAGGGTTTGCCTCTCTTCCAGACTCGCAGTCTTCTGTACGCTGACCAGCGCCATTAACTGCTCATGCAGGAGTTCAAGCTGGTCTCGCATTGACGCCGTCAGGGTGGCAAGGCTGTTTTCCGCCTGCGCCAGTCGCCGCTCAAACCCATGCATTTTCATGGCAAGGTTTTCAACAGCCCAGAGGATTTCTTCGAGCGATCGACTTACGACGGCATTGAATTCACGAAGCGGCCGGGTGTACCAAGAAAGCAGGCGGACTAGCACGCCCTGAGGCTGACGATCAACAATTCCCACGCCGTTCCTGAGTTTCCCAACGGTCACCTCTGTGCGCTGCACTTCATCGATGTCATCGAACAGGAAGCCGGGGGCTACCCACGGTCTGTCCGCCGGTTGATTCGGACTCATACCCCCGTTCGACCAGATTGGACGATTGTTCTTAGCCCCGAGGCGTGCGGCTTTCTGTAACACAGCTAACGCTTTTGCCTGCTCGTGCAGAAACTCAAACTGCTCCTGTGTTGACTGCGTCAGAACGGCTCTCTTCTTCTCCGTCTGCGCCAATCGCCCATCGAGGGCAACCAGGTTGGTGGAAAGGTTCTCAACGGCGTAGAACATCTCTTCCAGAGACCGACTAACCGTGAGATGGAATTCACATAAAGTCCGCGTATACCAAGTCAGCCAGTGAGCCAGCAACCTCTTCAGAAGTTGAAGCAAGTCGTTGTGCCACCCAGGTGGGCGGGGATTAACGATTCCTATGTTGTTCCGAAGCTCCTCAAGAGTGGCTACTACGCGGCGCAGGGCATCGATGTTATAGAGCCAGAGGCATGGGCCTGCCGGCGGCCTATCCCACTGTGAATCCGTGCTCAGTTTCCTCTTCTCCAACCGAAGGATACGCGAGTCAATCCCATGCTGGCAACAACTTCTCAATGCAATTGGCTGCGCATTTCGACGTATAGGAAAAACAAAATTCGATTTCGAACTGCAGTGAACGGCAACTGAAGATCAGCTTTGATTTGCGCTGTACCCCTCAGGACGAAAGGAGGAGGGTTCGCGTCGTCAAGAGCGAGAAGCAGGTGGGAAGTGGCTGAAAGGCGACCCTTGTTGCGTTTCCGCTGTCGGATTCCTTTGCAAAACTGGAAATGGAGGAAACAGCAGGAAGCCGTCCTGAATCAGGGCCTGCCGTCAAGGGCGGTTGTGATGGTCAGATAGCGGCGATGCTGGGAATGTTTGCCTTGGGGCCTCACCCGGCCGACCCAGCGCATCTGCTGACCAGACGAGTCGATGAGCGGATCCACACCAAAGTCTCGTCTTACCGAATACGCCCAACCTAGTCGTCGCGGACGAGGTCGCCGTTGCTGCCCGAGGAGGAGAAAAATAGCGGTGGCTGTTCGTCCCTTTGATCGTGGCGATAACAGTCCGAAATAGCGGATTGCGTGTCGATATCGGTCTGGTACATGTTCTGCCAAGAGAGCCACGAAATCGGCGGGCGAATACTCTGCGCTCACCCGCATTCTCAGCCTCTTGTCTTTCACCGAGAACCGGACCGTTGTCTCAGTGATTTCCTCAAAACGGTGCTGAGCAATGGGCAGCCGGCGAGCGTAGCGTCCCGCGTATCGCAAGAAATGCTCCTTGGATTGGAAGTAGTCCACATGGGTACTCCACCATCGGTATTCGCGCGCCAAAACTGCTCTCAGATTGCCGGGATGGAGGTGGGACGTCAGCACGCCGGTTCTCACAGCTTCTCTTAGGAAAGTGAACACAGCAAATCGCCACATATGCATCAGCTTCTTGCGGTCAAAATAAAACCGGTCGGTCCAACCATCACGAAAGTCTTTCAGACCTCCGGCCGAGACCAGAATGTGCAAATGCGAATTGAAGTTGAGCCGAGCACCGAACGTGTGCGGTATGACCATAATCAGGACACTAGCGCCGAATTTGACCTTCACCCATTGCTGTATGACCGCAGCCCCCAGTGCGGGCAAGTCGTGAAGAAGGTGTCGGTTCTGCTGAAAAATTGACCAGAGCACATCGGGCATGGTGAGGGTAATGCCTGCATAGCGAGTGTCCGGCAGAGTTGCCCACCGTTCGCGTTGCCGCTGGGAGCTTGCTCGGCGAGAGGGCCGAACAAGAATTACGTGTATTGAATGTGACCTAACCGACGAGGAAGCTCTTCGTTGGCTACTACATCGGCACCGCCGTGTAGAAGGCCTGAACGCTTTTTGCCGAATACTTCTGGCGCTGGACCTTGAGCCTTGGTTCAGAGAGAAGGCGCAATCGCCCCAGCGACTCGGGAGGTTGGAAGAAGGGTTCGTCAAATTTGACAGAAGCTGAAAGAGTGGACGTTCGGTCTGAAACTGCCGCCGCTGCAGGTGTCTCCCTTGGCAATGTGACCAAGGTCAAGCAGGTAATGGCGACCGCAAGTGCAGAACTGCAGGGATGCCTTGCGAAACGG
>CAWGMV010000014.1:0-110229 GCA_963823635.1 uncultured Acidobacteriaceae bacterium | reverse complement strand
GCTTGAGGGACATCAGGCCGGCACGATGATTCGGCTGCTGGAAGCGCTGGAGGACTCCGACGACGTCCAGCACGTGTACTCGAACTTCGACATCGACCAGAAGCAGTTGGAGGAGGTGGCGGGGTAGGGCAGCAACTAGCAGCTGGCAATTGGCAACTAGTTAAATTCAATTTTTGGCGGCCGCTGTTTGCAGCGGCCGTTCTTGCTTTGATGCAACTTTGGCTGCCTCTCTATCTCTGCGGCGCGGCATTTACAATTGACTCTGGCATGAAGTATTCCAATCATTTCGCGTTGTTTCTAGTATTCGCATTTACAGTGCTACTAAGCGCGTGCGGCAAGTCTGAGCAGCAAAAAGCACCCGCCTCGTCGGCTGAGATGAAGGCTGCAGCCGCAACCGTTCCTTCGTCGTCTGCTCCCGCAGCGGTTTCGATGGTAGCCGCCAGCTCCGCCCCCAAGCCTGACATCAATGGCAATCACGTCATGCAGTACGTGAAGGAAGTGGTCGCGATTGGCTCGCGGCCGGTGGGCAGTCCGGGACACGCCAAGACGGAGCAATACATTCTGTCGCACCTGAAAGGCGTGGACGTTGAGCAGGACAAGTTCATTGCGCAAACGCCCGTCGGAAAGATGCCGGTCAACAACATCATTGCCAAGTTTCCCGGGCGCAAGAATGGAATCATCGTTGTGGCTGGCCACTACGACACGAACTATCCGCTGCCCAAGGCTTATGTTGGCGCCAACGATGGCGGCTCTACCACTGGGTTGCTGCTGGCCCTGGCCGACCAATTTCGCGGCAAGGAGCGCGATTGGTTACAGTGTGTGGCTGGTGTGGACCGACGCGGAAGAGGCATTCGTCACCTGGAGCGACAGCGACAGCCTGTACGGCACGAAGCAGTTGGCGCAGAAGTGGCAGAAGGACGGTACAGCCAAGAAGATCAAGGCGTTCATTCTGGTGGACATGATCGGCGACGCCGATCTGGATATCCAAAAGGAAACGTTGTCCACACCGTGGCTGAGCGATCTGGTCTATCAGGCAGCGACCAACCTCGGTTACCAATCACACTTTTACGAAGTTCGGGCTGAGATTCAAGACGACCATCTGCCCTTTCTGAAGGTCGGCGTGCCGTCGGTGGACATCATCGATCTGGATTACGGGTACAACAACGTCTATCACCACAGCGTGCAGGACACCCTGGACAAGCTGAGCCCGCAATCGCTGGCGATTAGCGGTGACGTGGTGCTGGAAACGATTCGGCTGCTGGACGCGCGGTAGAAGCTCGGGTAGTGCCGGCCTTCAGGCCCGCGTTAGCTCTTCCGAGGCCTCACTTTACGCCAACGTAGATATCCACCTGTGCGTTCTTGGGGTCGGCGGCCCGTTGATCGTACACTTCAAAATCTGCCTGGTACGCTCGCTGGCCGTTCGCCGGATTTTGATAATAGGCCCATATTTGCTTCCAGGTTTCCACCACAACCTTCGCGACCGGCCCGCGCTCAGAGGTGAAGACAGCATATTTCCCGGCGGGGACGGTTTTCACGACCATGCCCTCGGGGATAACTGGATTGGGAACGGGTTGCACCTTTGCGCCCAGGATAAACGTGTACTGGCCCCTCCAATCGGTGGCATAGTCCGTGTAAATGGCGATAATCGACTGATCCACTCTGTCAGGAATTTTAGTCAGCAAGTTTTGACTCAGGAATTGCTGCCAAAGTTTTCCGATGACAGCATCCGGTCCGGCCTCCTTGGCGTTATTGGTGCTGGCTGAAATACCAACTACCTGAAACGCTTGCTGATCGACGATTCGCGGTGTCAATTTAGCCTTCGGAAAAGCTACGTAGGCGGCCAAAGCAACCATGAAGGTGAGAAGCAAGAATCTGGAGTAGCGCGTACGTAGCGAATTCATTTGCCGCTGTTGCATTTTACAGGCAACTGCAGAATATGCGATGCCGATAGAGCTGAACTGGCTGCCGCTTGCTAACCGACTGCGCGGCGTTATCATTCCGTCTGATGTCCAACTCCGGCAAAGTTGTGAGAATTGCGCTGGACGAGCGTGTTCTTGTCATCGCCGGTCCCGGCGACATTACTCGCGAGCAGACTGATGCCATTGTCAACGCTGCGAACTCCTCACTGCTTGGGGGAGGAGGTGTGGACGGCGCCATCCATCGCGCTGGCGGTCCTGCGATTCTGGATGCCTGCAGGGAAATTGTTGCGCGCATCGGCCGGCTTCCTGCCGGACAGGCTGTGGCCACTCCTGCTGGCCGGCTTGCTGCAAAACATGTAATCCACACTGTGGGTCCGTTCTGGAGTGGAGGCAAACACGGCGAAGCCGAGACGCTGGCCAGTTGCCATCGCGAATCCATCCGGATTGCGGATGAGTTGCAACTCAGCTCCATCGCCTTCCCCGCGATCTCTACCGGAGCTTATGGGTATCCGGTCGAGCACGCCGCTGGAATCGCCGTGCGCAGCGCTGCCGAAGCGCTGCAGCAAGCCGCTCACGTCCGCGAAGTAAGGTTTGTGCTCTTTGATTCCCGCACCTTCGAGCATTACGCGAGTGCAGCGAAGTCGCTTGGAACGCCGACGTAGTATCGCAACAACTTTTCATCCACCTTCAGGTTTATAGGACTGAATCTCTTCGGCGGTGCGGGTCCTTCATGTGTCAATCAGCTGAGAGCCAGCATAGCAACATCCTTTGCGGACTCTATAGGTCACGCTGGATCGCCGGCCTGCTTGCGCTTCTTGTCGCAGGCAGCCTTTACGCGAGCAAGAAGACGAAGAACGTCAGCGGCATGGATGAGCAAACGCGCGCGCTCCATGGGCTCGATCGTCTCACCTTCGGGCAGCGGCCGGGAGATGTTCAAGCCATAACTGCGATGGGAGTTGACAAGTGGATTGAGCTGCAATTGCATCCCGAAAAGATTGACAACAGCGCGATGCAGGAGCGGCTGGTTGCTTATCGGACGCTCACCATGAGCAGCCGGGAAATGCTGCTGGAGTTTCCGCCCAATCCTGTGATAAAGGCGGTGATGGATGGCAAGTTGCCGATGCCACAGGATCCGTATCGCCGGGCGATCTACGCGGCTGGCGTCGACCGGATGCAGCAGAAGCAGGAGCAGAGAAACCCGGCCAAGGTAAGCCGGCAGCTACAGCGCAGCCCGTGTCTGCGCCGGGCCCCGGCACGATGAATACTGTCGACGCCGGGCAGCGCCGTGACGAGAGACGCGAAGCTCACAGCCTGGTCGATGGACTGGCGGCGTTGCCGCCCGATGCGCGCATGCAGCGCATCCTGACGTTGCCCGCGGCACAGCAACACGACCTCACGCAGGGAATTTCTTTCCAGCAGCGGCAGGCGCTGCTGGCCGGCCTTTCTCCTGTACAACGTGAGACCGTGCTGGCGCTCAACAATCCACCCGCAGTGATCAACTATGAGGTGCAATCGACCAAGCTGCTGCGCGCGGTTTACAGCGACCGGCAACTGGAAGAAGTGCTCACCGATTTCTGGTTCAACCACTTCAACGTCTTCATCGGAAAGGGTGCGGACCATTACCTGGTCACCGCGTACGAGCGCGATGTGATACGTCCGCACGTGCTGGGGAAATTCAAAGACCTGCTGGTAGCGACGGCCAAGAGCCCAGCGATGCTGTTCTACCTCGATAACTGGCAGAGCGAAGGACCGGATTCCGAGGCCGCGCGTGGAGTGCCGGCCGGCGGACAGCATGCGGGCATGAACAGCCCGTTTGGACGACCCGGCGTGATGTTTCCTGTGCCTCGCCCGCCGCGAAATCCTCAGCAACCGAATACCCAGAACAGTCAGCAGAAGCGGCGCAACGGACTGAACGAAAACTACGCGCGTGAGTTGATGGAGTTGCACACGCTGGGTGTTAACGGTGGTTACACGCAGCAGGACGTCACCCAGGTGGCGCGCGTCTTCACTGGCTGGACGATCGACGAGCCGAATCGCGGCGGAGGCTTCGACTACAAGCCTCGCCTGCACGAGCCGGGACAAAAAGTAGTGCTGGGCCACAAGATCAAGGAAGGCGGCGAGAACGAGGGCATGCAGGTGCTGGAGATGCTCGCCCGCCATCCGTCGACGGCGCGCTTCATCTCGACCGAGTTGGCGCAACGTTTCGTCTCCGACGATCCACCAAAAACGCTGATCGACGCGATGTCGAAGACCTTCCTGAAGAGCGATGGCGACATTCGCGCCGTGCTGGAAACCATGTTCCACTCGCCGGAATTCTGGGCGCCGGAAGCTTACCGCGCGCGGGTAAAGACACCGTTCGAGTTCGTGGTGTCGTCGCTGCGCGCCACGCAAGCCGAGGTCACTGACCCGCAACCGTTGCTGGCCACACTGAACAAGATGGGCATGCCGCTGTACGGCATGCAGCCGCCGACGGGCTACTCGACCAAAGCCGATGTCTGGGTCAACTCGGCGGCGCTGCTCGATCGCATGAACTTCGCGCTGGCGCTCTCGACCAACCGATTGCCGGGGACGAGCTTTGATCTGGCGGTGCTGCTGAAAGAGGGTGTCCCTAAGCGACGCCGATCCCTACCAGGTACAGCTTAAACTGGAGCAGACACTGGTTCCGGGCGACATCTCGAAACAGACGCACCAGACAATCGAGGAGCGCATCGTAACTCCCCAGGCCACGGCACAGTTTGAGGATCCTGGGCGCGCGCCGAATGTTAACGTTATTGCCGGGTTGCTGCTGGGCTCGCCGGAATTTCAGCGTAAGATGAGAAAGGCTGCTGTTCGCTGTTAGCTATTCGCCAAGGCGGATAAAACGAGAAGCGAATCGGCGAAGAGCGAACATCGAAGAGCAGATCTTATGAGCATTACACGTCGGGCTTTTATGAAAGGCGGAGCGATGGCCGTGGTCGGCACCGCGGCGATTCCGTCTTTCCTCACCCGCGCTGCCTGGGGCGCAGTCGCAGCCGGTTCCAACAACAAGCGGCTGGTTGTCATCTTTCAGCGTGGAGCGGCTGACGGTCTGAACATTGTAGTGCCGCACGCCGAACGTGCTTACTACGCGATGCGGCCCAGCATCAACATTCCCCGGCAGCAGGTGATTGACCTCAACGGTTTCTTCGGACTGCATCCCTCGTTGGCGTCGTTCAAGCCACTCTGGGACCAGCGGCATCTGGCGATCGTTCACGCGGCGGGCTCACCGGACACCACGCGCTCGCACTTCGACGCGCAGGACTACATGGAATCAGGCACGCCGGGCGTGAAGATAACGAGCGATGGTTGGCTGAATCGCACCCTGCAATCGGAGTCTGCTGCGGAAAGTCCGTTCCGCGCGGTCGCGCTCGGCACCTCGCTGCCGCGCATTCTTTCCGGCAAAGCGCCCGCGGTTGCGGTGAGCAATGTGAACGGATTCGGCATTGCCAACGGAAATCCTGCGGCCGCGCCGCTGGGCAACACGTTCGAAGCCATGTATGCGGAGTCGGTGGACAGCGTGCTGCATGGCACGGGACGCGAGACCTTCGAAGCGGTGAAGATGCTGAAGTCTGCTGATCCGCAGCGCTACACACCGGCTCCGGGCGCGAACTATCCGCGGGGCCGCTTCGGCGATGCGCTGCGGCAGACCGCGCAGCTCATCAAGGCCAACCTCGGCGTGCAGATCGCCTTCACCGATATCGGAGGATGGGACCACCACGTTAACGAAGGCGCCGCCGAAGGTCAGCTTGCCAACGTGCTGCGTGAGTTCTCTCAGTCCATCGCTGCGTTCTGGATGGACCTCGGCCCGCTCGCCCAAGACACCGTGCTGGTGACCATGTCCGAGTTTGGACGCACGGCGCGCGAAAATGGCAATCGCGGCACCGACCACGGGCATGCCAACGTTATGTTCGTTCTCGGCGGACCGGTGCGCGGCGGGCGGGTTTACGGACGCTGGCCCGGGCTCGACCCGATCGCAGCTTAACGAAGGACGCGACCTTGCGCTCACGACGGATTTTCGTCGCGTGTTGGGCGAAGCCGTCGCGCGCCATCTGGGAAACCTAAACTTGAATGTGGTTTTTCCGGGCTTCGACAATTCGCAGCAGGCATTCTTGCGGTATCTGGGGTGAGGCAGTGACCAGTCTTCTATAATCCCTGCATGGACGAACAGGATTTTCGCCGCCGGGCCGATGCGGCATTTGATGAGCTTAAGCGCAGTCTCTATGCTGCGGAAGGCGACGCCGACTTCGAAGTCGAAGATAACGTCGGCGCGATTCACATCAGCTTTGACGAGCCGGCGGCCAAGTTCGTCATCTCCCCCAATGCTCCGGTGCGCCAGATTTGGATCTCGGCGCTGTCCACCAGCTTTAAGCTTGACTGGTCCGACGAGAAGAACGACTTTGTTCTGCCCAGGACCGGAGAAGGATTGAAGGCGCTGGTTTCACGGGTAATCAACGAACAACTGGGCGGGGCAGGGTCAGGCTGAACTAGCAGCAGAGTACGTATAGACGCAGTTAGGGCAAGGTATTTCAATTGTCAAAGATCGCAGTCAGGCGTCGGCACCAGGCCAGCCCGCGTTCTCTTGGCCTTCGGCGGCGGGTGCGGTCCCGCAGGGCGGGACTCGATACCGGCGCCAGGTTTTCCACCAACGGGGGCCGCCAACGTGGGTTTGACCACAGTCACTTCACGAGCGCATAATAACAGTCATGTGCAGACCTTCCATCGAATGAAATGGGTGATGCCCGCAGCCGCAAGCGAGGCCTAGTTTGGAGGGGAACTGTGGCGACATTAGCAAGATGGGCGCTATTCTCTATATTCGCGTTGCTTTGTGAATCGGCGATCGCAGCGCAAAATGGAACCTGTCCCCACTGTAACTGTGGCACACAGTGCAATTGCCCAAATTGCGAGGATTCCCAGCACTACCCCGGCTTCTGCGCAGGCATAGGGTGCCAGACTGGATTCTCATGTTGCCGGCTTGAAAACTGCGGCGACTGCTATTGTCAAACTTGCAACCCCAGTTACTGTCTGGCTAGTGGGTATGGCTGCACCGCTGAGGGTTGCCCTTATGCCCCGGGCGTAGTTGAGGGCATCGAAGCCAACAAGCACCTGCAACCGTGGATGGCGGATGAGACGCTGCCGGCCCAGCTTTCCGCATACTCTAAAACGTGGTCAGCCGTGGTCGCAGCGCTTCAACACGATTTCAAGGATACAACGATCCCTCTCGCCGACCGGAGTAAGCTGCTACTGCCCAACATCACCCATCTTGAACTTGCCCTACCAAAATACGAACAGGGTGTTGTTGTCGAAAGTAGGTATAACGCGCAGAGCGGAGCTTGGGTACTCAGGCTGGTGAGAGGATTAAGGGGCGATCAGTCGAGAGCCGACATTCTAGTAATCACACCCCATAAGTGGATGCTGCACAATGAGGCATCGGGTGAGCATATTGGGGACGGCAGCGTCTCGCCGATGCCGAACGGACTTGACTTCCCGGTTGACCAAAGTGTGGAAACGCAGGCCGCTGCCCGCCTGGCGAAAGCTAGAGCAGCTAACACCGCGCCCTCTCGAGGCGGGACGCCTACTAACCAGCGATGATTCCTGAGCGAAGCCGAGATGAGAAATGCAGGCTCCAGGGCAGCGGCTTTGGCAGGCTCGTCTCAGGGAAGGCGGGACTCGGTTGATACCAACTCACCCTTCAACTTCCGTTTCAAATCGGCGGCGATGAGCTGTCCGTGGAATCGTCCGTTCTCGATGAAGATTTCGCTGGTGCGCATACCGGCGACAATCACGCCCGCCAGGTAGATTCCTGGAACGTTGCTCTCCAGCGTCTGCGGGTCGACGACCGGCTTTTTGTCGGCTTCGCCGCTCAACCTGATGCCAAGCCGGCTGAGAAATCCAAAATCAGGATGGTATCCAGTCATTGCGAAGACGTAATCGTTAGGCAGCGTGACTTGGCCTTGCGGCGTGTCGAGCACCACATGCTCCAGCGTGATCTCGCGCACGCGACTGTTGAAGTAGGCCTTCACCTGTCCTGCCTTGATGCGGTTCTCGATGTCGGGTTTGATCCAGTACTTCACGGAGCTGCCAATGCCCGGTCCGCGATGCACCATCGTGACCAGCGCTCCGTGGCGCCACAGCTCCAGCGCGGCGATGGCAGCCGAATTCTTCCCGCCAACGACCAGCACGTTCAATCCAAAGAACGGATGCGGCTCGCGATAATAATGCATGACCTTGGGCAGGTCTTCGCCGGGAACATTCATATAGTTCGGCCGGTCATAGTATCCGGTGGCCAGAATGAGCTTTCGAGCGTGATATTGACGGTGGTGTCCGTGCAGGTTGGTGGTATGCACGACAAAGTGGTTGTCACTGCCTTCCACGTCCTGCACCGGCTCGTACTGCCGCACATCGAGCTGATAATGCTCGGCGCATTTACGGTAGTACTCCAGCGCCTCCTGGCGCGTGGGCTTCTGATTGGGGCTGGAAAACGGCAGGTCGCCAATCTCCAGCAACTCAGGCGTGGTGAAGAACGTCATGTTGCTGGGATAGTTGAAGAGCGAGTTGACGAGGCAGCCCTTGTCAATGTTGGTCACCGTGAGCCCGGCGCGCTTGACGTCAATGCCGCAAGCTAATCCGGTCGGTCCGGCGCCGATGACGACTACATCGAATACAAAGCTGTCCAGATTTTCCGAGGGTCTGGCTTCCATTACTTGTTGCTCAGGGCTTCTACGCCGGGCAATTTCTTGCCCTCCAGGAATTCCAGCGACGCGCCGCCTCCGGTGGAGATGTGCGTGATCTTGTCGGCCACGCCGGCAGCTTTCACCGCGGCTACGCTGTCGCCGCCGCCGACGATCGAGATGGCAGCCCCGTTGTCGGCCACAGCGTGCGCAATTTTCTTCGTGCCCTTGGCAAACGCCTCGATCTCGAAAACGCCCATCGGCCCGTTCCACACAATGGTGCGCGCGTCCCCGATCTCCTCGGCGAACAGCTCCGCCGATTTCGGCCCGATATCGACCCCCATCATGTCGTGCGGGATGGATTTGCCCTCGCCCACCTGCTGGATGCGTGCGTCATGAGCGATTTTGTCGGCAACCACGTGATCGATCGGCAACAAGAACTTCACGTTGTGCGCCTTGGCGTCAGCGAGGGTCTGCGCGGCGAGATCAACTTTGTCGGCCTCGAGCAATGACTTGCCGATCTCGTGGCCCTGCGCCTTCAGGAAGGTGTAGGCCATGCCGCCGCCCACGATCAGGGTGTCAACCTTGGTCATCAGGTGCTTGATGACGCCGATCTTGTCGCTCACCTTGGCGCCGCCAAGGATTGCGATAAACGGCTTCTGCGGATGTGTCAGCGCCTTGCCCAGATATTCCAGTTCCTTCTCCATCAGCAGGCCGGCAGCGTTCTTGTCCACAAAATGTGTGATGCCTTCGGTCGAGGCGTGGGCGCGATGCGCCGAGCCGAAAGCATCGTTTACGTAGTAGTCGCAGAGCCGGGCAAGTTGCCGGGCGAAGTTCGGGTCGTTGGCTTCCTCCTCGGCGTGGAAGCGGAGGTTCTCCAGCAAAAGAGACTGCCCGCGCTCCAGCTTGTCAGCCATCTCCTCCGCCTGCACGCCAATGCAGTCGGGAGAAAATCCCACGTTCTCGCCGCGCCGCAGGACATCGTCGAGCAGAATGCGTAGCCGCTCGGCCACGGGCTTCATGCTCATCTTGGGATTGGGCTTGCCCTTAGGGCGCCCCAGGTGCGAAGCAAGAATGAGGCGCGCGCCATGGCGCAGGGCGTACTCAATGCTGGGAAGCGTCTCCCGGATGCGGGTGTCGTCCATCACGCGGCCGTCGTCGAGCGGGACGTTGAAATCCACGCGCATCAAGACGCGCTTGTTGTTAAGCGGAAGATCGCGGATCGATAATTTCGACATAGCGGAACCCCAGTTGTCAGTAGCCAGTTGTCAGTTGTCAGCGATCAAGCCAGTAGTCAGTTAGAGTAGGAGAGAAGCAACCGACAACCGGCAACTGATCACCGACAACTAGTTCACAGCCCCTTTCCCGCAATGTAGTGAATGAGGTCCCGGACACGGCACGAATATCCCCACTCGTTGTCGTACCACGAGATGACCTTCACACAATTGCCGGCCACGACGCGGGTCATGGGAGCGTCAACGATCGACGAGCGCGGATCGCCACGGTAGTCCATGGAGACCAACTCCGCCGTCTCGTATCCCAGATATCCCTTCAACGGACCCGATTCCGAGGCCGCCTTCAAGGCGTTGTTCACTTCCTCGGCAGTGGTCTTCTTCTCGACAAACACCACCAAATCTACAACCGAAACGTTGGGAGTTGGCACGCGCATGGCAAAGCCGTCGAGTTTGCCTTTGAGATCGGGAATGGCGAGATAGATTGCCTTGGCTGCGCCAGTCGAAGTAGGAATCATGGAAAGCGCAGCCGCCCGGGCCCGGCGAAGATCCTTGTGCGGGAAGTCAAGGATGACCTGATCGTTGGTGTAGGAGTGTATGGTGGTCATCGTGCCGCAGACGATCTTGAAGTTGTCATGGACAACCTTGGCAATCGGCGCCAGGCAATTGGTTGTGCAGGACGCATTGGAGATGACGTTGTGCTTGGCCGGATCGTACTTGTCTTCGTTGACACCCATCACAATGGTGATGTCCTCGCCCGACGCCGGCGCGGTGATAATGACCTTCTTCACCGGCCCACGGATGTGCTGCTTCGCCAATTCGGCCTTGGTGAACTTGCCCGTGGACTCGATGACCACCTGCGCGCCCACGGATTGCCAGTCCAGTTTGGAAGGATCTTTTTCAGCGAAGACCCGAATATTTTTGCCATCGACGCTGATGGAGTCCGCGGTGGCGGAGATCTGATTGGGCAGATTGCCCAGAATAGAGTCGTACTTCAGCAGGTGCGCCAGGGTCTTGGGGTCAGTGAGATCGTTGACCGCGACAAAATCAAGGTTGCTGTCGGTGAGGGCGGTGCGGAGAATATTGCGGCCAATGCGGCCGAAACCGTTGATGCCTACTTTGATAGCCATATTGCCTCATGAAGAATTGGATTCAACACAATGAATACCGTGGATCTAACTGTACGAGATAAGCTTTCCCGGTGGAACAAAAAATCCTAGCATCCGAGGCAGCAGTAGGCAAAGGACGCAGATCACAATTTGCGGGTGCAGTGAAAGCGCGAATTGCTCCCAACTAGGCAGGCGTGTTACAAGTGCAACATGCGCAGATGGATGCGTGACCGCGGTAAGCGCCGCAAGCAGCAATCCGAGAAGCAAGGTCAGGAGAACCCTGCGCCTTTACAGCCGAAGTTCCCTGAGCCCGCGCCGGACGAGGCGGAGAGCCGGGAACCCGACTTCGAAGCACAAGCTGCCACGCCGGAAGCACAAGTTGTGGCGGAGGAATCCCGGCCAGAGAGCCAGGCTGCGGGTAGTGGGGAAGAGCCTGCACAGCAGCAGCAGCAGTTGCGGCGCGATCGTTCACGGCGCCGAGGCCGTCGCGGTCGCGGCGGTCGTCCCCAGACTCCGGCCCAGGCGCCAGCGCTGCCCGGGCCAGGAGGCCCAACCGGAGAGGCAGCAGAGGCTGGTGAAGGTGCTGAAACCGCTGAGCCAGGTGCAGTCACCGCTCAGCCTGCGCAAACGTCCCGGAAAACCAAAGGCGCAGTGGTGCTGTCAATCGGTTTGCCGGGCTCGGGCAAGAGCACCTGGTTCAAGCGCCACAATATTCTGCCGTTGTCCAGTGACATGGTGCGCATCCTGCTCTTTGACGACGTTACCGAGCAGCGTTATCAGGACCTGGTCTTCTCCACGTTGCGGTCCATGCTGCGCGCCCGGCTGCTCGCGCGGCGGCCCTGGAACTACGTGGATGCAACTAACCTGTCGCCGCACGAGCGCCGCAGTTGGGTGAAGCTGGCGCACGACTTTGGCTATGAGGCGCACGCGGTCTTCTTCGATGTGCCGCCGGAGGTCTGCATTGAGCGCAACCGCCGCCGCGAGCGCAACGTTCCCGAAGATGTCATGCAGCGTATGGCCAACAAGCTTCGCCCGCCGAAGTTCGAAGAGGGCTTCGCCAAGATTACGGTCGTCCGCCTGAAAGGCAAGAGCGCAGAAAGCGGCGTCCCCGAAGAGCCGCGGCAGGAGTTGCCAATCGAACCCGATGAGGGCGTACCTCCCGGCCTGAGCGATTCCGAATATTAAATTCTCCAGAAAAATTCAGGGAGCCTGAACGGCTCCTCTATTCTTGTGCACTTTCCTGCGTCTGAACGCTGGTACTTTTTCACTTTGCAGCAAGTATTTCTGCTGGGGTGAAGTCTGGCAACCATGTGCTAACATCCTCGCGACTCGCAGTTATTTCTCTAGTCTGCGAGCAGTAATCGTTCCCAGGAGGAATTTACCTATGCAGTCGAAGATGGACGCATTGATGACGGCGGGTTGGAACGGGCTGATCGCACTTGGCATATCGGTGCTCGAAGCCATTGCGCTGTGGATTGTCGGCCGCTGGCTGATCGGTTTTGTCATCAAACTTATCGGCCGGGGCATGACCCGGCAGAAAATCGATCCGACGCTGATCCGCTATATGCAGAATGCGATCGGCGCCATTCTGAACATCGTACTGGTCATCGCCATCCTCGGCTTCTTCGGGATCCAGACGACGAGCCTTGCAGCCCTTATCGCGGCGGGCGGTGTTGCGATCGGCTTGGCGTGGAGCGGATTGCTGGCCAACTTTGCGGCAGGAGTATTTCTGGTTATCCTGCAGCCGTTTAAGGTTGGCGATTTCGTGACCGCGGGCGGCATAATGGGCACCGTGCATGAGATCGGGTTATTCGTGACTTACATCGACACGCTGGACAACGTGCGGCATATCGTCGGTAACGGCAAGATTTTCGGCGACGTCATCCAGAACTACTCCACCAACGCTTACCGCCGTGTGGACCTGACGGCACAACTGGCGCATGGGGTTGATGTGCACGTAGCGATGGCGGCGCTCAAGAAGGCCCTGGCAGGCATTCCGAATGTGATGACCAATCCCGCTCCGGATGTCGAGATCCTGACCTTCAACCTTGCTGGCCCGGTGCTTGCCGTTCGCCCCTACTGCAATAACAAGGATTACTGGCAGGTGTACTTCGACACCAACCAGCTAATCAAAGAGACGTTCACCACGGCCGGCTTCGAGGTTCCTGAGCAGCACTACATGGTGCGTACCGCTGCTGCCGGTTTAGCCGGTGCAGCTCATTCTGCGTAAGAGTTTTCTATCAGAATCGGAGGGTACGGACAGCCCGTGCCCTCCGCGTTGCTCATCTAGGTGCCGTTTTGTCGAAAAAATGCACCACCTGCCTTTCCGTGGTTGCATTACCGCCAAATCCGGAACACAATAGGCGATATGTTCTGAGCGCGGAATCCGTCGGTTGTGCTGACCGGTACGCTCCAGGCCCTTCGTCCGAGAACCAGGCTGAACGGGTTCCATAGGTTGCATTAACTGCTGAATCGGAATTGCATCATCCAGCTTTCAGCAGAGTGGACGGAGGGAAACGATGAGGCCAAGGTGCGTGGTGACCGCGCTGGTGCTTGTAATACTTGCGGGCCTGACTGGCGCAGTTGCTAACAATCCACTTGGCTCCGATGCGGCGCTGGCGGCAAAGTCTTCCAACCTTCGAAATGCACCATTTTCGGCGGACGTAATCACGGAATACGATCGTGCGCTGGACAATGGTGGCCATATTCATCGCGAGTCGCGGGGAAGGATCTATCGTGACAGCCAGGGGCGGATGCGCACGGAAAGCCAGCTATCATTGCTGCAACCGGACCCTGACCGCCACATCACCATCACCGATCCGCTGCAGCAGGTCATCATCTATTTGAATCCTAAGAACAAGACTGCCACTATCTTTCACTTTGGGTACGTGAGCCCTGCTGCTGTTGCCACCGCGAAGAAGTCAAAGCCCAAGGACAAAACGAACATCCGCGTAGGCGAACAACCAGGCATCGGCAGCGGGCCTGCGGACAGGATCGGGGTTCCGCCTGTGCCCAGCGGACAGGCGAACACATCTTCAAACCGGTCAATCCCGGCGACCGACACTGCGGATTTAAGGGTGGATACGACAACTCTCGGCAACTCCGGGGCGACCATCGTGCCTCTGGGAACCAAGAGCATCGAAGGGGTCACCGCGACCGGCAGCAGAACAACGCGGACCATAAATCCCGGTACAATGGGGAATGACCGGCCAATTGTCTTCATCAGCGATACCTGGACGTCTACGGACTTGAAGGTGGCGGTTTTGACAGAAACCGACGACGGCCAGGCCGGCCACAGGACGATGAGGCTGGTGAATATTGTTCGTACCGAACCTAATGCTGCACTGTTCCAGGTACCGCCGGATTACACGGTGAAAGAGAATGTATATACAGCCAGCGCAAGCCACTAAGGAGCAATCTGAAACTGGATGGTTGACCTCGATTTATCGCCGCCCGAAAGCCTGACCTTTTCCTTGTGGCGCTCGTTGCTGCTGAACTTCATCGATCGCGTTGCCCCTGAGCGCTTGCCGCCGCTGGAGCTAACATCCAAACCTGTACCAGTCGGCATTCTGGCTGGCGACCTGCTTGAGCTGCCGTGGTATCGAACCGTCTTCAGCAATCTTTCCGACGTAATTTCCGCCGATACTCTGCCGCCGCTGCAACTGGAGTCCAGGCCGGTGGATGTCGGCGAACTGCTCGGCGACGATTTGAGTCACGGCTGGTGGTACACGCTGCTGGGCAATATTCGCGAGCGTCTCACGCCTGAGAAGCTTCCGCCACTGCAGCTCACCTCGCGACCGGTCGCGGCGTTTGGCGCGGATGCCAGCCTGCAGATCCTCGATTGGTCGTCATTAATCACCACTCCGAAAGTGTTTCTGCCCGACCAGCCCAAGCCGTCTTCATCTTCTACGTCAAGCTTCCAGCAGCCTGCGCCGCCAACAGCAGTTCCGGCGCCCGCGCCTCCCGGACTGTTGGCTGCGAGGTTGCAGTTGATGCGCGACTTGGGCCGTACGCGCTTCCGTCGCAGAATCTGGATCGGACTCGCGGCGGCGGAAGCCATCTTTCTTCTTGTAGCGCTGTTCAAGTTCCAGTAGCTTGGAGGCAGCACGTGAATCTGAAAACCAGCTCGCGATTGGTGAACGGTGTCGTTATTGTGGACATCGTCGGCGAGCTCCGGCTGGGAGAAGGGACCGGCATCCTGCGCGACGTTATCCGCGATTTGTCCGCTAAGGGCTACAAACACATCCTGTTGAATCTTGCCTCCGTCCGTCACATTGACAGCGCCGGCGTCGGCGAACTGATGAGCTGCTTCACCTCGATCCGCAATCAGGGCGGTCATCTCAAGCTGATGAACCTCAACAAGAACGTCCACAACCTTCTGCAGATCACCAAGCTCTATACCATCTTCGAAATCGAGGAAGACGAAGCGGCAGCGCTGAAGTCGTTTCAATAGCGTTCAGCCATCAGCTTTAGCCACTGCTCTCCTTAAGCATGCCGCCAGGTTTGGGTTTGCGCGTCGGGCACTGCGGCTACAATCTCGGGATTCTTGCGTGGCGGCAGCGCAGCCTCAGTCGGCTCCGCTAGCCCTGGGCCTGCGCTCGCGACAGGTGCTCCGGCGGCGCTTGCAAGTTGGCGCAGAGGCGTGCGGGTATGGCTCCCCGGTCGTATCCCGGAGCGTTTCATAAGAAGCGTTGGAATACACCTGTTCCCGGTAACCGCGTCCCGGGGATCAGTGACCGCTTTTCTCTTCAGTTCCCCTTCCGGTATCTGAAAATAGTGCGCCAGCATTGCGGGATTGGCCGCAAGGCGAGTGATGCCGCAATCGGTGTGCTGAAGTACGATGATGTGAAATTCACCGCCGCCGGGAATCTCCCCGGCAACTTCGCCGATTCGCCCAAGCAGTCCCAACTGCTCCAACAACCCCGGCGTGATTCGACCGCCGATGTTACGCATCACGACGGCCTCTCCCGGCTTGATTCCAAGTACGTGAGCGGGATCCCGCGGAGTAGATTTCGTAACCCTCGGAGTGTGACCGGCATCTATCTAAAGAGGTAGCACGATACAAAAACGGACAGGGAGGGGCCTATGTACGTCATTACCGGCGCAACAGGACACACGGGAAACGAAGTAGCGGAAAAGTTGCTCGCAAAAGGTGAACAGGTGCGCGTTGTAGGCCGCAGCGCAAAGCGGCTAGAACCATTCGTAAAGAAGGGCGCAGAGGCTTTCGTTGCGGACATCACCGACACGGGGGCGCTCACGAAGGCTTTTTCGGGTGCAAAGGCAGTGTACGCGATGATACCGCCGGACGTGAGCACCCCGGACGTGCTGGCACACTATCAGCGCGTGGGCGACGCCTTGGCCGCCGCGATTGAAAAGAGCGGAGTAAAATACGCCGTCGTGCTGAGCAGCGTCGGCGCGGACAAGCCGGATAAAACAGGCCCTGTGGTCGGGCTGTACAATCTTGAAAAGAAGCTTGACGCGATTCCTGGATTGAACGCCCTCTACCTGCGACCCGCCTCCTTCATGGAAAACCTTCTGTCCCAGGTTGGCGTGATCAAGGCTTTCGGAACAATGGCCGGCCCCGTCAAAGGCGATCTGCCGATACCCATGATCGCAACGCGCGATATCGGCGACGCAGCCGCCGACGCCCTGTTGCAGCTCGATTTTCAAGGAAAGAGCACGCGCGAACTGCAAGGGGCTCGCGATGTCACGAACACGGAAGCCGCCAAAATAATCGGCGCCGCGATCGGCAAGCCCGACCTGACATATAAGCAGATGCCCGCGGCACAGTTGAAGCCCGGTTTCATGCAGATGGGCATGTCTTCGAATATGGCGGATCTGCTGTTGGAGTTGGCGGACGCGCAGAATTCGGGCCACTTAAAGGTGCTCGAGCCGCGCTCCCCAAGGAACACTACTCCCACGACGCTGGAGACTTTTGTAGCCGAAGTTTTCGCGCCGGCCTATCGGGAACAAAAAGCGGCCTGAATCGCCAAAGCCCCGTCGTCGACTGACGGCGCGCCCCGCCCGGTGGCGAGACTGTTGTCCTGCGTCTTGCAACGCGGAACCGCTTACTCACATCTTGACGCTTAACGTCGCCGCAAGCCGTGACGATCGACTCGTCCACGTTCAACAATCTCGTGTTGACGAAGGCCAGTGTCGCGAGCGTCCCGCCAGATGCTACACTGCGATTTTTCCGCGACAATCATTCCATGGCGAAGATTATTGCTTTCGAATGCAGCCGGTGCGGCGAAAAGCTGCTGCCGCAAACGGCGCCGACAATTTGCCCCAAAGATGGTGGACCGCTCTACGTCCGTTATGACCTTGCCGCTATTCGACGCAGCACGACTCGGGAGGCGGTCAACGCCGGCCCGAAGAGCATGTGGCGTTACGCTGCCGTCCTGCCTGATGCTGAGCCGGTGACTCTGGGCGAAGGCTTCACCCCGCTGCTGCCGAGCCGGAAACACTCCAACCTTCTAATTAAGGATGACGGACTGAATCCCACTGGCTCTTTCAAGGCGCGCGGAATGAGCGCAGCCATCACCATGTTGCGGCATTACGGGCTAAAGAAGCTGGCTGCGCCGTCGGCCGGCAATGCCGGAGGCGCCATGGCTGCCTACGCCGCCGCCGCAGCTCTCGAGGCGTACGTGTTTATGCCGAAGGATGTTCCGATCGCCAACCGTCTGGAGGTCGAGGCTAGCGGTGCCCACCTGACGCTGGTCGATGGTTTGATCAGCGATTGCGGGCGAATGGTGGCCGAGCGCAAGGAGGAGGAAGGCTGGTTCGACGTCTCAACGCTAAAGGAGCCATTTCGCGTGGAAGGCAAGAAGACGATGGGGTACGAGGTTGCCGAGCAGTTGGGATGGAGTTTGCCTGATGCCATCATTTATCCCACGGGCGGCGGGGTTGGCTTGATCGGGATGTGGAAGGCGTTCGAGGAGATGGAGGAATTGCGATGGATCAACGAAGGAAAGCGGCCCAAGATGATCTGCGTACAATCAGATGGTTGTGCTCCTATTTCTGAAGCCTTACATGATGGACGGGCCGCCTCCGAACCGTGGCCGGACGCGCACACCTTGGCCGCCGGTCTGCGCGTGCCTAAAGCTTACGGGGACTTCATCATTCTGGACATCGTACGCAAGAGTAACGGAACTGCGATTGCGGTGAGCGATGACGACATCATGGAGCGGGTGAAGGAGCTGGCATCCACGGAAGGCATCTTCGCTTGTCCCGAGGGAGGCGCGGCACTGGCCGCGTACCAGCAGCTCATGCAGAACGGATTCCTGAAGAGCAAGGACCGCGTGGTTCTGTTCAACACCGGTTCGGGATACAAGTATCTCGATGTTTTCGCGAAGTATTGGGGGGTGGAAGTATTCGCCGGCGAACTGAAACTGCCGGCGTCGCGGAGCATCGGCGGGATCATCGGGCCGTATTAAAGCAATTGGCACTTAGCAATTAGCATTTGGCTGTTGCCAGTTGCTGACTCAGATTGCGATCTCGAAGCGGTTGCTAATTGCCACGGCACTATTTCAGGAGATTTCAGCCTTGCGGGATTTTGACAGCTTGACGCAAAAAGAAATCCTTGCCCTGGCGATTTCGCTGGAGGAAGAGGACGAACGCATTTACTCCGACTTCGGCGAGAGCCTGCGGCAGAACTTTCCCGGCACAGCGCAGGTGTTTGAGGAGATGCGGCAGGAAGAAATCGGGCATCGCCGCCGGCTGATCGAGCTGTACAAGCAGAAATTTGGGGAGCACATCCCGCTCATCCGCCGTCAAGACGTGCGCGGATTTGTGCAGCGTAAGCCAATCTGGCTGAACACGCCGCTGCGTCTGGAGCAGATACGCGCCCAAGTCAGCGCGATGGAAGTCGAGACGCGGCGCTTCTATGTGCAGGCAGCAGCGCGCGCCCAGGACGCCAGCATCAGGCAACTGCTCGATGACCTAGCGGAGGAGGAGGAGGCCCACGTCGAGCGCGCTGCGGAACTGGAGAAGACCGAGCTCAAGCCCGAGGTGCGTGAGGAAGAAGACAAAGCCAGGCGCCGGCTGTTCGTGTTGCAGATTGTACAGCCAGGGCTCGCGGGGCTGATGGATGGCTCGGTTTCGACGCTGGCGCCGGTCTTTGCAGCGGCGTTCGCCACTAGAAATACATGGGACGCCTTTGCGGTCGGCTTGGCCGCATCTTTGGGCGCCGGTATCAGCATGGGCTTCGCTGAGGCGCTCTCTGACGATGGCAGCCTTACGGGACGCGGCACTCCGTGGATTCGCGGCGCCATCACCGGATCCATGACGGCGTTGGGTGGCGTGGGCCACACCTTGCCATTTCTCATCCACAACTTCAATGTTGCAACCACGGTGGCGATTTTCGTCGTGCTTGTCGAGCTGTCAATCATTACCTGGGTGCGGCATCGCTTCATGGACACGCCGCCGCTTTCGGCGGCTATGCAGGTGGCGTTGGGCGGGGCGCTGGTATTCGCCACCGGGATACTCATTGGGAGTTCGTAGCGTTGATCGGCCATCGACTCCTTCTTCTTGCGGTGGGCTGGCTCTTGGCAACTGGCGTGTTGCCCATGCAGGTGCGAGCCCAGACCTACCTCGGAATCGATCGTAACGACTATCCGGGCGACGGCAACATGGCAGCGCTGCATGACACCTTTGCTTTCACCGGATACTGGCTCAATAACCCGCCCGGCGCGAATCGCAACACGTGGAAGGGCAAGCGCCAGAAGCTCCAACCGATGGGCTATGGGTTCCTTCTGCTGTTCAACGGACGCGAATATAAGGAGCTCAAGGGGCCGGGCAACGCCGCCCGAATTGGCGCGGACGATGCAGCGATCGCGGTCGAGGCTGCCCAACGCGAGGGGTTCCCGAAGCGCGCCATCATCTTTCTGGATCAGGAGCAGGGCGGGCGCATGTTGCCGGAGCAGCGCGCCTACATACACGCCTGGGTCGATGGCGTGGTGCGAGGCGGCTATCGCGCCGGCGTTTATTGTTCAGCCATTCCGTTTCGTGAGTCGAACACTGTGTCGGTGATCACCGCGAATGACATCCGCGAGCACGCCGGCAAGCGTGAGATTCACTTCTTTGTCAGCAACGACCATTGCGGCCCGTCACCAGGCTGCCGGTTTCCCTTCCGGGTGCCCAGCCCGGCAGATAGCGGCGTGAGCTTCGCGGAGGTCTGGCAGTTTGCGCAGTCGCCACGGCGGGCCGAGATGACTGCCTCCTGCCGCCAAACCTATGCCGAGGACGGTAATTGCTACCCGCCTGGAATCGCGCCCAGTTCAGGGCTGCACGTTGACGTCGATACGGCGAACTCACGCGATCCCTCGCAGGCGCGAACGGAATGATCGACCACCCCTGACGAACTTGCTCGTTGCGATCGACAACGGCCGGTATGGCTGGAGCGAGATGCAGCGCGACCTGATCGAGATCCAGGAGCTCGCGGCCGAGGCGCGGCGGGTGGGACACGTTCCGGCCGTTAATGTGAATCCGGTGGCGGCCCAGGCAACGCCGGCGAAGAAGTAGCTTGCGGATGCTACGGCGCGTTCAGATCAAGATCTTTTATGGGCAGGTCCCAATGCGCATCGAGGATCTCGAAGCGCCGCTGCTCCTCGCGCTGGTAGGTTTGCTGGTCTGGGTAGAGCTGCCTGGCCAGTGACTTCTCGTCGAAGTCCTCATTCGCAGCCGCGGCGTTCTTGAAGACGATGGTGACCCGATAGTCCCATCGTCCGTCCTCCGTAGTGTGATAGCGAGGCGTCACAGCGGTGACCTTGAGGAGGCGGCCCATTTCGACTTGTTTCTTCAGCAATGGGTAATGGTTCTTCTTGAAGAGCGTGATGAATTCGTCGGCATGGCCCCATTTCACTTTGTAGTAATACTCCACCACGAAGGGCCGGTCTTGCGCACTGCCGGCGGTCGTGCCGGGGAGTTGCGAGGCGGCCACCGCCCAACTGGACAGTAAAGTCATCAGCAAAACGGCCAGAGCCGGCGGCAGATATCGTGGGATGAAGCTAGCGTTCTTCATTTTTTCCTCGCGGGCAATATTTCTCCAGATCTGAATGGTCGAGAGTCTATATCTTAAGGGCAGATCGTGTCTCTGAATCCGCATCTGGGCAGCTGCCAGAAGCCGACCGGCGACAGGAGCGCTACAACTTATCTCAAGCCCGGTACCGTGTCCAAGGAATTCGTGCGGTTGGACCGCGTTTCACAGTACAATGCAGTCGGCGAAAAAGACCACAAACCTTCAGGCGAGCCCGACTCGGCTGGCCATTCGACTCAGGCCGGGTGAGCTTCCGTAATTCACCAGGGAGAGAAGCAACATGCACAAAGTCATTTGGGCCACTTTGATTCTGGTTTCGTTTTTCGTAACGGGAGCCGCAGCGCAATCAACCGCGGGGGCCGCGGCGCCTTCGAATGCTCCACCAACGCAAGGACGCAAGAAGCGCGTCGCCGTGTTCGACTTCGACTTTGCAACCGTGCAGAGCGCCTCGTCCGCGGCTTTCGGCACTAACGTCGATGTTGGAAAGGGGATCTCGGACCTGCTGGTCAGGCACCTCGTCCAGGACGGCACGTATTCAGTGATCGAGCGCAAGGCAATGGACAAAATCCTTGCCGAGCAGAATTTCTCCAACAGCGATCGCGCCAATCCCAACTCAGCGGCCAAGATCGGGAAGATCCTTGGTGTGGATGCCATCATCGTGGGCAGTGTCACGCAATTTGGAAATGAGAACCAGAACCAGAAAGTTGGCGGCGGCGGCGGTGGCTGGGGCGGTTACGGCCTGGGTGGCATCAGCCACAAGAAGAGCAAGGCCATCTGCGTGGTGGACGCGCGCATCGTGAATATTGACACGGCTGAGATCATGGGCGTGGCGGACGGCAAGGGCGAGTCATCGCGCGAGAGCACGTCACTGCTGGGCGGCGGCAGCAACTGGCATGGATGGGGCGGCGGCGCGGTGGACTTCGGCAGCAGCGACTTCCAGCAGACCATCCTCGGTGAGGCGGTCAACGCCGCGGTTACGCAGATGAGCCAAGGACTGGTCGCTGACGCAGGTAAGCTCGAGATGCGGACGGTCCAAGTGGAAGGATTGGTCGCGGCGGTGGATGGCGGTCAAGTCGTGCTCAATGTCGGCTCCAAGGCAGGGTTGAAGGTCGGCGATCAATTGACCGTGCAACGGGTGACCAAGGAGATCAAAGACCCCTCAACGGGTCAGGTCATCAGGCGCATGACGTCGCCCGTGGGAACAATTCGCCTGACCGATGTGGACGCAATCTCTGCCGTCGGCACCCCAGTCTCCGGCTCCGACTTCAAGGTCGGTGATGCGGTCAAGACGGTGACGCAGTAAGCGTAAGGGCACGGTTCTGACTTTGGTCGTCGGTTAGCCTCTTCGTCTAAGCCTTCCGAAATGACTGCACTTTGTCAGTCAGCTTGGCTTTAGCTTGCCGACTTCTTCTTCCGCTGCGAGGGGCTCGGCGCGGAACTGGCAGGACACTGCGCCGGTACTGACCCAGCCGCAGGTGGCTTGGGATGGGCGCAGGAACTTTCGTCCCGGTCCGTCTTCCCCGTAGCTTCCGTGTCCTGTTGATTGCTCGGATCCTTTATCCATTGGTCGTAAGCGATCCACATTGTGCTGTCAGCGCTGGCCACGTCGCACTGACTGGCATCTGTATTGGCGCACACTTCCAACTGATAAACCGGATGGATTTCCCACAACGTGCTGCGTGCCGGATCGCCCGTCGGAGCTGACGTGCTTTGGGGCGTCGCACACGGATCATGCGCATTGTCGTAGAAGAGAGGCCCAGTGACGCGCACCACATTTTTCACCGGAGTCTTCAGGTCGAGGTTGGACCACGTGGCCGGGCGAAAGTGGGGGCTGATCTCCGACGTCACGCTGGTACATTCGCCCTGCTTCTGACCCCCGGCGGACGGGTCCACCAGCGGAATGTGCAGATCGTTATTGACAAAGCCCGGAATGCCGCAATTGACCTCTTCGCCGGCCGCGCAATCCGAGACGTGAGCTGCCAGCATCCAGGCCTTCAGCCGCACCACGTCGCCCTCGCCAATCGAACGCCCATTGACGGGAAAGAATCCGTGCAACTCCTGACGATTGGTTATGTCCTTTACCTGCCAGCCCTTCTGTTTAGCGATCGTTCCCATTTGGCGCAGTGCGGCAAAATCAACCACGGTGATTTGGGAGGTGTCGGCACAGAAGTCGTTCTTGGCCTGGCTTTGCAGTGCTTTAGCTTGCAACTCTGCCCCTTTATCCGTTTTGGAGACTACGCCACAAT
Source organism: uncultured Acidobacteriaceae bacterium (assembly GCA_963823635.1). Lineage (GTDB taxonomy): Bacteria > Acidobacteriota > Terriglobia > Terriglobales > Acidobacteriaceae > Bog-257. The sequence continues at coordinate 87,004 of CAWGMV010000014.1, read as the reverse complement.
CGCCGCACTTCTGGAATGGATCAGGCTTGGTGGCGATGTTGTCAAAAGGAAGAGTGCACCCGGAAGGCAGCGTAAACCCGCCCGTCTGCCCCAACGCTGGGTTCCCGATTAGGCTACAGGTGAGAAGAACTGCGAAAGTGAAGAACCGAATGGCGGGGTGGCAGGGACGGGTCAAAGTAACCTCCTATGGCATATCGGATGGTTGAACTTGTTGCTCGTTGGGATTGTGGACAGCCGCCGGATTGGCGTCAAGCGAAAACTTGCAGGGATATGCGCGTCACCGTTCAAGGAGTGCGAGTATGTGGGAGTGACGCGCGTCACAGACCCTGGTGATGCCACTCACGGCCTCTCGGGTCGTGAAAATCCTATCGTGGAGATATGGAAACGGGCCGTAATGTGTGAGATCGGGGAGAAGGAACGACAATGACACAAGGCAATGGCAACGGACATCCTGCAAAGAAAGAATACAAGCCGCGGCTGATCTTCTGGGAGGTCACCAAGGGCTGCAACCTGCGATGCATCCATTGCCGGGCCACGGCGACGGAGCTGATGTCGCCTAACGACCTGCCTACCAAGAAAGCGCTCGACATCATCTCTCAGATCGCCGACTTCGGAAATCCCATTCTTGTGCTTAGTGGTGGTGAACCACTCTACCGCGCCGATATTTTCGAGCTGGCCGAGTATGCCACCAGCCGCGGCTTGCGCGCCGCGCTGGCCACCAACGGAACGCTGGTGACCAAAGACGTTGCCCAGAGGATTAAGGAATCGGGCATCAAACGCGTCTCGATCTCCCTCGACGGAGCCGATGCCACCACGCACGACAGCTTTCGCGGTATTCCAGGCTCGTTCGATGCCGCTATTTACGGAATGAAGAACCTGCAGACGATCGGCGTCTCTGTGCAGATCAATACCACCATTGCCCGGCACAATGCGCATCAGTTGCCAGGAGTGCTGGATCTCGCGCGCAGCCTCGGCGCCGACGCGCTGCATACCTTCCTGCTGGTTCCCGTGGGCTGCGGTGTGGACATTGCCGCCGAGCAGATGGTGCCTCCGGAAGAGTACGAGCAGATGCTGAACTGGTTCTACGACCAATCGCTGACGGGCGACATTGAGCTGAAGGCCACCTGCGCGCCGCACTACTTCCGCGTGGCGCGTCAACGGCGTGCCGCTGATCGCATGAAGACTGCCGGGCGGGAGCAGCCTGCGGCCAGGCCGTCCAGCGCCAACCAAATCGGTCCGACCGATATGACCATGCCGGGTTCGACAGGAATCTCCCTGAAGCCGGCCGGAGGGCCGCCGGTGGGACACACTGGCCATCCGGGAGGTCATCCCAGCGATATGAACGCCACGACCAAAGGCTGCCTCGCAGGGACCGGCGTCTGCTTCATCTCGCATGAAGGCGAGATCTTTCCCTGTGGTTATCTACCCGCCTTGGCGGGCGACCTGCGCAAGCAGAGCTTCGCCCATGTCTGGAACAACTCCGCCGTGTTTGACGCGCTGCGCGATGACGACAACCTGAAGGGCAAGTGCGGATGCTGCGAATTCCGCCACGTCTGCATGGGGTGCCGGGCCCGCGCCTTCGCCGCCACCGGAGACTTCCTGGCCGAAGAGCCGTTCTGCGTATACGAGCCGGGCACGTCGAACAAGATGGTTCGCGAAGCGGAAATCAAACGGCAGGCATGACTTTAGTCACAGCCACTCTACAAAGCGCGAATTAGTCTTTAGTCATGGCCGCCCACATTGCTACCGTAAACGATCAACGTCTCAAAGCCATGGTCATCCCGCGCGAGCACGGCGCGTGGGGCATGATGCTGATTCCGCTGGCCACCGGCGCAATCGTTGCCGTCCGCGCTGGAAACAATGGCGGCGCGCTGACACTCTTCATAGTTGCGGTAACGTCGCTGTTCTGGTTGCGCACGCCGGTCGAAGCGTGGCTCGGCACGTCAGCCATCAAAGCGCAAACCAAGTTGGAGCGCGCGATCGTAGCGCGAGCAGTTCTCGGCATCGCGGGATTAGCTGCTGCCTGCATTGCCGCCCTTCTTCTATGGAGCGGTCACAATCGCGGGCTGCTATTGATCGGCAGTATTGCAGCGCTGGCCTTTGCCATGCAGGCGGGCGTCAAAAAGCTGGGACGCAAAGGCCGAATGCCGGCGCAGATGATCGGCGCACTGGGACTCACTTCAACCGCGGCGGGCGCGTACTACGTGGCCACAGGAAAGCTTGACGTCACAGCCATCGCGCTTTGGCTGACAAATTGGCTTTTCGCGGGCAACCAGATTCATTACGTGCAGCTGCGCATCCGCTCCAGTCACGCCGCCACGATGGATGAGAAGCTGCAGCAGGGAATGGCGTTCTTCGCCGGACAAATTCTGGTCATCGGCGTTATTCTAGCCGCATGCCGGCTGAATTTCTTCCCAACTCCGGTTGCGCTTGCCTTTGTGCCCGTGCTGTTTCGCGGGAGCTTGTGGTTTGTCCGGGGCCGAAAGCCCCTGGACGTCCATAAGCTAGGTTACAGCGAACTCCGGCAGGCGCTGATTTTCGGCGCGCTGCTATGCGCGGCCTTCCTGGTGTAGTAGTTTTTAACGAAAATCAGCGGTATTTGAGCTTGTTTTCTTCAAGCCAATCGCGGGCAACGCGTTCGTACGCCTTGTCACGGTAACGGTACCACTGTTGTTCAATCCCGAGCTGCTCGATGGTCCGCCGGAAAAGACGAAATGCGCCGCTGCCGTGAACCGCGCCTGACAGCGCGACCTTGCAGCGGCAATCTTCTTGTTCGTCGGCGAAGTCCTGCATCATCCGCCACTCATCAATATGCGCGCGATCCGGCAATGGCAGCATGCGCCCGTCTTCCATCGCCCGTTTGATCTTGGGCAGGAGTTCGCGCATCCAGTCCGGCGCATTGCCCCAATCGCCGCGTTCAGCGATACCCGCTTGCTCTTCGTTGAAGGTAACGATCTCACCTGAGTTGGGATCGAGATACGAACTCAGCTCATCGCTTTGCAGGTCGAGAGCTTCCACGACATCGCGCAAGGAGATGACAGCAGCCACGAAGATCCTCCCACAATTCCGATGGACCGCACGCCGATATTAGCGCCAAGTCGCTGGTGTAAGCCAGCGGTTTTCAACTTCCCGTACAATACTGCCGGTGCCCGTACCGACTAACATGCCGGCAACTCTGCGATGACGAGAACGAGACGAACAACTGCAGTCCTGGCGATGCTATTGGCCCTTGCTGGGTTCACCTTTGCGCAAGAGCTAACCGAATTCGCTGAAGGAGGTGCGACGATGGCATTCACGCTGAAAAGCTCCGCGTTTGCCGCGGGAGCCGAAATTCCGAAGCAATTCACCTGCTCGGGTAGCGACGTCTCACCGGCGCTGGAGTGGAGCGGCGCGCCGTCGAAGACCGCCAGCTTCGCTGTGATCATGGACGATCCCGATGCTCCAGTGGGAACGTGGGTGCATTGGGTGCTGTGGAACCTGCCGGCTGGCGCGCATTCGCTTCCTCAGGGTGTTGCGAAACAGGAACAATTGGAGGATAGCTCGCGGCAGGGATCCAACGACTTCCGGAAGATCGGTTACAACGGACCGTGTCCACCTGCGGGCAAACCGCACCGCTACTTTTTCCGGCTGTACGCGCTGGACGCAAAGCTCAATCTCGCGCCCGCAGCGACGCGCCAAGAGCTTGACGCCGCCATGAAGGGCCACATTGCGGGAGAAGCAGAATACATGGGTAAGTTCCGGCGATAATAAATCTGTTTTCAATGGGAGGGTGCCGCTAATGAATCCCTGTCGGCAAAATACTTGGCGACCCACCCGATCACGGGGACTTTCAACGTCTTTTCCTTGTAGGCCGTCACCATCAGGACGATCCACGTGACGAGAAAAGCTAAGTCTATCCAGCCGCCAATGATCCCCAGTCTGGAAATGACAAACAGCCGAAAAAGAACAATTGTCGTGAACAATATGATCGACTGAAAACAGTGGAAGCGGACAAACGGATTGTTCTTATATGGCTTGACGAAAAGGAAAACGCTAGCTAACAGGACACCGAACAAGTAGCAATAAAGTCCAGCTTTGCTGTTTGAAATAGGCTCGTAGTCGATTTCTTGTATGTTCATGGCAGAATCGTTGCCAGCTGAGCGCTTCTTGGCCTTAGATCGAATTGCTGCACCAGCATGTCCACGATCTCTCTGCCGATTTCGAGGGACGCGGTCGCCGCCGGCGAAGGCACGTTGCACACGTGAATCATGCGGCCGCTGTGCACAAAATGGAAGTCATCGAGCAAGTTACCATTCTTGTCCACCGCCTGAGCCCGGACTCCTGAACCGCCCGGCGCGAGATAGGATTCCTGCAGCTCCGGCACCATCTTCTGCAGTGACTTGACAAAGGCGCTCTTCACCCACGAACGGTACTGCTCGGCCAGCCCCATTCGCCAATACTTGTGGGCCATCTTCCAGAAGCCTGCGTAGCCAAGAATTGCCACCGCCTCACTGAGATCAACGCCGGCGCCAGTGTAGCCTTCACGCCGCAGTGCGAGCAGGGCATTTGGGCCTGCTTCTATGCTGCCATTCACGCGCCGGGTGAAGTGAACACCCAGGAACGGGAACCGCGGATCAGGCACCGGGTAGATGAGCGCCCTCACCAGATAGCGCCGCTCCGGCTTTATCTCGTAATACTCGCCGCGGAAGGGCACAATCTCGAGCTCGGTTTGAACGCCCGCCATGCGCGTGATCTTGTCACTGTAGAGACCGGCGCAGTTGATCACATACCTGGCGTGGAAATCTCCGGCAGAAGTCTGCACGACGTTGGCCTGCGTGTCTTCACGCAGCCCGGTGACCTTTGCGCGAAGGACAATCTCGCCTCCGGCATGCTCGATCAACTCGGCATATTTCTGCGCAACGGTGGTGTAGTCCACAATGCCGGTCGTGGGGACCTGCAGCGCCATCAGTCCATTGCAGTGCGGCTCTATCTCACGAAACTGCGCGGGCTCCATCATTCGCAGCCCGGGAACGCCATTTGCGATGCCCCGCTGGTGTAGCTGTTCGAGGCGCGGCACTTGATCCGAACTGGTCGCAACTACCAGCTTGCCGCACTCTTCGAAGGCAACTCCGTGCTCCTGGCAGAAGCGCTTCATGGAGGCAGCGCCGGCGACGCAGTTGCGGGCTTTTAGCGAGCCGGTTTTGTAGTAGATCCCAGAGTGGATGACGCCGCTGTTGTGTCCCGTCTGGTGGGCCGCGACATGGTCTTCCTTGTCCACCACAAGAACGCGCATTCCGGGAAGGCGTCGCGTGGCCTCCAATGCGGTAGCCAGTCCAACAATTCCAGCGCCAATAATGAGGAGGCCTGCGTCGCGGTCGGCCATAGAGTCTGCGGTGCCTGATTAACACGCGATTATATGGGCAGCAGCCGGCATCCGCTATGACAGCCATCACAAGGCTTGCGGCAATCGCTTCTCGGACATTAGTCTAGGGATTCGTCGAAAACATCTGTCATGCGCGTACTGGTCACAGGCGGAGCAGGTTTCATCGGATCGCACTTGTGCGATGCCCTGTTGGGCGAAGGCCATACGGTCATTTGTGTCGACAACTTACTGACCGGAAGGACGGGAAACCTCGCTCACCTGCAGAACGAGGCACGCTTCGAATTTATCGAGCAGGATGTCTGCCAGCCGTTTGACTGCGGCAAGCTGGAGTATGTTTTCCACTTTGCGTCGCCCGCCAGCCCGGCTGATTATCTGAAACACGGCATCGAGACGCTGCAAACCGGCTCGATCGGGTCGATGAACTGTCTGGAGGTAGCGAAGAAATACGGCGCCAAATTCCTGCTGGCCTCCACTTCCGAGTGCTACGGCGACCCGCTGGAGCATCCGCAGAAAGAAAGTTATTGGGGGCATGTCAATCCCATCGGGCCACGTTCGGTGTACGACGAATCCAAGCGTTTTGCCGAGGCCCTGACCATGGCCTACTGCCGATATCACAGGCTGAACACGCGCATCGTGCGCATCTTCAATACCTATGGCCCGCGATTGCAGATCAACGATGGCCGGGTGATCTCAAACTTTATGCGGCAGGCACTGACCGGCGAAGACCTCACGGTGTACGGCGACGGCTCGCAGACGCGTAGCTTCTGCTACGTAGGTGATGAGGTCGCGGGAATTCTTGCGCTGGCGAATTCCGACGACCACGAGCCGGTCAACATTGGCAATCCCAGCGAGTTCACCATCCTGGAGTGCGCGCAAGTCGTGCTCGAGGTGACCAGATCGAACAGCAGGATTCGCTACGAAAAGCTTCCGCAAGATGATCCCAAGCAGCGCTGCCCCGACATCAGCAAAGCGAAAGCTTTGCTCGGATGGCAGCCAGTGGTCGATCTGCGCACCGGTTTGCGCATGTCGCTGGAGTACTTTAAGTCGGCTGTTCAGGGAATCGGCGCCAAGGTATAAGGGGATTTGGGATTTGGCTGCGCGCCGCCTACAATACTGCCCATGGAGATTTCGCTCACACCAGACGCGGAAGAAAGGTTGAACCAGCTCGCTTCCCAGGCAGGCAAGGGAAAAGAGCAGGTAGTGCAGGAACTCATCGCCAATTACCTGGAACACGATGAGTGGTTCCGGCAGGAGGTCGCCAAAGGACTGGCTTCCCTGGATCGTGGCGAATCAGTCCCGCATGATGAGGTAGGTCGACGGATGGAACGACGCCTCCGCTCGCAATGACGGTCCGCTGGTCACCAGAAGCCGCCGCTGATTTCGAGAGCATCATCGCATACATACTAGAGCAGAACCCCTCGACGGCTGATCGCATCGCGCATACGATCTACAACGCCGCATCGTCTCTCGACACATTTCCTAACCGTGGTCGGTTCGGTCGAGTCGATGGCACCCGTGAGCTGGTGCTGGCGCCGCTGCCGTACATTGTTGTGTACCGAGTGTTGGTTAACGCTGTCGAAATCTCGCGAATCCTGCACGCATCCCAACGTTGGCCCTAGCGCCCCGGGGACGCGTGCGCCCGGTGCCGCACTCACAAAAGACTCATCTGCTGCCCTCGCTTCCCGTAGAATGATCTGGAGGAAAGCTCTGAGGTCCGCTTGATGGACACTCAACTCGAGTTCGAATCGCTGCGCCGGGAGAGGTCCTCGTGGTGGTATTTAGCCCGACGGAAGCTGCTGCGCGATGCGGCGATCCAGGCTGTGCGCGGCAAGCAGGAAGCGCGCATTCTGGATTTTGGGTGCACAGCGCAGGTTGAGTTCGCCGAGTCCCCCTACATGCGCGTTGTGAACGCGCATAGTTCCTTGCCTGTCCTGGCGTTTCACCAAATCGAAGGCGGCAAGAGCTTGGTCTGCACCCGACCCAGTGAACTTGCCTTCGCTTCGAACTCTTTCGATGCCGTCGTTACCGGCGATATTCTTCAGTCTCTGCCCGATGACCTTGCCACCCTGCGAGAGCTTCGGCGAGTATTGAAAGACGGCGGCTCGCTTTGCCTTACCGTTCCGGCGTATCCGTGGCTGTGGGGCGAGGAGGACGAGGCGCGTGGCCATCAGCGCCGTTATACCGCCAGCGAGCTGCGGCGCAAGCTGAATAACTCCGGCTTCGAGATTTCCCGCGTTTCGTATCTGGTCGCGGTTGGTTTTCTGCCTGCCATCCTCGAACGCGTGGGCAAGAACATCTTCAAGAAGTCGATTGTGCAGCATCGTACATGGGCCGAAACGCCTGGCTGGGCAAACACCAGCATGATTATGCTTCTCGAATGCGAGCGGCAATTGATCCGCTTCATCAATCTTCCCTTCGGCACACGCCTTGTCTGCTGGGCGCGCAAGCCCGCCTTGGTCGCCGAGCGCGTTAGCGTGCCTGCCTGGGAACGCCAATGGGCGCGGCGCCCGCTGCCCCAAGGCATGGGTTAGCGCGCTCACGTTAAAATCAACTTCGTGGCCCTGTTTCGCAGCATTGGTACAACCCTGGAGATGATCAAGTGGGAGCACTCGGTGCTGACGCTCCCGTTTGGCCTGACAGGCGCGGTGCTGGCGGCGCGCGGCATTCCCAGCCTGCACACCTGCATCTGGATCATCGTTGCGTTGCTGGCAGCACGCTCGGCGGCGATGGCTTTCAACCGGCTGGCGGATGCGGCCATTGATGCCGCGAATCCGCGCACGCGCATTCGCGCGCTTCCCGCCGGTAAGCTGAGCAAGTCATTCGTGGCACGATTTGTTGTCGTCACCTCGGCGATGCTGATTTTTGCCGCCTATGAGTTAAATCCGCTGGCGTTTTACCTCTCGCCGGTGGCGCTCGCCATCGTGTTCCTCTATTCCTTCACTAAGCGCTTCACCCGTTGGACACACGCGGTGCTGGGCATCGCGATGGGGACCGCGCCCGCTGCGGCATGGATTGCCGTGCGTGGCTCGCTCGATCCGCGCATTTTGATACTGACCGGCGCGGTCGTGTTCTGGGGCGCGGGTTTCGACATTCTGTACAGCTGCCAGGACTACGAACACGATTGCGCGACCAATATTTACTCAGTTCCAAAGGCGTTCGGAATTCGCACAGCGCTGAGCATCGCCCGCCTCTTTCACGTCATTACTGTGCTATTCCTGGCATGGATGGTCGCGGCGTTTGGACTCGGCAAAGTTGCCGTCGCGGGTGTCGCCTTTGTTGCGCTGCTGCTGGTTTACGAGCACTCGCTGGTGAAGCACGACGACCTTAGCCGCGTGAATGCCGCGTTTTTCACCATGAATGGTTTGGTTTCGATGGCCTTCCTGTTCTTCATCACGGGGGATCTGCTGCTGGCAAGGTAAGTTGGAGAGCGGCGCTTCGACCCCAATTTTCACCACGGAGGCACGGACATCACGGAGAAGGTCCCACAGAAATCAACCCTTCGTGTCCTCGGTGGCTCCGTGGTGAATTTTCATTCTTGCCTGCTACATACTTGCGCTGCCCGAGGTAAGGTGGATGCTGCCGTTCACGTTACTCAGGTCGATGTGCGTCCCGCCACTGCCCAGCGTCCCGGAAAGACTGTGACTGGAAAAACTACCCTGCACCGTGAGCGGAAAGTCGGATTTGATACCACCATTCACAGTTGAAGCTTTCACGTCGGCATTTGGCGATGCCGGCAGACCCACATTAATGCTGCCATTGACCGACTTGAACTTGATCTCGCGCACGTTGTTCAACGAAGTAAAGTAGGCTTCAATGCTGCCGTTGACCGACGAAATGAATGCCTCACCCGTGAGGTCGCGGACGCTGGCTTTGCCGTTGACCAACTTGGCAGTCACGTCGCCCGTGACTTTTTGCACGGTGAGGGAACCGTTCACCAGGCTGATCTCATCCAGGCGCGCACTTTGCGGCACGTGCAGCGTGTAATGGACCGAAGCTGGATTATTGTTGGTGTGGTTCTGGGGATACTGGGTGTGGATTTTCACGTAGTCACTGCCGGTCTCCACTTCGATACTCGCCTCGTCCAGCCTCTGCTGGTCGCGGGCCTGCTTCACGGCATCGATCTGCACTTCGTTGCGGTCCCAGCCGGTGATTTCGACACCGCCGTTGATGTTGTCCAGCGAAACGCGCCCGTTGCTGGGAAGGGAAACGGTGCGATGAAATTCCTGTGATACTTGTGCGTGGGCGGAAACGGCCAGAAGCAGAGCCAGCAACCCTCCTAGAAAAGCTCCACCCCAAGTGGCGTACTTACGAGTCTGAGCCATAGTGCCTCCTGTCGCCGCGTTAGACGTGACGGTAGTGGAAAAGGTTATGGACTTTCTTGCCTGTAGATGCGCCGTCAACCCCGTAATCAGAACGCGTATAATCGCCGGTAATCTGCTACCAAGCAGGTTCTCTCCGCTGTGATCGAAAAACCCCCCATTGACGGCATGTGGGTGCGCAAAGGCTCGAGCCATAGCCAGCGTCGCCCTGAGGCGCTTACGCGCCTATCGTCGGTCAGCGTAACCTCTACCGTGCTCAATGAGGTGGACGACATCGACCGGCTGGTGGCCAGTGTGATGGAACAGAGTCTTTCTCCGACGGAAGTCATTATCGTGGACGGAGGCTCCAGCGACGGAACCTGGGAACGCCTGCGGACCGCCGCATCGAAATATTCAAACCTGATCGCCATTCAGGATGAGAGCTGCAGCTTGAAACGCTCGCCGGGGCCGATCGGTCGTGGGCGCAACATTGCCATCGCCAAGGCTTCCTCAGATGTGATCGCCTGTGTGGATGCCGGCTGCACCTATGACTCCCAATGGCTGGCCCGGCTCACCGCCCCCATTTTGAATGAGAGAGCGCAGTACGCCGTAGGGGGGTCGTGCATCGATCCTCAGGAACGGACGACGTGGGACGTAGCCTCTGCGCCGTTCTTCGGTATCAAGCTCAGCCCAGATGGGCCAACCAAGTCCTGTACCGCGCGCTCCATGGCTTTTCGCAAGGGCCTGTGGGAGCAAGTAGGCGGATTTCCGGAGGACGTTTTCCTGGGCGAAGACACCATCTTCGATTTGCGCGCGCGTAAGACCACGATGCCAGCCTTTCCGGGGCGCGCCAAGGCGCATTATCGCCCGCAGCACACCTTCGGCTCGGCGATCCGGCAAGTTGCCAGCTATGCCGAGACCGACGGCGTTCTGGGAACGCGGCCCGCGCGGCTGTTCCGCAATCTGGCGCGCTGTGTGGCCGAGGTTGTTTCGCTGGCGCTGCTCCCCTGGTCGGTGATTCCGCTGCTTTGTGTTCTCGCGCTGGAGATCTATTTTGCCTTCCGGCTTGACTGGCGGAGCTTTCCGGGAAAATCCTCGCCGCGGCTGCTAGGCGCAAGGCTGCTGTTCTCTTTGTTGGTTCCGTGGGTTGTTACGTGGAACCATATCGCGGGGCTGCTGACCAAGCGCAACACGACGAACCGGCAGAATGTGGGCTGACCAGTCCTGGAAAAAGGGTATGATTAACACATGAATACAGAGATGTGGATCCAGATATGGGGTTTCGTAATTGCCATCATCTTGATCCTGGCTGGAATTCTATTCAACCGGCAGGATGTGAAAGAGCTGGGTGGAAAGATAGATCGTATTCAATCGGATCTTGCCGGAAGGATCGATCGTATGCAATCGGACCTCGCCCAGTTCTACCGCACGCTTGGCCAGCACGACGCCAGGATTGACAACCTCGAGAAGCGCCAGTAATTCTTCTTCGCCTGGCCCATTTTAATCCTTGAACCTATACAGCAGCAGGTGGTACACGGCGGCGATGCCGTCGGTCCAACTGATCTTTTTTCCTTCGGCGTAAGTCCGCCCGTGATAGGTAACGGGAACCTCGTAGATGCGGGCGCCGATCTTGGCCAGCTTCACCGTAAGCTCGGTTTCCAGGCTGAAGCGGTCCGAGCGGATGTGGATGTGCGAGAACAACTCACGGCGGAAGACTTTGTAGCAGGCGGTAACGTCGTGAACAGCGAGCCCGGTGAGCATGTTGCATAACAACGAGAAGCAGCGGTTCAACACATAGCGGTAATAGCGCGGAACGCGATGCGGGCCGTCATGGAAACGATTGCCAAAAACCGCGTCAGCATAGCCCTCGAGGATGGGCGTAATCAGCAGCGGATAATCGCGAGGATCGTATTCCAGGTCCGCGTCCTGAATAAGCACCAGCTCGCCAGTTACATGCTCCAGGCCACTGCGGACGCCCGCACCTTTGCCCTGGTTTCTATCATGCAGCACGAGCTTGACCGAGTTAGCGCCGTTGCCGCCGAGCAGCTTTGGCAGATCAGCTTCCTGCAGCAACTCGCGGGTGCCGTCAGTCGAGCAGTCATCCACGATGATGAGCTCTTTATGCAGGCTCAGTGGCTGGCGCGCCACCTGTTGCAACAGCTTCAGTACCGTCCCGCGTTCGTTGTAAACCGGAATGATGACCGACAGCGTCTGAAACTGGGGCAGACCTTCGTTCTCGGAAAGCGCGGGCGATTCGGCCGCGCGATCGAACGCCGATGAGCGGGTTTGAGCCTGGGAAACCAGATATACCCCCAGAATCAGCAGCTCGGGATCGATGGGATGGCGATAGCGGGGCTGCGGAAAGGTTATATAGTAAACCGCCGGATAGAAGACGATCAGGCTGGCAAAGAGAAACACGCCGTGGATTCGCCGCTTGACGGCCAGCAGAAGTCCCCAGATCGCCACGATCGACGTCGCCAGAAACAATGAGTTCTTGGTCTCCGAGAGTCCCTGGATCTTCGACAATCGCGGCAACCCATTCCAGAAATAGACGACGCGCCGCAAAGTGAGCACCGCACAGCGGCCTGGATTTTGTGCGATCCACTCTCTCGCCCGCCGTCCCTGGTCGGCGAGAAACGCTGTCTCGCCCATCTGCTTGTATCTTGCCAGTTGGAACTCGTACTGACTGGGGTGGTAGGCGAGCACATACGGCCCTTCCGACAGCGGGTTGTTGCCGATGCGAAACTCCATGCCGAAGTTGTCGCGGATGAAAACGGGCTTGCCGAACGCCTCATAGTTGCGTACCAGCCACGGCATGATGGTCATCCAGAAAACAACCGCGCTTAGGACGGCTGGCCTCACAAACGCTCTTCCGCGACGGTGCAACTGATAGACCAGCCAGCCTCCGGCAAAGGGCAGAAAGGACAACGCTGCTGGGTTGCTCAGCGCCTCAACCCCCCAGAGCAGGCCGTAGCCGATCCAGGAAGAGCCTCGCTCGTCCCCTTCCATCTCCAGCGTCAGCATGAAGAGCAGGCTCAGCAGGAACGCCGACAGGCTGGTTTCCCAAATCCAGCGAACCGACCAGAAGATGGTGTAGGGAAGTAGCGCCCAAATCCATCCTGACCAGATGGCGACGGTTTCGTTGAAGACGAGGCGGGCCGTGCGATAGATGGTCCAGCTCGTCAGCGCAGCAAAGATGCTGTTGAACACCAGCATCGAGAACGCCGCCGCGTGCGAGTAGCTGCCGAACATCCGAAACGCCAGCGACAGTATCCAGGGGTAAACCGGCGCATTCCATGCCGACGGGCCGGTGTCGCCACCGAAGGGCGAGCTGAATCCGTGGCCGTGGGCCAGCGAGTAAGCCAGGCGGCCGATCTCCCAGCCAAATCCGAAATTAGCCTCGGTGGTGCGAAAGCGATAGGTGTGAGCCAGCGTGATCCAGAGGACGCGGACGCTAAAGCCCACCAGCACCATCCACGCAGGAGAGCGCCAGATCTCCTGCCAGCGAGATGGCGGCGCGGTTTCAGCGGCGCCTAAGACAAGTGCTGCTTGAGACCGTTGGGTCCTTAGATGCATAGGCCAAGGCCGATTCTATAGCAGCCGCGCTTGTCAGCTCGCCTTTCGCTCCTCGCCTGGCAATTGTTGGCCTATGGCCAAGCCGCCTTCTCATCCTTGGTCTGCGCCGTCATCGTCTTGCCCGTTATCCCAAGCTTGGATGGGCCACTCGTCAGCCCCGAATCTCAGGGATGCCGGCGCTCTGCGCGCCCTACCGCACGCTAGGCGTGCACGCGGTGGGGCCCTCAGGAGAATGTCCGTTACGGCGTGATCTCCCAGACGACGCCGTAACCTTGTGAGCCGCCAGAAGACGTGGTCCCGTACAGATTGCCGTTGGCGTCGAATACCACGTTGGAATACGGATTCTCGCCGTCGCTGCCGCCAGTAAAGTCGTGCAGCGAGCTATATGTCCAACCATCGCCCGAGGGCGTCAGTTTGAAAACGCTGCCTAACCCATTTGCGCCGTCGCAAGAGGTGGTGCCGTAGAGATTGCCCGCCCCGTCCATGACGAGACTGGCTATCGGCCCACAATCGCCCCCTGGGTTTCCGGTGAAGCTGTAAACCAAGGAATACGTCCAGCCGCCGCCGGAGGGCGTCAGCTTGAAAACGGTACCGCCGCCGCCCGACCCGCCGGCATGGGTAGCGCCGTACAGGTTGCTCGAGTGGTCGAAGATCAGGCCAGCGTTGGGACTCAATCCGTCGTTTCCATTCTGGAAATTGTAGAGAACACTCTCTGTCCAGCCTGTTGATTGCATCAATTCGAAGACCGTGCCGTAGGTGGAACTGCCGCCAGCAAGAGTCGTGCCGTAGAGGTTACCGGCGTTGTCGGAGATCACGCCGGCAAAAGGAAATGCCCCGTCACTGAATGAGAAGGAGTGAAGAACGCTCTCCTGCCAGCCGCTCCCTGAGGGCGTCAGTTCGTAAACAGCGCCAAAGTCATCGGCGCCGCCGGTAATCGCAGTACCGTAGATGTTACCCGCCTGGTCGAAAAGGACATCACCATTTCCGGGATCGGCTCCGTCATTTGGAGATCCCTCGAAGGCGTGGAGAACGGTTTCCATCCAGGGGCAGAGTGCGCTCTTACAGGCTGACGGGAAGGGTCTTAGATTGAAAACCGTGCCATTGCCACCGGCACCGGACTGAGTCGTGCCGTAAAGGGGGCCGTTTGAGCCTAAGATCACTCTGGCTTCTGGATTAGCCCCGCCGCTCACGTCAAAGGTGTAGAGGACGTCGAGCGTCCATCCGGAGCCTTTATGCGTTAGCTTGTAAACCGTGCCATTTCCGTACTGGCCACCTTGAAAGGTCGTGCCGTAGAGATTTCCTGCTTTATCCAACGTTACGCCGGCGTAAGGGTTTGCCCCGTCCTGTCCGCCGGTGAAGGTGTGAAGTACTTGGAACGTTTGCGCTTGTGCTGGCTGGATTGCTGCTCCGATCAGCACGAACACGATCGCCAACGCGACCGCAGTCCCCAACCAGCGCCGATGTTGCGCTTGTCGGGATGGCATCGCGGTAGGTGCCGCTGGTAGGTTGCTGCCGAAAATCCGAATTTGGTGTTGTCTTGGGATCGCCATAATGCATCTCCTTTCGAGAGCAGGTTTGGGTGTGGGATGGGGCGTTCATCCACAATCCGAAAGGCGGGGAGCAGCACTCGACCTGCGTTGCAGTCCCCCAGTTGGCTAATGTTGACAGTCGGACGCGTTGGTTTGGCCAAGAGCGGCCAAATGAATTGGGTAAAAATAATCTGGTTCCGGGAATAGGATGCGGGCCCATCAGCCTGCGCGACGCAATCAGCAGGCCATCTGCGCCGCCGACGGCATGTCACCATGAAATCAGTTGTTTAGGAGCGGTGGAAGCTTCGGAGCAGAGCGTGACGGATCCCCAGCTGGTTAGACGCACTATCCGATTGGTTAGGCTTCGTGGCTGGGTACGTTGCGTTGAGCTGAACGGACACCACTTGGCGGTAAGATCGCGACACCGCTCCGCGTATCGCGCTTGAATGCGGCGACAATCCGGCCTAGACTCACTTTATTGGCAACTGTGATGCTCATCACAGCCCGCCGGTAACGGCATCAGCGAAGATAGTGGGGAAAAGCAAAAGCATGTCCCTCCGCTTGGACTGAAGTCCTCGGTCGGGATGACAAAACAGAAGAAGGTATTGCATGGGCTGGATTGAGAACAAATTCGAGAAGAACTTTCTAATTACCACGGTCGATTACGTCTTCAACTGGGCGCGCAAGTCTGCCATCTGGCCCATGACGTTTGGCCTGGCTTGCTGCGCCATCGAGATGATCGCCGCCTCCACCTCGCGCTTCGACATCGCGCGCTTTGGCTCGGAGGTCTTCCGCCCCAGCCCACGGCAGAGCGACCTGATGATCGTGGCCGGCACGGTCACGCTGAAGATGGCGCCGGTGGTCAAGCGCATCTATGACCAGATGCCCGACCCCAAGTGGTGCATCTCCATGGGCGCCTGCTCCTCGGTGGGCGGCCCGTTCAATACCTACGCCGTGCTGCAGGGCGTAGACCGCATCGTGCCGGTGGATGTTTATGTTGTCGGCTGCCCGCCGCGGCCCGAGAACCTTTTCTACGGATTGCTCCGCCTGCAGGACAAGATTGACAAGATGTCGATCGCCAGGAAGCCCACCGAAGTGCGCCTGCACGAGAACATGGTGGACGACTTCAAGGAGCAGATCCGCATCGCCCAGGCCAACTTCGCCAATCCCGCACAACTCGCGCCGCCTCCGGAGAACACAGTAGTGGCAGGGCGATAAAGCGGGGGACAACCCTTGCTTATGTGAGACGCTCGGGGGTAAAGAAGAAGACCGGCACCCATTCCGGATGCCGGCCGCGCCAAGGCCGCAAAATGTCAGTCAAGGATTCCTACTGCGATACCTTCCACACGGTCCCCGAGTTGTTTCCACATCCCTGGGTCGCGCCATAGACATTGCGGTTGGCGTCGACCCCCAACTGGCCATTGGGATAGAACGTGTCCCCGGTAATCCATAGGTCAGAAAACCCTTTGTTCGGAAGCCGCAACACGCCCACCCCACCTCCTCTTTCGTTACATTCTTCCCCGGCGCAGAACCCGTCGGCGAAGTACACGTCACCCCGATACCATGCCAGGAGGCTATTCTGCTCGGCGGGGTCTAAAACAGAATCGATCACGCTGAATTCCCAGCTTCCCTGCGACGGCGACAGCAGGAAGACGTTGACGCCTGTTCCTACGTTGGAAAGCCCGACCAGGCTGCCCAGGCCGCCCTGAACGAGGCCGTACAGGACCTTGGCCGTCTTGCTGGCCGGCGAAGCTGTAAATCACATTCTCCGTCCAACCGCTACCTGCGGGCGGACGCACTAACTGGAAAACCATGCCATATGGATATGCGTTGCCACCACCGGTTCCATAGAGATTGCCGTCGCCGCCCAGCGTCAGTGAGCCAGGGCCGGCTCCGTCGCTCCCTCCGGTGAAGTTGTAAAGAATCGTCTCCGTCCAGCCTCCATTGGAAAACGTCAGTTCGAACACAGCGCCCTGACCATAGGCGCCACCGGACCCTGACGTGCCATAGAGGTTGCCGGCCTCGTCGAAAACCAGATTGCCCGGGTCATATGCGTCGTTATTTCCGGTGGGCTGGTACACCACACTTTTCGTCCATGGGCATGAGGAAGTCGTGCACGGTGTGGGAGCTGGTCGCAGGTTGTAGATCAGGCCGCAGTAGTCGGTGTTGTTTTGGCCGCAGTTTTGCATCCCTCCGTTTGCCGTCCCGTAAAGCGTTCCTTGGGGCCCGACGATGGGCGTCCCGGGCGAGGACCCGCCAGAGCCTCCTGCAAAGTTGTACAGGGTATTGAACACCCAGCCCTGGCCCTTCAAGGCGAGTTGGTACACCAGCCCAAAGCCAGTGTCGCCACCGCTCGATGACCCGTAAACGTTCCCCGCGGCGTCTGCCACCGCCCCGGTGGGAAAGCTCCCGTCTCCTTGGCCGCTGAATTCGTGAATGATCTGCATATTCCCGCCTGATTGAAAGCAGGGAGGGTGACAGAAGTCGCATTCCCCGGTGATGTCAAACGCTTCGGACGCAATGGTCCCGACAGAGCTCTCGTAAGCCTGCGACGGGCAGCCTGGGGACTGACATCCCACGCCGCTGTTCTCATCCCAGAACACCGGGTCGCCGCTGGGAACCGAAGCGTTCTGCAGGTTGATCCAGTACGTTTGGCCGGAAGTCACGCTCACGTTCAAGCCCGTCGCCGAGATTTTGTCAATGTCATAGCCGAACTGGTTGGTGGAAATAAACTGGTCGGTCAGATCGCTGCCGCTGACCGTACCCGAGCCATAGACCGTTCCGCTGTTCGGGCCGCTGGTGATGGACAACTGCAACGAGGTCATACTGTCGCCGGGGAACTCCCAGACGTAGAGGTCGAAACCACTGACGGGTGTGCTGCTGGGGACGAAGCTGTCGCTGACGATGTAGCCGAAGTTGATAGTCCAGGCATCGGTGGTGCCGTTGACCGGACCATTGTCGTAGATCACCTGGTCCTGTGGCGAAGTTTGGCGTGTTCGCTGACCCGCCGCAGTCCGCGGTTTGTTCACTGCAGCTGGCCGCGTCGCAGGATGCAGCTTGCCAGTGTACTTGGGTAATGTTGCGGCCCCGCGCGCTGTAGGCGGAACCGGATTCTGCGCCCAGGCGGGAACGGCCGCCAGCAATAGCATCAGGGCCGTGGCCGCGCACAATGTGAAGGTGAATGAAATAGAGTCGCGAAACTGTGATTTGCCGTGCATGACGTCCCTCCTGGATTTGGTGGGCCCGACTTGCAATTAAAGAGTGGGCAAAGGCAGGGAGGCCTTGTCCAACTCGCGAGAATTTTGTGCTCTCGGTGGACAGTCAGTCAAGTCCACCCCTGCCGGCGGTGGTGCGAGAGCAACAAAAACAGGCAATCATAGCAAACACATGCCACGTCTTCCGGATCGTGACCGCTGCGCTATGGAGCGGCGCGAAACACAATAGGGGTCCTGTCGAACTTCCCGAGAGAGGACGCGGCGTCCAACTCTGCCGAGCAATAACCCCTTGGGCCCGGGGGAGCGATGGGCCGCATGCGGAATACCGTATAACCCAACTTACTTGAGAGGGTTGTTATTGTTATCCAATCTCGGAATGTAAGAGGCAGACGGTACCAGATCACCGCCCAGGGAGCACTGGGCATTTTTCCCTATCAGTTGGAACGTGCCATAAAACACAGGACACTTGCATTGCGCGGTGGTCCCATCTGAGTTGAGCTTGCAGGGCGCGGTCATGCAGCCGGCGAAAGGCAGCCGCACTGGCGGTTGCGAACAAACCGTCACCGGGTTCTTGCCCTGAAAGGCGTCCAGGAGATCCTGGCGCGAGCCCGGATCGTAGGTGGACATTACGCCCGCCCCAGGGATCAGAGCACCACCGTTCAGGTAGCTGCAAACCGGCGCCTGATTGGTCATGCCGCACAAGGATCCGTCCGTGCCGCAAGCCGCGAGAGTATCCAGGTAGATCGGACTGTTCAGAATCGCAGTCATCAGAACGTAGTTGCTCGAGTTCATGACCGTGCACGTGCAATTGGCTGAGCGGCCATCGGGAGAAAGATGGCAAGGTAACGGATACTGGCCGGAATGGAAACAGAGCGCGAACTGTGCCGAGCAAGCCAGAAACTGCGAACCTGCGGTGAGCGTGTCGCGGTAAGCGGGTCCATAATTCGTCGTCCAATTCAACGAGTTATCCCAAAAGGCCAGCGAGTCCGGTACAAACTGCTCGAGCCAGTTCGATGGGTCATCCAAGTATGCGTCGCGTTCAACCTGCTTTTGAGAGTTGACTGACTGCGCCGCCACCGGCGTGATCAATCCGCAGACGAAGAGCACAGCGAGAAAACATACCAACGTACGGCCAAATCGCAGCATAACCCTTCTCCTTACGCCATCCGGCCAGATGAATTGGTGCCAGCCGGGCCCTGGCTGGCGACAAACAGCGCCACACTATACACCCCTTAAGGGCGATTCCTAAAGGAGAATCTTCGCCACCAGTCGGGCACCAGCCCGCTGGTTCACTGCGACTTGGTGCTCTTGGCTGCCGGCTTGGCCGTAGTCCGCGCGGGCTTTGCGGCGGGCTTGGGATGAGCATCGTCCGCAATTTGCTGTGCGACCCTGTCCGACTCCTGGACGAACGTAGCCATCACTGCGTTCACGGCGAACTGGTTGGCATCGGCCGCCAGCGGCAGGTCCTTAAAGTCTGGCGCCGGCTTGCCCACCTTGTACAAGGTCACGTTCGTCAACGCCTGGAACTTGGCTGGATCCAATGTCACGCCCTTGGGAACTGAAGCCGGCGGCAGGCCGCCGCTGCCCGCATCCTTTACTTGAGAGGACACCGTGTAAACGATGTAATCGCATTGTTTTGCGGTGGCTTCGGCCACAACATCCGTGTGCGGCGCCTCGGCATCCAGCGGCACGGCTTCCAGTTGATGGCGGCCGAATTCACTCAGCAGGCTGAGGCGCAGGTTGTCGGTCGGCAGTGACTCGCCGCTCATGTCCTTGACCTTGACCACGCCAACGCGCACCACGCCAGCGGCTTTTGGCGCTGCCGTAGGCGCGGCAGGTTCCGGCGGTGACGGAGGCGCCGCCTTGGCGGGAGCAGCCGCTGGCTCAGGAGCTGCCTCGGCATGAGTTGCTGGCGTCGCGCCGCCCATCATCGCAGACGTGTCCATGACCTTGCAGCCGGGCGGCATTTCGAACAGCGACGCTTCCAAAGACGCATTCTCCAACTCGACTACCTCCGTCGTGATGGTGTAGTTCCCGCGCTCGGACGTCATCGTCATGGTCTGTTTCAGTGGATATCCCAGCGCCGCGCCTCCGCCGCCTTTCATCACGATGCGGTCGCTGCAGCCAGGTTTTGCGCCTGGGCCGCAAGCCATCGAGCGGTAGGACTCGTCCGCGCAAGAAAACCCAGCCAGATCGGCGTACCAGCCATCCGTTTCCATCTCCATGTGGGATTGGTTGCAGGCGTCAGGGCTGGACTCCATGGTCATGGAGGTCCTGATGTGGCGCGCCTTGTAGCCGAACATGTCCTGGCGCTCGCCGGTGTCGGTAGACGTGCGGTTGATAGTGAGCACGCCGCCCTTGCGCGGAGCCTCAGGCTCGCCTCGCCCCATGCCGCGCGACATCGCTGCCATATTCGGCATCGCGGGGCAGGAAGTCTCGTTACCGCCGAACGGCATCACCATGCACTGATTGCCGCTGACAGTGATCATGCGCTTCTGGTCACACTGCATGATGGAGACCGCACCGCCGTGGCCTCCGTAGCTCATCTCGTTACGCTCGCGGCCTCCCTTGATGTAAACCGTGCTCTCCGTCGTGTGTCCCATTACGGTAGTGCGGGTCTTGATCTTCAGGTCGGCCGAAGCTAGGGTGGAGAAACAGACAACGATTAGTGCCAGAGTGAAGGAGTAATGCGACAGGCGTGTCACAGCAGGCCTCCTTGGGAAACGTCAACGCGCGCTTTAGATAGGACAACGGTGTCCGGCGCAATTCTACATTGAGGGATAGGAATGAGACGGTCTTGTATTACGCTCCTACAGCCACGGCCTTCTCCGGTTCCTCAGCGGGCTCGGGCGTCGGAGCCAGTACCTGTTTGGAGGCTACAACCGTCGGCGAAGCCTTCTTGCGCGGCGCTGGCTTTGCCTTCGCCAGCGGAATTTTCGCGTTCGGCCGCTTGCGCCGCGGCCGTTGTGGCTTGACTTCGCCGACAGCGCCAGAACTTACGCCCGCCTTCACTTCCGCGAAACTCTGGTCGACGAACTTTTCCAGCCGCTCCAGGTCAGGCGCGGCATGCACATCGCCGGTGAAACCGAAGTACGCGGTGCCGTTGTAGGTGAGGATGGCGCAATTGATGCCCATCAGGCCGCCGATCGGCACCCAAGGGTACCACTTCAGCATTTTGTGGCCCATCAGGTAAAGCGGCATTTGCGGGCCGGGGACGTTGGTGCAGATGATGTTGCACAGGCTAAGCGGCAGTTGGCTGACAACCGGTCCAACATTCGCCCAGAATGCGCTCGGAAGAGATGACAGCAGACCGCCAAACAGGCCGACGAAGTCGGCCGCGTGAGCGCGCTTCAGGATTTCCACTCGTTCGCGCACCACGGCCAACAGCTTCTGCGGATCGCGGATGTCCAGAGGCACCGGCACCGGCACAAAGGAAATTTGATTTCCCAACTCCGTCGCCTCCCCGTTGCCGCGGACGTTCACAGGTATCACGATGCGTAGCGAGCGCCCCTTCAAATTCACGCCACGCTGCTCGGCATAACGAGCAAAGGCTAGCGTCACCGTCGTCAGCACCACATCATTGACTGTCCCACCCCAGGTGTTCTTGACCGCCTTAATATCCGGCAGCGGAACCTCAGTCCAGGCGAACCGCTGCGGGCCGCGGCAGACGGTGTTGAATGGCAACGGCTCGGCGGGAGCAGCCAACTCGGACAGCAACTGAATCATCTCGGCGGGAGGTCCGGCGGGACTTGCCAGTGCCTCCTGCGCCATGTTCATCAATCCCGAATGCAAAGTCAGCGCCCCGCTGACCAGCGACATATACGACTTGGCCAGTCCATTCAAGAGGACTGCGGTTGCGTCTTTTGGCCGCGCTGGCGCCTCGACCTGCAGAGTTTCCGGCGGACTCGGGTGGGGCGTCGGAGTCGTATCCATGATGACGTTCATCACGCCTACTCCTGCGATTCCATCCGCCAGGCAGTGATGGATGCGGGTAATGATTCCCGTGTTCCCGTCCTTCAGCCGCGCCAGCGTGAAGTCCCACAGCGGTCGTTGCCGGTCCAGCCGGGTGCTCACGATTTTTCCGGCCAGTGCCTTCAGCTCCTGTTCCGTCCCATGCTTCAGCTTCGCCTGGTGAATGTGGTTCCGTATGTCGAACTGCGTATCGAACTGCCAGCTCGGGAGGCCAAGATCGAATGGCGGAAACACCACCCGCTGGCGATAGCGGGGAATCAGCGGCAGCTTCGATTCGATAAAGGCAGCGCAATCCTTGAGCTTCATCTCGCCCTCGAACACGCTGACTCCGGCGATGTTCAGCGGCTGACCTTCGCGCTCGACGTACAGAAAAAGTGCATCCCCAAAGGAGAGGGAATTATTCGCGCCATTCAGCATAAATCGCTACCTCTCGCAAACTTCCGTACGAAACGATCGGACTTCTTCATCACGGCGAGGAACCCCAGGTGTGTCATCCTGAGCGAAGGTCGCCGTGGCGACCGAGTCGAAGGACCCCTATACGGCAACGAAAAGGTCCAGCGGCCTCGTCTTCACTTCACAAACGAAAATCGCTGCGCCAGCCGCGCCAACTTGAGCACCTTGTAAATATCGATGTTGACGCCGCGCAACACCACCGTGATGGCCTTCTCGTCAGCTAAGCCGGCTAACTCTTCCATCCCTCTGAGCACACTCGGATCGATCCGGCGCACCGAAGAGAAATCCAAACACAGACCATTCCCGCTGCCCAAGCTCTCCCGGGCTTCTTGCAGGGCATGTGTCACGCACTCGCCATCGAAATCAAGTCCTACGGGAATCATTGTCATAGTCATACATACACCGCTTCTTCCGCTTTCTGCTCCTTGGCTGCCCCGGTCGCCTTCGACGGGCTTCGCCCCTGATAAGCCAGCCGGAACAGCTCGGCCAGTTCACTCAGCAGTGGCATTCGCGGGTTCGATCGCCAGGAGGGATCGTCGAAAGCAACCTTGGCCAGATCAGGTATCGCCTGCTCGAACTGCTCCTTCGAAATCCCCAACTCGGCGATCGAACGCGGCACCTTCAACTGGTCGAGAAGCTGTTCCGTCGCCGCCACCAGCTTTTTCACCTTTTCCTCAACCGTATCTCCGCCCAGCCCCAGCAGGTCGGCCATCATGGCGTATTTCTTATGGGCAACATACCCCCGCTGGTTTGGGTTCGGCATGAACTTAGTCGGCACCTGCGCGTTGTAGGCAATGACATGCGGCAACATGAGCGCGTTGGCCCGGCCATGCGGCACTCCAAACTTCGCGCCAAAGGCATGTGCCAGCGCGTGATTGACACCTACCGACGCGTTGGAAAAGGCAATCGCCGCGATACACGCGGCGTTGTGCATCATGCTGCGCGCCTCTTCATCCTGCGGGTTTTCGTAGGCGATGGGCAAATACTTGAATACCAGCCGAACCGCCTGCACGGCATTGGAGTCGGTATAAGGGGACGCAAAGACCGAAACGCCGGCTTCCAGCGCGTGCGTCAGACAGTCGATGCCAGTGTCAACGGTCAGGCCCTTCGGCATCGACATGACGAACTGTGGATCGACAATTGCCACATCCGGAGTCAGCGAGTAGTCGGCGAGCGTCACCTTCAGCCCGCGCTCCTTGTCCGTCATGACGGCAAAGGGTGTGACCTCGCTGCCTGTTCCACTGGTGGTCGAGATGGCAATCAACCGCGCCCGGTTCACTTTCTCCGTCGGATACTGAACCACGCGCTTGCGGATATCGAGGAACGGCGCTGCCAGCTCTTCGAGGTCCGCCTCCGGCGACTCGTATTTGAGCTTCATGATCTTTGCCGCATCGATCACCGATCCGCCGCCTAGCGCAATAATCTGGTCAGCTTTGTAAAAGTTCAGTGCCTCCACGCCCTGAGTGACAATCTTCAGGTCAGGCTCTGCGTCCGGGATGATGGAGACACGTACGGTCGTTTCCGGTGGAATGCAACGGCGGACAACGTCCACGTGTCCGATTTGCTCCAGCGCGGGATTCGTAATGATGACGGTCGAGTGCGACGGAAAATTGCGCAGGTTCTCCACCGCGTTCATGTTGAAGTAAATCTGATTGGGTACACGGAACCACATATGAGCCTGCGTTCTTCGCGCCACGCGCTTGATGTTGAGGTAGTGATAGACGTTCACATTGTCAGTTGTGCTGTTGCCGCCGCCGGTGCCGCATCCGAAAGAGAACGTCGGCACCATGTCGTTGTACACACCGCCCAGCGCTCCGATGGAGCCTGGTGAATTCACGATGATCCGCCCGGCGTTCATCACCTCACTGAACTTGCGGATGACCTCATCATTCTTCGAGAAGACCACCGCGGTATGTCCCAGCCCGCCGGCATGATTCACATCCACGCAGACCTTCAGTGCTTCATCCACCGAATGCGCGCGATACACCGCGAGCACCGGGAACAGCTTCTCCACTGATAGCGGATATTCGCGGCCGACGCCCTCAATCGGCGCAATCAGGAGTTTGGTCTTCGGCTTAACGGAAATGCCGGCGAATCGCGCGATGCGTGTTGCCGTCTGGCCTACCGCCATGGGCTGCATGTATCCGGTTTCAGGATCAATCACCGTGCGCCCCAGTAGCTCGACCTCTTTCTCATTGCAGATGTGCGTGCCCAGGTCCGCGAACTTCTTCAGTACGCGGTCATAAATCTCGTCGTCGATGACCACGGTCTGCTCGGAGGCGCAAATCGTTCCGTTGTCGAACGTCTTGGAGATGATGATGTCCCCCACCGCCATGTTCAGGTCCGCAGTTTTTTCCAGATAAACCGGCGTGTTGCCCGCCCCTACACCCAGCGCGGGTTTGCCCGAACTGTACGCGGCCTTGACCGCGCCCGGGCCGCCGGTAGCATCAATCAGGCCTACGTCCTTGTGGTGCATCAGGTAGGCGTTGTCCTGGAGGTTGTGCGATTCGAGGCACGTAAACACGCCTTCCGGTGCGCCATGCTTCACCGCCCTCTCGTACATGATCTTCATGGCCTCATAGCAGCAGCGCCCGGCGCTGGGGTGCGGACTGAAAATGACCGCGTTCCGCGTCTTGATGGCCATGATGCATTTGAACAGCACCGTCGAAGTGGGGTTCGTAATCGGGGTGAGCGAGAAGATGACCCCGATCGGCTCGGCTACCTCTACCAGGTTGCGCTCCGGATACTCGCCGATGACGCCGACCGTGCGCTTGTCCTTGACGTAGTTGTAAACGAACTCCGTGGCCACCATGTTCTTGAGCGCCTTGTCCTCCAGGACCCCGAGCTTGGTTTCCTCAACCGCCAGCCGCGCCAGATATTGCGCTTGTTCCAGTCCCGCCAGGACCATCGGCTTGACGATGCGGTCAACGTCCTCTTGCGTGTACTGTGTAAAGACGGCTGCGGCGGTCTTGGCTTGCTGGACCAGCCCGTCGAGGTAGGCAATTCGTTCTTCTGTCAGGCTTGCAACTTCTGTCATAAAGGCTCCGGGGAGAAGCGGGACACTTCTTGCTTATAATGAGGCGGGGATAACCACAATCGCAGTGACGCGTGACCTAAGCCGCTGTGACGGCTGACGCTGCATAGCGCAGCAGCAGGTCGACGGCTTCGGCACACTCAATTGTTGACAAGAATTTGACAACTTTCATCTGGCAACTGAGTCATATATAACGACACCTAAGAGGATGGCTAGACCCTTGAGCAGGTTACTGAGTGACGTCGGGAGTGAGGCTTTGAAGGGGCACGCCTTCAGGCGTGCCGTTAAGTCGCCTCGTTTTGTCCTTTCCGGCGGGCTTCGCCCCGCAACGGTTGCGCTGCTGATTTTCCTGTTCGCGAGCCTGGTCTGCTATGCGACCGATGCCGCCGAGCCGCACGCCCTCGAACGCGGCTATCAGCAGATGTACAACCTGGACTTTCCCGGCGCGCACGCCACGTTCCTCGCCTATCAGCAGGCTCACCCCAATGACCCCATGGGCCACGTGTCGAACGCGGCGGCTTATCTGTTTTCCGAGTTCAACCGCCTGCATGTTCTGGAATCCGACCTCTTCACCGACGATCACAACTTCGAGAACCGCAGCAAGCTGTCCGCCGACTCCACCGTGAAAGCCGAGTTCGATAAAGAGCTGGATAAGAGCAGCGAGCTTGCCAATCAGGTGCTGGCACGAAATCCGAAAGACAAGGACGCACTATTCTCGCTGGTGATGACCAACGGGCTGCGCGGCGACTACGCGGCGATGATCGAGAAGCGCGATTTCGCCAGCCTTGCCTACATTAAGGCGGGGCGTGTCCAGGCCGAGAGCCTGCTGGCCATCGATCCCACGTGCTACGACGCCTACCTCGCAATCGGCGTTGAAAACTATCTTCTTGGAAGCAAGCCTGCGCCGGTGCGCTGGGTGCTGCACATGACTGGGGCGCAGACCGACAAGAACGAAGGTATCGAGCGCCTGCGTCTCACGGCCGCCAAAGGACATTACCTCGCGCCCTTCGCCCGCCTGCTGCTGGCCGTCGCCGCCCTGCGCGATCAGGACCGCCAGACCGCGCGCACCCTGCTCGCCGGCCTGGCCAGCGAATTTCCCAACAACCAGCTTTACGCCAAAGAACTCGCGCGCATTCAGTAACGTCGCACGAACAACAGAATTGGTGCGCCACCCGTGGTCGCACCGAAGCAAATCAAAATCCGCTGGGTTATAAAATTACGTCTGGATTCCGTTCGCGAACAGGAGGAAACATGAAAGCTCGCATCCTGACCAACGTCATCGCTATCTGCCTATTCGCTTCCCTGACAGCCTGGGCGCAGCACCAACCCACCAACGATGGGGGATACGGCCACTTCCAGGTGAGCAGCACCACCTTCACCAATGGCGGCACCATACCGCTCATCATGGTCTATAACCAGTGCCCGGCCTATCCCGGTGGCAGCGACGAATCGCCCCAGCTCTCCTGGACCAACGTCCCACACGGCACTCACAGCTTCGTCGTCGTCACCTACGACGTCACCGCCTCCTTCACCCACTGGGGGATGTACAACATCTCTGCCAGAACCACCGAGCTTCCCCTGAACGCGGGCGTGCCCGGCAGCCCCTACGGCCTGCAAATCTCCAATGATTTCGGCGACCTCAACTACGACGGTCCCTGTCCTCCGACGCAGCTTCAGCCCATCAGCCACCAGTATGTCTTTACCGTGTACGCGCTCGATACCCCGCTGCCCACTTTGCCGATGTTCGGCGACTTTCCTCCCGGCGCGGAGGCGCTGTACCACGCGCTGATCGCCGCCGGCCGTGGCGGCCACATTCTGGATAGCGCCAGCATCACCGGCTTCTTCCCGCAGCCCCAGTAGGCGGGGTCAAACGAGCGGAGAACCTGGTTTTCGATTTGTCATCCTGAGCGGAGGTGCGGTCGCGACGGCGACCGCACCGGAGTCGAAGGACCCCGATACGAACTAGTCACCTTGACCTGTGACCTGCGCACTTTCGTTTGCCGCTTCTGGGTCACGCTTCCAACGTAATTCGCGCCCTATCCGAGGAATCATGGATTCCACTTGAATCCTTAACAAACTAGGATTACATTTCGACCATCAAGTGATTAGCGGAGGCGCCACCTCATGAAACGCATCACCGCTGTGGTGCTGCTGTGTCTTCTCGCCTCGGAGCCACTAGCATTTGCGGGAATTGGCCATGATGTAACGATGTACGTCGGCGGCACTGAAAATCAGATCAAAGATGGCGCCGAGGGGAAATCATCGGAAAAAGACGAGAAGAACTTCTTATTCACCTACAAGGGGGGAGCGCTCAGCATCCCTTACGACCAGGTAAACGATCTGGAATATGGCCAGAAGGCGGGACGGCGGCTTGGAGTGGCAATCGCCCTCACGCCGCTTGCCCTCTTTTCTAAGAAGAGGAAGCACTTCCTGAGTGTCGGCTGGAAAAAGCGACCAGGACAAGCAACACGCGGCTGTCTTTGAGCTTGGCAAGTCCATCGTTAGAGTCACTATTGTTACTCTCGAAGCGCGCACTGGCAGGAAAGTCGAGTACGAAGACGACGAAGCTCGTAAGAGCGGAATGGGCGGAATGCCATGATTCCCGCGCTTGTCTTGGCTTGCTTTCTGTTGCAGGCGAACCAAGCCGCAACTCCGACTGCAATCCCTTCCCAAACTCAGACGCAGCTTGCGTTATCCAGGCTCCCCAGTCCCGCTGACCTCCTAAGGGTGAAACGCATTTATGTGGATAGCTTTGGCGATGACCCGATCTCAAAAGAGATGCAGTCAATGATTGTTTCCGCGCTGGTGGCCAGTAAGCGATTTGTTGTCACAGAAAATCGCGAACGCGCGGATGCCACGCTAAGGGGAGTAGCTCTTGAAAGGACGCACCAAGAGCTGCACGCATTTGGCGACAGCACTGTCGCCGGGCGCTCGGCTATAAGCGACTCGTCGGCAAGCACGGAAACGACAGAGAAGGCTCGTATTTCACTACGACTCATCAATCCCGATGGCGATGTTATTTGGACAACTACGCAGGAGAGCAAGGGCGCGAAGTACAAAGGCGCAAGCGCTGACGTGGCCGACATGTGCGTAAAACAGCTGATGAGGGATGTGGCGAAACTAGAGGCCAGCACTGCCGCGCAGCCGGCTGGCGCAGCAGCACCCGCCTCCTCGACTGCGACACATCCCTGATTGGCGTTCAAAGTCGATAATTCTCACCCCTCGCTCGGATTGAGTACCAGGCGACTGCCACACTGGGGACGGAGAGGCCCGAGAGCATGACAATGGCCGAAAGCCCCAAGCAAGTCCAACACGGTCTTACGTCATACGAAAGGCGACTTTGGATAGAGGTGGATCGCATTCTCTATCAAAACTATTTCACCCCAAGAGTTGTGACGGATTTCTGGCAGGAAGATCGAGACGCCGTGGTCGCGCACCTAAAGCAAATGAAGG
The DNA here is from genome assembly GCA_963823635.1 of uncultured Acidobacteriaceae bacterium. Lineage (GTDB taxonomy): Bacteria > Acidobacteriota > Terriglobia > Terriglobales > Acidobacteriaceae > Bog-257. Next base: position 58,112 of record CAWGMV010000014.1, on the reverse strand, counting down.
ATCGTGTCATACGATCCATTGTCGTTATGCAGTATGTACAGATTGATGACGTGCTAAACCGCACAATAGTAAAGCATTTTTTTGGAACCCGGGCAGCACGGCGCAGCAAGAAGCGTGCAACGCTGGAAGCTATGTTGGACAAGCTCTACCCACAACAGAAGCTCGATACCATCAGGGCGTTTAAGGACGTTCCGCGCGACGTATCAGGGCACATCATGGCATTGAACGACCTCCGCAATAGTTTTGCACACAGATTTGATCTCAGCCGAGTTCCAAGATCGAGGCGGCTCTACAGGGGAAAACACGATGTGTTTACGAAAAAAGGGCTAAAGAAATTCCAAAAGGATATGTGGGAGGTCGATGAATTTTTTCAGCCGGAGATTCTGAACATCAGCCTAGAACTCGTAAGGAAGCAGCGCAAACGAAACCGAGCCATCGCGAGGCAGCAGAAGTGATTGTGGGTGAAACCAAACCGCGTCCGAGCAAGACCAGCTTGGATCGCCCATCCTCAGGATGGTAGCCTGGGCCAAACGGCGTCCGGCGCACGCCAGATTCACCGGCGCAAGCAATCGTGTGGACGGAGTTTGACCTTAAAACATCAACTTGTATTTCGCCCCGTGATTATCCGTACAGCCCCCGGTACCGTGACCATTGAAACCCACGATATATTCGCAGTTCACGACGGTGTGTTGTTCGTTCGTGAGAATGGCCGAGCCGTAGCGGTGTCCTCCAGTGGCAACAGAAAAGCCATTGCCGGTCCCGGTTGCGTAGCCACCAGAGCCAGCAACGGAAGAGTACACAGAACCCCATCCAATCGCTGCATTGGTCACAGTGACATATTCGCCAGAAACAGCTTCACCGGACGGGAGGGGTCCAGCAAGCGTGCCTTTCCCGCTACCGTGCCGCGAGTACTTCATAGTGCTCATCGCGCCGGTCGAAAGATCGTAGACATGGACAGTTCCGGCTGAGGCAATCGAGAGAAAAGTAAGAACGAACAGCACTATCCGGGTTATTCGCATGACAGTCCTCCAGTGGGCGACACGACAAGCATTATGCGTCAAGTCCCCGCTTGAAGATAGTCGCAGGGCGCTTTTTCCCCGCAGCCAGCGTCGGGCCGTCGCCGCCCAGGATGACAGCTCGTTACTCGCAGCCATAATAGCCCACGTCGGACATCGGCCCACGGTTGCTCGCCCCTCAGAAAATCCCCTCTTTCTCCAACTCCTTCACCACCACTTTGACCACGGCATCGATTGCCTTCTTTGCTGAGCTCGGATTGAAGGAGTCGCTGATTCCCGTCCAGACGAATTCGCCCTCGGGCGTTGCGGTGGCGTACAGGTTGGTTTCGATGCGCACCGTGTGGTCTTCGCGGAGATAATCCGGAGAATAGACCTGCTGGTAAACCACCGGGTAATAGCCGTAGAACGAGTTGTAGTAGGGATAAGGAACCATGTAGCTCTGGCCGGGGATGTAGGTGATGTTCTTTTCCACCCTAACCAGATGAGAGACCAGCACAGCCTCGATGTGGTGCTCGCGGATCTGCGCGTTCAGATAATCCATGTCCATGTTGGCCGAATCCGGCCGCAGCAGGATGGTATGGCCCGGAACGGCCTCCACTCCGTCGCGGGCGAGTTTGTTGGCCATCGCGTCCTCGAAGTCGGAGCGGATGGCCGGGTCGTTGCTCATCCCGATTACCAGCACTTTGTGGAAGCGCTGTCCGGAGTAGCTGGGGTTCTTCACGCTGGCCACCAGCTTCACCGACTTACAGGTTCCGATTGCCGATGCCGCCAGTACAACTGCAAGCACCATCGCGGTTCGTCTCAAGGGTGGTTTCTCCTGGTGGTTCTGGGTAGCGCATGGCCGCCCGTAGCTTCGTACAAAGAAAGTGAGATTTTGTCATCACGAGGTCGCCGCGGCGACCGAGGGATCTGCTTTTGACGTTTCCACCGCAAAGCAGATTCCTCGCTGCGCTCGTAATGACAATTCTTGAATGATGGCCCTGCTGGCCTACCTCATCACATGGTAACGTGACCTGCGCACTTGCGGGCACCGGACTCGGCACGCTATCACCGAAGTGCGAGGACGAGGTTGTTGTGTATTCGCAGGCCGCACCCAGCGTACGGGCCGGGAGAGCTCTTTGAAATGCAGTTGTCAGTAAGCAGTTGTCAGTGGCCAGTAGGCAGTAGCCAGTATTGGCGTGGTTAATGGCGCTCTGGCAGGAGTTCCGGAGGACGAGACTTGACGGGCGTAAGTCCTTTAGACTTCGCTATGAACCTGTAAGTCACCTAGAATAAGATAGTTGCGACTGATTTCTCCCTAAGTCATTGATTAGAAAAGTGGCACGAATGGGGGAGGGTCACAGCGAATGGTAGAAGCCATCTCACAATGGGACACCCAGAAGGCGAGCGCCGGATTGTATCGAGTAGTAAACAGCAGTGTAGGCCTGACGGATCCAAATGCTAGTGCGGAACCGCAGATCCCTCCACTCGGACTAAAGTCCTCGGTCGGGATGACAACGTAAGGAGGTGGTGACTGCTAATGGCTGAAAGCTGATGGCTGCGAGCGGACAGCGGAGAGCGGACAGCGGAGAGCTAATCGCTAATTGCTAATTGCTAATTGCTGCTTATTCGCCCGACGCTGGTTACGCTGACGCTCACTTTGCTCTCGACGTGCAGGAAGGCTTTCTTGGGGTCCTTCATGCCCCAGTCCTGATAGGGAATGACGAAGCTGCTGCCGGCGTTGATTGCATCGCCGGTTTTCTCGACCGTGATGGGCAGCGTGAAGTCGTGTTCGGCGCCGTGGATCTTGAATGTGCCCTGCACCTGAAGGTTGGATTTTCCCTGATCGGCGAGGCTGCCCACGACGCGCCGGGGAACGAAGACGATCTCAGAATAGCGGGCGCTTTCGAGGACCTTGTTGTGCATGTCGGCGTCGCGGTCTTGATTGCCGCTCTCGCCGCTGGTGGCATCCACGACAATCTCGCCCGAGGCGTCGCCGGACTTGGGATTGAACTTGACGTTGCCGCTCTTGAGCTTGAAGGTGCCGTGCACGGTGTGCATGGTCGCGCCCAACGTCCATGCAATTTTGGTTTGTGCGGGATCGAGCGTGACCTGTATCTGCTGCGCTGCACAAACGCTGGACGTCGCGAGCACAGAGAAGAATGCAGCGGCAGGTGAGCGCGCCGCATTCGATTTGATGCAAGTGAAAACGTCATTTGAGCGTGTTTCAAAAATCGCATGGACGCAGATTGCGTTTCCCTCAGGCGGCGAAGCGGGCGCGAGCGTGGTGCGAGCAGAAGCATACCGAGTATTCAACAGGAGCGCCGTGTTTTACTACAATATGGATGTGCGGTTCACGATACTTGATGCTTGCGTTAATTTGCCTCTGTCTCGTGGGCGCATCTTCATCCTGGGCGCAAGAGCCGCCGGTCGAGAAGGTCCCGGTGGACAAATCGGCTCCGCCGCCACAAGACAACCGCGAGGCTCCGCCGCGCTCCGATGAAAGCTCCAGCAAGCAGACGCAAATTGACGTCTCGCCGCCCGCGAACGATATCAAGGACCATCCTGGGGCTGACCTCGATGATTCCGACGTCAACGAGTTCACGCCCTGGAGCCCGATGAAGGCGATGAAGGATGTCGAGATCGGCGACTTCTACTATAAGAAGGAAAACTACCATGCGGCCATCAGCCGCTATCGCGAGGCCTTGGAGTTCAAGCCGCACGATGCTGAAGCCACTTTCAAGCTGGCCGAGGCACTGAACAAAACCGGTGACACCGCCGGCGCGGTCGAGAACTATCAGGCTTATCTCAAGATCCTGCCCAACGGCCCTTATGCGAAGAAGGCGCATGAAGCATTGGCCAAATTGAAGGCCAAGCCGGTGGCCGCGAAGTAGGGGCAGCCGGCGGGCTTGACGTGGGCCACACGAGCCGCATGAGGTTACTGCAACTTCGCGTATTCTGCTTTGGCTTGCTTGAGGATCGGGATGTCCGGATCAGCGTCCTTCCACAGCGCGAGGAAGTCCTGATACGACTTGCGGGCAGCGTCCTTGTCGCCGTTCATGACTTGCGCGCGTCCGAGCTGAAGATGGACCAGCGCGCCCGTCACGAAGTTTTCCATGATGCCGGGATGGTCGATCATCTTCTGGAACTCCATCGTTGCCGGCTGTCCCTGGCCAGCCTTTAGATAGGCCTCGCCGCGGATGTACGCGGGGTAGAGAGAGCCGAAAGCATCAAAGCCCTCCTCATAGGGGAGGGCGATCTTTAGGATATCGATCGCTATGGCCGGATTGTTCCTCTCTAATTCGACGGCCGCCCGAATGGTCGGCAGCGTGTAGTTCTGCATCATGGTGTCCAACGGGTATTCTCGATCGAGTTCCTGCAACAGCTTCTCCGCCTGCGCCGGATCTCCTGCACGTGCCAAGGCGAGTGCGGCAACGGCCCGGACTTCCCGTGCCGTGCTCAGTGCCAGCGCCTCGCGAGCCAGCTGTTGCGCCTGGCCTCGGTTGCCAATTTCAGCTTCCTGCAATGCCTCACTCGCTTTGCTATCCGCTGCTGATTGCGGAGCGTTGGCATGCTTCGCCGAGTCAACCGCCATTTCCGCGAGGCTACGCGCTTTGAGCATGCGACCGTAAAAGGCCTCCGTGCGCGAGTCGATGCCTAGAAACCCGTCTTCCAGGGACGGCTTGCCCATCGCCCACTTTACCTGTTGCTGCATCGCGGACTGATCGCCCTGGAGGAAAGCGAGAATATAGCGCTGCAGGTACAGAAGGCCGTCATCCAGCTTATGTGCCTGAGCCTCGTCGAAAGCGGCCTTGGCCTCGTCCAACCGATCGAGCTTGACATAGGAGGTTATAAGGTTGACATAAGCTGGCCCCGACGGCCTCAGCCTCACGGACTCCCGGGCCGCAGCGGCAGCCTTTTCGTATTGGCCCACCGCCTCCAGTTCGGCCGCGAGATTCATGTGCCCGATAGGGTCCTCTGGATAGGTCTTGGCCCACTCTTCGAAGGCTGCAATGCTCTTGTCCGCCTGCCCCGTGACTTGGGTGTAGTAAAACGCTTCAATGGCAAACCGGTCTCTTTCAGTGACCCGAGTACGCAAATCGTACGCTTTCCTGAGGGCCTTGACGCTGGGCTCGACGTCGTGTGCATTGAGATAACCGATTCCCAAGTTTAGATAGGCCTGAGCAAAATTCGGATCCAGCTCCACCGCGCGCTTGAGATAAGCAGCCGCCGCTGCGGCATCCCCGTGTTTACGTTTTATGTCGGCTGCTTGGGTTAACGCTTGTAAAGCTTCCAGGGATGAGCTTGTAGCCTCTTCGAGCGGCTTATTGAACTTTCGCACGGAGGCCTCCGGTTCGCCCAGTTTGCGCCGGAACTCGGCGCCGGCGATGCCCAGGGTCTTAACAATCTCGTCCCGGCTCTGCGCTTCCACGGTGGTGGTGGCGAAGGTCTTTCCCGTCTGGCAGTTCGTGGCCTTCAACTCTATGCGATAGCGATTGCCCACATCCAGGATCGAACCGCCCACGACCGCCTTGCTGTTGGAGCGGAGGCAGACCCCGCGCGCCAGCTCCGGCGTCAGCTTGACGTCCCCGGAACCGTTCAGCAGCTTCAACGTTCCGCGGACTTTGTCAGGAGACAGCAAGTTCAGGAATGGCGTCTGCCTCAACTCGACCTGCAAGGCCCTGTCCAAAGCGTCATCCAATACCGGATCCGCTGTTTTATTGGTGAAATCGGCAAGCACGATGGAATCCTTGTCCGTGAGCTGCGGTCGGACCGTTTGATACCAGCGCAACCCTGCGATGGCAACCGCGCACACCAGCACGACTGCTGCGGCCAGTTGCCACACCTTCCATCTGCGTGGCCAGCGCGGCTCGGGACCAGGAGGCAGTGGCGCGGGTACTTTGCGGCCTCTGACGGCTTCCAGATCCGCGCGCATCTGAGCCGCCGACTGGTAGCGCACCTCGCGGTCCTTCTCCAGCGCCCTGTTGATGATGGGCTCCAGTTCCGGCGGCAGCGTTGCGTTTAACTTATGTACCGGGACCGGCTCATGCCTGGCGATGGCGACGCGCACAACCGCTTCCGTCTTCCCGCTGAAAGCGTGATGCCCTGTCACCATCTCATAAAGGACCACGCCGAAGGAAAACAGGTCGGTGCGGGCATCCACATCTTCGCCCCGCACCTGCTCCGGCGACATGTATCCCTCGGTGCCAACGGCGCTACCCAGACGAGTGGGATGAAGGCCCTGGGGCTTGGAGGGTGACGCCTCAGGGCCAATTTGCGCGGCTGCTTCCAGCGCCAGCATGTTCTGTCCGCTGGGCTGGAGCAGCTTGGCCAATCCGAAATCCAGAATCTTGACGACACCTTTCTCGGTGAGAAAGATGTTGGCTGGCTTGATGTCGCGATGAATGACGCCTTTCTCGTGGGCGGCTTCCAGGCCATGGGCGATCTGGATGGCAATGTTTAGCAGCTCGTCTACAGCAAAAGGAGCCGGCGCCGCCATGCGGTCGCGCAGGGTTTGCCCGTGCAACATCTGCATTACGATGAAAGGCTTGCCGACGTGCTCCCCAAACTCGTAGATGGAACAAATGTTGGGGTGCTCCAGCACGGAGGCGGCACGGGCTTCCAGTTCGAAGCGCTCCCGCATCCGCGGATCGTGACCCACGTCTTCCGGCAGCACCTTCAGGGCCACGGCGCGCGGCAGCTTCAGGTCTTCCGCGCGATAAACCACGCCCATGCCACCCCCGCCGATGATCTCCAGCACACGGTAGTGGGAAACCGTCTTGCCACTTAGGTTGGAAGTCTCCAGTGGCGGCGGCTCCAGCACTCCTTCGTTGCTGTCATGGCTGGACGCGGGATCGCTGGGACGGGAGTCCAGCCACTCCACCGGCGCCAAGAACCGATAGCCACGGCGGGCTACGGTTTCGATATATTTCGGTTCCTCCGCCGAGTCCCCCAGGAAGCGTCGCAACTTGTTGATGGCCGCGCTGATACTGTGCTCGAACTCCACCACGGTGTCATTGGGCCAAAGTTTTTTCCGGATTGCGTCCCGGCTTACAATATCGCCGCCGCTTTCCAGCAGCATGCACAGGACCTGGAAGGGCTGTTCGGGCAGCACCACTTTGCGCCCGCCCTCCCACAGCTCGCCCGCCTTCAGGTCCAGTTCAAACGCCCCGAAGCGAACGCGGACTTTCAGCGTGTCCTTCATACGAGTGGAAATCTGGTTTTGTGCGCCAAAGTGTACTACTAGCAGCACCAGTTTCCAAGCGAGGTTTTGGCAGCGGCGCTAATTGACGCGGAGTGAGGGACGTGGCAAGAGCAGCGTTGGACCATCGCCGGTGACTTAAGCTGCAAGTTCACGCACATCAGGTTTGTATCAGGGCACAGCTTCACAGGCTGTTGAAAATCGTTGGGCGGGATGTTTCGGGGATATTTTGCGCGGACAAACCAATGTGCGCTACATCACAGACAGGCCCCGGCAGGCGCCAATAATCTGAGCGCGACAGGCATGTTGCGACCGGCTCGCAAGCATGAGCCGGGCTGGTCCGGAGTTGGAGTCAAGGTACCAGCGGCCTACAAGTAAATAGAGCACGCAGGTCATCGAAAAGAAAACGAGTCCTGTGATCAGAGACATGGGAGAAGCCATGGATCTGGCGCAGGGCTTTTGCGTTGACGAAAACAATTCTGGCGAACTGCGAACCGCGAACAGCGATTCCACAAAGGAGAGGTCTTATGTCCCTTCGTTACTGCCAACACGTCAAAGTGGATGGCACATTCTGTCAAGCTCCACCGCTAAACGGGCGGCCCTACTGCCGTTTCCATATCGACAGCTTGGGCCGGCGCATGGCCATGGCGCGGGCCCGCGCCCGCCGCCAACCTTATCACCTCGTGCTGCCCATTCTGGAGGACCTCAACGCCGTGCAGGTGGCACGCCAGCAGGTTATGGACGCACTGCTCAGCGGCCAGCTCGACCGCAGGCTGGGCGGAACGCTGCTCTTCGGGCTGCAGGGAATCGCCGGCGATCTGCGTAGCGCCAAGGCCCCGCGGCTGGGCGTGTACGACCCGGCCATCGACACCGAGCCTCGGGCCAGCGAGTATCCGGACTTCGAAGCGAAGTACGACTTGCCGGAAGGCCTGGACCTGAGCCGGCCGCCGGAGGTGGTGTTTGCGGCTGAAGCCCTCCAGGCAGCGGCCGATGCCGAGGCCCGGGGCAAGGCCGAGCGCTCGGCCTATCGCAGCAATCCCTGGCAGGGTGCGCAGCCGGAGGATATCGAACTGGAAGAGATCCTGATTACCCAGGGCCAGGAAGCTCGCGACAAGCGCTCCGAGGAATTGGAGTGCCGGGAATGGAAGCGCATCGAGCGGGAGAGACAAAAGCTAGCGCAGGCGCGCCAGATTGTGGAAGCGGCCCGCCGCAATGGGCAGCAGTGGACGAGCGGCAAGCTGAAAGAGCACTACGAGAAGCTGTGGGCCGAAGCGGCGGCCAAGGAAAAGGCCGATCGGGAAGAGGTTGAGGCCCTGCGGGCTGCGGCCAAAGCCCGGGCCGAGGCCAGGAAGGCAGCGGAGAGCGCGGCCGCCCAAGCGGACGCGCAGCCGGCGGGGAATGAAGCTGGCAAAAAGCCGGCGGCCACCGTGTCGGACGAGCAGGCGGATTTGGATCTCGAGCACAGACGCGAGTTGACCCAGGCCGTGGCCGAACTGGAGCGGCGCCTGAAGGCTAAAGGCTAACGGCCAAGGGCTGAGAACTGAGAACTGAGAACTGAGAACTGACTGCTGACTGCGAGTAGCTAACGGCTCGTTACGAAAAGCATTCCCTCCACTCGGGCTGAAGCCTCGGTCGGGGCGACAATTGGGAGGAGGAGCCTTCAATCGAGATGAAGATCGGCGCGTGCTTCATTTATTCGTCGCTATTCGCGAATGAGTGGGACCAAGGGCCATGAAGAGTGGCGTGTGCCTGCGCGCGCCCGAAATCACGCGAGCAACGCCGGCCTAGACCTGGGACGGAAATGAATCATGAGTCGGACACTGACAACTGACTACCGGCCACCGACCACTGCTTCTCAGACGCTGAAAAGCCCGCTGGCTCGGCCGCGACTGGCCTGGAGATCGAGCCTTGCAGCGTCGAAATCCGCCGGTCGGTCACTGGCTACTGGGGACTGGCTGCCGGCTACTGCAGTTAAGTCCTTTGCTTTCAGGTACGACTTTGTAAGCCGTTCCGCATCTGTTACTTGTAGAGCTTTTGTCGCTAAGTACTTGATTCGGCATGACAGCTTTGAAAGGGGTCGGATGGCTGGGATGGGTTTGGCTCCTAGTTTCTATGATTCATAAGATCGGGCCTTGTGTCACTGACGACTGGCTACTGGCTACTGATAACTGTCGGGATGGTAAATTTATTCAGGCAAGTTGAGCACGGTTCGCAAAGGAGAAATCATGAATAAACCCGTTTATATTGCCGCCTACAACCAATCGAAGTTTGGAAAGCTGATGGACATGACGGTCCCGCAGATCGTGTCCAACGCCGTGACGGGAGTCTGCGAGCAGATCAAGGTGCCGCCGGCCAGTATTGACGTTGGCGCTGTCGGCTCGGCGTGTAACTTTACATTGAACAAGCAAGGGCTGCTCTCCGGCCTGGTCGCAACCGTGCCGGGCATGGCGGCCAAGCCGATCGAGTCGGTGGAGAACGCCTGCGCCTCGGGCGGGCAGGCCATCCTGTCGGTCATCTACAAGCTGCAGAGCGGAGTCGGCGATGTGGGAGTTGCCGTCGGCTACGAGAAGATGCGCGACAACGACGGCAAGATGGACGGCAAGCTGATCGGCGAGGTCCTGGGTTATTACTCGCACCCCGACGAACGCGCCGGCAAAGTTTTTGTTTTCCCGCATCTCTTCGCCGAGATCATGCAGTGCTACATGCAAGTCTACGGCGTCAGCGAGAACGAGCTGGCGCAGATTGCGGTCAACGAATATCAGAATGCGAAGTACAACCCCTATGCGCAGATGAACAAGGTGCAGATTACGCTGGAGCAGGCGATGAAGATCGAGGGCATCAATCGCTACGTCGTCGATGGCCTGCCGCTGAAGACCTACGACTGCTCGCAGATTACCGACGGTTACGCGGCGGTGATTGTGGCAACCGAAGAAGGGCTGAACAAGCTCGGCGTGGCCAAGGCGGATTGTGTGGAGATCGCCGGTTACGCGCAGGCGACCGATCCGCTGCAGAAGGAAGGCCGCAACACGCTCGTTCCGACGGGCGCCTACACGGCAATGAAGAAAGCCTACGCCATGGCCGGCGCGACCCCGACCGACGTGAACGTCGCCGAGATTCACGACTGCTTCACCGTCGCCGGCGCAATTGGGACGGAGGTCATCGGCAAAGCCGCTCCCGGCAAGGGCGCGCGCTACTGGGTTGAGGGCAAAGCCGCGGTGGACGGCGAGTGCGCCATCAACATGTCCGGCGGACTGATCGCGAAGGGGCATCCTGTCGGAGCGACCGGGGTGGCCATGCTGGGCTCGTGCTTCTGGCAGCTCAAGGGAATGGCCCCCAAGGAAATCCAGAGAAAAGATCCTAAGGTGGCGGCGACCTTTAACATCGGCGGAGCGCTGTGCGCGTCGGTTTGCACGGTGCTGCGGAATCCGGTGTAGCTCGGTGGGCGTCTGACTTTTTTGGAAAGGAGAAAAGCGCGGAACTGAGCCTTGCCGGGCAACAAATCTCTCGCGGTTTAGTGATCTTTTCGATAGCCGAGTTGCAGGAGAACTCGACAGGCGAGATATACTGCGGTCAGCAGTTGTCCGATGGCATCATCACCCAAGCCGCATGCTCCGCTCATTCTCTGCATCGACGATGATCAGGTCGCGCTGCGGGTTCGCAAGATGCTCCTGGCCAGTGCCGGGTATGAAGTTTTGGTGGCGGAGTCGGGCGAAGCGGGTCTTCGACCTCCTGAAGGCGAACCCGGTGGATTTGGTCATTGCCGATCATTTCTTAAGCGCCAAGACGGGCACGGAAATCGCGCGTGAGATGAAGGAGTTGAAGCCGAACGTGCCGATTCTGATTGTTTCGGCGGCCACTGAAACGCTTAGCGGGCTGGAGTTTGCCGACAGCTTCGTTGCCAAAGGCGAGGCGCCGGATGCATTGCTAGAGACCATCGCTCGTCTCCTGAAAAACTAGCGAGGTTTCCTTTCTGCGACTTCGTGTTGTACCGCCTGTCAAATTACGCTAGATTTTGACGCCTGGCCATTGAAGTAAAATCGGGATGTCGAAACCAGCGGCCCTGTAGCTCAGATGGATAGAGCAGCGGTTTCCTAAACCGTTGGTCGGCAGTTCGACTCTGCCCAGGGCCCCCATCCTAACTCTCTGAAATCGCTAGGTCTTCCGACAGAGGGTGTCGGACGATTTCGAGATTTTGTTGACACTTAGTTGACAGTTAAGTAACCGGGGAGTGCTCGCTCCAATTTTGCCATCGCGTCCGTAACCTGTGCTGATACTGTTTTGATGTAGTAAGTGTTGGTCGTGCTGACGGTTGCGTGTCTCAGAATATCCTGAATCACTTTGTCCGGCACACCGAGAGCATACAGATTGCTGCCCAGTCCACGGCGAGCAGCGTGCCATCCGCGCCAACGGGGCAGGGAATCGTCACGCTCGAAATCGTGATCTGCCTTGGCGTGCTTGTCACGACTCTTCGGACAGTGTTTGCACCGATTCAAGGCGGGCAGAATTTCGCGGTGCAATAGATTGTTCAGGTTCTTTGGCTTCCCCGCTTGGTTCCTGAACACCGGTCCGTTTTCGGGTTCGCCACAACGAAGCCGATACATTTCCAGGCGTTGTGCCAGCGGCCTTATCGACAGGTACAGCGCCCTTACTGCGCCTTGTCTTCGGCTCTGTGACGCGGCCTTCCCAGATGGATTGTGTTACGCGAATAAAGCCATCTCGGCAATTTTCCCAGAGTAGCTCTTGCAATTCGCCTCTACGCAACCCGGCGAACGAAGCCACTGCCAATGCTGTCCCCGAGGTCTCCGGTAATACCCGTAGCATTGCCTGAATCTCGTCCGATGTGTACGCATAGGTTTCTTGCGGCTCTGCGGCCTCTGGGCTGACTGCTGTGTCACGCACAGGGTCCTCCCCCTGGAAATAGCCCTGTTGCTTCGCCAGGTTGAAGACACCACTGATGAACGACTTGATGTGCTTCAGACAGTTGCGTCCGAGGGCAGCTTCCTTGCCAATCAATTCAAGCCAGCCCTGAACGTGAAAAGTCCGCACGTCCTTCAGTCAGTCGCTGGAACAGCGCGGGCAAAAGTGATTTTGCCAAATATCGCGGTAACCCTTCAGGGTTGACAAGCGCTTGCTGTGCTCCACCCATGGAAGATAAACCTGCTCCACAAAGTCACCGATTGTTAAGACCCGCTCTGGCGTCGAATTGAGGACGCAGGCTTCCTTCACAATTACCGACGCCTGGTCTTCGATGCCGCGAGGCGGACGTTTGCCGCGTGTGGTAATGGGAGCGATTTGCCTCGCGACTCGGACGTGCTGCACTGTTCCGTTGACCAGTCGGTCCTCGAAATAGCGCACGTACCATGTGCCGCGAGCTTGATAAATCGTTCCCATCTGTTGGCGTTTCCGTTTCACGCTGATTTCTCCTTTCGCTGACGTTTTCGTTTGCGTTCACGTGCTTGTACGGCCAGCTTTGCAATTCGAGACCGCTCCGCAGCCGATAGCTTCTCGTTGCGAGCTTTCCCTGCTTTGCTGGCGGAGGCTTTGCGTTCGGCGTCGGACAAACTGGCAGCCCTGGCCTTTCCGCCCAGCCTCCCGAGAGCAACTGCATTCGGGTTTTTCTTGGCCATCACAGTCGCTATCATACGTGACGCTACGTTAGATGTCAATAGAGAGATGGACAAAATAGCGAGAACATTTGCCGAGATGGAACAATTTGCATGGCGGTGACGATTCATTGTGTCCGCCGTTTTGCCCACCATGCAACTAGCTTCGGGCTGTCCCACTCGAAACGGACGTAGCGCCCGAGGCGGACGTGAGGCAGCGGATCGGCAGCCCTCCCTCTTGTTTGCTCTCGAACCCAGCTCACCGGGACGTGCCATCGCTCGGCGAACTGGGCTGCGTCCAGAACCTCGTAAACTCCGGTTATCTGTCAACATCGTGTCAACGCTCCAAATTCGGCTTTGTTGCACAATCACTTACAGGTGAATAGCGGTTGTGTGAACCCCTGCTCAGCCTTTCCTCATGCGGCGGCGGATATTGAATCCGCTGCGTCGCCCTCGTATCAGCCTTTTGTGGCTGCGGGGTCAGCACTCTGCACAACGAGCCCTTTTCGACCGTCGTTTCTATCACCGCCTACCTGAAGGGCCATCATCATGCCTGCGGGCGGTTGCTCCGCTCGACGCGAAAGATGCGATGCCGGAGATCCCCGAGGTCCTCCGGCGTATCGATGCACTTGGTGCGCGCGGCGGTGACGTCCTGTTGGTCCGTGAGCGTGAGCTATACACGATGACCGATTACGTGAACCGCTACACGAAGGAGCCTGTACGCTTCGTCGTAGGTTTATCGCTCTTGGTCCGGGCACTCGAAGATCACTACCGCAGACTTGACGGCAGTTCTCTTGCGGCTCTGTCTCGCCTGTTCGCTCAAAACGTTCGCATCTACGCTTACCCAATGACCGCAGAGAACCTACGAGAGTCGATTCAGGGCTTCTCCACCCTCGACTGGGGCTTGAGCGAAACGTGTGGATGGGTTTCTGCGCACCAGTTACCTCCCGCTGCGCCGCTCGGACACCTTTACGCTTATCTCCTCGCGAGCAACTTCCTCGTCCCGATAGAACAGCGTGAGAAGCTCGCTTTCGCCGGGACCTCGCCCTTATTCTTCAGGCGATGATTGCCCGCACTCCACTTAAAAGGGTCGGCACACCAAAAGACGTAGCCAACGTTTATGTCTGGCTTGCTTCGGATGAAGCCAGCTTCGTCCATGGAGCTGTCATTCCCGTCGATGGCAGAGTGGTCATCGGCACCTGAGTCTAGCCCTGTACACAGCGTTTCCAGGCTGGATGAGGCTGTGGAACCCCTCGCTAAGTCATTGTGCCATTCGACAGAGACTTACTTGTTGCGTAATCTATGGTACGCGCATTTCGGCAAGACCCCTGGCGGACCCTTTGTGTCCCAGGGGTGTACAAGCCGGTACGTGAGAAGAACCGTCAGTCTTTATTGACCCAGCCCGACATGGCTGGCCGGGAATTAGTTCCCACTCGTCCAGCCAGACGTCCAGTCCATAATTTCTTAGACGCAATGCAAAATCTGAATCCCATCCGGGCCGAGCGCTAACCGTACTTGAGATCGGTGCTCTGTCCGGCCTCGATAATGTAAGCGTCAGGATCGCGGATGTAGCAGCGTATCTCGCCGTACTTGGGCATTGGCTCCGTGATGAACTCGGCTCCTCGACTTTTCCATAATTCATAGCACGCTTGAATATCCGCAACGCGGAAATTCATAAGGCTGTTGATGTGATTGGGGTCGGGGACGTTGAGCGTTACGTCGGCTTATCCGGGGTTGGCCCGCCTCCAACGTTCAGAATCATCCAGATATTCGCAAGCTGAAGGTACCCAGGCGCGTTGCCGTCACCCAGGCTCAGAATTCGAGCGCCGAAGACCTTTTCGTAGTAGCGGGCCGATCGCTCGATGTCGGCGACGGTGAGAAACTGCGCGATGCTGATCCCCTCGCGCGGGGGCATCTCATAGCTCTTCTGTTCGACTTGTACCGAGTTCATTGATGGCTCCTTTCGATACGGTGCTCATTACAAATACGGTGTCCTGAGTCCTGCTCTCTGTCGATTCAGGTGATGGTTGATCCTCCGGATGCGAATGTGGCGGAAGCAAATCCACACCCTTGATCATTCCCCCGCTTCTCGTAATCGTAGAACCAATCCTCACCCGGCTCGAAGCTGGCAATGATCGGATGCCCTGTTGTCGCCGCACGCTTGGACGCATGCGGCTTGGAGAACTGTCGCAGCATCGATGTGCCCACACTCCCCACACCGACGGAGATGAAACCACCAGCCTTTCGGTGAGGCTAGGCATTCCACACGCCCGTCGCCACATGGTTTCGAAGCGGGATTAAAGTCCGCGGTGGTCTTTCTTCATTTCGATTTTTCCTTGAAACGCCAGCAAAGAGTTCAAGCCACCAGCAAGACCTTCCCGATACCACCCTTTTCTGCCGCTGCTTGAGCCTCGGCCGCTTCACTAAGTGGCAGTTTCTGGCTAATCGGGATTACCAGCTTGCCATCTCGCACCGCTTCGGCCATGAACTGGAGCGTTTTCCTGTCAAATTTCGAGAATACGTGCACCACCTTTACAGATGGGTACTTCGCGGCGTTCTGCGGTGCCCCGAGAACTGAAGCAAACACTCCTCCCGGCTTGACCTTGGCGATCAGCTTCTCGGCGGTTCTTCCGCCGACCGTATCCGCAACCGCATCGAGTGGCGGAAGATTCGCAATCGCAGTGTCGTCGTCAGTTGCGGTCACCTGATCCGCGCCGACAGTCTTCGCCTCATCCATCTGCCTCTTCAAAACCCCCGCGATCACAGTCGCCCCGCGTTCCTTCGCAGTGAATACCGCCGAACGTCCGACATTTCCTACAGCACCTACGACGAGAACCGTCTGGCCCGCTTTGATTCCCGTCGCGGAACTGAGCTGGTTGCCGGTCGTCGTCACCAGCGGCAGCGCCGCCGCCTGGATCAAATCGAGCCCCTCGGGGACCTTCGCCAAGATCGCTGCATTCACGACACAAAGTTCGGCGTAAGTATTGTCCGCCATAGCGAACACCCGGTCGCCGACGGAAAAGCCTTCCACTCCCGGCCCAATCTTCACCACGGTCCCCGCCACATCGATTCCTATGAGGCCCGGGAACTGGATGGGATAATAATCCTTCGTTAATCCAGCACGCCGCTTGTAGTCAATCGGATTCACGCTCGCGGCGGCGACCCTCACCAGTACTTCGCCCGGACCCGCCACCGGATCAGGGTACTCCTCGAACTTGAGTACTTCAGGACCGCCATATTGGTGGACAACGACTGCTTTCATATTTCATCTCCTTTGTGCGTTGGGCCAACAGACACTAATGAGAAGTTGGATGAACGAAACTAGAATTGGTCGCCGAGCCGATGCAATTCCGCAACGAATGCTTACGGACGCGCATCGTGACCGCTATCGTTGGCAGCTCGGTTCGCTTTCGCGATCACAACCTGCTTGCCGACTTCTCGGGAGTAATCTCCCATGAGCCGGTTTCTGGCCCGTGATGGCACATGTCCGAGTCGCCGACTATACGTCCAAGTGGCCTCCCAGGTGGCAATTCCACGATATCGGCGATGGTGCCTCGGAATCTTTGTAGAGTAAGGAAACGTCGGCTTTACCGACCCTGGGCAGGACGCAAGCCTTCCGCACCACAAACCGTTGAATGTGAGTATGCTCACTGCCATCGACGTGTTGTGGTTCACCAAACCTGAACTTTTCGACTACTCGAAGAGCTCTGAAGATCAAAGCTCCCCTTTTGCACGGTTGATCTTCGTTTTCACATGAGGCTTCGATTCCGCCACTCATGACCACCGCGTTCCCGAAATCCGATGCAACGATTCAGCCAGACTACGTATCCGTGTTGTCGTCCGTCTTCCCGAACTGAGGGAGGTACGGGCCGAAGTTCAATTCGAAGTCGCTGCGAATTCCGTAACCGATACCACGGAGCTTGGTGCGGCGCGCCTGCGCATCGGGCCAGGCCAGCATTGGGAAGATCATGTCATTGCTCGACTGAAGCTCGGCCGCTGTTGGCATCCCGAATCGATTGATCTGGGCCTTTGCCGTGCCCAGCGTTTTGCCGTCGAATGAAGCCACACGCCTTGCGAGCGTATCGACGAACGAATCGAGGTCACCATCGTCCAGCGTGCGATTCACCCAGCCATGGCGCTCGGCGATATCAGCATCGAAATCGTCGGCAGTGAGCACGAACTCCAGTGCCCGGGAGCGACCGACCAGCCGCGGGAGCCATTCCAAAGCTCCGCCCCCGGGATCAGTCCGACGCCGACCTCGGGGTTACCGAATACGGCGTTTTGCCGGCTAGCGAAGCGCATGTCGCAGGCCAGCACGAACTCGTTGCCGATGCCACGCGTGCGGCCGCGCACCTTGGCGATGCTCACCACCGGCGCGGATGAAAGCCGCAGCACGAAGTCGCGCCAAAGGTCCAGCACCCCTGGCCGTTCAGATGCCTTGGCTACGTCAAGATGAGCGATGAAAAACTCGGGATTCGCCGACTGGAACACTACGACCTTTAAGGACGGGGGCCGCTTCGAGCTCGGCCATCAGCGCTCCCAATTCGTCGATCGTTGCGGGCACAAACATGTTGATCGGCGGATTGTTAAAGGTAATCGTCCACAGACCCGGATAGGTACGGTCGACGTTGAACTGCGAAGCCCTAGTCCGTTGGGAGACCCCCCGGCTCTGCCGGGGAGGCAGTAGGAGTTTGACAGATACAGCAGTCCATCGCGGAGACTTCCAGACGTGAGTCGCCAAAGCACACGAAAGGGAGTTCGCGATGGACGAGATGGAAAGCCTAAGCCATACCAAGTGGGAGTGCAAATACCATGTCGTGTTTATCCCCAAGTGCCGCAGAAAGACTCTGTACGGGGAGCTGCGGCGGCACTTGGGCGAGGTGTTCCGCAAGCTGGCGGAGCAGAAGGAGAGTCGGATTGAAGAGGGGCATCTGCTACCCGACCATGTGCACATGATGATCGCGATTCCGCCCAAGTACGCGGTGTCGCAAGTCATCGGTTTTATCAAAGGGAAGAGTGCGATCCACCTGGCCCGAGTGTAGGGGGAGAAGAAGAGGGAACTTCGTGGGTCAGCATTTCTGGGCACGCGGATATTACGTGTCCACGGTTGGGCGGGATGAGACGGTGATACGAGAGTACATCCGGCATCAGGAGCAAGAGGACAAGCGCTTGGACCAAATCAACCTGTGGCGCTAACCGGCCACCGTAAGGTGGCCGAAGGACTCGGGGCCGCCTTAGCGACCCCGCACAGCCGCTTTGAGCGGCTCACAATCTAAAGCCCCCGGCTCTGCCGGCATCTCTGCTCGGCAATCAGCTCGATGCCCGCCGCGAGCAACTCCGCAATACGCTGCCGATCAGGCGCGTCATTGGCCCGGCCGACAATGGTGTGTCGACAAACCCGGCAGCGATGAGGTTGACGCGAATCGGCGCGATCTCGAGTGCCAGGTTTCTCACTAACGCCGGCATCGCGGCAGAAGAGTTCCTGCGCCGGTCCTTGCAGCATGTTCTGCCCAAGGGTCTACCACGCGTCCGCTACTTTGGCTGGCTCGCTAATCGCCGGCGCCGGGAGTTGCCGCCGCTTTGCCGGAGGTTACTCGCCCTCGCACCTCGGCCACCTCCCCGGGGTGGCCGTGTCATGCCTGATAGTCGTCCGGCCGCTTTCGTGAAAAGCGTTGGCTACTGACGCTGATCTGATCCAGCGGGTTTGGTGCCGCGTGCAGATGGCGCTGCGACATATGGAGATATCGAGTGGTATGTTCCAGGTGCGCATGGCCCATCAGAAGCTGGATGGTCCGCAGGTCGGTTCCCGATTCCATCAAGGTTGTCGCGAAGCTGTGGCGGAGTGTATGTGCGCCAATCCTCTTCTCGATTCCGGCGCGCTTGGCGGCTTCGCTGCAGATGTACCAGATCGTGTGATCTGGGATTGGCTGCTCTATCCCACGCTGTCCTTCCGTGCTGGGGAACAGATAATCAGTGGGCCGCTTCCATCGCCAGTAGTCACGTAACGCTTCGAGCAGTTTCGTTGTCATGCGCACATCACGATCTCGGGAGCCTTTGCCCTGGCGAACATGGATAACCATCCGTTCGCTGTCCACGTCGCTCACCTTGAGAAGGGATGCCTCAGTGCGGCGAATGCCCGTAGCATAGAGAACCATGAGGATGGTGCGATGCGTCAGGTTTGGAGCAGCCTCGATCATGCGGCCGACTTCTTCAGGACTCAGCACCACCGGCAGTGTTCGGGGAGTCTTCGGAAAGATCAAGTCATCGTAGGCGATGTCCCGCCGCTTCAGTGTCTTCTTGTAGAGAAAACGCAGCGCCGACATGCGTCCTTCGACCGTGCCCGGGGCAAGCTTTTTATCGCGGAGTAAATACGTTTCAAACTGACGGATCTCATCGCCGCCCAGGCGTTCAGGCGATTTTCCGAAGTAATCCGCGAACTGTTTGATTGCGAGAATGTAGCCGCGAGTGGTGGCTGGCGAGTAGTTACGGCGCTGGAGTTCGTTCAGCACGCGTTGTCGTAGTGAGGTCACAGAAGTCTCCTTTCTGTGACTCACAATATCGATTTTCAGAACACCGCGTTGCCGCTCGAGAGCATCCTCCACCGTTGAGATGGAGTGCCTGGTGGCATCTCGACCGAGGCGCTCAACTGCGTCCGCCGCGCCAGCGGCTTAGTTCTAACGCCCGAACCGCCCAACTGGCTTTCTCGCTGCTATTTTTCGCGGATTAGGAACAAGAAACACGCTTGCAGGCTTTAACTCGCGAATCGTCTGCAAACCGAGAGTTACCTTCAACTTCCATGAGCGCTGGCAGACTGCTGGCAGCCACGTCCACATTGCCATGTGTTCAGTCGCTAGAGCGTCACGAGCTGCCTCTCTCGCCAAATGAGCCTTTTCACGCTGCGTTCTGCGGACTCGGCAGTTCGACTCTGCCCAGGGCCTCCATATCAGCATCCTTTGGTACTGCCGCGGCTGCATTTTGTCGCGGCCAGACAACACGAGCCGAGATTAAGTAAACAAGTTGATCGCTCTCTTTTCCGCCGAGCTCAGGCCAGATCGTAGCGGTCAAGGTTCATCACCTTGTTCCACGCAGCCACGAAGTCCTTCACGAACGCGTCCTTCGCGTCGTCACTGGCATAAACTTCCGCGAGCGCTCGGAGTTGACAGTGCGAACCGAAGATAAGATCAACACCAGTGCCGGTCCACTTGAGTTCGCCGGTCTTGCGGTCGCGGCCCTCATACACGCCTTCGGATGTAGCGGGCCTGCCACTTCGTATTCATGTCGAGCAGGTTGACGAAGAAGTCATTCGTCAGCGTCCCAGGCCGTTTGGTGAAGACGCCATGCTTGGACTGCCCGAAATTAGCATTCAAGGCGCGCATGCCGCCGATAAGAACCGTCAGCTCGGGGGCGGTCAGCTTCAGCAACTGCGCCCGATCCACCAGTAGCTCCTCCGGCGATATTCCGTTTCGCGTCCGGAGGTAGTTGCGGAAGCCGTCTGCGGTCGGCTCCATGACGGCGAACGAATGCACATCGGTCTGCTCCTGCGAAGCGTCGGTGCGCCCCGGCAAGAAGGGAACCTTCACGTTGTGCCCGGCCTTTTCGGCAGCTTCCTCGACGGCCGCGCAGCCGCCCAGAACGATCACGTCAGCCAGCGAGACCTTCTTGCTTCCCGCCGGACTGCGAGCCGTTAAAGTCTTTTTGGATCGCCTCCAGCTTCGGCAGGACCTTAGCCAGTTCGGCCGGCTGGTTCACTTCCCAATCCTTCTGCGGCGCCAGACGAATGCGCGCCCCGTTCGCCCCTCCGCGCTTGTCGGAGCCGCGGAACGACGACGCCGACGCCCAGGCAGTCGTCACCAGTTCGCGAGATCGACAATCCAGATGCGAGGATCTTGGCCTTCAGAGCAGCAATGTCCTGTCTCCCCGATTAATTCATGATCGACTGCTGGAACCGGGTCTTGCCAGAGCTGAAGCTCCTTAGGAACGAGCGGGCCCAGGTATCGCGAGATAGGCCCCATGTCGCGGTGCGTCAGCTTAAACCATGCCTTGGCGAACGCGTCTGCGAGCTCCTGCGGATGCTCGTAGAAGCGCCGCGAAATCTTTTCGTAAGCAGGGTCGAACCGCAACGATAGGTCTGTGGTCAGCATGGTGGGCCCGCGACGCTTTGCTGGATCGTGCGCATCCGGAACAGTACCGGCGCCCGCGCCATTCTTTGGTTGCCACTGATGCGCACCCGCCGGGCTCTTGGTCAGTTCCCATTCATAGCCGAAAAGGTTGGCGAAGAAGTTGTTGCTCCACTTCGTAGGCGTCGTGGTCCAAGTGACTTCCAAGCCGCTGCCGATCGCGTAGTCGCCGTTGCCGCTGCCATAGGTGTTGTTCCAACCCAAGCCTTGCTGTTCGATGGGCGCAGCCTCGGGTTCGGGGCCAACATACTTGCTCGGATCGGCAGCGCCATGGGTTTTGCCGAAGGTGTGCCCGCCGGCAATCAGCGCAACGGTCTCCTCGTCATTCATGGCCATACGGGCGAACGTCTCGCGGATGTCCCGTGCCGCGGCGATGGGATCCGGATTTCCATTGGGCCCTTCCGGATTCACGTAGATCAAGCCCATCTGAACGGCGGCGAGAGGATTCGCGAGATCACGATCGCCGCTATAGCGCTCGTCCGCGAGCCACTTGCCCTCCGGCCCCCAGAAAATGTCCTCACCGGGCTCCCAGACATCCTCGCGCCCGCCGCCGAAACCGAAGGTCTTGAATCCCATCGACTCCAAGGCCACGTTGCCGGCGAGAATCATCAGGTCGGCCCAGGAGATTTTCCGGCCATACTTCTGCTTGATGGGCCAGAGCAGGCGGCGCGCCTTATCGAGGTTCACATTGTCCGGCCAGCTATTAAGGGGCGCAAAACGTTGTTCGCCGGAGCCGGCCCCGCCGCGGCCGTCGCCGATGCGGTACGTCCCTGCGCTGTGCCACGCCATACGAATGAAAAGTGGCCCATAGTGGCCAAAGTCGGCGGGCCACCAGTCCTGCGACGCCGTCATCAAGGCATGGAGGTCTTTGATCACGGCGTTCAGATCGAGGCTTTTGAATTCTTCAGCGTAGTTGAACTCCTTGCCCATCGGGTCGGACTTTGGGGAGTGCTGGTGCAGGATGTTCACGTTGAGCTGCTTCGGCCACCACTCTGCGTTAGTCTGGGGTCTGCGAGCGCCGTGAGCGACCGGGCACTTGGTTTCGGTTGACAAGTTTTGCTGCTGATTAACGGGAGCGGCGGCGCTGCCGGACCCGGCGGCGGCGATCAGTACTTCCTTCTCTTCGGGCATAATTATTCCTCTCTTCTATGAGTGTGCAGACTACAGCTCGGACAGAGGCCAAATACCTCGATCAGCGGCTGCCTTAGATCAAAGCCGCCCGGCGCCTGCCGAGCCAGCCGTTTGAAGTCAACGAAGTCCCCTGCAATGTCCTGCACAGACTTGCAGCGCGTGCAAACCAGGTGATGATGGGATTCGAGATTGCCGTCCACGCGCAATGTGGAGGCATGGGGCGAAACCTCCCGTAACAGTCCACTTTCCACGAACAGTCGCAGATTCTTGTAGATGGTGGCAAGAGAGACCGAAGGTATGCGCCGTCTGACGACCGCGTAGATTTGTTCAGGCGAGTAGTGTCCCGGAGCGGCCACGACCGCTTCAAATATGACTTTGCGCTGGTGCGTGGCTGCCATGTCATGCTTCCAGGCAAGCTCCCGAAACTGCTCATGACTCAAATGCACGACAAGATAGATGAGAATGGTTATTAAAGGATTCAGTTTATTCAAGCAATTGATCTTGGTGAGTTGTCGGCCATCCAGCCCAACGCTTTGCAATTGACAGATCAGCGGGTCGCGTCCACCGGCGCGACCGCATCTTGTTTGACCGGAAAAACGTAGCCCGCGACCTTCTGCAGTGCTTCTGTTCCACGGACTTCGTCATCCAGAAGCGGAACGACTGCGCGAACATTGTCGAAGTCGCGCCAGATTTCCGCCATGTAAGAATCCTGCATAGCAACGCGATTGCGCACGAATTCCGGCGAGTCGGCTTTGACCTGGTCCTTCTGAATCACCATGTTCACGATAACGCCGCCGACCGGAATTCCGAAGTCATGGAACCAGTTGATGAAGCGCTTGATGACTGCGATCGGCAGCGCTTCCGGAAGCGTGACGAAAAAGAACGCGGTTTGCGCCTCGTCGGTGAGCAGCTCGCGCGCATGCACGATTCGTTCGCGGAAGGTCAGCAGATATTCCATCAGCGGATCCTTCTCCTTCTTCTTGGTGAATGACAGCAGCTCGCGTAACGACTGCGCCTCTTCACGCGACTTCACCATCTTGTTGACCCAGAGCGAATAAACCTTGCTCATGCCCAGAAGGCGGCGCGCATTGGCCGTCGGCGCGGTGTCGAAGACATAGGCGTCGTACTCGTTCTTGAACATCAGGTCAACCATGTTCTCGAACATCGCCGACTCCTCGAAGGCCGGATTCATAGTCGCGCTCTCGACGAAGGCGTCGGCCTGCGTAGAAACCTCGGCGAACTTCAGGAACCAGCGGATCTTGGTCTTGATGTCCTGCTTGGAGCGCTCGATGGTTTCCTTGGTGTCAATCTCGTACGCCCACAGATTCTGGACGCCTTTGACCGCGGTTGGCGCGCCGTACACGTTCTGGTCCAGCAGGCCGCTCAAGCTGTGCACCGGATTTGTGGAAGCCAGAATCGTGCGCTTGCCCTGTTGCGCCAGATGAAGTGCAGTAACGCCGGCCATTACCGTCTTGCCGACGCCGCCCTTGCCGCCGAAGAACATGAACTTCAAGTTGGGATGCGCTGCTACATATTCCGTGAAGCTCTGGGTTATCTCAGACATAGTCCGCTCACCTTTTGCCATTGCCGTACATGATTTCGGCCAGTTTCTCGATCATCGGCAATCCCGTGACGTCACGCTCGAGTTCCGGAACGCGTCCGACGACATCCTTGCCGAAGACCTTGTCAATCTTCTGCAAGTACTCGCCCTGCATGCTGAGACGCTGCTTGAAGTACGGCTGGAATTTCCTCCCCGGCCAAGTTCGTCGGAAGCACGCGATTCACCACATATCCGGCGATCGGCACGTCGAACTTCGAGAAAAGCTGGGCCGCCTTTTCGGTGTCGAGGATAATCATCTCTTCCGGCACCACCACGAAAGAAGAACGCCGTCTTCTGCTTGTCGGTCAGAATGCGCGAAGACTGATTGATGCGGTCCTTGATGTAATTGAGTTCGGTCAGAATGTGGTCTTCCTCGGTGGTCTTCTGGCGTTTGATGCGCGCCACCATCTCTTCGTGCTCGCGCATCTCCTGGCGCAGCGTGTGATGCGATTGATCCACTCGTCATAAACCTTCGCCATCGACAGGTAATAGAGCGCGTGTCCTAGCGGCACGAGGTCGTAGATGTAATAGTCGTACTCGCCGCCGACCACGATATCGACCACCGCGTCGAAGATGGCGGACTCCTCCATCGCAGGTTCAGCCGACGCCGCCTGAATGTACTGCTCGATTTCCTCCGGCACGGCGTCGAGTCCGTACATGTCAAGGATCTTCTTGCGGATCTGGTCCTGATATTCGCGGATGTGGCGTGTCGGCATCGACCTCCTGCGCGTAGAGGTTGTGCATGATCTCGACCGCGCCCTTGCCGAAGATGTCGCGCTGGAAGATGTCGCTCAGCGACGCCTGGGGATCGACCGAAAAGACCAGCACCTTGTGGCCATTCTGCGCCAGCCAGAAGGCCGTGGCTGCGGAGAACGTGGTCTTGCCGAGTCCGCCCTTGCCGCCGAACATGATGTAGCGGCGGTCCTTGTGGGTTTCGAATGTTTCGCGTAATGACATGAATGAGTCCTCGTATGAATAGAGCTTGCCTTGACCGAAATCGCCATTGCTTAGCAACCGTTCGCTGTAGACCCTCCCCCTGCGCCTACTCGTAGAATCAATAACTTAGCGAAAAATGCCCGCAAAGAATAGAATCCGTTGGAGTTAGCACGTCCATACCTGAACCTAAAGGACTTACAGCACGATCGCTCTCAGAACATCGCATCCGATACGTCCTTCTCCCGCAACATACGGCGCTTCCAGGTCGAGATATTAGGCACGACGTAAGGCAGCAATCGCAGCGAATAGTACGGCGGGAGAATGGGGACGCCGATAAGGTCGCCCATGGTGATCAGAATGAACAGGTGTTCCATGCTGGCTCGGGTGCGCATGGCGTAGCGGGACATGTCATGCGCGCTCATGCCGTAGGCAATTTCCTTCAGCTTTCCGAACAGTCCCTGTTTCTCTTCGGTTTCTTCCTTCTTTGGATCGTCTGGCATATTCAAACTCCGTTCCTGCTTCCCAGGGGAAGCATTTCAGTCACACTCCATGCAGATGAAACTCTTCCTTGTCCGAGATATCACGCTCGCGCATGACCCGCCTTTTCCAGCCTTCGATCAGCGGCACTGCGTAAGGCAGAATGCGCAGCGCGTACAGGGGTGGCATCACCGGAACTCCCAGCATGTCACCCAAGGTAAGCAGCATAAATGCGGTTTCCAATTCGCCCCGCGATTCTCTGGCCTGCTGCTCGAACTCGAACCCGATCATCCCGTAAAAAAACTCGCGGATCGCCTGCAGCCAATTGCGCTTTGCAGGCATGGTGATTACGGTCATGCACGCGCAGTCCGATAGAGACGGTCTGTACAATCAAAGCGCCGACCTTTTGATGCGATCTTGACATCGATGTCACCCGAGACAGCCATCTTCGTAGCGGTCGTGATTGCCATTGTCGGATGGTTCGCCCTCGGCACACATATAAATGTCCGCAAGGGCCATCGCTTCCTGGAATGGCTGCAAGGAGGATTGCCACTCGTCGGGGAAAAAACCACGCTGCGCTGGCTAGGCTCTTCCGTCGTCCACCTGCAGATCGAGAAGGCCCGTGAGCCCTTCCGACGCGTCGAAGTCCTCATTGTGTTGGAACCCAGAGACGTCCCTCCGTTGTGGTTGCTGTCGCGCCTTCGCGGGCGGCATGACCTGTTAATTGTTCGCACTGAGCTGCGCTCTATCCCAAGCCACCAAGTCGAAATCCTTGATTCACAGGTCTGGTCAACGCGGGCTATCGACAGGGAAGTCAGGCAGCAGCAGTGGCAACTTGTGCCCTTCCGCAAACCGCCGTTCCGAGTTTACGCTCTGTCGCCCGTCGCGGACATTGCACACCTCCTCGCCGAAGCCGGCCGCGCTGACCTGTCCGTCGTTCGCGTCGGCTCGCGCAGAACCAACAACAGCCTCGAAGTTCAGTACCTGTTGCCTTCCCAGCCAAGGTGCGAAGCCCGCATCGTTTTCGAAGCTGTGCAGCACGTGGCCCGTCACTTCTAGTCCGCCGCCATTGCCGGCGCCTTCGCCGGACCTTTTACTCGACTCCAGGCACGCCAAGCGTCGTAGGCGATGATTACCGAAGCCACGAACAGCAAAACCGCAACCACGATCATTGCCACCGCACCCAACATGTTGATGGTCTGCGATGCGATCTGCGGATTCGACAAGATGCTGGCGTACAAGTTGTATCCCGTCACAATGATGGCCGCCATGGTCGTGATGTACATGAACAGCATCGGCCAGAACGCATACCGCGGACTGCGACCGATAGATCTCAGCCATAGGCTGACAATCAGTAGGCTCAGCGCCGCCATCAACTGGTTGGATGCTCCGAACAGTTGCCACAGATAAATCCAGGTTCCGCTGAGAACCAGAAGCAGGGTTAGCACCATGGAAATAATGGCGGAAATATGTGGGTTCTTAAATCCAATCCAGATATCTCCCAACCACTCGCCCAGGGTGACACGCATCACGCGAAAGACCAATTGCACCATGGTCAGCACGATCACCACGAACACGCCGAAGCCGAGTGCGGTCCCGTAGGATGGCTCGATCCCGCCAAAAGTGACCAGCCCCAGCAGCTTGCCCACGCCATTGGCGAAGGCGCCTGCGCCGGCTCCGCCGGCGATGGATACTGCGACGAGGGCGAGCAACGCGAGCGCATTTTCTGTGAACATGCCGCCGCCGCCCACGGGCAGTGCGTCCGTCTCATACTCCAGTTGGCGCGCCGTGCCAATGGAACCCACCAGCGAGTGCCAGCCGGAGATGGCGCCACAGGCAATGGTCACAAACAGCATGGGCCAGATAGGCTGAATCGCAGGCAAAGTCTGCAAGACGTGACCGGCGGCATCTTTGGCCTGGGTCATCGGAACCCACCACGCGCCCAGAACTGGGGAGGAAATCACCTTCGACTGGAAGGTGACCGCCTGTGACATGGCCGCATTGCCGAACAGCCCGCGAACTCCAGCCACGATGGCTCCCAGCGCCGAAAGACCAATGGTGAGGAAGGTCACCCAAAAGCCAATGTAGTTCGTAGGCTGGGCAAATCGCCATATGGGCAAAACGGTTCCCAGATACGAGAAGGCGAAGATGAAGAGACACCAGAAGATGAACGAAGGCAGCATCCTGATAGCGCCGCTGGAGTCCACATAACGCGGCACAATCTGCCCTTGGGCATTGACCATCATGGTGGCCAGACGAGGGTCCGAGCGCGTCGGATCGACGACGGTGTACATGGGTTTTCCGCCGCTAATCTGGTTGATGGCATCGTTCAATTTTTCTACGACCGAATTGATGGGGCCGCCGAACACGACAGCGGAGGCTGGCTTGCCGGCGGGAGTGGTTCCTTTCACCGTGGTCATACCGCGCGCGCCCCAAGCCATTGCGCCCATGGTCAGGCCAACCGCGAGCACCGTGGTGACAATCAGGTCCATCTTCCAGCGGTAGAGCATCTGTCCCATTAACAAACCCATAACTGCCAGGATAAAGATGCCGAACGGCACATCGGCCCTGGGGTCGAAGATGCCGGCCATGATTCCTATAAATGCTCCGGCCAGCAACAAGAGGTAGAAGAAGATGAACACGAAGAGGATGACCCGGGCCCGTGGGGCTATCAGCCGGTGCGCGATGGCCGACAACGAATTGCCATCGTTGCGCACCGCCACCATGATGGCGGAGTAATCGCTGGCCCATCCCAGGAAAGTAACCCCCAGCGTCAGCCAGAGCAGGGAAGGCAACCAACCCCAAAGCGTGACAGCAGCGATTGGGCCCACGATGGGACCGGCAGCGGCGATGGATTTGAAGTGATAGCCATAGAGCACATTGCGGCTCGTTGGCATGAAATCAACGCCATCCATGTACATTCGCGCCGGCGTCGCTTTTTTCGCATCCGGTTGCAGCACGGTTCGGTCAATTTGGCGTGCATACCAGGAATAGCCAAGCCAGATCATGACTGCCCCGAGAACCGCGACTATCGGGGCGGTCATGGACCGGTTGGTCAAGGCATAGCCGCCGCCTACAAGAATGGGGAGGAGAATCAAAACCAGGAACATGGCCCGGTGTTTCATATCCAGCCTCCTTCGGCGAAAGGGCCAGAATGCTGGAAGGCCGAAGTGTAACCTTCCTTGGCCGTTGTCAGGACAAGCTAATTATAAGACTGGGACGCAAGTCAACGATCATGCGTTGTGCCGGCCTGGTTCCGTGACTGGCGTCACACATCAAAGTGATAGCGTTTCTCTCCAGCGAAAAAAAGGGGGCATCCGATTCGCTAGATGCCCCGCTGTTCCGAGTCGTAAGGTTTTGCACCATGCTGCGTTTGCTATAGGCTGTCCAACCTTTACCAGTATCAGTGGCAGTTGGAGAACTTTGCCGACGCAATCTGTGTACTCCAGTCGAATTGCTGCGTGACCATGTAGTACTCCGTGGTGTACCAGAATGTGCACCCGTCCTGGTCAATGCGCATGCTGCTGTAGTCGCCCCAACGGTTTGAGGTGTCGGGTTGCGAACCTGTACCGTTGACCACGATCAGCTCGCTTTCCAGCGTGCCCAGCGGATCATTGACAGTGCGGCCAGCGATGGCAATTGAGGGGTACATGCTCGAGCTCGATTCGCTGTATCCGACGAGGATGTCACCCACTTTGTCGCGAGTGAGCGAACCCATCCAGCGCCAATTCGAGTCGGGCGCAAAGGTCCCTTGCTGGAAAACGCTCAGCTTGGTGACGGGAACGCTCTTAATGGGCGCCGTGAACTCGTACCAGCGCACGGCACTGTTGCCGCCTGAGGCGATCACTGAGTGATTTACAAACCAGTGTTGTGCCGGAGCCGGTTTGGGTGGCGTCGCAAGGACGTTGCCCAGAGGCTGGTCTTCCCAATACGAGAAGCGGTACATCAGGCGATCGCCCAGCGAATCCAGTACCGTGCTAGTGCCCAACTGTGGCACGCATGCGCCGGGGTAACTGCAGGCGTTGGTGAACTGCGCCACCTGAATAAGCTGTGAGTTCCCCTTGCCGGTCACGGTCGCTCCCTGAGGGTCCGACCAAGCCACGTGCATGGAGTACAACGACAGGGTTGAATTGTTCACGGCGTTAACGCTGCCGATGAAAAACTCGTCCTCATTGCTCGGCGGAGCAATGGGAGAGTCAACATCAGCGGGCAGCAGGCTGAAATCGCTATTCGCCATCTGGATGCAGACTTGCTCGGCTGTTTTATCGCCGACCAGCATCTTGTTGCGGTTATACGCACAAATCTCCGCGTTGGGCCCTCCGCCAAAGTTGTTAACGTTCTCAAAGTAGCCGGTGGGCCAGACGCCCCACTTCGGATAGTCGGGGAAGCCACCCCCCAGGGAGAATGCGTACAGGTAATAGGTGCCGGTGGCGTCGGGGCTGGTGGAGATGGCGACGCAGGCATAATAAGGCGAACCCTCGAAGGTGTTCTGGGTCAAGAGCCAACGATGGGCCATCACGTCCCACTGGGCGATGATGTCACCATTGTTGTAGAGGCTGCAATTCCCGCCGAGGTTACTAAATAACTGATTGCCGAGCACTGCACCAGTGAGCGCCTTGCCGGAAGCTTTGTCGAACACCGCGTAGGAAACGTTTACCCATTGCACAACCTGAGTATCGCCAACTGCCAGGTTGGTGTCCGGAGGCGCGTCAGGATCGGTGTAGTTCGGGAAGCCGTTCCCAACACCCAGAAAATTCAAGCCAATGGAATAGTTCGTGGCCGGCCCGGCAAAGCTCTGCTCGACCGGATCCACTACTTTTCCAAATTCCTTCATGGGAATATGGCGCACAGGATTGGCTTCACGAAAACCATATTGAGGTGGCTGCGGCAGCTTGGCCAGTTCGCGCAGCGGAGGCGAAACAGCAAACTTAACCGCATGCGTAACGGTTGGGACGGATGAATCGTTCTGCGCCATCATCGGCAAGGTGCTCAATAGCACGCAGGCTGCCAGCATGAGCGCGCAAAGAATTCTCTTAATCATAGCTCTCCCATTCTCCTTCTTTTGATCTTTGTGTGCTCCGGGCAACGTCGAAGTGGCGCAGGAGCAGTTTTGGGCAGATGTTTCCTTTTCTACCGGCACATGCAAATCAGCTTAGGTAGTTTTTCTGGAACAGTAGGGTGCGCCTGAACGAACCCGGTCTTCTAGGCAGGCAAATTGATTTAACCATGCCGCCTGCCAGCAAACAACTATTAACTGCGTACTAAACAAAATTGGGAATCCACTTTGGGAAGCAGCAGAGGTGGGTCATCGACGGGATCGAGGCAATGAAAAGGGCATCCCGTTGCAGGGATGCCCGAAGTGGATCGAAAGCCGGCGAAGCTTATGCGCCGCCGGTTTTTTCGACAGCTAGTTGCAGTTCGAGAACTTCGCAGAAGCGATCTGCGTGCTCCAGTCGAACTCCTGCGTCACCATGTAGAACTCCTGGGTGTACCAGAAGGTGCAACCGCCATGGCCGTCGTTGGTATCGATCCGCATGGAGCTGTAATCACCCCAGCGGTTGGCAGTCTGAGGCTGTGAGCCCTCGCCGCCCACTACTTGTACCTCAGCTTCCAGATTGCCGAGGCCCAAAGGATCGTTGACCTGGCGTCCGGCAATGTATACCGACGGATAAACTCCGCCGTCAGTACCGCCGGGGCAGGTGCTGCCGCAGGATTCGCTGTAACCCAGCAGGATGTCACCCACCTTGTCGCGAGTGACGGAGCCCATCCAGCGCCAGTTCCCGTCGGGAGCATAGGTTCCTTGCTGGAAGATGTTGAGGGCGGTAACTGGGACGGCCTTGATCGGCGCAGTGAACTCGAACCAGCGGGGACCGATGTTACCGCCCGAGGCTTGCACGTCGAAGTTCACCAGCCAATGCTGGGCTGGAGCCGGCTTTGGCGGATTCGCTAGCACGTTGGCCTGAGGCTGATCCTCCCAGTAGGCAAAGCGGTACATCAAGCGGCCGCCACCAACAGAGTCAACTAAGTCGGATATGCCCTTTTGCGGAACGCAAGCGCCGCCGTAGCCGCCGTCGCAGGCAGGAGTGAAGGAGGCAATAGGAATGAGCTGCGAGTTGTTGTCTCCGGTGAAGGTTGCGCCCTGTGTCCAGTCACTCGGGTCGTTGACGTGCACGGAGTATTCGGACAGATGCGCGTTGTCCACGTCGCCGACGCTGCCCATGGCGAAATGGTCTTCGCCATTGGGAGGAGGCGTCACCGAATCGATGTCGGCAGGCAGCAAGCTGTCCTCGTTAGCGGTGTATTGGTGGCAAATCTGTTCCGCCGTCTTGTCGCCAGCCAGCAGTTTTGCGCGGTTGTAGACGCAAAGTACCGGACCCACGAAGTTGCCGGTGCCGAAGTTGTTCCAGGTTTCCGCCCAGTCATTGACCCAGGCGCCCCACTTTGGATAGTCGGGGAAGCCGTTGTTCACCACCGGGAACTCGTACAGGTAATAGGTGCCGTTCGCATCGTTGCTGGTGGAAATCGCGACGCAAACACCATAGTTGCCGGTGAACACGTTCTGGGTCAGCAGCCAACGATGCGCCTGCACATCCCACTGAGCGATGATGTCGCCGTCATTGTTCGCCGCGCAAATTCCACCGAGATTATTCCAGATCGTATTACCCTCGATGGATGGTCCGCAGGTGTAAGGCGAAGTCTTCTGGCAAACCGTATAGGAGACGTTCACCCACTGCACGATCTGAGTGTCGCCCACCGCCATGGTAGTGTCAGGAGGCGCGTCAGGAACGCTATAGTTGGGAAAGCCGTTGCCGACGCCCAGGATGTTAGCGCCGATTGAGTAAGCCACTCCACCGGCGGGCACCGAACTTTGTTCCACCGTATCGACCACCGGCCCGACCGTGCGCTTGGGAATGCGGCGAATCGGATTGGCTTCACGAAAGCCGTAATGTGGCTGCTGCGGTAGCTTGGCCAGTTCGCGCAACGGCGGCGAAACCGCAAACCGCCTTGCGTGCTGAATGTATGTATTGTTATCCTGCGCGGCGAGCGGCAGGGCGCATAGCAAGAGGACGCCCACGGCAAGCATGGATGCGCCGATGATTCTCGCGTTACTCCTTGTCATGTTTTTCCCGTTCTCCTTTTTTTTCGAGACTTCTGCTACGGGGTGCATTGGATCCGGCTTGCACGGGGTAGCTTCGCAACAGTGAGGTGCTTCGTTTGTCAGTTGAGGGCAGTGGTGTGATGAGCACAGTGGACGGTTGAGTAATGGATTGGCTTCCGTTACCTGAGGTGAGCTATCAATGTCAGGCAGGTGGAGAGATTCTAATCAGAGCCGGGTGTGTAGCGCAACTATTAATCACGTAGTAATCATGTTCCGAAGCCGAGGGTTCAGAGACCCCTCCCGCATTCGAAAAATGGCGAGTTTTCTGGCGTTGGTAGGGTATTGTAACGGTTAGGTTGCCACACTCGAAGGGCATTTTTCTTTACGAATCTTTACAATTCTCACCCACCTTGCATTTAAAAAATGACGACAAGGATGGACCTCGGAAAGTATTGAGACTGTTTCCTGCGTGGTAAACTCGACTTCCGAGAAGCAGCGCCGCCGCAAACAGATTCCCGCGTCTCGCTATTTCGTGAACTTCTGAGCCTTTCCAACTTTCAGCAAGGGGACAGTTACTTGCAGCGAAATCAGCAGTTCCTGGTTTGCCGTGTCCTGTGGTCATTGGCGCTTCTGGCAGGTAGCGTACCCACAGCCATCGCCCAGCACACCGAAGTGAGGAATAACGGCGTCAACGGAAAAATCGAAATGGACTACAACGCTGCCGGAAAGGTCACGGAAACGCGTACCGTTGGCCCGGACGGCAAGGTCCAGCAGAAGGTTGACTACGAGTATCTGCCCGGCTATTACACGGCTCAGCAGACCGACACGACTTATTGGCCGAATGGGAAGATACGCAAAATAACGCATGCCAGCTACGATGCGAGCGCCAACTTTACCGGAGAGTTCGTGCAAACCTTCGACGAGTCGGGCAAACAGGTCGGTGGACATAAGTTGACGCATGATCCCTGGACTGGGGTTTATCGCTGCAACGAATGGAACCCGGCCGTAAAGGACTACAAGGCGATCCAGTGTCCTGCGGGAGAGGAAGAGAGTGGCGGCGCAGAGGAGATAAAGAAGTTTACCTACGAGGAAGTGATGCAGCACCTGGATACGGCGCGGAAAGCGGCCCAGCAGGAACAGAAGATGAGCCATATGCTTCCGGCGACTCCGGTGCAACCGCCCGTCACCACCGTGAATAAGGAAGTTGGAGTGATTACACCCCTGCAGCTTAGTCCGGGGGAGCGGGTATCCGGCCGAGTGGTCGAGAACCCAGATCAATACGAAGGCATGCCGGGAGTGACTGTCACACGAGTGGAGGTACCGTTCGAATCCGCGGGGGAAGCGTCGCGTCTTTTCGGATGGTATGTCGAGATCCCCGGCGAGGCCCAACAGCGTGCCGATGGGCCCATTACCTTCGCGGCTCCCAATGGCGGCTTGGGATTGCACATCACGTTTCGGCAGGCGGGAAACCCTGCTGATTCTGTTTCCAAGACGTTGAAGTTTTCTGCGGGCGCAGGTAAGAAGGCACCGCTGCCGAAGTCCTACAAAGCTGCGGCGATCTGCCTGAAGGGCCAGCTTTGTGTAGTGAGCGGAACCTTCGGCGGCGACAGCAGCCAGATTTTCGCGGCCTTCGAAGAACGTCCAGCGACTGTCGTGGCGGAAACCTCCGACAGTCTCTATGTCAGCATCCCCGAATCCACGCAACCCGGTTTTCGTCCATTGTTCATCTCCGAGGGAGCGAAGGTGATCGCGTTGCCGGTGGTGGTGGGGGATTTCTTCATCAAGAACAATGGACGCGAGTTACAAGCGGGCCAGACGCTGATTGTGTTCCCGACTTTGGACGGGCCTGGGGACATACCCGATCCGGAATGGCGAAGCGGCAATTTTCCGGCAACTAATCTGGAGCAGGCGCGCCAACTGATTCCGGGATTCCAATTACCGGGAAACAAACGTGAGAAGCACGAAAAGGAAGGCTCCAAGAAACACGAGGGCGGCGAGAAGGGAGGAGAAATCCTGCTCGTGATCAGGAACGTGACGCCGGAGCAATTCTCCTTGCGCGCTTCGAAAAACGATATGCTCGTCTTCCATCTGGGGGACGAAGCCTTCAGCCGGGGCGAATTCAAATACGACCTGGTGGTGGAATGTAAGAAGGATGGAAAGGTCGACGTCAAAGGCTATGCCATCCCGTTCTTGGCGCCGATCAGTGGCCAGGAGTTTACCGCCAAGGCGGATGCGGCAGCACAGTAGGCGTGTAAACCAAATGCCCCCGGCGCTTCTGGCCTGATTCGCCGGGGGCCGCTTCGTCATCGAATCGTCATCCCCTCGCCGATTTCGGGCAAGGAAATGACTCATCACTCTGTCCACAGTTCAGGCGCTGGCTATCCAGAGTTCCAAAGTTATTTTCCGAGAGCGGTAAAATTTACATGCGTTTCGTAGGTGTCGAAATTGGAACGGTACTTTGCTAGTCTCTGGCGTTTCCTTTTGACAAACCCCGATTGCTCCACCGATACTTTCAATGCTGCGATTTAGCGTCCCGGAAAGGGCTTTTTCCTCGCAATGAATGATCCTACGAACCGTATGGGCCAGCAACCGATGCTGGGACCTCTCGAGATTCAAGTAATGGAAGTGCTTTGGGCTGCAGGCCAGTGCAGTGTGCGTGACGTGGTCGAGCAGTTAGACCGCAAACTAGCCTACACCACGGTGATGACCACCCTTGACCGGTTGTTCAAGAAAGGAGCGCTGGACCGCCAAAAGTCTGAGCGCGCATTCCTCTATACCACCCGTTTGTCGCACCGGGATTGGGAGCGCCAGCGTGCCGGTAATTTGGTAGCCGGGCTGCTGGCAGGTTCGCGACCCTCCCGGGAGCTGTTGCTTTCGTCACTGGTGGAGGCTGTTGGGCAGCATGACGTCGCGCTGCTGGAAGAATTGGAAGTTAAGATCCGAACCAAGCGCAGGGAACTCTCCAAAAGGAGCTGCGAGTGAGCCTGAGTTACACCTGGCGGTTGCTGTGCCTCTGCTGCGCCACGTTTTTCCTGCTCCATCTGGCGCTGGCGGTGGCGACGCGACTTAGCGTGAGCACCGCCATGCGTGTGGCCGCGCGCATGAAGCCGAGTTCGGCGGCCCGGTTTCTGTTCTTCCTGCGCATTTCTCCCATGGTGCTCACCGTGTTTGCGCTGCTGGCCTTTTGCATTCCAAGTTATCTGTGGTTGGAGCCGGAAGCGGCAGGCGAGAAGGTTGGGTTGGTTTGCTTCGTCATAGCTATTTTCGGCGCCGTAGTATGGATTTTGTCCGTCACGCGAGTGGTTTCTGCGGTCCGGGGCACACGTGAGTATCTCCACCGCTGCGAGCGCCACGGTCGCAAGATCAAGGTGCCGGGAGAACCTTCCCTCGCGCTGTTGCTCAGAGAAGAAGCCCCAGTGCTGGCAGTGGCTGGAGTGGTGCGTCCGCGGCTGGTCATTTCGAGGACGGTGCTGCGAGGCCTCAATGCCGAGCAGCGTGACGCAGCGCTGCGTCACGAGAGAGCGCATCGCACCTCGAGGGACAACATCAAGCGTCTCCTGATCCTGCTTTCTCCAGACGTGCTGCCATTCCTGCGCGCTTTCACGACTTTGGAACACAGTTGGGCTAAGTTCACGGAATGGGCGGCTGATGACCAGGCCGTGGAGGGCGATTCGAGTCGTGCGTTGTCCCTGGCTTCTGCGCTGGTTCGCGTGGCCAGGATGGGTTCCCAGCCAAAGCTCTCCCATCTCGTCAGTTCTCTGGTACACGACGATCACGAATTGACCGAGCGGGTGGACCGGCTGCTGCGTCCCCAGCCGAATCCGGGCAGGCCGGCAGAAGTGCTGGTTCCTTTCCTCTCCAGCGCCGGCGCGCTGATGGCTTTTGCTGTCGGCATCGTCGTGATCTGGCCCGATACCTTGTCGCTTGTGCACCGGGCGCTGGAACAGCTCGTGCACTGACGAAAGTGGCGAGAATACCCCGTTCCCAATCTAGGAAAGCGTACGCAATATTTATAAACTTGCTGGCGCTGCCAGTGCTCATCGTGGCTATAATTGCAAACAATAGCCCTCTCTAACAAGGTTCTGGGAAGACCCTCAACTCGCTTGGAACGAGGAGAGCATGATGTCTTCTTTGAATCTGGCCAGCCTGTTCCCAGGCGCCATCACCGAACATCTCGGCATCATCGCTCAGCTTGAGGCACAGCAGGAAGCCATGGCCTCTGCCGCCCAGGCAGGTGGCCAGTGACTGCGGACCTGCCGGAAATTATCACTCTGGTCGAGTCAGGATGGCGTCAAGCCCGAGTCCTGGTGGTTGGCGATGTGATGCTCGACAAATACATCTGGGGTGAGGTCGAGCGGATTTCGCCCGAAGCGCCGGTTCCGGTGGTGCGAACCGCTTTTGAGGATGAAAAGCCGGGCGGTGCGGCCAATGTCGCCATGAATCTGGCGGGGATGGGCGCATGCGTTAGCGTGTGCGGATTCGTCGGTGACGACCCCGCCGGGGAGCGGCTGGAGACTCTGCTGGCCGATGCTGCAATCGAGCCGCTACTCACGTCGCTTACGGCCGCACCCACGACGACCAAATTGCGGATTCTTTCCGGTACCCAGCAAATGCTGCGCCTGGATACGGAACCGCCGCGGTTACCCTCCGCAGCAGCTCATGAGCAGCTACTGAGCCGTGCTTTGACGGCCTTGCCGAACGCCGCAGTCCTGGTGCTCTCCGATTATGCGAAGGGCGCACTGCCGGAAAAGACTTGCCAGGCTCTTATCTCCAGGGCGCGTCAGCTCGACGTCCCGGTGCTGGTCGATCCCAAGCACTCGGATTTGACGCGCTATCGCGGCGCGACCACCATCTGCCCTAACCGGAAAGAACTCTCCGCGGCCATCGCTGAGCCCGTGCAAGATTTGGACGCTCTGCTTGCCGCTGCTCAGGCGATGCTTCCATTCCTCCAGATGGAGTCTATGGCGGTGACTCTGGGAGAGAAGGGAATTGTTGTGTTACGGCGGGAATCACGGTTGCATTTTCCGCCGGTGGTGAGACAGGTGTATGACGTCTCGGGCGCGGGTGACACGGTGGCTGCCGTACTTGCTTTGGCGATGGCTTGCGGAATAGAGATGGAGACCGCCGCTCAGGTGGCAAACGTAGCCGCTGGAATTGTGGTGAGCAAAGTTGGTACGGTTCCAGTCCAGCGCGCCGAACTGCTGGGTGCCTTGTCGAGGGGCGTTGGCCTTCAGATCGACGATAAGGTCTTGCCCCTGGAGCGCCTGCTCTCGCGCGTCGCAGGCTGGCGCTCCGCGGGCGAGCGCATAGTGTTTACCAACGGCTGCTTCGACATACTGCACGCTGGTCATATCACCTTGCTGGAGCACGCGCGCCGCAAGGGCGACCGGCTAATCATCGCGCTCAACAGCGACCGTTCGGTGCATTCCGTCAAAGGGCACCTGCGTCCCATTGTTGGCGAGGGCGAGCGCGCGAAAATTCTGTCGGCGCTGCATGCCGTGGACGCGGTGGTGCTGTTTGAAGAGAGCACGCCGCTGAAGTTGATTGAGGCCATCCGCCCCGACGTTTTGGTGAAGGGTGGAGACTACGCCTTGGAGAACGTCGTCGGCGCTGAGCAAGTGCGCGCCTGGGGAGGCCGGGTCGAGCTCATACCTTTGGTCGAGGGGGTGAGCACCACCCGGCTGATAGCAAAGTCAGTCTCGGGAGTGAGCCCAGCCAGCTTAACGTCAGCCGTGGCTGGTTGAATTTCAATTTGAGAGGAACGAATGCTGCCGCCGCTTTTCTGGTCTGTTCGTGTGCCAACACTGATGGCGATCCTCTGGCGTTCACTCTTCAGCGAGAAACGCGCAGCCCAGCCGTCCCAGCGCGGCTCGCTGTCCATCATCATCTTCCGGTTGGATGCGATGGGAGATGTGGTGATGACCACCTCGCTCTTGCGCGAACTCAAGCATACTTTCCCGAAGTCGCATTGCACTGTGGTGGTGCAGCCAAACCTTCGGGCGCTGTTAGTAACGAATCCGCACATCGATGAGATACTCACGCCGCCGGAAGTCGCGGCACCCCGCCTTCCGCGGCGCGCGTGCACTTTGGCCGCCGCCATCTTGCTGTACTGGAGAAGGCTGCGAGGAAGGCGCTTCGATGTCGCTATCTCACCGCGCTGGGACGTGGACGAACATCTGGCCACTTTGCTTTGTGTGCTTACCAGCGCGACCAGACGTGTGGGCTACACCGAGAAAGCGACGCCGCTTAAACAGAAGCTCAACCGCGGATTCGACGCCGCCTTCAGCGTCTGCCTGCCTGCGGGCCCGGTCAGGCATGAAGTTGTTCGCAACCTCGTGGTTCTGGAGGCGCTGGGGGCGACGGTGCAGGATAGCCGTCTCGAAGTTCGCCTCACGGAACGAGACCGTGCGTTCGCTGCAGATCTACTGATAAACATGCCATCTGTAACCAAGGTGATCGCGCTCGGCATCGGCGCAACCTCGCCCGGACGACGCTGGCCAGTGGAGCGCTACGCTGAGTGCATATCGCGCTTGGCAGGCCTAATACGAGTGCGGCCGGTGATCCTGTGCTCAGCCGGTGAACGCGAACAAGGGCTGCGCCTGAAGGAGTTGCTGAATAGCGACTGCATCCTGGTTAGCGGAGCGCCGTTACGGGAGGTCTGCGCCGTGCTCGAGCGCTGCGACCTGTTCATCGGAAACGATAGCGGCGCGGCGCATCTGGCGGCGGCGATGGACTGTAAGACCATGGTTATCTCGCGTCATCCCCGGAGTGGCAATCCTAACCACGCCAACAGCCCGCAGCGTTTCGGCCCTTATTGCCGCGCAGCGCGGGTCTTGCAACCGGCAAGCGGATTGGAAGGATGTACCGGCTCCTGCCGGGTGCCGGAGCCACATTGCATAAGGATGGTTTCCGTCGATGACGTTTTCGTCGCCGCGTGCAGGATGCTGGGCGGCAGGCCGACTTGCGAGGGCGTGGCAGAACTGTCGCCGGACTTGAATTACTCGCAACCACTGGCGAACTTCGATCCTGTCATCCTGAGCGAGATGCCCAATCAACGTTCCCACAACGCGATTCTCACGGGTCGGGCGGCCGTGGAACCGAAGCATCTGCGGTTTTCGCCACAGTGAATGTGACAAAGGTGGACAGCAGGCTCCGCTCCCTCCGCATCCTCCACGCCGTATGGTCGGGCGCTGCCGCGCGTCTCGTTTCCTCCTCGCTAACGTTGATCTCGCTGCCGCTCGCGGTGCGCTACCTCGGCGCTGAGCGGTACGGTGTGTGGGCGACGATTACATCCACTGTGGTGTGGGTGAATTTGCTTGATCTCGGTATTGCCAACAGCTTGACGAACCACATCTCGCGCGCCTTTGCGCTCAACGATAAAACATACGCTGCACGCTACTTCGCCAACGCGCTGGCACTGACCGCCGGAGGTGCTGCGCTTGCCGGCGCTGCATTCGCATCGGTGTTTTCGCGCCTCAACTGGACTGCGCTGTTTAATATCAGCGCCTCTGTCTCTCCTCGAGAAGTGACTCAGACAGTGGCGGCGGGCGCCACCCTGACGCTGATCGGTTTGCCCTGCAATCTCGTCACCAAGCTTCTGGCCGGGTACCAGGAGCTGCATCGCAACAACTTTGCGACCTGCGCTGGCGCCTTGTGCAGCGTCGCCGGCTTGGCGCTTGGCATTGTATTGCGCGTTTCCATGCCGGTGCTGTTTGTGATGTCAGCAGGTTGCCTCACGTTTGCCAGCCTCGCCACGCTGCTTGTAATCGTGGTGTGGGACAAACCGTGGCTACTGCCGCGGCCGTCGCTCATCGAGCGCTCTGCCGTCAAAGAGCTGCTGAGTTCGGGCTCATCTTTCTTCCTCATTCAGGTAGCTGCAGTGGTCGTGTTCAGCTCCGACAACCTGGTGGTGAGCCACTACCTGGGCGCGGCCGAGGTCACGCCCTACAGCGTCACCTGGAGGCTGGTGGGGATAGGGGCAGGCCTGCAATACCTGGTATTCCCAGCTCTGTGGCCGGCATATGCCGAGGCTCATGCGCGGCAGGACTTCGGGTGGATACGGCACACCTTTTCTCTGATGATGAAAGGGACGATCGCACTGAACCTCGCTTCTGCCGGCATCCTCGTTCTATTTGGACGCACCTTGATCCGTGTGTGGGCGGGGGCGGTCGCTGTTCCGAGCCGGTACTTGTTGCTGGCAATGGCAGTTTGGACGCTTATCAGCGGATGCATGAGCGTGGAATCCTGTCTGCTGGCGGCGTTGAATCGCACTCACGAACAGGCAGTGTTGTCTATCATCGCCGCGGCCCTCAACCTAGCTCTTTCCATCGCGCTGGTTAGGCACCTTGGTTCCCTGGGCGTGATCGGAGGAACGATTCTGTCCTATCTGCTGGTGCTGGTTGTCCCGCAAAGCGTGATTGTGCGTCGTTTGCTCAAGGGAGAACTATCAGAGGAAAGGATCCAATTCTCGAGTCGTGCTCCGTTCTGCACCACCGGTCCGAACACGTGATTCGTTTACCTAACCAGAAACGGGTTGGTCTCGCGCTCCTCTCCGATCGTCGTTAGCGGGCCGTGCCCCGGGATGACTATGGTTTCATCGGGCAGGGCCAGC
Source organism: uncultured Acidobacteriaceae bacterium (assembly GCA_963823635.1). Classification (GTDB taxonomy): domain Bacteria; phylum Acidobacteriota; class Terriglobia; order Terriglobales; family Acidobacteriaceae; genus Bog-257. The sequence continues at coordinate 17,281 of CAWGMV010000014.1, read as the reverse complement.
ACCGGGCCGTGCAGCGACTGCATAATTTTCTTGTACGATCCGCCAGGCAGGTCGGTGCGTCCGATTGAACCCGCGAACAGCGTGTCGCCTGCGATCAGCTTCTTTTCGGGAGTCGAAGTAGAGACAGATGCTGCCCTCGGTGTGACCCGGTGTGTGCATGACCTCCGCCGTTAGACTGCCGGTGCGGATTTTGTCGCCGGCGCTCAGGTTGCCGTCAATGGTGACGTTTTCTGGCGGGCGCATGCCAATCCATGTCGCCTGAATACCGAGCATCTTCAGCAGAGTGTGGTCATTCTGATTCAGCAAAACCGGCGCGCCTGTCAGCCGCTTCAGCTTCGCGGCGCCGCCGATGTGATCAATGTGGGCGTGGGTGATGACGATTTGCTTAACCGTCAGGCTATGCCGCTGTACGATCGCCATTACCTCTTCGATGTAGTCCCCCGGGTCAATAACAATGGCTTCCTTCGTCTGGTCGTCGCCAATGACGGAGCAGTTGCATTGCAGTGGGCCAACGGGAAATATCTCGTGAATCATCAATCCACCCTACCATGAAGAAGCGGACGGCACAGCTCCAGTCCCCGCCTTGAGTCGCCACCCTATCTGAAGTAAACTGCAGCACACCTGAACGCTACTACGGAGCAAAGTGGACCGCATCCGCTTTATAACGCATAGGGAGCAGCGAATCCTGCTGGTGGATTTCACTGATTCCACCGCCGAGGAGATGGCGGCAATCGCCGATCAGGTGCCCGACACTATCACACGGGAGCCGTTGGGGTCGCTGCTTCTGCTGGGCGATTTCAGCCGCGCGCAGTTCAGCCGCGAAGCGTTTGAGCATGTGAAGATCGCCGCTGCCTTAGACCAGCCCCACCTGAAGCGCTCAGCCTGGGTGCTCACTGAAAACCTGCCCAAAGCAATGTACGATTCTGTCCGCAGCTTCTCTGCGCGCGAGATCCCCACCTTTGCCAGCAGGGAAGAAGCGCTGGAATACCTGGTGAGCTAAGCCTGGCAGATTCTCGCTAATTTCAGATCCGGAAGGTGCCGCGTTACTTGTGCGCCGGAGCCGGGGCTGGTGCCGACTTGGCCGGCGCGGTCGATGTGCTTCCCAGTACTGAATGGCTACGCGCACCGGCACGCGACGCATACACCGAGAGCGAGATTGACGTCAGCATGAAGATGATCGCAGCCCAGGTCGTGGCCTTGGTCAGAACGGTCGCGGCGGTGCGAGTTCCGAAAGCGGTCTGGCTGCCCATGCCGCCAAAGGCGGCGGCGATGTCGGCGCTCTTACCGCTCTGCAGCAGCACGACGGTGATGAGAAACGCACAAACTACAACGTGAATGACGGTAATCAGAACTACCATATGACTCTGAATTCTCGTTTCCGGCAGTGCACTTTACGGCGCCAGCTGCTGCCGTCAAGGTCTTCAAACTCCACTCATCACGAACACTTGGGTGAGGTATGGTGCGGAAGGGGGGATTTGAACCCCCATGCCTTTCGGCGCCACCCCCTCAAGATGGTGTGTCTGCCAATTTCACCACTTCCGCACAGCCGCATGCAGCGAGCACCGCAGCTTCCAAGCAGAAACGTAAAGGCAGATTCAGTATAGCAAAATGGCAGGAGCGAGATGTAGGCATACACGCGGACCGAAATTGCCATCACTTACCAAGTGTTCAATACTTCACAATCTTCGCAAAGCTCGCCGGCTCCAGGCTGGCACCGCCGACTAGTGCGCCATCAATTTCTTCTTCCGCCATCAGCACGGATGCATTGTCCGGCTTGACGCTGCCGCCGTAAAGAATCCGCAATGTCTCAGAGAACTCCTTGCCGAAAGCCTTTTCCGCCTCGTGCCGGATAACCTGGTGCGCATCGGCGGCCATCTGTGACGGACACGTCTTACCGGTGCCGATCGCCCACACCGGCTCGTACGCTATGACCAGCTTGGCCGCCTTTCGCGCTGAAATACCATGAAACGCGCGTGTGCACTGGCGGCGCAGCACGTCTTCGGTCAGTCCGGCCTCGCGCTCCTCCAGCACCTCGCCGATGCAGACGATGGGCGTGAAGCCGCTTTCCAGCGCAGTCTTGAGCTTGCGGTTGACGGTGTCATCCGTCTCGTTGAAGTACTGCCGCCGCTCGGAGTGGCCGATGATAACGTGGGTTACGCCAATCGCGCTTAACATGACCACTGAGATTTCTCCCGTGAATGCGCCCTCTTTTTCCCAATGGACATTCTGTGCGCCGACCGAGATGTTTGAGCCGCTGGCGGCTTCGACGGCTGCACGCAGGTCAACGAAGGGTGGGCACACGACGATCTCGTCGCGCGTGTGGTCAGCAACCATAGGCAGAAACTCACGGAAGAATTCCGCGGTCTGTTCCGGCGTCTTGTACATCTTCCAGTTGGCAGCGATTAATTTCTTTCTCATAGGCAGGAATCCGTAGGTTGGGGCAAAAGATTGACTATACAACTTGCCAGGAGTTGGCGCGACTGTGGCTCGAGCGTTGGACGTCAGCAGATAGCGTTAGAACACGTCTCGCAGCTTCCCGAAGCTCTCCACCTGCAGTAGCTGCCCGTTGCCCGCCTCGGGACGCAACTCGCCGCGCTCCAGCGCCCACGTATTGTGATGCGGCACAAACACCGCGTGCAGCCCTGCCTCGAGTGCGGGATTGATGTCCGACTTCGGGCTATTGCCGATCATCCACGTGCTTTCCCGCACCAGCCCGTATTTTTCGACCACGGCGGTGTAAGTCGCGACGTCCTTCTCTGTCACGACTTCCACTGCCGTGAAATATTCCTTCAACCCTGAACGTTCGACCTTTCCTGACTGTTCGGTGAAGTTCCCCTTCGTGACCAGGAAAAGATGGTGGCGCCCGGCCAGCTCCGCTAGTGTCTCGGGCACTTCGGGCAGAATCTCCATGGGATGTTCGGCGATGGCATACGCGAAGCCGTGGATGGTCTCGTGTAACGCGGGTGTGAGCGGTTCAACCGATAACTGCTCAAAGCACTTCACCAGCGCCAGCGCAAAGCTGTGCATGCCATAGCCATGTTGGCGAATGTTATCGCGCTCTACCTCGTACAGCACCTCGCGCACCTGCTCAGAGGTGTACTCGTGGTGATTCAAAAAGGAAATAAAGTTCGCGATCGCGCGCTCAAAATAGATGTTGTTCTCCCACAGCGTATCGTCAGCGTCGATAAGAAGGTACTGACCTAGGGCGATCTTGCGTTCCGGGCTGCGATCCATGAGTTGATGATAACCAAAGCGGCAAGTGAGACAGCGATTTCAGACGGCGCTGTACGCTTCAGGAGAATCGCCGAACAGCTCTCTTACTACCCCGCGCCACGGTCCCGAATTCTTTGCCGCACGAATTCGACCAACTCGGGCGTGACATACTGCGGTGGCCGGATGCGAAACATTGGCTTGTTTGATACAGGCTTGAGCGAAACGCTTGTCCATGCAACTTGATCCGGCCTTTCATGCAGCACTACGGCATCGGCGCGGTCGAGAAACTCCTGCGCGGAAGTCTTGAAGTCGGCCGTGGCCGCGTCCAGCACCGTGATGTATAGATCCGGCCGCAGGAAGCGCATCACCGAGTTGGATTCGAGTATGGCGTTCTCGGCCACCGCGAGTTCCTGCCGCAGACGTGGCATGGCCTCCGCCAACATTCCCTGGCGTGTGCGCACCCACAGCGAGCGCTCCGCGCCGGCGACCAGGAACCGCGAGCTGTCGCTCTCGCCGCTGCGGTCGTGCTCCTCGGTGACGGCCCACGAGTGGTCATCAGTAGCGCAGTCGCATGGTTGTCCATCGGCGGAACAGATCCCATGTCCATATTGCGTGATCTTGACGGCAGTCCAGTGCAGTTCAGGCATTGCCGCGATGACGCCGGCAACGACGCTGGTCTTGCCTACGCTGCGAGAATGTCCGCCGACTACGATGGTGGCCATAAGGTAGCAACTAGCGACTAGCAGTTAGCAATTAGCCTTAAGCGCTGAAGTGTTAAGTTACTAAAGTTCTCGCTCGCCCTTGCGTGCTAGGCGCGCCAGGACTGCCAGTCCCTTCAGGTACTCGCCCAGCGGCCGCGCCGGCCTGCCCCAGAAGACGACCCCTTTGCCGCGAACCTTCTTATGGGACAGAACACCGCTCCCGGACCCCAGTATCACGCCCGGCTCGATGGTAGCGTGGTCACCGAGACCGACCTGACCGCCGACGATAACGTCATCGCCAATCGTAACGCTCCCCGAAACTCCGGTCTGGGCAGCGATCACGACGTGGGCGCCGACGCTACAGTTGTGACCAATATGCACCAGGTTGTCGAGTTTCGTGCCAGGTCCGATGACGGTTTTGTCGAGCGCGCCGCGGTCAATGGTACAGTTGGCGCCAATCTCAACGTAATCGCCAATCACCAGCTCGCCAATCTGCGGGAATTTCTGATAGCGGCCGTACTGCTCGTCGCGCACGAAGCCGAAGCCGTCGGAGCCGAGGACGGCGCCCGCATGAACTACAACGCGCCGTCCAAGCGTCGTACCGGGGTAGATGACAACTCGTGGGTAGAGGTCGCAGTCGTCGCCGATCACAGCGCCTTCGCCAACGTAGCAGCCCGCTCCGATGTGAGCGCGCTGGCCGATAATCGCGCCAGCCTCGATCACCACGTAGGCATCAACGCCGACGGTGAGAGCCAGCTTGGCCGACTGGTGGATGACTGCGGTCTCGTGAATGCCGGGAGTGTACGATCTCGGCGGATGCAAAAGAACGGCCGCGCGCGCAAACGCTAGACGAGGATGGGAAGCGATCAGCAGTGGCTTGCGTCCGGCGGCTGAGGCGGCGAATTCGCCGGCAATCACTGCACTTGCCGCCGACGACAATGCTTCCTCCAGATGCTTCTCGTCTTGCACGAAAATCAAGTCACCAGGCTGAGCTTGTCCGATGCTGGCTACGCATGCGATTTCGACGGCACCGTCACCGATGAGACGGGTAGCCGTGAACTCCGCCAAGGCTTGCAAGGTTTGGGGCATGAAGGTGTTATAGCAGTGGATAGTCGATAGTGGGTAGTGGCTAGAAAAAAAGCTTGACCAGTTCATTTTTCTAGCCACTGACCACTATCCACTGACCACTTTCCACTGCTTTAATACAGAGGCGGATCTCCTGCCGGCCGCGTCTTCCAGCGGCGGTGCACCCACAGCCACTGATCGGGATAACGGCGTACGTATTGCTCGATGACGTTGGTGAACAGCGCAGTGTTGGCCACGGCGTCGGCGTCATCGTCACCTGTCCGCACCAGCTCCAGCGCGGGATCGAACTCCACGCGATATTTACGCAGCACCGGGTCCCAGATTGTAAATGCCGGAACGACCGCCGCTCCGGTGTGCAAAGCGACCCGCGCCATTCCGCTGGCCGTGCAGGCCGGAATGCCAAAGAAGTCCACGAACACCCCTTGCGGAGGCGTCATGTTGGTGTCCATCAGGATGCCGACGGTGGCGTTGTCCCGCATGGCTGAGATTAGCCCGCGAGCAAATTCGTGCTTGCCAATCATGGTGTTGCCGTGCAGTCCGCGGTAGCGCGCCACAAGTGCGTCCACGTGAGGATTATCGAGCGGGCGCACTACGATTTGCATGGGATGTCCCATGAGCGAGTGGAAGAACGACCCAACCTCCCATCCGCCGAAATGGCCGGTGAGCAGAAGCACACCTTTGCCGCGCTTCTCCGCGGCCTCAAAATTCTCAAAGCCCTGATAGACCGCAACCTGCGACGCGTTCTCGGCCGTGCAGCTGGGAAACAGGCAGGCCTCGCCCAGCAAGCGGCCGAGCGAAACATAAACCGCGCGCAGAATTTTGCGGCGTTCCTGCGGTGATTTCTCAGGGAAGGCGAGTTGAAGATTGCGCATTCCGACGCGCCGCAGACGCAAATGTAGGTGATATACCAGCCCGGCAATCAGGACGCCGGTACCGCGGGCCAGCGGGCGCGGCAAGGCGCCAATCAGCCGCACCAGCAGCGCAACTGGTAGGTACTGCAATCTGTAACGCATCGGGAGCTACGCTCGACGGTAGCACCGCGAAAAATCGCGGTCAAACAGCTCAGCGGCGGTGCAGAAAAAAGCGGTGGCGCAGCCACCGCAAACTGACCCGCACAAAATCACTGGTTGCCGTGGGCGCTGCCGGCGACCGATGCAGCGCTTGATGTGCTCGGTGCGGAGACGGGTGCAGCGCTTGCGGTAGGGGTGGCGTCAGGCGCCAAATCAGTAGCTGGAGCCGGCGTTTCGGCAGGAATGGTAGTTGACGCTGGGGCGCTGGTGGCTGGTGCCGTGACCGGAGCAGCTGCGGCGGCTGCAGCGGACTTCTCAGCTGTCGCCGTCGGTGCTGGCTGTGGAGCTGCTACCGGCGCAGCAACTGGAACGGTGGTTGCGGCTGAATCAGGCGCGACCGGTGGAGCAGCATGCGCCCGAACTTTCGGCGTGGGCGCATACTTCTCGACCATGTTCAAGAGCACCTGCGAGTCCTGCGGAGCCGGAACCTCGCCTTTCAGCAGGGAATAGAAGGTCCAGTTCTTGCCATAGAAAGCCTGGGTGTCGGCCCCGTCCTGGCGAATTACCGCGCCACCCAGCGAAACGCCGAGAAAGAGTCCGCGGGCGCGAGAGTAAGTAAGAACCTGGGCGCGCAGAGTGAGATCAGTCGCAGCCTGAGCGTTCCGTCCCACCGGACCGGCGGCCGCGGAAGCATCGGCCCCCAGCTTGAACTTGCTTTGCAACAGATGCTGCATGCCGTCATCGGTGCGGATGATCAAGACCAGATCAGACGCCTGACCTCCTGCCTGGAACCCGAAGCTGCCGCCGGTCACGATAAAGAACACCGGCGCGCTCCAGCCCTGCTCTGTGCGGCAGGTTGCCACGCCCTTCCCATAGTTGGCGCCGAAGATAAAGCTGGCCTTCAAGTCAGAAGGCACGATGGCGATGCACTTCGCGCCATTCATAATGGCGTCAGGAATGGCGCTGTCGGGCGCCGACATAATCTGGCTCAGCACAGTGCTGGAAGTTTGAACGCGATCCATAGCGGCGCCGCGCCTGTCCGAAGCAGAGGCACACAGGGCGATTGAGGATACCAACAGCACCAGCAATGCAATTTTCTTCACGATTCAACTCCGATCTCAACAGCGATCTCGGCCTGCATCGCCGACTGGAGCCATCTTACGTCGGAAGGGGGAGAGTTGGAGCCGGAACATAGCGGTGAAACGGTTACTCTTTAGTGTCCTGGGGAAGGGCAGTGCCGATGGCGAACGGCACAGCGTCCCGCTTTCCGTGCCGCAAATAACAAGGGTTGGAAGAAGATGACCCTCGTAACCTCTCCCAACCCTTTCTCCCAGGTTCTGTGGTAGGTGAGTGCAGTATGCAATGGACGGTAACTTTGCGCAAGTTACGAAGGTACAGGTTAGGTAACTGTACTTTAGTAACAAATTCGAGCGAGGGTAACCATTTTGGATAACTGGCAAGTTAGGTTTTACAGGTTAGAAACGAGCCCAAGTTATTCGGCAATTGCGAGCAGGGTGTGGGTGAGAGGATGGACCGACAATGCGATGCGATTGGGAGCCCCAATCTTGCGCAGCAGCTCAGCGACATGAGCCTTGACGGTGCGTTCGGTTAACCCGAGTTCTTTGGCGATTTCGCGGTTGGAACTGCCCACAGCCAGCAGGCTCAGCACCTGCCGTTGCCGGTGGCTGATCATTTGGCCGTCGTGCATCCTGGCTTTTCGGGGCGTGGTCGATGCAGTAACGCGCTCGATGAAAATTGCCAGTACTCTGCGCGGCGCCCAGACCGAACCGCTGTTCACCGCCCGGATGGCCTGCTTGAACTCGGCCGCGCTGGCGTCGTCAGCGATATAGCCCTTGGCTCCGGCTGCTATCGCGCGCAATATGTCTTCATCCTTGTTTCCTGGGCCGGTCACAATAATCCGCACCCCGGGACGGACGGTCTTGAGCGCGGTCATGCCCGAATAAAATGCTGCTCCGCGGTTGCGGGTCATCAACACGACGTCATCGTCGAGGGCCTTCAGAATTGTGGGAACAGTGGTGGACCTGACATGAAACTCTGCCCCCGATCCGAAAAGGGCGCGAAATCCGACGAAACGAAGTGGGTCGCTTTCCAAGACAGAAACGCGAATTGGTTCCTTCGCAGAGGTTCTCTTTCGACCGAGCGGCTTATTCTTCGCTTTGCGCTTAGTGGATGCCGACTTCATCGGCGATCTTGCCTCCTCGCCGATAGCATACGCTAACTGTTACTGCTGGCAGACTGCGCTTAAGTGCCATTTGGCGGTTGAGGAGGCGGTAGCCATCTCCGTCGGCTTGCCGGCGCTTACGGTGCAGCGGACAATTCTCAGGCGGCGCTCTTGCGGCGGGAAGTCTTGCCGCCCTTCTGCACGACTTTCACCTCCGATTCTTTCTGCGCCTCGGCCACACGTTGCGGCGGCTTCTTGGGCAATTGCGCCAGGCTCTCCTTGAGGGCGGCCATCAAATCCACGACAGGTGCAGGTTTGCGTGGCTTTTCGATGGTTGTGACCTCGTCACCTTCCATGCGGGCCTTGATCAGCGTCTTGAGGTTCTCTTCAAAGCTGTCGTGAAATTTTTCCGGGTCGAACTTACCCGCCAGCGCTTGAATCAGTTGTTGCGCGATCTTGATCTCGGCTTCCTTCAATTCCACATCCGGACGGCCGAAGTTGTCCAGCTTCCGCACTTCGTCGCTGTAATACATGGTGTGCAGCATCAGGCCGCCTTCATAGGGGCGCAGGAACACCGTGTACTCGCGATTGTGCATGGTGAGCTTGGCGATAGCGACGTAGTCGGTCTCTTCCAGGGCGCGGCAGAGCAGCGCGTATGGCTTGCGGCCGGCTTCTTCCGGCACCAGAAAGTACGACGACTCGAAATATATGGGGTCCACTTCCTCGGACTTCACGAATTCGAGGATCTCCATGGCCTTGGCAGTCTTGGGCTCGATCTTCTTGATCTCCTCTGGCTCGATGATGACGTACTCACCCTTGCGGTACTCGTAGCCTTTGACGATCTCGCTGCGCTCCACCACGCGCTCGTCGTGCGGGCACCAGAGTTGCTGCTTAATGCGGGTGTTGTCGTCCCGGTGCAGCATATGAAAGGAAATGTGATTGCCGCGCGCCCCGGAGAACAGCCGTACCGGCATGGAGATCAAGCCGAACGTGAGATAACCGGACCATACGGAAGATGCCATAGGTCACCCTTTCGCCCAAGAAATTGTGCAACTACCCCGCCAAAGGATTGTCCACATCGCCCACTTTTGTCAATAGCAGATGTTGCCAAGCCTTTCGATTTGCACGATTTGTGGGATGCTTCGCACCGGGGCTTGGGCCGCCTGCGGCGGCATCGGCGATGAATGCCCCAACATGCGATACTGACCGATACCTGTGTCGAGTTTGCTTCATACAATGGGCGTCCCCGCCGCAGTGGTGGCCATCGGCTTTGCCGTGGTAGCTCGTTTCATGGGCGCGGTCACTGACGGCGGCGCGATGGCCGGAGTGCTGGTGGCTTTTGTTTTAATGCTGGCCGCCGGCTTATCTGGATTTATTCCTCTGGCAACGGTGTTCCTGCTGACTGTGGTAACCACGCGCTGGGGCTATGCACGCAAGCAGCGTCTGGGAGTGGCCGAGCGTCGTCGCGGCCGCACCGCTTCACAGATCCTGGCGAATCTGTGCGCGGTCGCGCTCTGCGCTTTGGGGGCTGTATGGCGGCCGCAATTCAGCAGCGTGCTGCTGCTGGCGGCAATCGCAGCCTTGGCCGAAGCCGCGGCCGATACCGTTTCCAGCGAGGTAGGACAAGCAACCGCCAACGATGCCTACATGATTACCGACTTTCGTCCGGCGGCGATCGGCACCAACGGCGCTATTAGTGTCGAAGGTACGCTGAGCGGCTGCATCGCCGCTTCCATCGTGGCTTGGGTCAGCTCATTCGCCGGAATTTTGCCGTGGCAGTGGACGCCAATTGCCGCGCTGGCGGGCGTTGCAGGCATGTTGCTTGACAGTGTTCTGGGAGCGACGTGGGAGAATGCTGGAAGGATGGGGAACGACTCGGTGAATTTTGTCAGTACCGTGTTCGCCGCCGACGTGGCGCTGGTAGCGGCGATGGTGATGGAGAAGATCGCAATATAGCTGCGCAAGGGCAACCGTGGTTGCGAAGCTATGGCTAATTGCTAACCAACTACGCCGCAACCGCGTCACTCTAATAATCCAGGCTTCGCGGGAGACATTTGCCATGGGTTGTACTCAGGTGTTGCATCATCGTGGAAATTGTCTGGTGCGGCGGCAACAGTTGGCGCCCGGCGAGGCCACGCCTTGGCATCATGATCCGTACCATCGCGTGACAGTGGTTCTGAGCGGCGACCTGCTCCACATCGAGTTCCGCGACGGCGGAGAAACTCTACCCTGGAACATCACCGTCGGCGAAGTGGATTGGGTCGAGCCGACTGATCGCATCCACCGCGCCGTGAACGTCGGCAAGGAAGTGTTCGAAGAGGTTGTAACTTTTTTTCTTGACCGTCCGGACGCCGAACCGCAGCCGCAACACGACTCTGAGTGACCGCAAAATACCGCTAGTTGCGGCCAGAAGGTTGAACGAATGTGCAGAAACATTAAGACCCTCTTCAACTTCGATCCTCCCGTCACCACCGAAGAAGTTCGCGCGGCTTCACTTCAGTTTGTGCGCAAGATAAGCGGCTTCAATAAGCCATCGAAGGCGAATGAGGCCGCATTCCTGGCTGCGGTGGAGGAAGTCGCCGCAATCTCCAGCCGTCTGCTGCGCGTGCTGGAAACTACCGCGCCACCGCGGAGCCGGGAAGAAGAGGCTGCAAAAGCGAAAGCTCGCGCTGCCCAGAGATTTGGTGCTTAAGAGCTCGTGCAACTTTTGGACAGTTACAGCCCCGTTAAAATTGTGGCCGGAATCTAGCTTGCAACTGCCTTACTAATCCATCGACATTCCGTTTACTTACTTGCACTTAGGGAACTCCCGCTGAACCACAAGTAGCAACGAACTACCTTAGTCTGCGACCTATGGGGCATTGCGTCCATAGCTCGAATTGGATATAAGTCTCCCCGCCAGCCGAAAACTACACTCGACCATCACCTCGCCGATTGGACGCGAAGGAGATAGTGCTGAAGTGTGCCCGATAGTGAACCGAAAGATAACCGAAAGATAACCGAAAGATTTCTGCCGGTTGAAAGGTTCGTAATGTTTATTCGTCCTTTGCTTGTTCTCGTAGCCCTGTCATGCTGCATCAGCCTCGGCTTCGCTCAAGAGCCATTAGCCGCCAGTTCCGACGCGGCCGCTCTAAGCGGAAATGGTATTCAGTTCGGTAGTTCGATTCAGTCCCATCATGTGGTGGTAATCATGGAGGAAAACCGCAGCATCAGCAAGGCCTCCGAATACATGCCGTACTTGAACTCGCTGGCTACGGAATATAGCCAGGGTATGCAAGTCTATGCCGATTCCCATGGCTCGTGGCTGGCCTATGGGGAGCTGACCTCTGGATTGGCTCCATTCGGCGGAGAAGGCGATGGCGGGATATGCACCGGCGACGGATGTAGTCAGACCATCTACATTGACAACCTGGTGAGACACTTTGCTAGCCAGGGAATTACGTGGAGAGGCTACTTTCAATCCATGCCTGAAATCGGATATCTGGGATATCAATCCGGCTACTATGTTCGCCGGCACAACACGATTCGCTTTTTATAACGATGTCGTCAACAACCCCGCCGAAGCGGACAACATGGTTCCTGCTGATCCTTACATGTTGCAGGACATCGAGAACAATAACCTGGCGAATTTCACCTGGATATTGCCGCGCATGCTGAGCCGACAATGGCAGCAGCCGATCAGCAGCTTTGGAGGCAGCCGACGCTTATCTGAAAACCTTCCTGCCGGAACCTCGCCGCCCATTCAGGCGGCGAACTGCGTGTACTCGTTGATTGTCACCTTCGATGAAAGCGAGTTGAGCGGCGACAATCAGTGCGGCGGCGGATCCAGATCCTACAATTGTGGTGGCCACATCTGGCACGTCGTGACGTACCCAGGTTAATTTGGCTATCAGTCGCAAACCCACTATAAGCAGGGAAGCCAGTTGGTGTTGTTCTGCGATCTACTCGGAGCTCAACGGCTGTCCTGGAGACGGCGCTACTTCGCCGTCACGGTTGTAGTTCTTCCAGAACGGCGGCGGAGGCGGCTGTTCGGCCTAGCAAAAGACGCAGCGTTGTCATCTGCTCGCCACCGGCTAACAGCAACCTGCCCTCGCCGGTCCAAATGACCGCTGCGGCGAGGACAATGAATATCGCATCACCGGAATGGTTGCCTATGCGAGCGGCCAGATCGTGGCGCAGAGCAGCACCTCGACCCTGAATGCCAGTGTCCCGCCTCCCGGCCAATGGCTTGTTCCGCTCCTGGGATTCCAGTGGTGCACTATTTTTCCTCGCAGGAGAACTGCACCGTCACCTCCTTCCTGCACAGCCACCCAGGATCGCACTCTGGTGATCTGCTCGCCTGTGGCGAGGATGTCGGTGCTCGCCAGTGCAGATCAGTGCCGCGGCGAAAGACAACGAATATCGCATCACCGGTATGGTTGCGTATGCGAACGGAAAAAATGTCGCGCAAAGCAATGGTGGGACACTAAACTCCAGCGTGTGCCTAAATCCGGTCAATACCAGCTAGTCATCCGCGCCTGGGATTCCAGCGGCTACTACTTTTCTTCGCAGGAGAACTTCACAGTAAAGTAGGAGCCTCGTTTTCGCAGAGACACAGTCACGCTCAGATATCATCCGCGCTAAGGTGAGGTCAGGAAATCTTCACGAAGACGAATCCGTAGTGCGACGGCAGGCACTGCAATGGCTCTGAGTTCGCCGTCCGACGCCACGTTTAGATCGTAGTGTCAAGGGCGAACATCGTCATCGAGCATCTCGCCATAAGTGCCGGCCTGGGGAGCGGCACAGCGATGCTCCCCGAATCGTCGCCGAGTTTAGTACACCATGGTGCTTCGCTGACCAGCATCGGCCGCCGCATGGCGATGGAAGGAAGCTATCCCGGTACCGCCCTGCAGCGACTGCTCATAAGAGAAGTACGAGTCGTGCGGCTGCGTAGGGCGCGCGGTTCCGGCGGAACCTCCCAGGCTGCGGGAACAAAACCTTATCAGTGCTGATCCGGGATCGTTGTAGAAATATTCCCAGTGCATGTCACGGCGAATGCGTGTCGCCCGCGGTGGCAGTTGATAATCGTCGGCGAACTCCTGGCCCTCCCACAGCATCGGGTTGCGCGGTGTAGTAGAGCGCGATGGCGCATCGGGTAAAAGTTGTTGCGATTGCCCTCGGCCAGCGGTCTCTGAGTATCCGTTCCCGTGAACACGATCAACTGGCTGTGATCGGCGCCATTTTCCAGATATTGAAACGGAGCAACCGGCATATCAGCCGGATTTCCGTTGTTATCCACAACTGTCTTGGTCAGCGGATATCCGGTAAAGCTGACGTCCAGCAGGTGGGCAAAATCCTGGTCCGCCAAGCTGCTCTGAATCATGCCTTCCGACTTGTTCAGCAAGTTATCCTGCCAGGCGGCGTTAGATAGGTGTTCTCCACAAGCGAAAGCGCTTCGGCACATTGAATTATGCGGCTATAACTGCCCGGATAAGTGGAGTAATGCCGAGCGTAAATCGTAGGTGTCGTAGGCAAGCTTCGCATATGCAGTGTCCATCGGGCCGAAGTAGTAATCCGTAACCTCGTCGTAGCGGAAGCCGTCCACGTGATACTCGGTGAGCCACATCTGGTTTGACGCCTGAAAGTACTCCTGCGTAAAGGTCTGCAGAAATCGCATGTGGGTCCAAAATGACCACGGCCAATGACCATGGACCGGAGACGGCGGGCGCGCCGCCGGTCTGCGCAACATTCTCATATAACAGGTTGTAAGGAAAACGGGATCAACATGCTGGTACACGACGTCGAGAATGACGGCCACGCCGCGCGCGTGGAGGCGTTGACCAGGCGCATCAGCCCGTCCCCGCCTCCGAAGTAAGGGCTGGGAGCGAAACAAGTTCAGCGGCCGAGTAGCCCCCAGACCAAGTCAAGCTTATGGCTCATCACCGGCATCGGCAATTCACTCCCAGGCTTTGCAGGTAATCCAGGCGGTCGATAACGCCGTCGAAGGTGTTATTGAACTGTTCGATATGCAGCTCATAAACGATGAGGTCTGGACCTCATCGTTTATGAGCTGCATATCGAACAGTTCAATAACACCTTCGACGGCGTTATCGACCGCCTGGATTACCTGCAAAGCCTGGGAGTGAATTGCCTCGAGCTGATGCCGGTGATGAGCCATAAGCTTGACTTCGACTGGGGCTACGGCCCGCTGAACTATTTCGCTCCCAGCCCTTACTTCGGGAGGCGGGGACGGGCTGATGCGCCTGGTCAACGCCTGCCACGCGCGCGGCGTGGCCGTCATTCTCGACGTTGTGTACGAGCATGTTGATCCCAGTTTTCCTTACAACCTGTTATATGAGAATGTTGCGCAGACCGGCGGCGCACCCGCCGTCTCCAGTCCCATGATTGGCGCCATGGGTGATTTTGGACCCACATGCGATTTCTCGCAGACCTTTACGCAGGAGTACTTTCAGGCGTCAAACCAGATGTGGCTCACCGAGTATCACGTGGACGGCTTCCGCTACGACGAGGTTACGGATTACTACTTCGGCCCGATGGACACTGCAGATGGCGAAGCTTGCCTACGACACCTACAATTTCTCGCTCGGCATTACTCGCTTCCAACATCCGGGCAGTTATAGCCGCATCATTCAATGTGCCGAAGCGCTTTCGCTCGCCCGCGCCGTCCTGGAGAACACCTATACTAACGCCGCCTGCAGCAGGCACGACTTGCTGAACAAGTCGGAAGGCATGATTCAGAGCAGCTTGGCGGACCAGGATTTTGCTGACGCCGGACGCCAGCTTTACCGGATATCCGCTGACCAAGACAGTTGTGGATAACAACGGAAATCCGGCTGATATGCCGGTTGCTCCGTTTCAATATCTGGAATCGCACGATCACAGCCAGTTGATCGTGTTCACGGGAACGGATACTCCGGACCCGCTCGCCGAGGGCAATCGCAACAACTTTTACCTGCTGCAGCCTTTCGCCATCGCGCTCTACACCGCGCAAGGTATCCCGATGCTGTGGGAGGGCCAGGAGTTCGCCGACGATTATCAACTGCCACCCGCCGGCGACGCGCGCATTGGCCTTCGCCGTGACATGCACTGGGAATATTTCTACGACGATCCCGGATCGGCGCTCATCCGTCTGTACCGCAGCCTGGGGACGTTGCGCCGGACTTCGCGCGCCCTACGCAGCCGCGACTCGTACTTCTATTATGAGCAGTCGCTGCAGGGCACTGCGATCCTTGCCTACCATCGCCATGCGGCGGCCGATGCTGGTCAGCCGGAAGAGTACGCCATAGTGCTGCTGAACTTCGGCGACGATTCGGGGAGCATCGCTGTGCCGTTTCCCCAGGCCGGCACCTATCGCGAGATGCTCGATGACGATGTTCGCCCTTCACACTACGATCTACGCGTCGGACGGCGAACTCCAGACCATCATCGTGCCGTCGCACTACGGATTCGTCTTCGTGAAGATTTCCTGACCTCACCTTAGCGCGGATGATATCTGAGCGTGACTATCTATCTGCGAAAACGAGGCTCCGAACTTCACTGGTGAGTTTTCCTCCTGCGAAGAAGATAGTTGCTGGAATCCCAGGCGCGGATGACTAGCTGGTATTGACCAGGATTTAGCGGCACGCTGGAGTTTAGTGTCCCACCATTGCTTTGCGCGACATTTTTTCCGTTCGCATACGCAACCATACCGGTGATGCGATATTCGTTGTCTTTCGCCGCGGCACTGATCTGCACTGGCGAGCCGACATCGCTGTTCGCCACAGGCGAGCAGATCACCAGAGTGCAATCCCTGGCGGCCTGCCGTGGTGCAGGAAGAGGTGACGGTGAAGTTCTCCTGCGAGGAAAAATAGTAGCCGCTGGAATCCCAGGAGCGGGCCAGGCCAACTGATATTGGCCGGGACTTAGCGGGACACTGGCATTCAGGGTCGAGGTGCTGCTCTGCGCCACGATCTGGCCGTTGGCGTAGGCAACCATTCCGGTGATGCGATATTCATTGTCCTTCGCCGCAGCGGTAAATTCGGTCCGCCGAGGGCAGGTCGCTGTTAGCGGTGGCGAACAGATAACACGCGCGGCCTCGTTGGCCGACACAGCCGCCACCACCGCCTCCGCCGCCGTTCTGGAAGAACTAGAACATCACGGCGAAGTAGCGCCGTCTCCAGGACAGCCGTTCGACCTCCGATATCGCAGAACAAGCGCAATCGGCTTCCCTGCTGATAGTGGGTCTGCGACGATAGCCGAGATCGACCTGCGGACCTATCACTGACGTGCCCGATGTGGCGACCACATTGTCGAGGATCTGGGATCGTCGCCGCACTGATTGTCGCCGTCTACTCGCTTTCATCGAAGGTGACGACGAGTACACCGTCGCCTCCCGCCTGAAATGGCGGCGAGATAATAGCTGCGCAGGAAGGTCTTCAGATAAGCGTCGGCCGCCTCCAAAGCTCGCTGACCACCGCTGTCATTGTGGGCATCATGCACGAGATCGGGGTAACCCAGGTGAAATTCGCCAGCGTTACTGTTTGATGTCCTGCAACATGTAAGGATCAGCAGGAACGATGTTGTCCGCTTCGGCGGGGTTGTTGACCACTCGTCTAGAAAAAGCGAATGGGTTGTGCCGGCGAACATAGTAGCGGGATTGATATCCCAGAGTATCCGATTCAGGCATGGATCGAAAGTAGCCTCTCCACGTAACTCCCTGGCTAGCAAAGTGTCTACCAGGTTGTCGACGTAGATGGTCCGACTACATCCGTCGCCGCGGCATACCCGTCATCGCCTTCTCCGCCGAAATGGAGCCATTCCGAGTAGGTCAGCTCCCCATAGGCCAGCCACGAGCCATGGAAATCGGCACAGCTGCACACCCTGGCTACATCCGAGCGAGTGTGTTCACAAGTACGGCATGTATTCGGAGGCCTTGCTGATGCTGCGGTTTGCCTCCATGATCACCACCACATGATGGGACTGTATCGAAGTACCGAACTGAAGTACCATTTCCGCCTAGGCGGCCGCGTCGGAACTGGCGGCTAATGGCTCTTGAGCGAAGCCGAGGCTGATGCAGCATGACAGGGCTACGAGAACAAGCAAAGGACGAA
>CAWGMV010000013.1:0-21038 GCA_963823635.1 uncultured Acidobacteriaceae bacterium | reverse complement strand
CGCTGGGAGTACGCATTGAGCCGCTCGGCAAGATTTCGCTTGCCGAAGCGCGGAACGCCTTTCGTGAACAGATTGCAGCCCTGAATGAAGAAGGCATAGATCTGATCATTCTGGAGACGTTTGGATACCTGGAAGAGTTGCATCAGGCGATTCTCGCCGCTCGCGACGTGAACCCCAATCTGCCGGTGGTAGCGCAAGTCACCATTGATGAGGACGGAAACTGCCTGGATGGATCGGCCCCCGAGCATTACGGGCCGCAAATCGAGGCCTGGGGTGCTGACGTCGTGGGATGCAATTGCAGTGTCGGGCCGGTAGCCATGCTGGACGCCATGGAGCGGGTGCGGGCCGTTACTACAAAACCGCTCTCTGCCCAACCCAACGCCGGCATGCCGCGCTCGGTGGAAGGGCGCAACATCTATCTCTGCTCGCCCGAGTACATGGCGGAGTATGCCCGGAGTTTTGTTGGCATCGGTGTGCGCCTGGTCGGCGGCTGCTGCGGCACCACGCCCGACCATATCCACATGATGAAGTCCTTTCTGCGCTCGGTTCCCCGGCCCAAGGACGGACGCAAGCCCGCCGCTCCTCCCAAGGCTGAGCCGGTGGACGTGCCGCCGTTGCGTGAGCGTTCGCAACTGGGCCGCAAACTTGCCGAGGGCGAGTTTGTCACCATGGTTGAGATCGTGCCGCCTAGAGGCACAGAAGCAGCCCGGGAAATCGAAGGCGCGCGGTTCCTGAAATCGGTAGGCGTGGACGGAATCAACATTCCTGACAGCCCGCGCGCATCCGCGCGCATGAGCAACCAGGCGCTTTGCCTGCTGGTATTGCAGCAAGTCGGAATCGAGCCCATTCTGCATTACACCTGCCGGGACCGCAACGTGCTCGGAATTCAGTCGGACTTGCTGGGCGCCAGCGCCGTCGGCATTCGCAACCTCATCTGCATCACCGGCGATCCGCCGAAAATGGGCGACTATCCTGACGCGACGGCGGTCTTCGATGTGGATGCCATCGGGCTGGTCAATATCGTCCATAACCTGAACCGCGGGCTTGACATCGGGGGTAATCCAACCGGCGCTTCCACAAAGTTTGTCATCGCCGTAGGCGCCAATCCCGGCAGTCCCAACATTGACGAGGAAATTCGCCGCTTCGAATACAAGGTCGAAGCCGGAGCCGAATTGGCGGTGACTCAGCCGGTCTTCGATATTCGCCTCATGGAACAGTTCTTGCGCAGGATTGAACACTGCCGCATTCCAGTGGTAGCTGGCATTTGGCCGCTGACGAGCACTCGCAACGCCGAGTTCATGAAGAACGAGTTGAGGGTGTCCATTCCGGACGAAATCTTCGAGCGCATGGCGAAGGCAACTACTGCCGACAGCGCCCGCGCCGAGGGGGTAGCCATCGCGCGCGACATGCTCACCGCGGTTCGCCAGATGGTGCAGGGCGCACAAATCAGCGCTCCCTTCGGGCGGTATTCTGCTGCCGTGGATGTCCTGGAAGCCCTCGGCAGCAAGAGCGCCACTGTTTCGTAATCTGCTTCGAATTTTTACATTCATGGCGCGCAATCTGGGCTAGAATTGTCCCAAGGAATTTGAGCTTGCCTAAATTTGAAGAGTCGCTCCAACGTTTGGAAAAAATCGTCGCTGAACTGGAAAAAGGCGACGTTTCACTCGACCACGCGTTGGAACTCTTTGACGAAGGCATGAAGCTCTCGGGCTCCTGCCGTAAGGAGCTGGAAGAAGCCGAAGGCAAAGTCGAGATCCTGCTGAAACGTAATGGCAAGCTTCAGCCGGAGGCCTTCGAAACCGCAACGCAACCGGGCAACGCTCTCAAATAGCGCCGCCGCTCGTCAATCACTTTGGGATCGCACCCAGCCGGTGCGAAAGATGTTGGCTCTTTAACCAAACATTTTTACTGGGTTGGCAATCGCCGTCCCCTCCGCCATTTCCAAAAGGGGTTTTGCCATGCGGCCTATCAACGCTGTTCTCGCTTATCACGATCCTCGCTCCGCCGAGCGTCTGGCGGCAGTGCTGCGCAATCAGTTCCGCAATCTCGCCATCGCGAAGTCTCCCGCAGAGGTAAGCTCTGCCGTAGCGCGATTGCGGGCTCCGTTTGCCGTGGTGGACCTGGAGCTCATCAGCCTGCGTGAGCTGAAACAACTGTGCGCGCAGTTTCCGGCCACCGCATTCGTCTGCATTCATCGCCTCGCCGACGACCGCATGTGGACCGAGGCGTTGGCTACGGGCGCCGTGGATTGCTGCCAATCCAGCGACGTGCATGGCATTCTGCTGGCGTCGGAACGCTATGTTGTACTCAGCCGCGCGCATAGTGCGGCGGCGTGACGAAGCCGTCAGCCATCAGCTCTCAGCAGTCAGCTGTCGGCCCTCGGCCGAATCGGTAGTGACGAGGTCCGACAGCCCGGTTTCTTACGAAGGCTGACGGCAAATCTCTCGTCCAAATGCAGGCCGTACAAACGATGACTGCTGGATGCTGACTGCTCCTCCCGTTATACTTCCCTCTTCATGCTCAAGGACACGCTGGACGAAGGCCGCACCCTGACCGACGCCGCACTGGAGCGCCTGTTGCCGCCGGCCACGCAGTATCCGCCGTCGATTCACGCCGCCATGCGGCACAGCGTCTTCGCGGGCGGTAAACGCTTGCGGCCCATCCTCTGCATGGAGGCGGCGCAGATGGTCCAGGGCTGTGTGCCGGACGGCATCGAGGAACTGGGCGCCGCGCTGGAGATGCTGCATACCTACTCGCTCATTCACGACGACCTGCCGGCGCTCGACAACGACGACCTGCGCCGCGGCCGTCCAACCTGCCACAAGGCCTTCGGCGAGGCCACGGCGATCCTCGCGGGCGACGCGCTGCAAACTCGCGCCTACGAAGTGCTGGCCCGCCAGCAATGTCCTGCCGAGGCGCGCGTCGCCATCATCGCCGAGATCGCGCACGCCACAGGCACCATCGGCGGCATGATCGGTGGCCAAGTCATGGACCTCGAAGCCGAACATATTCATCCTGACGCGCAAACTCTGGAGTACATCCATCGTTCCAAGACGGGCGCGCTGCTCACCGCCAGCGTCGTCAGCGGAGGGATCTACGCCGGCGCCAGCGAAGCGCAAATCGCCAGCCTGCGCTGCTTCGGCGAGAACATCGGGCTTGCGTTTCAGATCGTCGACGACGTGCTCGACGTGACTCAAACCTCAGAGCAGTTGGGCAAGACCGCCGGCAAAGACACGGCGCACGACAAGGCGACCTATCCGGCGCTGTTCGGCGTCGAGGCGTCTCTGAAGAAGGCCGACGAACTCGTGGCCCAGGCTGACGCTGCACTGGACCAGTTCGGCGAGCGCGCCGTAACTTTGCGCGAGATCGCCAAGTTCCTGGTCGAGCGAAAAAAATGAGCCAGACTGGCGCTCCCTCTTAAGGAGTAGCCCGGGACTATGAAGAGCATTGGCGAAAGACGAACAGACAACGGCGGCTTCTATTTCACCAGCGCCAGCAGTCTCACCGGACCGCCGGAGCCGTGTTCCAGCTTGATGGGCGCCACGACGATTGTGGCTCCGGACGACGGCACCAGCGCGAGATTAGCGACACCCTCCAGATGATAAACGCTCTCCTTTGCGGTGAACTGGTGCACCGGGTACGTGGTCGTCGCTCCAATATCCACGCTCATGGTGTCAATGCCCAGCCCGACCACGTGGCGCGTCTTTACCAGAAACTTCGCGGCCTCCAGCGAGAAGCCGGGATAATGCGGCAAGTGATCACTACCCAGATTCTGGAAATCCTTCTGCGAGTTCCAGCGCGTATCCCAGCCTGTGTGCGCCATGACGACAGCCCCGGTGGGAATCAAACCGTTCGCGTTCTCCCAATCGGCGACGTCCTGCACACTCACTTCGTAGTCCGGATTGTCCTTCACTTTGTCCCGTACATCGAGCACCACCAGAGGGCGCACCAGCCGCTCCGCAGGAATCTGTTCGACGGTCCACGTACCTTTAGCAAAGTGCGCGGGCGCGTCGAGATGGGTGCCGTAATGTTCCTGCGTGCTGAAGATGCGCGAGTAGTATCCGTCGCGATCGAGGTTACCCAGCTCGTGCGCCTGAAACGGTGATTCCTCCGTGCCCTCCCAGTTGGGCGAGTGGTCGTTCAGATTGTGCGTCAGGTCAATAACAGCAGAGTACTCGCTTGGATTGGGCATCTGACCTATGTGATGCGCATAGAGGAATAGCGCCAGCGCCAGACTACAACCTATCGCGAATGTCTTCCAGCGCATCATCATAATTAGACGGACGTGCCGGTGGAGCGGTTGAAGTTTGTCCGACCAGCAGCTTTCCTGCACTGATGCCTCGCCTGGGTCTCGAGCACCGCGAGACCCGTCGCACCCGGCGATAAGACGCACCACCCCTCCCCTGCTGGTTCTTTAGAATCATCGTGTTACGGAAAATTTACCGGCATCTTCTTGAGCCACAAGGGGTTACCTGGAAGACCAATTATTGCAACAGTTAGGCTGGACTCTCCGCTACCCAACGTCGAATCCGGACAGAGCGGTATGCCCACCCCCTCCCCTTGCCATTGTTCTTTAGAATGAGAGGATTGGGCGGATTTTCGCTGCAACTTCTTGAGCCACAAGAAGTTATCGTATGCTCTTGAGCGACAAGGACTTAGTCAATCCGCGTCGAAGCGCAATCGCCACGCATACCCTAGTAGGCGGGCAGGCTCAGATTGTCAAAGAGCGAACGCACCCCGCTCCCGCTCTGCGGGACGGGTGAGGACACATCTCCCGGCAGCCGCCGGGGCGGCCCATTCTCTAAAATAGCGCAGCGCCGGGCTTTGTCAAGATTACGAAGGTACAGGTTGGGTAACTGTACTTTCGTAACTTTTAGAGGGTAGGGTAACCAGCAGGCCGATGGGGGTTAAGCCTAGGCGAAGTTGCTCCCGGCGAGAGGGCTCATTAAGATAGCGGTAGAAGTACTGCTTTCATGACCAAACGGGGCAAGCACGTAATAGCTTGCTGGCTGCATCTTTTACAAGGGCCTTACCGGCTCGACCTTTCAGGTTGTGGATTGGTCGGATAGCGACTCAACGAAGAAGAACATCGGTTCGATGGATAGGCATGAAAATAATTGTAGTTTTGTCAAGCCAGTAATGGAGTTGATCTATTGCCGAGGTCAGCGGTGTCTCAATTAGTGCGTGGACGATCCGTTCTTCTCATCTCCACGTTAGTCATTGCCTGGGCCGGGACTGACTGCAGCCTGTGCGCCGGTCAGGAGCCAAGCTACCAGCTTCAGCGCTGGACCGGGGTCGAGCGGCCGACGATTGGGCCCGACGGCACGATTTATGTGTCCGGTTCTTTTGATGAGTGTCGCGAAACGCCGGCGCCTCCGGGCCAACCGAGCGGTTGTGGTGAGACCACGCCGTGGGAGCCCGTTCACAATGACCTGTACGCTCTCAATCCTAACGGGACAGAGAAGTGGCGCTTCACTCTGCGGCCTGCTGAAGCTTCATTTTCTTACCGGCAGATTGGAATCGGACCCTCAGGAACGGTGTACGTCGCCGACGAGCAGAACTTGTATGCTCTCGATTCCAAGGGCGCCCTCAACTGGATGTTTCCCTATTTCGGCGAACCGTCCTGGGTGGATTTCGCTCCCGATGGCACCATCTATTTCTGCGCCAATAATGTTCGGCACGTCCTCAACGCCGAAGACAACCAATGGCTGCCTCAAAGTGCCAGTGGTCATGAGACCGGCTACGGCGTGTACGCTCTTAAGGCCGACGGTGCCTTGCGGTGGAGGAAAGACTCGCAAGCCAGTCCAATCGCCGGTCCTGACGGTACGGTGTATATCACCCAGGGCAATCTTCTTCAGGCGGTCAAACCCGATGGCATGCAGAAGTGGAGCCGTGACCTGGGAAAAGACCCGATCCGAGCGCTACACGCCCCTTCATCGAAGATTGGGGGTCGCTGGGCAATTTACTTCTTCGGCGGCGACAAGCTCCACGCAGTGGCTCCAAACGGCACAGAGAAATGGATCGTCCCCTTCCCGGGCCAGCCGCGCGAAAACTCGGAAAATCCTGACACTGGCCCGCGCGAGCCGGCCATATTCTTTGCCGACGGCGTCATCTACTTCTGCCCGTCGAGCAAGCTTCTCTATGCTCTCAACCCTGACGGCAAACCTAAGTGGAAGTTCAAGTCGAAGGGCGACATCGAGACTGGAGTTTTTGGGCCTTGGGTGGGGCGTGACGGCGCTGTCTACTTCACCGACTGGGGCGCGATTGAACGCGAAACGTCGGTTGGCGATCTTTACGCCATCAGGTCCGATGGGACCCTCAGGTGGAAGTTCACGTGGAACGGCCCGCCGGGCCCTCACGTGGGCGTTGTCCGGGAAATCGGGGCCAACGGTTTCGTTTACGCCGAGGAGGACATCGGCAACTGGGGCGGGGATCTGGCGGCCATCGGTCCCGACGGGAAGAAGAAGTGGGAGTTCGGTGAAGGCGGGTTTGACGTGGCGCTGGGCACAGATGGAACGATCTACGTCACGCAGCGAACGAGAGGGTATATGGGCGGCCCCTTCGGTACCGGCACGCTCTACGCGCTCACGCCCGCCGGCAAGGAGAAGTGGAGTTTTGCTCCGGGAGAAAAGGCTGCTCAGCATGCTTCGCACACCAAGAACTAGAAAAGCTGCAGCCTGGGCGGGTGGCCCAGCCTTTCGTGAGAATTGCGTGATTCTTAACCTCGGGTGCCCTACCCTTCTCGCCCGCCTTTGGCGAGAGGGTGGGCTCAATGCTTGCCACTTAGCCTTTCGCTGTCGTTACGGCTTTCGCTCCTGCATCCGGCGACTTCAAGTCCTTCAGCAACCAATCGAACCCGTTCTGATACGAATCGTGGTCCTTCCAGTTGGCAAAATCCGGGATGAAGTACTCGGCTATCTCCCGCGCCAAATCCTTGCCTGTTTTGGCGTCGAAGCATTTCCATTTATGCAAAGTCTTGTAGGGCACGAGCCGTACCGGAAACAACTTCCTCTTCTTTTCTGCAACCTCACGCTCTCGGGCCCTAAAAATTTCGCCCTGCACCCAGTCGCTTTTCATGCTGTGCTTTGACAAGATCAACAGCAGCTTGTCATGCAGGCGGATGGCCTGGTCAATCTGCTCGTGGAGTTTCTCGCCGGCTTTGACATCGTGAGGCGCAAACCAGCAGCGCACGCCTTGCCCTTGCAATCCGTCGTAGAGGCGCGTGGCAAACTCCTGGTCCTTACTTGAATAGCTGATGAAGCAGGAGTAGAACTCAATCGGGCGGCTGACAAAGGAACCGATGTAGACGATGAACTCGTCGGGAAGGCCCGCGCCGCGCAGAAAGACTTCCGGGATTTTGCCCTGCGAGCGATAGATCGTATCAACGCCGATGGTGGAGGGACCTTCGTGGCGCACGGTATCCAGCCCCTTGGCCGTGCTCAGATCGACATCGGCGAAGACAGTCCAACCTACGAGATCGGCTTCGCTGAAGTCGGTGTTTCTGAGGTTCGCCCCGCGGAGACTCGCCCGGTTGAGGACCGCTTTGCTGAGATTCGCCTCGCTGAGGTTCGCCCCGTCGAGATTACGCCCCGCTGAGGTCCGCGCGGCTGAGGTTCGCCCGCTGGAGCTGCGCCCCGCTGAGGTTCGTCCCGCGGAGGTGCGCCTCGATCAGGTTCGCATCGAAGAGGTTCGCGCGGCCGAGGTTCGCCCCGCTGAGGGTCGCCCCGCGGAGGTTCGCCCGCGATGAGGTTCGCCCCGGTGAGGTTCACCCCGCCGAGTTTCGCCGCGCTGAGGTTCGTCCCGCGGAGGTCCGGTCTATCTCCGGATGCTGCTCTCTCCACTCATTCCAGGCCGCAACTCCCTTTTTCAGGATTGCCAGATGCTTTTTGTTCGCCATCGCTTGTCCCCCGCCGCACCGCGTGAATTACCGCGCCACATTAGTCGAGAGCGGGAGGGAATGCAACAGCTTTTGGCCGCCGGTTCTCAGCCGTCGTTGATCAGGAGAGGCGACCCAGCTGTGCTCGCTGTCGCGAAAGAGAGTATCGTTGGTAGTGCGGTATTGCCCCTGAGCAGTCACGCTCGATTGCTCAGATTTTAATCTTCCTCTCTCCTCATCAACGTTAATCTGATTTGTTACATGGAGGTCGCGATGATCAATCCGGCTGAGGTCGGTGCGTTTCCCGCTCTTGACGCATCAGGAAAGTTCAACGTCCAGTTCGGTGTTTATCTTCCGGGACTGCGCGCTTCTGATGGCTTTGCGGTCATCGTTCGCGTGATTCACAGCCTGGACCGCTTCGTTCCAGGCATTAGTCCGTGCGACTTTCCGCTGCAATGGCAAGCGGGCTCGGCACTAGACCTTTGGAGTGCGAATGTCTCCATCGATGCGGTCGCAGGCACGAACTTCGGCAACGAGGGAGAGTATCTTTATCGCTTTCAGCTTCAATGGGCTCCCGTCGGACAGGCCACCAAGCAGGTGGTGACGAAGTGGTTTGTCGATCCGTTTGCGCGCGCTACCGACATCGGCGAGCTCTCGGCGTTCACTTTGACGAAAACTCCGACGCCATTTACCTGGACCGACGCCGCATACCAGACTCCTGAGCTAATGGACCTCATCGTTTATGAGCTGCATATCGAACAGTTCAATAACACCTTCGACGGCGTTATCGACCGCCTGGATTACCTGCAAAGCCTGGGAGTGAATTGCCTCGAGCTGATGCCGGTGATGAGCCATAAGCTTGACTTCGACTGGGGCTACGGCCCGCTGAACTATTTCGCTCCCAGCCCTTACTTCGGAGGCGGGGACGGGCTGATGCGCCTGGTCAACGCCTGCCACGCGCGCGGCGTGGCCGTCATTCTCGACGTCGTGTACCAGCATGTTGATCCCAGTTTTCCTTACAACCTGTTATATGAGAATGTTGCGCAGACCGGCGGCGCACCCGCCGTCTCCAGTCCCATGATTGGCGCCATGGGTGATTTTGGACCCACATGCGATTTCTCGCAGACCTTTACGCAGGAGTACTTTCAGGCGTCAAATCAGATGTGGCTCACCGAGTATCACGTGGACGGCTTCCGCTACGACGAGGTTACGGATTACTACTTCGGCCCGATGGACACTGCATATGCGAAGCTTGCCTACGACACCTACAATTTCTCGCTCGGCATTACTCGCTTCCAACATCCGGGCAGTTATAGCCGCATCATTCAATGTGCCGAAGCGCTTTCGCTCGCCCGCGCCGTCCTGGAGAACACCTATACTAACGCCGCCTGGCAGGATGACTTGCTGAACAAGTCAGAAGGCATGATTCAGAGCAGCTTGGCGGACCAGGATTTTGCCCACCTGCTGGACGTCAGCTTTACCGGATATCCGCTGACCAAGACAGTTGTGGATAACAACGGAAATCCGGCTGATATGCCGGTTGCTCCGTTTCAATACCTGGAATCGCACGATCACAGCCAGTTGATCGTGTTCACGGGAACGGATACTCCGGACCCGCTCGCCGAGGGCAATCGCAACAACTTTTACCTGCTGCAGCCTTTCGCCATCGCGCTCTACACCGCGCAAGGTATCCCGATGCTGTGGGAGGGCCAGGAGTTCGCCGACGATTATCAACTGCCACCCGCCGGCGACGCGCGCATTGGCCTTCGCCGTGACATGCACTGGGAATATTTCTACGACGATCCCGGATCGGCGCTCATCCGTCTGTACCGCAGCCTGGGGACGTTGCGCCGGACTTCGCGCGCCCTACGCAGCCGCGACTCGTACTTCTATTATGAGCAGTCGCTGCAGGGCACTGCGATCCTTGCCTACCATCGCCATGCGGCGGCCGATGCTGGTCAGCCGGAAGAGTACGCCATAGTGCTGCTGAACTTCGGCGACGATTCGGGGAGCATCGCTGTGCCGTTTCCCCAGGCCGGCACCTATCGCGAGATGCTCGATGACGATGTTCGCCCTTCACACTACGATCTAAACGTGGCGTCGGACGGCGAACTCCAGACCATCATCGTGCCGTCGCACTACGGATTCGTCTTCGTGAAGATTTCCTGACCTCACCTTAGCGCGGATGATATCTGAGCGTGACTATCTATCTGCGAAAACGAGGCTCCTACTTTACTGTGAAGTTCTCCTGCGAAGAAAAGTAGTAGCCGCTGGAATCCCAGGCGCGGATGACTAGCTGGTATTGACCAGGATTTAGCGGCACGCTGGAGTTTAGTGTCCCACCATTGCTTTGCGCGACATTTTTTCCGTTCGCATACGCAACCATACCGGTGATGCGATATTCGTTGTCTTTCGCCGCGGCACTGATCTGCACTGGCGAGCCGACATCGCTGTTCGCCACAGGCGAGCAGATCACCAGAGTGCGATCCTGGGTGGCTGTGCAGGAAGAGGTGACGGTG
Organism: uncultured Acidobacteriaceae bacterium; assembly: GCA_963823635.1. Taxonomy (GTDB): domain Bacteria; phylum Acidobacteriota; class Terriglobia; order Terriglobales; family Acidobacteriaceae; genus Bog-257. The sequence continues at coordinate 10,643 of CAWGMV010000013.1, read as the reverse complement.
AAGTTCTCCTGCGAGGAAAAATAGTAGCCGCTGGAATCCCAGGAGCGGACGAGCAACTGATATTGGCCGGGACTTAGCGGGACACTGGCATTCAGGGTCGAGGTGCTGCTCTGCGCCACGATCTGGCCGTTGGCGTAGGCAACCATTCCGGTGATGCGATATTCATTGTCCTTCGCCGCAGCGGTAATTTGGACCGGCGAGGGCAGGTTGCTGTTAGCCGGTGGCGAGCAGATAACAACGCTGCGGTCTTTGTTGGCCGAACAGCCGCCACCACCGCCTCCGCCGCCGTTCTGGAAGAACTCAGACATTGACGGCGAAGTAGCGCCGTCTCCAGGACAGCCGTTGACTCCGAGTAGATCGCAGAACAAGCGCAATTGGCTTCCCTGCTTATAGTGGGTTTGCGACTGATAGCCGAGATTGACCTGCGGACCTATCACGACGTGCCAGATGTGGCCACCACAATTGTCAGGATCTGGATCGCCGCCGCACTGATTGTCGCCGCTCAACTCGCTTTCATCGAAGGTGACGACGAGTACACCGTCGCCTCCCGCCTGAAATGGCGGCGAAGATAATAGCTGCGGCAGGAAGGTTTTCAGATAAGCGTCGGCTGCCTCCAAAGCTTGCTGATCGCTGCTGCCATTGTGGGCATCATGCACGAGATCGGGGGTAATCCAGGTGAAATTCGCCAGGTTATTGTTCTCGATGTCCTGCAACATGTAAGGATCAGCAGGAACCATGTTGTCCGCTTCGGCGGGGTTGTTGACCACATCGTTATAAAAAGCGAATGGGTTGTGCCGGCGAACATAGTAGCCGGATTGATATCCCAGATATCCGATTTCAGGCATGGATTGAAAGTAGCCTCTCCACGTAATTCCCTGGCTAGCAAAGTGTCTCACCAGGTTGTCAATGTAGATGGTCTGACTACATCCGTCGCCGGTGCATATCCCGCCATCGCCTTCTCCGCCGAATGGAGCCAATCCAGAGGTCAGCTCCCCATAGGCCAGCCACGAGCCATGGGAATCGGCATAGACTTGCATACCCTGGCTATATTCCGTAGCCAGCGAGTTCAAGTACGGCATGTATTCGGAGGCCTTGCTGATGCTGCGGTTTTCCTCCATGATTACCACCACATGATGGGACTGAATCGAACTACCGAACTGAATACCATTTCCGCTTAGAGCGGCCGCGTCGGAACTGGCGGCTAATGGCTCTTGAGCGAAGCCGAGGCTGATGCAGCATGACAGGGCTACGAGAACAAGCAAAGGACGAATAAACATTACGAACCTTTCAACCGGCAGAAATCTTTCGGTTATCTTTCGGTTATCTTTCGGTTCACTATCGGGCACACTTCAGCACTATCTCCTTCGCGTCCAATCGGCGAGGTGATGGTCGAGTGTAGTTTTCGGCTGGCGGGGAGACTTATATCCAATTCGAGCTATGGACGCAATGCCCCATAGGTCGCAGACTAAGGTAGTTCGTTGCTACTTGTGGTTCAGCGGGAGTTCCCTAAGTGCAAGTAAGTAAACGGAATGTCGATGGATTAGTAAGGCAGTTGCAAGCTAGATTCCGGCCACAATTTTAACGGGGCTGTAACTGTCCAAAAGTTGCACGAGCTCTTAAGCACCAAATCTCTGGGCAGCGCGAGCTTTCGCTTTTGCAGCCTCTTCTTCCCGGCTCCGCGGTGGCGCGGTAGTTTCCAGCACGCGCAGCAGACGGCTGGAGATTGCGGCGACTTCCTCCACCGCAGCCAGGAATGCGGCCTCATTCGCCTTCGATGGCTTATTGAAGCCGCTTATCTTGCGCACAAACTGAAGTGAAGCCGCGCGAACTTCTTCGGTGGTGACGGGAGGATCGAAGTTGAAGAGGGTCTTAATGTTTCTGCACATTCGTTCAACCTTCTGGCCGCAACTAGCGGTATTTTGCGGTCACTCAGAGTCGTGTTGCGGCTGCGGTTCGGCGTCCGGACGGTCAAGAAAAAAAGTTACAACCTCTTCGAACACTTCCTTGCCGACGTTCACGGCGCGGTGGATGCGATCAGTCGGCTCGACCCAATCCACTTCGCCGACGGTGATGTTCCAGGGTAGAGTTTCTCCGCCGTCGCGGAACTCGATGTGGAGCAGGTCGCCGCTCAGAACCACTGTCACGCGATGGTACGGATCATGATGCCAAGGCGTGGCCTCGCCGGGCGCCAACTGTTGCCGCCGCACCAGACAATTTCCACGATGATGCAACACCTGAGTACAACCCATGGCAAATGTCTCCCGCGAAGCCTGGATTATTAGAGTGACGCGGTTGCGGCGTAGTTGGTTAGCAATTAGCCATAGCTTCGCAACCACGGTTGCCCTTGCGCAGCTATATTGCGATCTTCTCCATCACCATCGCCGCTACCAGCGCCACGTCGGCGGCGAACACGGTACTGACAAAATTCACCGAGTCGTTCCCCATCCTTCCAGCATTCTCCCACGTCGCTCCCAGAACACTGTCAAGCAACATGCCTGCAACGCCCGCCAGCGCGGCAATTGGCGTCCACTGCCACGGCAAAATTCCGGCGAATGAGCTGACCCAAGCCACGATGGAAGCGGCGATGCAGCCGCTCAGCGTACCTTCGACACTAATAGCGCCGTTGGTGCCGATCGCCGCCGGACGAAAGTCGGTAATCATGTAGGCATCGTTGGCGGTTGCTTGTCCTACCTCGCTGGAAACGGTATCGGCCGCGGCTTCGGCCAAGGCTGCGATTGCCGCCAGCAGCAGCACGCTGCTGAATTGCGGCCGCCATACAGCCCCCAAAGCGCACAGCGCGACCGCGCACAGATTCGCCAGGATCTGTGAAGCGGTGCGGCCGCGACGACGCTCGGCCACTCCCAGACGCTGCTTGCGTGCATAGCCCCAGCGCGTGGTTACCACAGTCAGCAGGAACACCGTTGCCAGAGGAATAAATCCAGATAAGCCGGCGGCCAGCATTAAAACAAAAGCCACCAGCACTCCGGCCATCGCGCCGCCGTCAGTGACCGCGCCCATGAAACGAGCTACCACGGCAAAGCCGATGGCCACCACTGCGGCGGGGACGCCCATTGTATGAAGCAAACTCGACACAGGTATCGGTCAGTATCGCATGTCGGCGCATTCATCGCCGATGCCGCCGCAGGCGGCCCAAGCCCCGGTGCGAAGCATCCCACAAATCGTGCAAATCGAAAGGCTTGGCAACATCTGCTATTGACAAAGGTGGGCGATGTGGACAATCCTTTGGCGGGGTAGTTGCACAATTTCTTGGGCGAAAGGGTGACCTATGGCATCTTCCGTATGGTCCGGTTATCTGACGTTCGGCTTGATCTCCATGCCGGTACGGCTGTTCTCCGGCGCGCGCGGTAATCACATTTCCTTTCACATGCTGCACCGTGACGACAACACCCGCATCAAGCAGCAGCTTTGGTGTCCGCACGACGAGCGCGTGGTGGAGCGCAGCGAGATCGTCAAAGGCTACGAGTACCGCAAGGGCGAGTACGTCATCATCGAGCCAGAGGAGATCAAGAAGATCGAGCCCAAGACCGCCAAGGCGATGGAGATCCTCGAGTTCGTGAAGTCCGAGGAAGTGGACCCCATCTATTTCGAGTCGTCGTACTTTCTGGTACCGGAAGAAGCCGGCCGCAAGCCGTACGCCCTGCTCTGCCGCGCCCTGGAAGAAACCGACTACGTCGCTATCGCCAAGCTCACCATGCACAACCGCGAATACACGGTGTTCCTGCGCCCGTATGAAGGCGGCCTGATGCTGCACACCATGTACTACAGCGACGAAGTGCGGAAGTTGGACAACTTCGGCCGTCCGGATGTGGAATTGAAGGACGCCGAGGTCAAGATCGCCCAACAATTGATCGAGGCGCTGGCCGGCAAATTCGAGCCGGAAAAATTTCACGACAGCTTCGAAGAGAACCTCAAGACGCTCATCAAAGCCCGCCTGGAAGGTGACGAGGTCACAACCGTGGAGAAGCCCCGCAAGCCTGCACCTGTCGTGGATCTGATGGCCGCCCTCAAGGAAAGCCTGGCGCAATTGCCCAAGAAGCCTCCGCAACGTGTGGCCGAGGCGCAGAAAGAATCCGAGGTGAAAGTCGTGCAGAAGGGCGGCAAGGCTTCCCGCTGCAAGAGCGCCGCCTGAGAATTGTCCGCTGCACCGTAAGCGCCTGCAAGCCGACGGAGATGGCTACCGCCTCCTCAACCGCCAAATGGCACTTAAGCCAGTCTGCCAGCACTAACGGTTCGCTGTATTCTACGGGCACCTTGAGTCCCCGAATGAAGCGGGCGCAAAGCGAAGAATAAGCCGCTCGGTCGAAAGAAACCTCGCGAAGAACACCATCCGCATTGCCGTCTGGAAACTGATCCGCTTCGCTTCCTCGGACTTCGGGCGATATTCTCCTCCGAAGAGGACTTTAAGATACGCGCCTCCACCATCCCGTCGATCTTGAGTTCTCCCGACGACGACATCATCCTGATGACTTCCAGCGGCGGAGCCGCATTCTACGCGGCTATGTCGGCGCTGAAGGCAGTGCGTCCCGCCATTCGCATTATTGTCACCGGAACGGGCGCCGACGATGAAGAAATATTGCGCGCGATAGCCGCCGGAGCGAAGGGCTATATCGGCGCAGCCGCAACGCCCGAGCAGTTCAAGCAGGCGATCCGGGTGGTGCACAGCGGTTCGGTGTGGGCACCCCGGCGGGTGCTGTGCACGTTCATCGAACGCGCCACCGCTTCTCCTCGAAGGATCCTGACGCACGACGGCCAAGATCAGCGAGCGTGAGCGTGAAGTGCTGAAGCTGCTGGTCGCAGGCCGCTCCAACAAAGAAATCGGAGACGAGCTCGGCATCGAAGAGCGTACCGTCAAAGCGCATGTCGGTCAGCTGATGCGCAAGGTCGGAGTACAGAACCGCATCGCTTTGTCGGTCCAGCCATCACTCATTCACTTTGCTCGTCGCCGCAATAAACCACGCCGCGTTTCAACGACCTACGCCAGTTACCCGTTACCCTCCCTCCCACTTGTTACGAAAGTACAGTTACGCAGCTTGACCTTCCGTGTCTTGCGCGATTCCCGCGACCGCTGCATACTGCACTCACCTACCACAGAACCTGGGAGACAGGGTTGGAAGAGGTTACGAGGGTCTCCTCTTCCAGCCCTTCGTTTTTGCAATCAACCCCATCTGAGTCGGCAAGAACCATCCCGGACGGCTCCGCGTTCATTCCCGCCACGCCAGCAGGTCACCAAAGAGTAACCACCCTTGCCGCTCTCTTCCGGCGTGATTTTCCCTCCAACCCTCGTAAGATGGGTGCAGCCAGCGTTGGCCGGTTGAGCACACCGTCTTTAATCGGAGTCGAGCCATGAAGAAGATTGCAGGAACAGGTGTTGTTGATCTGCTCAATAACCACCTGGGCTTGGTGCCAGGCCCGAAACGCGCAAGTGGATCGCGTGCAGACTGCGAGCACCGTGCTCACCCAGATCATGTCCGCTCCCGATCGCGCCATTCCCGATGGAATTATGTCAGGAGCGAAGTGCATAGCGATCATTCCGTCCAGCCTGAAAGCCAGTTTCATCTTCGGGGCCAACTATGGCAAGGGCGTAGCGACCTGCCGCACCGAGCATGGTTGGAGCGCGCCGGTGTTCTTCCGACTGACAGGCGGCAGCTTCGGATTCCAAGCTGGAGGTCAAGCTTCTGATCTGGTACTGATCATTCGCACCTCTGACGGTATGCAACACCTGCTACAAAGCAAGTTCAAGCTGGGAGCCGACGCTTCCGCGGCAGCCGGACCGGTGGGACGCGATGCTCAGGCTATGACCGACCTTACGTTGCGCGCCCAAGTGCTGACCTATTCGCGTTCGCGCGGATTGTTTCTCGGCGTTTCGTTGAGCGGCGGTGTTATTCGCCAGGATGATGGCGACACTCGCGCCTTCTATGGTGGCAAGAACTGGACCTTCTACTCGGTGCTCAACGGACAAGTCCCGCCTCCGCAGGACGCTATGGTTCTTCTGAACACGGTTGAGAAGTACGCTCCTACACCCAAAGTTCGTGCGCAGGCTACGCCCCCAGCCGCCATACCAGCGACTGCGGCCACGCCAGTTGATCCAACCGCCTCGACCGTGACAACTCCGACGCCGGCAACAACCGCGGCTCCTGTCCAAGCGCCGGCAGATGCGGCAACAGAAGCGACTCCGGAGTCGAAGCCCGCTGCAGCTCCCGTGGCAACGCCGAGCACACCCCCACCCGCGACAGCTTCACCGGCGGCCAGTGAGACTGAGGTCGCTGACCTTATATCGGTTGGTCAGAGCGGTGGCCGCGGCCACCGCTTTATTCTGTTGCGGGTAATCATATCTGGTAGCGTTTGACCTCATTTTTTCGCGGTGCTACCGTCAAATCGACACTCTCGATGCGCCACAGGTTGCAGTACGTTCCAGTCGCGTTGCTGGTGCGCCTGATCGGCGCCTTGCCGCGCCCGTTGGCCCGTGGATTTGGCATTCTGCTGGGCGGAGCGGTGTATCATCTGCACCGCCGTTTGCGTCGTGTTGGAATGCGCAACCTCCAACTCGCCTTCCCTGGAAACGGCGCCTAAAGAACGCCGCAAGATTCTGCGCGGAGTCTACGTATCGCTCGGCCGCTTGCTGGGCGAGGCTTGCCTGTTCCCCAGCTACACCAGGCGAAAATGCCTCGCACGTCGCGGTGTACCAGGGTTTCGAGAATTTCGAAGCGGCGGAGAAGCGCGGCAAGGGGGTGCTCTTTCTTACCGGGCACTTCGGAGGATGGGAGGTCGGTTCATTCTTCCACTCGCTGCAGGGACATCCCATGAAAATCGTGGTGCGCCCGCTCGATAATCCTAACGTGGACGCCCTTGTGGCGCGCTATCGCGGACTGCACGGCAACGCGATGATCGGCAAACACGAATTTGCTCGCGGGCTAATCTCCGCCGTGCGGAACAACGACACCGTCGGCGTCCTGATGGACACCAACATGACCCCTCCGCAAGGAGTATTCGTGGACTTCTTCGGCATTCCGGCCTGCACGGCCAGCGGAATGGCGCGGGTCGCTTTGCACACCGGAGCGGCGGTGGTTCCGGCATTTACAATCTGGGACCCGGTGCTGCGTAAATATCGCGTGGAGTTCGATCCCGCGCTGGAGCTGGTGCGGACAGGTGACGATGACGCCGACGCCGTGGCCAACACTGCGCTGTTCACCAACGTCATCGAGCAATACGTACGCCGTTATCCCGATCAGTGGCTGTGGGTGCACCGCCGCTGGAAGACGCGGCCGGCAGGAGATCCGCCTCTGTATTAAAGCAGTGGAAAGTGGTCAGTGGATAGTGGTCAGTGGCTAGAAAAATGAACTGGTCAAGCTTTTTTTCTAGCCACTACCCACTATCGACTATCCACTGCTATAACACCTTCATGCCCCAAACCTTGCAAGCCTTGGCGGAGTTCACGGCTACCCGTCTCATCGGTGACGGTGCCGTCGAAATTGCATGCGTAGCCAGCATCGGACAAGCTCCTGGTGACTTGATTTTCGTGCAAGACGAGAAGCATCTGGAGGAAGCATTGTCGTCGGCGGCAAGTGCAGTGATTGCCGGCGAATTCGCCGCCTCAGCCGCCGGACGCAAGCCACTGCTGATCGCTTCCCATCCTCGTCTAGCGTTTGCGCGCGCGGCCGTTCTTTTGCATCCGCCGAGATCGTACACTCCCGGCATTCACGAGACCGCAGTCATCCACCAGTCGGCCAAGCTGGCTCTCACCGTCGGCGTTGATGCCTACGTGGTGATCGAGGCTGGCGCGATTATCGGCCAGCGCGCTCACATCGGAGCGGGCTGCTACGTTGGCGAAGGCGCTGTGATCGGCGACAACTTCAACCTCTCCCCGCGAGTTGTGCATCTACCCCGGTACGACGCTTGGACGGCGCGTTGTAGTTCATGCGGGCGCCGTCCTCGGCTCCGACGGCTTCGGCTTCGTGCGCCGACGAGCAGTACGGCCGCTATCAGAAATTCCCGCAGATTGGCGAGCTGGTGATTGGCGATTACGTTGAGATTGGCGCCAACTGTACCATTGACCGCGGCGCGCTCGACAAAACCGTCATCGGACCTGGCACGAAACTCGACAACCTGGTGCATATTGGTCACAACTGTAGCGTCGGCGCCCACGTCGTGATCGCTGCCGAGACCGGAGTTTCGGGGAGCGTTACGATTGGCGATGACGTTATCGTCGGCGGTCAGGTCGGTCTCGGTGACCACGCTACCATCGAGCCGGGCGTGATACTGGGGTCCGGGAGCGGTGTTCTGTCCCATAAGAAGGTTCGCGGCAAAGGGGTCGTCTTCTGGGGAAGGCCGGCGCGGCCGCTGGGCGAGTACCTGAAGGGGCTGGCAGTCCTGGCGCGCCTAGCACACAAGGGCGAGCGAGAACTTTTAGTAACTTAACACTTCAGCGCTTAAGGCTAATTGCTAACTGCTAGTCGCTAGTTGCTACCTTATGGCAACCATCGTAGTCGGCGGACATTCTCGCAGCGTCAGCAAGACCAGCGTCGTTGCCGGCGTCATCGCGGCAATGCCTGAACTGCGCTGGACTGCCGTCAAGATCACGCAATATGGACATGGGTATGCCCGCCGATGGACAACCATGCGACTGCGCTACTGATGACCACTCGTGGGCCGTCACCGAGGAGCACGACCGCAGCGGCGAGAGCGACAGCTCGCGGTTCCTGGTCGCCGGCGCGGAGCGCTCGCTGTGGGTGCGCACACGCCAGGGAATGTTGGCGGAGGCCATGCCACGTCTGCGGCAGGAACTCGCGGTGGCCGAGAACGCCATACTCGAATCCAACTCGGTGATGCGCTTCCTGGGCCCAGGATCTATACATCACGGTGCTGGACGCGGCCACGGCCGACTTCAAGACTTGCCGCACAGAGTCTCGACCGCACGATGCCGTAGTGCTGCATGAAAGGCCGGATCAAGTTGCATGGACAAGCGTTTCGCTCAAGCCTGTATCAAACAAGCCAATGTTTCGCATCCGGCCACCGCAGTATGTCACGCCCGAGTTGGTCGAATTCGTGCGGGCGAAGAATTCGGGACCGTGGCGCGGGGTAGTAAGAGAGCTGTTCGGCGATTCTCCTGAAGCGTACAGCGCCGTCTGAAATCGCTGTCTCACTTGCCGCTTTGGTTATCATCAACTCATGGATCGCAGCCCGGAACGCAAGTCGCCCTAGGTCAGTACCTTCTTATCGACGCTGACGATACGCTGTGGGAGAACAACATCTATTTTCAGCGCGCGATCGCGAACTTTATTTCCTTTTTGAATCACCACGAGTACACCTCTGAGCAGGTGCGCGAGGTGCTGTACGAGGTAGAGCGCGATAACATTCGCCAACATGGCTATGGCATGCACAGCTTTGCGCTGGCGCTGGTGAAGTGCTTTGAGCAGTTATCGGTTGAACCGCTCACACCCGCGTTACACGAGACCATCCACGGCTTCGCGTATGCCATCGCCGAACATCCCATGGAGATTCTGCCCGAAGTGCCCGAGACACTAGCGGAGCTGGCCGGGCGCCACCATCTTTTCCTGGTCACGAAGGGGAACTTCACCGAACAGTCAGGAAAGGTCGAACGTTCAGGGTTGAAGGAATATTTCACGGCAGTGGAAGCGTGACAGAGAAGGACGTCGCGACTTACACCGCCGTGGTCGATTTCCGGGCTGGTGCGGGAAAGCACGTGGATGATCGGCAATAGCCCCCCCGAAGTCGGACATCAATCCCGCACTCGAGGCAGGGCTGCACGCGGTGTTTGTGCCGCATCACAATACGTGGGCGCTGGAGCGCGGCGAGTTGCGTCCCGAGGCGGGCAACGGGCAGCTACTGCAGGTGGAGAGCTTCGGGAAGCTGCGAGACGTGTTCTAACGCTATCTGCTGACGTCCAACGCTCGAGCCACAGTCGCGCCAACTCCTGGCAAGTTGTATAGTCAATCTTTTGCCCAACCACGGATTCCTGCCTCTGAGAAAGAAATTAATCGCTGCCAACTGGAAGATGTACAAGACGCCGGAACAGACCGCGGAATTCTTCCGTGAGTTTCTGCCTATGGTTGCTGACCACACGCGCGACGAGATCGTCGTGTGCCCACCCTTCGTTGACGTGCGTGCAGCCGTCGAAGCCGCCAGCGGCTCAAACATCTCGGTCGGCGCACAGAATGTCCATTGGGAAAAAGAGGGCGCATTCACGGGAGAAATCTCAGTGGTCATGTTAAGCGCGATTGGCGTAACCCACGTTATCATCGGCCACTCCGAGCGGCGGCAGTACTTCGACGACGGATGACACCGTCAACCGCAAGCTCAAGACTGCGCTGGAAAGCGGCTTCACGCCCATCGTCTGCATCGGCGAGGTGCTGGAGGAGCGCGAGGCCGGACTGACCGAAGACGTGCTGCGCCGCCAGTGCACACGCGCGTTTCATGGTATTTCAGCGCGAAAGGCGGCCAAGCTGGTCATAGCGTACGAGCCGGTGTGGGCGATCGGCACCGGTAAGACGTGTCCAGTCACAGATGGCCGCCGATGCGCACCAGGTTATCCGGCACGAGGCGGAAAAGGCTTTCGGCAAGGAGTTCTCTGAGACATTGCGGATTCTTTACGGCGGCAGCGTCAA